>CBDDBZ010000039.1:0-693457 GCA_965225945.1 Alphaproteobacteria bacterium | reverse complement strand
GCCTGAGCCGCTGTTTGTCGAGCATATCAGCCCCATGGCCCCTCCGGGTTTTCAGGACGCGGTCCGCCAAGCCGCCCACCAGGAAGGCCAGACGGCTCCGGAGTTCATCCGCGCGGCCATCCGCGATCGCCTCCGCACTGTCGCGGCCGAGCAGGCGAGCGCCGAGCCCGGCTGATGACCGACGACATCACATCTCGCCGCTCCCGCCGCAAGGGCGCCGGGGGCGAGCACGACCCGGTGGAGCTGGCGGCGATGTTCGCGCTCATCGACCAAGAGTCTGACGAGGCGCGAGCCTTGGAGGCGGCGAAGAGCCGAGCCCGGCGCCGGGGGCCGCGAAACCCCTGGGCCAGGCGCCGGCAGAGCGCGACCAATGACCCAGACAATCCGGACACCTAAAAAGAGGCGGAAACCATGACCAAAGCACGAGGCAAACCATTCCAGAGAGGCCGATCCGGCAACCCCGCCGGCCGGCCGAAGGGCAGCAAGACGAAGCCCAAGGAGACAACGATGGCACAGGAAGCCGAGGCCCTGCAGCTCAGGGGGATCGAGCACGTCATCGCCGGCAACATCGAGGCCGCGAAGATCGCCTTCGCGAAGATGTTCGCCATGTTGGGGAGCCCGGCGGACGATGCCTCGATCGACGGGCTCATCGAAGTGGTGCGGGCCGAGCACGCCAAGGGCCAACACATCGACTTGGTTCATGGCCTGTACGACGATGAGGCCAACGAAGTCGATGGCTCGTTCTTCCGCCATGTCGGCCTGTCCGTCGACACCACATGGGAGCAGTTCCGCGCCCACTACGCCGTTGGCGACGACGACGTGGACACCGATTGTGGAACGGCGTGCAAAGTTGACCCCTGTTGAGGGGTGATCGGCGTCCAAATTTGACCCCCTGAGCCTGGCTAGTCCAAGTCACCTCGTTTTTGGGCGGACGAGGTGGTGGGGGATGTTGGTCGTGGAGACGATAGCGCGGATCCGGCGGGAATATTTCGTCAAGGGGAAGCCGATCAAGGAGATCGTGCGGGACGTGAAGGTCTCGGGCAACACGGTGCGCAAGGTGATCCGTTCGCAGGCGACGGCGTTCACCTACGACCGGCGGGTCCAGCCGATGCCGAAGCTGGGGCCGTGGACGGCCGAGCTGGAGCGGATGCTGGAGGCCAACGAGACCAAGTCGAAGCGGGAGCGGCTGACGCTGCTACGGATCTCCGAAGCCCTCGAGGGTCTGGGCTATGGCGGCGGCTACGACGCGGTGCGGCGCTACGCCAAGGCGTGGCGGTGGCGCCGTTCGGCATCGACGGCGCAGACCTATGTGCCGTTGGTGTTCTCGCCGGGCGAGGCCTATCAGTTCGACTGGAGCCACGAGTACGTGGTGCTGGCGGGGGTGACGACCAAGGTCAAGGTCGCGCACGTCCGGCTGTGCCACAGCCGAATGTTCTTCGTCCGCGCTTATCCGCGCGAGAGCCAGGAGATGGTGTTCGACGCCCACGACCGGGCATTCCGGCTGTTCCAGGGTGCCTGCCGGCGAGGCATCTACGACAACATGAAGACGGCGGTGCAGACCGTCCTCATCGGCAAGGAGCGCGCGTTCAACCGGCGCTTCGTGCAGATGTGTGGCCACTACCTGGTCGAACCGACAGCATGCACGCCGGGAGCGGGATGGGAGAAGGGGCAGGTCGAGAACCAGGTCGGGATCATCCGCGGTCGGTTCTTCACCCCGCGGCTGCGCTTCAAGACCTACGACGAACTCAACGCCTGGCTCTTGGACCAGTGCGTCGCCTACGCCCGGCGTCATCCCCACCCGGTGTTCAAGGACAGGACTGTCTGGCAGGTGTTCGAGGACGAGCGTCCGTCCCTGGTCGGCTATCGCGGGCCGTTCGACGGCTTCCACGCGGTCCCGGCGTCGGTGTCGAAGACCTGCCTGGTGCGCTTCGACAGCAACAAGTACAGCGTGGCGGCGCGCGCCGTCGGCCGTCCGGTCGAGGTCCATGCCTACGCCGATCGCATCGTCATCCGCCAGGACGGCGAGATCGTCGCCGAGCATGCCCGGCGCTTCGGCCGCGACCAGACCGTCTATGACCCGTGGCACTACGTGCCCGTGCTGGCGAGGAAGCCCGGTGCGCTTCGTAACGGCGCGCCGTTCAAGGACTGGGCGCTGCCCGGCGCCCTGGGTCGCGTGCGCGTCCGGCTCGCCGGCCACGACGACGGCGACAGGCAGATGGTCGAGATCCTCACCGCCGTGCTGGCGGATGGGCTGGCGGCGGTGGAGGCCGCCTGTGCCGAGGCGCTCGCTGGCGGCGTGTGCAGCGCCGACGTCGTGCTCAACATCCTCAATCGTCGGCGCCAGCCGTCCGAGACGGCGCCGATCCCGACGCCCGCGAACCTGCGTCTTCGCTTTGAGCCGGTGGCCGATTGCACCCGCTACGACCGCTTGAGGGGGGTCGGCCATGGAGCGCCATGAGGTCCTGGAGATGATGGCCGCACTCAAGCTCGCCGGCATGCGCGACGCGTTCGACGAGGTGCTCGCCGACGGCCTCAAGCGCCAGCATCCGATGCAGCGAATCATCGGCGAGCTGTTGAAGGCCGAGATCGCCGACAAGCAGGCGCGATCCATCAAGTACCAGATGAGTGGCGCCAAGCTGCCGCTGGCCAAGGAGCTGGCCGACTTCGACTTCACCGACACCCCGGTCAACGAGCCGCTGGTCCGCGAGTTGGCGGTCGGCGGCTTCCTGGCCAACCAGCGCAACGCCGTGCTGATCGGCGGCACCGGCACCGGCAAGAGCCATCTCGCCGTCGCCATCGCGCGGGCCTGCATCCGCGATGGCGCCCGGGGCCGCTTCTTCAACGTCGTCGACCTGGTCAACCGGCTCGAGGCCGAAGCCCGCGCCGGCCGCCAGGGCCGGCTCGCCGATCAGCTGGCCCGGCGCGACCTCGTCATCCTCGACGAGCTCGGCTACCTGCCCTTCGCCCAAACCGGAGGCCAGCTGCTGTTCCACCTCGTCAGCCGGCTCTACGAGCGCACCTCGATCATCGTCACCACCAACCTGACCTTCGGCGAATGGCCGTCCGTCTTCGGCGACGCCAAGATGACCACCGCGCTCCTCGATCGTCTGACGCACCACTGCGAGATCATCGAGACCGGAAACGACTCCTGGCGCTTCAAGAATCGGTCCTAAAGGCAACCGATCCACCTGCCGCCCGGTCGCCCAGGTGGGCCCACAGGAACCTCCCACGCGCGGTCCGCCGCCAGCCGCGTGGTGGGCGCGTCGGCCCGCGCGCGGGCCCCTCCTATGGACTACCTGTACGACCTCCGCCGTGCATCCCCAAAGCGGTCAACATTGCACGCCGATAGGGGGTCAATGTTCAACGCCGATTGACACGCTTGTGCATATCGGTCGATGCGACCGTTGCAATCTTTCCGCCGGGTCCAACGACCGACACTGTCGCCCGGGTCGTTCGTCTCGGACCCGCCCGCGCCGCGGAATAGGTTTTGAGGAACGACAGGCGACGTCGAGCGCGGCGAACAATGTCGTCGTGCCGTGGCGCTTGTAGTCATGCGTCATGGTGCCGGCTCGGCCCTTCTTGATCGGCAAGCCGGGCTGTGTGCGGTCGAGCGCCTGGATCTGGCTCTTCTCGTCGACCGAGAGAACCAGCGCCTTGTCCGGCGGATCGAGATAGAGACCGACGATATCGCGCACCTTCTCGACGAAGTGCTCGTCATTCGACAGCTTGAAGGTCTTCACCAGGTGCGGCTTGAGGCCGTGCGCCTTCCAGATCCGCTGCACGCTGGTGTAGCTGAGGCCGACGGCACGGGCCATCTTGCGGATGCTCCAATGCGTCGCCGCCTCCGGCGTCTCGTGCAAGGTCTTATGCACAACCCGCTCGATCACCTCGGCGCTCAGCGGCGGCTTGCGTCCCGGTCGCGTCGCATCGCGGCGCAGTCCGGCGATGCCTTTGGCAAGGTAGCGCTCCTGCCAGCGCCACACCGTCACCTTACTTTTGCCGACCAACCGGACGATCGTCATCGTGCCGATCCCGTCAGCCGACAGCAACACTATCCGTGCCCGCCAAACCAGCTTCTGCGGCGTGTTCCGCCCAGAAACCAACCCTTCCAGCGTCACCCGCTCCGCGGGAGACAGCCAGATGCATGCCAATGTCTTCGTCATTCCCCCAGAATCGCAGAACGCAAGCCCTTTGGGAAACTTTTGTTAGGATCGGAACACTAGCGCCACGGAGAGTATATCCCCGACTCGCGACATCGCCGCCTCGCCCGCGAGACCGCTCAGTCCACCGTGTTCCGCGCCACCTCGCGGAACGGGCGGTCAGTGTCGACGCGCGGCTCCTTGGGCATCCCCAGAACCCGCTCGGAGATGATGTTGCGCTGAATCTCGTCCGTGCCGCCGGCGATCGAGGTCGCGGGCACCGAGAGCAGGATCTCCGCGATCAGCCCGTCCTTCGGCCCGTCGCCGCCGGCCAGCATCGCCTCGGCGCCGCTGATCGCGGTGTGGACCCGCGCCGCCGCCCGGGCGACGTGGCTGGAGGCGAGCTTGCCGAGCGAGCCCTCGGGCCCCTGCGGGCGGCCCTGCTCCTGCGCGGCGCGGGCCCGGCGCGCCGTCCATTCGGCCGACTTGGCGAGAACCAGCAGCTTGGCGATCTCCTCGCGCACCAGCGGATCGTCGAGCTTGCCGCACTCCCGCGCCCGCTCGAGCACCAGGTCGACGCGGCCGGCGCGTTGCGGATACCACTTGTAGGTCTCCATCACCGTGGCGACCTCGGCCCGCTCCTCGTCGTAAATCCGGCCCTCGCCGTCGGAGGCTCTCGCCCAGGAACGCAACGCATCGGCGTTGCGGCGCTCGTGCATCAGGGTGGTGGTGGCGATCTTCCAGCCCTCGCCGAGTTCGCCGACCATGAACTCAGGCGAGATCTCGGCGTCGGTGAAGAAGACCTGGTTGAACGAGGCATGGCCGTTCATCTGGCGCAAGGGATGGACCTCGACGCCCGGCTGCTCGATGTCGAGGACGAAGTAGCTGAGCCCCTGGTGTTTCGGCAGCTCCCAGTCGGTCCGCGCCAGCAGCAGGCCGTATTGCGCGTGGTGCGCGCCGCTGGTCCAGACCTTCTGGCCGTTGACGATCCACCTGCCGTCGCGGAGGTCGGCCCGCGTGGTGGCGCCGGCCAGGTCGGAGCCGCTACCGGGCTCGCTGAAGAGCTGACACCAGGTGTCCTCGCCGGTCAGGATGCGGCGCAGGAATTTCTCCTTGTGCAGGGCGCTGCCGTGTTCCAGCAAGGTCGCGGCGGCGAGCATGCGGATGCCGACGCGGGCGACGCCGAGGGCGCCCAAGCGCTCGAACTCCTCCTCCACCACCGGGACCAGGACCACGGGAAGGCCGCGGCCATGCCACGCCTCGGGCCAGGCGGGGGTGCCCCAGCCCGATTCGGCGAGCTTCTCGCGCCAGGCGACGAGGCTCAGGTCCGGATCCCAATTGGCCTCGAGCCAGGCCCGCGCCTCGGCCCGGACCGAGGCTTCGGTGGCCATGGTCATGTCGCCGCTCCCTCATCCATCAGGTGCCAGTGGTCCATCATCGCCCGGCGGTGATAGCCGGCGTCGCCCAGGAAGGCCTCGGAACTCTTCGCCCGCTTGAACCAGAGATGGGTGTCGTTGTCCCAGGTGAAGCCGATGCCGCCATGGATTTGGATGGTGTGGATCGCCGTTTGTAGATAGGCCTCGGTGGCCGAAGCCTTGGCCAGCGAGGCGAGCGCGGGCAGCGCCGGATCGTCTTCGGCCGCGGCCACCGCCGCGTAATAGGCGGCGGACTTCGCCAGCTCGACCTCCAGCAGCATGTCGGCGGAGGTGTGCTTCAGCGACTGGAAGGAGCCGATCTGGCGGCCGAACTGAACCCGCATGTTGGCATAATCGACGGCGGATTCCCTGAGCCGCTCGGCGCCGCCGACCATCTCGTTGGCGAGCAGCATGGCCGCCTGAGCCATCGTCTTGGCGAAAGGCCCGGCCGCGCCCCCGAGCTCGCCCAGCGGCTCGGCGGTCACATCGCGGAATTCGAGCCGCGCGAGCTTGCGCGTCGGATCCAGGGTTTCGAGCGAGGCGCGCGCCAGCCCCTCCGCCGACCCCGCCACGGTGAAGAAAGAGAGGCCGTCCTCGCGCTCGCTGCCCTCGAGGCGCGCCAGCACCACCACCAGATCGGCACTCGATCCGTCGACGACGAAGCTCTTGGTGCCGTCGAGGCGATAGCCGTTGCCCTGGGGCCGCGCGACGGTCTCGACCCCGCCCGCGTCCCAGCGCCCGTTCTCCTCCGTGAAAGCGAGCGTGGCGGTGGTCTCGCCCGCCGCGATTGCCGGCAATAGGGCCCGCTTCTGCGCCTCGGTCCCGGCGTTCAGGATCGCCGTCGCGGCCAGCGCCACGGTCGAGAAATAGGGCGCGCAAAGCAGCGCGCGGCCCATCTCCTCGAGCGTGATGGCGAGCTCCGCGTAGCCGAAGCCCTGGCCGCCGTATTGCTCCGGGATATGGACCGAGGCGAGGCCTAATTCCTCGCTTATTTGGCGCCAGACCTCGGGGTCCCAGCCGGCCTCGTCCGCCATCAGGCGGCGGACCTCGCTCGGTGGCGACTTGTCCGCCATGAAGCGCCTGAGCACGCGGCGGAAGGCGTCCTGTTCCTCGGTGAAGGCGAAACCGGTCACCGCTCCCTGCCCGGGCACTATTCGGCCACCTGGGCCGCCTCGGGCGCAGCCCAGCTCTTCAGCACCGGCAGGACCTCCTCGGCGAAGAGCTGGAGGCCGCGCTTGGAGACCTCGAGGGGCGTGCCGCCGAAGCGGAAGGAGACGTTCAGCTCGAATTCGCCGATCAGATCGCGCCGGGCCTCGAGCGCGCGGAGGATATGGTCGGGCGTGCCCCAGATCGCCGCCTGCATGAAGCCCTCCGTGGCGCCGTCGAGGCCGGACTCCTTGGCGATCTTGGCCTTCTGGGCGTAAGCGTCGTAGCCCTTCACCTTGCCGAAGTGCTCGCCCAGGAATTCGTAGTGGTGGAAGTTGCTCTCGACGAACTTGCCCATGTATCGCCGGGCTTCCGCCTCGGTTTGCGCCAGGTCGGGGCCGCAGACGCAGAAGTCGGTGATCAGCATCACCGGCGCCTCGCGGCCGTGGAATTCGCGGTGGAGCTCGCGGTTGCGCTCAATCGCCGGCAAGCGCAGCGGCCAGGGTCGGTCGGAGAACATCACCATGCGGGCACCGAGGCGGGCCGCCGAGGCGACCGATTCCTCGCTGGAGGCGACGGCGTAGATGCGGCCCTCGAAGCTCCGCTTCGGGCGCGGGCGGAGCTCGATCCGGGGCTGCGGGTAGTGTGGACCGTCGCCCTCGACGAAGCCGGTGCGGAGCGCCTCGACGATCATCGCCGAGGCCTCGTCGAAGCGGGCGCGGGATTCGTTCATGTCGCCCCGGAAGGCGGCGAATTCGCGCCGCGCCAGCCCGCGCCCGAGCCCCAGCCTGAGTCGCCCCTTGCACAAGAGGTCGAGCACAATGGCCCCTTCCGCCACCCGGAGCGGGTCGTGCCACGGCAGGATCACCGCCGCCGTGCCGAGATCGATATCGGGACAGGCCGCCGCCAGATAGCTCATCAGCTGGATGTTGTCGGGGCAGAAGGAATAGTCGTTGAAGTGATGCTCCGCCGACCACAGCACGTCGAAACCGCAATCCGCCGCCATGCGGGCCAGGCCCAGTTCCTCCTCCCAGACCTGCTCATCCTCGATTTTTTCCCAGCCGTAGCTGGAGAAGATCATCATCATGCCGACGTCCATCGCCGCCTCCAGAATCGGTTTCGGGCGGGATAGTTCCATGGGCAATGGCGTGATGGCAACGCACATCGTATCCTCGGGCGGCAAATCAGCTCGCGAGGGCCTATTCAATGAAGCTTCTTTTGCTCTCCGGCGGTCGTCATCCTTACGCCGAGACGACGCCGATCCTGGTCGATTTCCTCGACCAGGCCGGCCACGAGGTGACCGCCACCGAGGATGCCTCGATTTTGGCGCGGGCGGGTGAGCTGGCCGCCTTCGACGCCCTCGTCTTCAACACGCGGCGCGAGAACCTGCCCGAATTTGGCGATCTCGCCCTCACCGGGGCGGAGCGAGAGGGCATGAGCCGCTTCGTCCAGGGCGGCAAGGGCTTCGTCTGCCTCCACATCTCCACCTGTCGGCCGGCGGAGTGGCACGGCTTCCACGAGATCACCGGCGGCGGCTGGATCACCGGCACCAGCTTCCACCCACCCTATGGCGGCTTCGCCGTCCACATCGGCAATCCCGGCCATGAGGTGGTCCGCGGAATCGGCGATTTCGAGACCGAGGACGAGCTTTACATGGGCCTCGCCCACGACGACGCCAACGCGGTCTTCCTCACCGCCGACGCGGACGAAGGCACCCATCCCTGGGGCCCGGACCGCGTGGCCACCCACATGCCGGCCGGGACCTTCCCGCTCGGCTGGACCCGCATGCATGGCCGGGGCCGGGTCTTCGTCCTGCTGCTCGGCCACGACGCCCGGAGCTTCCGGACGTCTGAATTTCAGCGGCTGGTGCTGAACGGCGTCACCTGGTCGAGCGCCGGCTGAGCACGTCGTCTCGGCCCTCGACCAGGAGGTTGTCGGCGAAGCTGTCGCGGGCCGAGGCCGAGTTGAAAATACCGAGAGCGTCGCGGCATCCTCGCTCATGGCGCGACAGAGCAAGAAAAGCTGGTCAGGGCACAAAACTCCGGATTTGCCTTCAAGCTCGCGATCGCAACAACAGACAGGGAGAATACGATGTTTGGCGTCTCACAACGAACGGATAAGTTCAAGATTGATGTGCAAGTCGAGATCCAAAACGGAAAGCAATTTCTGGGATCGATGTTTGTTCGTCACGATCAGAGGATGTCCGATCTTTTGAATGACGATCGAGGTTTCCTTCCGCTCGAGACGACGGAGGGTCTCGTCCTCAACTTGAACAAATTGTCGATAGTGCATGTTATACCAACCGACATTGATCAAAACCCATGGGCCCATTGACGCTTGCCGATGGATTTGATTTTGCCCGGTTTATTGATGAGTTTGTTCCAGGCTTCGCAGCAGCAGTCGACGATCTCTTCCTCGGATTGGAATACGATGTTGGAGAGCCAGTTGTCTCGCATGTATTGCCAGATGTTTTCGACCGGATTGAGTTCCGGTGAGCGTGGCGGTATCGGGACGAGGGTGATGTTGTCTGGAATGGTCAGATCGTCGGTGATGTGCCACCCGGCCTGATCGAGAAGCAGGAGGGCATGAGCGCTGGTGTGGACCTGGGAGGAGATTTCCTCCAGATGGCGCTGCATGGCCTCGGTGTTGCAGCGCGGGAGCACGAGGGCTGCGCCGGTTCCACGTTCGGGACAGATGGCGCCGAAGATGTAGGCCGACTTGGTGCGCTGGTCATGCGGCGCGCGGGGACGGCTGCCGCGTCGGGCCCAGCGCCGGGTGATCTTGTTCTTCTGGCCGACGCGGGCCTCGTCCTGCCACCAGATTTCTATGTCCGCGCCGTCGGGCAGGCTTTCGCGGACTTGCGAGACCAGCTCGGGGAATTTTTTTTGAAGTCGTCGATGACGCCCGCCTCCTGGGCATGGTGGCGCGGGCGCGCCGTCAGCTTGGTGAAGCCCATCGCCTTCAACTCGCGGCTCACCGTCCTCTCGCCGAGCGAGATCTGGAACTCGTCCTGGATCCAGCGCGCCAAATCCTCCAGACGCCAGCGCACCACGCCGTCCGTCACCGGATCCGGTCCGGCATCGACGCGCGCCGCCAGTGCCTCGCGTTGTGCATCGTCGAGTTTCGACGTCGCCCCGGGGGCCTTGCGATCGATCAGGCCATCCGGGCCCGTCGCATTGAAGCGCAACACCCAGTCCCGGATCACCTGAAGGCCGACGCCGCCGGTCCGCGCCGCATCCCGCCGACGACCGCCATCATGGATCACCGCCAGCGACAACAGACGACGGCTCTGATCCGCGTCTTTCGAAAGCCGCGCAAGTCGACGAAGTTCGTCCGCGTCATAGTCCTCCCGAAGCTTGATCGCCGCGCCCATCGTCAATCTCCTCCTCAATCCCGAATCACCAGAATTGAGTCAGAAATCAACCGTCAGGGAAATCCCAAATGTGAGTCTCCGTCAGCGTCAGTTGGTATTACTCAGTTGAACCAATACGTGGACGACGGTCGTGTTAGAGATCCGTATGAAATACTTGGTGTTCATACCCAGGCGTCCAACGACGAGATTCAAGAGATCTATCACCTCAGGGCGAAGAATTATCATCCCGACGTCATTCAAGCTCTCGGCTTGTCGGCGGAATTCAATGATCTCGCGAATACTCAGATGGCGCGCATCAACGATGCCTATGAACGCATCGAGCGTGAGCGTGAGCGTCAATCGGACACATGAGGCAAAGCGCGGCAATACCGGTTGCACGCCCGATCGACGGTGCAGACCTCGCGGGCCGGCGTGCCGGAGATCCGTTATTCGACCATATCGTCGAGGAATTCCGAGGCGGGGTCGACGCCGGTGACGAGCAGGTGGTCGCGGGCCCGCGTGCAGGCGACGTAGAGCAGGTGGCGCTCGGTATCGTAGACCTCTTCGAGGTCGGAGTCGTCGGTGACGGACTCGATACGTTCCTGTAGTGGCACCACCTCGTCGTCGCAGGCCATGACGGCAACAGCGCGAGCGCGGCGGCGCAACTCTAAACCCTTGGCCAGGTGCATGGTGGCGAGCGAGACGTGCTCCGGCTTGGTCTCGACCTTTTCCGACAGCTCGACGAAGGGGACGCCAGCAGCCTTCGTCGCGGCCCTGGCCCGCTTCATCTGGCTCTTCGAGCGGACGAATACACCGATTTCGTGGGGCGCGAGGCCGTCCTCGATCAGCTCGGCCAGCCAGGTGCCGACGCCCGCCGTTTCAACGGCCTCGTCGTCGAATACCCGGATCAGCGGGGCGGGGCCGTTGAAGACCGAGACCGCGCCCCGCCGGCTCTCCACGTTGCCGTCGACATCGGTAATGGCGCCGGGCAACAGTCGGTCCGCCCGGCTCCTGATTTGGTGCGAGGTTCGGTAGTTGATCCTGAGCGTGTGGGAGCGCCCGCGCACATCGACGCCGAGCGTTTTCCACGAGAACGGCTGCTGGAAGATCCGTTGGCCCAGGTCGCCGGCGAAGAACAGGCTGTCGGCTCGCGCCGTCGCGAGCGCCGCCAGAAAGCGCAACTCGGCGACCCCGACATCCTGCGCCTCGTCCACGACCGCGAAATCGAAGGGGCGAATGCCCTGGACGCTCAGGTGCTCCGAGATCCGTGCGAAGAGGTCGGCCCAGGTAACCGCCTTGCGCCGGTCCAGCCCGGCGCGAACGCGTTCGAAGACCGCCCAAAGCGCCTCGCGCTGCTTGCCGCCGATCCGGGTCTTGCGGCCGAGCCGGGCGACGTCGCGGTAATCCTCCCAGGTCCTCAACTGCCAGGCGTCGACCACGTCCTCCCACTCGCCGAGCAGGAAGCGCGTGCTGAAACGGTTGCCCTCCAGGCCCTCGGACGCTTCTTGCAGGAGCGATCGGATCAATGCGGGCGAGGCCAGGTCGGGTTGGCCGAAGGCTTGCCCGTACAACTCGTGGCCGATGCCGGTGATGGGATGCACCGCAACGCGGTCATGGACGCCGGGCTCATTGCCGACCATGCGCGCCAGCTTCGTCTTCAACGCATTCGCCAAGGTCTTGGAGAAGGTGGTGAGCAGGACCCTGGCCTCGGGATGGAGGCGTGCCAGCAACACCGCCCGATGCAGCGCCACGACCGTCTTGCCGGTGCCGGCGGAGCCGGAGATCCGGGCCGGGCCGGCGTAGTCCCGCGCGACGAATTCTCGCTGCGCCGGGTGGAGGAAGATCGTCCACTTCTCCCAAGGGTAATCGAGCGCCCGCTCCAACTCCTCGACGTTGTCGAGCAGGCGGAAGCGACGGGCCGCATCGGGATGGGCGAAGGGATCGATCTCGGCGGTGAGCGCCTCGGTCGATGTCAGCGTGCCCGTCGAGACGTAGTCGAGCAGCGCCTCCACCGCCTCCCCGGGCAGATGGTCGGCGAGATCGAAGAAGTTGTCCTCGGAGGCGTTCCGGACATCCGCCAGCCAATCCTCGGGCACGCCGACGCCGAGCAGCGAGTCATCCGAAAGGGTCGAGAACAAGGGCGGCCGGTAGGGCTCGGCCGGCACGTCCGCCACCGCCTCGACCGGCCGTGGGACGGTGATCTCCTCGACCGTCTCGCGCACTTCGACCAATTGCGCCGCGCCGGTCTTGGGATGGCGCTCGATCCTGCGCCGCTCGGCCCAGGCATAAGCCTTGTCGTGATGGTCCGTATAGCAGAGCAGCAGGCTCGCCGCGCTTCTGTGGACGATCAGGCGGATGTCGCTGCCCGCCCTGACGGACCAGAAGTTCGGGTCCTTGGCCTTGCTCAGCTTGTGAAAGCGCATGCCCGGGTTGGCGGGGTCGAGCTGGAGGTCGAAGGCGGTCGTCTTCACCGCCTTCTGCTCCTGGTTGGTCAGCTTGGCCAGGCTGTCGGTGAAGGTATCGGCGATGCGGAAGTGCATGGACTTTAATTTCGACTTTTGTCAGGGCCGTCGCCGATCGTGGCCGAGATGCGTTTGACCAGCTTGTCACGTAAATCACTTTGGTCTTCCCAGAGGATGTGATTGTATTGGCGAGTATCGAAATGGACGTTACAAATAGCATTCTGGCGGCAAATGAAAATCACCGGAATCCCGAGCCCATGAGCAAATCCAGCTTCGTAGTATACGCCTCCGCGTGCGCCAGAATCTCCTTATGTAAAATCAGCGACGAGAAAACGAGATCTTCGGATCTCGGCGATGATTTCGTCATCTATCTTGTTATTGTGATCCTTTTGGTCGATGCGAACGGCTCGGTATCCAGCATCTTCGATGGCTGGAGATATGCCCTGATCGTAGGCGTCCTTCATCGTGTCGTCGAACCACATGGCTACGAAGGCCTGTTTTGAATCAGAATTCATGCTGTCAAGCTCGGCAAGACGGGCATAGCCGAGTGGCCTGAGCATTAGCTCATGAATTGTGTTCTTTGATGAGCCCGATCGCTCTGTGGCGCGGTGTTGAATCCACCCTTCCTCACTGCAATACTCGGCAAGTGTCTTTACTTCGGAAATTTGGCGCGATTCAGTCCAAGCCATTAACTCGAACGCAGTTTTCTGATCGTTGCTATTATCCAAGGCATAAAGTTTCACGATATTACCCAGTATATCGCTCTTAGCGTCCAAGTATCGTAGTAGATTATCCGCCCGCTCATGAACGGAGAGCGAGCGCCTCCTCTTGATATTGTTCAGCGTCGTGCTTGTTATATCGGGACATAGTACACCGAGTCGTCTCTGTTCGACTAGCCAGGAGGTGATAAGAGTTTTGTTTGTTTCGCCCCATGCGTTGAGCGTAGCTTGAGCAGTGCCGCTAATGTAATAGCAACCAGCAGCGCGCGGCGAAGCCACTTTTTGACCGTCACGTGCTGTTGGCAGAGTTTTAGCCGGCGTTCCCCAAATCAGACATGCCGCTTGTTCTGAAGTCATCACCCCACTCCAAACACCTTCATCACCTCGTCGCCCAGGTGGTTGATGACCTTGACGGCGATGCGGCCGGTGGTGGGCTTGGGGAAGGGGCGGGAGGTGTCGGAGTGCAGGCTCTCCCAGGCTTCCGCGTCGATCTCGGCCTTCAGCGTCGTCTTCAGCGCCTTGTAGGGGTCGGCGGCGCCGAGGAAATAGGCGTGGCGGACGAAGAAACTCTCCTCGTTGTAATCGGTGTCGATGAACCAGCAGGCGATGCCGTCGGGGCCGCTCGATTCGATCTCGCCGCTCTGGGGATGGAACACGTCGACGCCCCGGATTTTTACCCGCAGCCGATCGTCGCCCACGTCCTCGATCTCGATATCGGGTTCGCCGAAGATCACGAACAGATTTCCGGTGCCGGTGTTTTTCAATTCGTCCGCCATGTGCAAGTCGGCGTTCATCCGCGCCTTCAAGACCGGGACGCGGCCCAGCTTGTCGAACTCGGCCGAGTGGGCGTCGAAGTTGAAGGCGCAGGCGATCAGCACGTCGAAGCCGGCGTCCGCCGCCTCGCGCGCCGCCGCCACCAGGTCGGGGCGGGCCACGGTGCCGAACTCCGGGCCGATGAAGATGCCGGCCTTGCGCTCTTTGCCGTTCCCTGTCGCGGCTGCGCCGCTCGCCGCCTCTTGTTCGTTCCCTGTCGCGGCTGCGCCGCTCGCCGCCTCTTGCTCCATCCCGGTCGCGGCTTCGCCGCTCCCCGCCTCTTGTTCGTTCCCTGTCGCGGCTGCGCCGCTCCGCGCCTCTTGCTCCCTATAGCGGCCCTCGGCGCAGATGAAGTTGCCGGGCCAGCCGGTGACCGAGGTGAAGGCGATGCGGTCTTCCTTGTGCGCCTGCTGCACGCCGGCAATTCTGAGCTGGTCGAGCATCACGGTCGCGAAGTCGGTCTCGCCGTTGCTTCGCTCGGTGGCGACGCGCTTGCCCTCGGCGGCATCGACGACTTCGACCAGCTCATCGTCCTGGTCGACGGCGACGACCCGATGCGGCGACAGGCTCTCGACCGTGAAGGGACCGGCGACGCGGACGCGGGCGTTGTCGTGGTAGGGCTTGTCATAGAGGTACTCGTAATCCGCCTTGGCGGCGATGGAGGCGTCGATTTCCCGCTGCCGCTCGATCCGCGCCTCCCACCAGCGGGCGTGGAGGTCCGCGACTTTGTCCCTGATTTCGGCGACCGCATTCGAGTCTGCCCCAATATCCACTCCCATCCTATATTCACCTTTGCCGGTCAATTGTTTGACTTCGGAAAGGCTATGAGGGATCTCCCATTCCTCCCAAGACGTACCGAGGGCGGCGTTCATGTCGGCGCGGAGCGGTTCCAGCGTCTCCTGGGCCTTTTCCCAGATGACGTCGATCTCGGCGTTGTTGACGATGGCCTTGAGCGTGATGTGCGGTACACGCTCGTAGACGAAGCCCTGGCGGATATCGCCTCGGGTCGGCGCCTC
Organism: Alphaproteobacteria bacterium; assembly: GCA_965225945.1. Taxonomy (GTDB): domain Bacteria; phylum Pseudomonadota; class Alphaproteobacteria; genus JASLMY01. Next base: position 678,395 of record CBDDBZ010000039.1, on the reverse strand, counting down.
CGAGGGCGGCTTCCGCGTCACCTCCGCCTCCTTGCGCTGACCTTGCGCGCTGTCGGCCAGCAGATAATAGGGATACCGCGCCCCCATAACCCGCGCCCTGGCCAGCGCCAACGCCACTCGCGAGGTGTCAATCGTGATCCACCGCCGCCCCCACTGCTCGGCAACGTAGGCGGTGGTGCCGGAGCCGCAGGTCGGATCGAGCACCAGATCGCCGGGGTCGGTAGTCATGAGGATGCAGCGTTGTATTACCTTTTCCGAGGTTTCGACTACATATTTTTTGGCTCAATTCGTGAATTGTATGCATTAGTGATAGAGTGCCTGCAACGTCAGGAGGTTGGGTTATGGACGGCAAGGGTTTCCAGGTGTGGCTTTCGGCGGCGCGCGGGCTGACGCGCGCGCAGCGGCGCGAGGCGCTCGCGGTGCTGTCGGGCCGGAGCGAGGGCGAGGCATCGAAGGCCGCGATCGAGCTTGGTGTGGACGAGGCCCGGCGCTGTCCGCACTGCGCGAGCGAAGGGGCGGTTTCGCGCGGTATGGCGCGGGGTCTGCGGCGCTACCAGTGCAAGGGCTGCGGCAGGACCTTCAACGCGCTGAGCGGTACGCCGCTGTCGGGCTTGCACCACAAGGAACGCTGGCTGTCGTTCGGGGCGTCGCTGGCGAAGGGGGAGACGGTGAAGGCGTCGGCGGCGCGCTGCGACGTGGCGGTGAGCACGGCGTTCCGCTGGCGTCACCGGTTTCTGGCGGCGGCGCGGAGCGATTCGGAGGTGCTCAAGGGGATCGTGGAAGCGGACGAGACCTACGTCCTGGAGAGCCGGAAGGGCGCGCGCGGGCTGGGGCGCAAGGCACGGCGGCGGGGCGGCAAGGCGAAGAAGCGCGGCCTCTCGCGCGAGCAGGTACCGGTTCTCATGGCGGCGGACCAGAGCGGAACGACGGTCAGCGCGGTGCTGCCCAGGGTCGATGCGGCGGCGCTCACGGCTGCCCTCGACCCGGTGGTCGCGAAGGACGCCCTGCTGGTCTCCGACGGCGGCGCGAGCTACCCACCGTGCGCCGCCGCGCTCGGGGTGAGCCACGAAGCACTCAACCGCTCGATGGGGGAACGGGTTCGGGGCGATCTGCATGTGCAGACGGTGAACAGCCGCCACAGCCGGTTGAAGGACTTCCTGCGTCCCCGCCGCGGCATCGCCACCCGCTATCTGGACAACTACCTGAGCTGGTTCCACCTCGTCGGCCTCGCCCCCGGCGCCAATGACCGAGCCTGCCTCGCCGCCGCCGTAACAAGGTGACGCATACAATTCACGAATTGAGCCTATTTTTTTTCGGAAGTAAATCCAGCTATACCCGTATCACTCCAAATATTATCTTCTTGAAAAGCGAGAAAATCATCAAAATATCGAACGTAATATAGACCATTATTCGTCGCACTTAGTCTTCCTGCCATAGCAAGACGACTCATGCCAAGTTCATTCGTTTTCCACCGAACTTTCTCTGCCAAGTTCATTCGTTTTCCACCGAACTTTCTCTGATGGTCGAAGTGTGCGCCCGTGAAATTCAACTGGAAACCATGACGCAGCACCTTCTCCCTTATCACGACCTACACTTTGACTCGTCAGATTATCGATTCGAAATATTCTTGCATCTTTGTAACTGCCCAGGTACATGGTGGCCTTTTAGGCGGCGTGGAGACGCTCGATCAGGGTTTCGGGATTTTCCATGAGCGCCTGGATGATGTTCCAGCCCTGTTTTCTGGCGGTCGAGATGAAGCCGCGGACGGTGGCAAAGTCTTCGGCGCCTTTCTGGCTGCGGAAGCCGCCGGAGATTTTCTGCTTGACCTTCATCATGCGCCCGTCCTGCTCGGCCTGATTGTTGGTGAACGGCACGGCGAAATTGATGAGGAAGCGCAGCGCGTCTTCCTTGTGTGTCTGAAGGCGCCGGAGAAGGTTGTGCCCGGTGCGGCGCGGCTTGCTTCCCCGGCGCTTGGCCTTGCTCGATCTGGGCGCAAGAGGAGGTTGTGCCTCGTGAAAGGCGATGCCCTCGGCCGTGATCGCGTCGTAACACCCTCGGAAGCGCTCGACGAGGCCTGGTTTCAGCGCCACGCCCCGCTCCCGGGCGAGATTTACCGCGTGGCAGGCGCGGCGCAATAGTCTCTGCATCTTGCGTGCCCAGCCCTCCTTCTCGATCTCGATCAGGGCTTGCAACTCGCGCAGGTGATGGGCGTTGCACAGCGCGTGCCGTACGCCCTCCATCGTAAAGTACGGCTTCCAGTGGTCATGGACGACGATGCCGCCGACTCCGCCGAGCAGGCTGCCGCGTCGCTCCGAGACCCGATAGAAGGTCAACCGCGCGGTCGAGGCGACGTGCAACCATTGGGTCCGCCCGGCGATCCGCAAGCCGGTCTCGTCCATGTGCTTGACCGGCGCCGATTTCACCAGTTCGCGGATCACATCGACGACGCCTTGGACGGACTCGGCGCTGTTCCCGCCCCTCCGCGCGAGGCTCGCCGGAGACAGTTCCGCCCCGAACAGATCCTTCATCAATTCAGCCAGGCGGTCCTCGGGCAGGAGTTGGTAGTGCGACAGGTAGACCACCATGGCTCCGATCCGAGCGCCGTATTGAACCGGGCCGGTGATGGCGACGGGAAAAGAAGCCCGAGTGTACGTGCCGCAATGCCCGCAACGGCAGCGATGCGCCCGATGCTCCGTGACCACCAGGGGCCGGGGCTCGGGTAGATCGAAAACCTGGCGGGCCCCATGGCCGGTAGCCATATCCGGCGTCAATCCCGAACCACACCACTGGCACGTCTCGGGATAATGGTCGACGGTGGCGTCGGGATCGGCGACTTGGCGCAGGGTCTCGCCCTTGTGGCCCTTTTGCCCGCCCGGCTTGCGGGCCGATTTCTTACGGAGGCTCCTGGTGCGCTTCTTTTTACCCGCCGGTGGCTTGTTCAATCCATCGCTCGACGGTGGCTTGCCGCTGTTCGTGCTGTTCAGGCCAAGCCGGCGCTCGAGTTCACCAAGCCGGAGTTCGAACTCGGCGAGCCGCGACCCTTGGGCCAGCACCACATCGATCAGCTCGTCTTTCGACAAAAAGGCAAGAACATCCCTATCCATCGAATCCTTAGAATCGACCAACCACCCTCTGTCAAACGAAATCTAGGCCGTCAGCGCCCCAAACCCACAAAATCTGCCCCCAGAGACCCAATCCGCAGCCTCATCGAAATCAGCTACCTGGGCAGTTACGCATCTTTAGGCAATGGCCTCTCACCTGAAATCTCGTCAGAGGTGATAGGCCTGTCTGTCAGATTACCGAGACGAACTCGCTTATACGCACTTCCACCAGCGCCGTCAATTTGTTTTAAGTTAAAAGGCTGTCGATACTTAAGTTTTTTCCTATTCTTAGAATACCAAATCAATACATCATATGTCCCAGATAAGTACTCGGAAGTAGCGCTCGATGTTTTTGCAAAAATGATTTGTGAGATGAAATTTTCCGATCCAAACACCTCATCAAGAAGGCTTCGTGCTAAATGGCAATTTTCTTCGCCAATTTGAAAGATGATAGATCCGCTTTCGGCTAGTAGATCGCGTGCGACCGTGAGACGGTCTCGCAAGTATGTTAGGTAGGTATTAATCCCATCCCGCCAGGTGTCGCGGAACGCCTTCACCTGTTCCGGCTCTCGGCTGATGTGCTCCTTCTTACCGTCCTTCACGTCCCGGCTGGTCGTCGACCATTGAAAATTGCTATTGAACTTGATGCCGTAGGGTGGGTCGAGGTAGATGCACTGCACCTTGCCCCGCAGCCCCTCGCGTTCCGCCAGGCTGGCCATGACCTGGAGGCTGTCGCCCAGGATCATGCGGTTCGACCAGTTCTGGTCGTGCTGGTAGAACTCGGCCACCGCCTCCGGGCCGGGAAGACCGTTGAAATCGGCGAAGAGGTCTGGGGCCTCGGGCGCCACCTCGTCCCGACGCGCCTTCGCTTCCCGCATCAGGTCGTCGACCAGGACCTTGGGGTGGACCTTCTCCTGGATATAGAGCGGCGGCGCCTGCACCACCAGGTCGGACCAGTCCTGCTCGTCCTTGCCGCGCCAGACCAGTTGGGGGTCGAGGTCGCGGTTGCGCCGCGCGTAGGCGAGCTGGATCGGGCTCCGCTCCTCATCCCGCATCAAGGTCTCCAGCTCCGCCGTCGGAATGTTCAGCCGCTTCGCCTCCTCGTGCGTCAGCGCCTCGACCTCGATCGATCTTCTTTTTGTTCCGCGCGCCATTCCCCTCTCCCCTCACGCCGCTTCATCGGCGATGAGCGCCGCAATCAGTTTCTCGAACTCGCTCTCGATCTCATAGACCGCCGTGAACTCGGCGAAGGCCCAGCGGCCGAACTTGCCGAGATTGTTCACCCCCGGTACCCAGTAGGCGCTCATGGTGTTGGCCTTCTCCTTCGCGTCCTCGCCCCGGTAGCCCTTGATCTCGACGATCAGGTTCAAGGGGTCCTCCTGGCCGTCGTCGACCTGGACGATGAAGTCGGGAAGGTATTTCCGGGGAAGCGAGCCCATCAGGTAGGGCACCTCCAGGCCGAGGTTCTGGTTCTTCACGTAGGCGCGGACGCGGGGGTGCGCCTCGGCGACGCGGGCGAACTCCGCCTCCCAATCGCTGTCGCAGACGACCCAGTTGACGTGGCAACGGCCGGGGTCGGTCTGCCAGCGCGTCGTCTTCGAGGTGGTGAAGTTGACGTGCCGGGTGCTGCCGGTGGGGTTGTAGCCCTCCAGAACCGCCTTTATCGGGTTCTCGCCCGCCATGGCCTCGGTGATCGCGGCCTTGATCCGCTCCGACGCCATGTCGGCGATCTCCTGATAGATCAGTTGCGCCGGATAGGTGCCGCCGGTGCATTTGAGGTAGCCGCCGTCGAGCCATTGTTTCGTGATCCGCTTCAACTGGCTGAAGAGGTGCAGTTTCGGCTCGTCGCCGGGGTCGCGGTATTTTTGGTAGAGCAAGTGCTTGGCGAGGTGGAAGAGGATGGTGCTGCGGCGCATGTCCCGCAGGTGCTCGACGTTCAGCTCCACGCCCTCGCCGAGGATGCCCTGGTTCCGGGTCTTCGAGGGGCCGACCAGATCGGGCGTCAGTTCCAGAACCGAATTCGGGGTGAAGGCGGCGCTCAGCTTCTCGTTCGCCAGCTCGACCCGGTAGCCCGCGACCCGGGGGAAGGTGATCTCCAGCGCCACTCGATCAGGGAGCGCCTGGACGCGGACCGTCGGCCGAGGCGGCTTGGGCGGGGCGACGACCGGCTTGGCGGTGAAATCGAAGGGAATGCCCAGGATGTCGGCATATTCGACATCGAACAATCCGTCCTCGTTCAGATCGTAGGATTGGCGCCGCAGCGCGCGGCCCACCACCTGCTCGCACAGAAGCTGGGTGCCGAAGGCGCGGACGCCGAGGATATGGGTGACCGTGTTGGCGTCCCAGCCCTCCGTCAGCATGGCGACCGAGACGACGCAACGGATCGAGCCGCCGAGCGTGTCTTTCTTGCCGACCGTGTTCATGGCCTCGCGCAGCAGGTCCTGGTCGGTGATCGACTGTCCGGCGGACCAATCGCGGGTGCGCTCGACGATCTCGCGTCGGAAACGCTCGATCTCGTCGGCCGCCATCTCGCGGAAGTTCTTGTCCAGCGCGTCGCCGGATTCCAACTGCTCGCTGTCGATCAGGAGGGTGCGCGGGCGGGCCAGCCGGTTGCCGTGCTCGTCGTGGTTTCGGAACAGCGCCAGACGGCCGGCGTGATAGGCCTCGCTCTCGCCATCCTCGCCGGGACGCTGGAAGCCGGAGATGAAGTCGTGAACCAGCTTCGAGGTCGAGGTGTTGTTGCAGACCACGATGAAGACCGGGGGCAGGTCGATGCCCTCGCGCCGCCAAAGCTCGAAGGTCTTCGCGTAGTGGCCGTAAAGGGCCTCCAGCGCCGTCTGCAGTTCGGGCGGCAGGCTCAACGGGTCGAGGCCTTGCCCGGACTTGCCGCGCCCCTTCTTCGGCATCTTCTTGCCGATATATTCCCACAGATTGCGGAACTTGGGCATATCGGCGCCCGGGATGTTGTCGGCGACGGGGACGCGGGGCAGCTTGACGATGCCGCACTCGATGGCGTCCATCAGCGAGAAGTCGCAGACGGTCCAGGGGAACAGCGTGCCCTCGGCATAGCCGGAGCCGGAGAGGAAAAAGGGCGTTGCCGAGTTCTTCTCCGCTTCCTTCTTCTCGTCCCCCTTCAGGTCGCCGACATCCTCGCTCTGGGGTTTCTCGCGGTAGCAGTGGTGCGCCTCGTCGCTCAGGACGACGATATTCTTCAGCCCCATGAGGTCCGGCATGACCCGCTGGATCATCTGGCCCTCGGTCTCGATGGTAGCGAGAGCGGGTCCGCGTCCCTTCAGCAGCGCGCGGCCGACCTTCGAGACGTCCATCCGCTCTCGGAGCTTGAAGGCATGGAAGTTGGTGATGACGATCTTGGCCCGCTCGATCTCGGCCAGCATGTCGGTGGGGACGAGTTCGCGGTTGCGGTAGTAGCTCTCGGGGTCGTTGGGGAGCAGCACCCTGAGCCGGTCGCGAATCGTGATGCCGGGCGTGACGATCAAGAAGCCCCGCGAGAAGTGCCTGCCGCCCGGATGGCGAACCGCATTGACGACCTGCCAGGCGATCAGCATCGCCATCACCGTAGTCTTGCCGGCCCCCGTGGCAAGCTTGAGCGCGAGGCGTAGGAGTTCGGGGTTCGCCTGCTCGTTGGCGCCTCGCAGGTGCTTCCAGAACCGCGCGCCGCGACCGCCTCGCCTCGGCGCGACCTCGGTCAACCAGATCACCGTCTCCACCGCCTCGAGTTGGCAGAAGAACGGGCGAATGTCCTGGAAGCGATGATGGCGCCAGTGCTGGAGAAGCCGCGCCGTTTCCGGCGTCACCTGCCATTGGTCCGGGTTTGGTAGCGCACGCCAGGCATCGACGGCGCCTCGAACCTCGTTGACGATCGTGCGGTTGTACTCCTGCTCGACGGTGGAGAGCCCGTCGCCGGCGTCGAAGACGATCTCGGCTTGGCCCTGGTTCTTGGCCTTCTTGCGCTTCTTGGGCTTCGGCACCGGGGAGATCAGCTCGGAGCGCCGGCGCGTCTCCAGGATCTGGTTGGTCGGCTGACCGTCCCCATCGAGTTCCCAGTGCCTCGCCGGAAACGCGTAAGGAGTGTTGAGGATCGGTTTCTCGAAGAAAAGATCGGCCATCGCGTCGCTAGATTAGCATCCGCGTCGATTTCCCGCCACGGCGCGCGGCGCCTCGCGGCCTCGGCTCAGCCCTCGCCCAGCAGCTCATAAGCGAAGGCGTCGCCCTTGGAGACGATGTGGCCGAGGGTGGGCGAGGCGAAGTGCGCCGGGCAGAAGAGCGTGTCGCTGTCGGCGTGCTTCTCCAAGAGCGCGCGCCGGGTCGTCGCCGAGAGCGCCTGGTCCTCGCAGGCCCGGCTCGACCATTCGGGGCGGACCAGTTGCAAGGGGTGGTGCACCACATCGCCGCTCAGCACCGCCGAGGCGCCGGCCGAGGCGAGGTTGATCACGATGTTGCCCGGGGTGTGGCCCGGCGCCGGCTCCAGCGAGACGCCGTCCTCCAACTGATGGTCCCAATCGACCAGCACCGCCTGTCCCGCCTCGACCACCGGAAGCACGCTATCGTCATAGACGTTGGGAACCAGGCCCGTCGTGCCCTCGCGCCAGCCGGTCTCCCAGAAGTCGTGCTCCTTGCGCGCGAAGACGTATTTGGCGTTGGGGAAGGTCGGCACCCAGCGGCCGTCGACGAGCCGGGTGTTCCAGCCCACGTGGTCGACGTGGAGATGGGTGCAGAGCACGAAGTCGACTTCCTCCGGCTGGACGCCGGCGGCCGCCAGGTCGGCGAGATAGGGGCCGTTCATCATGTCCCACATCGGCCGGGCCGGGCGCGGCTTGTCGTTGCCGACGCAGGTGTCGACCAGGATGGTGTGGTGGGCTGTGCGCAGGATGTAGGACTGGAACGCGAAATTGCACATGTCCCCGCCCGGCTGCATGTAGCGGGGATAGAGCCACTCGGCATTGGCCTCGATCACCTCGGGCGTGGAATCGGGCAGGAAGGCCGAAGCCTCGACGAAGGGAAATTCCATCTCGACCACCCGGCTCAACTCGAACTCACCGACCTTCACCATCACGTCCCTCCCCTCGCCGCTTGGCGTCAAAGCGCATATCGAGGGATGATCATAGCGGGTCGGTCGGAATTCGAAAGGTCGCCATGGGCGAGACGCCGTTGCCTTGGCCCACGACCCCGGGCATCGGCCGCCGCCCGTCCGGCCTGGACGGAGGCGCGGCGGATCGGTAAGCTTCGCCGACCGTGCTCCAGCGGGCACATTCAGTGGGACTGACGCCGATGACCGAGATCCAGGATCCGATCGCCTTCGAATTGTTCAAGAACTCGATCTTCTCCATCGCCGACGAGATGGCGCTGACCATCTGTCGCACCACCTATTCCTCCGTGCTGCGCGACAACATGGACTTCTCCACCGCCTTCGCCGACGCCGAGGGCAAGCTGGTGGCGCAGGGCCTGACGCTGCCGGGCCACCTGGGCTCGATCCCGACCGCGCTCGACGTCATCGTCGAACGTTTCGCCGGCGAAATAAATCCCGGAGACATGTTCATCCTGAACGACCCCTTCGACGGCGGCATGCATCTCCCCGACATCTTCATCTTCAAGCCGCTCTTCGTCGACGGCGAGCGGATCGCCTTCGCCGCGACCATCTGCCACCACACCGACGTCGGCGGCCGGGTCGCTGGCTCCAACGCCTCCGATTCCACCGAGATTTATCAGGAAGGCCTGCGCATCCCGCCGCTGAAGCTGTTCGATCGCGGCAAGCGGAACGAGACCATGTTCTCGATGATCGAGAAAAACGTCCGGGTGCCGGTCAAGGTGTTCGGCGATCTCCGCGCCCAGCTCGCCGCCTGCACCATCGCCGAGCGGCAGTTCATGGAGCTGATCGAGCGCTACGGCAAGGAGACCGTGAAGCTCTATATGGCGGAGGTGATCGACTATGCCGAGCGGCTGACCCGGGCGGCGATCTCGGAGCTGCCGGACGGCACCTACAGCTTCGAGGACTGGATCGACGACGACGGCATCGATCGCGACAAGCCGATCCGCCTCTTCGTCACCATGCACAAGCAGGGCGACTCGATGAAGGTCGACTGGACCGGCACCTCGGCCCAGGTCAAGGGCGCGATCAACAACACGCTCTCCTTCACCAAGGCCGCGACCTATACCGCCATCCGCTCGATCCTGCCCGGCGGCATTCCCAACAACGAGGGCGTCTTCCGGGTGATCGAGGTGACGGCGCCCCCCGGCACCATCGCCAACGGCGTGCTGCCGGCGGCCTGCGCGGCGCGCGGCCTGACCGGCTTCCGCATGGTCGACTGCGCCTTCGGCGCGCTCGCCATGATGGTCCCGGACCGGGTCTTCGCCGCCTCCGACGGCGGCAACACCGGGGTCTCCATCGGCGGCTACGACGACGACCGCAACCCCTTCATCTACGTCGACTTCACCTGCGGCACCTGGGGCGGGCGGCCCTGGTCGGACGGCCTCGACGGCAACTCCAACATGTTCGCCAACATGGCCTCGCAGTCGGTCGAGGTGACGGAGGCGGAGAACCCGATCAGGATCGGCTCCTACGATTTCATCCCCGACCGCGCCGGCATCGGCAAATATCGCGGCGGCGTCCCCTACCGGCGCGACTACGAGTTCCTGGAGGCGGAAGGCATCCTGCAAGTCCGCTCCGACCGCAGGCGCTTTCGGCCCTATGGCCTCTATGGCGGCGGCGCGGGCCAGCCCTCGCTCAATTTCATGGACCCCGACGGTGCGAACCGGGAGCTGCCCACCAAGCTCACCATGGAGATCAAGCGGGGCGACGTCTTCCGCCACGAGCTGGCGGGCGGCGGCGGCTGGGGCGACCCGCTGGAGCGGGAGCCGGCGGCAGTGCTCAGCGACGTGCGCAACGAGTTCCTGAGCCTGGCCCGCGCGCGGGCCGATTATGGCGTGATCGTCGACGCCGAGGCCTGGCGGGTCGACGAGGCGGCGACGGCAAAGCTTCGCGCGAGGATGCGGGCGGCCCGGCCGGCGGGCGAGCCGGCGCCGGTCACCTGGACCGACGCCTGGACCGACCTGGCCTCGGTCGAAGCGGCCGAGTGATCGGCGTCCCGACCCAACCGAGCGCGCAACCTCGAGCGACTACGCCCTGGACGAGGCGCGTCCCGACCCGTCCTCCTTATCGACAACCAGGAACAGCCACGCCATGGGGAACCTTCGCGTCGGTGTCGACATCGGCGGCACCTTCACCGATATCGTCTTTCTCGCGCCCGACGGACAGCTTCACACCAAGAAGGTTTCGTCCAGCGTCGACAACTACGCCCACGCCATCGCCGGCGGCCTGCGGGAGGTGTTCGCCGATACCGGGCTTTCCGGCGCCGACGTCGAGGAGATCCGCCACGGCACCACGGTGGCCTCGAACGCGATCCTGGAACACAAGGGGGCGCTCACCGGCCTGATCACCACCAAGGGCTTCCGCGATGTCCTGGAGATCCGCAATCTCCGCATGCCCAGGCTCTACGACCTGCACTGGGAAAAGCCGCCGCCGCTGGTCGAGCGCTATCTGCGCCATGTCGTCGACGAACGGGTGAGCGTCGACGGCGAGGTCCTGACCGCGCTCGATCCCCTAGACGCGGAGGCCACCGTCGATTCGCTGCTGGCCGAGGGGGTGGAGGCGATCGCGGTCTGCCTGCTGAACTCCTTCGCCAATCCGGCGCATGAACAAAGCCTGAAGGAGATCATCCAAGCCAAGGCGCCCGAGCTTCCCTGCTGCATCAGCTTCGACGTGCTGCCGGAGATCAAGGAATATGAGCGGACCTCGACGACCGTCATCAACGCCTACATCCTACCCGTGGTCGCCCGCTATCTGACCCAGCTACGCGCCGACTTGAACGACGCCTCGATCACCTCGCCGCTATTGCTGATGCAGTCGAACGGCGGTCTCACGACCTCGGAAGTGGCGGCCCGGTTGCCGGCCAATATCATCGAGTCCGGCCCCGCCGCCGGCGTCGTCGGCGCCCAGGCGCTGGCGGCCAAGATCGGCCTCGCGAACGTCATCACCCTCGACATGGGCGGCACCACCGCTAAGGCGGCGCTGATCGAGGGCGGCGAGGTCACGCGGAGCCAGGAATACCAGGTCGGCGGCGGCATCATGCTCGGCTCGCGCCTGCTGACGGGCGCCGGCTACATGTTGAAGATCCCGTCGATCGATCTGGCCGAGGTGGGGGCCGGCGGCGGCTCCAAGGTCTGGATCGATGCCGCCGGCTCGCTGCGGGTGGGGCCCGAGAGCGCGGGCGCCGAGCCCGGCCCGGTGTGCTACGACAGCGGCGGCGAGGACCCGACCATCACCGACGCCAGCCTGATCCTCGGCTACCTCAACCCCTCGCATTTGATCGGCGGCGACCTGAAGCTCAATGCCGAGAAGGCGCGCGAAGTCTTCGCCGAGCGGGTGGCGGAACCTATGGGCCTCGAGCTCGCCCGCGCCGCGCACGGCGCCCATCTGATCGCCGGCTCCAACATGATCCGGGCGATCAAGGCGGTCTCCAGCGAGCGCGGGCGCGATCCGCGTGAATACACACTCTTCGCCTTCGGCGGCAACGGTCCGCTGTTCGCCGTCCCCATGGCGGAGGCCTTGGCGATGAAGCGGATCGTGGTGCCGCCCTCGGCCGGGCTGTTTTCCTCCTTCGGCCTCCTCTACGCCGACGTGGAGCACCACTACTCCAGGACCTTCCGCCGCATGCTCAGGACTGCCGACCCGGCCGAATTGCACCAGGTCTGGGAGGCGATGGCGGACGAGGCCCGGGCGCAGCTACGCGCCGACGGCTTCCGCGACGATCAAATTCTGACCCGCCGCGCCGCCAACATGCACTACAAGGGCCAGATCTACGAATTGACCGTGCCGGTGGCCGACGGCGAGATCGATGCGGCCGCGGTCGCGGCGATGGACGAGGCCTTCGGCCAGGAGCACGAGACCACCTACGGCCACCGGGCCGGACCGGAGGAGCCGGTGGAGCTGGTCAACGTCCAGGTCGTGGGCCAGGGCTTGCCCGACCGCCCGAACGTGCCGGATCGCGTCGTCGCCGAGCGGGAGGAAGCCTCGGGCGGGGGCGCGCGGAAGGCCTATTTCGGCCCCGACATGGGCTGGCTGGAGACCCCGATCCTGGCCCGGCGCGAGCTCGCCGAGGGCCGCGAGGGCCCGGCCATCGTCGAGGAATACGACAGCACCACCGTCATCCCGCCGGGCGCGACGGCGCGGCTCGACGACTACGGCAATATCGTCATCGCGCTGTAGAAGGAGCTACGTCGGCTGGAGCGACGTAGTTCCATCCTGCAATACGACCTCGGGCCTCTGGAGAAGAGAAATTCGAGGATGGCCTACAAGCTCTACAATCGTGAAGGCTCGGGCGGCTTCGTCGTCGAGGCGGCGTTGGCGCTGGCGGACGTCCCTCATGAACTCGTCAGGCTGGACTCGGTGCCCGGCACGCCGCTGCCGGCGACCTTTCGCCGGATCAATCCCTGGGGCCAGGTGCCGGTGCTCGTGATGCCTGACGGGACCATGATGACCGAGACGGCCGCCATCCTCGTCCATCTCGCGGCCTGTCATCCGGACAAGGAGCTTGGACCTACACCCGGGACGACGGCGCATGCGGTGTTCCTGCGCTGGATCGTCTTCATGAGCGCCAACATTTACGAAAGCGAGATCCGCAAGGGATATCCCGAACGATTCACCACCGACTCCGCCGGTGCCGCCGGCGTCGCCGAGGCCGCGACGAAACGTATGTCCGACGGCCTCGGCCTCATCGAGGGCGAACTCCGGCCGGGTGGGTTCTTGTTGGGCGACTCGATGTCCCTGGCGGACGTCTATCTCGCCATGCTGAACGCCTGGCAGGGTGGCGGCCACGACTTGCCGCGCTGCGACGACCTGACCCATCGCGTCGCCCGCCACCCGATCATCGCCCCGATCTGGCGGCGCAACTTCGACCACCGCCTGGCGACGACGTGGGGGCGAGGCGAAGGTAGCGGCTGATCGTCCGTGATTTTCCGCAAGCGTTTCGCGAATTTCATCAGCTTCCAGGTTCCGGCGTCGCCCACCTTCACCTCAGCGCCAACCCGGCGCCGCGGATCTCGCGCACCAGCTTGGCGCGGATGGCGCGGGCGAAGTCGTCGTAGTCGGCCGCCTCGATGACGAAGGCGCCCGGCCCGGCGATGACGTTGCGACGATAATACTCGTCGAGGCGGGGCTGCTCGTTGACGATCGCCAGGCCGTTGATGGTGATTCCGTCGGCCTCCGCCCGCCGGCGCGCCGGCCCGACCGCCGGGCCCTGGTTGGAGTGGCCATCGCCCGAGACGTCGATCACCCGGCGCGCGCCCTCGAAACCATTGCCCCCGAAGAGCCGCCGGGAGCGCTCGATCGCCAGCGCGATCGCCGTCACCCCCTCGTGGCCGATGCGGCGCATGCCCGCGATCTCGGCGGCGAAGCGCTCGGCGCTCGCCCCATCGCGCACCCAGCGCCACGGCACCATCCGGCGCTGCTCGCCGACGCTCGCCCATTGCAGCACCACCACCGCGATCCCGCGCGGCGCGAAGCCAGCGATTGCCTCCCCCACCTCGGGGCTGCGAAAGGCCGCCGCCAAGCCCTCGACTTGCAACAGGTATTCCGCGGCCGAGATCGAGGACGAGACGTCGAGCGCCAGCACCAGCTCCAGGTCGACCTCGCGGGCCTCGGCCCTGGCGCCCGTACCCGGATAAAGAATCAGGAGCGCGACGAGCCACCCGGCGAGGCGCATCGGCCCGGCTCAGCCCCGCCCGTAGTCCCGTGCCGCCGCCTCGGGCGTGACCAGACCGGCGGCGACGTCCACCGCCACCAGCGCCCTCGGCCGCGCGCGCGGGTCGCCGAAACCGCCGCCGCCGGCTTCCCGCATGGTGAAGCTGTCGCCCGGCCGCAAGACGTGCGTGCCCTTGGGATGCACCACTTCGCCGTTGATCAGGATCTGCCGATAACCACCCTCGCCACCGCCGAGGAAGCCCCGGGCCGGAAACTCGGTGCGGGCCGCCATGCAAAAGAGCTGCATGTCCTCGCCGCTATCGTTGCGGAAGGTGATCTCCTGGCCGGCCCCGCCCCTGGCCGCGCCCGCACCACCGCTGTCGGGCAGCAGGCGCTTCTCCACAATCGTCGTGCTGGTGAGCGATTCCCACATCTCCGCCGGCACCGAGCCCATGTTGGAGGGGCCGGGCGTGACCTCGGCGCCGTCCCGGCCCTCGAGCGCGCCGAAACCGCCCGAGGCGAAATAGATCGTCGAGATCCGCCGCCCGTCGCGATGGCGGCCCTGGAAGGTCACCAGGTTCATCAGGCCGCAATCGGCCTGCGCCATTGCCGGCACCACCTCGGCCAGCGCGCCGAAGACGCAAGCCACGGCGAAATGGCCGATCACGTGCCGGCCCCCGGTCGCCGCCGGCGGTAGGGCATTGAGGATGCAGCCCTCGGGCGCGGTGACGCTGATCGGCGCCACAGCCCCCTCGTTGTTGGGCATCCTCGGCACGGTGAGGCACTTCACCGCGTAGAGCGTCATGGCGCGGGTATAGCAGAACGGCACGTTGATGCCGCGCGGCACGGTTCGCCCGGTGCCGGCGAAGTCGATCGCGATCTCGTCGCCTCGGACCGTCACCTCGCAGCGAAGCGTCACTGGCTCGTCGATCGCCTCGATCTGGAGCGCGTTCGAATAGACGCCCTCGGGGATCTCGCCGATACGCTCGCGGAGCGCGCGTTCGGAAGATTCGCGGATCGCCCGCGACAGATCCTCGATGTCGTCCAGTCCGTATTCGTCCAGGAACTCCAGCAACTGCCGGCCGCCGACCTCGTTGCAGGTGACGTTGGCCATCAGATCGCCGAACACCTGCTCCGGCACCCGGACGTTGTTGCGGACGATATCGATCACCGTCTCGTCCAACTCACCCTCGCGCACCAGCTTGCAGATCGGCAGGCGCAGGCCCTCGTGATAGATCTCCGTCGCGCTAGCGCCGAAGCCGGGCCCGCCGATATCCGGCAAATGAGTGATCGAAATGGTGTAGCCGACGATTATTTCGCCCTTGAAGACCGGCCGCATGACGTTGATGTCGTAGAGGTGGCCGGTCCCCATCCAGGCATCGTTGGTGGCGATGATGTCGCCGGGGCGAAGCGATTCGGGCGGAAAGCGCCGCAGCATGTGCCCAAGCGTCGGCGCGGCGGTGCCGGTGAAGGAGGGCACGGAGTAGTGACCCTGGGCCAGCGCATTGCCGGCCGCGTCCAGCAGCACGACGGAGAGATCGCCGCTTTCGCGAACGATGGTGGAGAAGGAACTACGGACCAGCGCCGAGGTGACCTCGTCGGTGATCGAGATCAGCCGGTCCCACATGATGCCGAGGTTGACCGCGTCGAATTCGCGCGTCGTCATCGGGCCGCCTCCACCGTCTCGATCTCGATCCCATAGTCGCGCAAGACGCCCTCCGGCGTGACCCAGCCCTCGGCCAGATCGGCGAGGATGGCGCCCGGCGGACGCGCGCCCGGCGGGCCGAAGCCGCCGCCGCCCGCCTGCGACAGGGCGAGCGAATCGCCCGGCGCCAGGATGTATTGGCCCTTGGGGTGCACCGCCTCGCCGTTGATCCGGGTTTCGCGAAGCCGGCCGTCGAGGCCGCCGGCATGGCCCAGCGGAGGAAATTCCGTCCGGTTGGCCATGCAGAAGATGGTCATCGGATGGCCGCTGTCGTTTCGCATCACCACCACTTGGCCGAGACCGCCGCGCGCTTCGCCCGCGCCGCCACTGTCGGCCAGCATCTCCTTGCGCTCGATGGTCACGGCCGTGAGCGCTTCCCAGACCTCGACCGGAACCACCGCGATGTTGGAGGGGCCGGGTGTCGCGTTCGCCCCGTCCCGGCCCCTGAGCGCGCCGAAGCCGCCCGAGGCAAAATAGAGGGTGGCGACCTCGCGGCCGTCCGCGTGGCGGCCTTGAAAGGTCACGATGTCAACCATGCCGCTGTCGGCCTGCACATGATCGGGCGCCGCCTGGGCAAGCGCGCCGAA
Source organism: Alphaproteobacteria bacterium (assembly GCA_965225945.1). Taxonomy (GTDB): domain Bacteria; phylum Pseudomonadota; class Alphaproteobacteria; genus JASLMY01. Next base: position 662,246 of record CBDDBZ010000039.1, on the reverse strand, counting down.
GATCACCGAGGGCACGAAGTGGCCGATGATGTGGCGCCCGCCGGTGGCTGCGGGCGGCACCGCGTTCAGGATCGAGCCCTCGGGTGCGCGGACCGTCACCGGGGCGACGGAGCCTTCGTTGTTGGGGATCGCCGGAATGGTCAGACACTTGATCGAATAGAGCGCCATGGCGTTGGCGTAGCAGAACGGCACGTTGATGGCGCGGTTGACAGCGGGGCCGGTGCCGGCGAAATCGATCTCGATTCGGCCGTCGCCGACCTCGATCCGGCAGGCCATGGTAAGCGCTTCGTCGATCCCCTCGATGCGAATCTCGTTCCGGTAGACGCCGGGGCGCATCTCAGCGATCTTGGCCCGCATCGCCGCTTCCGAATTTTCGCGGATCGCCGCCGAGAGCGGCCCCAGATCGGTGATCTCGTACGCCTCCAGAAATTCCTGCAGAAAGCGCTCGCCGGCCTCGACCGCGGTGATGTTGGCCAGCACGTCGCCCATGGTCTGTTCCGGCATCCGGACGTTGGTCCGGATCAGGTCGACCAGAAATTCGTCGAGCCGGCCTTCCCGCACCAGCTTTACCACCGGGAGCCTGAGGCCCTCCTGATAGATCTCCGAGGCGGCGGCGGAGAGGCCGATGCCGCCGACGTCGGGTAGATGCGTGATGCTCATGGTGTAGGCGACGATCCGGCCGCCCTGGAACACCGGCCGCATGACGCAGATGTCGAAGACGTGGCCGGTGCCGAGCCAGGGATCGTTGGTCGCCAGCACGTCGCCGGGCCGCAGGCTCTCCGGCGGAAAACGTTCAAGCATATGGCGGAGCGTCAGCGGCGCCGTGCCGATGAAGACCGGGATGGAGTAGGCGCCCTGCGCCATCAAGCGTCCGTCCGCGTCCAGCACCACGACGGTCAGGTCGTAGCTCTCCGAGACGATGGTCGAGAAGGAGGTGCGCACCAGGGTCGAGACGATCTCGTCGGTGATGGCGATCAGCCGATCCCACATGATCCCCAGATCGACGGCGTCGATGCTGCCTTGCATTCCGCTCCCCGCTTCTTTGGCGCGGCCCATTATAAGGGGCGCCATCACCGCTTGCGAAAGCGCAATTCTGGCGCTGGAATGGCGCCGGACCAGGGGAGGGATCGGACATGGACGGAATGGCGGCGCTATTCGAGCGCTTGGGGATCGAGCGGGCCCATATCGCGACGCAGTTTCAGCCCGACCTCGAGGCGCTGATCGACGGCGCGGTCGACCGCCTGGCATCGCTGACGCTGATGGCGCCCAACCGGACCGACACGGCCCGGCTGGCCCGCTTGGGCGGGCGCCTCCTGGTCTTCACCGGCGAGGTGGGATATTCCGCCCAGGCCACGGAACGCGCGATCTCGGACCTTCCGGACGCCGAGGCCCATCGCTTCCGGAACTATCGCTGCGAGACCTGGACCGACGTGGTCGGCGAGCGCAAGCGGGAGATCCTGGCGGCCATGCGGGCCTTCCTCGCGAAGCGCGAGGACGAGGCACCGGCGAGCCGCCTCGACCTCGACGGCGCCCGTGGCGAGGTCGAGGGCATCACCTACCGCGTCCGGGGTCGCGGTCCCGCCCTGATCTTGATGCCGATGCTGCTGTCGCCCGGCCAGTGGGACGCAATCATCGAGGATCTGGCCGAGGATCATGCCGTCGTCCTCACCGGTGGCGACCGCCTGGGCATGGTCGCGGTGCTGGAGGGACGCGGCACCGGCTCCGGCTATCGCCGGGTGCTACGGAGCCTGATGGACGAGATCGCGCTCGACGAAAGCGAGCGCCTGCTCGAGGTCGGCTGCGGCACCGGCGCGGTGGCCAGGTGGCTGGCGACGACAATCCCGACGACGGCGCCGATCACGGCGGTCGACGTCAACGATTTCCTGCTGGGCGAGGCGAGGGCGCTGGCGGCGCGCGACGGCGTCGGCGACCGCATCGCCTTCGGGCCGGGCGATGCCACCAAGCTCCCCTTCGAGACAGGCTCCTTCGACGTCACGCTCTGCCTGACGGTGATGGAGGAAGGCGACGCCGACGCCATGCTGGGGGAGCTTATTCGGGTCACCCGGCCCGGCGGGCGGGTCGGCGCGGTGGTGCGCGCGGTCGACCGGCCGATGATCTGGAACCTGCCGCTTCCCGACGACATCCGGGAGCGCGTCGAGGCGCCGATTCGCTCGGTCAGCGCCGACGGCTGCGCCGACGCCAGCCTCTACGACCGCTTCGCCGCCGCCGGGCTCGGCGATCTCAGGCTCTATCCCGCCTACATGGCGGTCGACGACGTGAACAATCCGAGCTTTCGCTACTATGAGCCGCACGTGCTGTCGCTGCTCGACGCGGCGGAGAAGACGGTCTGGCATCGCGCGCTCGCGGCGGCCGTCGCCGCCGGCACGCAGTATCTCGCCCGCCCGATGCACTGCGCGGTGGGCACCAAACCGACCTGAACGAGGGAGAAAGATGACCAATTGCATCCACGACCATTCTCGCTGGGGCGCCGGCGACCAGTTGGGGGCCGGACACCTGCTGGGGCCGGAAGGCGTGCTCGCCGCCCTCTCGCTCGTGGCCGAGGGCCGCATCCACGACATGAGCCAGCTGATCGAGATGGGCGCGCCGCGAATGGCTCCGGCGCAGCTGCCCTATGTCATCACCGCTTCCGCCACCTCCCGGAACGGCATCAAGCGCCGCGCCGCGCTCGGCGCCACCAACGAGGTCGGCTCCAACCTGGAGCGGATCGAGATGACCACCCACGTCGGCACCCATATCGACGCGCTGGGCCACTTCTCCCGGGGCGACGCGCTCTATGGCGGTCACAGCGCCGAGGAAGTGGTCGGCGACTGGGGGCTGGAGAAGCTCGGCATCGAGCACGCGCCGGCCTTCATTACCCGGGGGGTCTGCATCGACGTCTCTGGCCTCGATGGCGGCGAATATCTGGAAGCCGGCCGCGCCGTCGGCCAGGGCGACGTCGAGCGGGCCTTGACGGCGACGGGCATCGAACTGCGGGCCGGCGACGTGGTCTGCCTCAACACCGGCTGGGGCCGCTTCTTCATGACCGACAACGATCGCTACGTGGCGGGCGAGCCGGGTCTCGACCTGGCGGCGGCGCAATGGCTGACCGAGCGGGACGTCGTCGCCATCGGCGTCGACAACATGGCGGTCGAGGTCCTGCCGGGCACCGACCATCCCGAGATCGTCATGCCGGTGCACCAGCACTGCCTGATCGACGCGGGGGTCTACCTGATCGAGAACCTGGTGATGGACTCGCTGATCCGCGACTCCATCTCGAGCTTCTGCTTCATCCTGCTGCCGGTGAAGTTCAAGGGTGCGACGGGCTCGCCAGTGCGGCCGGTGGCGTTGATCTGAGGAGTTGGAGGGCGTGAGAACCATGAGCGACGACGAAGGCGGCTGCCTCCTGGGCGCGGTCCGCGACACGGCGCGCGGCGAGCCGATCGCCTGCGGCTTCACCTTCACCGTGGTGACCGGCACCAGCCTGGACGATCCCGGCCGGCGCGCCGATCGGGAAAAGGTGCGACCAGCCCGCGGGTGAGCTACAACTTCAAGATTGTCCACCCTTTGGACGCCTCGTGGGAACCGCGGGGCGGGCCTACGTCGAGGCAGGACGGACGGGCGCGATGCTGCAACTGATCGACGTCAAGCGGAAAGAAATCGCCAAGCTGTGCCGGCGCTTCCATGTGCGGCGCCTAGAGCTGTTCGGCTCGGCGGCACGCGGCGACTTTGACCTGGAACGGAGCGATGTCGATTTTCTGGTGGAGTTCGACACCGATCCGCGCGCGCAATCCTTCGCCGCCTACTTCGGCTTGAAGGAAGCGCTCGAAGCGCTGCTCGAGCGAAGGGTCGATCTGGTCGAGGCAGGAGCGGTGACAAACCCCTATCTCCGCGCCAGCATCGAGCGATCGCGGGAGCAGGTCTTTGGACCATGATCCGCGCAAGTTCCTTTGGGACGCCCGCGCCGCGGCGGACGCCATCGTCGCATTCACGCTTGGCAAGACGCTCGAGGAATACATTTCCGACGCCATGCTCCATTCGGCGGTGGAGCGACAGTTTGAGATCATCGGCGAAGCGCTAGCGCAGCTGGCACGATCCGACCCCGAGTTGGCGGAGCGCGTGCCCGACTATCGGCGCATCGTGGCTTTTCGCAACATCCTGGTGCACGGCTACGCCGTGGTCGACCGGGCCCGAGTGTGGCGCGTCGTCGAGGACGAGCTACCAAGACTCGGTACCGTTTTGAACGAACTGCTCGGAGATGATTGATTCCTAGGTGGGAGGTGCGGCGACCTGAGCGGCATTCGGCCGCGATTGCCCGAAGTGGCACGGCAGCGGCCATGCCCTGGTCCTCCCCAAACACGCCGGCTGCCGCCCAGGCGGTGAGGCTCACGCGTCTGGACTGAGCACCTCCAAGGGCTCCGGCACGCCCGGTTGGTCGGGCCGGCCGAGGGAATGCCAGGCACCGGGCGCGAGATCGGCGAAGGCGCGGCTCGCCAGGATGGTGCGGCCCAGGCTCTTGGTCAGCGCCTCCAGCCGCGCGACCTCGTTCACCACCGGGCCGGTGACGGTGAACTGCAGCCGCTCCGGCACGCCGATGTTGCCGTACATCACCCGCCCGACGTGGAGCGCGATGCCCTGCGCGAGTAATTCCCGCCCCGCCCGGGCGCGATCGCGATTGAGCCGCGCGAGCGCGTCGCGCGCTGCGCGGAGCGCGCGATCCGCGGCGCGGTCCGCATCGCCCAAAGCCTCGTCGAAGCGGAAGATCGCCAGCACCGCGTCGCCCAGCAGCAGCAGCACCTCGCCATCCTGTGCGCGGACGGCGCCGGCGGCGCATTCGAAATAATCGTTCAGCATCGCCAGATAGTCCTCGACCGCCATCGTCTCCGACATCCGGGTCGAGTTTCTGAGATCGCCGAACCAGACCACGGCGGGGATCTCCACATGATCGCCGCGCCGGATGTGCCCGGCCAGCACGCGGTCCCCCGCCTCCCGCCCGAGATAGGTGTGAAGCACGTTCTCGGTGATCTGCTGCTTGATGACGAGCTTGAAGGCGACCGCCAGGCGGCGCTGGATGCGCAGCAGGGCGCGAAGGTGGCGGTCGGAGAAGCCGTCGGGCCGGTCGCTCGCCCAGGAGCCGATGACGCCATCCTCGAAGGTCTCGTCGAAGGCGACGGCGAAGGCCAGGTAGTCGGTATAGCCCTCGGCCGCCAGTTCGCCGAGGATCGGGAAATCGTGCTGTGCCTCCGGTCCCACCAGGCGCCGGCGGAGATGCGGCAATTTCGTCCGGATCATGTGGAACTGCGGCGTGGCGCGAAGCCGTTCCGCGCCGCCCTCGTGTTCGATGCCGAGGGGGACGGCATCGCCCCCGGCGGTCCAGGTGAAGCTCATGGCGCGCAGGACGGGGTGCAGGGTCGGGAAGGCGATCTGGGCCCGCGCGACCGGCACGCCCGCGGCCTGCAGTCGCTCGCCGCAATCCGCGAGCAGCGTTTCCGCCTCGGCGCGGCCCAAGGCCCGCGACATCAGCCACTCCGCCACCTCGTCGACCAAGACGTCGTCGAGCGCCTCGTCCCGCGTCACCGGGGTTTGGAATTGTCGTTCTCGCGCCATGGCGTGCCGCTCCCCACCGCTGCCGATTCGCCCGCGCGCCTCGGCGATCCGACAGCCTCGGGCAAGGCGTTACCGGCCGGGTTGCACGCGCCTCGCTCGACGCCTATAGAATGCCCCTTTAATGCCCCTTGCCCAACCGAGCGGTTTTCCGCATCCCCATCTCCTCGGGATCGAGGGGCTGGCGCCGTCGGATATCGAGACCGTCCTCGATCTCGCGGATGAATATGTGGCGCGGAACCGCCAGCTCGACAAGAAACAGTCCGTGCTCAGGGGACGGACCCAGATCAATCTCTTCTTCGAAAATTCGACCCGGACCCGGACCTCGTTCGAATTGGCCGGAAAGCGCCTCGGCGCCGATGTCATCAACATGTCGGCCGAGGGCTCCGCGATCAAGAAGGGCGAGACCCTGATCGACACGGCGATGACGCTGAATGCGATGCACCCCGACGTCCTGGTCGTCCGCCATCCCGATGCGGGCGCGGTCGAGCTGCTGTCGCAAAAGGTCGACGGCGCGGTGATCAACGCTGGCGACGGCTCACACGAACACCCGACCCAGGCACTGCTGGATGCCTTGACCATCCGCCGGCGGCGCGGCCGGCTCGGTGGCCTCATCGTCGCCATCTGCGGCGACATCCTGCACAGCCGGGTCGCCCGCTCGAACATCATGCTGCTTAACACCATGGGCGCCCGGGTGCGCGCGGTGGCGCCGCCGACGCTGCTGCCGACGGCCATGGAACGGATGGGCGTCGAGGTCCATCACGATCTCGAGGGCGGGCTCGCCGACGCGGATATCGTGATGATGCTGCGGCTCCAGGTCGAGCGCATGAACGGCAGCTTCGTGCCCTCGGTCCGGGAATATTTCCGCTTTTTCGGCCTCGATCGGGAAAAACTGGCCTTTGCCCGGCCGGACGCCCTGATCATGCACCCCGGACCGATGAACCGAGGTGTCGAGATCGACAGCGAGGTCGCCGACGACATTCACCGCAGCCTCATCCGCGAGCAGGTGGAGATGGGCGTCGCGGTGCGGATGGCGGTGCTCGATCTGCTGGCGCAGCGGCGTCGAAACACCTTGGCGGGACTGGTCGCGTGAGCGCGCCGCGCGTCGCCTATCTGAACGCCCGTCTGATCGATCCCGAAAGCGGCCTCGAGGCCAAGGGCGCGTTGCTGAGCGAGGGTGGGCGAATCGCCGAGCTCGGCCCCGGCCTGTTCGCCGACGGCGTGCCGGAGGGGATCGCCGTGGTCGAGTGCGCCGGCCGGGTTCTGGCCCCGGGGCTGATCGATGCTCGCGTCTTCGTGGGCGAGCCCGGCTCCGAGCATCGTGAGACCCTGGCGAGCGCGGGCGAGGCGGCGGTGGCGGGTGGCGTCACCACGATCCTGACCATGCCGACCACCGATCCGGTGATCGACGACGTCGCGCTGGTCGAATACATGGCCAGGCGGGCCCGCGATTCGACCAAGGTCCGGGTCCACCCCATGGCGGCGATGACCAAGGGCCTGGCCGGTCGCGAGATGACGGAATACGGACTCCTGGCCGAAGCAGGCGCCGTGGCCGTCACCGACGCCGATCGCGCGGTGGCCGATTCCCGTGTCATGCGCCGTTGCCTCAGCTACGCCGATGCCTTCGACGTGGTGGTCTGCCAGTATCCCGAGGACCCGACGCTGGCACCCGACGGGGTGATGAACGAGGGCGAAATCTCCATGCGGCTCGGTCTCGCCGGGATCCCTGGGCAAGCCGAAACGATCATGCTGGCGCGCGATCTCCACCTGGTCGAGCTGACCGACGCTCGCTATCACGCCGCCGCCCTCTCGACCGCCCCCTCGGTGGCCGCGATCCGCGCGGCCAAGGCGCGCGGCCTCCGGGTCACGGCGAGCGCGCTGGTGCACAACTTCGCCCTCAACGAGACCGCCGTCGGCTCGTACCGAAGCTTCGCCAAGACGGCGCCGCCGCTGCGCGCGGAGGCCGATCGACGGGCCGTGGCGGACGGTCTGGCGGACGGCACCATCGACCTCGTCGCCTCGGGTCACGATCCCCGCGACGTCGAGAGTAAGCGTCTGCCCTTCGCCCAGGCGGCGACCGGGATCATCGGCCTCGAGACCCTGCTGCCGCTGGCCCTCGAGCTCTATCACAACGGCGAGCTGACGCTGGCCCGAACGCTCGCGACCATGACTTGCGCGCCAGCCGCAATCTTCGGCCTGGCCCAGGGGCGTCTGGCCCCGGGCGCGCCGGCGGACCTGATCGAGATCGACCTCGACGTGCCCTACCAAATCGACGAGGACGGGTTCCGCAGCAAGTCCAAGAATTCCCCCTTCGGCGGCCGCCCGGTCCAGGGTCGGATCGCCCGCACCGTGGTCGCCGGCGAGACGGTATACCTCCGGGACCCGGCGTAGCCCGGTGTTCGTCGATCCGCTGGGCGACCTCTCCTACACCTGGCCGTTCTACGCCGCCGCCATCGCCGGCTATTTGCTGGGCTCGCTTCCCTTCGGGCTCCTGCTCACCCGGCTCGCCGGTCTGGGCGACATTCGGGCCGTGGGCTCGGGCAATATCGGCGCCACCAACGTCTTGCGAACCGGCAACAAAGGTTTGGCGGCCGCGACACTCGCGCTCGACGGCGGAAAGGGCGCCGCCGCCGTCTTGATCGGTGGCATGCTGGGCCCGGACATGGCCGTGCTGGCCGGCGCCGGCGCCGTCATCGGACATTGTTTTCCAATCTGGCTCAAGTTTCGCGGCGGCAAGGGCGTGGCGACGTTCCTGGGCACCATGCTCGCGGCCGCCCCCCTTGTCGGCCTCGCCGCTTGCGCGATCTGGCTCGCGATGGCCGCGCTCTTCAGATATTCCTCCATCGCGTCGCTCACGGCCGTGAGCCTCGCGCCCCCCCTCGCCTATTTTCTGGCCGATCTCCAACGGACCGAACTGGCGCTGTTGATCACCGTCGTCGTCGTGCTTCGCCATTACCAGAACATCCGCCGTCTGCTCACCGGCCGCGAGCCGAAAATCGGCGCCAGCGAGAAAGACGATTCCGAATCCGAGGCCGAAACTCGCGAGAATTGACCGTGCCCGCGGGATCGGGCGAAACTCGCTCCATGGCACCACGGCGAGGGCCGTTGTCGCGGAGGGAACGGATCGCGTGGCTCCGCCTCATCCGCTCGGAGGGTATCGGCCCGATCAGCTTCTTTCAGTTGCTCGACCGCTTCGGCGACGCCGAGGCGGCGCTGGAGGCCGTGCCGGACCTGGCGCGGCGCGGCGGCAGGCGACAGATCCGCCTCGCCACCCAGGCCGAGGCGGAGGGTGAGCTGGCGGCGGCCGAGACGGCGGGCGCGCGGCTGGTCGGTTTCTCCGAGCCGGACTATCCCGCGGCGCTTCGCGCCATCGCCGACCCCCCGCCACTGCTGTTCCTGAAGGGCCACGAGGTCCTGCTGCAACGCGATTGCGTGGCGGTGGTGGGCGCGCGCAACGCTTCGGCGGGCGGCGTCCGCTTCGCCCGCAGCCTCGCGCGCGAGCTGGGAGAAGCGGGCTACGTCGTGGTCTCGGGCCTGGCGCGCGGGATCGACGCGGCGGCCCATTCCGGTGCGCTCGACGGCGGCACGATCGCGGTCGTCGCCGGCGGCATCGACACGATCTATCCGCTCGAAAACACGGAGCTTCACGAGGAGATCGCGGCGCGCGGGGCGATCCTCGGCGAGGCGGCGATGGGGACGAGCGCGACGGCCCGCCACTTTCCTCGCCGCAACCGACTGATCGCCGGCCTGGCGCTCGGCGCCGTGGTCGTCGAGGCCGCGCCCAGATCCGGTTCGCTCATCACCGCGCGCCTGGCGGCCGAACAGGGCCGCGAGGTGTTCGCCGTGCCGGGCTCGCCGTTGGATCCCCGGGCCCGGGGCGCCAACAACCTGATTCGCCAGGGCGCGACACTCGTCGAAAGCGCCGCCGACATCGCCCACGCCCTCGACGCGATGCGCGCGCGCCGCGTCGAGGAGCGCGAGGAGCCGGTGTCGATCTCACCCCCCGCGAGGCAGCCGAGCGAGGACGAATTGAGCCCGGCGCGAGAGCTCGTGATCTCGCTTCTCAGCCGGACGCCGGTCGAGGCCGACGAGCTGATCCGACAGTCGAAGTTGACACCGCCGGTGGTAATCACCATTTTGCTGGAACTCGACTTGGCCGGTCGGCTCGATCGACATCCGGGGAACAAGGTGTCGATTCGCTGACTTCGGCAAGTCGAAACCATTAAGTCACCCGGCCCGTAGCGTACATGAACGTCGTCGTCGTCGAGTCTCCCGCCAAGGCGAAGACCATCAACAAGTATCTCGGCGCGAGCTACGTCGTGCTGCCGAGCTACGGTCACGTCCGCGATCTCCCGTCCAAGGACGGCTCGGTGGAGCCGGACAACGATTTCCACATGACCTACCAGGTCGAGCCCCGGGCGGCGAAGCATCTGGCGGAGATTAACCGCGCGCTCGAAGGTTCCGGCCGGCTGATCCTGGCCACGGACCCGGACCGCGAGGGCGAGGCGATCAGTTGGCACGTGCTGCAAGCGCTTGGCGAAAAGCGGGATCTGGCCGGCATCGAGGTCGAGCGCGTGGTCTTCAACGCGATCACCAAGAACGCGGTGCTCGACGCCATGGCCCATCCGCGCGAGCTGGACATGGACCTGGTGAACGCCCAGCAGGCCCGCCGCGCGCTCGACTATCTGGTCGGCTTCACGCTCTCGCCCGTGCTCTGGCGGAAATTGCCGGGCGCGCGCTCGGCCGGCCGCGTGCAGTCGGTGGCGCTGCGGCTCGTCTGCGAGCGGGAGAACGAGATCGAGCTGTTCTCGCCGATCGAGTATTGGACCGTCGAGGTAATTTTCGAGACGGCGCAAGGCGAACACCTGAGCGCGCGCCTGACGCATCTCGAGGGCGCGCGGCTGGACAGGTTCGCCCTCGGCGACGAGGCCGCCGCCGCCCGCGCCGTGGCGAGGCTCGAGGCGGGGACGGTCTGGCGTGTCGTCGCGGTCGAGACCAAGCCGGCGCGGCGCCATCCCCAACCCCCGTTCACCACTTCGACGCTGCAGCAGGAAGCCGCGCGCAAGCTCGGTTTCGGGGCCTCGCGCACGATGCAGATCGCCCAACGGCTCTATGAGGGCATCGATATCGGCGGCGAGACGACCGGCCTCATCACCTATATGCGGACCGACGGCGTACAGATGGTCGACGAGGCGATCACGGCCTGCCGCGCGGTCATAGCAGAGCGTTTCGGCCAGGCTTTCGTGCCCTCCCAGCCGCGCCTGTACCGCGCCAAGGCGAAGAACGCGCAGGAGGCGCACGAGGCGATCCGGCCGACCGATCTCGCCCGCGACCCAGGCTCGATCGGGGGCCGGTTGGACAAGGATCAGGCCCGCCTCTACGAGCTGATCTGGAAGCGCGCGATCGCGAGCCAGATGGAGAGCGCGCGGCTGCAACGCACCAACATCGACATCGCCCCGTCCGAGGCCACGACGCGGCTCCGCGCCACCGGCTCGGTGATCGAGTTTCCGGGCTTCCTCAAGCTCTACGAGGAGGGGCGCGACGACAAGGAGGGCGAGGGACAAGACGAGCGCCGCCTGCCCAAGGTCGCCGAGGGCGCGGCTCTGGAACGCCGCGACATCACGCCCGATCAGCATTTCACCGAGCCGCCGCCCCGCTATTCCGAGGCGACGCTGGTGAAGCGAATGGAGGAGCTGGGCATCGGCCGGCCCTCGACCTATGCCTCGATCCTCACCGTGCTGCAGGAGCGAAGTTACGTTCGCCTCGACAAGCGCCGCTTCGTGCCCGAGGACAAGGGCCGGCTGGTGACGGCGTTCCTGGTCAATTACTTCCCGCGCTATCTGGAATACGGCTTCACCGCCGACATGGAGTCCCGGCTCGACGAGATCTCCGCCGGCGACATCGAGTGGAAATCCGTCCTCGCGACCTTCTGGGCCGAGTTTTCCGCCGCCGTGGACGAGACCAAGGAGCTCCGGGTTCGCGACGTGTTCGACGCCGTCAACGACCTGCTGGCCCCCTATCTCTACGGCGACGACGAGGGGGCCCGGAGCTGTCCCAAATGCACCGAGGGCGAGCTGTCGCTCAAGGGCGGCAAGTTCGGCTTCTTCGTCGGCTGCTCGCGCTATCCCGAGTGCCGCTTCACCCGGCCGCTGACGGGCGGCGAGGACGACGGCGCGGGGGACATCCTGGCCGACGGGCCGAGCATCCTCGGCGTCGATCCGGAAACCAAGCTCGAGGTCAGCCTGCGCAAGGGTCCCTACGGCCTCTACCTGCAGCTCGGCGAGGCGGGCGAGGACGGCGCCAAGCCCAAGCGGGCCTCGCTGCCCGAGGACGTGCCGTCCGATCAGCTCGGCCTCACCTTGGCGCTGGGCTTGTTGCGGCTGCCGAGAAAGGTCGGTGATCACCCCGAAACGGCTAAGCAAATCAACGCTGGCATTGGACGCTACGGTCCGTTCTTGGAGTGTGATCGCAAGTATGCCCGACTGCGGAACACCGAGGATGTGCTGACCATCGGGCTCAATCGGGCGGTGACGGAACTCGCAGCGGCGAAGGGGTCGCGGACCTCCTCGAGCGCGCTTCGCGAACTCGGCGCCCATCCTCGAGATCAGGCCCCCGTGGTGGTGATGGACGGGCGCTACGGTCCCTACGTCAAGCACGGGCGGGTCAACGCGACCATCCCCAAGTCCATGACGCCGGAGGCGATCACCCTGCAAGAAGCCGTGGCGCTGATCCAGAAGAAGGCGGCGAGCGGTGGCGGCAAGGGCCGTGCCGCCAAGGGGGCGAAGTCCGCCAAGGGCGCCAAAGCCAAAACGACCCCCAAGCGGTCCAAGAGCACGCGCGCCAAGGGCCGCGGCGGCAAGGCGGCCCCGGCCCCCTCGACGAGCGACTGAGGCGCCGGAAAGCGCAGCTGCATTGGCACGACGAACCACCGAGGCCCCTCCGTTCCCGAGTCAGGCGGAGATCCTCCGCTTCATCAACGAGAGCGAGGGAAAGGTCGGCAAGCGGGAGATCGCCCGTGCCTTCGATATTCGCGGGCCCGCCCGCGCCGAGCTGCGCGCGGTCCTGAAGCAATTGGCCGAGGACGGCCTGATCGAGCGCGGCCGGCGGAAATCCGTGCGGCCGAAGGGTGAATTGCCCCCCGTGGCCGTGATCGAGGTGATCGGCGCCGACGACGATGGCAACCTGGTGGCCCGCCCCGTGGCCTGGAACGACGACGCCGCGGCGCCCCGGATCGAGCTTCGCGACGAACCTCGCGCTCGCCCGGCGCTCGGCCCCGGGGAGCGGGTCCTGGCGCGGCTCGCCAAGGCGGACGGCGGCTACCGGGCCACGGTCATCCGCCGCCTCGCCTTCGCGCCGGACCGCATCGTCGGCGTCATGAGCGAAATCGCCGGCAGCCAGCGCCTGATTCCGACCGATCGGCGCAACAAGTTCGATCTGGTGGTCCCCCCGGACGGACGGGGCGGCGCGAAGAAAGGCGATCTGGTCATCGCCGAGACCGCGGCGGGCCGGCGCCTCGGCTTGCGCGAAGCCCGAGTGCTGGAGGTCGTCGGGCGCTTCGGCGATCCCAGAGCCGCCAGCCTGATCGCGATCACCGAGCATGAGATCCCCTATGATTTCCCAGCCCTCGCGCTGGCCGAGGCGGAGGCCGCGGTGCCGGCCGAGCTCGACGCGCGCCTCGACCTTCGCCACTTCGCCTTCGTCACCATCGACGGGGAGGACGCCCGCGACTTCGACGACGCGGTCTGGGCGGCGCCGGACGAGGCGGCCGGGAACGCCGCCGGCTGGCGGGTGATGGTCGCGATCGCCGACGTCGCCCACTACGTCCGGCCGGAAAGCGCGCTCGACCGGGCGGCGCGGGATCGCGGCAACTCGGCCTATTTTCCCGACCGCGTCGTGGCGATGCTGCCGGAACGGCTCTCCAACGACCTCTGCTGCCTGCGCCCCGAGGAAGACCGGCCGGTAATGGTCGCGGAAATGCGCTTCGGGGCGGGCGGCGATAAGCTCGAGCACAGCTTCCACCGGGCGATGATCCGCTCGCGCGCCCGCCTGACCTACGACCAGGTGCAGGAGGTCCGCGACGGGGCATCGAAATCGAACTTGGCCATGGCGGCGCGGGACCGGATCGGCCCGCTGTACGGTGCCTGGGAGGCGCTGATGCGGGCGCGGGCGCGGCGCGGGCCGCTCGACCTCGACCTGCCGGAACTGCGGGTCAGGCTCGACGACGAGGGTCGGGTGGCCGATATCGCGCCCCAGCCCCGCCACGACAGCCACCGGCTGATCGAGGAGTTCATGATCGCCGCCAACGTCGCGGCCGCGGAGGAGCTGGAGCGCCGGCAACAGCCCTGCATGTATCGGGTCCACGACGCCCCGGACCCCGAAAAGGTGCGCGCGCTTCGCGACTTCCTCCGCACCCTCGGCCTGAACCTCGCCCTCGGCCAGGTGATCCGACCCGCCCTTTTCAACCGCCTGCTGGCCCAGGTGGCGGAGAGCGGGCCCCGGGACGTGGTCAACCAGGCGGTCCTTCGGGCCCAGACACAGGCCTTCTACGGGCCCGAGAACGCGGGCCATTTCGGCCTGGCGCTCCGGCGCTACGCGCATTTCACCTCGCCGATCCGGCGCTACCCGGACCTGCTGGTGCATCGCGCGCTAGTGCGCGGCCTGAACCTCGGCCCGGACGGGCTGAGCGAGGGGGAGGCGGCGCAAATGGACGAGATCGGCGAGCACGTCTCGATGACCGAGCGGCGCGCCGCCCGGGCGGAGCGCGATGCCCTCGACCGCTATCTCACCGCCCACATGGCCGGTCGCGTCGAGGAAGAGTTCGAGGGCGCCATCGCCGGCGTCACGCGCGCCGGCCTCTTCGTCCGCCTCGACGAGACCGGCGCCGACGGCTTGGTGCCGATCGGCACGATCGGGCGCGAATATTTCGTCCTGGACGAGGAGTCCCAATCGCTCATCGGCGAGCGGACGGGCCGCATCCACCGGCTGGGCGATGGCGTGCGCGTGCGCCTGGTCCGCGCCGACACGATCACCGGCAAACTGGCCCTCGAGCTGGTGGATTGGGCGGAGCACGAGCCGCGCGAGGTCCCCCGGCGCGGCGCCAAGCGTGGCGGCCGGCCCGCTCCGCGAAACGGGCGTGGGCGTGGGCGACGACGCGGCTGAGCCGATGCACGAGGCCGCAAGACCGACGCGAGCCCGCCTCGCCGCCGTTGGCGTCGCCGGCGCCGAGTGGACATCGCGGCGAGGAGGGTGCTATCGGGGAGCGCTCGCGCTCGATCGGATGGTCATGAAAAACACGTCGCCCTCGCCGCGCCGCGCCGCGCGGCCACGGGATGCCGCAACCCTGGTCCTGGTCCGCTCGCAGGGCGGCAAGCCAGCCGTGCTGATGGGCCAGCGCCATGGCGGGCTCGAATTCCTGCCCGATCACTATGTCTTTCCCGGCGGCCGCCTCGAGCGGGCCGACTATCACGCAGCCCCGGCCCGCCCGCTCAACCACCGGGTCGCCGATCTGCTGGGCCGCTCCGCCGCCACGCCCGGGAAGGCGCAGGCCCTGGCGCTGGCCGCCGTGCGCGAGACCTTCGAGGAAACCGGCCTGATCATCGGCCGACCGATGGCCGCCCCCCGCCGGATCCCTAAGTCCTGGGCGCGGTTCTACGAGACCGGGCAAGGCCCCGACCTCTACGCCCTGGACTACATCACCCGCGCGGTGACGCCGCCGTTTCGAAACCGGCGTTTCAATGCCCGGTTTTTTCTCGCCGACGGCGAGCGGACCTCCGGCAAGATCAACGGCAGCGGCGAATTGCTCCACATCGAGTGGATTCCCATCGCAAGGGCCAAGTTGCTGAAACTTTCCGGGATCACCAAAATCGTGCTCGACACGGTGGAAGAGATCCTGTCCGCGCCCGAGGATTGGCAGCGCCGTGGCACGGTGCCGGCCTACCGCGTCCTCCACGGCAAGCGCATCGTCGAGCACGAATGACGGCGGCGCGGAAGGCCGAGCGCCCGGTCAAACCCCCGGTCAAGCCGAAGGACGCGGCGAGCCTCGTCATCCTGCGTCGCTGCGGCGAGGGGCATGAGGTGCTGATGGGCCGGCGCGCCTCCCGCCATCGCTTCATGCCCAATCTCTACGTCTTCCCGGGCGGCCGGCTGGACCCGGCGGACAGCCGCAGCGCCGTGGACTCGGACTTGTCGCGCGAGGTCGCGGCCAAGCTGGAGGCCAAGTGGCCGCCCCGGATCGCGCGCGCCCTGGCGGTGACGGCGGCGCGCGAGACGCATGAGGAAACCGGGCTGGTGTTCGGCCGCCTCGTCGCGGGCAAGCCATGTCCAGCACTTGCCGGCTTCGACTACATCGCCCGGGCGATCACGCCGCCCCACTATTCCATCCGCTTCCACGCCCGCTTCTTTCTCGCCGACGCCAGCGACGCCACGGGCGAGGCGCGGGACAGCCGCGAATTACGGGATCTCCGTTGGCTCGCAATTCCCGAAGCTTTGGCGATGAATGTCGCGGACGTGACGGAATTCGTTCTGGGCGAGGTGCAAAGGCGGCTGGACGGCTGGCGGGCGCCCGGCATTCCGTTTTTCCATTACCGCCAAGGGCGATCGCGCGTCCGCTATGAATGAGGCGCCGGGCCTCACCCGGGGCGAGCGCCGACGCAGCCTGGCCGCCATCATTACCACGATCGCCGTCTATGGCGTGACGCTCGGCCTGACCTCGCCGCTGATCTCGCTGATCCTGGAATCGCGCGGCGTCGAGCGCGCCATCATCGGCATGAACGCAGCGGCACCGGCGCTCGCCGTGCTGCTAGTCTCTCCCCTCGTGCCCAGGATGATCCGGGCGCTGGGATATCGCCGGGTGATCACATTCGCCCTGGTCGTCGAGGTCGCCGTCTTGCTGCTGTTTCCGGCGCTCGACGACCTGGCCGTCTGGTTCGTCCTGCGTTTCGTCCTGGGCGCTTCGGGCGCGCTGCTGTTCATCGCCGCCGAGAGCTGGATCAATCAGCTCGCCGAGGACGCGACGCGCGGCCGCGTGGTCTCGATTTACGTCATGGCGATCTCGGCCGGATTGGCGCTCGGGCCCGTGATCATCGGCTTCACCGGGATCGAGGGATGGCCGCCGTTTCTGATCGGCGCCGGCGTCATTCTCGTCTCGATTGCGCCGCTGCTGCTAGCCGGCGAAACGGCGCCGGCGATCGAGACAGGATCGAGCTTCGGCGTCTTGGGCTTCATCAAACAGGCGCCGACGCTAGCCGGCGCGGTCATGCTGTTCGCCTTCGTGCTGATGACCCAGTTCTCACTTCTGCCGGTCTATGGCGTCCAGCTCGGCATGGACGATGGGGCGGCGGCGCGCCTGCTGGTGGTGCTGACCGTCGGCAACGTCGTCCTGCAGATCGCCATCGGCTGGGCTCTCGACCGCTACGACCGCTATCTCGTGCTGCTGTTCTGCGGCCTGTCGGTGGTGGCCGGAAGCCTGCTCCTCCCCCTCGCCATTCACCACGGCGCGTGGCTCTGGCCGCTGCTGTTTTTCTGGGGCGGGCTCGGCTCGGGGGTCTATACGGTGGCGATGACGCTTCTCGGCCAGCGCTTTCGCGGCGCCGACCTGGTGGCGGCGAACGCCGCCTTCAGCGTGCTGTGGGGCATCGCTCATCTGGCGGGACCGCCCGCCGCCGGCTGGGCGATGGACGTCTGGAACCCGGAAGGCCTGCCGGGAACCCTCGCGCTGGCCGGCCTCGCCTTCGTCCTGCTCTGGTGCGCCCGGCAATGGGGCCCTTGGCGGCGCCCGAAAGCTTGACTTCGCGGGCGACCGACCTAACTTGGGGCGACACGGACAGGTTTTCAGGCACGGGAGGCTCGGATGGCGAAGCCCGCGACAATCAAGATCAAGCTCGTCAGCACCGCCGGCACCGGCTACTACTACGTGACCAAGAAGAATCCCCGCACGCAGACCGATAAGATGGCCATGCGCAAGTACGATCCGGTCGTGCGCAAGCATGTCGAGTTCAAGGAGGCGAGAATCAAGTAAGCTTCGCGTCGGACCGAACGGCGAGGCCCGGTCCCGGACCGGGCCTTTTTCGTATTTGGGCCATTCTGGAGGGTGGCGATGGATCTGGCGGAGGCCCGCCGGCGGCTGGAGGCGCGGCGCGAGGGGTTGCTCGAAATCGACGCGGCGATGGCGGACGCGCGCCGCCCGGTCGAGCTCGATCAGAGCCGGGTCGGACGGCTCTCGCGGATGGCTGCGATGCAGGACCAGGCCATGGCGCTGGAGACCGAACGGCGACGCGCCCGGGAGCTGAAGCGGATCGAGGCGGCGCTGCACCGGGTCGAGACGGGGGACTATGGCCATTGCCTCGGCTGCGACGACGAGCTGCCAGGTCGCCGGCTCGAGCTGGACCCCGCCGCGACGCTCTGCGTGGATTGCGCCAAGGGGCGATAATGCCAACCGCCCCGGAACGGCCGGGACTTACCTCGATTGGTATAGGGAGGACGCCGCGCGATGAGTGACGACAATCAGAGCGTCGACCCGAAGCTGCTGGAGATCCTGGTCTGCCCCTTGAGCAAGGGGCCGCTCCGCTTCGACCGCGAGCGCCAGGAGCTGATCAGCCCCAGGGCCCGTCTCGCCTATCCGATCCGCGAGGGCGTGCCGATCCTGTTGATCGACGAGGCGCGTGAACTCGGGGACGACGAATGATACCGATGGAGATAGGCCTCGAGCGGGTGTCGCCCGCTGGGGCGGGCTGAGCATGGCGATCTCCGGCGCCATGCACCGCCTGGCCAATCCGGCCCGGTTCCGCCGGCTGGCCGACCGCATGCTGCCCTGGGCCACCGGGCTCGCGGTCGGGTTGATCGGGCTCGCGCTCTGGCTCGCCCTGTTCGCGGCGCCCGCCGACTACCAGCAGGGCGAGACGGTCCGGATCATGTTCGTCCACGTGCCGTCGGCCTGGATGGCGCTTCTGTGCTATACGGCGCTGGCGGCGGCGAGCCTGATCTCGCTGGTCTGGAAGCATCCCCTGGCCGACGTCGCGGCCCGGGCGATGGCGCCGATCGGCGCGATCTTCACCGCTCAGGCGCTGATCACCGGCGCGCTCTGGGGCCAGCCGATGTGGGGCACCTGGTGGGTCTGGGACGCCCGTCTCACCTCGGTGCTGGTGCTGCTCTTCCTCTATCTCGGCTACATGGCTCTCGGCCAGGCGATCGAGGATCCGAGCAAGGCGGCGAGGGCCTGTGCCATCCTGGCGCTCGTCGGCTTCGTCAACGTGCCGATCATCAAGTTCTCGGTCGAGTGGTGGAACACGCTGCACCAGCCGGCGAGCGTGCTGCGCGCCGACGGGCCCGCCATCCACGCGAGCATGCTGTGGCCGCTGCTGGTGATGGCAGCCGGCTTCAACGCCTATTTCGTCGCCGTGCTACTGGTCAGGATGAAGACCGAGCTTGACCTTCGCCAGCTCCGGGTCCTGGAGGCGCGCCTGGCGGAGGATTCCGCGCCCCCGACGCCGGTGGTCCGCGCCTGATTTCGTGATCGCCGCCACCTGGACGCTCGAGGGGCGGCTTCCTATAACGTCGGGGGGACGACGGTGGCAACGGCGCCGCCGGGGCATGGCCTCGAGGGAGCGGCCGGGAGCGGGTTGATGCAGGCGATCCGGGACTTCCTCGACATGGGCGGCTACGCGGGTTTCGTCTGGCCGGCGTTCCTCGCGACCGCCGCGCTCATGGCCGGGCTCGCGGGGCTGAGCCGCCGCCGCCAGCGCGAGGTCGCCCGGCGGCTGGAGGAGCTGCGTCGACTGGCCGATGGCGGGGAAGAGGACGAGACGTCGTGAAGCGCAAGCATCGTCGGCTCTGGATAGCGATCTCGGCGCTGGCGGGCCTCGGCGCCGTGGTGGCCCTGGTGCTGGTCGTCCTCGAGGATAGCATCGTCTTCTTCTACGGGCCGAGCGAGCTGGTGGCCCGCGCGCCGCCCGCTGGCCAGCGGCTCAGAATCGGCGGCCTGGTGGTGGAGGGCAGCGTCAAACGTGCCGAGGACGGCGTCAGCGTCCGCTTCGAGGTGACCGATCTCGCCCACGCCGTGCCGGTGGTCTTTCGTGGCATGCTGCCGGACCTCTTTCGCGAGGGTCAGGGCGTGGTGGCGGAAGGCGCGCTCGATGCCGATGGCGTCTTCGTCGCCTCGCAGGTGCTGGCCAAGCACGACGAGAGCTACATGCCGCCGGAAGTCGCCGAGGCCCTGAAGAAGTCCGGCAAGTGGAAGGGAGGCACGCAGTGAGCGAGGATCGGGTCGAGGTTCTGCAGGTCTCCGATTTTCCACCCTGGACAACTGAGAAGCTGGAAGCCGAATTCACCGTCCACAAGTATCACAGCGCCGAGCAACCGGCGGCCTTGCTCAGCCGGGTCGCGGGCGGTGTCCGCGCCGTGGTCGCGACCGCGCCGGACCCGGTCGATAGCGCCATGATCCACGCAATTCCCGGCCTCGAGATTGTCTCCTGCTTCGCCGTCGGGGTCGATTTCGTGGACCTCGCCGCCGCGGCCGAGCGGGGCGTCGTGGTGACCAACACGCCGGAGGTGCTGACCGATTGCGTCGCCGACCTCGCCATGGGGCTGCTGATCGCCGCGTCGCGCCGCATCGTCGAGGGCGACGGCTACGTCCGCGCCGGGCGCTGGCCCCGGGAAGGCGACATCGGGCTCTCGAGCGCGCTTCGCGGCAAGACCGTCGGCATCGTCGGCTTCGGGCGCATCGGCAAGCAGGTGGGCAAGCGGGCGGCGGCCTTCGGCATGACCGTCGCTTATCACGGTCGAAACCGGCAGGCCGACGTCGCCGAGGACTATCACGCCAGCGCGAGGGAACTCGCCGCCGCCTCGGACTATCTGGTGCTCTGTTGTCCGGGCGGGCCCGAGACCCGGCACATGATCGACCACGAGGTGCTGGCGGCGCTGGGGCCGGGCGGCTTCCTGGTCAACGTCGCGCGCGGCAGCGTGGTCGACACCGACGGCCTGATCGGGGCGCTGCGTGACGGGCTGATCGGCGGCGCCGCGCTCGACGTCTTCGAGGCGGAACCCGACGTGCCGGGCGAACTGCTGGCGTTTCCCGGCGTCATCGTGCAGCCGCATCACGCCAGCGCCACCATCGAGACCCGGACCGCCATGGGTGAATTGATGATCGAGAACCTGGTCCGCCATTTCGCCGGCCGGCCGGTGCTGACCCCGGTGGGTCGATAGCGATGGGCATCGAGCGCGCCGCGCCGCGCCGCCCGAGGAGGACGGCTCCGTGATCGCGGAGATCGGTCACTTCGCCCTGGTCTTCGCCTTCGTCGTGGCGGTCTCGCAGGGGATCTTGCCGCTCTGGGGCGCGGCCAGGGGTAATGCCCGGCTGATCGCGCTCGCCGGGCCGCAGGCGACGGCGCAGTTCCTGCTGATCGCGCTCGCCTTCGGGTGCCTGACCGCGGCCTACGTAAATTCGGATTTCTCGCTTGTGAACGTGGTGGCAAACTCCCACTCGGCGAAGCCGCTGCTTTACAAGATCAGCGGCGTTTGGGGCAACCACGAGGGCTCGCTCCTGCTCTGGTTGCTGATCCTGGCGCTCTTCGGTCTCGCCGTGGCCTGGTTCGGCGGCAACCTGCCGGCGGCGTTCCGCGCCCGGGTGCTGGCAGTGCAGGCGCTGATCGCGGTGGGTTTTCTCGCCTTCAGCCTGTTCACCTCCAACCCCTTCGCCCGGCTCTCGCCCGCGCCGGCGGACGGCCAGGGCCTGAACCCGCTGTTGCAGGATCCGGGCCTCGCCTTCCATCCCCCCTTCCTCTATCTCGGCTATGTCGGCTTCTCGATCGCCTTCTCCTTCGCCGTGGCCGCCCTGATCGAGGGCCGGGTCGACGCCGTGTGGGCGCGGTGGGTGCGGCCCTGGACGCTCGTCGCCTGGTGTTTTCTCACCCTCGGGATCGCGCTCGGCAGTTGGTGGGCCTATTACGAGCTGGGCTGGGGCGGCTGGTGGTTCTGGGATCCGGTGGAGAACGCGAGTTTCATGCCCTGGCTCGCCGGCACCGCGCTGTTGCATTCCGCGATTGTGGTGGAAAAGCGCGACACGCTGAAGAGCTGGACCGTGCTGCTGGCGATCGTGACGTTCTCGTTGAGCCTGCTCGGCACCTTCCTGGTGCGTTCCGGCGTCTTGACCTCGGTGCACGCCTTCGCCAACGATCCCGCGCGCGGCATCTTCATCCTGGCCTTCCTCTTCGTCGTGGTCGCCGGCTCGCTCACGCTCTACGCGCTGCGCGCGCCCCGGCTCGGCGGCGGCGGCCTGTTCCAGCCGGTGAGCCGGGAGGGCGCGCTGATCCTCAACAACCTGTTGTTGAGCGCGGCGGCGGCCACCGTCTTTCTCGGCACGCTCTATCCGCTCTTCCTCGATTCGCTGACCGGCCAGAAGATCTCCGTCGGCCCGCCCTATTTCAACGCCACCTTCGGGCCGATCATGGTGCCGGTGTTGGCGGCGATGGCGGTGGGCCCGCTGCTGCCCTGGAAGCGCGGCGATCTGGGCGCCGCGTTGCAGCGGCTCTGGCTCGCCGCCCTGGCGGCGCTGGGGGTGGTGATCTGGGGCCTGGTCGCGGTCTCGGACGGGCCGTGGCTGGCGATTGCGGGGATGGCGCTCGGCGCCTGGCTGATCGTCGCCACGGGCGTCGGGCTGGCGGACCGGGTGAAGCTCTTTCGCGCGCCCGCGCGGGACAGTTGGCGCCGGGCCGTGGCGCTGCCGCGCGCCGCCTGGGGGATGACGGTGGCGCATGGGGGCGCCGGCGTGGTGCTGCTCGGTATCGTCGCCTCGACCGCCTGGGAGAGCGAACGCCTGCTGCCGCTGAAACCCGGCGAGGAGGCCCGGGTCGGCGACCATGTCTACCGCTTCGAGGGGGTGCGCCCGGTCCGGGGGCCGAACTACGCCGCCGTCGAGGGCCGCTTTCGGGTGTTCCGCGACGGCGCCGAGATCGCCGTCCTGGCACCGCAGTCGCGGCGCTATCCGAACCCGCCGATGCAGACCACCGAGGCGGCGATCCAGCCCCGGCCCGGCGGCGATCTCTACGCCGTGATCGGCGAGCCGGTGGGCGACGGCGCCTGGTCGACGCGGCTTTATTTCAAGCCGCTGGTGCATTGGATCTGGGGCGGCGCGTTGATCATGGTGCTGGGGGGCGCGCTCTCGCTGAGCGACCGCCGCCACCGGGTCGGCGCGCCCCTCCGCCGTCGCCTCGCGCCGATGGCGCCGGCGCCGGCGGCGGCGGAATAGGAGACGGCCGATGCGCACCTCGGAGAACGACGCCGGTGGAGACGACGCGCCGCGGAGTCCCCTCCGAAATCCCCTGGGCCTCGGCTTCGCGCTGGTGCCGCTGCTCGCCTTCGTGGCGCTCGGCGGCTTTCTGCTGCACGGTCTCTACCTGGCACCCCGCGAGATTCCCTCCGCCCTCATCGGCTCAGCCGTGCCCGAGTTCGACCTGCCGCCGATCGAGGGCCGCGCGCCGGGCCTCGCCAGCGCCGACTTGGTGGGCGAGGTGACGCTGGTCAACGTCTTCGCCTCCTGGTGCTTCACCTGCCGGATCGAACATCCGATCCTGATGCGACTGAAGGAGCGGGGAATCGTCACCGTCCACGGCCTCAACTACAAGGACGAGCGGGAGCCGGCGCTCCGCTGGCTGACCCGCTTCGGCGATCCCTATCAGGGCGTCGGCGCCGACCGGGCCGGCCGGGTGGCGATCGACTGGGGCGTCTACGGGGTGCCGGAAAGCTTCGTCGTCGATGCCGGCAGCCGCATCGTTTGCAAGCACATCGGCGCGATATCGGAGCAAGCCCTCGAAACCAAACTGTTGCCCGCGATCCGGGCGGCACGGGCCGGAGAGGCGGTGGCATGCTGAGGTTTCGCGTGGCTCTGGCCTCGGCGGTGCTGGCGTTCGCCGCGACGGCCTGGGCCCAGAGCGCGCCGGAGGTGCCGCTTGTCGATCCCGCCCTCGAGGCCCGGGCGCTGGCGCTGCACCGGGAAATCCGCTGCCTCGTCTGTCAGAACCAGTCGATCGCCGAATCCAACGCCGAACTGGCCCGCGATCTGCGCACCCTGGTGCGCGAGCGATTGGTGGCGGGCGACGGCGACGACGAGGTGCGGGCGTTTCTGGTTCGACGCTACGGCGAGTGGGTGCTGTTGCGGCCGCCGTTTCGCCCAGCGACGGCGCTGATCTGGCTGGCCCCGGCGCTGCTGCTGATCGGGGGCGGTCTCGGCGTCGTCCTGTGGTATCGCCGGCGCCGGCAAAGCGCGGCGGCGCCGGCGGCGCTGGCGGCCGACGAGCGCCGCCGGCTCGAGGACCTGCTGGCCGAAGAGGACGGGCCGGTATGAGTCTCTGGCTCGTTCTGGCAGTGCTGGCGGCCTCGATGACGGCCATGCTGCTGGTGCCGTTGTTCGGCCGCGCCCGCGCGCCCAGGGCCCGGCGCGAGCACGATATCGCCGTTCACCGCCGGCAATTGGCGGAGCTGGAGGAGGATCTCGTGCGGGGCCTGATCGGGGCCGGGGAGGCGGCCACGGCGCGGCTGGAGATCGAACGCCGGCTGCTCCGCCTGGTCGACCTGGCGGAGGATGGCGGCGAGGCGGGGGACCGCTCCCGTCTGCCGGCGATCGTCGTCGTGCTCGCCCTGCCGGCGATCGCGCTTGGGCTTTACGCGCTTCTCGGTTCGCCCGGGCTGGAGGGCGCGGTGCCCGCGCCGCGCCCGGAGGCCGAGGCGCGGGCACCGCTGAGCAAGGAAGTCCGGCAGCTCCGAGCCCGCCTGGCCGAGGCGCCGGGCGACGTCGAGGGCTGGCGTGTTCTCGGCCACGCGCTTTTGGCACACGGTCGCGCGACGGCGGCAGCGGAGGCCTTTTACGAGGCGGTGGCGCGCGCGCCGGGCGAGGCGCGGAGCGAGGCGGACCTCGGCGAGGCGCTGACCCTTGCCGCCGAGGGCACGGTTCGCCCGGCCGCGCGCGCGGCCTTCGAGGCGGCGCGGGCGCGCGATCCGGCCTTGCCCCGCCCGCATTACTACCTGGCGCTGGCGGAATGGCAGGCGGGCCGGCCGCAGGCGGCCTTCGACGGCTGGCTCGCGCTGGCCAAGACGGCCTCGGTGGACGCTCCCTGGCTCGATCGGGTGTTGCTCAGGCTCGCCCGGGCGGGCGAGAAGTTGGCGATTCCGCTGGAAGATGAGTTGCCGCCGGCGTTCCTGGCGCGCCTGCGCAGCCATGAGGCCCGGGCGAGGACGGCGGCGCCGGGCGCGCCCGATCCCTCCCTGGTCGAGGGCATGGACGAAGGTGAGCGGGCCGCGTTCATCGGGGCCATGGTCGCGCGGCTGGCCGCGCGGCTGGAGCAGACGCCCGAGGATTTCGACGGCTGGATGCGGCTCGGCCGCGCCTACGGTGTGTTGCAACGCGGGGCCGAGGCGGTGGCGGCCTATGGCCGGGCGAGCGCGCTTCGCCCCGAGCATCCGGCGCCGCTGGTGGCCCGCGCGCGCGCCTCGATCGCCGCCGCCGCCGACGAGGCGGCGCTCCCGGCCGCGGCGCTCGACGATTTCAGACGGGTTCTGGAGCTCGATCCCGAGCACGGCGAGGCGCTGTGGTTCGTCGGCCTCTCCGAATCCCGGTCCGGCCGATTGGCCCGCGCGGTCGAGCTCTGGGAGCGGCTGCTGGCCAAGATCGAGCCCGGCCTGCCGCAAGCCGACCTACTGGCCGGCGAGATCGCCCGCGCCCGCGCCGCGCTGGAGAAATAATCGCGGGACTCGGGCCGCATCGCGCCCGATCCCGCGGCCCGGGCGCCCCGATGGCGTTGACGAATGGTGATGGCAATTCGTCCCGACAGGGCCTATAAGCAAAGAAAAGGGCGCCCGAGGGCGCCCGAAAGCGACGTCTGACCGGGTTGAGGGCATGAACGGTCAGACAGAGAGGGAATCTACACTCTAGGTGAAAACCGCTTGCCGGGTCGGACCGCCTCGTGGCCTTCACCAACATACATAGCAAGGGGCGTGCCAACTATGGGCACCTGTGGGATTCCAAGGGTTTTCCCGCGTCGCATCCCTCTATTGAGCGGAAATCCCCAAATCGGTACGTTCTGAATTAGGACAAATAGTTCAAATTGGGGCAGTTGTTCTAGTTTAATACAGTTTCAAAATGGGACAGAGGTGCCGGCGCGCTTGCCGACAGGCGCCAATTCCATCGAACACGGCGCCGCTCGCGTGGTCATGACGAGGTGTATCCTCGTCGCCGCGGACCGGCGGCGGGCGCCCCCTGCGCGGCGAACGATCGCCAAATTGCCATCGAAGGCCCAAATGGCTAGCGTCATGGCCAGAACCGGCGGTCAATTGGGACAAGTCGGTTTCAAGGAGTGAGAAACATTGACCGGACGGCTGGACGGCAAGGTCGCCATCGTCACCGGCGCGGCCTCGCGCGGCGAGGGTGTCGGCAACGGCAAGGCGATGGCGATCCTCTTCGCCCGCGAAGGCGCTAGCGTGGTCCTGGTCAACCGCTCCGAGGAACGGGCCGAGGCGCTCCGCGTCGAGATCGCCGGCGAGGGCGGCGAGGCCTCGGTTTTTGCCGGCGACGCGACCCGGGCCGAGGACGCGGGCGCCATGGTCGCCCTGGCCGAAGCGCGCCACGGCCGCCTCGATATCCTGGTCAACAACGTCGGCATCGGCCAGGGCGGCACCGCCGAGGTGGTCGAGGAAGCCGACTGGGACGCGGTCCTCGAGGTCAATTTGAAGTCGATGATGCAATGCACCAAGGCGGCGATCCCGGCGCTGAAGCGGGCCGGCGGTGGCTCGATCATCAACATCTCCTCGATCGCCGGTGCCCGCGGGCTGATCAGCGCCGTCGGCGCCGCCGCCTATGCGACCTCCAAGGCCGGCATGCACGGCTTCAGCTATTCGGTCGCCGCCGACTTCGCCCGCGACGGCATTCGCAGCAACTGCATCATTGTCGGCACGGTGGACACGCCCATGGTCGCCCACATGGGCGAGGAGGCGCGCCAACGCCGCGTCGACCAGGTGCCGATGGCGACGCGGGGCACCGCCTGGGACGTCGCTTGGGGCGCGCTCTACCTGGCCAGCGACGAAGCGCGCTGGGTCACCGGGATCTTGCTGCCGATCGACGGCGGCCTGGTGAATTTGCGCGACTGGCCGCGCTGAGCCGATTCGAAACGGCTCGGACCGGGCCTTCGCCCGCGATCGTGGCCCGCCGCATGGGGCGTGGCCGGGGGATCGGAGCGGCCGGGGCCCAGGTCCGTTGGTATCAGCCCGCCGGCCGCTCGCGCGCCAGCTTGGTTTCCACCAGGCGGCTCCAGTAGCTCGCGCCCAAGGGCAGGATCGCGTCGTTGAAATCGTAGCCGGCATTGTGCACCTGGCAGGCCTCGCCCCCCTGGCCAGTCTCGTCGCCGTTACCGATATAAATGTAGGCCCCGGGGCAGGCCGCCAGCATGTCGGAGAAATCCTCCGAGGCCATGACCAGCGAGCGCTCGCGCTCGACGTTCTCGGGCCCCACCAGTTCTGCCGCCACCTCGGCGGCGAAGGCGGTCTCTTCCGCGTCGTTGACGAGGGGGCGGAAGATCTCGCGGAAATCGAGCCGGGCGGTGGCGCCGAAGCTTCGCGCGATGCCCCCCGACAATTCAGCCATCCGCCGCTCCACCAGCGCCATGGTCTCGGCGCTGAACACCCGAACCGTGCCGCCGAGCCGCGCCTCGCCGGGAATGACGTTGTAAGCCTCGCCGGCATGCAGGCGGGTCACGCTCACCACGGCGGCCTCTCGCGGCGCTGTGTTGCGGGCGACGATGGTCTGCAGCGCGGTGATGATCTGGGCCGCGACCACCACGGGATCGACGCTGCCCTCCGGCCGGGCGCCGTGGGCACCGCGCCCGGTGATCTCGATGTCGAAGAAGGCGCCGCCCGCCATCATCGGGCCCGCCCGGATGGCGAAGCGACCGGGGCCGAGCGAGGGCGTGTTGTGCATGCCGTAGATTCGCTGCATCGGAAAATCGCGAAACAGCCCCTGCTCGACCATCGCCCGGGCACCGCCCAGGCCCTCCTCCGCCGGCTGGAAGACGAAATGGACGGTGCCGTCGAAGTCGCGGGTTTCGGCCAGGTAACGGGCCGCGCCCAGCAGCATCGTGGTGTGGCCGTCGTGGCCGCAGGCGTGCATCTTGCCCTCGTTCCGCGAGCGGTGGGCGAAATCGTTCGCCTCCTGGATCGGCAGCGCGTCCATGTCGGCGCGAAGCCCGATGGCGCGCTTGTCCTCGCCGGCCCGCAGCGTGCCGACGACGCCGGTGCCGGCGAGACCGCGATGGACCTCGATTCCCCAGGATTCCAGCAGGCCGGCGACGAGGTCCGAGGTCCGGCTCTCCTCGAAGCCGAGCTCGGGATGGGCATGGATGTCGCGGCGGATTTGGCCGAGCTCCTCGGCTCGCGCGGCGATTTCCGGGATGATCTTCATGGCCTGTCTCCTCCCCTGGCGTAGCCGATCTCGGATGCCGTCATTTCGGCCTCAAAGGCCGTCACGATGTTGTCGGAGTGCCTTCAATATTTTCTCGGCCTCCACGAGGTCGGGCGTATCGAAACCCTCGGTGAAACGGCCGCGGATCGGGGCCAGCAGATCGCGCGCCTCGTTTCCTCGGCCCTGCTCGGCCAGGAGCCGGGCCAGGTCGGTCGCGGCGCGAAGCTCGAGCGACAAGGCGGCCTGGCCGGCCGCCTCGGCGAGGGCGCGGCGGAACGCGTCCTCCGCCGCCTCGGGTTTCGCCTCTCGCAGCCGCAACGAGCCCTCCAAGCGATGCAGCTCGGGCAGGTAGAAGCGCTCGTCGGTCTCGGCCGCGAAGGCCAGCGCCTCTGCCACCACATCCAGGCCGTCCTCGATACGCTCGGCCAGGCCATGGGCTTCGGCCAGCAATGCCAGTTCGATCAGCCGGGCCGCGCGCAGGTCGATGGCCTTGCGCGTGGCGATTCCCCGCTCGATCAGCGAGATGCCTTCGTCGAATTGCCCCGCCTCGACCCACGCGCGCCCGCGCATCGACGAGGCGAAGGAAATGATCTGCGGAAACCCGTGGGCCTCGGCCTGGTCCATGGCGATCGCGCTTTGCGCTTCGACGGACGCCCAATCTCGGCAAAGCGTATGCGTGATGGCGAAGTACATGGTGACCATGGCGAGGGTCAGCGGATGGTTCGTCTCGGTCGCCAGATCCACCGCTTCGCGGCCCTTTTCGATCGCCCGTTCCGGCAGGCCGGCATACCAGAGTATCCAGCTCTGGTATGCCAGGTTGGAGGGTCCGGGATCCTGGCCATAAAGGAACCCGAGGGAGCGATGGCGCTCGATGTCGTAGAGCTGGACGGCGCGTTCGAGATGATCTCGCGCTTCGTGAAATTCGCCCATGAACAGCAGGCTGCCCCCGAGCGCGAACCCCGCGACCATGCGCAGCGCAACGTCCTCCGAGGCTTCGGCGAGTTGCAGGCATTGCTCGCCCAGCGCCCGAGCGGGCCGATATTCGGCCATCATGAAGTGGCTGCGCCACGACCCCCAGAGCGCCCTGAAGTGGCCTCCCGTATCGCCCAGCGGCTCACCCAACAGGCGTGCCCGGGCATAAGCGCCGAGAACTTCCGGCACGCCCTGGCCCTTCGCGGCCATGAGGGCCGCGCCGAGCGCGAGTTGCAAGGGAAGCTCGCGCCGATCTCGCGCGGGCGCCTCGGGAAAGTCGGCGAGAAGCCTCAGCCCTTTTTCCAAGTGATTGATCGCCTCGACGTTGGCCGAGCGACGGAGCGCCCGTTCGCCGGCCTCGCGCCAGCCGTCGATGGCCTCTTCCGCCAGCCCGGCCTCGGTGTAGTGGTGCGCCAGCAGTTCCGGCTCGCTCTCGCCGCCCTGGGCCAGCACCTCGGCGATCCGCTCGTGCAGCGTGCGGCGCCGGCTCTCGAGCAGGCTTTCGTAGGCGGCGTCCTGCACCAGGGCATGCTTGAAGAGGTAGCGCGCTTCCGCCGCGCCCGCCTGTTGGAAGACCAGCTCGGCTCTCACCATCCGGGCGAGGCAGTCCTCGATCTCCGCCTCGGGCCGCGCCGCCACGGCCACAAGCAGGTCGTGGGCGAACTCGCGGCCGATGGCGGCGCCGATTTGCGCCACCTCCCGGGCCTCGGGTCCAAGACGGTCGAGGCGCGCGAGCAGGAGGGCCTGCAGCGTCGTCGGGATATCGACGGCGCGATCGTCGGGCCCGCCCTCGACGATCGACTTGGCGAGCTCCTCGATGAACAGCGGCACGCCGTCGGCGCGCGCGACGATGCGTTCGACGACGTCGTCCCCGACGTCGGTAACGGCGGCCGCGCGGGCGATTTCGGCCCCTTGCGCCCGGCCCAGGCGGTTGAGTTGCAGGCTCGTCACATGGGCCTGGTTGCGGAACGAGGCTTGCCACTCGGGCCGGTGGGTCACGACCATCAGGACCGCCGCGTCCCGGATCGCGGCGACCTGTGCCTCGACCAGTTCCAGCGTCGTCGGATCGGCCCAATGCGCGTCCTCCACGATCAACAGGACGGGGCGCCGGCGGGCCAACGTCAGCACGCGCCGGATCAAGACGTCGAAGGTGCGCCGCTTCTGCTCTTGCGGCGACAGATCGAGCGGTGGCCACCGCTCGGTATAGGGCAAACCCAGCAAGTCGGCGTAAAGCGCCGGAGTCTCGTCGTCCGTCGCGCCGTCCCGCTCGAGCCAAGCCCGGAGCTTGTCCAGCCGCCTCGTCGCCTCGTCGCCGGGGGCAAAACCGGCGGCGTGCCGCACGCTCCGGATCGTGGCGTGGAGCGGCGTGTTGGCGTGATGCGGCGAGGCTTGGAGGTGGACCCGAAACAGCGTGTCCTCGACCAGACCATGACGAAAGCTCTCGGTCAGCCGCGACTTGCCGATGCCCGCCTCGCCGGCGATCAGCACGACCTGGCCCTCGCCGCCCGCGGCCAGTGCCCAGCGCTCGGCCAGGAGCCCGAGTTCGCTGCTGCGGCCGACGAAACGGGTCGAGACGCCGCCGCGGAGCGCTTCGAAGCGGCTCTCCGAGGCGCGTTCCGCCTCAATCCGCCAGACGGGCACCGGTTCGTCGAAGCCGCGCAACTTTCGCATCCCCAGCCGCGTCGTTTCGAACACGTCGGCGAGCAGGTGGCGTGTCACCGCGCCGACGACGACCTCGCCCGCGCCGGCTTCGCCCTGCAATCGGGCCGCGAGGTTGGGGGTCTCGCCGGTGATCGCGCCGGCTTCGCCCGAGAGCTCGCCGACCACCACGTCGCCGGTGGCGATACCGACGCGGGCGGCGAGGGCGACGCCATCGGCGGCCAGCGCGCCGACGGCCCGGACCGCCTCCAGGCCAGCGCGGACCGAGCGTTCGGCCTGATCCTCGTGCGCCCGGGGCCAGCCGAAATAGGCCAGCACGCCGTCGCCGAGGAATTTCGCGACGTGGCCTTCGTTGTGCGTTACGGCCTCGCTCACCGCGTCCTGGTAGCGCCCCATCACCTCGCGCAAGCCCTCCGGGTCGAGCCGACGCGACAGCTCGGTGGAGCCGACGAGATCGCAGAACAGCACCGTCAACTGCCGCCGCTCGGCCTCGGGGCTCGCGGCCGCCGCCGGCCCGGGCGCGTCGCCGGGGGCCGACAGCTCCCTGATGGCGCGCAGCAATTTTTTGCGCGGGCCCATCGCCAGACCGAGTTCCCTGAGATCGCCCTCGGTGAGCTCGCGCGCGGCGTCGAGGTCGATCTCGTTCGCGGCGAAGCTCGCGGCATGCGCGCCGAGCCCCAAGCCCTCCAACCAGTCCCGAACATTCGAGGCCACGGCCGCCCCTCCCCACGGAGGGAGATGCTATAGCGCCGCCCGATCATAGGGAACCACCGGCGCTTCGCCGCCAAGGGCCGCCAATGGCGACTTTTCGCTCGGACTCTAAGGTTCATCCGGTGCCGGACCCGCGGGCTCCTGCTGTTCGACACTCTCCTGTGCCGCGCTCGCGGCGGCTTCTTCTTCCTGCTCTGTCAGCGGCCTATCGCTGACGACCTCGACCTTGACATGACGTTGCGCGAAGACGATACCGTTCTTTTCAAACTCGTCGCGGATCATTTGATAGCTGTCGCGGCGAATCGTCCATTGCTCACCTGGTACCGCCATGAACTTGATGCCCACCACCATGTTGAATTCCTCCATCCTCCGCACGCCCTGGGACTTCAGATCTTGAATTATGTGATGACCATAATCGGGATTATCCTTCAACTTTGCGCCGACCTTCTTGACGATCTTCTTTATCAACTTGATATCCGTGTCGAACGGAACTCGAAATTCCAGTTTCATTATGACCCAGTCACGGCTGTAGTTGGTCAAGGACTTCAATTCTCCGTACGGAATCGTATGCAAAGCCCCGCGATGATGACGCACGCGCAATGGACGGATGGAAACGGCTTCGACAGTGCCTCGAAAATCACCCATTTCAATATATTCACCGACCCGAAAGGCATCATCGATCAGAAAGAACACTCCGGAAAAGATATCGATTACCAAGGCCTGGGCGCCGAAACCCAAGGCGATACCCAGCACGCCCGCGCCGGCCAAGATCGGGGCGACGTTGACCCCCAATGATGACAGAAAAATAAGCGTCACCATGATAATGATGGTGATCAACAAGACCTTCTTTATCATCGGTAGCAAGGTTGCCATTCGAGCTTTCGGTCCCGGAGCACTTCCAGGTTCGGGTGTCGGTATGGAGGCCAATTTTCGCTCGATCGCGGTTTTCGCCCAAGTCCAAATCAAATCGGCGACGAGCAAGGCGAAGACGACGTCGATGATGAATCCAAAAATTTTCTCGGCGAGTGAATCTGACGTCGCGCTCAATAACGACGTGACGTCCCATATCGCGCCGAGTGTCAGGATGGCGGCGATAGTCAGGACAAATCGGACCAATCGATACGCGATCGGACGGTACAGTTGATAACGGCTTGGTATTTCGGACGCGTTTTCCTCTTCCAAATCATCGCCATCCTCCGCCGCAATCGGAGTTAGATCCTCGACGTTGTCGAAAATGTGATTGATCATGGTCCGGGAGAGCGCGATGGCCGGGAATAGGAGAGATAAAGTGACCAGCGTCCACAGCACCGCGTCGATGCCGAGTAGCCATAGCATGAAAGCAACTAGAACGATAACATTCGACAGCACGAGCCTGAAGTTCCCCGGCGCCAGCAAGAGCGCACCGGTGACCGCGACACCATCCCCGCCAGGTGTCGCGACAATTCGATGGCGCATGAGATCGGTCCGCCAAAACGCGGCGACCAGCGCGGTTACGAACAATAAGCCAGCAATCGATTCGATGGCCAACAATGACGGGGCCGCTATGTCCATCCGGTCGATGGTGTCGAACCCAGATAGCCGACAAGGCCGATCCCGCCGATAGCCAAGATCCAGGTGAAAATGTTTTTCGCCGCCGCCTTGTCAAGCGGCAACAATCTCAAACCATCGACTTTGGAAGCGAGGACAAATACAGCAATCATGACGATGACTCTCATAATTATTACGCCGGCTAATAGCGAAGTGACAATATGCTCGATAAAGGGGGACCATTCAAAGCCGATAAATAGTCCGACGCTTCCAAACGCGAATACGGCAATGCTTCCAAACAGCAGGGCGGCTCGTAGTATGGCGGCCTTCAAGACACTGCCGTAGCTCTTTGGTTGCGAAAGTTCGATCCGGGTCAGCGTGGCCGATAAATAGCTCCAGTAAAGCCATTCCAATCCAAAGCCGCCGAACAAGAAGACGACCACGTAAATCGCCGACTGAAGAAAATCGCTCGCGGCCATGATCTCATCCCAGGCCGTGGCGAGAGCCCAGGGCAACCGGGGAACCGTCATCAGCGCATGAACGACAGCGCTCGCTCTATTCTCGATCAGTACCAGCGTGGCGTGAAAATATTGCTGTATCCTCGAAATCGAATAGTCATCACTCGACTGCCGCTCCACCTCCTCCGGCAACCGTTGCCTCAATCGCTCGATCAGCGCGGGATCGCTCAATAGGCGGACAAGCTCGCGAAGTTCCACTTCCGATGTCGATCCGCCGGTGGAATTTTCGCTTTGTGTACCGGTTATCAGGTCGAGAGGCGTTTGTCCTTGTGCCGACGGTCCGGCTAGCGCCAACGACAGGACCGCCAAAATGCGAAGAATGTTCTTCATTTAACAGCTCCCGGATTGGCATCGCGGTCGTCGAGATCGAGTTGGGCGGCCCGCGCGCGTCGAAGGTCCTTCGGCTCGATATAGGACGGCAGCAACCGTTCGATCCTGATCGAGCCGCTTTCCGGGATAACCTGGCAGGCCAATCGCGTATCCGAATCCGCTCCGACTCTATTCAGGATTTTTCGCTCCAATTCGCCCGGTTCGGGTAGCAGTTCCATACCCTCGTGAATTCTAACACGGGAAGTGCCGCAGCGCCCCCGTCCCCCGCACAAGCTGGCGTGCGGGATGTCGTTCATTCTGCTGATCTCAAGCAGCGTCAGTCCAGACCTGGCCGTCAATACGGTACCGTCGACATAGCTTACGGCCAATGCCGAGCGGCGCTTGCGGAGGCGAATATAGCGAGCCAGGAGAACGGTGGCGAGGACCAGAAAGTATCCCCATAAACCGATTGGTAAAATTTCGAGCAATGTATTCGTCGTGGCATTGGACGGGGACAGTGTGTCGAGGGCCTCTCTTGCGAGCTCTGGGTTCTTGTTGAGTTCGATGACTTCCTTCCCAGCTTCGACCATACCCAACATGGCAAGCAAGGGAATGGCGACCACGAGCGGGTAGACAAACCCGGCGACACGGGGCCACCACGATTGAATCCGCAGCCAAATAACCAGTCCCATGCAGCCGTGGATCCAAGCCATGACGGTCACGACGACCTGCTTGAGGCCGAGGAACGGGTCCAGAACCCAGAATAAAGTCAGAATGGAGAAGTAACTCTGCCGGGTACCCGTCATCAGCGGACCGACGACCGTTCCCAGAAGGTGGCCGAACAGCAATGGAAAGATCAGTAATCCCAGAACGAGCTGGACCATGTCTCCCATCTTCATCCTGAGCGTGTTTCGCTCGTAGAGCCTAAACAATCCCAGCATGAGATGGACCGCCATCGAGCCCATCAAGAAGAAAATTCCGAGGCCGGTTGCCCAAAACCAAAGAAACCACGGACGCGCATCGTCCAAAGCCGCCAACGAGTGAAGACCAAAGGTTAAATTCCCTAGATGACAGGTCAAAAACGAAAACAGTATGAGCCCCGAGATCAAACGAACTTTCCTGACCATTAGGCTACGCTCCTGGAACATTGCCGTTCATATTTCGCTAACTATTCCAGCACGTTGAAAACAAATTTTCGCTCGCCATCATAGCAATCGATCCTTCCCGCCGACTTCGCCACATCGGAGCCGCGCCACCCGCAAGGTCCGCCGAGAGGACGGCGGCGAGGAACCGGGCGAGGCCGCAACTGGACACTATTGTTCCCCTCGGAGGGATGCCTTGGCCCGGATTGTAGCTCGCCAGAGCGGCAAAGTCAGTCAGCGCCGCGCCGTCCGGAAACGACCGATCGAGCCCGCCGCCCATTGCCTCGGGCGCGCCAGCGGCTATATACCCGGGCCATGGCGGAGACGGGCGACATTCCGATTCCCGGGCACGTGGCCGAGGCGCTCTCCGGCCTCGCGCCCGGCGCGCGCGTCGTGGTGGCGATGTCGGGCGGCGTCGACAGCGCGCTCTCGGCCGCACTCTGCCGGCGCCTCGGCCTCGAGGTCGTCGCCATTACGCTGCAACTCTACGATCATGGCCGCACGCTCTCCAAGCCGGGCGCCTGCTGCGCCGGCGCGGACATCCACGATGCCCGGCGGATCGCCGGCAAGCTCGATATCCCCCATTACGTGCTCGACTACGAGGCGCGTTTCCGCGCCGCCGTGATCGACGATTTCGCCGATTCCTACCTTGCGGGCGAGACGCCGATCCCCTGCGTCCGCTGTAACCAGAAGATCAAGTTCCGCGATCTGCTGGAGACCGCGCGCGGGCTCGGCGCAAGGGCGCTGATCACCGGCCACTACGCGCGCCGGATCGAGGGCGCAGCGGGGCCCGAGCTTTGGCGGGCGGTGGACGCGAGCCGCGACCAGAGCTATTTCCTGTTCGCCACGCTGCCCGCGGAATTGGACTTCCTGCGCTTTCCGCTGGGCGGCTTTTCCGCCAAGCGCGAGGTTCGCCGGCTCGCCGCCCAGCTGGGCCTCGCGGTGGCCGAGAAGCCCGACAGCCAGGACATCTGCTTCGTGCCCGAGGGCCGCTATTGGCAGACCGTGGCGCGCCATCGACCGGACGCCGACGGGCCCGGCCCGATCGTCGATTCTGCCGGCCGCGTGCTCGGCTTGCACGCGGGGATCACCCGCTTCACCGTCGGACAGCGCCGCGGGCTCGGCCTCTCGGGCCCGGAGCCGCTCTACGTGCTTCGAATCGAGCCCGAGGGACGGCGCCTCGTCGTCGGCCCGCGCTCGGAGCTAGAACGTCGCGCGCTCCGGCTCCGGGAGATGAACTGGCTCTCGGCCCCGGGTGGGGGCGAACTAGCGGCCCAAATCAAGATCCGCTCCACCCGTCCGGCGGTGCCGGCGCGGGTCCGGGCGTTGGGCGATGGGGCTGCCCAGGTCCAATTCGACGTCGCCGAGACCGGCGTGGCGCCGGGTCAGGCCGGCGTCCTCTACCGGGGCGAGCGGCTGCTCGGCGGCGGCTGGATCGCGCGCGAGGCGGCCTGATCGCACGGCTTCAGCCGAGCACGGAAAAACTCGATTCCGGATTGATCTCCCGCCGGCGGGAATAGAATCCGAGGTCGATGTCGCGCTTGGTGTATTGCAAGTGGAAGGAGAGCGGGTCCAAATCGTGGTCTCGGCCGTCCTCGCAGGCCTCGATCAGCGCCGCCATCAGGGCGCCCGCCACCGGCGCGTTCTTGAACTGATTGCCGCTGGTGCCGATCGCCATGTAGAAGCCCGCGAGGTCGGATTTGTCGTAGATCGGGATCCAGTCGTCGGCGACGTCGTAGAGATCGACGAGACCGCGCGCCTGTTCCGGCACCCCCAGGCTCGGGATTCGCTGCGCCATCCGCAGCACCTGGGTCCGCCACTGCGCCGTGAAGTTGCGGTCGTAGGTGTCGGGATCGACCCATTCGCGCTCATCGCATTCTGGATCCTCGCTACCGATCAGCAGGTGGTTGCCGAGTTCGGGCCGGGCGTAGCAGGCGATGTCGCCGTCGGAGGTCACGAAGCCGTCCCGCTCATAATCGAAGCCCGGCGGGGCCGGCACGTGGGCGACCTCCTGCTTCAGCGCCCGGGTCTTGATGTTCATGCCCTCCTCGACCCCGGCCAGCCGGTTGAGCTTCGCCGAATGCGGCCCGCCGACGTTGACGACGACGGGCACGTCGATCCGCTCACCACTCTCCAGCGTCACCCCGGTGGTGCGCCCGCCCTCGCGCCGGATCTCGACCACGCGGGCATTGAAGCGGAACTCGGCGCCCTTGGCCTCCGCCGCCCAGCGCGCGTTCTGTGCCGCGAGCGCCGGGTCGGTGACGTAGCCGGCGCGGGGAAAGAACACCGCGCCCGCCAGGCGCCCCCCGGTGGCTGTGCCGAAGTCGTCGTCGTCCAGCCGTTTGGCGGGCGCGAAGCGGGCGATGTCGTAGAACGGATAGCGCTCGGCTATCCGGGCTTCGTCCCATTCCTCGTAGGGGATGGCGAGCGCGTCCATGTTGCGGCAAATCGGCGCCAAGTCCTCGTTGCTCTCCGCCTTCATCACCAGGCAGCCGATATCGCGGTATTGGGCCAGCGGGCGAGCGCGATCGTGCGCCAGATAGCCGGCCCAATCCTTCCAGTAAAACCAGCCCTCGTGCGCCAGCGCCGCGCCGTCGAGGGTGGAATAATGCGTGCGGATGATGGCGCAGGAACTTGCCGTCGAGCCGTGCCCCGCTTCGCCTGCCATGTCGAGGCTGAGGCTCCGCCAGCCGCGCTTGGCCAACTCGTAGGCGAGACAGGCGCCGATCACCCCGGCGCCGATGATGACGGCGTCGTGGCTATGTCGTTCGTGGTCCGTGCCCATCTCTCGTCCTCCCCGCAGCTCCGGCGAATAGCTTCGAATTTGAAGCACTCTAGTCGACCCGGCGCGCGGTTCGTATAATTTCGCCGGTTCCCGTTGCCGCCCCCTGAGAGGTCACCGACCGCCCATGGCCATCCTGAAGATCGCCCGCATGGGCCACCCGGTGCTGCTTCGCCCCGCCGAGCCGGTGGTGGACCCGACGGCGCCCGAAATCCACACCCTGGTCGCCGACATGATCGAAACCATGGCCGACGCCGGCGGAACCGGCCTGGCGGCGCCGCAGGTCCATGTGGCCAAGCGCCTGGTGATCTTCCTCGTCGGCGCGCAGCGGGCCGGCGGGGAGGAAGGCGCCGTGCCGCTGACCGTATTGCTCAATCCGCTGATCGAGCCGTTGGGCGAGGAGCACGAAGAAGACTGGGAGGCCTGCCTCTCCGTCCCGGGCATGCGCGGCCTGGTGCCCCGCGCGAGCCGAATTCGCTATTCGGGCCTGACGCTTTCGGGCGAGCGAATCGAGCGGCTGGCCGAGGGCTTCCATGCCCGCGTCGTGCAGCACGAATGCGACCATCTGGACGGCATCCTCTATCCCCAGCGGATGGCCGACCTCTCGAAGCTGATCTTCGAGACCGAGTCCCGCCATTGGCCCGACCGCGACGAGGAGAGCGACGAGGAGACGGACGAGGAGGGGGAAGCGGCGTGAGCCGACGGGCGGGCGAGGAATCGAAGCCCCGGGTTCTCGCCCGGATGCTCCGCCACGCGGCCTTCGACGGCTGGAGCGAGGGAACCTTCCGCCGCGCGGTCGCGGACGCTGGGTTGAGCCCGGCCGAGGCCGACCGGCTGTTTCCGGGCGGCGCGCGGGACGTGCTGGTCTTCCACATGGACACGGCGGACCGCGAGCTCGCGGCGGGGCTGGGCCGGCACGATCTCGACGGCCTCGGCGTCCGCGCCCAGGTCACGCTGGCGGTTCGGCTGCGGCTCGAGCGGGCGGAGCCTCACCGCGAAGCGGTGCGGCGCGCCTTCGCCTATCTGAGCCTGCCGGGGAACTCAGGCCTGGCGGCCCGTGGCCTGCATCGGACGGTGGATACGATCTGGCGCGCCGTCGGCGACCGCTCGACCGACTTCAACTACTACACCAAGCGCGGCCTGCTGGCCGGGGTCTACCTCTCGAGCGTGCTCTACTGGCTCGGCGACGAGAGCGCGGGGCGCCGGGCGACCTGGGCCTTCCTCGACCGTCGGATCGCCGAGGTCATGGCCATCGAAAAGGCGCGCCGCCGCCTCGAGCGCCTCCGGGCCCGCGCGCCCTCGCCGTGGCGCCTGCTGGCGCGGCTCCGCCATGGGCCCGGCGCCGGCGGGGGAGCGGGCGGGTTCGACCAGGCTTGAAATGCGTTAGCGCTCTCGCGTCCACCAGTTGCGGGGCGAGAGCGCGGTCAACGCCAGGAATCCGAACATGCCGCCGCCCGCCCAAAGGAAGGTCCAGCGGAACCCCACCATGAAGGCGTCGAGCCCGCCCGCGCCCTCGGCCAGCGCGCCGCTCTCGGCGGAAGCGTGGAGCAGGGTCAGCATCGAGACCCCGACGACGACGCCGATGGTCCGGGTCACCATGGTGAGGCTGCCCGCCACGCCGCGCTCGCGCCGGGCCAGCGTGCCGGTGACGATCGACATGTAGGCCACCTGGAACAGCCCCATGCCGACGCCTTGGAGGAAGAGCGTCGCGACCATCACCGCGATATCGCTCGAAGCCTCCCATTGCGCAGTGCCGAGCAGGCCCAGGCCGATCAGCAGCAGGCCCAGGCCGGCCATGCGCTTGGCGCTGACGGGCCCGATCAAGCGGCCGCCGAGCGGCGCCGAGAGGACCCAGCCCAGCGAGCCGGCGGCCATCACCGCGCCGGCCCCCCCGACCGAGAGGTCGGTCGCGCGGGCGAGATAGAACGGCACCAGCAACAACACCGCGAAGGCGACGAAGTTGCTGACCACGTTGGCCAGGTTGACCACCGTGAAGGGGGCATCGCGAAACGCGCCGGGCCGGATCAGCGGGAAGGGATGGCGGTCCTCGTGGCGCCAGAAGAGATAGAGCGCAGCTCCCGCCGCGAGCGCCAGCGCCGCCGCCCACCAACGCACAGCACCAGTGGCCTGCAGCAGGCTGACCGTCGCCACCAATAGCGCCATGGCGACCACGACCAGGGCGGCGCCGCCGAGGTCCAGACGCTCGCCCGCCTCGCCCTCGCGCCTCGGCTCGGCGATCCGCCAAGCCGCCAACAACGCCAGACCGGCGAGCGGCACCCGGAAGCCGAAGACGCCCTCCCAGCCGAAGCTCTCCACCATCAGGCCGCCGAGCCAGGGGCCGAGCGCGCTGCCGAGCCCGTAGGTCATGGTGTAGACGCCGAGCACCCGGGCGCGGGCGGATTCGGCGAACATCAAAGTCGCCAGCGCCGGCGCGCAACTGACCACCAGGGCCGTGCCCAGCCCCTGCAGAAAGCGGAAGAACAGGAGCCAGCCGTAGCTCGGCGCCAAGGCGCAGAGGGTGAGCGCCACCGTCGCCATCGCCAGCCCGATGACGAACACCCGGCGGTAGCCGAAGAGATCGCCGAGCTTGCCGCAGACCAGCATCAGGCTGGCATAGGTGGTGACGTAGCTGATCACCACCCATTGGATATCGCTCAGGCCGACGCCGAGGTCGCGCGCCATGTGCGGGAAGGAGATATTGACGGCGGTATCGAGCGGCATGATCGAGGCGCCGGCGCAGACCACCAGCAGCCCGATCACGGGGCGCGCGGTGACGCCCGCGCGCGGCGACGATGACGATTCTTGTGGCAAGCGGAACTCCGAGCCGTGATCGATTGCCAAAACGGCGATGATACGCCCGTGTCGGACCGTTGTCCGACCCCGGGGGAATTGCGGCCCTTACCGCGTCGAATTCCGCGAATATCGACCGAGCTTGAAATGCTCTAGGTTAGGCTTTCCCGCAAAGGGCAGGGATTAGGAAACACCGATGGAGCCGGTGAGCGAACGGCGCGCGGCGACGGCGCCACCACCTCGCGCGAACGTGCCCAAAAGCGTCAAACATCTGATACTGGCTGCGGCACTCGCCGATCTCGGGCGCTGGCTCGCCGGGGTGCTCGCTCGCCTTCGGGCCGGCCGCCCACCGGGGAACCTCGGGCGATGAGCGGGATATCGACCGCGAGACGGCCCGCCCACCAGCCAGCGCGAAGCGCTGATCGATATCGCTCCGGAGGCCGTGCATCATGGGCTAGCGGCGGTCTGGCGGGCGCCGGTCAGCCGGTGCCGACGATGTAGTCGCGAAGCTGCGAGGTCTCCCTCTCCAGCTCCTGAAGCCGGCTCTTGACCACGTCGCCGATGGAGATGATGCCGACGAGCTTGCCGTCGTCCATCACCGGTATGTGGCGGAATCGTCCGGATGTCATGGTCTTCATGATCTCGTGAACCTGGTCGCCGGGGCCGCAGGTGATGACCTTGCGGGTCATCAGCTTTGCCACCGCCAGGGCGAAGACTTTCGGTCCGTGTTCCGGCATGGCGCGCACGATGTCGCGCTCGGACAGGATGCCGACCAGTTCGCCACCCTCGTCCACGACCATGACCGCGCCGATTCGCTCGCGCTTCAGAGTCTCCGCCGCCGTCGCGATGGTGTCGTGTGGGCGCGCGGTGACGAGCCGGTCGCCCTTGTCCTTGAAAATTTGCGAAACCAGCATGGTTTCCCTCTCGCTTGCTCCGATCCTGGTCGTTGCGGCCTCGCCTCGGAGGCTGTCGTTGCTCCTCGGCCGACGATTCCCAGCGCCCCCAATTCAGAGAAATCTTACCACCGCCCCGGCCCGACGGGGAGTCTACCCTCGATAACCTACATTGGCGGCCGAGCGAAGGTCGCCACCACCGAGCGCCGGGCCCATGACGAAATGCCGACCGCGGCGCCCATGCTCGCCCAGGGCCGCCATCGTCTCCGCGCGGCGATCACGGAGACGAAGGCGCCCGAATCGAGCACGTCGCCACGCGCCGAGGACGGCGGACTACCGCTCGTCTCCTCGACGTCGCGGAATGAAAGCGTGAACCGCGCATATAACGGGCAGACGGCTCGTTGGAAGATCACTGGCGGGAAGTGATGGCGTTCGTGGAAAATCGGGTTCGTCGAATTACGATATCCAACATGCCCCGCCAGGGCCAGCCAGTTGACGTGTCGATGCCCCTCGCCCGGATTGCGCGGCTTCGCGATCCGGCATAGCAATGGTCTTCACGGGGCTGCCTGCGTCGGCGCGGCGCCGGCGAGCGATGCTGGCGTCCGCGCCGTTGCATTCCAGGGGAGGAGGGGTGATGCGGCGCATTTTGATCATTGGCGCCGTGGGCCAGATCGGCACTGATTTGACGCCGGCGCTGCGCGCGCGCGTCGGCGCCGACAATGTCGTCGCCGCCGGGCGGCGCACACCGCCGTCTCCGGAAATGCGGGAAGCCGGTCCGTTTGCCCAATTCGACGCCACCGACCGCGCGGCGCTCCGATCGGTGATCGAAACGCACGGAATCGGGACGATCTATCATCTGGCGGCACTGATGTCGGCCGACGGGGAACGGCAGCCGGATCTGGCCTGGCACATCAACATGGAGAGCTTGAAGAACGTGCTCGATCTGGCGGTCGAGCTGGAGCTGGATCAGGTCTTCTGGCCGAGTTCGATCGCCGTGTTCGGGCCGACGACGCCGCGCTGGGAGACGCCGCAACGCACCGTGCTGGAACCCACGACCATCTACGGCGTGAGCAAGCTGGCCGGCGAGCATCTATGCCATTACTACCATCTGAAATATGGTCTCGACGTCAGAAGCCTACGCTATCCCGGCTTGCTCACCTACAAGACCTATTCGGGCGGTGGCACCACCGACTATGCGGTGGAGATGTTCATCGAGGCGATTCGTTCCGCGCGCTACACCTGCTTCGTCACGCCCGACACCCGATTGCCCATGATGTACATGGACGACGCGGTGCGCGCGACATTAGAGTTGATGTTTGCCGATGCCTCCCTGCTCTCGGTGCGCACCAGCTACAATTTGACGGCGATGAGCTTCACCGCCGCCGAGCTCGCCGGGGAAGTGGCGCAGCGGGTCGATGGGTTTGTTTGCGAATTCGAACCGGATTTCCGCCAGCGAATCGCCGATTCCTGGCCCGACAGCATTGATGACGGCGCCGCCCGCAGCGATTGGGGTTGGGCGCCCCGCTTTGATTTGCCGGCGCTCGCGGACGCCATGCTCGCCGGCTTGCGCGCCCGCTAGAGCGGCATCCGCGCTCGATTCAGAGCGGGATCACCAGCAGCGTGTCGATCCGCCGGTTGTCGAACACGACCAGGCGTTGGGCGAGGTGGAGGTCGTCTCCCCGGCGGACCAAGGTGTCGAGATAGCGCCCGACGCTGAACAGCATCGCCAGGCCGTCGCGCATGGTCCGCGTCACCTGATAGCTGGTCTCGGCCCGGATGGTCGCGCCGTCGGCGGCGCGGATCAGCGCGGTCGAGAGCACGTGGCGATAGCGCTGTGCCTCGTAGATGTTGGCGTCGCGGAGCGCGGTGATCCGGTCCCGCATCATCGCCCGGCCCCGGCAGTCGATGACGCCCAAGGGCAGGCCC
The DNA here is from genome assembly GCA_965225945.1 of Alphaproteobacteria bacterium. Classification (GTDB taxonomy): domain Bacteria; phylum Pseudomonadota; class Alphaproteobacteria; genus JASLMY01. The sequence continues at coordinate 618,981 of CBDDBZ010000039.1, read as the reverse complement.
ATCTCGTGGTTCTCCGCCGAGATGATCTTGTAGCGGCCATCGGCCTCGAAGAACTCGGGCCATTCCTCGAAGCGGCCCTGGTCCAGACAGTCGGCGTAACGGGCCGAAAGATCCTCCACCTCCAGCCGCGTTTCCAGCTCGGCCCGCATTCTCAATAGCCCATGGCCCGGCGGTAGGCGCGCCAGAAGCCGCGCACCGAGGCCTCGGTCGCCCGTGTCGCTTGGCTTACCTCGCCCGCGCCCCCCATCTCGACAATGGAGGCCGCATCGCCGCCGCCGTGGATGCCCCGCTGCACGAAGCCGCCGACGGCGCCGTCCTCCATCGAGATGTAGCCGGCGGGGCCGATCAGGTTGGCCTGCTTCAGGCGCATTTCGACCATCGCCTCGTCGTCGTCCTCGAAGCCCAGCACGGTCCAGAGCAGCTCCGTCTCGTACCGCCCCTTCGGCAAGATCTGGCGCACGGCGATCGAGTTCTCCACCTGCTGCAATACGAAATTTGGGAACACGGTCAGGATCTGCACGTTGATGCCGTCGCCGAACTCGTCGATCGAGTCCAGCAGCGAGGGATCGGCCAGCGCGTAGTCTTCGCGGCTCGCGCGCAGCCGGTCGGAATCGTATTCGTCGTCGGCGTGGATGGTCCGGCGGCGGGAATAGCTCGCGTGGTTGCCGCCGCTCTCGTCGATCACGACGCCGCCCTCGGAGGCGAGCCGGTTCAGCTTGAAGGTGGCGAAGAAGAGGTGCAGTAGCCCTGCGTGGTAGGTGTCCTTGACGTTCTCGACGTAGAGCTTCCAGTTGTTCGCCAAATACTGCGCGTGATAGCCGAGGATCCGGACGGGGCGGTTCAGCACTCGGTGCAGGCGCGCGACGATCTCGGGCCCGATATGGTCCTCGAGGCTGGGCCCGTCCGAAGCGAAGGTGGCGAAGACGAGGCCGGCGATTTCGGCCACCCGGAGCGGCCGTAGGCGGTGATCGGCCAGCCGGAAGCCCTCGCCCATGCCGCCCTCGCCCTTGATGCCGCGTCGGAAGGCGACGCTCTGCAGCCTTCCCGCCAGGTCGTATGTCCAGTTGTGGTAAACGCAGGTGAGCGCCGCGTCGTTCCCCCGGTCGGCCAGGCAAACCAGCGAGCCCTTGTGGACGCAGCGGTTCTCGAAGGCGTTGATCGCGCTCTTCTCGTCACGGGTGACGACGATGGGCGTCTCGCCGAGGAAGCCGGTCTTCCAGTCGCCGGGCGCCGCCACCTCGTCGGCGAGACAGAGGAACTGCCAGCTCGGGCCCTGGAAGATCCGCGCCTGCTCGCGGGCGTGGACCCGTTCGTCCATGAAGACCTGGTAAGGCACGCGGGTGTTGTCGCCCCTCGGCCATTCGATCTCGGCGCCGATTTCCGCCCCGTCTTGCCGCATCTGTCCCTCGCCCCGCTTGCTCGTCGGGCCAAAGCCTGCGGCTCGGTGCTTGGAAAATCAAGCCGGCGGGGACTCCTCGCCCGGCGGCGGGGCGATCGCCGCCGCCGGGTCCTCGAGCCGGACCTCCTCGATCCGGCCGAGCCACCCCGCGAGGTCCCGCTCCGGCTTGACGCTTTTCGGGGGAGCGACTAGGTAACCCGGGCGCGTAACGCCACGCCGCCGCCCGGATTACGTCCATGAGCCTGTTGCCCGTGATCATCGCCCCGGACCCGCGTCTCAAGGTGCGTTCCGAACCGGTGGAGGACATCGACGACAAGCTCCGCCGGTTGATGGACGACATGCTGGAGACGATGCGCGAGGCGCCGGGCATCGGCCTCTCGGCGATCCAGGTGGGCGTGGCGAAGCGGCTGATCGTGCTCGACGTCAGCCACGACGACGACGGCTCCCGCGCGCCGCATTTCCTGATCAATCCGGTGATAGACCGGGTTTCCGACGAGGGCGCGGTCTACAGCGAAGGCTGCCTGTCGCTGCCCGAGCATTTCGCCGAGATCGAGCGGCCTTCGAGCTGCACGGTCCGCTACCGGGACCGTGACGGGGTCGAGCGCACGCTGGAGGCCGACGCCATCCTCGCCCGCTGCATCCAGCACGAATACGACCACCTGGACGGAATCCTCTTCGTCGACCATCTCTCGGCGCTGAAGCGGAACATCATCCTGCGCAAGCTGATCAAGTCGCGCAAGCAAAAGGCCTCGGCCTGAGCCGGCCGGGCGGGAGAGGGGCGATGCGGCCGCGCGTCCTCGCCTTCATGGGAACGCCCGATTTCGCGGTGCCGACGCTGGAGGCGCTGATCGCCGCCGGGCACGACATCCGCCGCGTCTATACCCAGCCGCCCCGCCCGGCCGGGCGGGGCCATCGGGCCCGGCCGTCGCCGGTCGAGGTGGTGGCGCGGGCGCACGGACTCGCGCTCGCCCATCCGACCAGCCTCGGCGACGAGGCGGTGCAGGCGGCCTTCGCCGAACTCGAGCTCGACGCCGCCGTGGTCGTCGCCTACGGCCTGATCCTACCGCCGGCGATGCTTCGGGCGCCACGCCTCGGTTGCCTCAACTTGCATGCCTCGCTGTTGCCGCGCTGGCGCGGCGCGGCGCCGATACAGCGGGCGATCATGGCCGGCGACAAGGAGACCGGCATCACCACCATGGCGATCGACGAAGGCCTCGATACCGGGCCGATGTTGCTGGCCGAGCGGATTGGGATTGCGCCGCTGATGACGGCGGGTCAGTTGCACGATCGACTGGCCGAGGCCGGCGGCGCGCTGATGCTCCGGACCCTCGCCGGTCTCGACGCCGGCGACCTCGTGGCCCGGCCGCAACCGGAGATCGGCGCCACCTACGCCCACAAAATCGACAAGGCGGAAGCGAGGATCGAGTGGACGCTGGCGGCGAAGCGGCTCGCCGACCGGGTGCGCGGGCTCTCGCCCTATCCCGGCGCCTGGTTCGAATTCGAGGATGAGCGGATCAAGCTGCTTCTGGCCGAGGCCGTGGTGGGGGACGGCGCCCCGGGTACCGTGCTGGACACGGGCCCGAGGGTGGCTTGCGGCGAGGGCGCGCTTCGCCTCTTGCGGCTGCAACGGGCGGGCAAGGCAGCGCTCGACGCGGAGGCCTTCCTGCGCGGCGTGGCGCTGGCGCCGGGAAGCCGGCTCGGCTGAGCCATGCCGCGCTACCGCCTCACCATCGAATATGACGGTCGCGGCTTTGTCGGCTGGCAGCGGCAAATCAACGGGCCCTCGATCCAGGCGGCGCTGGAGGCGGCGTTGGCGCCGCTCGCGAATTCACCCCCGACGGTCCAGGGCGCGGGGCGGACCGATGCCGGGGTGCACGCGCTGGGCCAGGTCGCCCATGTGGATCTGGCGCCGGCGCGCCCGCTCGACGCGATCCGCGACGCCGCCAACTTCCACCTGAAGCCGGCGGCGATTGCGGTATTGGAGGTCCGGGCCGTCGGCGACGAATTCCACGCCCGTTTCGCCGCCGTCGAGAGATGCTACCGCTATCGCCTGTTGAACCGCCGGCCGCCACCGACGATGACGCGCGGCCGGGTCTGGCACGTGGGGGGCCGGCTCGACGTGGCGGCGATGGCCGACGCGGCGCCAATTCTCCTGGGCCGGCATGATTTCACGACCTTCCGCGCCGCCGAGTGTCAGGCCGAGTCGCCGGTGAAGACCCTCGATGGGCTGGAGGTGGTGGAGGTGGGCGAGGAGATCCACGTGACCGCGCGGACACGCTCGTTCCTGCACACTCAAGTCCGCTCGATCGTCGGCAGCTTGAAGCGGGTGGGGGAGGGTGCCTGGTCAGCGGCGGACCTCGAAGCCGCGCTTGCTGCCCGCGACCGCGCCGCCTGCGGCCCCGTGGCGCCGCCCGACGGCCTCTATCTCGTCTCCGTAGGCTATCCGGAAGAGGGCGGGGCGGCGGTCACGTGACGGTCCTGGCGAGCGCGTCGATCAACATGTGCAGAACGAATTCGAAGACGAGGATGCCGACCGCGGTCCCGAGGCCGCAGGCGAGCCCGGCCCGCGCCACCTGGACGCCGTAATACAGCAGCGCCAATACGAACATCAGCAGGATCGTTCCCGCCATCCCCTCCGTGGGGAAGGCAAAGCCGTGAAGTGCTGCCGCCGGCAACATGAAGGCGCTACCCACCACGTTGCCCCAATTCCACACGATGATGAACTGGACGTAGCGATCGGTGAGTCGGAGGAGGCGAGAAATCCAGATCATCGCCACCGGAAAAACCATCCACACCGCCAGAAACGTCGCCACCTTTACCGTCGTGAAGAGCTCGACCGAGACCGTCTCCGCCCCCTCGCGCAGCGCTGCCGCATGGTCGAAAACGAACTGCGGCAGCACGAGAACGAGGGTGATGGGGATCGCCACGAAGGAGTGCCAGAAGCCCTCGATCGTCACGTTGAAATAGCGCAATGCGGCCGGGTCGATGAAGGCGACGCGCCAAGCCCCGTAAATCGAGCTGTTGATTTCGGCCCGGCTCACCATCTCAGGCGAAATAGCTTTCGAGAATCCGGGCGTAGATCCGCGTCAGGCCCTCGATGTCGGCGGCGGCGACCCGTTCGTCGACCTTATGCATGGTCCGGCTGATCAGGCCGAACTCGGCCACCGGGCAATGATCCTTGATGAAGCGCGCATCCGAGGTGCCGCCGGTGGTCGAGAGCTCGGGGCGGATGCCGGTCTCGGCCTCGATCGCCGCGATCAGGAGGTCGGTGAAATCGCCGGGCGCGGTCAGGAACGGCTCGCCGCTCACCTGGATCTCCAACTCGTTCTCGCCACCTACCGCCGCGCATTGCCGGCGCAACCACTCGGAGAGGCTGGCGCCCGAGTGCTGGGTGTTGAAGCGAATGTTGAGGCGCGCCCTAGCGGCGCCGGGAATGACGTTGGTGGCGGAACTGTCGACCTCGATCGCCGTCACTTCCAGGTTGGTCGCCTGGAATTGGTCGTCGCCATCATGGAAACGGCGGTCCTGCAGGCGCCGCAAGATGCGCGTGAGGCGCGGCACGGGATTGTCGGCGAGGTGCGGATAGGCGACGTGGCCTCCGGCGCCGTGCGCGGTGATCCAGGCGTTCAGGCTGCCGCGGCGACCGTTCTTGATCATCTCGCCGAGCCGGGTCGGATTGGTCGGCTCGCCCACCAGGCAATGGTCCAGCCTTTCGCCGTTGGCACCCAGCCAGTCCAGCACCTTCACCGTGCCGTTGACGGCGGGACCTTCCTCGTCCCCGGTGATGAGCAGGCTGATCGAGCCGTCGAGCGATGCGCCCCGCGCTTCGATCAGGCCGGCGGCGGCGGCGGCGAAGGCGGCGATCGCCCCCTTCATGTCGGCGGCGCCGCGTCCCTCGAGCATGCCGTCCACCACTTCGCCGGCAAAGGGCGGCACCTTCCATTCGCCCGGATCGCCGCTCGGCACCACGTCGGTGTGGCCGGCGAAGCAGAAGTTGGGGCGGGTGGTGCCGAAACGCGCGTAGAGATTGTCGACCTCGGCGAAAGGCAGACGGTGGCAAACGAAGCCGAGGCCACTCAGCACATCGCCCAAGAGATCGAGCGCGCCGCCCTCGAGAGGCGTCACGCTCTCGCAGCGGATCAACTCGCCGGCCAGCCGAAGCGCATCGACGCCGGCACGATTCGTCATCGGCTGGCCATCGCGTCCGCGCCTCAGCTCCGCAGCAGCTCGTTGATCGAGGTCTTGGCCCGGGTGCCGGCATCGACCGTCTTGACGATCACCGCGCAGTAGAGGTTGGGTCCGGGCGAACCGTCGGGCAGCGTTCCGCCGGGCAACGTGCCCGGCACGACGACCGAATAGGCCGGCACGCGGCCCTGGTGGATCTCGCCGCTGTTGCGGTCGATGATGCGGGTCGAGGCGCCGATGTAGACGCCCATCGACAGCACCGAGCCCTCCTCGACGATGACGCCTTCCGCCACCTCGGATCGCGCGCCGACGAAGCAGTTGTCCTCGATGATCACCGGATCGGCCTGCAGCGGCTCCAGCACCCCGGCGATCCCGGTGCCGCCGGAGATATGGCAATTCTCGCCGACCTGGGCACAACTTCCGACGGTGGCCCAGGTATCGATCATGGTGCGCGCGCCGACCCGGGCACCGAGATTGACGAAGCAGGGCATCAGCACGACGCCCGGCGCGATATGGGCGGAGCGGCGGACGATGCAGTTCGGCACCGCGCGGAAGCCGGCGTCGCGGAAGCGGTTCTCGCCCCAACCTTCGAACTTAGACGCCACCTTGTCGAACCAGGGGGCGTTCTCGCCGGGACCGCCCGGAACCGGCGCCATGTCGTAGAGCCGGAAGGACAGCAGCACCGCCTTCTTCAGCCACTGGTTGGTGTGCCAGCCCTCGGCCCGCTTCTCGGCGACGCGAAAGTCGCCGCGATCCAGCCCATCGAGCGCCGCTTCGATCGCCTCTCTGGTCTCGCCCCCGGTGGCCGGACTCAGGGCGTCACGGTCTTCCCAGGCGGCATCGATTGCGGCTTCGAGCCTCGCCGTGTCCATCGTCATCCCTCCCGGAAACACGTCGCGCCGGGACTAATCCCGGACGCGCGCCCTGTCAACCGGCGGCGCGGGCCCGGGCGACGGCGGCGAGCCATTCGCCTAGATCCTCGACCACGTGGTGGATGTGGCCGCCATCCGAACCGTCGCGCGCCCAGGCGCTCGGGTTGGGCACCAGGACCGTGGTCATGCCTAGCGCGGCGGCGGGCTCCAGATTGCGGGGAATATCCTCGAACATGGCGGCGCGGCGGGCCTCCATGCCATGGCGAGACAGCAGCTTCTCGTACGGCGCCCGCGTCGGCTTCGGCAGGTAGTCGCAATCGACGATGTCGAAGAGATCCTCGAAATGACGGCGAATGCCGAGACGGCGGGTGACCCGATCGGCATGCCCGCTCGACGCGTTGGTGAAGATGAACTTCCGTCCCGGCAGGCTTTCGAGGGCCGCGTCGAGCCGGCTGTCGGGCGGGATCACGGAGAGGTCGATCTCGTGCACGTAGTCGAGGAAGGGTTCCGGCGCCATGGCGTGCTCCAGCATCATGCCGCGAAGCGTGGTGCCGTGCTGGTGGAAGAAGGATTTTTGGACCCGCTTCGCCGCCACCGGATCGAGATCCAGAAAATCGGCGACGAACTCCCCCATCCGCTGGTCGATCTGGGCGAACAGGTTGTGCCGGGCGGAATAGAGCGTGTTGTCGAGATCGAAGATCCAATACTCGACATGGTCGAGCCTCGGCACCGGCCCCACGTTGCGGTCGCGATTATTCATCGGCGCAATCTGGCGCTCCAGACCGAGGATCGCAAGCGGTTCCGGTCACGGGGAAGGGCCAGGCGACGATCGGGTTGCGGGGTTCGAGCTCGATTTCCAGGCGGAGCGCGCCGGCATCGGCCCGGCGGAAGCCGAGGTGGGGGACGATGAGCGGGCCGTTCGCGTCGTAGAGCGCCGGCAGGCTCGCCAGTGCCGGCGCCGGTACGCGGGCCCGTTCTCGGCCTGTCCCCGGGGTGGCGCGGCCGAGGGCGCCGAGCCGGAGCTCGCAGCACCGGCCGGCGAGGCCGATGAGGCGGGCTTGAAAGCGATCCCAACGAACAGGGCCGTCGTCGCTGATCGCGATCGCCGGCGGCAGGGTTGCCCGGCGGTGCTCGCGACAGATCAAAATTTGCTCCCGCCACGGCAACACCCGGCAGCCGGCGAGCGTTCGCCCCCGGCCGAGGTCGCCGCCGGCAATTGCCGAATCCAATCGCTCGACCCGTTCGCGCCGGGGCGGCCAAGCGCGCTCGCCGACGCTGGCGGCGACGCGCGCCAGGAGGGCCCGGCGGATCGCCCTGGGCAGGGGCGCGAACAGGGCGCCGTCCAGGAGGCAAAATCCGGCGGGCGCGGGCGATAGCACGAGGGCGGCCGCCCGCGCCGTCTCGCCTTCCATCATCCCTCGCGAGGCCGCCGCCGCCGCCGCGCGCCCGAGTGCCACATCGGCCTCCCCCGGCGTCATCCGCCGGCGCAGACGAGCCCGCTCGAAGCGCAGATCGACGTTGCTCGGATCCTCCAGCCATTCGATCCCGCGGGCGCGCAAATAGGCGCGGAGCGAGCAGCGCGAAACGTCGAGCAGGGGCCGAAGCACGCGAACCCCGTCTCGCGCCACAATTGGGGCCATCGCGGCCGCGCCGGGCCCATCGCCTCGGGCGCGGCGCATCAGGTGGGTTTCCGCCTGATCCTCGCGCTGGTGGGCGAGCAGGAGATGGATCACGCCATGGTCGCGGCACCAGGCGGCGAGCAGCGCGCGCCGCACGCTCCGAGCCCAAGCCTGGATGCCGCTCGCGGGCGGGACCTCCCAGGGCCTCGAAACGAAATGGGGGAGACCGAGGGCCCGCATCCGCGCGCCCACCCAGGCCGCCTCGTCGGCCGCTTCCGGGCGAAGACCGTGGTCGACGGTGAGCGCGACCGCTTCCCCCCCCCGCGCCCATGTCCAGGCGGCGGCGAGGTGCGCGAGGGCCATGCTGTCACCACCGCCGGAGACGGCCACGGCCAGGCGTGGATGGGGTTCGTAAGGGCCGAGCCGGGCCATGGCGGCATCGAATTGCCCGGCATCGAGCCTCGGCGCGCCGCCGTCCGCCTCGGTCGTCTTCCTCGCGGAAGCGCGCGGCTCAACCACACTTGTTGTCGCGCCGCTCCCGCTCGGCGCGCGGGCGCAGACGCCGCTCCCGTTTCGGCAGGCGGGTCAGCAGTTCCCGGTACATCGCGCAGGCTTCCTCGACCTGATCGAGCCGCGCGAGCGACAGGCCGAGTTTCAGCAGGGTGTCGTTGGCCTTGGCACCTTTGGGAAAACGCTGATAGCCCTCGAAGAAAACGCGCGCCGCCTCTTCGTACGCCTTGCGCAGGAAGAGCGTGTCGCCGAGCCAGTAGTTCGCCGCAGGCGCCAATTTGTTGTCGGGATGGAGTTCCATGAAGGCACTGAAAGCCTGCTCCGCCGCATCGAATTTGGATTTGCGAAGCAGGGCTTGGGCGTAGTCGTATTGCTGCCGGGGCGTGCCGTCCGGTAGCACGATGAGCCGGGGCGCGGCCGGCGCGGTGCGGAGACCGGCGGTGGCCGTGCCGCCACCCGCCTGGTCGACTGCCCGCGGCTCGACCGCCGTGGCGCCGGAGACCACCGTCGTCGCATCACCCGAGCCCACCGTCCCCTCGGCGTCCACCGCCGCCGGCCCTCGACCCGCCAAGAGGCCCTCGAGGCCGTGCTCGAGTTCCCTGAGCCGCGCGTCCATGGCGCCGACCAAGCGCTCGTGACGGGTTTCGAGCTGGCGCACGCGATGCTCGCTCTCCTCCAGCCGCCCGGTAATCGCGCGAAGCTGGTCTTCGAGCGCGGTGATCCTGAGTTCGACGCCGGCGGCGCGCCGGTCGGCGTCCCGCCCGCCGGCGGCCGCAGATGCGGGCCGCGACTGCGGTGTCTCGCCTCGATAAACTTGCCGCTCGAGGTCCTCGACCTTGCGCTCCAGACTGTCGATCTTCTTCAACAGCGAGCGGGTGACGCCGCTCTGCGCGGAGGTGTCGGCCACGACCGCGAAACTGGCGATCAACGCCCAAATACCCAGCGCCGACCAATAAATCCGACCCCTCGCGCGCTTCCTCGACATGGCTGGCCCCTTATCCATCCCCTCACGAACCGATGCCGCCAAGATGACGACCAAATGCGGCGAAATTAGGTTTCGAGCCTTGTGCGAGCCGGATGATCGCGCTTGCGGGAATCATGCCATGGGCGGCGAGCCCGGTCGGGCGGCGCGGGAGACCCGCCCGCCGCATGCAAGAGCGCCCGAGCGCCGACCACGCAGGGGCCGGTCGTCGGGCGCCGTCGCCGGGCCGGTTGGAAGCGGTCAGTTGACGATCATGTGATCGCGGCGGTTCTGCGACCAGCACGCTTCGTTCGAGCCCCCACATACCGGCCGCTCCTTGCCGTAGGAGATCGTGCCGAGGCGACTATCGTCGATGCCGAGGGCCACCAGGAAATTGCGCGCGGAACTGGCTCGTCGCTCACCGAGACCGAGGTTGTACTCCCGCGTGCCGCGCTCGTCGCAATGGCCTTCGAGCGTGACCGTCACCGCCGGATACTTCCGGAGCCACTCGGCCCAACTCTTGACCGTCGCCTGGGCCTCGGACGTCAGGTCGGACTGGTCGTAATCGAAAAAGACCAAGCTGCCGACGTTGAGGTCCAGGTCCTCCTGCGAACCCGGCGCCGGTCCCTCGCGCACCGCCGGTTGCGCGGTCACGGGCTGCGCCTGCGTGGACTGTGGCGCCTGGCCGGTCGAGCCCGTATCGGTCGCCTGTTCCTCCTGCGTCGTGCAGGCTGCCAATCCCAGCGCGGCGATGAGGCAGAAGGCCTTCAGGCCGATGTTACGAAACCGCATGTAACCAACTCCTTTTTCGGTACCGTGAGCGATCGTCGCCGGTGGGATCTCCATGCTCCGGCGACTTTACGCGCGAACGAATAAACTCCGAGCCCTGTCGGGCGCAACCGTCAATGTGACGCCCGGCCCCGGATCGTCCCCGCTTCACCGACATATTATCGAGAACCACCGAATTTGTTCGCCGCGAACTCTATCGATCCCATCGTCTCAATTCAAGGGCGCGAGCGGCGACCAGGCCGGATCCGAGGCATCCATCGGCGTAATGACCTCGCGTTCGTTGTAGCCGGTGAGATCGATCGAGCGCAGCCGCACCCGGCCGGCCACGCCGTCCCTCTTGCTGCGCTCCTGGCGGAAGAACATCAGCACCCGGCCGTTCGGCGCCCAGGTCGGCGCCTCGTCGAGGAAGCTCTCGGTCAACAACCGCTCGCCGCTGCCGTCGGGCCGCATGACACCGATGTGAAAACGGCCCTTGCGGAACTTGGTGAAGGCGATCAGATCGCCGCGCGGCGACCAGACGGGGGTCGCGTAGCGGCCCTTGCCGAAGCTGATGCGGTGTTGGTTCGCGCCGTCGGCGTCCATCACGTAGAGCTGCTGCGAGCCGCCACGGTCGGAGTTGAAGACGATCCGCTTCGAATCGGGCGAATAGCAGGGCGAGGTGTCGATCGCCGGGTTTCTCGTCAGGCGACGAATGACCCGGGTGCGGAGATCCATGGTGTAGATCTCGGAATTGCCGGACTGCGCCAAGCTCATGATCACCCGGTCGCCGTCGGGAGAGAAGCGGGGGGCGTAGGTCATGCCCGGGAAATCGCCCAACACCTCCTGGCGCCCGGTGTCGATGTTGTAAATGTAAACCCTCGGCTTGTCGCGATAGTAGGAGAGATAGGTGATCTCCTGGCGGCTCGGCGAGAACCGTGGCGTCAGCACCAGATAGCTGCCGTCGGTGAGAAAACGATTGTTGTCACCGTCCTGGTCCATGATCGCCAGGCGCTTCTGCCGGCGGTCCGGCGGCCCTTTCTCCGCGACATAGACGATTCGGGTATCGAAATAGCCTTCCTCGCCGGTAAGCCGCTTATAGATGGCATCGGAAATGATGTGCGCGATTCGCCGCCAGTTGCCCGGCGTGGTCTCGTAGCCGAAGCCGTCCATCTGTTCCGAGGCGAACACGTCCCAAAGGCGAAATTCGACCCTGAGCTGGCCGTCCGACTTCACCGCGATCTTGCCGGTGACCAGGGCCTGGGCGTTGATCACCCGCCATTGCGAGAAGTTCGGCTGCACCACCATGTCCTCGGGCCGTTCCAGGAAGGCCTTGCGGTCGACCGGCTTGAATAGGCCGGTGCGTTCCAGGTTGTCCGAGATCACCCCCGCCATGTCGCGACCGACGCGCCGGGACTCCTCCTCGGTGCCGTGAAAGTCGGGAACCGCCATGGGCAGCGGGTCGACGTTGCCCCTGGTGATGTCGACCTCGACGGCGCCCACGCCATGGCCGAGAGACGATAGGGTCAGCATGACCATGAGAGCGAAGGCGGCTCGGATGTGGCACATCGGCGTTCTCTCCATCGAAAGTTCGGCGCTATCGTCCGATCATCTCGCGCGGGTTGAAGTTCAACGTCACCTCGCGCCATTCATCGTACTTCTCCGGCGGTAGATTGCGCAGCGGCATGCATTTGAGGACCGCGCGCCGCGCGCTGTCGGCGGCCGCTCGATAGAAGGTGCCGCGGGCGTAGAGACGATCGCGATCGAGGATGTCGACGCGAATCAACGAGCCGTCGGGCCTCAGTAGAATCCGCACGCGAACGACCAGCTCGCCCGCCTCCCTGGCGCCGGCGGGGATCGACCAGCAGCGCTCGATCTGCAGCCGGATCGCGTCGATCTCTCGCATGGTCAGCTTTTGAGAGAGCCACGCCGGCGAGGTGGTGGCGAGGCGACGCGCCGATTTGTCGCCGCGCGGCGACGGCGCCGTCACCCGCTCGCCTTGCTTCGCCGCCTCGGGCGTGTCCCGCTTGCTCTTGTCCAGGAGCGCCGCGACGCGGCTCATCGCCTTTTCGAAATCCTTCTTGGGCGGCACCGCCGGTTTCGGCTTCGGCTTCGGCGCGCTTTCTACCGCCCGGCCCTCGATCGGCTTCGGCGGCGGCGGCGGGGGCTTTACCTCCGGCGGCGGCTTTTCCTCGGCCTGGGCAGGTTTGACCTCGGGCGGTGGTGGTGGCGTGGCCGGTTTGATTTCGGCCGGCTTGGCCGACGTCGCGGGGATGGGCGGCGGGGTGGGCGCGGGTTTGGCCGCGGGGACCGGCGCCGGCGGCGGCGGGGGCGCGGCCGGGCTCGGGACGGCGCGCGCGACCTTCACTTCCGCCGGTGGGGCGGGTGCCGGCGCCCGGGCGGCCGGCGGCGCCTCCACCCGTTCCGCCTCCTCGGCCGCCGCCGGCCGGGCCTCGGCCACGTCCTCGGGGCGGGTTTCGTCGATCGGCTGCAATTCCGGTAGTTGCGGCGTCGTCTCCTCGGCGATCTCCACCAGCTCGACCAAGAGCGGTTGCTCCGCCGCCGGTGGCCGGTCTAGCACATGCGGCAGGCCGTAGACCGTCATCACGATCAGGCTCGCGTGGAGTGCCAGGGATATGACGAGGGCGAAGCGCACGCTTTTGGCTCACTTTCCGTCCGTGCTCTCCGTCCTCGGCCCGCTCTCGCTCGCCGGCCGGTCGGGCCGCGAGCGGGGCGGATGGGTCACCAGGGCGACGCGCCGAAAGCCGGCCGCGTTCAGCGTTCCCACCACCTGCATCACCGCGCCGTAATTGATCGCTCGATCGCCCCGGATGAAAATCCGCCCCCGTTCGCCGCGCGCGGCGATGATCGCCGTCAGCTTCGGCACCAGTTCGTCGAGCGGAATTCTGCTGTCCTGCAGGTAGACCTGACCCGCGGCGTCGATCGAGACGGTGAGCGGCGTGTCGGAACCCGGGATCGCTTTCGCCCGGCTCTCCGGCAGGTCCACCGTGACGCCGACGGTCAGCAGCGGCGCCGTTATCATGAAGACCACCAGCAGCACCAACATGACGTCGACGAACGGCGTGACGTTGATCTCCGACATGGGCCGATAGACCCGACGGCTGGCCACGACGACCTCGCCATTGCCCGGTCGTATCGCCATCAGCCGCGCCCCTCCTCAAGCTGGCGCGAGAGGATGGCGTTGAACTCGCCGGCGAAGCCCTCGAGGCGGGTCGCGAAGCGGCCGAGGTCGCTGGCGAATTTATTGTAGGCGATGACCGCCGGGATCGCCGCGACCAGGCCGAGCGCGGTGGCGAATAGTGCTTCCGCGATGCCCGGCGCCACCACCACCAGGTTGGTGTCCTTGGAAATGGCGATCGCCTGGAAGCTGTTCATGATGCCCCAGACGGTGCCGAAGAGACCGACGAACGGCGCGGTCGAGCCGACGGTGGCGAGGAAGTTCAGATAGCGCTCCAGCCGCTCCATCTCGCGCCCCACCGTCACCTGCATCACCTGGGCGATGCGTTCGCGGATGCCGGCCCTGAGCGTGTTGTCGTCGCTGATGCCCCGCGCGGTCGAGCGCCGCCACTCGCGCATTGCCGCGGTGAACAGAATCTCCATCGGGTGCTGCGGCTCGCCGCCGATCTGATCGTAGATTTCCTCCAGACTGCCGCCGGACCAGAAGGAATCCTCGAATTCGTCCGCCTGGGCCCTGAGCCGACGCAGGCGCAGGACCTTCTCGATGATGATCGCCCAGCACCAGATCGAGGCGATGAAGAGCATCACGATGACGATTTTCACGACGATGTCGGCCTTGAGGAAGAGCCCCCATAGGGACATGTCGACATCCGCCACCGAACCGGCGAGGGCGAGGGCATCGACCGCTTGAGGTTGCATGCTTCAGCTTTCCAACTTTGTGGTTCGGAGGGCGAGGGCGCGACGCACCTCGCCCGGGATGCGGCGCGGCCGAGCGCCGGGTCCGACGCAGGCGAGCGAGACCTCGCAGCGAACCAGATCGTCGCCATCGCGGGTCACCGTTTGGGTCATCTCCATTCGCGCGCCGGCGAGGCGGTGGAGCCGGGTCTCGACCACCAACTCGTCGTCGAGCCGGGCCGGGGCTAGATAGTCGACGACGCAACGACGCACCTGGAAGGCGATCCCCGCCTCGGCCAGGAGCGCCGCCTGGTCGATCCCCGCGCGGCGCACTAGATCGCTGCGCGCCCGCTCGATGAAGCGCAGGTAGTCGGCGTAATAGACGATGCCGGCGGCATCCGTGTCCTCCCAATAGACGCGAAGCCCGAAGCGATGTGCCGATGCCGGCGGGTGGTGCGAGGCGGGCCTCGTCCGGGGAGTGCTCATCACGTCGCGCCGTCCGAGCCGAGGAGATCGAGCTGGTCGCCGCCGGTGGATGGCGCCGCCAGCCCCAAGTGCTCGTAGGCCGCCGGCGTCGCCATACGGCCACGCGGCGTCCGATGCACCAGGCCCTGCTGGACCAGAAACGGCTCGATGATCTCCTCGATCGCGTCGCGCGGCTCCGAGAGCGCGGCGGCGATCGTCTCCACGCCCACCGGGCCGCCGCCGAAGCTCTCGACGATAAGGGCGAGGTAGCGGCGGTCCATGGCGTCGAGGCCGCGGGCATCGACGGCCAGGCGAAGAAGCGCGGCGTCGGCCTTCACCGCGTCGATTCTGCCGGCGCCCGAGACCTCGGCGAAGTCGCGGACCCGGCGCAACAGGCGAACCGCGACCCGGGGCGTGCCACGCGAGCGCTTGGCGATCTCGCGCGCGCCGTCCGCCGCCAGTGCCATGTCGAGCACGCCGGCGCCGCGGCGCACGATCTCCTCCAATTCCTCGACATTGTAAAAGTTGAGCCGGATCGGGATTCCGAAGCGCTCGCGCAGCGGTGAGGTGATCAGGCCCGATCGCGTGGTCGCGCCGACCAAGGTGAAGGGCGCCAGATCGATCCTGACACTGCGGGCCGCCGGCCCTTCGCCGATCATCAAGTCGAGCTGAAAGTCCTCCATCGCCGGATAGAGGATCTCCTCGACCGCCGGATTGAGGCGGTGAATTTCGTCGATGAACAGGACGTCGCGCTCCTGCAGGTGGGTCAGGATGGCGGCGAGATCCCCCGCCTTGACGATCACCGGACCCGAGGTCGCGCGGAAGCCGACGCCGAGTTCGCGTGCGACGATCTGCGCCAAGGTCGTCTTGCCGAGGCCGGGGGGGCCGTGAAACAGCACGTGGTCCAGCGCCTCGCCGCGTCGCCTGGCGGCCTCGATGTAGACGGCGAGGTTGCGCCGTTCCTCGGCCTGTCCGACGAACTCGTCCAGGCGTTGCGGGCGGATTCCGATCTCGGCGACGTCGTGCTGGCCGGCCTCGCCGCCGACCAGACGCTGGAGCCCGCCGTCGCTCACGACACCAACTCCTCGAGGCCGCCGCGGATCAGGCTTTCGAGATTGACCTCCTCGTCGCCGAATTTCCGGCTGGCGTCGCGCACGGCGCTCGCCGCGTCGGCCGGCCGATAGCCGAGATTGACCAGCGCGGAGACGGCATCGCTCTCAGGCCCTAGGGGCGCCGCCGCGCCGCCGTCGAGCCCCGCCGCCGGGCCGAGAGAGAGGCCTGCGACCTTGTCCTTGAGCTCGGTGATCAAGCGCGCGGCCAGTTTAGCCCCGACGCCCGGTGCCCGGGTCAACATGGTCTTCTCGCCGGCGGCGATCGCCTGCATCAGCTCCACCGGCGCCAACGCCGAGAGGATGGCGAGGGCGAGCCGAGCGCCGACGCCCTGCACGCCGCGCAGCAGGTTGAACCAGTCGCGCTCCGAAGGCTCCAGGAAGCCGTAAAGGTGGATGTGATCCTCCCGGACGTGGGTCTCGATATGCAGGCTCGCCTCGCCCTCGCCCGGCAGCCCGGCCAAGGTCCGGGCGGAGCAGAACACCAGATAGCCGACGCCACCGACGTCGACGACGACCCGGTCCGATCCAGCCTCGCCGACCCGGCCGGTGAGGCGGGCGATCATGGCGCCCCTCCCGCCGTCATGGCGGCGCCGACGCGCCATGCCGTCGCCCTGAGATGGGCATGACAGATGGCGACGGCCAGCGCGTCGGCGGCGTCCGCGTCGAGCGCCGCGGCATCGGCTCGCGTCACGCCCGGCAGCAGAATCGTCACCATCGCCTGGACTTGCCGTTTTTCCGCGTGGCCGGTGCCGACGATCGACTTCTTGATCAGGTTGGGGGTGTACTCCGCGACCGGCAGACCCGCCGTCGCCGCCGCCAGCAGCACGGCGCCTCGGGCCTGGCCCAGCTTCAAGGTCGAGGCCGGGTTCTTGTTGACGAAGGTCTCCTCCACCGCCGCCTCGCCCGGCCGGTGCTCCGCGATCACCTCGCCGAGCGCCTCGAACAGCTCGCAGAGCCGCGCGGCCAGCGATTGGTCAGGCCCGACGGCGACGCGGCCGTGGGCGAGGTGGCGAAGCTGATTGCCCTCCGCCTCGATGACCCCCCAACCGGTGCGGCGCAGGCCCGGGTCCAATCCGATGATGCGCATGGCACCCTCGCTCACGCCTTCAAGAGCGCCATGACATCGTCGGCGACGTCGAAATTGGCGGCGACCCGCTGCACGTCGTCGTTGTCGTCCAAGCCCTCGAGCAGGCGGAACAGGGTCTGAGCCTTCTCCTCGTCGACCGCCACCGTGGTCCGCGGCCGCCAGGCGAGCGCAGCACTCCTCGGTTCGCCGAAGTGGGCCTCCAGGCTTTCACGCACGGCATGGAGCGAATCCGGCGCGCAGATGATCTCGTGACCGTCCTCGCTACTTTCGACGTCGTCGGCGCCCACCTCGACGGCGGCCTCGAAGACCTCGTCACCCGTTCCCACCTCGGCCGCGAGCTGGATCGCGCCGACCCGATCGAACAGGTAGGAGACGCTGCCGGTCTCGCCGAGGTGTCCGCCAGCTTTGAGAAAGAGGCCGCGGATTTCCGCGGCGGTGCGATTGCGGTTGTCGGTCAGCGCTTCGACGATGACGCCGATGCCGCCGGGCCCGAAGCCTTCGTAGCGAATCTCCTCATAGGCGTCGCCCTCACCGCTCGCCGTCGCCCGCTTGATCGCCCGCTCGATGTTGTCGCGCGGCATGTTCGCTGCGCGCGCCGCTTGGATCGCCGCGCGCAGCCTCGGATTGATGTCGGGATCGGGCTGACCGGTTCGCGCCGCCACGGTGATTTCCTTGATCAGCTTGGTGAAGACCTTGGCGCGCTTGGCGTCCTGGGCCCCCTTCCGGTACATGATGTTCTTGAACTGTGAATGGCCGGCCATGGGCTCACGAAACCCTTATTCGAGCGATGGTCCGGGTCACGTCGCGCCACGACCGGTGGCGCGCGAACGACGCATATCCATCCAAGACGGGGTGCAATCATACCAGATATTGTGTTTTCATGCGCGTTTACCCCTAACACTCCGTAAGGCTTTCGTCTATCGATCCAATGTGGCGATATTGAGGCGTGGCGCGCGGCCGGCGTGGTAGAGGTAATTGACGCGTCGCGCCTTTCATGCTGCCGTGCACCGCGCGACCGATAACGCGGGAAGCTGGCCGGTGAGCATGCACGACTTCGATCTCTTCGTCATCGGTGGCGGTTCGGGGGGCGTCCGGGCGGCCCGCATCGCCGGCGGCCACGGCGCGCGGGTCGCCATCGCCGAGGAGTACCGCTACGGCGGGACGTGCGTCATTCGCGGCTGCATTCCGAAGAAGCTGCTGGTCTATGCCGCGCATTTCAGCCACGACTTCGAGGATGCCGCGTCCTACGGCTGGGAGGTCGGCGAGCCGAGCTTCGATTGGGCCCGGCTGATCGCGGCCAAGGACCAGGAAATCGACCGGCTCAACGCCATCTACGAACGCTTGCTGAAAGATGCCGGCGTTACCGCCTTGCATGATCGCGCGCGGTTGGTGGACCGCCACACGGTCGAGCTCGGCGGCCAGCGTGTGACTGCCGAGAAGATCCTGATCGCCTGCGGCGGCACGCCGACGCTGCCGCCGCTTCCCGGCATCGAGCACGCGATCAGCTCCAACGGGGCATTTCAACTGGCGCGCCTGCCGGAGCATGTGGTCATTGTCGGCGGCGGCTACATCGCGGTCGAATTCGCCAACATTTTCCACGGCCTCGGGGCGCGGGTGACGGAGCTCTATCGGGGCGAACAGATCCTGCGCGGCTTCGACGACGACCTTCGCCACGCCTTGGCCGAGGAGATCGTCAAGCAGGGGATCGACCTTCGCGTCGGCGTCAACGTCACGGCGATCGAGCGAACGGCGGAGGGTCTCGCGCTTCGACTGACCGACGGCGGGATGCTGGCCTGCGACGAGGTGATGTTCGCGACCGGCCGCCATCCCAATACTGCCGAATTGGGCCTGGAGGACGCGGGCGTCGCGCTCAGCCCCAGCGGCGCCGTCGTGGTCGACGAATGGAGCCGCACCAGCCGCGACAACATCTTCGCCATCGGCGACGTCACCGATCGCATCAATCTGACGCCGGTGGCGATCATGGAAGGCCATGCCTTCGCCGACACCGAATTCGGTGGTTCGGCGCGCAAGCCCGATCATCGCGACGTCGCCTCCGCCGTCTTCTCTCATCCGCCGATCGGCACCGTCGGGCTGAGCGAAGCCGAGGCCCGAGCGCGGCACGGCGAAATCGACATCTATCGGACCCGCTTCCGCCCGCTCAAACACACGCTCACCGGGCGCGAGGAGACCACGCTGGTGAAGCTGGTGGTCGACGCGGCGAGCGAGCGGGTGCTCGGCGTCCACATAATGGGCGCGGACGGGCCGGAAATCGTCCAGCTCGCGGGCGTCGCGCTCAAATGCGGGGCGACCAAGGCGCAGTTCGACGCTACGGTGGGGATTCATCCGACGGCGGCGGAGGAGTTCGTCACTCTTCGCACCAAGGTCGCGCCCGAACAGGCAGCCGCGGCGGAATAATTTCGGCCGCCCGCATTTCCTTGCATCGCCTGGTCTTTGCATCGGTGGGGCGGAGGGGTATACAAGGCGCCTCATTTTTCCGGCGAGGATAGGTGGATGGCCGAGAATTGGAGCCTGGGCGCCTGGCGCGGCAAGCCCGTCGAGCAGCAACCCGACTATCCCGACGCGGTCGCGCTCGACGCGACGATCGACAAGATCCGGAGCTTTCCGCCCCTGATCTTCGCCGGCGAGGCCTTGGAGATGCGGCGCCAACTGGCCGAGGTCTGCGCGGGCAGGGCGTTTCTGCTCCAGGGCGGCGACTGCGCCGAGAGCTTCGCCGAATTTCATCCCGACAACATTCGCGACACCTTCCGCGTGTTGATGCAGATGGCGGTGATTTTGACCTATGGCGGCTCGCTTCCGGTGATCAAGGTCGGGCGCATCGCCGGTCAGTTCGCCAAGCCCCGCTCGGCGCCGACGGAGACGCAAGCCGGCCTCGAGCTGCCGACCTACCGGGGCGACATCGTCAACGGCATCGACTTCGACGAGGCCTCGCGCCGTCCCGATCCCGAACGGCTGTTGCAGGCCTACAGCCAGGCGGCGGCGACGCTCAACCTGATCCGCGCCTTCGCCCAGGGCGGCTATGGCGATCTGCACGCGGTGCATCGCTGGAATCTCGGCTTTGTCGAGGGCACCGAGGCGGCCGCCCGCTACCGCGACATGGCCGACCGGATCACCGAGGTTCTCGACTTCATGGAGGCCTGCGGCATCACCGGCGACAAGGTGCCGGAAGTTCGTCAAACCGCCTTCTACACCTCCCACGAGGCCTTGCTTCTGCCCTACGAGGAGGCGCTGACACGGCGCGATACCATCACCCGCAGCGGCGGCTGGTTCGCCACCTCGGCGCATTTCGTGTGGATCGGCGATCGCACCCGCCAGCTCGACGGCGGCCACGTGGAATATTGCCGCGGGATCGAAAATCCGATCGGCCTCAAGGCCGGGCCGAGCCTGGAGGCGGAAGAGTTGGTCCAGCTCGCCGGCCTGCTCAATCCAAATAACGAGCCCGGGCGCTTGACGGTGATCTGCCGCATGGGATCCGAGTCTGTGCTGGAGAAGCTGCCGCCCTTGATCCGCGCCGCCGAGCGGGAGGGGTTGGCGATCGTGTGGTCCTGCGATCCGATGCACGGCAACACGCACAAATCCTCGACCGGCTACAAGACCCGCTCCTTCGACCGCATCCTGGCCGAGGTGCGCGGCTTCTTCGCCGTCCATCAGGGCGAGGGGACGCACGCCGGCGGGATCCACGTCGAGATGACCGGCAAGGACGTGACGGAATGCGTCGGCGGCGCGCAGTTGATCGACGAGACGCAACTCGGCTCTCGCTATCATACCCATTGCGATCCGCGCCTGAACGCCTCGCAGGCCCTCGAGCTCTCCTTCCTGGTCGCCGAGACCCTGAAGCAGCAGCGCGGGGCGGCGCCGCTCAGGACCGCCGCCGCCGAATAGGGGCGCCGGAGCCGGCTGGAGGACGCGGCGATGGATCTGGAAGACGATATTTCCGGGCGCGTCGATCACTACTTCAAGCGCACCAAGCGGATCGTCGAGGCGAACGGCGACGTCGACGTCACCTATGCGCTGTTCATGCGCCGGCCGGTGATCTTCACGCCGCGCCTCATGGCCGAGTGGATCACCAGGGTCGCCGAGGCCCGCGGCATCGAGATCGAGATCCGCCTCTGTCACCAAGAGGGCGCCTGGGTCGGCGCCGGCGAGCCGCTGGTCTATCTGACCGGGTCGCTGTTTCACCTGGTGGACCTGGAGACGATCTACCTGCAGAAGCTGGGACCCGCCTGCGTCGCCGCCTACAACGCCTATATGATGTGCCGTGACATGCCGGCGTGCGCCTTCCTCGCCATGGATGCCCGCCACTGCGCCGGCGCCGAGATGGCCGAAATGATGGCCTATGCGGCGAGCGTCGGCAGCGAGGCGGCCCGGCGCGAGAACGGCGCCAAGGGCTTCATCGGCTGCGCCTCGGACGCCACCGCGCCCTATTTCGGCGGCGCCGGCGGCATGGGAACGATGCCGCACGCGCTGATCGGCTATGCCGGCGACACGGTCCGGGCCGCCGAGATGTTCGTCGAAAGCTTTCCCGACGATGCGCTGACCGTCCTGGTCGATTATTTCGGGCGGGAAGTGTCGGATTCCCTCGCCGTCTGCCAGCGCTTTCCCGAGATGGCGGCGGCGGGACGGGTCTCGGTCCGGCTCGACACCCATGGGGGTCGTTTCCTCGAAGGCCTCGACCCGCCGAAATCATACGCCGTGCTGGAGCGCCACGCACCCAAGGCGGTGCGCCAGTATCGGACCGAAGACGAGCTGCGTTGGCTGGTCGGCACCGGCGTCTCGGCGGCGGCGATCTACCACCTGCGCGAAAGGCTCGACGGCGCCGGCTACCCCGAGGTCAAAATCGTCGCCAGTTCCGGCTTCAATCCGGCGAAATGTCGGGTCATGGGCGCGGTGAAGGCGCCGATCGACGTCGTCGGCACCGGTTCCTACCTGCCGGAGAACTGGCGCGAGACTTATGCCACGGCCGACATCGTCGCCTATGGCGGGCGCCCTTCGGTCAAGGTCGGGCGCGAATTCCTGCTGACCCGCCTCGCCGAGAACCGCTGAGGCCGCTCAGGCGCAACGGCGGATGTCTTCCTCGCCGGCGGATTTGTTCCCTATAAAAAGCCCTTCTTGGAATTCATCATTTCATATCTCTCCGAGCCTCGTAGAAGCTTCGGAGTACGGCGTTCGTGCGGGTCTGGTAGCCTTTGCCCCGCGCCTTGAACCATTCCACCATGTCACGGTCGAAGCGCACCGTCAGGCGATCTTTCGGAACCTTGGGGTAGACGATTTTGGCGCTCTTCCAGAACTCCGGTCCGAAAGTCGGACCGTCGGGCGCTTCGACTCGGATCCGGTCTTCCATCGCGGCCAGATCATCCAAGTATACGTCTTTGATATTCTTCTCTTTCATTTTTTCCCGCCTTCCGCGCCGAGCATCGCTGACGCCGTTCAGGCGCAGCGGCGGATGTCTTCCTCGCCGGCGGGTTCCACCAGGGCCAGGGCGTGGCGCACCACCTCGATGCCGCCGCCACGCGCGTTCTCGCTCAGATAGCGCCGCCAGGCGCGCGCGCCGGGGCGGCCGTTGTAGAGGCCCAGCAAGTGCCGCGTCATCGCATGCAACGGCGTGCCGGCGGCCAGCCGCGCCGCGATATAGGGCAGCATGCGCGCCACCACCTCGGCCCGGCTCGGCGGCGGCGTCGAATCGTTCCAGGTCCGACCGTCGACGGCCGCCAGGACATAGGGATTGCCGTACGCCTCGCGCCCCATCATCACCCCGTCGGCGCGGGCCAGATGGTGCGCCACGTCGTCCCACGCCGAGATGGCGCCGTTCACCACGATCTCGAGCTCCGGCCGCGCCCGCTTGAGCCCGTGGGGGAAATCGTAGTTCAGCGGCGGGGCTTCTCGGTTCTGCTTCGGACTGAGCCCCGCCAGGACGGCGATCCGCGCGTGCACGATGAAGGTCCGGCAGCCGGCCTCGGCGACCGTCTCGACGAAATGGTGAAACTCCTCCCGGCTCTCGCGGCCGTCGATGCCGATGCGGCACTTGACGCTGACGGCCAGGCCCGAGGCAC
Source organism: Alphaproteobacteria bacterium (assembly GCA_965225945.1). Taxonomy (GTDB): domain Bacteria; phylum Pseudomonadota; class Alphaproteobacteria; genus JASLMY01. The sequence continues at coordinate 596,065 of CBDDBZ010000039.1, read as the reverse complement.
GCTTCATCGCCGCCACGCCGGCCGCCACCCTCTCCGGTTCCGCCATCAGGCAGGCACCGAAGCGGGCGGAGCGGACCCTCTCGCTCGGACAGCCGACGTTGAGATTGAGGGCGTCGTAGCCCCACCCAGCGCCGATCTCGGCCGCCAGCGCCAAGCGATCCGCCTCAGCCCCGGCCACTTGCAGGACCACGGGATGCTCGGCCGGATCGAAGCCCAGCAGACGTTCCCGATCGCCCCGGATCACCGCCTCCGCCGTCACCATCTCGGTGTGCAGCAGCGCGCGGCGGCTGAGCTGGCGGTGGAAATAGCGGCAATGCCGATCGGTCCAGTCCATCATCGGCGCGACGCAAAAGCCATGCTCGAGGTCGCTCACGGGCGCGGCCCTCGACCCGGGACGGCCGAGCCGCGGGCGCGCTCACTGGCGCTCTTCAACTGACCGCAGGCTGCCATGATGTCGCGGCCCCGGGGCACCCTGACCGGCGCCGAGAAGCCAGCCTCGTTGACGATTTCCGCGAAGCGCCGGATCGCGTTGTTGGAGGAGCACTCGAAGCCGGCACCGGGCCAGGAGTTGAAGGGAATGAGGTTCACCTTGGCCGGGATGCCCCGCAACAGGCGGGTCAGTTCGCGCGCGTCGGCGGTCGAATCGTTGACCTCGCGCAGCATCACGTATTCGAAGGTGATGCGGCGCGCATTGTTGCCGGCGGGATAGTCGCGGCAGGCCCGGAGCAGCTCGGCGATGGGGTATTTGCGGTTGATCGGCACCAGGCGGTCGCGCACCTCGTCGCGTACCGCGTGCAGCGAGACCGCGAGGTTGACGCCGAGCTCGCGCCCCACCCGATCGATCATCGGCACCACGCCGGCGGTCGAGAGCGTGATCCGCCGGCGCGATAGCGCGATCCCCTCGGGGTCCATGGCGATGCGGAGCGCCGCCGCGACGTTATCGTAATTATAGAGCGGCTCGCCCATCCCCATCATCACGATATTGGAGAGCAGGCGCGCCTCCTTGGGCGAGGGCCACTCGCCGAGGCGGTCGCGGGCGTGCAGGAACTGGCCGATGATTTCCGCCGACCCGAGATTACGCACCAGGCGCTGGGTGCCGGTGTAGCAGAAGGCGCAGGTGAGCGTGCAACCGACTTGGGCGGAGATGCAGAGCGAGCCCCGATCGCTGTCGGGGATGTAGACGGCCTCGGCCTCGACTCCATCGGCGAAGCGCAGCAACCACTTACGCGTCCCGTCCTGGGAAAGTTGCTGCCTCGAGACCTCGGGGCGGGAGATCCTGAAGACCTCCGCCATCCGGGCCCGCAGCGCCTTCGAGATCGTCGTCATGGCTTCGAAGTCGCGGGCGCCTCGGTAATAGAGCCAATGCCAGAGCTGGCCGGCCCGCATTCGCCTTTGGGATTGCGGGACGTCGAGCCGGGCGAGGGCGTCCGCCAGCTCGCCCCGGTCGAGCCCGACCAGGTCGAGCCGCGCGTCCGCCGCTGGCGTCGGCGTCTCCGGGCGCGCGGGAATCGCCATGACGGCTCCTACTTCGTTCCCTGTGAAATCAACTATTTTCCGGGGCAGGCCTTGCCGATGGCGCCATGAGCCCGGGTGAAGCCGGACAGCGAATAGGTATCGGTGGTCTTGGTATCGCGCTTGGAGACGCCGCGCACCACCATCGTGGCGCCCTTGCGCATCGCCACCACCAGCTCGCGGTCGATTTCCCGGGTCTTCGCCCAGGCGGTCTCGCCATGGCCGAAGAGATCGTATTTCTTCCTGCCGTCGATCTCGACGACGACGTTGCTGTCTTTCTTCAGGGGATAGCCCATGTGCAAGCTGACCTCGTCACGCACCTTGTCGAAGGGGCGGTGCGTCACGAACAGCCAGATCGCGCTGCGCTTGACGCCCTTCGGGCGGCTCGAGCTCGGCTGAGTGGCCAAGTAGCAAGCGGTGCCGCGGTCCTGCTTCAGCTTGTAGGCGGACCATTTCTTGAAGCTGGCGACCTCGCTCGGCGTCTGCGCGCCGGCTGGCCCCGCGTGAAACAGCCCGACCAGGGCCATTATGATAATTCCGCGAATCATGGCAGATAACATAGTCGGCGAACGCGGCGATTTGAAGGCGGCGGCGAGGTCTTATTCGCGCTATTTCCCCTCGTCTCGCGCCGATCTGAAGATCTGCGCCCCCTGAACGTGCGCCGGCGGCGGCTCCGCCGCGCCGAGCGAGGAGAGCGGTCGGCGGGCGAAGCGACCCAGCGTGATCAAGCGGTCGTACATGACGATGGCTCCGGCCGTGGCGACGTTGATGCAGAAGGCACTGGGGATCTTGACGATTTCCTGGCAGCGGGCGACCAGGGCCGGCGAGAGGGCGCCCTTCTCCGGTCCCAGCACATAGGCGGCGCGGGGCGGATGGCGAAAGCTCGGCAGTTCCACCGCCTCGTCCAGCAATTCGATGCCGATCAGGCGGCAACCCTCGGGCAGGCGGAGCGCCTCGACGTCGGCGAATTCGTGGAGCGGCAGGTGCAAGGGCGACCGCGAGGTGTCCGAGGGAGCCCGCCGGCGGGGATAGTCGGCGGCGATGGTGAAGAGGAAGCTCGCGCCGAAGGCATGCGCGGTGCGGAACAGGTTGCCCGCGTTCATCGGCTTGCTGATCCGCTCGACGCCGACGGCGAAATAGCCCCGTTGCCCGATGGGTGCCTTCACGGCCGCGCCCGCCCCGCTTCGAATTCGCGCCGCTTGCGCGCGTCGTGCAGAATAACCGAGGATGCGACGATGGAAAATCCGACGCCCGATTTGCCCCGAGGAATCGATCCAGGCGCGCCCGGTGACGCCCCGATCACCGTCGCGGTAACGCGCGGCGAGCTGGTCGAGAGCCGCCATGCCGTGGACGCCGTCGTCGTCGACACCGACGGCCGCCGCGTCGCCCGCTGGGGCGAGGTCGATCATGCCGTCTATCCCCGCTCGGCGATCAAACCGCTGCAGGCCTTGGCGTTGATCGAGACCGGTGCCGCCGACGCCTTCGCGCTCGACGAGCGGGAGGTGGCGCTCGCCTGCGCCAGCCATCTGGGCGAACCGGTGCACGTGGAGACGGTCCGGGCCTGGCTCGCCCGCCTGGGGCTGGCTGAGGACGACCTCGCCTGCGGCGCCCATTGGCCGGGGCTACCGCAAGCCTTGGAAGCGCTTCTCGCCACCGGCACCGTGCCCGGCCCCGCGCACAACAACTGTTCCGGCAAGCACGCCGGCATGCTGAGCCACGTCGTCCACATGGCCGAGGCGAAGCAAAGCTATCTCGATTCCGCGCATCCCGCGCAAGTCCGCATTCTCGCCGCGATCAGGGATATGGCGGGGCTGGAGGGCGCGGATTTGGCCATCGGCATCGACGGTTGCTCGGCGCCCAATCCGGCCTTGCCGCTGGCGGCGCTGGCGCGCGCCTTCGCCCGCCTCGCCCGGCCCGACGATCTCGCGCCGGTCCGCGCCGCCGCCTGCCGGCGAATCGCCCGGGCGATGTGGGCCCAGCCAGAGATGGTTCGGGGTCTCGCTTCGGGCAACTCGACCCTGCTCGAAACCTGCGCCGGCCGCGTGGTGGCCAAGACCGGGGCCGAGGGCGTCTACCTCGCGGGAATCGTCGAGACCGGGCTCGGCATCGCGGTCAAGGCACGAGACGGCGCGGGCCGGGCGGCGGAGGTCGCGATCCTCGCCCTGTTGCGGCGCTTCGATGCGTTCAGGCCCGAAGACGAAGCCGCGCTCGCCCGCTTCCTGGAGCCGCCCGTGCTCAATGCCCGGGGCCTCGCCGTCGGCGGAATTCGGGCCACCGTTCCGACCGCCGCCGCCGCGTTCTAAAGCGCTTCGGGATCGTAGCCGTTCGCCGCGCCGGGGGCGCCGCGACGTCCCCTGGCGTCAGTGCAGTACGCGAGCAAGAAAATCATGGATTTTCTCCCAAGCGTCGTCGGCTTGGGCCTCTCGGTAGCGCTCGGCGTTGGAGTCGTCTTGGAAACCGTGCCCGGCGCCGTCGTAGCGCTGGAATTCGTGGACCACGCCGGCCTCGGTCAGCGCGGCGTCGAGATCGTCGACGTCGGCGGGCGAGGGATTTTGGTCCTCGTTTCCGAATAGGCCCAGCACGGGACAGGGGATGCGGTCGGCCAGCTCGATCGGGGGCCTCGCATTGTCCGCCATCGAAAGTTTGATCCGGCCGCCGTAAAGCACCACCGCGGCCTTCAGGTTCGAATTATGGCAGGCGCCGAGCCAGGCCACCCGGCCACCCCAGCAATGGCCGATGATGGCGATCCGCGCACCGTCCACGCCCTCGCGGTTCCGCAACGCGTCATAGGCGGCGGCGAGGTCGGCCACCGTCCAATCGTCGGGAAACTCCCGTCGTTTGACGTCGATGTCCTCGTCGCTCGGCCACCAGTGGAAGAGAAAGGGCATGGCCACCGCATATCCCGCCTTGGCCAGTCGTTCGCCGACGCCGATCTGCCAGGGATCGCTCTCCAGGCCGGCATGCGCCTTGGGAATGTGCTGGCAGACGATCAGCCCCGGATTGCCGTCGCGTCCCTCGGGATCGAACATCAGGACTTCCATTTGCTCGCCCCGCACCGACACATGCTCCCTGGTGTACATCGTCTGCCTCCCCTTACACCTGTTCCCGCTCGCTCGACACGCGGAACAGGGATCACCAGATCATTTTCTCCGATGCGTTCGATGTTGGCTAGCGCTTCAGGTTTGAAGCTGTTCGCCAGGGGAACGGGCGAAGCGAAGCCGAGGGAGTTTTTCACCATCGACTACAGTCCCTCCAGCTCGGCGAGACCGATGGCGGCCTCGCCGGCGGCGGCGTAGAGCAGCCAGGTTCGGCCGCCCTCCTCGAAGACGCAGGGATCGCGGAGCTGGTTCGCCGGCGCGTCGCTGGCGCCGCGCATCGACGGGCGAAGGGCAAGCGCCGCCCCCTCCCACGAATGCTCCGGGCGCAATAGCTCCCGGGCCTCGGTTAGCCGCCAATCGGCCCACTCGGCTCTCAGCGCCACGCGGGCGTGCAGGATCCGCTCCGGCGCGTCGCCGATTCGGGTCCAGAAGACGTGCAGCCGATCGCCCCGAACCAGCAGGGCAGCGTGCCGGGTGGCGGGATCGAAGATGGTCGGTCCCGCCTCGAAACCGCCGAGCCCGTCGGCGGAGCGGAACAGACGGTTGCGGTCGGCGTGTGCGTAGTGCCGGCGCCCGTGGCGGAAAACGCGGAAATAGGCCGGTCCCAGTACCTCCGGTCGAACCTCGAAACGGAGCCCGTCCTCGGAGAGCGCGAGCCGCGTCGTCTGGCTGCCATCCGCCATCAGGCCGTGGAAATACATCCGCACCCGCTGTTCGGCGGGCTCGACATGGACGTCGGGCGAGGCGATGTGGGGATAAAGCCAATCCTCGCCCGGCGCCGTTCCGGCGGGCGGCGGGCCCGGCGGCGTCGGCCGCTCGGCGCAAAACAGCGAATCGGCGAGCTCGAGGCAGCCCGCCTCGTGCATCCGCCAGGGACCCTCGATCCGCTCGGCCAGCGCCAGGCGGATGTAGCTCCCCCGATGATCGGCGAAATAGAGGTAATAGCAGGCGAGCGGGCGCGCCAGCCACGGCGGCGCCGCGATCAGCGAGGGACCGTTGATATTACGCCCCATCCGCCCGTCCATGTCGGGGCGAACGATGGGCGCATCCAGCGAACGCCGCGCGGTCACGCTCATGGCTTGGCTCCGATCTCCCTATGCCGAGCGCCTTCGTTCGCATAGCCTCGACCGGCGGACAAGCGGGGGAGACGGGTCATGATCCAAATCGATACCGAAGGCGGGATTCGGCGGCTGGTCATCGATCGCCCGGAGCGGCGCAACGCCATCGACTTGGGCACGGCCCGGGCGCTCGGCGACGCGATTCGGGCGGCGGGGCGGGAGGCTGAGGTCCGAGTCTTGGTGATCGAGGGCGCCGGCGGCGGCTTCAGCACGGGGCGGGACCTCAAGGCCGCCGCCGAGCCGACCGACGACCCCTTAGCCGAGGACGAGGTCTGGGTCGAGATCTTCCACCTGCTGCACCGCTCGGCCATCCCCTCCCTCGCCGTGGTCGAGGGCCACGCCGTTGCCGGCGGCTTCACCTTGGCGATGGGTTGCGACTTCGTGCTGGCGACGCGGGAAGCCGTGTTCGGCGCCTACGAGATGCGCCACGGCTTCCCGGCGGCGGTCTGCACTCCGGTGCTGGCTCGCCTGGTCGGCCCGAGGCTGGGGCTGGAGTTCGCCCTCTTCGGCGAGCCTATCCCGGCGACGCGGCTGCATGCCGTCGGCCTGATCAACCACCTGGCCGAGGACGCGGCGGCGCTGGCGGAGCTGAAGACGGCGTTCGCCGGCCGCCTCGCCGCGCTCGACCGCCGTGCCGTCAAGCTCACCCGCGACAGCTTCCGGGCGGCGGAAAACATGCCCCTCGACAACGCCCTCGACATGGGCCGACAGCTCAACCAGTTGATCGCCGCGACCGGTGGCTTCGCGGCGGCGGGCCGCAAGCTCGCCGGCAAGGGAGGCAGCCGATGAAGCTCGGCGTCTGCGTGATGGCCGATATCGACGAGATCGGCTTCTTCACCCATGCCGAAAACCTGGGCTACGACGCAGTCTGGGTCACCGACAGCCAGATGCTGTTCTCCGACTGTTACGCGGTGCTGGCGCTGGCGGCCAAGCAAACCCGCACGCTCCGGCTCGGCACCGGCACCTCGATCGCCGGTACCCGCATTCCGCCGGTCCACGTCGCGGCGATCGCGAGCCTCAATCGGATCGCGCCCGGCCGGGTCCATCTCGCCATCGCCACCGGCAACACCGCGACCCGCACCATGGGCCAGCCGCCGATGCGGATCGCGGATTACCGCGAATACCTGCGCGTGCTGAGCGCGCTCCTCCGGGGCGAGGCGGTCGACTACACCTTCGACGGCGTCACCAAGCCGATCAAGATGTTGATGCACGAGCACAAATACATGAACCTGGAGCCCAAGATCCCGCTCTACGTCTCGGGCTTCGGGCCCCGCGCCATGGGCCTCGCGGGGGAATACGGCGACGGCCTGGTGTTCGCGATCCCACCGCGCGGCATCGCCGTGCCGCAGGCGATGGCGCATGTCCGCCAGGGCGCGGCCCGGGCCGGCCGGCCGCTCGACGGCTTCCTCAACTGCGCGCTCACCAACATCGTGCTGCTGGAGCCGGGCGAGGCGGTCGCCTCCGATCGGGTGAAGCGCGCGATCGGCCCCAACGTCATGGCCAGCGTGTATTATTTCCACGACCAGGTGCACGAGAAGGGACGGGAGCCGCCGGACTTCCTGCAGCGGCTGTGGAAGCCCTATTGCGAGCTGGTGGCCGAGACGCCGGAGGCCCACCGCCACTTCCGCACCCACGAGTACCACTACACCTACCTGCATCCGGGCGAGGCCGAGCTGATCGACGAGCAGCTCATCCGCGATACCTGCCTGGTCGGCACCGCCGACGAGCTGATCGAGACCATCCGCGCGTTGGAGGCGGAGGGCTTGCAGGAGCTGATGTTCGCCACCGGCGTGGACGCCAAATGGCACTTCGCGCAGGCCTTCTCCGAGCAGGTGATGGCGCGCCTCTGACGGTGGCAAATCCGCCACGCTGGCGGGGAAGAACGCCGCAATACCCTTTGACTTTCGCGCCCGACCGCCCGGATAATTGGCGGTTATGCCAAGAAACGTCGACAAGCATTTGATTCGTAAGGGCTTCCGGGCGCTGATCCTGTCGTTCGGGATGTTCCCGGCCCTGCTATTGGGGACCGCCTCGCCGGCCGGGGCGGGGGCCATCACGCTCGAGGGCGTGACCTTCGCCGAGGCCTCGGCCAACCTTCGCCTGCTGGGCGTCAGCGGCACCGGCACGCTCGCCGATCCCTTCGTCCTGCGGGAGGAAATCGTCGACGGAGGCGATGCCATCGTTTTCGTCACGGTGTCCCGCAGCTTCGGCAGCCGGGTCAAAACCTCCCACCAGACCGGCTTCGCGCTCGTCAAGGTGGTGCGCAACCGGACCACCGGCACCTGGCAATTCTTCAACATCGAGCTGGAAAAACGCCCGGGCGTCGCCAGCGACTATTACGACGGCCTCTCCTTCGCTCAGTCGGCACAAGTCAACCGGCCCTTCAGGTCCGACGTCTTCGCCAAGGTCGAGGACATTCTGGAGCCGCGCGACCTGCTGCGCTTCAGCCAGGGCCGGGTGCCGCCCGACGGCATCGTGCGCTTCTCCATGTCGGTGACCCATACCGGTCCGGCGCCGCGCTTCTACATGGTCCAGCACGTTCGCCACCCCACCGTCGCGCGGCCCGCGCCGAAGCTTTTCGCGGCCCGCGCCACGATCCGAAGCCGAAATTGAGACGAGGCCCGCCATGGCCGAGATCGAACTCCCCAATTCCGCCCTGCCGCTGGTCGCCAGCGAGCCCCGGGCCGAGGTCGACGTCGCCGGCGCGCGCGCCGGCGGGCATCGTCGAGTTCCGCTGATCGGCGTCGGCGCCACCCTCGCCTGGTTCGCTCTCGTCCTGGGCTACATCGTCCATCAAACCGGCGCACGCGCCTTCGTGGCGCTGCCGGCGCACGAGTTGGCGATGGCGGCGGCGGGGGTGGCGGCGCCGGCGATCCTGCTATGGCTGGTGCTGCTCTATCTCCGCCGGGGCGAGGCCTTCGAGCGCCACGCCAGGGCGCTCGAAGGCCCGTCTCGACGCCTTGGCCTTCCCCGCGCCCGGGGGAGATGCGCGCATGCGCTCGGTCGCGGCCGGCCTGGAGCGCCACGCCGAGATCGCCCGCACGGCAACCGAGCGCTCGATCGAGGCCTTGACCACGGTGGTAAACGCGGCGGCGGAGGCCGCGCGGGAAAGCGAGATAACGCTCGGCCATCGCGCCGAACTGCTGCGCAAGACCGCCGAGGAGGCGAACGCGCGCTCGGCTGAGAGCGCCCGCCAGCTCGACGAACGGGCCCGCTCGCTGGCTCGCGCCTCGGAGCTTATCGCCTATCACCACAAGGACCTGGAAACCAGTCTCCGACGCCGCGGCGAGCTGGCCGCGAGCATGGTCGGCGAAGCGGCCGAGCGGGCCCGCGAGGTCGGCCTGGCAATCCGCGACCAGGCCTCGTTGCTGATGGCGACGGTGTCGCTGGCGGAGGTTCGGGGCCGCGAGGCCGGGCTCGCGCTCGATGCCCAGGCGGCTCGGCTCGACGGCGTACTCGACGATCTCGACAGCCGGGTCTCGCGGATGAGCAAGTTGCTGAGCCGCGACGCCGAGCGGATCGAGGGCACCTCGCGGCAGGTCGACGAACGGGCCCGCGCGATCGAGGCGAGCATCGCCCGGCGCGGTGCGCGCGCGGTCGAGGTGGCGCTCGGCGTCGCCGAGGCGGTGCGCCAGGCGGGTGACGAATTCGAGGCGCGGCGAAGCGCGCTCTCGACGGCGGCTGAAGTGAGCGTCCAGGAATTGGACGACGCCGGCGATCGCTTGGAAGTCCGGGCCGAGGCGCTCGCCCGGTTGGGAGTCGAGGCGGTGGATCGCCTGGCCCAGGCGACGGACGAGCTCGGCGATCACCAGGCGGCCCTGGCCGGCGCCGGCGCCGAGAGCGCGCGGCGGATCGAGGCCGCGAACGAGGCGCTGGAAGGGGCAATGCGCATCGTGGGCGAAGAGGCCGCGACGCTCGCCGAGCGAGAAGAGGCCCTGGCGAGCGACGCCCAGACCCAGGCCGAGGTCTTGGCCTCGGCGGCAACGATGCTTGGCGACAGGCAGCTCGAGCTGGGTGCCACGACCGATCGAATCGGGACCAGGATCGAAGGGCTCGGCGAATCGCTTGCAGGCGCCGAGGACCGTCTGCGGACGATCGAGGCGGAGATGACCCGACTGGGCCGGGTATTCGACGAAACCGCCGACGCCGCGGAGGCGCGCGCGCGGACCATGGGCGAGGTCCTGGCGCGCCACCGCGAAGCTCTGGCGGAGAGCGCCCAGGCGAGCGATACGAGCGCCGAATCGCTTGCCGCCTCCATGGCTGAGCGGTTGCGGAGCCTCGACGCCATGGCGGACGCGGTGACCCGGAAGGGCAACGCGCTGGCCGCTTCGGTGGAAGCACAGCGAGCGGCCCTGACGGCGAGCCTCGACGAGGCGACGACCCGGCTCGAGGGCATGGGCGAACGGCTCGCCGGCGACGGCGCGCGACTGCTGACGGCGGCCCGGAACCAGGCGGGCGAGGTCGAGGTGCTCGGCCGCGCCCTCGGAGAGGAGCTCGACCACATCGCCGAGGCCGGCGCCAGGGCCGGGGCGGCGCTGGCCTCGACGACGGCGAAACTCGACGACGGTGTCGAGGCGCTGGATCGGGCGGCGAGCGTGGGGACGAGCGGGCTCCAGGCGGCCGCACACGAATTCGCCGAGGCGGAGGCGCGGCTCGCGCGGCTGAACGAAGGCCTGGGCGCGCTCGCGACCTTACTGGAGCGGACGGACGGCGTGGCCGAGACGACCGAATCGACGCTCGTCGAGGCCGTCGGCCGGGCCCGTGCGGAGCTCGAAGCCTTCGTCCGCGAGGGCGCGGCGACACGCGCGAATCTGTACCGCGAGGGCCGGGAGAGCCTCGGCGCGGCCGAGGCGGCGCGGGCCGAATTGGCGCGGACGGCGACGGCGATGGAAGCCGCGATGGAGCGCGGTACGCGGGCGGTGGCGACGGCGGCGACAGCGCTCGAGGCCGGCGGCGACCAGGGCGCGGCGGCCGCGAGCAAGGTTGCCGAGGATATCGAACGCCTGGGTGCCACCGCCGAACAAGGCGCTAATCGACTACGCGACGGCGCACGGGAGCTCGACGGGCGGATCCAAGAACTCCAGGCCGAGACCTCGGGCGAGCTCACGCGACTGGTCGAGGCAGGTTGCGAGCTGAGCCAACGGCAAGAGCAGATCGCTGGCCTGCTGGCGACCCTCATCGACCGCGTCGAGGGCGCCGAGAGCCGGCTCGACCAACGGGTGGAGGCCTTGATCCGAAAGGCGGGCGAGGCGATAGCCGGCGCCAGCGACCTCGCCGATCAGCGCGCGGCGATGCTGGAGGCGCGATTGATGGCGCTGTCGGCGACGACGGATTCGCTGGTCTCGCGCCTGGCCCGCCATGTCGACGATCTGGGCGAGCTAACCGCGCGAACCCTGGAGGTGGCGGAACCCACGCCGGAGGCCGGCCGGCCGAAGGCGCTGCCGGCCCCGGAGACGAGCGGGATCGCCGAGGACGGGGTGGCCGCCGGTGATTTCCTCTCCAGCCTCGCTGCTATCGAAAATGCCCTGAACCGGCTCGGCCTCGATCTCGCCCGGCTCGACCTCGCGGAGAAATCGGCGCCGGCGAGCGACGGTCACTTCCTCTCCAAGCTGATCCGCCGCCCGGGCGGCGAGGAAAGGGCCGGCGACCGGCTCGCACGGGAATACCGGGAGAACGCCGCCTTCTGCGCCCAGGCCGATGCCTACCTGGCCGCCTTCGAGGCCTATCTCGCCCTCGCCGGCGCCGACGATAAAGGCGAGACCACCCGGAGCACAATGCTGGGCTCCGATGCCGGCAAGCTGTTCCGCCTGCTCGGCCGCGCGCGCGACGCGATGGTAGAGCGTTGTCCGCGCCGTCTGAAACCATTCGATGTAAGTTCCGGCCGCCCCGCTCCCCCGACGGGCCGCGCGAGCGGTGATCAAAAAAAGCGGCGGCCAGGAAGTCGCCATTCATGGCGCTTGGCGGGATATCACTCCAGCCGGAGCGGGAGCTCCACCAGCGTTCCCAGGGTCTGGTAATCCGGCTCCTCCATGGCCTCGACGGCGGCGACCAGGCGGCCGTCGAGCGCCAGGATCTCGTCCACCAGGCGGATCATCAGCCGATTGGGATAGGCGTGCGGGGCGCGGGCCCGGAGCAGTGCCGCGGCCTCCGCCTCGCGGCCCGGATTGTGCAATGCCAGCACCGTCAGGGCCGCGGCCGTGGAGCGGCTGACGCCGGCGAAGCAATGGACGACGATCGGCGCCTCGCCCGGCCAGCCCCGGGCGAAGTCGATCAGCGAGTGGAGGTGATGCCCCCCCGGGGCCACGTGATCGGGCAGCGGCTCGGCGATGTCGTGGAAGCGGAGCCGCAAATGATCGGCGTCGGCGATCCACTCGGGCGTTTCGGGAAACGCGTCGTCGGCCAGCATCGAGACCAGATGGCTCGGCCTGACGGCATGGAGGCGAGCCTCGAGATCGGCCAGGTTCGAGACGTGAATCGTGGGCATGCTCAGCCCGCCTCAGCCGGTCGCCATCGGCAGGGCCGGATCGTTGGCCCATTCCGAGAGCGAGGCGTCGTACATCGCCACCGCGTCCAGACCCAGTAGCGCCATGGCGAAGGCGTCGGCGGTCGCGGCGATGCCACCGCCGCAATAGGTGATGACGCGCGCGTGGTCGCGCACCCCGACCAGGGCGAGGCGCGCTTCCAGAGCCGCCGCCGGCAGGAAGCAGCCGCTTTCGGCGTCCAACAGGTCGTCGGCCGGCAGGTTGACGGAGCCTGCGATGCGCCCGGCGCGGCCGTAAGGAATGCCCTCGCCCTGGTGCTTTTCGGGGCTGAGCGCGTTCACCAACAGACAACCCGCCTGGTCGAGAGCGGCCAGCACGTCCGCTTTGTCGGCCACCATCTCGGGCCGAAGCCTGGCCTCGAAGGTGGCCGGTGGATGGCTGGGTGTTTCGCGGTCGAGCGGCCGCCCCTCGCGCCGCCACTTGGAGAGGCCGCCGTTCAGGACCCTGGCGCCCTCGAAGCCGAAGGCGCGGAGCATCCACCAGACCCGGGTCGCCCATTGTGCCTTGGTGCTGCTGTAGAGCACCACCTCGCTCTCCGGGCCGACGCCTCGGGCCGACATCGCGGCGGCGAAGTGTTGGGTCGGTGGGAAAGTGAAGCGGAGAGGGCTGTCGGCCACCGAAAGCTCCGCCTGGATATCGAGGAAGACGGCGCCCGGGATGTGACCGCCATCATAATCGGCGCGGCCGCTGCGGACCGTGTAGACCTGCTTCCGATCGGGGTCGAGATGGACCGTGCAGTCGAACAGGCGCAAGCCCGGCGCGCCGAGCCCGGCCGCCAGCTCCTCGGTCTCGATCAACAGCTCGGGGCGGACGTAACGGTGAGTGGATTCGGTCATTTCAGGCTCCTTCAGGCGGGACAATCGAGCTGGTCGGCGAGGTCGCCGAAGTCCCGGGCGACAAAGTCGAAATCGTGCTCGGCCTTAGCGTCGCGGTTCTGCTCGGGGCCGTATTCCGTCGGTCGGGCGACGAAGGCGGTCGAGAGGCCACAGGCTCGCGCGGCCACCAGATCGGCGTTGTGCGCCGCCACCATCAGCACTTGCGCCGGCTCCAGGCTCAAAAAATCGACGGCGTTCAGATAGGCCTCGGGCTGGGGCTTGTAGTGCCGTGCCACCTCGGCCCCCAGCACCGTGTCCCAGGGCAGACCCGCCCGCTTGGCCATGGCCACGATCAGCGCCACGTTGCCGTTGGAGAGCGTGGCGATGGTGAAGCGGGACTTCAGCCGGGTCAGCCCCCGGACCACGTCCGGCCAGGGATCGAGCCGGTGCCAGGCGCGGTTGAAGTCATCGATCTCCGCCTCCGACAGGGCCTCGATGGCGTGGCGCGCCAGCAGTTCGACCAGGTTCTGGCGATGCAGCACGTCGAGCTTGACGAAGCCCATCTGGCCGCTCCGCACCAACTCCATCGCCGGCTGGTAGAGCGCCCGCCAGTCCCGGGCGAAGCGTTCCCAGTCGAGATCGATTCCCCTTGCGGCGCCCAGCGCCCGGCCATCGCGGGCGAGCGAGCCGCGCCAGTCCACGACGGTCCCGAAGACGTCGAAGACGCAGGCCTCAATGCCGTCTCGCGCCATGCCCTTCTCCTCTCCTCGGCCGGTTCCCGGGCGATCCCGGGTTCAGTGTCCGCCTCGAAAGTCTCCCTCAGACGTGGGCCATGACCTCGTCGGCGAAGCGGTCGATCTGGACCTGCTGCTCGTTCGCGTCGCGGCCGATATAGCGCATGATCACGCCACGGAAGCCGAGATCGGCAATTCGTTTGACGTCGTCGCGGATCGTCTCCACGGCTCCGGTGCCGAGCGCCCGGGTCCCGTCGAGCGAGGCTTTCTCCTCGCCGATCGAGAGGAAGATCTTGTGCTGCAGCTCCAGCTCGCCGAAGGCCCGGCCGCGGGCCTCGCAGAGCCCCTCGAGCCGTCCGAGGTGCTCGCGCAACCCCGCGATGTCGAGCGAGACGGAAAGCCAGCCGTCGCCCTGCTCCACCACACGGCGCAGCGCCCGTTTGCTGGTGCCGCCGATCAGGATCGGCGGGTGCGGTCGGGTGACGGAGCCCGGATGGCACTCAATCGCCTCGAAGGCGTAGTGCTCGCCCCGATATTCCACGACCCCGCCGCCGGCGACAGCCTTGACGATCTCCAGGCACTCGTCGGTGACGGCGCCCCGGGCGGCGAAATCGCGGGCGTCGAGGGCCAGGAACTCCTCCTCCAGCCAGCCGACGCCGGCGCCGAGCACGACACGGCCAGCGGCGAACTGGTCGATGGTCGCCAGCATCCGGCCCAGCAGCACCGGATTGCGGTAGGGCATGACCAGAACGGCGGTGCCGAGGCGGAGGCGAGAGGTGGCGCCGGCCAACACGGCCATGGTCGCGATCGGCTCCATCAGTGGCTCGGTCGCGGCGACGGGGAAGGCGCCGGTGGGACTATAGGGATATTTCGAATCGATCTGCTTGGGGAACACCACGTGATCGGCGAGCCAAAGCGAACTGAAGCCCGCCCCCTCCGCTTGGCGGGCGAGCGGCAGAATGTGAATCGGCAGCGCCAGGGGGCCGTAAACCCCGACGTCGAGGCCGAATTCGAAACCTGTGGTCATCGAGCTCTCCCGCCGGCGTTCCCTCGCCCGGAGGTGAGAGCAGTTTCCGCCTTCAGGAAAATCCGGCCGATCCTGAAAGGCGCTAGTATTCGCTTCCACTGTAGTAGGGAGACGATACATGGCCAAGCTCTCGATCACCGCCGGCCGCGACGCCATCCGCGACTTCGCCCCCAAGCTGGTAGAACTGACCGAGGAGGTCGTCTACGCCGACATCTGGGAGCGGCCGGGCCTTTCGAAGCGCGATCGCAGCCTGATCACGCTTGCCAGCCTGGTGGCGCTGGGGCACGAGCGGCAGATGCGGGGCCATATCGTGCGCGCCCTCGCCAACGGGGTGACGCCTGAGGAGATCGTCGAGTTGGTCACCCATCTCGCCATCTACGCCGGCTGGCCGGCGGCGATGACGGCGGCGGCAATCGCCAAGGAAGTGCTCGAGGCCGAAGCCGAAGCCGAATGACGCCGGGAGGAAAGCCATGGACAAGCTGATCATCGAGGCGCGGATCAACGAATACGCCATGCGGGTCGACAACGCCAACGTCCCCTGGACGGCCGAGGAGATCGCCGAGGACGCCGTCAGATGTCGCGAGGCCGGCGCCGCGATCGTGCATTTTCACGCCCGCGGCCCGGCGGGCGAGCCGGCCCACGACGCCGAGACCTATGCCCAGGGCATCCGCCTGATCCGCGAGCGCTCCGACATCTTGACCCATCCGACACTGGGCTTCGTCACCCTCGACGCGCCGCCCGAGACCCGGGTCGGCCATATCGTCGAGCTGGCGCGCGATCCGGCGACCCGGCCCCACTTCGCGCCGATGGATACCGGCAGCACCAACATCGACCGCTACCTCCGGGCCGAGAAACGCTTCCGCACCACCGATCTGATCTACCGCAACAGCACGAGCACCCTGCAACACTTCGCGGCCGAGATCGCTGCAGCGGGCGTCAAGCACTACCTGGTCTCGTGGAACATCGGTTTCACCCGCCAGGCGCTGGCGCTGCTGGAGACGGGCGCGGTGCCGGAGCCGGCCTTCCTCTTGTTCGTGCTGACCGACGGCGAGGTCTTGGCCGGCCATCCGGGAACGCCGGAGGGGCTGCGGGCGCATCTCGACATGCTGCCGGGCGGCGGCCGCGTGCATTGGGCCGCCTGCAACTTCGGTGGCGACCTGCTGGCGCTCACGCCCGAGATCATCGAGCGGGGCGGGCATGTCTCGATCGGCCTCGGCGATCATCCCTATGTCGGCGAGGGCCGCCCGAGCAACGCCGAGCTGGTCACTCGCGTCGCCCGGATGGCGCGGGCCGCCGGCCGCGAGGTGGCGACACCGGCCGACGTCGAGGAAATGCTGGAAATGGGCTGAGCGGGCCGCGGTTCAACCGGCGCCGACCGCGACCTCGATCGGCGGTGCCGCCTTCAGGGTCTGGTAGACGACGCAGTAGCGCTCGGTGAGCTTCATCAGCGTCGCCGTCTGCTCCGCGTCGAGGTCGCCGTCGAGCTCGAAGCAAAGGCGAATGTCGCGGAAACCCACGGGCGCATCGCGATCGACGCCGAGGGTCCCCTTGAAGTCGAGATCGCCCTCGGCTCGGATCCGGGCATCCCCGAGCTCGAGGCCGAGCGCCGTGGCCACCGCGTTCAAGGTGACGCCGGCGCAGGCGACGAGGGCCTGCAACAGCATGTCGCCGGAACACGCGTGCGCGCCGCTGCCGCCGGTCGCGGGGTGCAGCCCCGCCTCGACCAGCGCCCGCCCCGTCTCCACCGAACAGGTGACGCCCTCGCCGATCGAGCCCTCGGCGCTGAGGGTGATCACCGCCGCCTCCGGCTGGTCCCGGTAGCGCGCCTTGATCGGCGCCTGTATCGCCTTCAGTTCCGCCCCGTCCATCGTCTTCTCCTCCTCGCCACGGCCACCCCGTCAGTGGAGGTGCGAGACCTTCATGAAGTCGTAGCGGTTGGCCGAATCGATCACCGCCTCGACCAGCTTGTCCTCGCGCTGGAAGGTCATGCGCACCTCGATCCCGGCGCCGCCGAGCGACCAGATCCGGCGCAGCATTTCGGCCAGGCTGTGCACGCCCTCGCCCGCGACGCCCAAGACGATGTCGCCCACCCGGACGTCGGCTCGCTCCGCCGGGCCGCCGTGCGCCAGGCCAGCGACCACCAGATGGCCTTCGATCTCGGTCGTGAACATGCCGAGCCAGGGCCGGGTCGGCTTGCTGGTCCGCCCATTGGCGAGAAGCTCCGGCAGGATCGGCTTGAGCAAGTCGATCGGCACGAACATGTTGCCGCGCATCGCCTGTTCGCCGGTCACCGCGTCCTGCACGAAGAGCGAGCCGATGGCGGCGAGCTTGCCGTCCTCGCCGATCAGCGCGGCGCCGCCCCAGTTGGGATGCGGCGGCGCGGTGAAGATCGCCTCGTCCAGGAGATACTCCCAATAGCCCGCGAACTCCCGCTTGGAAACCACCTTGGCGGCCAGCGATTGGCCCGTGCCGCCATGACCGCCGACCACCATCCGGTCGCCGACGGCGACGCCGCGCGAGATGCCGATCGGAATCGGCCGGACGTCGAGCGGCTCCGAGGCCCTGACCAGGCCGAAGCCGCTGTCGTAGTCGTAGGCGACGATCCGGGCCCCGGCGACCTTGCCGTTCATCGCCGCCAGCATGACCTGTGCCGCCTCGGCGATCAGATAGCCGATGGTCAGCACCAGGCCGTCATCGCCGATCAGCACCCCGTGGCCTTCCCGCTCGGTGCCGAGGATCGAGGCGGTGAAGGCGTCCTCCGGGATTTCCGAGCGGAGCGAGAGCACGGCGTCGAGCGTGCCCTCCAGATCATAGGCGTAGTCGCGCGGCTTCGGCTGGGCGGTGCGGCTGATGTCCGGCATCAGGAGACGCGCCGCCGAGTGGAGCCGGTAGCCGTTGGCCCACTTGACCTGTTCCATGGCGTCGTCGCTCCGCGTTCGCTTCGCTCCGAATTCGCCCGCCTCGAAACCCGGCCCGAAGCCGATCTCGACCGAGCCGATCTCGACCTGGTCGGACCACCCGTTCCCCGGCGAATCGACCCGAGCGGGCGAGGCCAGGCTAGCGCATCGTCCGAGCCGACGGAACCACCCGCGACGGGGCTCAGCAGCCCCGCGAGAAGAACCAGACGGCGAGCCGCCCGTCCGCCGCCCTGGCCGGGACCCAGCCCTCGGCGACGACCCGCGTCGGCTCGTCGCCGTCGCAGGGCGGCGGCCAGGGAATCGCGATCCGGAGCCAGGTTTCCCCGCCACGCTCGCGGGACTCTCGCAGCTCCACCGATATGGGATGGCCCATGCGCCTGCGCCAGGCCGGCACGATCCAGCGAACATCCTTCTCCACCCCCGCCGCCGCCCGGAGCCGCCCGTCCCAAGCGGCGGTGAGATAGGCGAGGTTGTCCCGCACGAGATCCGCCACGGCGTGAAAGCGCATGCCCTCGCCCTCCGGGATCCAGGCAACACCGCGGCGGAGGCGAACTCGGTACCAGCCGGCGTGCCGGGCAAGCACGATCGCGCCCGGCCGTTCGTAGTCGAACTCGCGCGTCGCCAGGGCGCTCGGATGGCCGAGCCGGCGGATCGGCCGCGACGCCGTATTCGGGGCCGGATGGACCCGGATGTCCAGCCGCGGGGGATCGTCCGCAAGGCCCGGGAGTTCGAGCAGACCGAGGATGCCGACGTCGCCGGGCTCGCCCGCCAGGTTGTCGGGTGGCCGCCAAGACCGCGCCGGGGCCGAGGAGGTGAAGGGCGTCGCCGGAATCGAATCGGGCCAGCGGCTGAAGCAATCGAGGGCGGCGCCGACGCGCCGGTAGCCCGATGCCCCGTCGTCGACGTAGGCGTAAGCCAGATCGAGCGATACCTCCGCGTTCACCACCACTCGGTGGAGGCCACGCTCGGCGCGAATTTCGACCCGGCGAATCGTAATCGGCCGGAACCAATCGTCGACCAGCAATCGTTCGGCGGCGCGCAATATCGCCGCCGCGCGCGCCGCCGTCGCCCGGTCGACCAGGGCGCAGACGTCGGCGCGCGATGTCCCGGGCGCGGCGAGAATCGAGGCCGCCAGCGCAAACCCGAGGCGGCCGGCCCACGCCACCGCTCAGGCCCCGAGGTCGTCCAGGAACGCCGCCTCGCCCGTCATCCTTCGCCGTCGCCCGGCTTCGCCTTCAGCGCCAGCGAGGCCGAGTTCAGGCAATAGCGCGCGCCGCTCGGCCGGGGCCCGTCGGGAAAGACGTGGCCGAGGTGCGCGTCGCACTTCTCGCACAGCACCTCGACCCGGTGCATGCCGAGGCCGTGGTCGTGCTCTTCGCGCACCTTGGCCTTGTCGATCGGCTGCCAGAAGCTGGGCCAACCGGTGCCGGAATCGAACTTGTGATCGGAAAGGAAGAGTTCCTCGCCGCAGCAGATGCAGGCGTAGACGCCCTCGCGCTTCTCGTTCCAGTATTTGCCGGTGAAGGGCTGCTCCGTCCCCTTGAGCCGGGTCACGTAGAACTGCTCTTCGCTCAACTCGGCGCGCCATTCGGCCTCGGACTTCTCGAATTTCTCGCTCATGCCTCGCTCCTCGCTAGAGCAGCATTCGCCAGAAGAAAATCGCTTTCAGCGATCCAACTGGCGGATAAAGCTGCTCTACATCTTGAAGAATAGAGCAATATCCGAACGGATTGAACCGCACTGGTTCCATCCGTTCGGATATTGCTCTGGAGCGACCCTCGGCGTCAGCGCCGGCCGCGCAGGGCTGTCCTTAGGGTCTTGATCTGACGGATGACGGAAATCGGTGACTTCGAGGTGACCTCCAGCTCCCGGTCCTCGTAGACGTCCGCGCCCGGATGCGCCGCCGCCCACTCACCGATCTTTTCGTCACGCTGGCGTAACAATACTTCGATCTGCGGGCGGAACAATTTGACCATGGCCGTCAGCCACCGGTTGGCGGGCCAGGAGGGGTAGGCGTGATCGATATCGAAGCGGTCGATCACGCCGATCACGCCGTCGGCGGCATGGAAGGTCTCGCCCGTCACCCAGCGGTTGGTGGTGAAGAGATGGGTCGGATAGCCCCGCTTCTCCATCGCGATGGCAACGATATGGGCGATCCGGTCGTCGCCGGCGGGCCATTCCTCCTCGCCCTCGTGGGCTAGGGGCGTCAACCCCGCGGGCAGGGCGCCGGCCCGAACGAAGGTGTGGAAATGGCCGTGCTCGCTCCCCTCCGGCCGGTGCGAATGGTAATAATACTGGCAATGGGTCTCGTCGTCGAAGACGTCCCCCGGCGGGTAGTGATCCCATTCGTAGAAGGTGCCGTGGCCTTTCAGAATCTCGCCGACGATGTTGGCGTCGACCTTGCGCAGCACCCGGTAGCATTCCTCGATCTCAGCTCCCGCCTGCAGCATCTCCTCGATGCGTTCGGTCTCGAGTTCGTCGAACAGCGCCATCGCGATGGCTCCCGATCATTCGCCGTTTCGAGGAGATTGAAAGACCCCCCGAGACGTCCGCGCCTCGCCCTCTCTAGCATCATTGCCGCACCAGCCGGAAGCCGACCAGGATGTGCTTGAGAAAATCGGGTCTGGAATGGCGCGCCGCCGGACGGCAGACCCCGCAGCCCTTGTCGTCCCACGAGCCGCCCTTGACGATATGGCGCCCGGCGCCGGCCGTCGTCGCCGTCCATTCGAAGACCTGTCCGGCGGCGTCCAGCAGGCCAAAGGGGCTGGCGCCGTCGGGAAAGCGGCCGACGGCCATGGTATCGAACGGCCCCGCGTCGTGGCTGTTCAGGCGCCCCGCCTCGAACGCGTCGCCCCACGGATAGCGGCGCCCGGCGCTGCCGCGGGCCGCCTTTTCCCACTCCGCCTCGCTCGGCAACCGCCAGGTGACGCCCGTCGTCTCCGACAGCCAGGCCGCGTAGGCCCGGACGTCGGCGTGGTTCACCAGGACCACGGGGTGGTCCTCGCGTCCCGGCGGCGGCGCGCCGTCGCGCCAGGCATGGCGGCGGGTCCGGGAATAGGGATGGATCAGCCCGTAACTCTTCCAGACGTCGCGCCTGACGTCGGGGGCGGCACGGTCGTTCGCGGCCAGGAATTGGCCGTATTGACAGTTGGTGATCGCCGTCTTGGTGATCCGGAAGGCCGGCAGCTCCAGGCGTCGGCGGGGCTCGTCCTCGTACCATTTGTCGCGCCGGGTGAGGTCGTGACCGTAGGCGCGCTCGTCCAATCGGTAGGCGGCCTCCCGCTCGGCCCGGTCGGAGCCTTGGACGAATGCGCCGGCGGGCACCCCCACGCTCTCCGGCGCCACGATACCGGCCCGCGCCAAATTCGCCGCCAGCAGCAGCAGGATCGCCAAGCTCATGCGGCCGATCGTCATCTCTCGCCTCCCTCGCGCCCTAGTTATAGGAACGCCACCGTCGAGGCGCGTCGCGTCATCACAGATTCTTTACAATTCGTGACGTGGATCGCCGCATAGAATGCCTCATCTAACCGGCGCGCGCTGGCGATGGTCGTCGGCGCGGCGGGAAAAGGCAACGGCTCGAGGAAGGCGGTGGCGCGAGGGCGCGGCCGAGGCGACCGGAGGTGCCGTTGCCACTAACAGGAGGTCGATCCATGAGTTCCCACAAGTCCAAACTTCTTTCCAGCACCTTCATGCCGCTCGTGCTCGGCGCCACGCTCGCGCTCGGCGCCATCGGCCATGCCGGCGCGGCGAGCAACGACGGGCTGAGCAATCCGGCGGCCGCGAGCAAGGCGACCGGCTATATCCAGGTCGCGGCCTGCAAGGCCTGCAACCCCTGCGCCGCCAAGAAGAAATGCGGCGCGTGCAACCCTTGCGCCGCGAAAAAGGCTTGTGGCGCGTGCAATCCCTGCGCCGCCAAAAAGGCTTGCGGGGCGTGCAATCCCTGCGCCGCCAAGAAGAAGAAATAGCGCGCGCGCGATCGTCGAAGACGCCGCCGCCGGCTTAGCCGACGGCGGCGTTTCGATTCCCGCTTGTGCCGAAGCCATTTTGCTGCGGCGCAGCATCACACAGTGTTTATGAGGCGTGACGAGTCGGCCTCGCTAGTATCCGCCCCTCAAGGGAGGTGATGCGCGACCGATCGGGAGCGTCGGCACCACCGCCCAGGGAGGCTGAGGTAACATCCAGGAGGCCCGGGTCGTGAAATCGCATAAAGCCAATCTGCTTTCGAGCACGATGATCCAGCTGTTCGTCGGCGCCGGCGTCGCCGCCAGCGCCATCGCGCTCGCCGATGCCACGTTCGCCCGGGGCGGCGCGGACGGTCTCGCCAATCCGGCGGCGCTCGTGAAACCCGCCGACGGCGCGATCCGGGTGGCGGCCTGCAAGGCCTGCAACCCTTGCGCCGCGAAAAAGACCTGTGGCGCCTGCAATCCATGCGCGGCCAAAAAGGCCTGCGGCGCGTGCAACCCCTGCGCCGCCAAGAAGGCCTGCGGTGCGTGCAATCCTTGCGCGGCGAAAAAGGCCTGTGGGGCGTGCAACCCGTGCAACCCCTGCGGCGGTGGTGCCGCCAGCTATTCCAGCAAGTGCGTGATCCCGCGCCTGGTGACGGCGTCGGCCTGCAACCCTTGCGCCGCCAAGAAAGCCTGCGGCGCGTGCAACCCCTGCGCCGCCAAGAAGGCCTGCGGTGCCTGCAACCCCTGCGCCGCCAAGAAGGCTTGCGGTGCCTGCAACCCGTGCGCCGCCAAGAAGGCCTGCGGCGCGTGCAACCCCTGCGCCGCCAAGAAGGCTTGCGGCGCCTGCAGCCCGTGCGGCCCCTGCGGCGGCGGCGCCGCGCCGAAGCTGACCACGGCCGAGGCCAAGGGCGCCTACGAGTGTCTGTTGAAGGAGATGGTGGCGGGTTACGCCAAGTCGGGGCTGAAGATCGCCAGCTTTTACAAGAACTGGGACATCTACAACAAACAGCCCTACGTCTCCGATACCCATGGTGGCCGCTTGGTCAACAACTACGCGAATGCGACCGGCAAGGCTTACGGCAAGTTCGAGGAGGTCGGGCAGATGCCCGTCGGCTCGATCCTGGCCAAGGACAGCTTCGCCGTCCATGGCAACGGCAAGATGGCGGCGGGCCCGCTGTTTGTGATGGAAAAGATGCCCGCCGGCTTCAACAAGGCGAGCGGCAACTGGCGCTACACCATGGTGATGCCGGACGGCGCCGTTTTCGGCGTCACCAAAGGCGAGAACAGCGCCAAGATGCAGTTCTGCATCGACTGTCACGCCGCCGTGGCCGAGGATCAGGACAGCCTGATGCTGATCCCGGACGAGTACCGGATGTAGTCGCTTCGGCGTATTTCCACGCCCGAGCACATGGCCGGGCGAGCCATCCGAAGGCGATACCAGAGGGCGGCCCCAGGGCCGCCCTCCCTTATTCCCCCCGCCATTATTCCGCCGGCCATTTTCCGCCGGCGAGCGTCGGGAATAGGGCGACCCGCCAGCGCTGCGGCCGCGGGGCCGGACTTTTCCCCGATTTGGCCATAGAATGGCCGCAATCGCTTCCCAGTTGCGGCTGGGCCCACGGAACTTGCAAGGATGCGTCGTGGGGCTTAATTGTCCGACAATTCGAGGCCGGTCTCCGTCCGGGGATGCCGCCCTACAGCCAAGGAGAAGGCGCGTGTCAGGGATTTACGCGATTCTGCAGGATATGCCGGCCGAGACGCCGGCGAGGACCTTTGCGGCGCCCCGCGTGGCGGCGGCGGTGGTGGCCATGGCGACGGCCGTGGCGCTGGCGACGCCGGCGTGGGCGCGCGGGGTGCCCGAAAGTTTCGCCGACCTCGCCGCCGAGCTGTCGCCCAGCGTCGTCAACATCTCGACCACCCAGAAGATCGAGGGCAACCAGGGCCAGCCCGGCTTCCAGTTTCCCCCCGGCTCCCCCTTCGAGGAGTTCTTCAAGGAATTCTTCGAGCGCAACCGTCCCCCCGGCAACCAGCAGAACAGGCCCCGCCGGGTGACCTCGCTCGGCTCCGGCTTCGTCATCGACAAGGATGGCTTGATCGTCACTAACAATCACGTCATCGCCGAGGCGGACGAGGTCTCGGTCACCTTTTCCGACGGTGAGAGGCTGCCGGCCAAGATTCTCGGCAGGGATTCGAAGACCGACTTGGCGCTGTTGAAGGTGGAGGCGAAGGCGCCGCTGCCGGCGGTCCAGTGGGGCAGCTCCGACGAGGCCCGGGTCGGCGACTGGGTGGTCGCCATCGGCAATCCCTTCGGCCTCGGCGGCAGCGTCACCGCCGGCATCATTTCGGCCCGGGGCCGCGACATCAACGCCGGTCCCTACGACGACTTCATCCAGACCGACGCCTCGATCAACCGGGGCAATTCGGGCGGCCCGCTGTTCAACATGGACGGCCGCGTGATCGGCATCAACACGGCGATTTTCTCGCCCTCGGGCGGCAGCGTCGGCATCGGCTTCGCCATTCCCGCCGCGCTGGCCAAGAACGTCATCGAGCAGCTTTCGGAGTTCGGCCGCACCCGGCGCGGCTGGCTCGGCGTCCGCATTCAGACGGTGACCGACGAGATCGCCGAAAGCCTGGGCCTGGAAGAGGCCACGGGCGCGCTCGTCGCCGGCGTCAGCGAGGGCGGCCCGGCGGAGGCCGCCGGCATGCAACAAGGCGACGTGATCCTGACCTTCGACGACAAGGCGGTCACCGAGATGCGCGAGCTGCCGCGCATCGTCGCCGAAACCCGGATCGGCAAGAAGGTCAAGGTCGAGGTCTGGCGGAAGAACGCCGAGGTCGAGCTAAGCGTCGCGATCGGCGAGCTGGAAGCGGCGGAGAAAACCACCGTCGCCTCGTCCGAACCAAAGGGTCCGGTATTTTCCGAAACGGTCGAAACCATCGGCATGACGCTCTCGACCATCACCGACGAGCGACGCAAGAAATACAGCCTTAGCGACGACGCTCGCGGCGTCGTCGTCACCGAGGTCGACCCCGACGGCGCGGCGGCCGAGAAGGGCATCCGCGAGGGCGACCTGATCGTCGAGGTGGCGCAGGAGGAAGTCGGCACCCCCGGCGAGGTGCTGCGCAAGGTCACCAAGGTCAAGAAGTCGAAGCGAAAGTCGGTCCTGCTGCTGCTGGAGCGTGGCGGCGACTTGCGCTTCATCGCCGTCCGCCTGGACAAAGGCTGAGCGGGCGAAGCTTCGCCGCGAACGGGGCGCGGACTTCAAACCACGAAGTCCGTCTCGCGGTAGCCTTGAATGAAGAGCAGCGTCGAGAGATCGCCAAATTCGACGCGAACGTCGGCCACCTCGGCCAGCACGGGCTTGGCGCGGTAGGCGACGCCGAGGCCCGCCGCCTGGATCATCGCCCTGTCGTTGGCGCCGTCGCCCACCGCCAGCGCGTCGGCGGCCCCGAGCCCCCGTTCGCTCAGCAGTCGCGCCAGCGTGGCCCGCTTGGCGTCGGCGTCCAGGACCGGCTCCACCAGCTCCCCCGTCAGCCGACCGTCGTCCACCGCCAAACGGTTGGCGAGATCGAAGTCGAAACCGATCGCCGCGCGAACCCGCGAGGTGAAGACGTCGAAGCCGCCGGAGACCAGCGCCGTATAGGCACCATGCGCGCGCATGGTCCGGACCAGCACCCGCCCGCCCGCCGTCAAACTCACCCGCTCCCGCCAGACCCGTTCCAGATCGGCGACGGCGAAGCCCCGGAGCATCGCCACCCGCTCGCGCAGGGCCGAGGGAAAGTCCAACTCGCCCCGCATCGCGCGGCGCGTGATTCGGGCGATCTCCGCGCCGAGGCCGAAGGCCGCCGCCATCTCGTCGATGCACTCGACGGTGATGAAGGTGGAATCCATGTCGGCGATCAGGAGCGCCCGCCGCCGGCCCGCCGCCGGCTGCAGGGCGATATCGATCGCCGCGCCGGCCAGGCTCGCCCGCAAGCGGGCCTCGAGTTCGCCCGGCGGCGGCCCGTCGAGCGCCAGGTCGCAGGCCCGCCCGGGCGCCAGCCACTCGGGCGCCCGGCGGGCTTCGGCGAGCGCCGCCGCGCGGGCGACCACGGCCGCGTCGAGCGGCTTGCCGATCAGGGTCAGGACGTGTTTCATCGCAGGCACCCGGCGGCTCTCGACGGTGGCGCGCGGCCGAGGCCGGACCGCCCGGGCGAGCCGAGGGTGGCCGAGACCATGGACCGACGCCTGATCCTGATAGCCGGCCCGACGGCTTGCGGCAAGTCGGCGCTGGCGCTCCGCCTCGCCCGCGCGCTCGACGGCGAGATCATCAACGCCGACAGCATGCAGGTCTATCGCGAACTGCGGAT
Source organism: Alphaproteobacteria bacterium (assembly GCA_965225945.1). Lineage (GTDB taxonomy): Bacteria > Pseudomonadota > Alphaproteobacteria > JASLMY01. Next base: position 570,007 of record CBDDBZ010000039.1, on the reverse strand, counting down.
CGTCACCGCGCGGCCGAGCCCGGCCGAAGAGGCGCTGGCGCCACATCGGCTCTACGGCATCTGGCCGGCGGCGGAGGGGGGCTCGGCCGGGCGCTGGTGCCGCGCCGCCGTCACGGCGATCGAGGCGGCGTCGGCCGCCGGGCGGGTGGCGATCCTGGTCGGCGGCAGCGGACTCTATTTCCACGCCCTGACCGAGGGGCTGGCGGAGATCCCCGACGTTGCGAGCGAGATTAGCGCGGCAACGCGGGCGCGGTTGGCGGCGGAGGGGGCGGCGGCGCTCCACGCCGAGCTCGCCCGCGCCGACCCCGAGACGGCGGCGCGAGTGCCGCCGAGCGATTCCCAACGCCTGGTCCGGGCGCTGGAGGTGCTGGCGGCGACGGGCCGGCCGCTATCCGACTGGCGGCGCCAAACCGCGCCCGGGCTCGCCCACCCCTGGCTCGGGCTAGCGCTGGAGCTGCCGCGCGCGTCGCTTTACGCGCGGATCGAGGCGCGCCTCGACGCCATGCTGGCGGCGGGCGCGATGGCGGAGGTCGGGGCCATCCGCGACCTGGCCTTGGCGCCGGACCTGCCGGCGATGAAGGCGGTGGGCCTGCGCGAGCTGATGCGCCACGTCGCCGGCGAGGTCTCGCTCGAGGAGGCGACCCGGGCCGCCGAGCAGGCCAGCCGGCGCTACGCCAAGCGTCAGCTCACCTGGCAGAGAAACAAGATGCGTTCGTGGAATCATGTATTGACGCAAGATTCAGAATGTTTTTTCGATAAAATCTTTCCGATTGTGAGTCGATTTTTGTTGACCCCTCCAGAGTGACTGGCTATGTTCGCGCCGTTCGTCCGCGCGCGCGCCGCTGTCGCCGAGGCCTTAGGGTCGAGGGGCAAGAGGGCCGCGACGCGGGCGCTTTGGTTCGTGGGCCCGAAAATATTTGGGCATGACGCAATCCCCGAGGCGCCGGACGCGAGGAGCGGAGACGGCGGCGCCGCGGGGGGCGAGGAGTGGGCGCGATGACCCTGACCGAGAGCGCCGCCGACGGCGGCGAAGAGAGCACCGAGCAGCGCCTGTCCGGCGCCGAAATCGTCATGAAGGCGCTGGCCGACCAAGGTGTCGAGGTCATCTTCGGCTATCCCGGCGGCGCCGTGCTGCCGATCTATGATGCCCTCTTCAAGCAGAATGCGGTCCGCCACGTCCTGGTCCGCCAGGAAGGTGGCGCCGTCCACGCGGCCGAGGGCTATGCCCGCTCGACCGGCAAGCCCGGCGTGGTCCTGGTGACCTCGGGCCCCGGCGCCACCAACGCAGTCACCGGGCTCACCGATGCGCTGATGGACTCGATCCCGGTGATTTGCCTCACCGGCCAGGTGGCGACCCACATGATCGGCAACGACGCCTTTCAGGAGGCCGACACGGTCGGCATCACCCGGCCCTGCACCAAACACAATTATCTGGTGAAACGGGTCGAGGACTTGGCTCGCGTCATCCATGAGGCCTTCTACGTGGCGACAAACGGCCGTCCCGGCCCGGTGGTCGTGGACCTGCCGAAGGACGTCTGCATCGCCGAAGGCCCCTATTCCGCGCCCACCGAGGTTCGCCACAAGTCGTACAGTCCCCGCGTCGAGGGCGATCCGGCGCAAATTCGCCGTGCCGTTCATCTGATGGCGGAGGCCAAGCGGCCGCTCTTCTATACCGGCGGCGGCGTCATCAACGCCGGCGATCGCGCCTCGGGACTGTTGCATCGGCTGGTCAAGCGGACCGGCTTCCCGATCACCAACACGCTGATGGGACTCGGCGCCTTTCCGGCCTCGGATTCGCAGTTTCTGGGCATGCTCGGCATGCACGGCACCTACGAGGCCAACTTGGCGATGCATGGCTGCGATCTGATGATCTGCATCGGCGCCCGCTTCGACGACCGGATCACCGGGCGGCTCGACGCCTTCAGCCCGAATTCGACCAAGATCCACGTCGATATCGATCGCTCCTCGATCAACAAGAACGTCATCGTCGACCTGCCGATCGTCGGCGACGCCGGCCGGGTGCTGGAAGCCATGCTGGGCGTGTGGGAGAGCGAGGGGCTTTCGAGCGACTGGGACGCGCTCGGCGCCTGGTGGAGCCAGATCGAGGGCTGGCGGGCCCGCGACTGCCTCGCCTACCAGCAGGACGGCCCGACCATCAAGCCACAATACGCCATCGAGCGCCTGCAGGAGATGATCGCCGGGCGCGAGACCTACTTCACCACCGAGGTCGGCCAGCACCAGATGTGGGCGGCGCAGTACCTGAAGTTCGACCAGCCCAGGCACTGGATGACCTCGGGCGGCCTCGGCACCATGGGTTACGGCCTGCCGGCGGCGATCGGCGTGCAGACGGCGCATCCCGACGCCCTGGTGATCGACATCGCGGGCGAGGCCTCGATCCTGATGAACATCCAGGAGATGTCGACCGCCCGGCAGTATTCGCTTCCGGTGAAGATCTTCATCCTGAACAATCAGTGGATGGGCATGGTCCGCCAGTGGCAAGAAATGCTGCACGGTGGCCGCTACGCCGAGACTTACGTCGCGGCGCTGCCCGACTTCGTCAAGCTGGCGGAGAGCTTCGGCGCCGTCGGCCTGCGGGCGACAGCGGTGGACGAACTGGACGACGTGATCCGGCAAATGATCGAATCCGATCAGCCGGTGATCGCCGACATCCTGGTGGAGAAGGAGGAGAACTGCCTGCCGATGGTGCCCTCCGGCGCCCCGCACAACGAAATGATCCTGGCGAGCGACCCCGCGGGAAGCCAACCGGGGGTCACCGACGACGGCTTGGCGCTGGTCTGAGCGGCCGGGCGGGACACAAGCGGGACGATCGGAGGCACCCGGGCGTGGCGGCGACAATGGAACCAACGGATCGACGGCACACGATTTCGGTGCTGGTCGACAACGAGCCGGGCGTGCTGGCGCGCGTTATCGGGCTCTTCTCCGGCCGGGGCTACAACATCGAGAGCCTGACCGTGGCCGAGGTCGACGAGGCCAACGAGCTGTCGAGAATCACCGTCGTCACCGTCGGGACGGAGATGGTGATCGAGCAGATTAAGGCGCAGCTCGACCGGTTGGTGCCGATTCACCGGGTCACCGACCTCACCCTCGACGGCCCCTCGGTGGAGCGCGAACTGGCGCTGATCAAGGTAAACGGGAAGGGCGAGGAGCGGATCGAGAGCTTGCGCATCGCCGATATCTTCCGCGCCCACGCGGTGGATTCGACCCATTGCAGCTTCGTCTTCGAGATGACCGGATCGTCCTCCAAGATCGACGCCTTCATCAAGCTGATGCGGCCCCTGGGCTTGGTGGAGATCTCCCGCACCGGCGTGGTCGCCATCGCGCGGGGAGCCCACGAGATGTAATGCCCACCGCCATAAATGGCGATTGGCACAGTACACGACTCGTTCATGCTGGCTTTGGCCTGGGCACCTGGACTGGTGGTTTTCCGGGGACGAGGAAACGAATCAGCTCAATGGCTTGACGCCTGTCGATAGGATTGACGAGCTGTCGCCTTATCCACTCGAAACCGTATCGGAAGATGGATTTTGCCATCCTTTTGTGGGTTTTGAGGCGGATCGGCTCGGCCTCGTGGAGCCAATCGCCGACTTTGTGCGCCCAGCAGAAGGTGATGGAAAGGACGGCGGTGAGCTTGGAGATGCGCTCCGGGTCGGTCATGTGGGTGTCTTCGAGGTTGAAGCCACGGGTTTTCAAGGCGGCGAAGAGGGTCTTGATTTGCCAGCGCTGGGCGTAGATGGCCAAGGCCTCCTCGGGCGCGTCGTTGGTCACGACGATCAACAGTTCGCCGGTCTTGAGATGGAGCGCGGCGACGAAGACGGGCCTGGCCTTGGGTTTTCTGGCCTCCGAGAGGCGCCTGGCGTTGGAGAGGATGCAGCTTTCCCCGGGTTTGAGGTCGCGAAACAGCTCCCTCGCCTTGACCATGCGACCACGCGTGTTGGCGATCTTGATGTTGGATCGGATGCGGATGTGAAAGGGGATGGCCTTTTCCTGCAACCATGCCAGCCAGGCGTCGCCGATGAATTCCCGGTCGGCCAGGAGGCTGGCGATCTTGTCGACCCCGAAGAGCCGGAGGACGTGTTCGAGGATCGCGATCCGCTCCTTGGTATTGGAATTGCCCGCCTTGTCGAGCACCCGCCAGCACACGGGAATGGCGATGGCGCGGTTGACGATGCCGATCATCAAGATGTTGACGTCGCGGCGACCCAGCCGCCAGTTGGTCCGGTCCATGGTCAGCCGCCACGGCCCCGCCTGGAGCCCCATCATCGCGACCAGGAACTCGGCGAGGCGATCGTAATCGAAATCGACTTGCTCGAAAAACCGTTGCAGGCGCCGATAGTTGGAGCTGGATCGCGCGCGCCCCGGAAAGTGGCAGGCCAAGTGAGAGAGGTTCACCGTCCGGGCGACGAACACGCCGAAGACCAAGACGCAAAGGCTCTCCAGACGGCTCTTGCGAAAGGCGAAGCCGCATCGTAGCGTCTCACGCAGGGCGTTGATCGGGTTGTCTCGCATGATTTCCCTCTTGACTCGTCGTGGAGTGAATCGGGAATCCTACAACCTTTTCAACGTCCTACGTAAATGCCGTCGTGTACCATGGGCGATTGGTATAATTCCAATGGAGTTGGATCCTGAGGGATCAACGAGCGGAAAAGAGGACCGAAGATGCGGGTTTACTATGATCGCGACGCAGACGTAGCCCTGATCAAGAGCAAGAAGGTGGCCATCCTGGGCTACGGCAGCCAGGGCCACGCGCATGCCAACAACCTGAAGGACTCGGGCGTGCCCGACATCGTGGTGGCGCTACGGCCCGGATCGGCCAGCGCCGCCAAGGCGGAACAGGCGGGCTTCCAGGTGAAGACGGTGGCCGAGGCCGCCGCCTGGGGCGATATCGTCATGGTGCTGACCCCGGACGAGGGCCAGGCCGAGCTCTGGGAGAGCGAGCTACGCGGCACCATGCGCGAAGGCACGGCGATGGCTTTCGCCCACGGCCTCTCGATCCACTTCAACCTGATCGAGCCGCGCGCCGACATGGACGTCTTCATGATCGCGCCGAAGGGTCCGGGTCATACTGTGCGCTCGGAATACGTGCGTGGCGCCGGCGTTCCCTGTCTCTTGGCCATACACCAGGACGCCACCGGCAACGCCCACGAGATCGGCCTCAGCTATTCCAGCGCGATCGGCGGCGGCCGCGCCGGCACCATCGAGACCACCTTCCGCGAGGAGTGCGAGACCGATCTCTTCGGCGAGCAGACCGTGCTCTGCGGCGGCGTCTGCGAATTGATGAAGGCCGGCTTCGATACCCTGGTCGAGGCGGGATACGCGCCGGAAATGGCGTATTTCGAGTGCATCCACGAGTTGAAGCTGATCGTCGATTTGATCTACGAGGGCGGCATCGCCAACATGAACTATTCGGTCTCGAACACGGCCGAGTACGGCGAATACCTGATGGGCCCCCGGATCATCGACGACCACGTCAAGGCCAACATGCGCGCCGCGCTGGTCAGTATTCAGTCGGGCGAGTTCGCCCGCACCTGGATGTTGGAGAACAAGGTCAATCAGGCCAGTTTCAAGGCGATGCGCCGCCAGGCGATGGCACACCCGTGCGAGGAGGTGGGCGAGCGACTCCGGGCGATGATGCCCTGGATCGCCGAGAATCGACTGGTCGACAAGGACAAGAACTAGTGTCCCGATTCCGAAGTTCGCATGATTTTCGCCTGCTGTTCAGCGGTTTCGATTGTTCGGAGGCAGAACCGCTGGATGGCGGCGAGGATGTCATCGGCGGATTTGGTCCATTTGAAGGGTTTGGGGTTCTGGTTTGTCGTGTCGATGTAGTCGAGGATGGTGCGCTCCAGCTCCTTGGTGGAGCGATGGACGCCGCGCCTGATCTGTTTGTCGGTCAGCAGCCCGAACCAGCGCTCGACCTGGTTGAGCCAGGAGGCGCTGGTGGGTGTGAAATGGGCCTGCCAGCGCGGCCGTTTGGCGAACCAGTCGCGGATCGCCTTGGTCTTGTGGGTCCCGTAGTTGTCCATGACGATGTGGATGTCGAGATCAGCAGGGACGTTCGCCTCGACGAGGTCGAGGAATTTGCGGAACTCTCGGGCCCGATGGCGCGGGAAACATTTGCCGATGATCTCTCCCGTGGCGATGTCGAGGGCCGCGAAGAGAGAGGTCGTGCCGTGGCGCTTGTAGTCGTGGCTGCGCCGCTCCGCCTGCCCGGGGCGCATCGGCAAGAGGGGCTGGGAACGGTCCAGGGCCTGGATCTGGCTCTTTTCGTCGACACAGAGAACCAGGGCACGATCCGGCGGCGCCAAATACAGACCGACGATGTCGCGGACCTTCTCCACGAAGAAGGGATCGCTCGACAGCTTGAAGGTCTCCGAGCGATGCGGCTGCAAGCCGAAGGCCCGCCAGATGCGATGAATGGTCGAGGGCGCGTGGCCGCTCGCCCGCGCCATCGAGCGAAGGCTCCAATGGGTCGCGTCCGGCGGCGTCTCTTCCAGCGTCAGCCGGACCGCTTCCGCGATGGCGTCATCGCCGATTTGACGCGGCGCGCCGGGGCGGGGTTCGTCGTACAGACCGTCGAGGCCCTCCGCCGCATAGCGGCGACGCCACTTGCCCACGGTGTCCGCGCTCGCCTCGAGACGAACGGCGATCTCCTTGTTCTCCAACCCTTCCGCCGCCGCCAAGACGATCCGAGCCCGCCGCGCAAGCCCCTGCGACGTCTTGCGACGACGAGACAGCGCCTCCAATTCGGCGCGCTCGTCATCGCTCAAAGAGATCGTCACCGCCACTCTCGCCATCAATCGCGCCTCCTGAAAACAAATAGAGACATAATCATATCAATTTATCGATCAGGACACTAGCTAAGAGAGGAATTTTGATCGCAGTTTCATGGTTTTGCAGGTTATCGTTAACAAAATGTTTACGATATGTCGTGATAATGTATTAAGCTTGTTATTGTTTCAGGCGACATCCGGGCTGACGCTGGCGTCGCCGGGCGCTTAAGAGGCTAGGCGATCGGCCCGGGGTTAGCACTCGACGCAGCGGCGGCCAGAGACGTAGGGCTCGGCCGGCGCGAGGGTCGACCCGAAATGAGAGGAGCGGAGATCGTGTTCTCCAAGCTATTTGGACTGATGTCGGCCGACATGGCCATCGACCTCGGAACCGCGAACACGCTCGTTTACGTCCGGGGCCGGGGGATCGTGCTGAACGAGCCGTCGGTCGTCGCCATCACCACTCGGCGCGGCAAAAAGACGGTTCAGGCGGTCGGCGAAGAGGCCTATTTGATGCTGGGACGCACGCCCGGCAACATCGAGGCGATCCGTCCGCTGCGCGACGGCGTGATCGCCGACTTCGAGGTGGCGGAGGAAATGATCAAGCATTTCTTCCGCAAGGTGCACAATCGTCGCGCCTTCAATTCGCCCCTGGTCGTGGTCTGCGTGCCCTCGGGCTCGACGGCGGTGGAGCGGCGCGCGATTCAGGAATCGGCCGAGAGCGCCGGCGCCCGCCGGGTGTTCCTGATCGAGGAGCCGATGGCCGCCGCGATCGGCGCCGGCCTGCCGGTGACCGAGCCGACGGGCTCGATGATCGTCGATATCGGCGGCGGAACGACGGAGGTCGCGGTGCTCTCGCTCGGCGGCATCGTCTATTCGTGCTCCGTCCGCGTCGGCGGCAACAAGATGGACGAGGCCATCATCGCCTACGTCCGCCGCAGCCATAACCTGCTGATCGGCGAGGCCACGGCGGAGAACATCAAGCACGAAATTGGCGCGGCTTGCCCGCCCGACGACGGCAACGGCAAGCAGATGATGATCAAGGGCCGCGACATGATGAACGGCGTGCCCAAGGAGATCGCCATCACCGAGCGCCAGGTCGCCGAGGCCATGACGGAGCCGATCGGCCAGATCGTCGAGGCGGTAAAGGTAGCGCTGGAGCACACGGCGCCGGAACTGGCGGCCGACATCGTCGAAAAGGGTATCGTGTTGACCGGCGGCGGCGCGCTCCTGGGCAATCTCGACGTCGTGCTGAGAAACGCCACGGGTCTTCCGATCTCGATCGCCGACGAGCCGCTCTCCTGCGTCGCCCTCGGCACCGGCCGGGTGCTGGAGGACATGAAAAACTTCCGCGATCGCGATATCTTCTACACCGCCTATTGAGAACGGCGCACGACGTTAGCGGCGAAGGGGATCCAGAGCGAGGAACATCACGGTGAGGCCGAGAAGCGGCCGGATCGCGAGATTTTCGGCTCCGGCGCGCGTCGTGGTCCAACGACCGGCTTATCTGCTACTGTTGTCCGCCGCCTTGGTCCTTCTCGTCCTCGGCAAGGCCAACAACGAGGCGGTGGTGCGCCTGCGCGCCATGCTGACGGATCTGTTGGCGCCGGTCCTGGTGGTGCTGGAAAGCCCGTTGGAGAGCGCCCGGGGCGCGGCCTCGGCGGCGCTGAACGTCTGGTCCTTGCAACAGGACAACGAACGCCTGCGCCGCGACCTGGATCGCCTAGCCGATTGGCAGGAAATCGCCCGTCGCCTGGAGCGCGAGAACGTCGTCTTGCGGGCCCAGCTCAACCTCCGGCCGGAGCCGCACAGCTCCTTCGTGACCGGCCGCATCATCGCCGACACGGGCGGCCCCTTCGTGCGCACGTTGATCATCGGGGCCGGCGCGCGCGACGGCGTCGTCTCGGGCCAGGCGGCGATGGCGGAAGGCGGTCTCGCCGGCCGCGTGGTCGAGGTCGGCGAACGAGCCTCCCGGTTGCTGTTGTTGAACGACCTCAACAGTCGCATTCCAGTCCGGGTCGACGGCTCGCGGATGCGGGCGATCCTGGCCGGCGACAACAGTGCCCGTCCAAAGCTATTATATCTGCCGCAAAATACGACGGTGAGCCCGGGCGACCGCCTGGTGACCTCGGGCCATGGCGGCCTGTTGCCGCCGGGCCTGCCGGTGGGCCACGTCGCCTCGATTTCGGAGGGCGAGATCCGAGTCACGCCCTTCGTCGACTGGAACCGGCTAGAATACACCGTGTTGATCCGCCACGAGCCGGTGGTGTTGGAAGAGATCGATGGCTCGATGGAGTAGGAGAGTGGGCTCATGATCCCGCTGTCGCGCGCGCTCGAATGGTTGCGCGACCTGGTGCCGGCCGTGGTGGCGATCTTGCTGATCATCCTCGCCCATCTGCCGCTCGGCATCGATGCCGCACTGCTGCCCGCCTTCGGCCTGATCGCCGTCTACTATTGGACGGTCAACAGCCCGAGGACGATGCCGGCGGGCGCCGCCTTTTTCGTCGGCATCGTCGCCGACGTGCTGGGCGGAACGCCGCTCGGTCTCACCGCGCTGATCCTGGTGGCGTTGCAGTATGCGACCTTGCACCAGCGACGCGCCTTCGCCGGCCGGCCGTTCGTGGTCGGCTGGTTCGGCTTCTCGCTGCTCGCTTCGGTGGCGATGGTCGGGATCTGGATCGGCGCCTCGCTCTATCATCTGAACCTGTTCGACTTCGGCGCGGTGGGATTGCAGCTGCTGATCACGCTCGCGGCCTATCCGTTGGTCGCCGAGCTGTTCGGCTGGATCGGGCGGCGTCTGGCGATGCCCGGGGAGGCTTGAGGTGGTCGAGCGCGACGGCGAGCGGCAGAAGACCTTCACCCGCAGGGCCGCCTTGCTGGGCGTTGGCAAGCTCTCGCTGTTCGGCGCCCTCATCGGCCGGATGTACTACCTCCAGGTCGTGGAGGCCGATCAGTACCGGATGCTGGCCGAGGAGAACCGGATCAACGTCCGCCTGCTGCCGCCGCCGCGCGGCCGCATTCTCGACCGTTTCGGCACGGAACTCGCCCGCAATCGACCGAATTTCCGCGTGCTGCTCGATCCCGACGCGGCGGAGGACATCGAGCTGACGGTGCGCCGGCTGTCCCGTCTGCTGTCGCTGAACGATGGCGCGCTGGCGCGGATCGAGCACGAGGTCGGACGCCGCCGCCCCTTCCTGACCCTGACTCTGGTGGAGAATTTGAGCTGGAACGAGTTCGCCAAGGTCAACGTCAACCTGCCGGATCTGCCCGGCGTCAGAACCGACGTCGGCGAGCGCCGCCACTATCCCACGGGCGAGCGGATGGCCCATGTCGTGGGTTACGTCGCCGCGGTCTCGGAAAGCGAGCTCACCGGCGATCCGCTGCTGACGCTCCCGGACTTCCGCATCGGCAAGAACGGCGCCGAGAAGATCTTCGAAAGACGCCTGCGCGGCAGTGCCGGCAACAGCCGGGTCGAGGTCAACGCCTTCGGCCGCGAGATCCGGGAGCTGAAACGCCAGGAGGGCGAGCCGGGCCGCGACGTCGTGCTCACCGTCGACGACGACCTGCAACGCCGCGTCGTCGGCCGCCTGGCCGAGGAGAGCGCGGCCGCCGTCGTGCTCGACGCGCACACCGGCGAGGTCTTGGCGATGACCTCGACGCCCAGCTTCGATCCGGGCGCCTTCAATCGCGGCCTCAGCGCCAAGGCCTGGAAGGCGCTCCGCGATCACCCCAGAGCGCCGCTCACCAACAAGGCGATTTCCGGTCAGTATCCGCCCGGATCCGTCTTCAAGATGGTGGTGGCGCTGGCGGCGCTTGGCTCCGGCCTGGTCGGCGCCGGGCAACGGGTCTTCTGCAACGGCAAGCTGAAGCTCGGCAATCACACCTTTTATTGCTGGCGCCACCGCTACGGCGGACACGGCCATGTCGATATGCGCGAGGCCATCGAGCAGTCCTGCGACGTCTATTTTTACGAGACCAGCAAGCGGATCGGCATCGATCGCATCGCCGACATGGCCCGGCGCTTCGGCCTCGGCGAAATTCTCGACATAGAGCTGGAGGGCGAGCGGCCCGGCCTGGTGCCGAGCAAGGCGTGGAAGCTGGCGCTTACCGGCAAGCCCTGGCAGCAGGGCGAAACGCTGATCACCGGCATCGGTCAGGGCTACATGCTGTTCACGCCGCTGCAGGCCGCGACGATGACGGCCCGGCTCGCCACCGGTCGGGCGGTGCGGCCGCGACTGCTGCGCCACGTCGTTGGCGACGCGGGTGAGGACGCGGGCGAGGCGCCCTCCCTCGGACTCGCGGCGCGCCACCTGGAGGTGGTGCGCGAGGCCATGGACCGGGTCGTCAACGGTCGCCGCGGCACCGCCCGCAGAGCGCGCCTGGAGGGCGGGGTCCGCATGGCCGGCAAGACCGGCACGTCGCAGGTCCGCCGTATTACCAAGACGGAACGCTCGAAGGGCGGCAAGCCCGCCCAGGACACCCCCTGGGAGCAGCGCGACCATGGCCTCTTCGTCGCCTACGCCCCCCTCGAGGCGCCGCGTTATGCGCTCTCTTTGATCATCGAGCACGGCGGCTCCGGCGCCAAGGCGGCCCTCGTCGCCAAGGACCTGATGAGCGAGCTGCTGCGTCGCGATCCGGTCCGCCGAAGGGCGCTGGGCCGCCTCGCGGCGCGCTCGACGCGCACGGGTGAACGCGGATGAGCCTCGGTCCCGACGCCCGGCGCCAGGAGAAGCTGTCGCTCGGGCAGAAGATTTTGGACGTCAACTGGCTGCTGGTGCTGTTGGTGACGCTGGTGGCGGCGATCGGCTTCGCCATGCTCTATTCGGCCGCCGACGGCTCTGTCTCGCCCTGGGCGTCGCGACAGATGGCGCGCTTCGCCATCGGCCTGGTGATGATGGTGGCGATCGCGCTCGTCGACGTGCGCTTCTGGCTGCGCCATGCCTATGTCATCTACGCCCTCGCCCTGGCGCTGCTGCTGGCGGTGGAAGTCATGGGTACCATCGGCATGGGCGCGCGCCGCTGGGTCGACCTCGGGTTTTTCCAGCTTCAGCCCGCGGAGGTGGTGAAGATTGCCCTGGTGCTGGCGCTGGCGCGCTATTTTCACGGCATCAGCCACGAGGATATCGGCCGGCCGATCCTGCTGATCCCGCCGTTGGCGATGGCGCTCGCGCCCATCGCCCTGGTCCTGCGCCAACCCGACTTGGGCACGGCGGTGTTGATCGCCATCGTGGCGATGGTGCTATTTTTCCAGGCCGGTGTCCGGATCTGGAAATTCGCCCTGGCGGTGGCCCTGGTCCTGGTGGTGGTGCCCTTCGCCTGGCGTTACGGGCTGCGCGACTATCAGCGCCAGCGCGTGCTGACCTTCCTCGATCCCGAGAGCGATCCCTTGGGCGCCGGCTATCACATCCTGCAGTCGAAGATCGCGCTCGGCTCCGGCGGCGTGCTCGGCCGGGGCTTCATGCAGGGCACGCAGAGCCACCTCAATTTCCTGCCCGAGCAGCAGACCGATTTCATCTTCACCATGCTGGCGGAGGAACTCGGGCTGATCGGCTGTCTGGTGCTGGTCGGCCTCTACATCGCCATCCTGACCTACGGCTTTGCGATCGCGCTCCGCTCCCGCAACCAGTTCGGCCGCCTGGTCGCCATGGGCATCACCGCCACCTTCTTCGTCTACGTCTTCATCAACATCGCCATGGTGACAGGGCTGGTCCCCGTGGTCGGCGTGCCGCTGCCGCTGGTTTCTTATGGCGGCACGGCGATGGTGACGTTGCTGATGGGGTTCGGCCTGCTGATCGGGGTCTACGTACATCGCGACGCCCAGATTCCGCGACGCTCCGATCGAGCCCTGGGCTAATACCAGTGAGCCTATGAACTGATCTCCATGATCCAGGGGTATGCGCAGAGAGATTGGATTCGGTCCTCTTCGTCAAGGAGTTTGTTCCACGCGGCGCAGCAGGCGTCGATGATGGCGTTGGTGTCGTCGAGGACGCGGATCGAGAGGAAGCGGTCTCTGAGGTAGAGCCACAGACGCTCGACGGGATTGAGCTCGGGACAGTAGGGCGGCGGGAAGACCAGAGTGAGGTTCTCCGGGATGTCGAGTGCCCTGGGGTCGTGCCAACCGGCGCCGTCGAGGACGATCGCGACGTGGACGTCCTCGGGCAGGGTGGCGGCGAAGCGGGCGAGGAACAGGTTCATGAGATCGGCATTGACGGCGGGGAGCACGAGAGTGAAGTCGGCGCCGCTCGCCGGATGCACGACGGTATAGATATAGGCCCATTGGTAGCCGATCTGCCTGGGTCCCCTGGCGCGCTCTCCCCGGCGCCACCAGCGATGGCAGACCCGCCCCTTGTTGCCGACGCGGGCCTCGTCCTGAAACCAGAGTTCGACGCGCTTGCCGGGATGGGCCTCGCGAACCGCCTTCAGGCGCGCGCGAAGCCCCCTTTTTTGAAGCTCTCCTCGGCCTCCGGGTCCTTCTTCGCATGGGCCGGGCGTATCTTCTGGCGCGACAAATCCAGTCGTCGCAGCACCCGGCTCATCGAGGAGGGGTGATAGGTCTTGGCGAACCTCTCTTCCACCCAACGGCAGAGATCGGCGCGGGTCCAGGCCGAGATCCCGTCGCGCTCGGGATCCGGCCCGTCGAGGACGACCGCCTTCAAGGCCGCCTCCTCGTCCGCGTTCAAGCGGAAGGGAGGGCGACCCTTGGGACGATCGAACAGTCCCGCCAGCCCTTCGGCGTTGTAGCGAACGACCGCGTCGTGCAACGCTTGGCGTTCCATCCCGGCCAAGCGCGCCGCCTCGTCCCGGCTCATCCCTTCCAGCGCGTTGGCGATCGCGTAGGCCCGCGCCGCCGCCCGACCCCGGGCCGAGGTGCGGGCCCAGCGCCGAAGCTCATCCGCCGTCATATCATCCCGTATCTTGAGCGCAACCATCTCAACCCCACCATATGTTGTGTGGGAGTGAGGGAATCACAAAATCCGCACCGAGGGAATCCCCCCAAGAGTCACATCATGGGGTCACCGGTATAAGAGGTCCGGCTGGTAAAGTGCCCGAGGCCGGGGGAGCGCGGCGCCGCGCCTGCCCCAGAGGCCGATTTGCCACCATCAAACGATTCCATATGATCGGATCATGCTTTAAGGCGGTTGGTGTCATTGGTGGTCACTGCGACGGCTTGGGAGAATGGGCATGCGGGGCTTGCGGGATCAAATCATCGCCGTCACCGGCGGGGCCAGCGGCATCGGGCGGGCGATTTCGTGCCGGCTGGGCGAGGAAGGCGCCCTCGTCGGCATCTTCGACATCAACCCCGCCGGCGGCGAGGAGACCAAGGCGGCGATCGAGGGCGCCGGCGGTCGGGCAATTGCCTTCGCCACCGACATCACCTCCTATGATGCCGTCCAGCGCGACGTCGGGGCCTTCGAGGCCGCCGCCGGTCCGATCACCGGCCTCGTCAACAACGCCGGCTGGGACAAGCCCGAGCCCTTCCTCGACAACGACCAGGAACTCTGGCGCAAGGTGATCGACCTCAATCTCTATGGGCCGATCAACATGAGCCACGTGGTGCTGAAGAAGATGGTGGAACGGGGCGGCGGCCGGGTCGTCACCATCTCCTCCGACGCGGGCAGGGTCGGCTCCTCGGGCGAGGCGGTCTACAGCGCCTGCAAGGGCGGCGTCATCGCCTTCAACAAGACGCTCGCGCGCGAGCTGACACGCAAGGGGATCACCCTCAATACGGTCTGCCCCGGGCCTACCGACACGCCTTTGCTGGCCGCGATCCCGGAGAAGCTCAGAGGTGCGCTCGAGCGCGCCATTCCGATGCGCCGCCTGGCGCAGCCCGAGGATTATCCGGGCATGGTCGCCTTTCTTCTGAGCGACGATGCCGCCTACATCACCGGGCAGACCATCAGCGTATCGGGCGGCCTCACCATGCACGGCTAGTGTCCCGATTCCGAAGTTCGCATGATTTTCGCCTGCTGTTCAGCGATTTCGATTGTTCGGAGGCAGAAGCGCTGGATGGCGCCGAGGATGTCATCGGCGGATTTGGTCCATTTGAAGGGTTTGGGGTTCTGGTTTGTCGTGTCGATGTAGTCGAGGATGGTGCGCTCCAACTCCTTGGTGGAGCGATGGACGCCGCGCCTGATCTGTTTGTCGGTCAGCAGCCCGAACCAGCGCTCGACCTGGTTGAGCCAGGAGGCGCTGGTGGGTGTGAAATGGGCCTGCCAGCGCGGCCGTTTGGCGAACCAGTCGCGGATCGCCTTGGTCTTGTGGGTCCCGTAGTTGTCCATGACGATGTGGATGTCGAGATCAGCAGGGACGTTCGCCTCGACGAGGTCGAGGAATTTGCGGAACTCTCGGGCCCGATGGCGCGGGAAACATTTGCCGATGATCTCTCCCGTGGCGATGTCGAGGGCCGCGAAGAGAGAGGTCGTGCCGTGGCGCTTGTAGTCGTGGCTGCGCCGCTCCGCCTGCCCGGGGCGCATCGGCAAGAGGGGCTGGGAACGGTCCAAGGCCTGGATCTGGCTCTTTTCGTCGACACAGAGAACCAGGGCACGATCCGGCGGCGCCAAATACAGACCGACGATGTCGCGGACCTTCTCCACGAAGAAGGGATCGCTCGACAGCTTGAAGGTCTCCGAGCGATGCGGCTGCAAGCCGAAGGCCCGCCAGATGCGATGAATGGTCGAGGGCGCGTTGCCGCTCGCCCGCGCCATCGAGCGAAGGCTCCAATGGCTCGCGTCCGGCGGCGTCTCTTCCAGCGTCAGCCGGACCGCTTCCGCGATGGCGTCATCGCCGATTTGACGCGGCGCGCCGGGGCGGGGTTCGTCGTACAGACCGTCGAGGCCCTCCGCCGCATAGCGGCGACGCCACTTGCCCACGGTGTCCGCGCTCGCCTCGAGACGAACGGCGATCTCCTTGTTCTCCAACCCTTCCGCCGCCGCCAAGACGATCCGAGCCCGCCGCGCAAGCCCCTGCGACGTCTTGCGACGACGAGACAGCGCCTCCAATTCGGCGCGCTCGTCATCGCTCAAAGAGATCGTCACCGCCACTCTCGCCATCAATCGCGCCTCCTGAAAACAAATAGAGACATAATCATATCAATTTATCGATCAGGACACTAGTGCATTTCGAGCTTGGTCGAATCCGCCCGGCGCGGCCTCGCGATGACGAAATCAGGCGAGCGATGGTTGAATACATAAACTTTCACACCGTTGCGGCTTTTCTCAATGCGCTGATGCTGGGGGCGATGAGTTTCTTCACCCTCGCGCTGGCCCCCGTCGTCTTCCGCGCGCTGGAGCGCGAGCAGGCGCACGGCTACTGTCCTCGCTTTTTCCGCTGTACTACCGTGTCCTGCTGACGGCGGCGGCGCTGCTGATCTTCTATCGCTGGGAGAGCTGGGTTCTGTGGGCCGTCGCCGCGCTGAGCACGGCTACTGTCCTCGCTTTTTCCGCTGTACTACCGTGTCCTGCTGGTCTGCGCTACGGCGGCGGCGCTGCTGATCTTCTATCGCTGGGAGAGCTGGGTTCTGTGGGCCGTCGCCGCGCTGTTCCTCCTCGCCGACCTGGTGATCCGCCCCCGAATCGAGGCGCTGAGGGCCGCCCGCGCGGCGGGTGACGAGCGGGCGCGGCGACGGTTCGGTCTGCTCCATGGCGCCAGTTTCGGGATCAACCTCGTCCAACTCGCCGCCGTCGTGGTGGTCTTCTTCCGCCTGGCGGCTTAAGTCTGTCCGCGCAGAGGAGTCGCCATTTATCGCGTTTGGTGTCATACGAAATCCAGCTGATGGTCGTGCCCCACGGTGTGGTGTGGGAGCTGTGGGCATCTGGCTCGTCGAAGCGACCGCGGGCGCCGGCGGGGGATGGTCTTCGGGTTGGTCCCTCCATTGGCGTGATGGCGCCCGCGCCGCTGGACGCGCCGCGCGATCCGTGTCGGTGGTCACTGGCGTCTTCCCCGAGCGTAGCCATATTCAGGGGAGAGGGGAGGGCGATGCGCCGTTCCCGCGCGTAATTCGTCGCGAGGACGGGGGACGATGGGTTTCAGGCGGTGGCTTCTGGTAGCCGGCTTGCTGCTCTCGGCCGGGCCCGCTCGGGCCGAATGGGCGAGCATCGTGTTCGACGCCGAGAGTGGCACCATCATGCAGGCGTCGCATGACCGGGCACCACGCTACCCCGCCTCCCTGACCAAGATCATGACCGCCTACCTGGTCCTGGAAGCGATCCGCGCGAAACGCCTAGCGTTCGGGCAGGCGCTTCTCATCTCCGCCGCCGCGGCGGCCCAGCCGGCGGTCAAATTGAGCCTGATAAAGGGGCGAACGATCACGCTCGAGGAGGCGCTGAACGCCACCATCCTGCGCTCGGCCAACGATGCCGCCGTCGTCCTCGCCGAGGCGGTGGCGGGGGACGAGCGCGCCTTCGCCCGGGCGATGACCGAGAAAGCGCGGGCGCTGGGCATGCGCGCGACGCGGTTCACCAATGCGACGGGGCTGCCCGACCGACGACAGGTCACGACCGCCCACGACATCGCGCTCCTGGCGCGGGCGCTGATGCGCGATTTTCCCCGGCATTTTCCGCTCTTCTCCCGAACCAGCGCGACTTACGGCAAGCAGCGCTTCGGCACCGTCAACGGCTGGTTGACCAGCTACCGGGGCGCGGACGGGATCAAGACCGGCTTCACCTGCGCCGCCGGCTTCAACCTAGTCGCCTCGGCCAGGAAAGGCCGGCGCCGGGTGGTCGCGGTGATCATGGGCGGGCCGAGCCGTCAGGCGCGCGCCGGTAAGGCGCGCGAGCTCGTCGACGCGGCCTTCGCAAGGGCCGGCAAGGCGTCACGCCCCCTCGGCGTGTTGGGCCAGCGCGGTGGCCAGGTTGTGACCACGCCGCCGCCGCACGTTTTGCCGGGCGCCCAGTGCGCGCCCTCGAAGCAGCGGCCGCGCGAAAGCGTCCTGGAAGCCGGACCGTTTCCGGGCTGGGGGCTTGTTATCGGCTCCTACTCCAGCCGTGCCAAGGCGCTGGGCGAGATCGAGAAGCGCCGCGTCGCGCTGGGCCGAATGGCGGCGAAGAGCCAGCCCGCCGTGGTGGCGAGCGCACGCGGCGGCGTGACGCGATACCGGGCCTTGCTCGTAGCCTTGGGGAAGGACGAATCGCTCACCTCGTGCCGCCGGCTGCGAGATGCCGGCGCCTACTGCGTGCGTCTCAACCCGACCTGGCTCAACAACGCCCGCGCCAAATGGCGCTGAGGCCGACGTCGTGGCGGGCGTTAATCAGCACCGCATGTGGTCGAGGACCTCGGGGTTGACCACGTTGCTGGGGATGCCCGAGGCGAAGGCGGTGATTTGGCGGAAGATGTCGCTGAATTGCTGCTCGTATTCCTCCGCCGTGACGTAGCCGATGTGCGGCGTCGCCACCACGTTGGGAAGCCTCAGCAGCGGATGCGCCGGGTCGGTCACGGGCTCGGCCTCATAGACGTCGACCGCCGCCATCCCCGGCCGTCCGGCGCGCAGCGCGTCCACCAAGGCATCTTCCTCGATCAGCCCGGCGCGGCTGGTGTTGACCAGGATGGCGCTCGGCTTCATCCGGGCGAGGTCGTCCCGCGTCACGCATCCGCGAGTGGCGTCGACCAGGCGCATGTGGAGCGAGATCACGTCCGCCGTTTGGTAAAACCTGCGCTTGCTCGACGCCGCCCGGTAGCCCTCCGCCACCGCGCGCTCCCGCGAGGCCTCGCGGGCCCAGACCAGCACCTCCATCCCGAAGGCCCGCCCGATTCCGGCGACCGTCGCGCCGATGCGGCTATAGCCGTGGATTCCGAGGGTCTTGCCGCGCAAGCTCGTGCCGACGCCGATCTGCCAGCCGCCGGCTTGCAGCGAGGCCATCTGTTGCGGGATTTGCCGCGCCGCCGCCAACACCAGGCCCCAGGTGAGCTCGGCCGTCGCGTGGCTCGGCGTGCCCATGTGCAGGTCCGAGGAGACGACGATGCCGAGGCGCGTGCAGGCCTCGATGTCGATATGGGGATAGACGCTCCGCTGGCTGATCAGGCGAAGGTTCGCCAGTCGTTCCAGCAGTGGCGCGCGGATATGCGTTCGCTCGCGGATCAGCACCAGCGCCTCGGTCTCGGCCAGTCGTTCCGCCAGCGGAACGAGGTCCTGGCAATGATCGTTTCAGATCGCGACCGCGTGAGCGTCGAGCTCGGCGAAACAGGGAAGGTGGCGAAGGGTGTCGTGATAATCGTCCAGGATGGTAATTTTCACCGCCGCCGGACCCCTGATCAGGCCGCCCGGACGCAGCGACCATTGAGCGCCAGGAGCTCCTCGCCCCTCGGCGTGACGACCACATGGGCGACCTCGAAGCCTTCCCGCCGGCGCGCCACCAGCCCGCGCGCCACCGCGTCCTCCCAGACCGGCAAGCGCGGGCAGGAGGTCCGCCAAGCTTCCATCACCTCGTCGTAGGGTCGGGCTCGGCGGGCGACCCACTCGACCAGATCCAGAATCAAGGCTTCCGGCGCGTTCGCCATGACCGGGCTCCCCTTAATCGATGCGCACTTCGCGTTCCCACAATTTAGGGATTCCCCGGCCGAAACGCCAGTCGCCGCCCGGCGGCGGCGCCCTTCGCGACCCGCCTCAGGACCCGGGGGTGCCGAGGCCGGCGGCGAAGGGGCGAAGGGCTGCCCAAATCGCCTGATGGATCGGCGTCGCGACGCCGTGCAGGCGGCCGAGGCGCAGGATCTCGCCCGAGAACCACTCCACTTCCAAGCGGCGGCCGCGATTGAGATCGACCAGCAGCGAGGGCTCCAGATCGGCGGCGGAATTCTCGATGAAGGCGGCGCCCGCCGCCTCGGCGCCCGGGATCTCGATGCCCTCCGCCTCGGCCACGGCGACGATCTCCGCCATCGAGAGATGGCTGAGCGCGCGCAGCTCCGCGTCCTCGCGGATGGCGCCGACCGGCTGGCGGGCCAGCGCGCAGACGCCGCCGATCCCGGCCAGCAGGACGAACTTGGCCCAGATCAGCGCCTGGATCTCGTCGCTGACCAGGGTCTCGATGCCGGCCGCCTCCGCAACCTCGGCGAAGCCCTCGAGGCGGGGCGAGATCCGGCCGTCCAGCTCGCCGACGGCGATTCGCTGAGGGCCGGAGACATGGCGTATGCGCCCCGGCTCCAGCAGATGCGCCGTGGTGTAGGCGGCGCCGCCGACGACGTGACGAGGCCCCAGGATCGCCACCATGCGAGCCTCGGAATCGATCCCGTTCAGCAGCGAGATCACTGCCGTTTCCGGCCCGAGCAAGGGTTTCGTCGCCTCGGCGGCGGCCTCCAGGTCGTAGCGCTTGGTCGTCAGCAGCACCACGTCGACCGGGCCGATCTCGGCCGGATCGTCGCTCACCCTCACCTTATCGAGGCGAATGTCGCCGAGCGCCTCGCTGGTAACCAGCAGGCCGCGATCTCTCAAGCCCCGGAGGTTGGCGCCCCGGGCGATGAAGGCGACGTCCTGGCCTCCGGCGGCGAGCCGGGCGCCGTAGTTGCCGCCGAGCCCGCCGGCGCCCATCACGGCGATGCGCATCGCGCGATGCCCCTCAACTCAAGGAGGCGCAGAAGCGTTGGATGCGTTGGCAGGCCTCTTCCAGCTCCTCGTTCGAGGTGGCGTAGGAGATCCGGAAGTGCGGCGAGAGGCCGAAGGCCTCGCCATGCACCACCGCCACGCCTTCCGCCGCCAGGAGCGAGGTGGCGAAGTCGAGGTCATTCTCGATTCGGCTGCCCTCGGGCGTCGACTTGGAGATGCAGCCGGCGCAGCCCGGATAGACGTAGAAGGCGCCTTGCGGCGTCGGGCAGGCGATGCCGCTCGCCTGGTTCAGCATCGAGACCACGAGATCGCGGCGCGACTTGAAGGCCTCGTTGTTGCGCTGGATGAAACCTTGAGGGCCCGAGAGCGCCTCGACGGCGGCCGCCTGGCTGACGGAACAGGGATTGGAGGTGCTCTGTGATTGCAGCTTCGCCATCGCCTTGATCAGCATCGACGGCCCGGCGCCATAGCCGATCCGCCAGCCGGTCATGCAATAGGCCTTGGAGACGCCGTTCACCGTCAGCGTGCGCTGCCGCAATTCCGGCTCGATCTCGGCCACGGTGACGAAGTGGAAATCGTCGTAGACCAGGTGTTCGTAAATGTCGTCGGTCATCACCCAGACCTGGGGATGGCGCAGAAGGACTTCGGTCAGCGGCTTCAGGTGCTCAGGCCCATAGGCGGCGCCGGAGGGATTGGAGGGCGAATTGAAGATCAGCCACTTGGTCTTCTCGGTGATCGCCGCCTCCAGCGCCGCCGAGGTCATGCGGAAATCGTCCTCGGCGCTGCTCGCCACGATCACCGGCGTGCCACCGCCGAGCAGCACCATGTCCGGGTAGGAGACCCAATAGGGCGTCGGAATGATCACCTCGTCGCCCGGATTGAGCGTCGCCATCAGGGCGTTGTAAAGCACCTGCTTGGCGCCGGTGGCGACGATCACCTCGTCTTGGCCATACTCGAGGTTGTTCTCCCGCTTCAGCTTGGCGCGGATCGCCTGTTTCAGCTCCGGCGTGCCGTCGACGTTGGTGTATTTGGTGTCGCCGTCGCGGATCGCCTGGATCGCCACCTCCTTGATGTTGTCGGGCGTATCGAAGTCCGGCTCGCCCTGGCTCAGCGAGATGACGTCGCGGCCGGCCGCCCGCAGGTCCCGCGCCTGGCCGGAGATGGACACGGTGGCCGAAGGCTGGATGCGGTCCAGGGTAGCGGAAAGGAAGGCCATGGGGTGATCTCCGTCGGGGTCGAATTCGGCGCGTGGAATCGCGCGACCCTAGTCCCGCCCGCGCCTCGGCGCAACGCTCGGCAGGGGTCGAGATGGCGAATATTCGCCCCCACATCCCCGGCCTCGCGCGCGTCCGGGGCTTTCGCGTGACGCGGTTCGGAGACCAATCGTCCCGATGGGACACCGGAGGTACACGGTCATGGGCGGACAGGCGAAAAGATCGTCATCGATCGTGATGCGCGCGAGCGACGATCGGGCGGACGAAGGCACCGTCCCGTTCCGGCCTCCGCGCAAGAAGGGCTATGTCCGAACCCGACCTCGGAACGGATGGCAAAAAAACCAACTTGAAACATAGTACGCACATTGGGGCGGGTAATTGGGACAGCGGGTTTGTTGAAAAAATAACTTGGGTCTTTGGACTCGAAAGATTGATTCGTGGCAACCGCTCTCGACGAAAGAAGATGTTGGCTCCGGCCCTTCATCAATTCAATTCTTGCGCCCCGAACTCCAGAGCGGTCGCCTCACAGACTTTTTCAACAAACCCACAGCCGCCATTCTTCGCGAGGAAACACGTTGGTAACGGCTTACTTCGCAACGGCCGGCGAATCATCCTGTAAGGTGGGCAGCGCGGCGATATCGCCACCGGCGCTTTGTCTCGCCAGGGCCAACTCGTATTCGCTTTGCAGATTCATCCAGACCTTTTCACCGGTCCCGAAATAATGCCCGAGCCGCAGGGCCGTATCACCGGTTATGCCGCGCTTGCCGTTGACAATTTCAGAGATGCGGTTCTTTGGCACGGCAATAGCATTCGCCAGATGTGCAGGCAGTATGCCACACTCTTCCAGCTCTTCCTTGAGGAATGAGCCGGGATGTATGGGGGGCAGGTTGATCATCGTCCTTCTCACCTGTGATAATTTACAATTTCCACGTTATGCGGCCCCGTCGCGTCGTCCGGCCATTCGAAGCATATCCGCCATTGCAGATTAATGCGTATGCTGTACCGGCCTCTTCTGTCGCCTGACAGGGCTTCCAACCGATTGCTCCGAAAATTCCGCAAGGCAAGAAGGCTGTCGGCCGCATTCAGGTATACGAGACGCCGTTGAGCCTGCTCGGCAAAGCTCAAGAATTGCTTCACGAATTCACCATTGGCGAAGGCTTCGGTCTTTTTATCCCTGTAGCTGCGTATCATCGATTCGTGTCAGACTAACCTGAGTTATGGGTTCCGTCAACCGTAACCCGAAAATCTGCCTCGGACTAGGGGTGCACTCCCGTGTATCATTTTCCGAATCTTGCGAGATCGTGGCTCCATGAGGCGCCGTGCCAGGGCGCCCGGCGGGTAGACCAGCCAGGTGGAGAAGGCGGAGCGGGACGCTCACGCTTGCCTGGGCCGGCCTCCGCGCCGCCGGACCCCCTCGAACCCATGCGCTGCTCTTCCCCGGCCCGAGGTGAAGGTCGTATCATCGCTCGAAGCTTCCCTCGATGCCGTCTAGGGCGATATCGGGGGAGGGAGCGGTCGCCGGGGCACCCGCCTGCCCCCGAAGACGGGAATTCGCCCGCCCCTCGCTCCGGGAGTCTAAGCCATGCTCGAGAGAGATGACGTGATCGATGTCGGTTCCACCGCGACGGACTTGTTGGAAACAATCGGCAATACGCCGCTGGTCCCGCTGAGGAAACTGTTTCGCCAAGAGGGTATCGAGGTCTTCGCCAAGCTCGAATTCTTCAATCCCAGCGGCAGCGTCAAGGATCGGATCGTCCACCACATCGTCGCCGCCGCGGAAGCCGCCGGCGAGCTCGCGCCGGGCGGCACCATCGTCGAGAACACCTCCGGCAACACCGGTGCCGCCGTCGCGATGATCGCGGCGATCAAGGGCTATCGGGCGGTGCTCACCATGCCCGACAAGGTGAGCGCGGAGAAGCAAGCGGCGCTGAAGGCCTTCGGCGCCGAGATCATCGTCTGCCCGACCGACGCGCCCCCCGACAGCGAGGAACACTACGTCCGCAAGGCCCGCGCGATCGCCGAGACCACGCCGAACTCGTTCATGATCAATCAGTACGACAATCCGGCGAACGCCGATGCGCACTACCGCACCACCGGGCCGGAAATCTGGCGCCAGATGGATGGCCGGCTCGACTATTTCGTCGCCTCCGGCAGCACCGGCGGGACGGTGTCGGGGGCCGGCCGCTTCCTGAAGCAACAGGACGCCCGGATCAAGGTGGTGATGCCGGATCCGATCGGCTCGATCTATTACACCTACTTCAAGACCGGAAAGATCGATTCCTCCGAGATCGGCAGCTATCAGGTGGAGGGTATCGGCGAGGACCATATCGCCAAGTGCATGGACTTCGCGATCGTCGACGAGATGTTGCAATTTAGCGATGCGGACGCCTTCGCCATGACCCGCGAACTGGCCAAGGTGGAAGGCATCCTGGCGGGAGGCAGCTCGGGCGCCAACCTGTTCGGCTGTCGCAAACTCGCAGACAGCCTCGATGGTCCCGCCAGAATTGTGACCGTGCTGCCCGATACCGGGCTGAAATACCTGTCCAAGATTTTCTGACCGGCGCCGGCGGCTCTCGGGCGGCGCGGGAACGCCACCGTCACCGCAGCACGCAGCCCGTGACGCCGCCGCACCAGTAGTGCTCATAGTCGACGATCAGCTGGCGCACGAAGTTGTCGTACGGCAGTGCGTCGCGTACCGGCACATAAAGGGTGCGGTAAATATTGGCCGACGTGGCGTGTATCGCGCTCGATCTCGGCGCGTTCGCCATCGTCGGCAGGGCGACCAGGAACAGCACGATATAGAAGACGGCGGCGACCCCGAGAATGACCCCCCCAGCCTTTGCGACCAAGCCCATGCCGTTGCCTCCCTCGCGAGCGAGCGAATCAGAAGAACACCGAGAGATTTTTGGCCAGAAGGACGTTCTGGTCGAGCTGAATTTCGCGCCTTGCGATCCGCCAATCGCCGCCGACCCGGCGAAGCGTGTCGTTGCGCTTGCCGATCAGCGTCGTCGTCTCGTCCTGCAGCCGGTTGCGGTGAACCAGGAAGCGACAGCGGGTCTCCACCTCCAACACGCGCCCCGCCGCCGGGCGCGTCGCCACCAGCGCCAGATTGGCGATCATGTGGGTGGTGCGCGAGGGCGGCTGCTCCGCCCAGTGAACGCCGGTTCCAAGCTGCGCCACGCGCTGGCGCAGCGTCTCGATTCCCTCGTCGATCCAGGCGGTATCGCGGCCCTCGGCACCGTGTTCGGCCATCTCGCCGTCGCTCGCGACGTTATGGCTGAGCGGCATGAAGATGCGCGCGTCCTCGGCATCGACCAACGCCGCCAGTTCAACGCGATCCAACACCACCATCCCCTCGGCCCCCTCGTCCTGACATGGCGCAGGCTAGCGGAGAACGGCGCCGGGTGTCACGGGGTCGCGTGCGCCGCCGACGTTGGGAGGCCCCTCTTGCCATCTGTGTCCATGCACGAGATCAGCACCATCTCTCGAGAGTCCGACAGGCCTCGATGCCCCATCGACCTTGGATCAGTTTGTTTCCGGACTGTCGAATTCGAGGTTACTCATGTAACGCGTGGTCACCAGGTTTCGGATCGATATCACCGAACGGAAAATCCATTAATCCGGCAGACCCGCCTTGCGCAGCCCTTCGACGAGGCGATCGAAATCGGATGGATCCTTATAAGGTAAGATCTGCCTGCGGTGTTCCAGAGAGTAGTTGGGATTTATCCGAAGTGCTTCTGCCCATGCGGCCCTGGCCTCTGCTACGCGCCCAAGATGGCCATAACTCGCCGCCAACAGAACGCGGGAGACGTCCGTATCGGGATTGCGGACTATCCGTTGCTTCAAAATGTCTATCGCTTCCTCGTAGCGACCCAACTGATAATATGCTTGCGCCAGCCAATGAAGGCGAACCGCGGAGTAATGAGGATCAAGGCGCATGCCCCGATTGATTAACTCGATCGCTTCTTCCGACTTCCCCGTATACAGAAGGGCCCAGCCCATCCCCATATACCCGGTAGCAAAATTTGGATCTATCGCAACAGACCTTTCGAATTCTGCGAAGGCTTGATCATGTTATCTCTTCCAAAGGTTAGCGTTTCCTAGTGTAAAATGGGATCGTGCATAGGTGTCGTCCAGCAAGACCGCCCGTTCTGCGAGTTCATAGGCGTGCTCCAATGGGCGATCGTTTGCGTCGTGCCATTGATTGATGTGATCCAACACGCGCTGAATCGACAAGAACGCGTAGGCGGGCGCAAACTCCGGATCTAGGTCGATAGCGCGATTGAACATGGCTTTAGCGTGAGCACTTCCCTCCCTCGACAGCAGCCAATGGTGTTCGCGACCCCGAAGGTAGTAGTCGAAGGCCTTTAAATTGTTGGTGCTCTTATGTTCGAGGCGTCCCTGCTCATCGGCAGTGAGGGTCAAAGCCATGGCCGAGACGATCTCTCGCGTCACCTCGTCTTGCACGGCGAAAATGTCGGTCAGTTCCCGATCGAACCGATCGGCCCAAACATGGGCCCCGGTGGTGCAATCGATCAACTGTGCGGTAATTCTCACACGGTTGCCGGCTTTGCGAACGCTGCCTTCGACGACGTAGCGGACGCCCAGTTCCTCGGCGATTTCCTGCACCTTCGCTGGCCTGCCCTTGTAGGCGAATGTCGAGTTGCGGGCGATCACCATGAGCTGCGAGAGCTTGGAGAGCGAGGTGATGATGTCTTCGGCGATGCCGTCGGAAAAATACTCTTGCTCCGGGTCGGTCGACATGTTTTCGAAGGACAGGACGGCGATCGAGGGCTTGTCGGGTAGCGGCGGCGGTTTCGATAAGTCGGGCCCGCGCGGGGGCGCGGGAGATCCTTCGCCCTCCCAACGCCAGACGTGGATGGGCCGCACCATGTTCTTTACCTGATGCTTGCCTGCATTCTCGAACGCGGAGTCGACTTTGTCCTCAATCTGTTGGTGCACCATGTCAGAGATGGAAACGCCGCCAGGCTCGGCGATCTCCTGAAGACGCGCGGCAACGTTGACGCCATCGCCCAACAGGTCACCGTCCTGCTCCATGACATCGCCGACGTTGATGCCGATGCGAAACCTAATGCGCTCGTCCTCCGGCGTCTTGCGATTACGCTCGACCATCTCGTGCTGGATTTCGACGGTGCAGCGGAAGGCTTCGACCACGCTTGGAAACTCGATGAGGAGGCTGTCGCCGGCGGTGTTGGTGAGTCGGACCCGATTTCCTTGGACACAGAATTGGCTTAATCGAAGTGTCCAAGGAGGACCGGAACATGACCGACAATTTTGAGAACAAAGTTGCTGTTGATGGGCCTGTGGTAAACGAGGGCGAGCTTGGCTCGTCCACGTTTTCCCCGGGCCAGGTTTCGCCGGCAGGCCCGCTGGGACTTGGCCAGCGGTGGACGGTGACGCGCAAGCGTGAGGTTGCCCTGCGGCTTTTGCGTGGCGAGCCGGTGGAACTTTTGTCGCGGCAGTTGGGCGTGGAGATTTTCCGGCTCGAGCAGTGGCGTGAGAAGGCGATCGCCGGGATCGATGCCTCGCTCAAGGAACGCAAGGGCGATCCGGTAAAGGCGGAACTGGACATCGCCATGAAGCGGATCGGGGAGTTGATCATGCAGGTGGAACTGCTGGAGGCCAAGACGGAGACGTCCGGCCCTTTGGGGCGGCGGAGGTCGCGGCGATGAGTGCCGCCACCTCTCCCGGCACGGGTTTGGCCTACGGCCTCCAGCGGGTCTGTGCGGCCTGGGGTTTTGCCCGTTCCTCGTTCTACGCCATGAAATCCCGGCAGCAGGCCACCGCTGAGCGCCCACCAGCAAAGCGCCGGGGACCGAAGCCCTCGATCTCGGACGAGGCTCTGCTGGTGGCCATCGAGGCCGACCTGGAGGCATCCCCCTGGGAGGGCGAGGGACACCGCAAGGTCTGGGCTCGGCTTCGGGTCTGTCGTGGCATCCGTGTTTCCCGCAAGCGGGTGCTCCGGGTGATGCGCGAGAACAACCTGCTCTCGCCCCATCGCTGCCGCCGCCGTGGCGGAAATCCCCATGTCGGTGAGATCATCACCCATGCCCCCAACCTCATGTGGGGCACGGACGGCGTTCGGGTGTTCACGGTGGACGACGGCTGGGGCTGGATATTCACCGCCATCGAGCATTGGAACGCCGAGTGCGTCGGCTGGCATGTGTGCAAGCGAGGCGACCGCTTCGCCGCCCTTCAGCCGATCTCCATGGGGCTTGCGAGGCTGTATGCCTCGACCTCCGCCGGTGCGGCGCGGGGGCTGGCCTTGCGGATGGATCACGGCTCCCAGTATCTGTCGGACCACTTCACCAACCAGATCAAGTTCTGGGGCATCCAGCCGTCCTACGCCTTCGTCGAACAGCCCCAGACCAACGGCGTCGCCGAGAGGTTCAATCGCACGCTCAAGGAACAGATCATCCATGGCCGCATCTACCGCAACATCGCGGAGCTGCGGAACGCCGTCCGCGGGTTCGTCGAACAGTACAATGCCCAGTGGATCGTGGAGAAGAACGGCTACCTGAGCCCCGCTCAAGCTCGTCAGGCGTGGCACACCGCGATGTCACTCAGGCCCGCCGCATGAGACAAACTTGTGTCCAAGGAACCGGGTGCGATACAGCCGGCGGTGTTGGCAATCCGCCCTCGATACTCGGCAATCTTGGGCTCGATTAGCTCGGAGCGGTGAGAGCGCAAGGCAGCAAGCGTTCCCTCCTCGTCGCTCGCGGTCAGCCGGCTGTAGCCCGCGACATCGGCAGCGACGATCGTCGTGAGCCTGCGGATAGGCTCTCCGCCCGTCATGCGCACTCCCCCAAACGCGAACGAGGCAAAAGCTTAGCGCAGTCGAGACGGTCGTTCTACCGGGGCTTGGACGCCGACGCCGACACGTAGCATTGGCGCGACCTGGACCTGGAGATCGTGCCCATCGAGCTGACGCCCTTCGACCAGCGGCGCCCGGGCGAGCCGCTCGGACACCTCGACGCCACCCTTGGAGATCACTCTGCGACCCAGCCGAGCCACCCGCTCCCAGGCGGTGCCGCCCCTCCCGACCACCCCGAGGGTGCCATCCCCGGGGTTGGAGCCGGGAGCGGACGGCACTTGGTGAGTGACAAGCCCCGACCGTCTCGACCATAATGCGACTTGGTGGATCGCTTCCGGTCAGCGCCTGAGAAATCGGGGCCGGTCCGCCCGAGTTGTTTACACGAGACTTGAAGCGTCGCCGCGACCGAACACGGGAGCTATTTGGAGAAGTCGACAGATCCACCATTGCTCCGCGCGGTTCGAGGCGGCACGTCATTGGAGGGAAGACTCATGCGGACATTTCGATTGTTCTCGTCGTTGCTCGCCGCCGCTGCGCTCGCCGCGAGCGCCCCGGCCTCGGCCCAGGAGTTGACTAAGACCCACGTCAAGGTGATCGGCAACTACAGCACCGTCGCCCATGTCGCCGAGGTCGAGCAGAGGTTCTGGAGCAAGACCGTCCCCAAGATGGGAAAGGGGCGGATCACCTCCGATTATGCCCATCAAGACCTGATGGGCGTGAAGGACTTTCAGGTCCTACGGCTGATCAAACTCGGCGTTACCGATTTCGGCGTCAGCGACATCTCCAAGATGGCCGGCGACGCGCCGGTCTTCGAGGGCTGCGATCTCGCCGGACTGGCACTCGATATTCAGACCGCGCGCAAGGTCTGCAATGCCTGGAAGCCGGTGATGAACCGAGTGATGGGGCAGAAGTTCAATGCCAAGCTGCTGGCTCTCGGCACCAACCCGCCGCAGGTGTTCTGGTGTCGCGACAAGGTCAGCGGCATCGCCGACATGGCGGGCAAGAAGATCCGGGTGTTCAACAAGACCATGTCGGATTTCGTGAAAGCCCTGGACGCCACGTCGATCTCCATGGCCTTCGGAGAGGTGGTTCCGGCCTTGCAGCGCGGTGTCGTCGATTGCGCCGTCACCGGCACGACCAGCGGCAACTCGGCCGGCTGGCCCGAGGTCACCACGCATATCCTGCCGATGTATCTCGGCTGGAGCATCAACTTCCAGGCGGTCAACCTGAAGTCCTGGAACCGCTTCGCGCCGGACGTGAGGGCCTTCTTCGTGAAGGCCATGGCCGTCCTCGAGGACGACATGTGGTCGACGGTCGGGCAGTCGGCGGCGGAAGCCGACAACTGCAACACCGGCAAGGACCCGTGCAACTTCGGCAAGAAGGCCGACATGACCATCGTCACGGTGAGCGAGGCCGACAAGCAGGCGCACAAGAAGCTGATGCAAGAGGTCGTCCTGGTCGAATGGGGCAAGCGCTGCGGCAAGGCCTGCGCCAAGGAGTGGAACGAGACGGTCGGACCGGTGATCGGGCTGAAGATCCCGCTCGACAAACTCTGAGCCCCGCAAGGGTATCGGGCCCGCGATGGCGAAGGCACGCCGTCGCGGGCCCCTAGCATTCCGAGAGTTTGATGCATGGACCGCCTGCTTGATTACGCGCGGCGCCTCTCGCGGTTCGGCGCGTGGTTCGGGGGCGCGCTGCTGGTCATCGCCGCCTTCATCATCGGCATCGATGTCGTCGGCCGTAAGCTGTTCAATTGGACCATAGGCGGCGCCGACGAGCTTTCGGGCTATGCGCTGGCGATCGGCAGCGCCTGGTCCTTCGCCTTCGCCTTGACGGAGCGCGCCCATGTCCGCATCGACTCACTTTACATCACGCTACCGGCCCGGCTCTGCGCGCTGTTGGATATCCTCGGCCTGACGACCTTCATGGCCTTCCTCGCCATGGTGACCTACTACGGCTACGGCGTGCTCTGGAACACGATCGACTTCGACGCCCATTCGATGTCGCCGATCGCGACGCCGCTGATCTATCCCCAGAGCCTCTGGGTGATCGGGCTGACGATGTTCGTCCTGATCGCACTTCTGTTGTTGACCCGGGCGGTCATCGCGCTGGTCAGCGGAGATATCGCCACGGTCGCGCGCCTGATCGGCTCGCGCTCCGTCACGCAGGAGAT
Source organism: Alphaproteobacteria bacterium (assembly GCA_965225945.1). Lineage (GTDB taxonomy): Bacteria > Pseudomonadota > Alphaproteobacteria > JASLMY01. The sequence continues at coordinate 539,466 of CBDDBZ010000039.1, read as the reverse complement.
ACAGCAGGAGCTCAAGGGCGCCGATGATGGTGCCGACGGCGAACCCATTACGGAGGGCGAGGAATGATCTGGATCACCGTCGGCATTCTTCTCGGCCTGCTGGCGCTCTCCATTCCCGTCGCCGCGGTCCTGGGTAGCGTCGGCTTCGTGCTCGACCAGATTTATTACGGCGGCCGCATCTTCCCGGCGATCGGCGAAATCTCCTGGGGCGTTTCCATCGACGTCATCTTGGTGGCGGTGCCTCTCTTCATCCTGCTCGGCGAAATCCTGCTCAGGGCCGGCATCGCCGAGCGGATGTATGGCGCCATGATACATTGGCTATCGTGGCTGCCCGGCGGCCTGATGCATTCCAACATCGGTACTTGCACGCTGTTCTCCGCGGTCTCCGGCTCCTCCGTCGCCACCGCCGCCACCATCGGCACCGTCGCCATCGAGCAGATCGATCGATACGGCTACAACGAGCGCTTCTTCCTCGGCACGATCGCCGCCGGCGGGACCCTCGGGATCCTGATTCCACCCTCGATCAACATGATCGTCTACGGCGTGCTCACGGAGACCTCGATCCCGCAGCTCTATCTCGCCGGCATGATACCGGGGCTGATTTTGGCGGCGGTGTTCATGGCGCAGGTGGTCATCGCCTGTGTGATCAAACCCGAACTCGGCGGAAGGCCCATCGACAGCACTTGGAGCGACCGTTGGCGCTCGCTGCCGGACCTGATACCGCCGCTGATCATCTTCTTCGTCGTCATCGGCTCGATCTACGGCGGTCTCGCGACGCCGACGGAATCGGCGGCGCTGGGCGTCATTATCGCCTTCGCCCTGACGGCCTGGAAGCGGCGCCTCACGCTTTCGATGCTGCGCGACACCATCGAAGGCACGATGCGTACCACCGCGATGATCATGGCGATCCTGATCGGCGCCTATTTCCTCAACTGGGTGCTCTCCAGCACCGGTCTCGCCGCCCAGGTCAATTCCTATGTCACCGAGGTGGGACTTGCGCCGATGCACACGCTGCTGGTGATCGTGCTGTTCTATCTGGTGCTCGGCATGTTCATGGAGACGCTGTCGATGATGATCGCGACGGTGCCGATCATCACCCCCGTCGTCGTGGGCCTCGGTTTCGATCCCGTGTGGTTCGGCATTTTGATCATGCTGCTGATCGAGACGGCGATGATCACGCCGCCGGTCGGCATCAACCTTTTCGTGGTGCAGGGCGTGCGCGGGCGGGGCCAATTGCACGATGTGATGCTGGGCGCCGCCCCTTTCGTCGTCGGCCTGATGATCATGGTCGCCCTGCTGATCGCGTTCCCGAGCATCGCCCTCTTCATGCCCGAGCTGATCGCCAGATAGTTCAAACGCAGAGGGCGTGGACCGCGTGCGCGATCGCCTTGGCGGCGATCATCAGATCCTTCAGTTGCACCCGCTCGTCCGGGGTCGGCCATTCGTCATAGATGCGGATATCGCCGGGACCGTATTGCAGGCTCGGGACTCCGGCCGCCGCCATGATGTTGCCGTCGCCGACATTGCCGAGCCGGCCGATGCCGCCGACATGGGGGGCCTCGCCGGAGGCAAAGCGATGGCCTTCCGCCAGGCCGACGACCATGGGGTGGTCCTTGGCCAGCTCCATCGGATCTTGAAACCAGCCGTCCTCGGTACCCGGCGCCGGTATGGCCAGTTCGTAGGCGAAGGCCGGATGGTCCGCCCCGATAGCGTCCAGCAGCCGGATCATATCGGCCCGCACGCTCGCAAGCGTCTGACCGGGGACGGTGCGAACCTGAAGCAACAGGTCGCATTCGCGCGTCGAAAGACCTGTGTAGTTCGTATGATAATAATGTTCCTTGTGGATCGAGTCGACGCAGTGCATCGGAAAGCCCGGTAGATCCGGGTGGGCCACGAAGTCGAGCCAACCACCCTCGGGAATCGGATCCAGGCTGGACCCGAGTCGGCGCAGAATTTCGGCCTGCTGCTCGATGGCGTTGAAGTAGCCGGCTTTCGCCTCGGCGCTATAGCGGAAGAACAGGTCCGGCGTCCGGGTCTTGATCCGCGCCATGATGATGCCGACGCAGACGTTGGCGATGGTGTTGGCCGAGTGCTCGAGGTTGATGCAGAGATCCGGCAAAACACCGGCCTCGACCAGTGCCCGCGTACCGGCGCCGCCGTATTTGTGCGCCACCACCGGACAGACCAGAACGTCGCCCTTCAGCGGCGCGCCGGCCCGGATGACCGCCTCCACGCCCGTGATCATGGCGGCGATGCCGCCCTTGTCGTCGTGCGCCCCCATGCCCCAGACCCAGCCGTCCTCGAACTTGGCGCCGTAAGGGTCGACCGACCAGCCCGGCATTTCCACGCCCGGATCCATGTGGCCGTTCAGCATCAGACTGGGACCGCCCCCGCTTCCTCTTAGACGGCCTATCGGTTGTCGGCTGAAGGCGCCCGCTTCGCGAGGGTTCTCGACCGTCATCATCTCGACCTCGAGGCCGATGTCGGACATGTAGTTGGCGAGATAGTCGGCGATCTCATGCTCTTCGAAGGCGGAACTCGGGATGCGGATCAAGGCGCGCTCTAAATTCAGCAGCCGCTCCTCGGAGACCTCGTTCCGAATTTTCGCGGAGTCCGAATAGCTATCCATGAAACGTCTCCATCCCCGATTACGAGCCCAGGGCGCAACCTTACCATAGAGCCGATCGCGCGCCGTCGATTTCAAACCGCTGCCCGCGCGCGACGCGCGGAGGTTATAGTGCCGGCCCAATCCACCGCGTCGCGGCGTCACCTGCCGGCTCGCCGCCCGTGTTCGACAGAACGAGGAGGGCACCATGTCCGACGCCATCATTCTCGCTCCGGACTGCCTCTTGCCCGAGGCGGATCCCAGAACGCTAAAGCTCGGCGCCGCCATTGCCGTCTCGGGTAGCTCCATCGCCGCTATCGACACGCCGGAGGTGCTGCGCCGGCGTTTTGCCGATGCCCGCGTCGAGGATCTGCCCGGCACGCTGATCATGCCGGGTTTCGTGAATGCCCACCAACACGGCCGGGGTCTCAGCCAGATCCAGCTCGGCTACGCCGAGGACTTCCTCGAACTCTGGATCGCCAGTCGTCGCTCGCGAGGCTCGCTCGACCCCTATCCGATCACCAAACTGGCGGCCGCCTGCATGCTGGAGTTCGGCGTCACGACAACGGTCCACGCGAACTACAGCTACGGCAGCGGCGATTACGAGGCCGAAATCCGCGCCGCACTTCGCGCCTATGACGAAGCCGGCATGCGCGTCACCATGTGTGTCGGTGCCATGGACAGGGGCTTCGTCGTCTATCCGCCCAACGAGGATGCTTTTCTCGCCGCATTGCCGGGCGATCTGAGGCGCTGGCTGGAGGTGCCGTATCCCGGACCTTACGCGGGCGACGGGCAGGCGACGGTGGCGTTGATGGAAAGGCTCCTGGCGGATTATGCCGGCCACCCGCGAATCGGCTTCTGCTATGGCCCGGCCGGACTGCAATGGGTGTCGGACGAACTCATGGCCCATCTCGCCGCCGATGCCGACGCCAAGGGTCTGGGGCTGCACATGCACCTGGTCGAGTCGCCGGCGCAGCGCGCGGCGTCGCGCCAGCTCTATCGCGATGGGCCGATGGCGCATCTCGAACGCCTCGGCGCCTTGAGCGCGCGGACCGTCTTCGCCCACGGTGTGTACGTGGAAGATCGCGATCTCGATCACATCGCCGAACGAGGCGCCATCATCGTTCGCAACCCGGGCAGCAACCTCAGAGTCCATAACGGCGCGGCGCCGTTGGCATCCTGGCTCGATCGTGGCGTCAAGGTCGCGATCGGGACCGACAACACCACGCTCGCCGATGACGAGGATCTGCTGCGCGAGCTCAGGCTCGCCGACCTGCTGGCGCGGACGCCGGATTGGCACGGGAGCCCACCGCCTGCCACGAGCGACCTGCTGGCGATGTTGACGATCAACGGCGCGGCGGCGGCGCAAGTGGCCCATGAAACCGGCGCGCTTCGGATCGGTGCCAAGGCGGACTTGGTGGCGATCGATCTCGAAGCGGTGCGCGAGCCCTACCTCGATCCCGACATGGCGCTGCTCGATGCGCTGCTGGCCCGCGCCAGCGGTGGCGACGTTCGTCTCACCATGGTCGATGGACGCGTCCTCTATCGCGAGGGCGAGCTCCGAGACCTCGACAAGCAGGAACTGAAGGCCCAAGCAGCCGACGCGGCCAGCCGGGCCCGCGTACCACTCGACGCGAGCGATCTCTCCCATACGCGGGCCCTCGGGGTTCGACTTAGGGAACATTACGCCCGCCTGACCCCCTGAAGGCGATGCCACCGCCCCGACAGTTCGATTGGGCGACGGAAAAAAGTCCTGAAACCGCCCTTGATGCCGGTCCCGGCGGCGAGCGGAGCGTGCTAGTGTACCGACTCTAACGCCTGTCGCCCACGAGCGACTTTTTCGAGTATGGCGGTGGCGGAAGCGGTCCATACGAAGGGTTTTGGATCGGCATTGTGGTGCTCGAGGTATTTCTGAATGGCTGTTTCGAGTTCGGCGACGCTCTTGAACACGCCGCAACGGATTTGATCGCTGGTGATCAGGCTGAAGAAGCGTTCGACCTGGCTGAGCCAGGAGGCGGATGTCGGAGTGAAGTGCATATGGAAGCGAGGATGTTTTGCCAACCACGCCTTGACCTTGGGATGCTTGTGGGTGGCGTAGTTGTCGGCGATCAGATGCAGGTCGAGCTTCTTGGGCGTCTCGGCGTCGATACGGCGCAGGAATTTCAGCCATTCCTGATGGCGGTGCCGCTTCATGCAGTGGCCGATGACCTTGCCGGTGGCGACGTCGAGCGCGGCGAACAATGTCGTCGTGCCGTGGCGCTTGTAGTCATGCGTCATGGTGCCGGCTCGGCCCTTCTTGATCGGCAAGCCGGGCTGTGTGCGGTCGAGCGCCTGGATCTGGCTCTTCTCGTCGACCGAGAGAACCTGTCGTTCCTCAAAACCTCGTCGGCCGCGGAAATCCTGGCACTTCAGCCCCGTGGTTCCTGAAAATCTCGTCTGTTGCGGAAGTCCCGGCGTTTTTGGCCTCGGCTGGATGGTGTCCCCAACATGCACACGATCGTCGTTCGTCCTCTCCATTCAACGCTTCGCGATGCCTTCTGTTCGGATGATCGCGGTCGGCCTCCACGGATATACGCCGTGGTTGTCGTTTGGAGCCGTGCAAGGACAAATTCCCTGCTGTTTCCCTGATACGGCGACATAATTCCCTGTTCGGGTGGTTAGGGAAATCGCATCAAGAACGGCAGAAAACTGCGGCGATTGAGGCCTCGATTCCGCCGATATCGACCAAATTCGGCAATTTTCCCTGTAATTTCCCTGCATAACAGGGAACTTGACCCGCCGACCATGGTACACGACGGCATTTACGTAGGACGTTGAAAAGGTTGTAGGATTCCCGATTCACTCCACGACGAGTCAAGAGGGAAATCATGCGAGACAACCCGATCAACGCCCTGCGTGAGACGCTACGATGCGGCTTCGCCTTTCGCAAGAGCCGTCTGGAGAGCCTTTGCGTCTTGGTCTTCGGCGTGTTCGTCGCCCGGACGGTGAACCTCTCTCACTTGGCCTGCCACTTTCCGGGGCGCGCGCGATCCAGCTCCAACTATCGGCGCCTGCAACGGTTTTTCGAGCAAGTCGATTTCGATTACGATCGCCTCGCCGAGTTCCTGGTCGCGATGATGGGGCTCCAGGCGGGGCCGTGGCGGCTGACCATGGACCGGACCAACTGGCGGCTGGGTCGCCGCGACGTCAACATCTTGATGATCGGCATCGTCAACCGCGCCATCGCCATTCCCGTGTGCTGGCGGGTGCTCGACAAGGCGGGCAATTCCAATACCAAGGAGCGGATCGCGATCCTCGAACACGTCCTCCGGCTCTTCGGGGTCGACAAGATCGCCAGCCTCCTGGCCGACCGGGAATTCATCGGCGACGCCTGGCTGGCATGGTTGCAGGAAAAGGCCATCCCCTTTCACATCCGCATCCGATCCAACATCAAGATCGCCAACACGCGTGGTCGCATGGTCAAGGCGAGGGAGCTGTTTCGCGACCTCAAACCCGGGGAAAGCTGCATCCTCTCCAACGCCAGGCGCCTCTCGGAGGCCAGAAAACCCAAGGCCAGGCCCGTCTTCGTCGCCGCGCTCCATCTCAAGACCGGCGAACTGTTGATCGTCGTGACCAACGACGCGCCCGAGGAGGCCTTGGCCATCTACGCCCAGCGCTGGCAAATCGAGACCCTCTTCGCCGCCTTGAAAACCCGTGGCTTCAACCTCGAAGACACCCACATGACCGACCCGGAGCGCATCTCCAAGCTCACCGCCGTCCTTTCCATCACCTTCTGCTGGGCGCACAAAGTCGGCGATTGGCTCCACGAGGCCGAGCCGATCCGCCTCAAAACCCACAAAAGGATGGCAAAATCCATCTTCCGATACGGTTTCGAGTGGATAAGGCGACAGCTCGTCAATCCTATCGACAGGCGTCAAGCCATTGAGCTGATTCGTTTCCTCGTCCCCGGAAAACCACCAGTCCAGGTGCCCAGGCCAAAGCCAGCATGAACGAGTCGTGTACTGTGCCCGCCGACAGTAGAGACGAGTTCGCTCCCGCCTTCCTGCACCGCCAGCAAGTCTTTGATTCCGCTCAATTTTCCGGCGAGATTCGAACCCGAGGGCCGAATTGGCCCGGGTTCGCGCCTTCTCGCCCCCGACATGGCTCTAAATCTTCAGGTTTTCGGGCACCGGGTTCACGCGGCGCAGCCAGCGGAAGACGTCGGCGGACGATTTTGCGAAACGGATTCGGGCGCGCGATCTCCCGCGCCCTCCGGCGAGCCTCGAGGCCGTCCTCAGACCGGCAGGCCGGAGTTGTGGGAGGAGTTGACGGTGATGCGATGGCCGGCCGGCTCGGTCAGCGTGAACGAGCGGTGGATACGGCCGTCCGCGATCTCCGAGGGGGCCAAGCCCAAGGCCTGCATGCGGGCATGCGAGGCGTCGATGTCGTCGACCATGAGATCGAAGGGGGCGTCGCCGGGATCGACCTCGTCGCTGGTCTTCAACAACAGATGCGTGCCGGCGCGCAGCTCCAGGATGGCGAGGCGCTCGTTCTTCAGGATCGGGCGCATGCCGACGGCGCGCAGGTAAGCCTCGGTCTCCTCCAACCGGTCGGTCGGAAGCACGATATGCCCGATCCAGACCTCGGGCCGCTGATCGTCGGGCGTTGACTTGGACATCCTCGGTGCCTCCGTGCTCGAAGCTAAAGGCAAAATAGCGTCCCAAAGAGGAATTCGCCAGCCAACCATGCGAAATAAGCGTTTATTGGTAACTGCCCAGGTAGCTGATTTCGATGAGGCTGCGGATTGGGTCTCTGGGGGCAGATTTTGTGGGTTTGGGGCGCTGACGGCCTAGATTTCGTTTGACATAGGGTGGTTGATCGATTCTAAGGATTCGATGGATAGGGATGTTCTTGCCTTTTTGTCGAAAGACGAGCTGATCGATGTGGTGCTGGCCCAAGGGTCGCGGCTCGCCGAGTTCGAACTCCGGCTTGGTGAACTCGAGCGCCGGCTTGGCCTGAACAGCACGAACAGCGGCAAGCCACCGTCGAGCGATGGATTGAACAAGCCACCGGCGGGTAAAAAGAAGGGGGATTATAAAGACTACTTGATATTAGCTGACTGACTCCCTATATTCCAAGGTGTTGGAAGGGAGACACGGACATGACGCAGAAAGCCCCAGGCAAAGCCCATCGCGAAGGCGTTACGCTGGTCCAGCTCATGGACATGTTCCCGGATGAGGCTGCCGCGACGGCATGGTTCGAGTCCGTTATCTGGCGTGACGGCGAGCGGCATTGCGGCAAGTGCGGGAGCGTTCGGACGCGCGAAGTCCCGAACGCCAAACCGATGCCCTATTGGTGCTCTGACTGCCGGTCGTATTTCAGCGTCCGCACCGGAACGCCGATTGCCCGCTCCAACGTCCCGCTTCGCAAGTGGGCCATCGCCATCTACTTGTGCCTTACCAGCCTTAAAAGCGTCGCCAGCATGAAACTGTCCCGCGATATCGGCGTATCCCAGCCTACAGCTTGGTTCATGTTGCACCGTATCCGTGAAGCGTGGGCGGGCGAGAACGGCGAACCTTTCGACGGCCCGGTCGAGGTAGACGAAACTTACTTTGGCGGCAAGCGCAAGAACATGAGCAAGGCCAAGCGCAAAGAGTTGGCGGGCACCGGACGTGGTGCAGTTGGCAAGACCGCCGTTGTTGGTATGAAAGACCGCGACAGCAACAAAGTGACGGCCCGTGTCGTTGACGACTGTCAATCGGCGTTGAACATTGACCCCCTATCGGCGTGCAATGTTGACCCCTTTGGGGATGCACGGCGGAGGTCGTACAGGTAGTCCATAGGAGGGGCCCGCGCGCGGGCCGACGCGCCCACCACGCGGCTGGCGGCGGACCGCGCGTGGGAGGTTCCTGTGGGCCCACCTGGGCGACCGGGCGGCAGGTGGATCGGTTGCCTTTAGGACCGATTCTTGAAGCGCCAGGAGTCGTTTCCGGTCTCGATGATCTCGCAGTGGTGCGTCAGACGATCGAGGAGCGCGGTGGTCATCTTGGCGTCGCCGAAGACGGACGGCCATTCGCCGAAGGTCAGGTTGGTGGTGACGATGATCGAGGTGCGCTCGTAGAGCCGGCTGACGAGGTGGAACAGCAGCTGGCCTCCGGTTTGGGCGAAGGGCAGGTAGCCGAGCTCGTCGAGGATGACGAGGTCGCGCCGGGCCAGCTGATCGGCGAGCCGGCCCTGGCGGCCGGCGCGGGCTTCGGCCTCGAGCCGGTTGACCAGGTCGACGACGTTGAAGAAGCGGCCCCGGGCGCCATCGCGGATGCAGGCCCGCGCGATGGCGACGGCGAGATGGCTCTTGCCGGTGCCGGTGCCGCCGATCAGCACGGCGTTGCGCTGGTTGGCCAGGAAGCCGCCGACCGCCAACTCGCGGACCAGCGGCTCGTTGACCGGGGTGTCGGTGAAGTCGAAGTCGGCCAGCTCCTTGGCCAGCGGCAGCTTGGCGCCACTCATCTGGTACTTGATGGATCGCGCCTGCTTGTCGGCGATCTCGGCCTTCAACAGCTCGCCGATGATTCGCTGCATCGGATGCTGGCGCTTGAGGCCGTCGGCGAGCACCTCGTCGAACGCGTCGCGCATGCCGGCGAGCTTGAGTGCGGCCATCATCTCCAGGACCTCATGGCGCTCCATGGCCGACCCCCCTCAAGCGGTCGTAGCGGGTGCAATCGGCCACCGGCTCAAAGCGAAGACGCAGGTTCGCGGGCGTCGGGATCGGCGCCGTCTCGGACGGCTGGCGCCGACGATTGAGGATGTTGAGCACGACGTCGGCGCTGCACACGCCGCCAGCGAGCGCCTCGGCACAGGCGGCCTCCACCGCCGCCAGCCCATCCGCCAGCACGGCGGTGAGGATCTCGACCATCTGCCTGTCGCCGTCGTCGTGGCCGGCGAGCCGGACGCGCACGCGACCCAGGGCGCCGGGCAGCGCCCAGTCCTTGAACGGCGCGCCGTTACGAAGCGCACCGGGCTTCCTCGCCAGCACGGGCACGTAGTGCCACGGGTCATAGACGGTCTGGTCGCGGCCGAAGCGCCGGGCATGCTCGGCGACGATCTCGCCGTCCTGGCGGATGACGATGCGATCGGCGTAGGCATGGACCTCGACCGGACGGCCGACGGCGCGCGCCGCCACGCTGTACTTGTTGCTGTCGAAGCGCACCAGGCAGGTCTTCGACACCGACGCCGGGACCGCGTGGAAGCCGTCGAACGGCCCGCGATAGCCGACCAGGGACGGACGCTCGTCCTCGAACACCTGCCAGACAGTCCTGTCCTTGAACACCGGGTGGGGATGACGCCGGGCGTAGGCGACGCACTGGTCCAAGAGCCAGGCGTTGAGCTCGTCGTAGGTCTTGAAGCGCAGCCGCGGGGTGAAGAACCGACCGCGGATGATCCCGACCTGGTTCTCGACCTGCCCCTTCTCCCATCCCGCTCCCGGCGTGCATGCTGTCGGTTCGACCAGGTAGTGGCCACACATCTGCACGAAGCGCCGGTTGAACGCGCGCTCCTTGCCGATGAGGACGGTCTGCACCGCCGTCTTCATGTTGTCGTAGATGCCTCGCCGGCAGGCACCCTGGAACAGCCGGAATGCCCGGTCGTGGGCGTCGAACACCATCTCCTGGCTCTCGCGCGGATAAGCGCGGACGAAGAACATTCGGCTGTGGCACAGCCGGACGTGCGCGACCTTGACCTTGGTCGTCACCCCCGCCAGCACCACGTACTCGTGGCTCCAGTCGAACTGATAGGCCTCGCCCGGCGAGAACACCAACGGCACATAGGTCTGCGCCGTCGATGCCGAACGGCGCCACCGCCACGCCTTGGCGTAGCGCCGCACCGCGTCGTAGCCGCCGCCATAGCCCAGACCCTCGAGGGCTTCGGAGATCCGTAGCAGCGTCAGCCGCTCCCGCTTCGACTTGGTCTCGTTGGCCTCCAGCATCCGCTCCAGCTCGGCCGTCCACGGCCCCAGCTTCGGCATCGGCTGGACCCGCCGGTCGTAGGTGAACGCCGTCGCCTGCGAACGGATCACCTTGCGCACCGTGTTGCCCGAGACCTTCACGTCCCGCACGATCTCCTTGATCGGCTTCCCCTTGACGAAATACTCCCGCCGGATCCGCGCTATCGTCTCCACGACCAACATCCCCCACCACCTCGTCCGCCCAAAAACGAGGTGACTTGGACTAGCCAGGCTCAGGGGGTCAAATTTGGACGCCGATCACCCCTCAACAGGGGTCAACTTTGCACGCCGTTCCACATTGACGACACAGATGGCCAGACATTGCAGGGGTTCGTCGCGGATCACGCCGCGTCCGATGCCAAGGTCTACACGGACGATCATGGCTCCTATAAGGGGCTGACTTTCGACCACGAAACCGTCAAACACAGCGTTGGCGAGTACGTTGACGGCATGGCGCATACCAACGGTATTGAAAGCTTCTGGAGCATGCTCAAGCGCGCCCACAAAGGAACCTTCCACAAGATCAGTCCGAAGCATCTTGACCGTTACGTCCAGGAGTTCGCTGGCAAGCACAACATCCGCGACTCAGGCACTCTTGCCCAAATGCGGGACACTGTTGCCCGGCTCGTCGGTCGAAACCTTCTCTACCGCGACCTCGTCTCCAGCAACGGGCTTTCCAACGCGGGGCGGTAGCGGCTCGGTTCGGCGAAAGAGCGCCTTCGCCAGTTTCTCCGGGGTCGCACCCTTCAGGTGCACCGCCGGGTCGAGAACAGGGACGCCTCGGGTCATTGTGCGGCCCTCCATTCGGCCATCGTCTTGTTGCCCGTGCTCTGGGCCGCTGGCGAAGTTGGGTCTAGTCATCTGATCTGAATCTCAGATTGGGATCTCTCATAATATTCCTCGCCACCTTCAGATTGCCGTCTTTACATGAATCAATCAGCAGCGCCATATAGTGAAGCCAAATCCTTACCGTGTCGGCGTCTATTTCAGGACAGTCAATGTTAAACGTTCCTGTGATGCGTTCCACGTCTCGTTTTGCCAAGTAGTGATTATGCGTAAATCCGTCAGGAGAGACGTCAGGACTTTCGAGAACTCGAAATATATCCGCTAGTTTCCATGAGAACGTCCAAAAGAGAGTGCGATCGAAACACGGACACCGATGCAGGCGGAGCATTAATAAGAAGCGCCTCACGACCGCCCCCACCTCTTTGACCGTAATGGGGAGGGATGCCTCGGTTCCAAACATCCGTCCATCATGCGGATTTCCCGCAGGGCGTCAAGTAGCATTCATAATCCCCAAAAGAAGCGCACCAGGAGCCTCCGTAAGAAATCGGCCCGCAAGCCGGGCGGGCAAAAGGGCCACAAGGGCGAGACCCTGCGCCAAGTCGCCGATCCCGACGCCACCGTCGACCATTATCCCGAGACGTGCCAGTGGTGTGGTTCGGGATTGACGCCGGATATGGCTACCGGCCATGGGGCCCGCCAGGTTTTCGATCTACCCGAGCCCCGGCCCCTGGTGGTCACGGAGCATCGGGCGCATCGCTGCCGTTGCGGGCATTGCGGCACGTACACTCGGGCTTCTTTTCCCGTCGCCATCACCGGCCCGGTTCAATACGGCGCTCGGATCGGAGCCATGGTGGTCTACCTGTCGCACTACCAACTCCTGCCCGAGGACCGCCTGGCTGAATTGATGAAGGATCTGTTCGGGGCGGAACTGTCTCCGGCGAGCCTCGCGCGGAGGGGCGGGAACAGCGCCGAGTCCGTCCAAGGCGTCGTCGATGTGATCCGCGAACTGGTGAAATCGGCGCCGGTCAAGCACATGGACGAGACCGGCTTGCGGATCGCCGGGCGGACCCAATGGTTGCACGTCGCCTCGACCGCGCGGTTGACCTTCTATCGGGTCTCGGAGCGACGCGGCAGCCTGCTCGGCGGAGTCGGCGGCATCGTCGTCCATGACCACTGGAAGCCGTACTTTACGATGGAGGGCGTACGGCACGCGCTGTGCAACGCCCATCACCTGCGCGAGTTGCAAGCCCTGATCGAGATCGAGAAGGAGGGCTGGGCACGCAAGATGCAGAGACTATTGCGCCGCGCCTGCCACGCGGTAAATCTCGCCCGGGAGCGGGGCGTGGCGCTGAAACCAGGCCTCGTCGAGCGCTTCCGAGGGTGTTACGACGCGATCACGGCCGAGGGCATCGCCTTTCACGAGGCACAACCTCCTCTTGCGCCCAGATCGAGCAAGGCCAAGCGCCGGGGAAGCAAGCCGCGCCGCACCGGGCACAACCTTCTCCGGCGCCTTCAGACACACAAGGAAGACGCGCTGCGCTTCCTCATCAATTTCGCCGTGCCGTTCACCAACAATCAGGCCGAGCAGGACGGGCGCATGATGAAGGTCAAGCAGAAAATCTCCGGCGGCTTCCGCAGCCAGAAAGGCGCCGAAGACTTTGCCACCGTCCGTGGCTTCATCTCGACCGCCAGAAAACAGGGCTGGAACATCATCCAGGCGCTCATGGAAAATCCCGAAACCCTGATCGAGCGTCTCCACGCCGCCTAAAAGGCCACCATGTACCTGGGCAGTTACGTTTATTGTTCTGGGAGACATGGCGGCATTGCTCCGCGATGCCGTGCCGCCCCGAGCCGCCCCGGGGCCGTAATTCCGCCGTTTCGAGAATGTTAAAAAAAGGACACCGGGCGGAGCGAAGGACTTTTTCAACAGGGAACTCAGAAGACCCCGTTCACCTTTTGGAGCGCGCGGACGTAGCCGACGATCGACTCGATCTGTCGATCCGTCACGCCCTCGACCGGCTTCATGTCGCCGAAATTCCAATGATGCCGCCTGGCGCCCCTTCGAGCGGCGAGCAGGAAGGCACCGTCCGCGTGATGCCCCGGGTGGTAGACGCGATGCAGGAAGGTCGGTCCCTTGGCCGTGCCGGCCGCGTTCACGCCGTGGCACGAGGCGCAATACCTCTCGTAGTCGAGCTTGCCGAGATCGAGACTCGGCGTCATCTCGGGCTGCTTGATGTCGCCGCTATCCACCTGTTGGGCCGAGACCGTCCGAAGACCCCCGAACAATACGAGGGCCGTGACGAGGGGAGCGACGAGCCGCCTCACGGGTTGCATGGCAGCCTCGGGTTCGTAACGCGCGGTCCCTGACGGGGAGGTCCCTGGCCGACCTGCCGCCGAGGTTGGGCAATCTAGCCTCTCGTCCGCTCGAGCTCAAAATAATACCAACCAGCCAATTTCCCCGCCGACCTCTCAACGCATGTGGTGGTCGCGCGGCTGGACGTGGCGGCGGAAGCCGGTGCGGGTCGCGAGGCGGGATTGCCAGGCGGCGATCGCCGGCATCGCGGGCGGGTCCAGGTCGAAGACCAGCCAGCGGTAGACCGAAGCGCCGGTGGTGATGTCGCCGAGGCTGAAGGCGTCGCCCGCGACATGGTCGTTGGCGGCGAGATGCGCCTCCAGGATGTTGAGCCAGGGCAGGATCTCGTCCCGCGCCGCCGCGACCTTGGCGGCGGAACGCCGGTCCGCGGCCAAACGCACGAGCTCCATCACCAGGGTGTGGAGCGGCGGCTCCAGATGTTCGTTGCTTGCCTATCCGGTTATCACCCACACCCACTATATGTAGTGTGTCTCCTTGGACTGCAGGCAAGGGCCGGCGCAGGCGCATTGAGGAGGCGATCCGGCTAATTCTTGATTGTTCTGAAAACCGAACCGGAGTTTAATTCACGTCACGTACTTAACATCGGGGGACGGAACGGTGGCGACCAAGGGAAAAACGAAGAAACCCACGGCCAGACGGGAAGCTGCTGATGAAACGACATCGTCTGAGCGATTGACGGCACTAGTCGAAGAAAGCGACGCGCTGGCACGAATCGTTGCGAAGAACCCGTCCGCGCCTGTTAGTCTCCTGCGCGTTTTGAGTCGCAGCGAAGACGAAGCGACACGCAAGAACGTGATCCTCAATCCGTTTACTTCATATGACGTATTGAGCGAACTTGAAAACCAGTTCACAGAGCTATTTGTGAATAATCCGGCACTCGAATCCTACAATTCAATGAAGCTCTGATTTCCTGGAATATTCCATCGGTGTCGTTCACCTCCGATTTCAGATAAATTTCAATGAAGTGACGGTCCTTTATGCAACGTGGCGTTTTGCCAAATCCGACTCAATGATTAGGATTTCCACCACGCTAAAGTGTCGCCTAAAAGGCGCTACAATGCCGTCCGAGTCCCTGCTCGGCATCGCCGGAGATATCTCCGCTTCGACCTGCACCGAGCTTTACTCAGGAAAATGGGTGCACACTACATATAGTGGGTGTGGGTGATAACCGGATAGGCAAGGTTCGTTGCTCCAGGCCATCCACTGTTGCGCCCGGGCGAGCCTCGCCGGATCGCCGCCGTAGAGCGCCTCGGGCGCGTAGGCCATGGCGAGATAGGCGACGATGGCGTTGGAGTCCCAGAGCACGAATCCGTCGTCGTCGATCGTCGGCACCGTGCCGTTCGGGTTCATCCGCCGGTATTCGGCGCTGTCGACCAGGCCGAAGGGCCGGGCACCCGTCGAGACGTGGCCGTCCGGGCCCATGGTCGCGCTAGCGAGCGTCAGCGCATATTCGACGCCCGTGTCCTCCAGGGCCCAGAGCGCTCGTTGGGTGCAGATCGAATTCGGCCGGCCCCAGATCCGGATCATCCTGTTGCCCTCCCCGGCTTCGTGATTGAACGTGAAAAAGTCCCTCGGCTTTGCCTCGGTGTACGTTTTGCCGGCTTGATTAGGCTCCCTGTGTTATCATATCGGCCGGAGGGCAGCTCGATGATGCAACTCTGGCCTAAGATGCGCTTCCTCTCGACTAAGTTTGGGGAAGATGAGCGAGGCGTCACGGCGATCGAGTACGGCTTGCTGGTTGCCGGTATCTCGATCGCGATCCTGTCCACGGTTTTCGCCCTAGGCGCCGAACTGAATAACCTCTTCGGCGATATCGGCAGCGCCCTTGAACCGCTAACACGGTGTGCCGAGGTTGGATCCAATTGCGAGAAAAACAAATAACGGAATTGTCCGAAACCAAGTGCCCTCGAAGGGATTGGCGATACGCATTTTGGTAGGTCGTCCCGATTAAACCCACATTGCCGAAGGCCTCGCCCGCGACATGGTCGCTGGCGGCGAGATGGGCCACCAGGATGTCGAGCCAGGGCAGGATCTCCTCCCGCGCCGCCTCGATTCCCGCAGTCACGAGAGCAGGGCCTTGTGCACGGGGCGGACCCAAAGGCGTTCGCCCGCCTCGGGGCGCAGGATGCGGCGCGCGCGATCGTCGAGCGGCAGCCTTCCAGCCTCGACGGCCGCGTCGAGCCGGGCCCAGGCGCGCAGCGGCGCGCCGCGAACGCCGAGCAGCTCGATCATGTCGTCCTCGCCGATGCCGCCAGCACCGGTGTCCACCGGGTTCAGCCGGGCGATCCGCTTGGTGCCGCCGCCGATCGCCTCATAGGCCTCGGCTTCGCAAGGTAACGGCTGGAGCCAAAGGCGTTTCACGCGCAAGCGGTCGCGGAGCGCCTCGCTCGCGGCCACCTCGATGGTCTCGCCGGCGATGACCACGCCATAGAGCGCCGCCGCCTGGTCGAGCGAAACATAGCCCTCGATCACGTCCTCCAGCACCTCCTCGGGCGCGCGTTCCAACGGATCGCCGTAGCCACCGCCGCCTGCGCTCTGCAGCACGACGACGTCGCCCTCGTGCATCTGGTGGCCGCCGATCTTGCCCGGCGTCGCGAAGGGATGGTCGACGCCGTCGATTCTTCGATAGCTGGCGACGGGCGCACCGCTCTCGCCGCCGAGAATTCCGAAGGGCGGCACCACCGCGCCGTCGGCGAGCAGCGAATAGGACGCCCGCCCCCGGGTCAGCCTGAGCGCGCGCCGGAGCCCGAGGCCGCCGCGCTTGCGCCCCGGGCCGCCCGAATCCATCGCCTGCTTGGTCCACTCGATGTGCAGCGGAAAACGGGCCTCCAACACCTCCGTCGGCTGGACGGTGGAGAGATCGCCCCAGTCGATCGCCGCCATGGCGCTTGGACCATCGGCCTCCAGGAAGCCGCCGTTGCCGCCCGAGGCCCATTCGTAGTGGACGAACTCCTTGTCCGTAGCCGGATCGACGCCGCCGAGCAGATTGTGGAAGCTGGTGCGGTGGATGTCGGCGCTGGAGCGTTCCGGGCAGGCATGGGCCAGCGCCCCCAGCATGGTGGCGATCACCCGCTTGCGGATCTCGCCGTGGGAGCCGGCGGGGGCGGGATGGGTGACGTTGACGATAGTGCCCTCGGGCGCGATCACCCGAACCGGCCGGAAGGAGCCGTGATTGAGCGCCTGCTTCGGGTCGAGCACCGACTTCAAGACAATGAAGACGGCGGCGGCGGTGACCGCGAGTGTCGAGTTGACCGGTGCCGCCGCCTGCGCCGCGGCACCTGTGAAGTCGGCCTCCAGCTCCTCGCCCTCGATGGTGAGGCGGAGTGGCAGCAACAAGGGCTCCAGGCGATGCTCGGGCGCCGGGCCGAAGGTCTCCAGATAGTCTTCGTGCAGGAATTCGCCGTCCGGCAGCTCGGCGATCCCGGCCCGCATGCGGGCTTCCGAGCGCTCGAGGTTGCCCGCGATCCCCGATTGCAAGGTCTCGATGCCATGGCGCTCGATCAGCTCACGGAGCCGCCGCTCGGCCGTGCGGCAGGCGGCGAGGCCGGAGTTGAAGTCGCCCTCGCGCTCCTCGCGCACCCGCATGTTGGAAAGCAGGATCTCCATCGCCGCCTTGTTGATCTCGCCCCGTTCCACCAGTTTCACCGGCGGGATGCGGATGCCTTCCTGGTAGATCTCGGTGGCCGAGCCGGACATCGAGCCCGGCACGGCGCCGCCGACGTCGGCCCAGTGCTCGCGCACGGCCGGAAAGAACACCAGCTCGCCCTCGTGGAACACCGGGTAAATCAAGGTCACGTCGTTGAGATGGGTCCCGCCCAGATAGGGATCGTTCATGACGATGACGTCGCCCGGCGCCAAATCGTCGCCGCAGCGCGCCAGCGAGGCCTCTACCGACCAGGGCAGCGGCACCACGTGGCTGCCGATATCCTCCGACTGCGCGACCACTTGGCCCGAGGCGTCGAACAGGCCGCAGGAGAAATCGCGGGCCTCATGGATCGCCACCGATCGCGCGGTGCGGAACACGGTCGCCCGCATCTCGCGCACCACCGAGATCAAGCCCTCGGTCACCACCTCCAAAGTGATCGGATCGAGCGCCGTCACGGGCCCGCCTCCCGGGTCAGGATCAGGGCGCCGCCGCGGTGTCGCTCGAGGCGAAAATTTGGCGGCACCAGGGTCGTCGCGCCCGCCTCCTCGATCACCGCCGGGCCGTCGAGCCGCGTGCCGGCGACCAGCGCTTCGCGGCGCCAGACCGGCGTTTCCAAGGCCTCGTCGCCGAAGCGCACGCTCCGCTCGCCGAGCCGCGCCGTCCCGCCACCGCCTTCGAGTCCAGGCGCGGGCGGCTTCTCGGTCAAGCCATGGGCCGACAGCCGGAACGAGACCGCCTCCACCGGGCCCGCGTCCCGATGGGCGTAGCGCTGCTCGTAGACCCGGTGAAAGGCCTCGATCAGCTCCTCGATCCGCGCCATTCCCGGATCCAGCGGCGTGGTCAGTTCGTAGGCTTGGCCAACGTAGCGGAGATCGACGAATTCCTCGAAGCGCATCTCCTCGGGCGCGAAGCCGTCCGCCGCCAGTTCGGCCCGGGCCGCCTCGCGCATGGGCGCCAGCATCGCCCGGACGGTGGCCAGATCCACGGCCTCCAGCGCCATGATCCGGGTGTGCGAAAGATCGCGCCGGCTGTCGGCGACCAGCAGGCCGTGGGCGGAGAAGGCGCCGGAAAGCGGCGGCACGACGACCCGAGCCATGCCCAGTTCCTCGGCGATCAGGCCTGCGTGCAAGGGCCCGGCGCCACCGAAGGCGAAGAGCGTGAAGGAGCGCGGATCGAGGCCGCGCATCACCGAGATCTCCTTGATCGCCCCGGTCATCCGCGTCACCGCGATGCGCACGATGCCCTCGGCCGTGGTTGGGGAATCGAGGCCGAGCCGGCGGGCGAGCCCCTCGATGGCGCGCGCCGCAGCTTGGTGCGAGATCTCGATCTCGCCGCCCAGCGGGGCGCTCGGGCGGAAGCGGCCCAGCACCACGTTGGCATCGGTCACCGTCGGCTCCTCGCCGCCCCGGCCGTAGCAGGCCGGTCCCGGCACCGCGCCGGCCGAGCGCGGCCCGACGTTCAGGAACCCGCCGGTATCGAGATAGGCGATCGAGCCGCCGCCGGCGCCGACCGAGTTGATCTCGATCTGCGCCGCGCGGTTCGGCAGGCCGGCAATCTCGCCCTCGCTTTGCAGCCCATAGCGCCCCTCGCGGATCAGGCAGACGTCGGTGCTGGTGCCGCCCATGTCGTAGCTGACGAGATCGGCCTCGCCCAATTCGGCGGCCAACGCCACCGCACCGATCACGCCGCCGGCGGGGCCGGAGAGCATGGAGTTGACCGGAAGGCGCGCCATCCGCCGGAACGGCCAGGAACCGCCGCTGGAGGTCATGATTTCCGGCGCCGCCCGGAGCCCGGCCCGGCCCAGCCGATCCTCCAACTCCCTCAGATAGCGCGACATCGCAGGCGCCACATAGGCATTGAGCGCGGTGGTGGCGAAACGCTCGTATTCGCGATGTTCCGCCAGCACCTCGGAGGATCGCGAGATCGCGGTTCCGGGCAGCACGGAAGCGACGATTTCCGCCGCGCGGGCCTCGGGCGCCGGATTGGCGTAGGAATGCAGGAAGCAGATCGCCACCGCATCCACCCCCCTTTTCCCCAACATTCGCGCCGCCGCCGCGACGCCTGCCTCGTCGAGCGGGAGCAACACCTCGCCGCCCGGGCCCAGCCGCTCGTCGACCTCGATCACCGCCGAGCGCTTGACCAGACCTTCCGGTCGTGTCGCCTTGATGTCGTAGAGATCGCTCCGGTGGCCCCGGCCGACGATCAGCACGTCGCGGAACCCCCGGGTGGTGATCACGCCGAGCTTGGCGCCGTTGCGCTCCAGCACCGTGTTGGTGGCGATGGTGGCGCCGTGGCGGAAGCGGGCGACGGCGCCGAGATCGAGCTCGAGGGCAGAAAGCGCGTTCATCACGGCGCTTGCCGGATCGTCGGGGATCGAGGGGCTCTTGCCCACCAGCACCCGGCCGTTTCCCGCGTCATGGGCGACGACGTCGGTGAAGGTGCCGCCGATATCGACTCCGACCCAGAGCATGGTTTCCCCTCCTCCGATGCGCGGCGATGCTACCCGCCGTCCGGGCGGCGGGCAATCAGGGCCGGTGCAGGGTCACGGCCGGCCGGGTGAAGCTCCGCCGGCCGCGCTTGAAGCCCATGATCGCCGGCGCCACGCTCCGGATCGCCGCCTCGGGCGAGGCCCGTCACGTCGGCGAGGGTCGAGACGGGGAGGGTGAGAACGAACAGGATGACCGCGAGTGTTCTCATGGCCGCAAGCGTAACAGTAGAAAGCGGTAGGCGAAACGCAGAACCCCGACCTCTGGGGCCGGGGCTCTCGGACAGATTGACAGCATTGAGGCCGCTCGGTGGCTCGTCATCGCCGGAGTGACCGGCCTGCCCTGCAGGCAGGGTCTTAATGCCGGATGACCAGGAAACGCACTCGTCTTTCGGTTCTCACGTGAACTTTGGCTAGATCACTCGTCTTTGGTGGTTTTCCGGAAGGCTTCCGCGCGACCGACCATGACGCCGCCTTCATACTCGGCGGCTTCGGCCAGTTCTTCGTCGGACAGGCGGCGCAGCCAGCCTTTGTATCGGCGCAGGCGGGCGGCAGCTTGCGCGACAAAGGGGTCGCGCAGGCGCGCCTTGACCCGCTTCGGGGCAGACTGCTGAAAGCCGACAGACCGTGCCAAACGGCTCATGGGACCACCTTTCTGCTGTAATATGTGCGCCCTCGGGTCTCGGATGCAAGCTCGAAACCCCGCCGCAGGCATAGCGGGATTGCGGCCTCGACTGGGTCTTCGATCCTAAGCTCTTGTTTTCCAAGGGCGAAGGCGTAGGCATTTGCTGCTTCATGCATGATATCGATTACCAAACCTTTCAGCGAATGTTCGCCCTCGTAGGCTTCCATGAATTGCAAGGTTAGGTGTTGGGGACCTTGACTGGGCATGCCGTAGCAGAGACCACAAAGAGCGTCATCGTCCCAAAGGGCAGCTTCGAAGCGGCTGTATTTGCGGCGGTAGTGGCGGAAGAGACTATCCCAGTCGAATTGGACCTCATGGCCGCGTAGGCCATAGGCGTCCGGCCAGGTCTCCCGATATATCTGAAGGGCGGAGAGTCCGATCTCGGTCAGCCGGGCCTGGGGAGCGAGCCCCTGTCTCAGCACGCGCGCCGTTGCCTGGTACGCAAGGGATCTCACCTGGCGATATCTTTCCTGCGTCTGTCTGGCGCTGGCCATTGAAGGGTTTATCCGCTCGCCGGCGCATCCGGCCGATCCCCGACGTCGTGGTTCGGGTAGCGCTACCCGAATGCCTCCTTGGCCCTCTAGTAAAAGTTCTGGCCGTCGTTAAAGGCGACGGCGCGCTTGGTATCCGGTTCAGGCGGCATGGCCCTCCCCTGGAAAGCAAAACCCCACCCGAGGCCCGGAGGCGTGTCGGGTGGGGGGCAGATGGTCGGCTGGTCTATGTCTTGTCGGGTCTGGAAAGTCAATAAATCGGCCGATGCGTCAGGGCCGGTGCAGGCTCACGGCCGGTCGGGTGAAGCTCCGCCGGCCGCGCTTGAAGCCCATGATCGCCGGCGCCACGGTCCGGATCGCCGCCTCGGGCGAGGCCGCCTCGAAGACCACCAGGTCGGCCGGGTTGCCGACGGCCAGCGCGTGGTCCTCGCGTCCCAGCAGCCGGGCCGGGCGCGCAGTCAGCATCTCGAAGCATTGCGCCAGCTCGGCGTCGGAGCCACGCTGGACCGTGTTGGCGTAGAGGTTGGCCATGCGGATGAGCGAGCCGTCGCCGAACGGCGTGAAGGGGTTCAGCACGTTGTTGGTCGAGAGGCAACAGTTGGCGCCTTGGCCCAGCAAGACATTGGCGTCCGCCACGCCCCGCATGACCGAATGGCTCTGATGGCGGCCCATGGTGAAGAGGTCGGTCGCCGGCAGCACTACCAGCGTGATCCCGACGTCGGCCAGCCGACGTCCTAGCCGGGCGAACTCCGCCGGCGGCAGGCAGGAATATTTGCTGCCGTGGCCGATCGCGACCCGGCCGCCCCAGCCGAAGTCGTCCGTCAAGCGGCACACCTGCTCGATATCCATGTCGTCGGTGCTCCAGCCGACGTCGAGATGGATGTCGACATCGACGTCGAATTCCTGCGCGAGTTCGAAGATCCGGCTGATCTGGCCGGCGGAATCGGGATCGTAGCCGGGGGCACCGCCGACCACCGGCGTTCCCTGGCGAAGTGCGGCGACCACGTTGGCATCGGCCTCGGGCGCGTTGGTCCAGCCCTCCTGCACGAAGACACAGATTTCCAGGTCGATCGCCCAGGCGTAATCGTCGGCGAGGCGGCGGATCGCCTCGAAGCCCAGGAGACCCACATTGGCGTCGACCTCGACGTGCGTGCGCATGTGGGTGGTGCCGTGGGAGATGCAGTCTTCCAGCGTCCGGCCGGCGCGGGCGTGGACATCCTCGAGCGTGAAGCCGGGCTTGACCGCCGCCACGCGCGCCATGTGATCGGTGCCGCGATCCGGCGCCGGCGCGCAGCGATCGAGAATGCGAGACTTGTCGAGATGGATGTGGCTCTCGATCAGGCCGGGCGAGACCAGCCGGCCGTCGAGGGCGAGCTCCGCCGTCGCCTCGGCGACGAGGCCGGGCTGGATGGCCGCGATGCGGCCGTCCTGGACCGCGATATCGACATCCGGGGTCTCGCCCGCCATGCCGGCAAGCCGGGCCTCGCGCAGGATCAGATCGAGTGTCATGGCCGCGGTCCCCCGTCTTGCGCCACGCCTCGCTTGGCGGCACCCGTCCGATCCGCCATCATCCCATATGCCGGACAGCACCCGGCGCCAGGGAGGAAAGCAAGATGAACGAATTCGTCAATCCCAAGGCCTCGCATCCGCCGATCGGCGTCTACAGCCACGCCGTCAAGGTTGCGGCGGGCGCCGAATGGCTGGTGATCTCGGGCCAGGTCGGCATCGATGCCAAGGGCAAGCTCGCCGACGGTATCCGCAAGCAGTCGGAACAGGCGTTTCGTAACGTGCTGGCCTGCCTGCGCGCGGCCGGCATGCGCAAAAGCGACCTGGTCAAGTTCACCGTGTTCCTGACCGATCCCCGCCATATCGAGGGCTACCGGGCGGCCCGCAAGCGGGTGATCGGCGACGACACCCGGCCGGCCTCGACCTTGCTGCTCATCGACGGCCTGGCCTCGCCCGACATGCTGGTCGAGATCGAGGCGACCGCCGCCAAGGGCTGAGGGCGTCGGATCCGGTCGCGGACCACCTCAATCCTCGCCGCTCGCCGCCTGGCGCTGTTTCAGGGCATCGAAGGTGGCCGCCTTTACCGCCGCCTTCACCACCGGCGTGGCCGCCTTGTCGAGCGGCGCCATATAGCGCTTTCGGGCCAGCGCCGCCGCGATGGCGGGCGCCAACCGCTCGGCCTTCGCCGCCTCGCGTGCTGCGGCGTCGCGGTGGAAATCCGCCATCACCGTGGCCGCGAAGAGCTCGAGCGAAGCGCAAATGTTGCGGTGGGTGTTGCGGCCGGCCTGCTGCAGGAAGACGACCTGATCGATGCCCGCCTCCCGCATGGCGGCGAGATGGCGGGCCATGTCGCCCGGCGTGCCGATACCGGCGCCGTCGTATTCGGAACGCGCCAGCGCCGCCTGGATCAGGGCGTCCGAGGCATCGCCCCTCTTTTCCACGAAATCCTCCCACATGTTGGAGTGGCCGGGCACGAAATCCTCGGCCACCAGCCTCTGCTGCGAATAGCGGAAGAACTCGAAATGGTCCTGACCCCGGCGGATCGCCTCGGCCCGGTCCTCGTGCATCGAGAAGGCGGAGACCATGGCGATGTTGGCGTTGACCGACCAGCCGAGCGGCACGCAGTCCTCGCTTTCGATGATGTCGTAATAGATTTTCGACCAGGTCCGCGCCTCCTCGGGGTCGAGGAAGGAGAAGGCGAGCGCGCCGACGCCGTTTCGGGCCGCGATCTTGATGGTGTCGCGGTTGGTGCAGGCCATCCAGAGCGGCGGATGCGGTTTCTGATAGGGCTTGGGCAAGATATTGCGACACGGCATGGTGAAGCCCTCGCCCTCGAAACCGGGATAGGGCGTCAGCACCATCATGTTGCAGATCTGCTCCGCCGCCTCCAGCGCCAGGGCGCGCTTGCGCTTGGCGGCGATGGCGAAGGCCCCGAGCTCGAGCCGGGTCGCCCCCTCGCCGATGCCGAATTCGACCCGCCCGTCCGACAGCAGGTCGAGCGTCGCCAGGCCCTCGGCCGTCCGCGCCGGATGGTTATAAGCCGGGATCACCTGGCGGATGCCGTGGCCGAGCCGGATGTCGCGGGTGCGCCCCGCCGCCGCCGCCAGGAAGACCTCCGGCGCCGAGGAGTGGGAGTATTCGTCCAGGAAATGGTGCTCCACCTGCCAGGCGAAATCAAACCCGAGCCGGTCGGCCAGTACCACCTGCTCCAGCGCCTCCTTGAACAGGCGATGCTCGTCGCCCTCGTTCCAGGGTCGCGGTAGCTGCAACTCGTAAAACACGCCGAAACGCATGGTGCTTCCTCCCTAACCTGTCTCGCCCGATTGCACCCTATCAGCCCGCCGGTCGGCCTTCAGGGCACGAGGTAGATGTCGATGTCGAGCTGGACCTCGGGCCGGGCGAGGCCGAGGGCGACGATCAAGGCCTCGGCCGCCTCCAGCACGGCGTCGGCTCCGGCGCTCTCCAGGATCTCCACCACCTCGCGTTGGGGCGTTTTGGCCATGATCTGGACGGCGCCGCGCCAGAAGGCGCGGGAATCGGCTTGCAGGGTCTCGATCTGGCGGATCAGGTCGCCCGGCAGGCCCTCGCCGACGAGGTCGAGGGGCCCGCCCGCGGCATCGAACAGAATGCCGTTGGCCGGCGCCTCCAGGGTCAAACGCCACACGGTGGTCTTGGCGCTCATGTCGTCTCCCCCCCCCCCAGGGGCCCTCGCGCGGCCCTCGCGCGGCCCGGGCCGGCCCTTCGATTGTCGCACGGCGCCCGATCCATCATAACCGTGGAGGCAAATCCCCGCCGGCCGGGCGCGGCGCGCCGATCTTGCCATCGGCGGCGAGTTCGGCTATCCCGGGCCGTCGCCGTCGCCGTCGCGCCGTGGCGCGGCGGCCGAGACCGAAGGCGCCGAGGGACGGATTTCCTCGGGTGCCCTTCGCCGACGCGCTCGTAGCTCAGCTGGATAGAGCACCAGACTACGAATCTGGGGGTCGGGGGTTCGAATCCCTCCGAGCGCGCCATTTTTCCTCGCGACATCGCCACCAGACACCGTGGGCCAACCGGGTGAAATTCGCGGCGGCGTCTCGGCGCTCGTCGCAACCATGTCCACGGATATCGAAGGGCGGGCCGATCGTATCGTCATCGCCCTCGGGCGCAGCCAGGCGGATCAATTAAGAACCGGCCGACGGGCGGACTCGAACGATCTCGAACGCTCCAGATCAAGATTTCGGCCGTGCCGCCACCAGTCTGGCCATCAGCCCGGAGGTGTCCCACCGGGTGCCGCCCATGGCCTCGACCTCGCCATAGAGCTGGTCGACCAGCCCGGCCAGGGGAAGCGAAATTCCCATCTTCTTGGCCTGATCGAAGCAGATGTCGAGATCCTTGCGCATCCACTGCACCGCGAAGCCGTGTTCATATTCGCCGGCGAGCATGGTCTTGTGGCGGTTCTCCATCTGCCACGATTGGGCCGCGCCCTTGGAGATCACGTCGACCACCTGATGGCCGTCGAGTCCGGCCATGACGGCGAAGTTGAGCGCTTCGGAGAGCGCCTCCACCAGGCCCGAAATGCAGATCTGGTTGACCATCTTGGTGAGCTGCCCGGCGCCGGGCGGGCCCATCAACTGGCACTCCCGGGCATAGCAATCGATGATCGGTTCGGCGACCTCGAAGTCGGCCCGGTCGCCACCGACCATGACCGTCAACACGCCGTTCTCGGCCCCTGCCTGGCCGCCGGAAACCGGCGCGTCGAGGCAGCCGAAGCCACCCGCCTTCGCGGCATCGTAAAGCTCGCGGGCGACGTCGGCCGACGCGGTGGTGTGATCGCAGAAGATCGCGCCCGCCTCCAGCCCGGCGAGCAGACCATCCTCGCCATGGGCGATCTGGCGCAGATCGTGGTCGGCGCCGACACAGGCGAAGACGACCCGGGCACCGGCCGCCGCCTCGCGCGGGCTCGCCGCGTGGCCGCCGCCGTGTTGCGCGACCCAGGCCTCGGCCTTGCTCGGGGTGCGGTTGTAGACCTTGACCTCGTGACCGGCGGCCGCGAGATGGCCCGCCATCGGATAGCCCATGGTGCCGAGACCAATAAACGCCACCTTCTCGCCCATCTTCGCCGTCCTCCCTCGCGCGTCGCCAGCCCCGCCCACCAGGGGCCGTTGTATCACCCGCATCCCTCCGTCGAAAGGTGGGATTGGACAGCGGCCGTCGCGAAACCGATCATTGCCGCCGACGGCAAGCCCGCCGTCGGCGGAACCGGCCGATGAAGACGCTTCCCCGCCTCGCCCTGGTCTCGGTCTTGCTCGCCATGCTGGCGTTTGGCGCCGGCGTCCTGTGGCTCGCCCGGAGCCTGCCGTCGAGCGAGGGCCGCCGTGTCGTGGACGGAATCTCCGCTCGCGTGGAGATCGTCAGAGACGCGAACGGCGTGCCGCATATCCTGGCCGCGACCCGCGCCGATGCGCATTTCGGTCTCGGCTTCGCGCATGCCCAGGATCGGCTCTGGCAGATGGAGTTCGCCCGCCGGCTCGGTGCCGGACGGTTGGCGGAAATCCTGGGCGCCGACGTGCTTGCAAGCGATCGCGTCATGCGAACCCTCGGCCTCGGCCGCGTCGCGGCCGCCAACCTCCGTTTCCTCGATGCCGCCACCCGCCGCCTGATCGAGTCCTATGTCGCCGGGATCAACGCTTTCCTGGATGGTGGCGACGCCCTGCCGCCCGAATTCACCATCCTGCGTCACGCGCCGGAACCGTGGACCGCCGCCGACCCCCTGTTGTGGCCGAAGCTGATGGCGCTCGACCTCGACGGAAACTGGCGCTCGGAACTGGCGCGGCTCGCCCTCTCGCGCCGCCTGACGCCCGAACAGACGGCGGATTTCTTGCCGCCCTACACGGACCGGGAACCCCGAGGCGCCGCCTTCGCTCGGGCGTCGGAGGGGCCACTCCCCAGCCTGGCGACGCCGCCGGGTATCGGCTCCAATGCCTGGGCGATCGCGGGCGGGCGCACGAGAACCGGCAAGCCGCTGCTCGCCAACGATCCCCATCTCGCCCTGCAGGCGCCATCGCTGTGGTATCTGGCACACTTGAGTTGGCCCGATCACGACGTCGTCGGGGCGACGATCCCGGGTCTGCCGACCGTGGTGCTGGGCCGCAACCGCCGGATCGCCTGGGCGATGACCAACACCGGCAGCGACCTCCAAGACCTCTATCTCGAAAAATCGTCGCCGGGGGATCCGGAGCGATATCTGACGCCGAGCGGCCCCCGCCGCTTCGAGATCCGGCACGAGACCATCAAGGTGCGCGGCGGCGAGGACGTGGCGATCCGGATTCGCGAGAGCCGGCACGGGCCGGTCCTCTCGGACCTCTTCGAAGCCGGGAGGCGAATCGCGATCGAGGGCCACGCGATGGCGCTGGCCTGGACGGCGCTCGAGCCCCGCGACCTGACGATGAAGGCCTCGTTCGGGCTGGCGACGGCGACGGACTGGCGTTCGTTCAACGCCACCTTGTCCGACTACCACGCCCCGCAGCAGAGCTTTCTCTATGCCGACGTCGACGGCGACATCGGCTTCCTGACCCCCGGTCGGACACCGCTGCGGGGTCGCGACAACGAGATCGAGGGGGTATTGCCGCAACCGGGCTGGGAGGCCAAGTACGACTGGCTCGGATACCTGCCTTTCGAGGCCTTGCCACGCAAGCTCAATCCCCCCTCGCAGACGCTCGTCAACGCCAACCACAAGGTGCTCGAGGACGACTATCCCCACCACCTGACGCATGAGTGGGGAAGCGGTCTGCGCGCCCGGCGGATCGCCGAGCTGCTGTCGGCCACGCCGCGTCTCGGCATCGACGATGTGGCGGCCATGCAATCGGACGTGCTGTCGCCGCTGGCCCGGGAGCTGCTGGGCCTGCTCCGCCGCGCCGCCGCCGAGGATGGGCAAGCAACCAAGCTGTTGGAGGATTGGGACGGGCGGATGGCGGCCGAGCGGCCGGCGCCACTGATCTTCGCCGCCTGGTACCGGGAGCTGACGCGGCTGGTCTACGGCGACGAGTTGGGCCCGCTGTTCCCGCGCCTGTGGGGCGGAAGATCCCGCTTCATGCTGTCGGTGCTGAAGGGCGACAAGGCCGGGTGGTGCGACGACGTGACGACGAACCCGAAAGAGGACTGCGAGGCAATCGCCCGTCTCGCCTTCGATCGCGCGCGGGCGAGCCTCGTCCGCCGCCACGGCATCGACCTGCGGAAATGGCGCTGGGGCAAGGCACATGTCGCGAGACATGCGCACCGTCCGTTCTCGGCTGTACCGATTCTCGGCCGCTTGTTCGACCTCTCGGTCGGCGCCGGGGGCGACGGCTACACGATCAATGCGCTGCCCCATGCCTTCGGCGGCGACGAGACGCTCTTCCCCTCACGGCACGGGCCCAGTTTTCGCGCCATCTATGATCTCTCGGACCTGGACAACTCACGCTTCATCCTGCCGACGGGACAGTCGGGCCATCCGCTCTCGTCGCGCTATCGGAACATGGCCGAGGCCTGGTCGCGGGGAGAATATGTCGAGGTGCCGACGGCACGCGCCCGCTTCGAGGCGGCGCCGTCGGAACGGCTGGTTCTGGAGCCCCGCGGGGGCGCGCTGACCGGGTTTCCTACGCCCGCCCGTCGTGCAGGACCGGGCGATCGGTCACGTTGACGACGACGGTGCCGCACAGCAGGTCGTGCAGGCAGCGACCCCGATCGTTGCAGAAGGAGACCAGAAGGATGAGGCCGTTGGTGAACGCTACCGTGGCGTAGAACAGTAGCGTCTGTACCAGGGCCTGCGGATAGCTCACCTCGTTGCCGGTCCAGGCCATCACCCGGACCCCCATCACCCGCATCCCGGGCGTCGCGTTGCCGGGCGCGCCGACGAAATAAGTGTGATAGGCCAGCGGCAGCAGTACCGCGCCGACGGCGACCAGGGGCCAGAAGGCGAAGAGGGTGAAGACCGACAGCACCGAGCCGATGATCCACCAGGCGCCGCTCAGCGCCAGCACCAGGCAGAGGTCGATCAAATAGGCGAGGATCCGCTTGCTCCGGATGCCCTCGAAATAGACCGGCGCCCCACAGTACACGACTCGTTCATGCTGGCTTTGGCCTGGGCACCTGGACTGGTGGTTTTCCGGGGACGAGGAAACGAATCAGCTCAATGGCTTGACGCCTGTCGATAGGATTGACGAGCTGTCGCCTTATCCACTCGAAACCGTATCGGAAGATGGATTTTGCCATCCTTTTGTGGGTTTTGAGGCGGATCGGCTCGGCCTCGTGGAGCCAATCGCCGACTTTGTGCGCCCAGCAGAAGGTGATGGAAAGGACGGCGGTGAGCTTGGAGATGCGCTCCGGGTCGGTCATGTGGGTGTCTTCGAGGTTGAAGCCACGGGTTTTCAAGGCGGCGAAGAGGGTCTCGATTTGCCAGCGCTGGGCGTAGATGGCCAAGGCCTCCTCGGGCGCGTCGTTGGTCACGACGATCAACAGTTCGCCGGTCTTGAGATGGAGCGCGGCGACGAAGACGGGCCTGGCCTTGGGTTTTCTGGCCTCCGAGAGGCGCCTGGCGTTGGAGAGGATGCGGCTTTCCCCGGGTTTGAGGTCGCGAAACAGCTCCCTCGCCTTGACCATGCGACCACGCGTGTTGGCGATCTTGATGTTGGATCGGATGCGGATGTGAAAGGGGATGGCCTTTTCCTGCAACCTTGCCTATCCGGTTATCACCCACACCCACTATATGTAGTGTGCACCCATTTTCCTGAGTAAAGCTCGGTGCAGGTCGAAGCGGAGATATCTCCGGCGATGCCGAGCAGGGACTCGGACGGCATTGTAGCCCTTTTAGGCGACACTTTAGCGTGGTGGAAATCCTAATCATTGAGTCGGATTTGGCAAAACGCCACGTTGCATAAAGGACCGTCACTTCATTGAAATTTATCTGAAATGGAGGTGAACGACACCGATGGAATATTCCAGGAAATCAGAGCTTCATTGAATTGTAGGATTCGAGTGCCGGATTATTCACAAATAGCTCTGTGAGCTGGTTTTCAAGTTCGCTCAATACGTCATATGAAATAAACGGATTGAGGATCACGTTCTTGCGTGTCGCTTCGTCTTCGCTGCGACTCAAAACGCGCAGGAGACTAACAGGCGCGGACGGGTTCTTCGCAACGATTCGTGCCAGCGCGTCGCTTTCTTCGACTAGTGCCGTCAATCGCTCAGACGATGTCGTTTCATCAGCAGCTTCCCGTCTGGCCGTGGGTTTCTTCGTTTTTCCCTTGGTCGCCACCGTTCCGTCCCCCGATGTTAAGTACGTGACGTGAATTAAACTCCGGTTCGGTTTTCAGAACAATCAAGAATTAGCCGGATCGCCTCCTCAATGCGCCTGCGCCGGCCCTTGCCTGCAGTCCAAGGAGACACACTACATATAGCCGGATAGGCAAGCTTGCAACCATGCCAGCCATGAATTCCCGGTCGGCCAGGAGGCTGGCGATCTTGTCGACCCCGAAGAGCCGGAGGACGTGTTCGAGGATCGCGATCCGCTCCTTGGTATTGGAATTGCCCGCCTTGTCGAGCACCCGCCAGCACACGGGAATGGCGATGGCGCGGTTGACGATGCCGATCATCAAGATGTTGACGTCGCGGCGACCCAGCCGCCAGTTGGTCCGGTCCATGGTCAGCCGCCACGGCCCCGCCTGGAGCCCCATCATCGCGACCAGGAACTCGGCGAGGCGATCGTAATCGAAATCGACTTGCTCGAAAAACCGTTGCAGGCGCCGATAGTTGGAGCTGGATCGCGCGCGCCCCGGAAAGTGGCAGGCCAAGTGAGAGAGGTTCACCGTCCGGGCGACGAACACGCCGAAGACCAAGACGCAAAGGCTCTCCAGACGGCTCTTGCGAAAGGCGAAGCCGCATCGTAGCGTCTCACGCAGGGCGTTGATCGGGTTGTCTCGCATGATTTCCCTCTTGACTCGTCGTGGAGTGAATCGGGAATCCTACAACCTTTTCAACGTCCTACGTAAATGCCGTCGTGTACCATGCCGGCGCCCACAAGCTCTCGCCCGCCACATCGGGGGCCTCGAGGTCGACGGCGTCCGCGAAGATCGGGCCGCGACCGATCCGTAGTCGGCCCTTGGGCCAGCCCTTCGGATGTTCATGGATTTCCCTCATGCATCGACATGTGGGACGTGATCGTCAGGTTCTAAACGGAATTTGCGGCGCGAGGTCCGGATGGTCCGGCCTAGGGGGCCGAACTGCCTATGTTTACTGGGTTATTGCGCAACAGCACGATCGAGATCCGGCGATTGGCCGGGAGCGCGGGGTCCGCTTCGATGAGCGGTTCCGTTGCCGCCCGGCCGGAGACGTAGGAGATCCGATCGTCCGACACGCCATATTCGATCAAGGCCCGGCGCGAGGCGTTGGCGCGATCGGAGGAGAGTTCCCAGTTGCCGTAGGCGCGGTCGCCCCGGTAGGGGACGGAATCGGTATGGCCGGTGATCGAAATCGGATTTGGCGTCCGCTCCAGGACGCGGGCGATCTTGGCGATCAATGCCTCCATATGTTCATGCATGGCGGCGCTGCCGCTCGGGAACATCGACTTGCCATCCCGATCGGTGATCTGGATCCTGAGGCCTTCCGGCGTGCTGTCGATGATCAGGCTCTGGCGAATCGCTTCCGACTCCTCCAGATCGGCGATGGCCACATCGATGTTCCGCTGGGTCTCCTCGAACATCGCCTGCTCGTTCTCGGCCAGTTGACGTTGGATCTCGGCCTCCGTCGGCGGGCGCGGGGCGGCGTCCTCGGACCTCTGCTCGGGCGCTTGCTCGGGCGTCTGCTCGGCCGTCTGCTCGGCCGTTTGCTCGGGCGTCTGCTCGGACGAGGGTTCCGGCGGCGATAGATCGGTGGGCGGCGTATCGCCGGCCTGTTTCGTGCTGCGGCTGTCCTCGTCCTGCGCGCCCTTGGGCGAGGTGATCTCGAAGGTGACGACGGGCGGGGCCATGGCGTCCGCCTGGACTCCCTCCTCGGCCATCGACTTGCCGGCGAGAAGGCCGCCCGACCCGCTCTCGGTGGCGATGGAGGCCGCGCTCGGCGCGAAATAGTCGGCGATCCCCTGGCGCTGCTCGCTGGAGGTGACGTTCAGCAGCCAGAGCAGCAGGAAGAACGCCATCATCGCCGTCACGAAGTCGGCATAGGCGACCTTCCAGCCGCCGCCGTGGTGGCCGCCGGCGACCTTGATGACCTTCTTGATGACGATCGTGGCGTCATCGTTGGCGCCCGCCATGGTCGGGGGGTCCTAGGCGGCCTGCACGTTCGCCACCGCTTCCTCGACGTCGTAGAAGCTGGGGCGCTCGTGGGCGAATAGGCCCTTGCGGGCGTATTCGATCGAAATGGCCGGCGCATGGCCTTGCACATGCGCCAGGATTGCCGCCTTCAGGCAATGGAAATACTTGATCTCCGCCTCGGCGTAGCTCTCGAGGTATTGGCCCATCGGCCCGACGATGCCATAGGCCATCAGCACACCGAGGAAGGTGCCGACCAGGGCGCCACCGATCAGGGCGCCCAGCACTTCGGGCGGCTCGCTGATGGAGCCCATGGTGACGATGACGCCCAGGACGGCTGCGACGATGCCGAAAGCTGGTAAGCCGTCGGCCATGGTGGTGATCGCGTGGGCGACGCTTTCCGATTCGTGCTTCAAGACCTCGATGTCCTCGTCCATCATCGCCTCCAGCTCGTGCGGATTGTCAGAGCCCATGGTGATTAGACGCAGCGTGTCGCAGAGGAATTCGACCGCGTGGTGATTGCCGGCAAAACCCGGGTACTGGGCGAAGAGGGTGCTTTCCTCGGGATTCTCGATATGCGGCTCCAGCGCCAGCGCGCCCTTCGAGTTGGCGAGCCTGAAGATCGCGTAGAGCATCGTCAGCAGCTCGATATAGTGGTCCTTCTTGTGCGGCGCGACTTTGAGAACACGGGTGATCTGTTTCACCGTGCCGAGGAGGACCGTTTTCGGGTTGGCGATGATGAAGCCACCGATGGCGGCGCCCATGATGATCAGGACCTCCAGCGGTTGCCACAGCACCCGTATATCGCCGTGCGGCATGTAGCCGCCCAGAATGGAGCCGATCACGATCACCAATCCGATGAGAAAAAACATTGCTGAACCCGTGCAAACCCGACCGCGACAGGCGCCGGATCGTCGAATCCGGGCGCGAAGCCGAGTCTGGTCGGACGAGGTTAATTTTGCGTTTCCCACGCATCGCCGACGGCGCGGGGAGATCGAATTTGCGCAGCGGCGGGCCGATCGCGCTATAGTTCGGCCCCGCCCTTCGTCTCACCGAACGGAACCCCCTTCGACCCGATGAGCCTCGATTCCCGTATCTTCCGCGACGCCCTTGGCGAATTCGTCACCGGCGTCACCCTGGTCACCACGCTCTCGCGAGAGAACGAGCCGATCGCGGTGACCGTCAATTCCTTCAATTCCGTCTCGCTGGACCCGCCCCTCGTGCTTTTTAGCCTGGCGCGCACGGCCTCGCGTTTCGATGACTTCATGGCGATGGACGGCTTTGTCGTGAACATCCTGGCACGGGATCAGGAAGACTTGTCGAACCACTTCGCGCAACCCGGCAACGCGGTGCTGGAGGACGTGCGTCGGATGCGGAGCGAGGCCGGGCCGCCGCGTCTCGCGGGCGCCGTCGCCAGCTTCGAATGCCAGGTCGACGCGCGCCACGACGGTGGCGATCACGTGATTCTGATCGGCCGCGTCGGCGACATCACCGTCGCGGAAGGGGTGGAGCCCCTGGTCTACCATCGGGGTCGATACGCAGGCGTCGCCGCCGGGGATTGAGGTGATCGATCGGCTAGGAGGCGGGCGCCGATCAGGACCCGTCGGCGTCCATTTCGCTCAGCACCCGCGCCCGGTAGCCCGCTTCTTCCAAGCCCCCCAGAACCGCCTCGATGTGCGCCCGGTCCCGGGTCTCCAGCACGATGTCGAGATCGGCGTGGCGTGCCGGCACGTCGAGGAAACCGCGCCGGTGGGCCACTTCCAGGATGTTGGCGCGACGCTCGGCGACGACGGCGGAGACGGCGGCGAGCACGCCCGGCCGATCGGCGATCTCGACCCGGAGTCGGACGACGCGGCCGTCGCGCGAGAGTGCTCGCGTCAGAAGCGAGGTCAGCAGGCGCAGATCGATGTTGCCGCCGCTGACGATCACGCCGACGCGCCGCCCCCGGAACCGCTCCGGCTCATTCAGCACGGCCGCGAGCGCGGCGGCGCCAGCGCCCTCCGCGACGAGCTTCTCCTCGTCCAGCAGCAGCGCGATCGCCCGCTCGATATCGGTCTCCGAGACGGTAGTGAGATCGTCGACCAAGGCCTCGATCAGGGGACGCGTCAAACGCCCCGCCGCCTTGACGGCGATGCCGTCGGCCAGCGTCTGTCCGCCGACGACCGCCGGCCCGCCCCGGATCACCTCGATCATCGAAGGGTAGAGTTCGCTTTCGACGCCGATGATCTCGATTCCCGGCTGGAGGCCCTTGGCGGCGACGGCGATCCCGGCAATCAGGCCGCCGCCGCCGATCGGCACGACGACGACGTCGAGTCCCGGTGCGTCGCGCAGCAGCTCCAGCGCCACCGTGCCCTGGCCGGCGATGATCTTCTCGTCGTCGTAGGGCGAGATGAACACCAGGCCCGCCTCGGCACGCAGTCGCTCGGCGTGCGCGCCCGCCGCCTCGACACTCTCGCCGTGGAGGACGACGCGGGCGCCGAGAGTCTCGGTCCGGCGAATCTTCATGTTCGCCGTGCCCTCCGGCATCACGATGGTCGCCGGAACGGCGAGGCGGCGGGCGTGATGGGCGACGCCCTGGGCATGATTGCCGGCCGAGACGGTGATGACGCCGCGCTCGCGCTCTTCCCCCGTCAGGCTATCCAGCTTGACCAGCGCGCCCCGTTCCTTGAAGGAGGAGGTGTATTGCAGATTCTCGAGCTTCAGGTGGATCTCGGCGCCGGTGGCCTGGGACAAGGCGCCGGAGAGCAGCGTCGGCGTTGCCACCACGCGGCCCTCGATGATTTTCGCCGCCTTCAGAACGTCGTCCAGGCTCGGCCGCACCGCCCATGCCCTCCCGCGATAGACCGATCATGCCAACCGCCATAAATGGCGACTCCCCGGCCGCCCCGGTCCCCCGTCCCTCGCCCCTGGCCAAACCACCCAGGAATGGTACCCTCGCGGCTGGTTGAGAGGGGGAGCGGGGCGGCCGGGACTTACGTCGATTGGTATCATAAGCCCGTTTCGACCGGCGACCCGATCCGCTATCATCCTCGGGCTGGCGTGAGGCAAAGGCAAGAATGAAGCATTTCAAGCCCGAACCACTGACCTATTTCTACGTATCCCGTCCGGCGGCGTGTCCCTATCTGCCGGATCGCGACGAGCAGATGGTGTTCACCGACCTCTGCGGGGTCGGCGATCCGAGCCACCTGAATGACCAGCTCTCGCGGGCCGGCTTCCGCCGCAGCCAGTCGATCGCCTACAAGCCGAACTGCCCGACCTGCAATGCTTGCGTGCCGCTCAGGATCCCGGTCGCGTCCTATCGGATGAGCCGATCGATGCGTCGCATCTGGAACGGCAACAAGGCGATCCGGACACGGCGCCTGCCGCCGATCGCGGCGGGCGCGCATTTCGAGCTCTTCGAGGCCTACGTCGCGACCCGCCACGGCGAAGGCGGCATGGTAGCGATGGGCTTCGAGGAATACTGCGCCATGGTGCAGGACAGCCCGGTGGTGACGCGGCTCTACGAGTTCCGCCGGCCGAGCGGCGAATTGCACGCGGTCTGTCTGACCGACGTGCTCCACGACGGCCTGTCGCTCGTCTACAGCTTCTTCGATCCCGACAGCCCGCTCCCGAGCCCGGGCCTGCACATCATTCTCTGGCATATCGAGGAGGCGCGCCGGCAGGGCCTGCCTTATGTCTATCTCGGCTACTGGATCGCCGAGAGCCCGAAGATGGCCTACAAGGCGCGCTTTCGCCCGGTCGAGTTCCTGAGCCCGGACGGTTGGCGACGCCTGGAGGATTAGCGGCGTACGGGCGGCCCCGCTCCGCCGGCCTTCTCCCCTGGCCAAACCACCCAGGATTGGTAGCCTCGTGGGTGGTTGGGAGCGGGGCGGTCAGGACTTAGCTCGGTTGGTATAAGATCGCAACTCGATAACCGCGATTGAAATTGTTCGAACCGTCTAATTCAAACGCCATTAGGATAGGATATCTCGCCTTCAATCTGCCAAGAGACTTAGCAAATATTGACCATATCCGTTCTTGTCCATCGATGCCGCTAGCTCCCTAATCTTGGCGCCATCGATCCAGTTCCGAGCAAAAGCGACTTCGTCGGGTGAGGCCACGACCAAGCCTTGCCGTTTCTGCACGGTGGATATGAAGTTCGACGCTTCCAGTAAACTTTCATGAGTGCCCGCGTCCAACCATGCATAGCCTCTTCCCATGGGTTTTATCGCTAATGTGCCTTCATGCAAATACGTTTCGAGAAGACTCGTAATCTCCAACTCGCCGCGTGGCGAGGGCTTCACCCGACGTGCCCGTTCGGGTGCGCCGCCGTCGAGAAAATAAAGTCCGGTCACGGCGAAGTTCGACGGTGGCGACGTCGGCTTTTCAATGATGGCGCGGATATTACCTTCGCCGTCAAAATCAACGACACCATAACGCTGCGGGTTGGACACTTGGTAGCCGAAGATGGTCCCGCCAGAGTGCTTTTCATCCGCTTCGCGCAACAACACCGATAGGCCTTGTCCGAAAAAAATGTTGTCGCCAAGCACCATCGCGGATGGTGCACCCGCCAAGAACTCCTCGGTCAACAGATAAGCCTGCGCCAAGCCATCGGGCGAAACTTGCACGATGTAGGTGAAGGCAATGCCCCATTGCGAGCCGTCGCCGAGAAGACGTTTGAACTGCGCCTGATCTTCCGCTGTGGTGATTATGGCAATCTCACGAATGCCCGTCAGCATCAATACCGATAAAGGGTAATAAATCATCGGCTTATCGTAAACTGGAAGTAGTTGTTTTGATATGCACATGGTAATCGGGTATAGTCTCGTTCCCGATCCGCCCGCAAGGATAATGCCCTTTCGATTCGTCATATTCAATCCTGATTACGCACTAACCTCAGCCAACTTCAGGAGCCGATATGGCATGGGCGGCGTGCGCAGGGCATCGCGGCCGAGGGCTTCGATCATGTCGGCGAGCCGGTAGCGGCGGTTGTATCGGTACTGGAACGCCGCCAGATAGCGCGGCACATGCTTGGGTCGGATCGCATGGTAGGTACCGCGCAGGGTGTTTTTGAGGTTGCCGAGGGTGGTGTTGACCCATTTGAAGGCGGGCACGGCGACGGCCCCGGGTCCGGAGCCGGTGGGTATCGGATGGTGCGCACAGCCTTGCGCGGTGACCGCGGTGAAGCAGCCGAGCCCATCGCTGACAACCGTCGCCAGCGGGCTCAGGTCGCGCTTGGCCATCTTGGCGATCTCGCTCTTGCGGAAGCCCTTGACGCGGCGGAGCTTGATGCGCACGGGCTGGCCCTCCTTCGTGGTCTGGACGGCGGCGACGAACGGCGTCTTGCCCGGCGCGCCCCGGCCGCGCTTGGCCCCGGAACGGCGGCCGCCGAGGTAGGCATCGTCCATCTCCACCCGCCCGGTGAGCGGCAATTTGGCATCGCGCTCGAGCATGGACTGCATCAGTTTCTGCTTGATCTTCCAGGCCGTGGTCTGGGTGACGCCGAGCCGCCGGCCGAGTTCGAGGGAGGAGATCCCTTTCTTCGATTGGGTCATGTGATAGATCGCCGAGAACCACAGGGTCAGCGCCAGCTTGGTCGCGTGGAAGAGCGTGCCGGCGGTCAGCGAGACTTGATGACGGCAGGCGGCGCATTGGTAAAGTTTTCGCCCGGCGATCTCGCAATGGCGCGTGGCGCCACATCGGGGGCAGGCGAACCCCTCCGGCCAGCGGTCGGGGGCAGGCGAACCCCTCCGGCCAGCGCCAGCGGAACAGGGCCTCGCGACACTGCTCCTCGGTACCGTACAACTCACGAAAACGCGGCTCGCTGAGCCCCCTCTGGAACTGAACCTTGTTGCGTGGCATCGTGAATCTCCTGTAAAACCACCAAATGTTCATGATTTGTACCACATCAATCCGGCTGAGTAAAGTGCGTAATCAGGAATTCAATTGACTTTCGGATCTTTTCGAGTACGTCCCAATCTCTTTCGGAACTCACATCGGTCTTGCGACACGCGCCACCAGTCCTCGTTGTTCAGATACCAATCGACAGTTCTTTCAAGCCCCGCAACGTGGCGGCCCCGTGAGACGGGGAAGGATTGTCCCGCACGAAATTCGGATCGATTCCTCGCATCCGCAAGTCCCGAAAATTCCGGCTGTTCGCGAGAAACCCGGGCACGTCGTCGTCGCCGCGCGGCGTTGCCGGCAAGATATCGATGATCGCCGACGTCTCGATGAACAAGAAGGCCACTCCGAACGGGATCTCCCCTCACATCGGGGGAGCAATCTAGGCCACACATTCCCGCATGCGCAACCCGAGGCGAGAGAGCCGCTCGAGCCCAGCCATCGAGACGGCCCTAATTGTCGTCGAGAGAGCAGATGGTTATTGTGATGCGCGGAAGCGACGGTCATCCGAAACATCGCGGAATCTCGAAAGAAAGTTGGATGTTTCATGTCGGGTGCCGACGGTCATTCCGTCGAAGGGCGGGTATCAACCTTGACCTGGGCTTGGCGCGAGGGGCGAAACGGATGACGTGGCTTTGAAGATAAGTTCCACGGGCTTCGCCGACCTGGTCCGACGAGGGAATGGCGAGGGATGACCCGGGTTTCTGTATTGTGCTCGAACCTGGGCACCAATTGTGTCATGCGGGCGACACTCCTGGTCGAGCTCTTGCGCCAGGATTTCGAGGTCCGCCTGGTGGGGTTCGACCAAGGTTCCGGGCTCTGGGCGCCGGCCCGCGAGTTGCACCTATCGGTGCAGGCCATCCCCATCTCCAACGCGTTGCAGTTGGGCTGGCATGCGCTGCGTGGCGATCCGTTCAGGGAAACCGATGCGCTCGTCATCTCGAAGCCGCTGCCCACCAGCCTCGGGCCCGGCTGGTTCGCTTGGCGGCGCGGCATTCCGGCCGTACTCGACATCGATGACTGGGAAGTCGGCCTGTTCCCGGGGCTGGCCGGTCGCGGCATCGCCCACGCCATCGCCGAGCTGACCCATGAGACCTGGACCGCTATCGCGCCCGGGCATCTCAATGCCCGGCTAACGACACGCGCTTGCGAGATCGTGGCCCGTCGCGTGACCTGGCCCAAGCTGGTTTCCAACCGCTGGCTGCAGGCCCGTTACGGCGGCGATCTCCTCTACCATGTTCGACAACCCGGGTTGGACGCGGGACGCCCCGCGCGGCACGCCGACCTCGAGGTCGGCGATCGTCCGTGGGTGGGGTTCGTCGGCACCGTGCGTCCGCATAAGGGGGTGGATGTCCTCATCGAGGCGTTGTCCAGGCTCGCGGGCCCCTCCGCCCCCGGGCTTCTGCTGGCTGGCGCCGATCCCGAAAGCCAGCATGCACGGACGGTATTGGCCAAGGCCAGGGAGATCCTGGGCCCGGCGCGAGTGCACCATCTGATACCGTTTCCCGCCTCGGAGCTCGCCGGTGTCCTTGCCGCCTGCGATGTGGTCAGCGTGCCCTCGCGCGCCGGAACCGCCGCGCGGGGGCAAATCCCCGCCAAGCTTTTCGACGCCATGGCCGCGGGGTGCGCGATCGTCGCCAGCGCCGTCAACGATGTTCCCGAGATCCTGGCCGGATGCGGACGTCTGGTGCCTCCGGACGATCCGGCGGCATTGGCGGGCGCCATAGCCGAACTCCTCGCGGATCCCGCGCTTCGTGCGACCTTGGCGGCGGCGGCCCGTCGTCGCCAGGCCGAGCACTACAGCCATGCCGCCGGTCGAGCCGTCGCGGTGTCCGCCGTTCGGCGCGCGCTCGCGACCGACGAGGGATCCGCGCGCCGCCTTGGAGGAGATTCACATGGCCGGACCTGAGGCGGCGGCAAGCGCGGAAGCATTTCATCCGTCTTATGTGGGGCTGCGCCGCGATGTCCTGCGGCTTCTCCCCGAACGGCCCGGACATGTCCTCGACGTCAGCTGCGCGACCGACGTCCTCGGGGCCTATCTCCGTCGGGAGCGCGGGGCCCGGGTTTGGGGCATCGAGGCCGATCCAAGGATGGCGGAGGTCGCTCGGAAATCACTCGACAAGGTGTTCGAAGCGGATCTGAACATTGCTTCCCTCGCGGCCTTGGTCGGGGAAGAACGCTTCGACGTCGTCGTCTTCGGCGACATCCTCGAGCACCTGATCGATCCCTGGCGGGTGCTTCGCGACGCGGCCGCGTTGCTTCGCCCCGAGGGAAAGGTGCTCACCAGCATCCCGAACGTCTCGCATGTGAGTACGCTCTGGTGCCTGGCGGTTCGCGGGCGCTGGCCTTACCGAACGCGCGGCATTCACGACCGCACGCACCTCCGCTTCTTCACCCGGCGAACCCTACTCGAGCTGTTCGCCCAGGCGGGTCTCGAAGTGGAGGTAGAGCGGCGTAACGTCCGCTTGCGCGAAGCCGGTGACGGCTGGTGGGCCTTCATCGACCCCGTCCTCGACCTTTGGCCGTGGCGGCGCCTGTTTGTTTTCCAATAATAGGGTATCCACTTCAGTCTCCCTCGCCAATGCGTAACTCATTGAAATTCCAAAGAAAATCGGCAAAAGGTAGCGTCTCGTCGATTTCAGCATTAGTCATTGAATCCACATTGGTTTTTCCGTATGACGAGACTGAAGTGGATACCCTATTTCCAATATTTGCATGTGGTGAGGCACAGGAATACGATAGAAACGTCGTCGCGATTGCCGTAACCCCCGAACCTCCGCAGAGCTGATTGCGATTCGGCGTGGCGTTGGCCGGGCTGCCGAAGTCGATCGTGCTGGAAACCATTGGTGAATATTGCAAGCATCGAAACCGCCACGTCGCCCTACGGGCGCCGGTCCGCTCCCAGAGCGCTTCAGGTTTGACGCAAATCGCCAGGCCTCCCGCTCCACCGGGGCACCGCCAAGGGACGCGATTCATGGGTATGTTGCGTTGCATTAACAAAACACTCGGGCTGTTTAGCCTTCGCCTCTCCCGCACGGGTAAGTTCCGATTGGAGCACCCGGACCTGTCGCCTAATCTCCTCAAGAATACGGAAATGACTTATGATATGACTCGGATACAGTCGAACGACTTGTCAGTGTATTTTTTTGTAACTGCCCAGGTACATGGTGGCCTTTTAGGCGGCGTGGAGACGCTCGATCAGGGTTTCGGGATTTTCCATGAGCGCCTGGATGATGTTCCAGCCCTGTTTTCTGGCGGTCGAGATGAAGCCGCGGACGGTGGCAAAGTCTTCGGCGCCTTTCTGGCTGCGGAAGCCGCCGGAGATTTTCTGCTTGACCTTCATCATGCGCCCGTCCTGCTCGGCCTGATTGTTGGTGAACGGCACGGCGAAATTGATGAGGAAGCGCAGCGCGTCTTCCTTGTGTGTCTGAAGGCGCCGGAGAAGGTTGTGCCCGGTGCGGCGCGGCTTGCTTCCCCGGCGCTTGGCCTTGCTCGATCTGGGCGCAAGAGGAGGTTGTGCCTCGTGAAAGGCGATGCCCTCGGCCGTGATCGCGTCGTAACACCCTCGGAAGCGCTCGACGAGGCCTGGTTTCAGCGCCACGCCCCGCTCCCGGGCGAGATTTACCGCGTGGCAGGCGCGGCGCAATAGTCTCTGCATCTTGCGTGCCCAGCCCTCCTTCTCGATCTCGATCAGGGCTTGCAACTCGCGCAGGTGATGGGCGTTGCACAGCGCGTGCCGTACGCCCTCCATCGTAAAGTACGGCTTCCAGTGGTCATGGACGACGATGCCGCCGACTCCGCCGAGCAGGCTGCCGCGTCGCTCCGAGACCCGATAGAAGGTCAACCGCGCGGTCGAGGCGACGTGCAACCATTGGGTCCGCCCGGCGATCCGCAAGCCGGTCTCGTCCATGTGCTTGACCGGCGCCGATTTCACCAGTTCGCGGATCACATCGACGACGCCTTGGACGGACTCGGCGCTGTTCCCGCCCCTCCGCGCGAGGCTCGCCGGAGACAGTTCCGCCCCGAACAGATCCTTCATCAATTCAGCCAGGCGGTCCTCGGGCAGGAGTTGGTAGTGCGACAGGTAGACCACCATGGCTCCGATCCGAGCGCCGTATTGAACCGGGCCGGTGATGGCGACGGGAAAAGAAGCCCGAGTGTACGTGCCGCAATGCCCGCAACGGCAGCGATGCGCCCGATGCTCCGTGACCACCAGGGGCCGGGGCTCGGGTAGATCGAAAACCTGGCGGGCCCCATGGCCGGTAGCCATATCCGGCGTCAATCCCGAACCACACCACTGGCACGTCTCGGGATAATGGTCGACGGTGGCGTCGGGATCGGCGACTTGGCGCAGGGTCTCGCCCTTGTGGCCCTTTTGCCCGCCCGGCTTGCGGGCCGATTTCTTACGGAGGCTCCTGGTGCGCTTCTTTTTACCCGCCGGTGGCTTGTTCAATCCATCGCTCGACGGTGGCTTGCCGCTGTTCGTGCTGTTCAGGCCAAGCCGGCGCTCGAGTTCACCAAGCCGGAGTTCGAACTCGGCGAGCCGCGACCCTTGGGCCAGCACCACATCGATCAGCTCGTCTTTCGACAAAAAGGCAAGAACATCCCTATCCATCGAATCCTTAGAATCGACCAACCACCCTCTGTCAAACGAAATCTAGGCCGTCAGCGCCCCAAACCCACAAAATCTGCCCCCAGAGACCCAATCCGCAGCCTCATCGAAATCAGCTACCTGGGCAGTTACATTTTTTCAAGAATTCGACCCATGATCTTCATAAATGGTACCATTACTTCGAAGTTTATGAGAGATATTTCTCTCGTTATCGTGATCGATCTGACGTGCGCATCTTGGAAATCGGGGTATTTCGCGGCGGCTCTCTCAAGATGTGGCGCGAGTATTTTCACCCCAAGGCAACGATTGTTGGAATCGATATAGATACGAATTGTAAGTCATTTGAAGACCCAGAAAACAATATCTTCGTCGAGGTAGGTGACCAAGGCGATGCGAGTTTTCTCGAATTCATTTCGAAAAAATTCGGACCATTCGATATCATCATCGACGATGGTGGCCATAAGACGTCTCTTCAAATAATCAGTTTCAACAGTTTATATGGGAGTAGCTTGAATGATGATGGCATATATCTAGTTGAAGACGTTCATTCAAACTATTGGCCGAGATGTCAAGACACGGATCCGACATTTGTCGATTTTGTAAAACCTCTCATTGATCTGCTGCATGAGCCCTATTTTGAGAGTCGAGCACAGGATGTCTTTCGTGAAGAGTCCGCCGAACAATTGCGTTCGATGAAAGTGTCCAATTTTTGCGCCAATACGCGAAACATTTCGTTTTACGATTCGATCATCGTCTTCGAAAGACGCCGGAGATCCATTCCCGTCTCGGAGATCAGGTAACACGAAGCCCTCGAATAGCGGTGCCCCCCGAGAGGCGAAAAGCCTCGGTGTTTGACCGAAATGTCGCCATCGGCGACTTTTGGCGCCATCACCGGCCTTCTCCCCTGGCCAAACCAACCATGAATGGTACCCTCAAGGTGGTTTGGCCAGGGGAGGGGACAGGGGAGAGGGCCGGCGTCGGGGACTTATCGAAGTCCGACTCTCAGTCGCGATCTTGCACGCTGTCGAGGGCGTGGAAATCGACGCGGAGCGGCTCGAAGCGACCCCGCCAGTACATGAACTGTGACGGTTCGGCGAGGGCGCGAACCTCAAGTCGCCGCATCATCTCCCGCGCCATCGCCTCGAAGCGAGCGTCCCGCTCGCCCGCCGCCGGCACCGCGAGCGGCGCCTCGATGTGGACCTCGAAATCACCCTCGGCGGTTCGCGTCGTGAACACCGGCAAAAGTGGCGCGCCGGCACTGAGCGCCAAGTTGGTCGGGCCTGTCGCCTGGATCACCCAGCCTTCGAGAAACGGCACCAAACACCATTTGCGGCCGACGTGGCCCATCGTGATGGAGACGATGCCGTTCGCCTTCAGGCGGCGACGCATGGCGCGGCTGGCGGCGGCGGCGCCGTCGCTGGTGATGACGATTCGCTCCGCCAGATAGCGGACCTCG
Organism: Alphaproteobacteria bacterium; assembly: GCA_965225945.1. Taxonomy (GTDB): domain Bacteria; phylum Pseudomonadota; class Alphaproteobacteria; genus JASLMY01. Next base: position 495,201 of record CBDDBZ010000039.1, on the reverse strand, counting down.
GGCGCGAGCCAGAAGGGATCGAGAAAACCTTCGGCGAGGCGGCTCCCGGTGAAGCCGTGCGAGGGGCGGCTCACGTGATGGACGGCGAGGCCCGCCTGATGCAGCCCCTTCTTGGTCACCAGATCGCTGTAGACGAAGCGCGAGACCCAGAGCACCACGCCCCGCCCGCCGGCGAGGCCGGCCTCGACATGCTCCCCGCCGACGACGGAGACGCGAGGGCGCCACGCCGCCGGCCAGTTCTCGCGCAGGCGTTGCAGGTGGGCGACGGTGCCGTGGGCGAAACTCTCGACGACGATTCCCCGCCGCCCGGCCGCGGGCAGGCGCGGACCGAAGATGGCCTCGAGACGCCCGAAACGCCGCTGCGTGTAGCCGTGGCGAAGCGCCACCTTGAGCCGCGCGAGCGCGTGGGCGAGCGGCCACCAGGCCCGCTCCGGCAGTAGCCCCGCCAGCAGCAGACCGACGCCGAGCTGCGCGGCCCGGCTCAGATGCTTGGCGGTGGCGAGGGGGATTCGTGCCGGCGGATCGTGGGAAACTTTGTCGAGATCCTTGGTCACGGTCACCGAGGACTCCGCCCCGCGATCAGCCGACCCGGCCCGCGAGTTCGGCCAAGCCGTCGAGGCGCGCCACGATGTCGCCCGCCGCCTCGGACGGCAGCGTGAAGACGACCCGCTCGACTCCGGCATCGCGGGCCTGACCCAATCGAGCCTCGTCCTCGGGGAAGGCGAACAGCGTCACCGGCAAATCATCCGGTCCGCGGCCCGCCTCCGAGGCGAGTTGGCGGAAGCGCGGCAACAATTCGACGATGTCCTGGTCGCGCCCGCCGATCGGCATCCAGCCGTCGCCATAGGCGATCGCGCGCCGGGCGCCATGGGGAAAGGCGCCGCCGACGATCACCGGCGGATGGGGCTTCTGGAGCGGCTTCGGCCAGGTCGCCATCGGCTCGAAATCGACGAATTCGCCGTGATAAGCGGGCTTGCTCTCGGTCCAGATCGCGGCCATGGCCTCGACCCGTTCCGCCATCAGCTCGAAGCGGGTCGCGAAGTCGGTGCCGTGATCCGCCATCTCCTCGGCGTTCCAGCCAGCCCCGATGCCGAAGAGGAAACGTCCGCCCGAGATCTGGTCGAGGGTCGAGACCTCCTTGGCGAGCTGGATCGGATCGCGCTGCACCACGAGGCAGATGCCGGTCGCGAGCTTCAAATTCGTGGTCACGGCCGCCGCCGCGCCGAGCATCACGAACGGGTCCATCACGTCGTAATAGGCCTTCGGCAATTCACCACCGCCGGGCCAGGGCGAGCTGCGGGAGAGCGGGATGTGCGAGTGTTCCGGCATCCAGAGCGATTCGAAGCCGCGTTCCTCCGCCGCCCGGGCGAGTTCCGCCGCCGCCATCGAATAGTCGGTCACGAACATGGCGATGCCATAGTGCATGGCGGCACCCTCTCCCTCACCATCGCGGAATCGATCCGCCCGTGGCGCCGGGTGTAGCGCGCGGGCGCGCCCGGATGCAAGCGCCGAGGGGCAATCGCCAGAATTGATGGACACGTCCTTGATGCCGCGTCAATGGCTGCGGATGGGCCATTGAGGCCCCGCGAGCCCATGCGAGCGAAGCCAAGCGCCCGGATGGGCGCGCCCGGCGTCTGAGGGAACAAGAAGAATTCAGGGTGATCGCGTTTACGCGATCGTCCGGGCAAGCGCCGTCGCGCGGCTTGTCGCCCCTCCACGCCCATGCGCTAATGCCACCAGAGGTGCATCGAGACCTACAACGAGGGGACCGGCGACATGGCCATCGTACTTCTGACCGTCAAGGCGACCATCGAGCCCGACCACGAGGCGGCCTTCAACCATTGGTACGACACCGAGCACTGCGCCCAACTGCTGCGCTTCCCGGGCGCGGTCAGCGCGCGGCGTTACAAGACCCTGATGAGCGACGACAAGCACCAAAATATCGCGGTCTACGAGTTCGACAGCGAGGAGAGCTTCGCCCGCTTCCAAGACAGCCGAGAGTTCGAGGACCTGCTGGCCGAATACGATGCCAAATTCGGCGCGGTCTCGACCCGAATCCGCGAGGCCTACGTTCAGACCTATCCCTGAGCCCGACCTCAGACGTTGGGGATCACCTGCTCCATCGCGAGGCGCATCGAGCGCTCGGCGATCTCGCCCTCGATGCCGGCGATGTTGAACCAGAGGGTGAATTCGGTGATCCCGAAGCGCCGCTTCATCTCGGCGAGGCGCTCGATGCAATAGTCGGGATCGCCGACCACGCAGGCGCCGTGCTCGCGCAATTTGTCGAAGGTGAGCCAGCCCATCTCGCGGGTCCGCTTGCCTTCCCGCATGCCGAGCTCGTAGCCCTTGACCTCCGCCGCCTGGCCGGGTGTCGCGCCCTGGTTGGCGCTGACCTTGGCGTAGAACCATTCGACCCTGGGCCGGTAGATCTCGATCGCCTCCTCGTTCGTGTCGGCGACGAAGAAGGGCGTCAGCAGCATCCGTTCACCGCCGTCCGCGCCGTGCCCACACGCCTCGCGGCGCTCGGCGTAATGCGCCAGATGCACCTCCAACTGGTCCATCCACTTCTCGCGGTAGTTCCGATAGTTGAAGGGCGAGGCGAGCTGCAGGTGCCAGCCGTTCACCGCCGCGATCTCGTAGCTCTCCGGCGAGATGGAGGCTTGATAGATCGGCGGATGGGGCTTCTGCACCGGCTTCGGCAACACCTCGGTGTCGATCGGCACCCGCCAGTGGCGCCCGAAGTGGCTCATCTTCTCCTGGGTCCAGGCCTTGGTAATGATCTCCATCCCCTCGGCGAACATCTCCCGGCTCTCGGTCATCGCCACGTCGAGGCCGGCGAACTCGTGCGGCTGATAGGCCCGGCCGACGCCGAACTTCAAGCGGCCATGACTCAACACGTCGACCAGGGCAAAATCGGAGGCGGTGCGGAGTGGATGGTTGAAGGGGATCACCACGACGGCCATGCCGATGCCGATCTTCTCCGTCCGCTCGGCGATTGCCGCGGCCAACACCTGGGTCGAGGTCACCACGCCATAGCTCGAGAACAGGTGCTCGGCGATCCAGATGGTGTCGTAGCCCAATTTCTCCGCCAGCTCGAACTGGCGAAAATCGGCGTCGAAAGCCGCGACGCGATTGCTCTGATCCGGCATCTGGCTCAGGCTGAAGACACCCCATTTCATCGCGTCTTCTCCCTCATCGTTGCGCGCGCCATCAGTTGGCCGTGCGGTTGCGCACCAGGTCGGCGCCGATGCGGCTGGCGATCGGCCGGTTGGCGATGCGGGCGCGGTAGATCTGCAGGTTCTCCATGACCCGCTGCACATAGTTGCGGGTCTCCTGGAAGCCGATCAGCTCCACCCAGTCGATCGCGTCGACCTTGGATTTTCTGGGGTCGCCGTTGCGCTTGATCCATGTTCTGACCCGGCCGGGCCCGGCGTTGTAGGCGGCGACGGTCAGCACATAGGAGCCATTCTACTACTCGGCGAGTTGGACGAGATAGCTGTCGCCGAGGCGAATGTTGTAGCGCGGATCGCCGGTCAGCCGCCGCTTGGAGTAGCGGGCGCCGATGTCGCGGCTGACCCCGCGCGCCGTGGACGGCATGAGCTGCATGATGCCGCGCGCGCCGGCCGGGCTTATGGCCCGGGGATCGAACTCGCTTTCCTGCCGCGCGACCGCGAGGACCAGGCTGCGCTCGCTGCGCGTGCGGGGGATGGTGACCAGGGGATAGGCGGTCTCGATCACCGTGGTGCCTTGGCGGAGCGCCTTCTTGGCCAACCGAATGGCGAGACCGGGATGGCGATGACGCCGCGCCATCCAGGACAATAGATACTGATCGAGGCGGCCTGGCAGGGTTTCACCCAGACGCAGCATGAAACTCCGGAACAATCGGCGTTGTCCCAGTTGCGACATCATCGCCGCCGCGCGGACCAGTTCGCGGCGCGCGAAGATCCGCCGCTCGGCGTCGCGCGGCTTGCGCAGCCTGGGCAACCGCAACAGCGATCCGCGTCCCAGCGCCTCGGTCGCCAATTGTCCGTAGTAGGTGGCCGGATATCGCGCTGCCAGGCGATACCAGCGCTGGGCGTGATTGGCCTGCCCGAGGGCCTGGGACGCGCGGGCCCGCCAATAGGCGGCGCGAGCGCGCGAGATCGGGAAGCGGACACCGTCGTAGAGGCGGCGAAAATGCCAGGCAGCGGCCAAGGGCTTCTTCAAGAAACGTAAGGCGAGCCAGCCGGAGAGGAACTCGGCCTCGGCGAAGCCGACGCTGAAGGGCGGTTGTCCGTGCATTTGGGCAAGCGCGTAGGCGGTCTTCATCCGCCGCTTCTCGATCAAATCCCGCACATGGCGGTGCCGCTCCGCCCACCACTTCTCGGGCCGGGCGCCCTCGTCGCCCTCGTGGGCCGCCAACAGCTTCCGCGCGCTCTCCTCCTCGCCGGCGCGGCGCCGCCAGCGCACGCGCTCGTAAACCAGGCCGGGATTATTGCGCAGCGCGCTCGGCACGGCCGAGATCCGCTTTCCCACGTCGCGGCTCCGGCGCATCAGCGCCAGTCGCGCCTCCGCCAGGCGCCGTTGGTCGGCGGGCACCAAGCCCAGGATGGCTTTCGCGTCGCTCCGCCGCTCGTCCCAAAGCAGGCGGTCGAGCCGGGCGACATGATCTTCCGTACGCAGCAGGCTCCGATGCCACTTGTGGAACCGCCGCTGTTCTTCGCGTTCGTAGTCGTCGTGGACCCAGGTATGGCGCAGCCACTCGGCGCCTTGCTTCGCGAAGCCCTCGGCCAACAGCGCCTCGCCGAGGCGCTGTCGGCCCCTGCCCGTCACCGGGCGGCGAGCGCGAAACCAGGCGATGATGCGGGCGTCGGAGACGTTCTTCGCCATAGCCTCTTCCGCCTGCGCCAGCAGGGACCGGCGGCGCGGCCAGTTGGGGTTCTGCTCGATGAAGCGGACCAACCGTTCGAAACTGGGCTCGCCTTGGCCCCTGGTCAGGCGCAGCCATTCCAGGATTTTAGCGGGGAGCGGTTCTCGGGCGCGGCGGGCCAAGCGATTGGCGCGGTTCCAGCCGCCTCCGTCGGCCGCGCGGAAGGCCCGGGTGTAGAGCTCTTCGTCGGCCGCGGTCAGCTTCGCCTCGAAGTCGGAGAGGTCGCCGGTGGCCGGGGCCGAGGGGACGGCCGCGGCCGTCGAGGAGAGGGAAGCCAGGAGAACCAAGCCCGCCAAGGCGGCGAATATGTGGCCCGGACGCGCGCCCCGAAGCAAGCGGTGCCGATCAGCCCACGCCATGGCGCGTCGCGAATACATGAAGCGGATTTTACCCGCGCGCGCGCGTGCCGTCCAACCGACCCGCGGGCCGCGCCCTCGACGCGCTTGCCGCGACCCTGTGCAACCGGTATCGTCGGGCAAAATCCCAGGGAGGATATCATGTTCAAGGGCTCGATCGTCGCATTGATCACCCCGTTTCGGAACGGAGACGTGGACGAGGCCTCGATTCGCAAACTGGTCGACTGGCATGTCGAGCAGGGCACCCACGGCATCGTGCCATGCGGCACCACGGGTGAATCGCCGACGCTGAGCCACGATGAGCACAAGCGCGTTATCGACGTCGTCATCGAGCAGGTCGACGGCCGCCTGCCGGTCATCGCTGGCGCCGGCTCCAACAGCACGGCGGAGGCGATCGATTTGACCGAGCATGCGAAAGCTGCCGGCGCCGATGGCGCGCTGCATGTAGCGGGCTATTACAACAAGCCCAATCAGGAGGGGCTCTACCAGCACTTCAAGGCGATCAACGACGCGGTCGACCTGCCGATCATCGTCTACAACATCCCGCCCCGCGCCGTGGTCGACATCCTACCCGACACGATGGCGCGGATCGCGACGCTGACCAACGTCGTCGGCGTCAAGGACGCGACCGCCGACCTGACCCGGCCGAGCAAGGAGCAAATGCTGATCGACGGCGATTGGTGCCAGCTCTCGGGCGAGGACGGGACCGCGCTCGGCTACATGGCGCATGGTGGCGACGGCTGCATCTCGGTGTCGGCGAATGTCGCGCCCAGGCTCTGCAGCGAGTTCCAGGAAGCCTGCATGGCGGGCGACTACAAAACCGCGCTGGAATATCAGGATCGGCTGATGCCGCTGCACGTGGCGCTGTTCCTGGAGCCGAGCCCGGGCGGCGTGAAGCACGCGGCGAACGTGCTCGGTCTCTGCCCGGGCGAGCTCAGGCTGCCACTGGTGCCGCCGAGCGAGGGCACCAAGAAGAAGGTCGAGGGGGCGCTGCGTCACGCCGGCCTGCTCAACTGACGGCGGCGATGGCTCAGGTCCGGGTCGCGGCGGAAAACAGAAAGGCCCGCCACAACTACTTCATCGACGAGACGGTGGAGGCGGGGCTGGTGCTGGCCGGCACCGAGGTCAAGTCGTTGCGCGAGGGCCGCGCCGACATCTCGGAAAGCTATGCCAGCGAGACCGGCGGCGAGCTGTTCCTCCTCAACGCCTATATCCCGGAATACACGGCCGGCAATCGGTATAACCATCAGCCGCGCCGGGCCCGAAAGTTGCTGCTGCATCGCCGCGAGATCGGCAAGCTCAGCGACCGGATCCACCGCCAGGGTGGCACCGTCGTGCCGCTCAGGCTCTATTTCAACGAGCGCGGCATCGCCAAGGTGCTGCTGGGCTTGGCCCGCGGCAAGCGGCAATACGACAAGCGCGCCGCGATCAAGGAACGGGACTGGAAGCGCCAGCAGCAGCGCCTGTTGCGCCGGGGCTGAGCGGGCGAGCAGGGCGGCCTTGGTTCCCTGATCGGAAGGGCGGAGGGGCGACCGCGTTCCTTCGCCCGCGCGCCCCGTTCCGTGTAGGCGGGCACGACACGGCGCGCGCGGGTCCCCCCTATGGGCAACCTCCGAGCGAACGCAGGGAAGGGGGGGGTCAATTTTGCACGCCGATAGGGGGTCGATATTCGACACCAATTGACACCTGATCGCCGTACGGCCCTAAAGCTCGAGTTCGGCCCACACCGGCTGGTGGTCTGAGCCCTGGGCGTCGTCGTCGATGCGGGCGGCGCACACGCGGCCGGCCAAGTCGGCGCTGACGTAGACGTAGTCGAGGCGCATGTCGTGGATGGTGTCGTTCTCCGGGCAATAGGGGCAGGTGACCCCCTCGTCCTCGCCGTGACCGGCGCGCACCCAGGCATCGGCGAAGCCGTCGCGGGTCGTGATGCGGCCGTAGATGGGGTCCACTTCACCCGTCATCAGGGCGTATTCCGGGTGACTGGGCTCGAAGTTGAAGTCGCCCATGATGACCGCCGTCTCGGGAACCGGCGGGCATTTCAGAGCATTGCGTTCGGCCCAGTTGTTCGGTCCGTCGCTCACCGCCCCACTCATCGGGCCTTCGCGGTGCAGTCGCAGCAGTTCGGCCACCTGCAGCTTGCGCTCGCGGCTGTAGGCGGCGCTCAGATGCACGGAGAAAAGCCGCAAGGGGCCGCTGTCAGTCTCGACGATGCCCTCGAGGGCGACGCGCTGAGAGGTCTGGCGGTCAATGGGCGAGAGCTTGGGCAGCATGAACAGGCGCAATGACAGGATCGGCCGGCGGGCAAGCAGCATGTTACCGATCTGCATGCGGCGGTTGACGATCGAGCCATCCTCGCCCACCTCGCTGCGGTCGAGGTCCACGCCCGCGCCATAGACCCAATAGTAGCCGGGCAAGAGGCCCGCCAGTTCGGCCGGCTGGTCGCCGGCCCCGGTCATCGGCATGTGGCGGACCACCTCCTGCAGGGCGATGACGTCGGCCCCGACCACCGCCTGTGCGATGCGGCCGAGATCGCATTTCCAGTCTTTCCCGACGCCATATTGAATGTTGTAGGTGACCAGTTTCATGAAACGGCTAGTCCTGTAGCGGAGTGATCTGGGGGACACGGCTGCGGGCCTCGGCCGCGACTACGGCCGTCGTCCGCTCGAATTAGACGGGTGTAGCAAGCCACGTCGCCAGCATGGATCGCGGCGAGGCGACACTCCATTGACGGTCCCCCTTGGCATCGAGATTAGCGAACCGCTGTGGAAGAATCTATGCGCGGAGCGAATTTTCGGTATGTCGGGTTGTGTCCCATGGCCGACATCGGGCCATGACATTTGCCGCGATGAGGTTAACCGTAAACTAGTGTCCCGATTCCGAAGTTCGCATGATTTTCGCCTGCTGTTCAGCGATTTCGATTGTTCGGAGGCAGAAGCGCTGGATGGCGCCGAGGATGTCATCGGCGGATTTGGTCCATTTGAAGGGTTTGGGGTTCTGGTTTGTCGTGTCGATGTAGTCGAGGATGGTGCGCTCCAACTCCTTGGTGGAGCGATGGACGCCGCGCCTGATCTGCTTGTCGGTCAGCAGCCCGAACCAGCGCTCGACCTGGTTGAGCCAGGAGGCGCTGGTGGGTGTGAAATGGGCCTGCCAGCGCGGCCGTTTGGCGAACCAGTCGCGGATCGCCTTGGTCTTGTGGGTCCCGTAGTTGTCCATGACGATGTGGATGTCGAGATCACCAGGGACGTTCGCCTCGACGAGGTCGAGGAATTTGCGGAACTCTCGGGCCCGATGGCGCGGGAAACATTTGCCGATGATCTCTCCCGTGGCGATGTCGAGGGCCGCGAAGAGAGAGGTCGTGCCGTGGCGCTTGTAGTCGTGGCTGCGCCGCTCCGCCTGCCCGGGGCGCATCGGCAAGAGGGGCTGGGAACGGTCCAGGCCTGGATCTGGCTCTTTTCGTCGACACAGAGAACCAGGGCACGATCCGGCGGCGCCAAATACAGACCGACGATGTCGCGGACCTTCTCCACGAAGAAGGGATCGCTCGACAGCTTGAAGGTCTCCGAGCGATGCGGCTGCAAGCCGAAGGCCCGCCAGATGCGATGAATGGTCGAGGGCGCGTGGCCGCTCGCCCGCGCCATCGAGCGAAGGCTCCAATGGCTCGCGTCCGGCGGCGTCTCTTCCAGCGTCAGCCGGACCGCTTCCGCGATGGCGTCATCGCCGATTTGACGCGGCGCGCCGGGGCGGGGTTCGTCGTACAGACCGTCGAGGCCCTCCGCCGCATAGCGGCGACGCCACTTGCCCACGGTGTCCGCGCTCGCCTCGAGACGAACGGCGATCTCCTTGTTCTCCAACCCTTCCGCCGCCGCCAAGACGATCCGAGCCCGCCGCGCAAGCCCCTGCGACGTCTTGCGACGACGAGACAGCGCCTCCAATTCGGCGCGCTCGTCATCGCTCAAAGAGATCGTCACCGCCACTCTCGCCATCAATCGCGCCTCCTGAAAACAAATAGAGACATAATCATATCAATTTATCGATCAGGACACTAGGGCTTCCGGTAGCTTTTGGAGTATCCAGATGTTGGCGGCCGGGCACGTCGCACTCCCCCTTGCGTGACAGTGCCAACCATCAACCGCGGAGAGCCCGCGTGCTGGGAAAACGCGGATTATGCCGCCGAGAACCCAAGGGAAGAGACGGACCCTAACTTAAATCGTCCGATGCGATGTGCATGGCTTCGACGACGCGTTCGTAAGGTATCTCTGCTCGCTTATTGGCCTGCTCGACCGCGTCGGCGGAGGGCCCATCGAAGAGACAGTAACACTTCTCTTCACCCGGCACGAAAGTGGAGCGGAGGTATCGAACAGGGATGCCCTCATCGCTCATCTGGACCGTGACGGACTTCGCCCGAGTGGCAGCCGCGGACAACTGATCGCTGGTGATCCCCGGGAGATGTCGCTCGACCATATACTTGGGAGTGGCTTCTATCCTATCATTTGGCCAGGTGGAGTGGCCGGACTACCCGAAGGCCCATAACGATATTGCGGCTCTCCTACATATTCGAGGCGATATAGCCGAGGCCGAAGCGTATTATGGGGAGGCCCTACGCCTGCGACCAGATGACCCGGAGACCCATTACAATTACGCGCTGTTATTGATAGCCAAGGATAAAATAGTGGAGGCGAAAATTCACTTTCGCGTGGCATGCGATCTTGCCCCGAAGGTTCCCGCCGTCAGGTCGGCGATCGAACCGCCGACCTGACGATCGCGCTCGTGCAACCGATCATCAAAATCGGTCCAGCCAATCGCGCACACTTGCTCGAAAGCCTGTATATGGCCAGGCTACTTTGTTGATCGGCACAAAGTTCCTCGGCTTCGCCTCGATATCCCTTTTCCCGGATTGCTTCGGCCAAATCCGCCCTCATAGTCCGCTGGGCCACTCGGCCCTATCCGAGGTCCCGGCGGATGGCGGCGAAGACGGCCTCGAACATCTCACGCGTCAGCCGTCGCGTCTGGGTGTTGTAGCGCGAGCAATGATAGCTGTCGTGGAGCACCCGGCCGGCGACGAGCTGGTGCCGCGCGGCGTGCGCGAAGGGATGGTCGCCGCGGCGCTGGCCGAGGGCGTCGAGGGTCGAATCATGCGCGACGCGGCCGAGCGCCAGGATCACCGCCGGCCCCGCTGGCGCCGACAGTTCCGCCGCGAGGAAGCGCCGGCATTGGCGGATTTCCGCGCCGCTCGGCTTGTTCTTCGGTGGCAGGCAGCGCACGGCGTTGGTGATCCGACACGCGATCAGCTCGAGGCCGTCGTCGGGCCGGGCATCGTAGCTGCCCCGGGAAAAGCCGAACTTGGCCAAGGTCGCGTAGAGCAGATCGCCCGCATGGTCGCCGGTGAAGGGACGGCCCGTCCGATTGGCGCCGCCCCGGCCGGGCGCCAGACCGACGATCAACAGCCGAGCCGTACTCGGTCCGAACGACGGCACGGGCGCATTGTGCCAGTCCGGCCGTTGCGCCCGGTTGGCCGCGCGCTCGGCCACCAGGCGGTCGCAGAGCGCGCAATCGAGCGGCGGATTGCCGGGGCTGGCCTCGCTTCGGTCCGACAAGGTCACACCCTGGGCTCGTATCCCTGGTGTTCGTCCTCGTCCTCGTCGCCGTCGTAGTCCGCGGTATCGATCTCGATCGGCTCCACGTCGTCCTCGCCATCGGCCTCGGACCGTTCCACCGCTAGGGACTCGGCGCGGCGCTGCGCGTTTTGCTGTCGGATGCTGGGATCGCGCGCCACCATCGGAATCAGCGTCTCCAGTTCGATGAACTGATCGGCTTGACGGCGCAACTCGTCCGCGACCATCGGCGGTTGCATGCGAACCGTGCTGACCACGGTGACGCGCCGCCCCTTGTGTTGCACCGCCTCGACCAGGCGACGAAAATCGCCGTCGCCGGAGAACAGGATGATGTGATCGCAGTGTTCCGCCATTTGCATCATGTCGACCGCGATCTCGATGTCCATGTTGCCCTTGATCTTGCGCCGCCCGGAGGAGTCGGTGAATTCCTTCGTCGGCTTGGTCACCATGGTGTAGCCGTTGTAGTCCAGCCAGTCGACCAGCGGGCGAATCGGCGAGTATTCTTGGTCCTCGATCAGGGCGGTATAGTAAAACGCTCGGATCATCCGACCCTTGCCCCGAAATTCCTCGAGCAGCTTTTTGTAGTCGATGTCGAAATTGAGCGCGCGAGCCGCCGAATACAGATTTGCGCCGTCGATATAGAGTACGATTCTTTCGTCGGGGTGGAAGTCCATCGTGACTGATTCTCCTAATGTATGGAAACGCAAGAATGGGACCACGCGAATATGGGCACCTGAAGCGTCGAGGCCTTGGCTACGCCAGAGCGGGGCCGAGGTCAATGAAGAAATATTCGACCGCTCAAAGTGTCGAATGCGTTCGTGGGGCGTGGATAGGATGATTCTGATCGCCTTGGGAGGGAACCTGGAAACCCGAGAATTCGGCACTTCCCTCGATGCCTTGAGGGCAAGCCTGGAGATCCTGAAGGAAAGAGGTGTGGGGATCGCGAAGCTGTCCCCCTGGTATCGGACGGCGCCGGTGCCGGTGTCCTCGCAGCCCTGCTACGTCAATGCCGTCGCCCAGTTGGACGCAAGCCCGCCGGGCGAGGCGTTGCTGGAAATGCTGCACGCCGTCGAGGCCCGGATGGGCCGCGAGCGGGGGAAACGCTGGGCGGCGCGGACGGTCGATCTCGATCTGCTGGCGCATGGCGAACGGATTAGACGCGCCGACGATCGCTCTCCCCTGGAGTTGCCGCATCCCCGGCTGCAGGATCGTGCCTTCGTCCTGCGGCCGTTGCTAGACGTGGCGCCCGATTGGCGCCATCCGGTGCTCGGGCGAACGGCGCGCGAACTCTATCACGCGCTGCCGGAGGAGGCGCGCGCCGGGATCGAGCCGCTGGCGGATTGAGCTAGCGGTTCCGCTTGCCTCTCTCCGCGACGCGGCCTATATAGACGCGGCCTAAATAATGGGCGTGCTTCGAGAGTTCGGAGGTTTCGAGATGGCCCGCGTGACGGTGGAAGACTGCATCCTCCAGGTGCCGAACCGCTTTGATCTGGTTCTGATGTCGGCCACGCGGGCACGCCAGATCTCCGGTGGCGAGCAGGCGACGGTGCCGGAAGACAACGACAAGAATCCCGTCATCGCGTTGCGCGAGATCGCCGAGCGGACGGTCCCCGCCGACAAGCTGAACGAAGACTTGATCAGCGGGCAGCAGAGCTTGGCGGAAGTCGACGAGCCGGAGGATGAGGATATGTCTCAACTCCTGACGCAACAGTTCTCCGCCGAGGCGATCGGCGAGGGGGTGCCGACACCGTTGCCGCTTCCCACCACGCCGCCCGAGGACGATCAGGCCCCCTCTTGAGCCGTCGCGCGGAGGCCGAACGGGTGCCGCGTGACGCGCGGGGGATGGGTCCGGCGAATTTGCTTTCCATGTGCGTTGCTTTCATGATTTCGAAAGCCCATGAACGTCGCCTGACGGCCAATGATCCGGCAATATGAACTCGTCGAGAAGGTCAGTGCCTACGATCCGGGAACGGACGAGGAGCTGCTGAATCGCGCCTACGTCTTTTCCATGATGGCGCACGGCACGCAGACCCGCGCCTCGGGCGATCCGTACTTCTCCCATCCGCTCGAGGTTGCCGGCATCCTGACCGAATATCGCCTGGATTGCGCCACCATCGTCACCGCCCTGTTGCACGACACGGTCGAGGACACGGTCGCCACCCTGGAGCAGATCGAGGACCTCTTCGGCCAGGAAGTGGCGAAGCTGGTCGACGGTGTCACCAAGCTCTCGAAGATCGAGCTGCGTTCGGAGGCGAGCCGCGAAGCCGAGAATTTCCGCAAGTTCCTGCTGGCGATGTCGGACGACATCCGCGTGCTCCTGGTCAAGCTGGCCGACCGGCTGCACAACATGCGGACGCTGCATCACCTCGCCGACCTCGACAAGCGCCGCCGTATCGCCGCCGAGACGATGGAGATATACGCGCCGCTGGCCGAACGGCTCGGCATGCAGCGCTTCAAGGTCGAACTGGAGGATCTCGCCTTCGCCCATCTGAACGGCGAGGCCCGCGATTCCGTCATCGCCAGGCTGAAATTCCTCCGCGCATCGACCGGCGATGCCGTCTCCCGCGTGACCCGCGAGCTGGAGGAGACGCTCACCGAGGCCGGCGTCGAGGCCGCTGTTTATGGCCGCGAGAAGACGCCGTTCGCGATCTGGCGCAAGATGGAACGCCAGAATGTCAATTTCGAACAGCTATCCGACATCATCGCCTTCCGTGTCGTGGTCGCGGACGTGGCGATCTGCTATCGGGCGCTCGGCATCGTGCACGGCCGCTACCGCATGGTTCCCGACCGCTTCAAGGATTACATCTCGACGCCGAAGCGGAACGGCTACCGTTCGCTCCACACCACCATGATCGGCCCCGAGCTCCGGCGCATCGAGGTGCAGATTCGTACCGAGGAGATGCATCGCTTCGCCGAGTTCGGCGTCGCCGCGCACTGGAGCTACAAGCAGGACGTGGCTCCCCCGGAGGCGCCGCGCTATCGCTGGCTGCAGGAGCTGCTGGAGATCCTGGAGCACGCCAGCAGCCCCGAGGAATTCCTCGAGCACACCAAGCTCGAGATGTTCCAGGACCAAGTGTTCTGCTTCACGCCCAAGGGCGACGTCATCGCGCTTCCCCGGGGCGCGGGGACGGTCGATTTCGCCTACGCCGTGCACACCGAGGTCGGCGACAGTTGCGTCGGCGCCAAGATCAACGGCCGGGTAATGCCGCTCGACACCGAACTCCGCAACGGCGACCAGGTCGAGGTGCTCAGGTCGAGCAACGCCACGCCGAACCCGAGCTGGGAGGATTTCGTCGTCACCGGCAAGGCGCGTTCGGCGATCCGACGCTCGATCCGCAAGATCGAGCGAGAGGAGTATCTCGCCCTCGGCCGGGCGATCGCGGAGAAATCCTTCCGCGAGGGCGGCCACGACATGACGGAGAAGGCGCTGGAGAGAATTGAGATCGTGCTTCGCCTGAAGTCTCGGGACGAGCTCTTCGTCGGCGTCGGCATGGGACAGATCGGCTCCCACGCCTTGCTGCATGCGGCATTTCCGGGTGAAAGTCGGGGCCGTCGCGCGATGGGCGCGATCAACCGCGTGCTGCCCGCCCGTTGGCGGACCAGTCCCGGCAACGGCCACGCGGTGCCAATCCGAGGCTTGGTGCCCGGCATGGCGGTGCACTACGCCCCGTGCTGCCATCCGCTCCCGGGCGACCGCATCGTCGGCATCGTGACGCGGGGCAAGGGAGTCATGGTCCACACCATCGACTGTGTCATGTTGGAACAGTTCGACGAGGAGGACGAGCGCTGGCTCGACGTCAAATGGGACGTTGACGCGGAGGCGGCGAAGATTCACGTGGGGCGGATCAGCACGGTGATCGCCAACGAGCCGGGTGGGCTCTCCAATCTCTCCACCGTCATTGCCCGCAACGAGGGCAACATCTCCAACCTGCGCATCACCAATCGGAATCAGCATTTTTTCGAGATGGTGGTGGATATCGAGGTCGAGGACGTCAAGCATCTCACCAACATCATCACCGCCCTCCGGGCGACGCCGCAGATCAACGACGTCAAGAGAATCCGGGGATGAGCGAGGTGAGCCTCCGCTCAGCCCGCCCGGCCGGCGCCCCGCGTTGCTGAAGCACGGATATGTTCCGTCGGCGTGTTCCCCTCGGCTCCGGCGCCAAGCTGCGCGATTTTCTCTGGCCGCGCATGGGATTCCGCCGAGCCTACCGCTACTACCGCCAACGCGTCGTCAGAATGCCGGGCACCGCCTATGCGGTCGCCGGCGGCTTCGCCTGGGGGGCCGCGGCATCGTTCACACCCTTCGTCGGACTGCACTTCGTCCTGGCGGGCTTGGCCGCCTGGCTGACGCGATGCAGCATCCTGTCGTCGGTCCTCGGCACCGCCGTGGGCAATCCCTGGACTTTTCCCTTCATTTGGGCGCTGCTCTACCATGTCGGCGTCTGGATCCTCGGCATGGATTTCGAGAGCGCGCCGGCGTTGGAGACCTTGGCGGCACTGTTCGACCAACTCTGGCACGAGGTCGGGACATGGGTGATGGCGGTGGTCGGCCTGGCGTCGCGCCGAGCGTCAGAGATCGACGGCGCGGTTTTCGCCGATGCCGTCAGGAACATCTTCTGGCCGATGCTGGTAGGCTCGCTGCCGGTCGGCATCGTGGTCTGGGTGGCGTTCTATTTTCCGCTCAGACGCGCGGTCGCCGGCTACCAGAAGGCACGTGCGCGCGCTCGCGAGCGGCGGCGCGAAAGGGCTGGCGCCTCGGGCGGCGACGTGCCACATACTTGATCCGACGGCCGGCGGGCTCCGAGAGAGGTGACGAGCATGAGTGGAAAGCTGCGCCTGGGTGTGAACATCGACCATGTCGCGACGATCCGTAACGCCCGCGGCGGGCGCCATCCGGACCCGATCCGCGCCGCGGCGCTGGCCGCGCGGGCGGGTGCCGACGGGATCACCGCGCATCTTCGCGAGGATCGCCGCCACATCTCGGACGCCGACATCACCCGCCTCTCGGAAGAGATCGACCTGCCGCTCAACCTCGAGATGGCGGCGAGCGAAGAGATGCTGGAGATCGCGCTCCGTCACCAGCCGCACGCATGCTGCCTCGTGCCAGAGAAGCGGGAGGAGTTGACGACCGAGGGCGGCCTCGACGCGGCGATGGGACACCGCAACCTCCGGCCCTATATCGAGAAGCTCACCGGCGCCGGCATCCGGGTCTCGCTGTTCATCGATCCCGACCCGGTGCAGCTCGCGGTGGCCGAGGCGCTCGGCGCGCCGGTGGTGGAAATTCACACCGGCACCTACTGCGATGTCGAGGCGGGCGCGGAACGCGATCGCGAACTCCGACGCCTGGTCGAGGCGGCGCGCCAGGCCGAGGCGCTGGGACTCGAATGCCACGCGGGTCACGGCCTCAGCTTCGAGACCGTGGGGCCCGTCGCCGCAATTGCGACCATCGTCGAGCTTAATATCGGTCACTTCCTGGTCGGCGAGGCGATCTTCGGCGGTCTCGACAGCTCCATCAAACGCATGCGGGCGCTGATGGACCAGGCGCGCGCCGAGGTTACCGGCAGCCGCTCCGCGTGAGGCGGGGCGACGGCTCCATGGAGGCGTTCACTCTACCCGGTATCGTCGGCGTCGGGATCGACATCACCGATATTCGGCGCATCGAGGCGACCATCGATCGTTTCGGGGATCGGTTCACCAAACGCTGCTTCACCTCCATCGAGCGCGAGCGCTCGGACCGCCGGCGCAATCGCGGCGCCTCCTACGCCCGGCGCTGGGCCGCCAAGGAGGCTTGCGCCAAGGCGCTCGGCACGGGCTTTCGCCGGGGTGTGTTCCAGGTCGATATCGGCGTGGTCAATCTGGTGGGTGGGAAGCCGAGCGTGGCGCTCACCGGTGGCGCCAGGGATCGTCTGGCCGAGATGACGCCTCCGGGCATGACGGCGCGGATCGAAGTCTCGCTCACCGACGAGCCGCCGTTGGCGCAAGCCTTGGTGATCATTTCTCTGCTGCCGGAGGCCTCCGAGCGATCATGACCGAGCAGCCCCGAGACGGCGCGCCCGAGGAGACGTCGGTGGCCGCGCCGGCGAAGGCCAAGGAGGGCATTCGCGGCTTCGTCACGACCATCGTCTACGCCCTTGCCATCGCGCTGGTGATCCGCACCGTCGCCTACGAACCCTTCAACATACCCTCGGAATCGATGCTGCCGACCCTGCTGGTCGGCGACTACATCTTTGTCTCCAAGTTCAGCTACGGATATTCCCGCCACTCGGTGATCCTGAGCCCACCCCTGGGAGCGGGACGAATCCTCGAGAGCGTGCCGGAGCGCGGCGACGTCGCCGTCTTCAAGCTGCCCCGCGACAACGAGACCGACTACATCAAGCGCATCGTCGGCCTGCCCGGCGATCGCATCCAGGTGAAGCGGGGCGTCCTGCACATCAACGGCGCGCCGGTGCGGCGCGAGCGGATCGCGCCCTTCGTCGACCACGACAGCTACGGCCGCGCCCGCGAGATCACCCGCTACCGGGAGACCCTGCCGAACGGCGTGAGCCACGATACCCTCGACCTCGTTCCGAATGGCGAGCTCGACGACACCGGGGTCTTCACCGTGCCCAAGGGGCATTATTTCGCCATGGGCGACCATCGGGACAACTCGATCGACAGTCGCGTGGCGCCCCGCCATGGCGGGGTCGGCTACATTCCGGCCGAAAATCTGGTGGGCAGGGCCGACGTGATGTTCTTCTCGACCGACTATTCGGCCGCCCTCTGGGAGATCTGGAAGTGGCCTCGAGCCATCCGCTTTCGTCGAATTTTTTCCATGATCGGCTGATGTCGATGAGGTTCATGTCCTTTGGCACAAGAGATGACAACGGATTTCGAGCGGCGGCTCGGCCACCAATTTCGTGATCCGACACTGCTGAGCGAGGCGCTCACCCATCCGAGCTACGGCTCCGGACAAGGCCCGCGTCGCGACTATGAGCGGCTGGAGTTCCTCGGCGACCGGGTCCTGGGTCTGGTGGTCGCGGGCGAGGTCTATCGGGCGGATGAAACCGCCAACGCCGGCGGCATGGCGGTCCGCTTCAACGCCCTCGTGCGCAAGGAAACCGTGGCCGAGGTGGCGCGCGAGATCGAACTCGGCCGGGTGCTTACCCTGGCGAGCGGCGAGGCCCAGGGCGGCGGGCGCGACAAGAACGCGATCCTGGCCAACGCCTTGGAGGCGGTGCTGGGCGCGGTCTATCTCGATGCCGGCTTCGAGGTCGCCAAGACCGTCGTGCGCGAGCTCTGGGCGCGGCGGCTGGCGCGCGCGGCGGAGGCGCGGAAGGATCCCAAGACCCGGCTGCAGGAGCGCGCGCAGCGCGATGGCGGGCCGCCGCCGAGCTATGTCCTGGTCGAGACCTCCGGGCCGCCGCACGAACGTCGGTTCACGGTCGAGGTGCGGCTGGAGGATGGCGACGGCAGCCGGGGCGGGGGCCGCTCCAAGCGCGCGGCGGAACAGGCGGCGGCGGTCGACATGTTGGAGACGCTCGGTGAATGAAGCGGCGGCCCCGACCGACGACGGGCCGACGCGCTGCGGCCACGTCGCCGTCGTCGGCGCCCCCAACGCGGGCAAGTCCACGCTGGTTAACCGCCTGGTCGGGCAGAAGGTCTCGATCGTCACGCCCAAGGTGCAGACGACCCGGGCGCGGGTCACGGCGATCGCGATCCGGGGCCGCACGCAGCTCATCTTCGTCGACACGCCGGGGATCTTCCGCCAGGCCAAGAAGCGGCTGGAGCGGGCGATGGTGCGGGCCGCCTGGGGCGGGGCGGAGGCTGCCGACCTGGTCCTGCTGCTGGTCGACGCCAAGCGCCGCCGGGCGGGCGACACGGGCTCGATCATCGCCGGCTTGAAGCGGGCCGGCGGCCGGGCCGTCCTGGCGCTGAACAAGGTCGACACGGTGCCCCGCGCGAGCCTGCTGGAACTCGCCGCCGAGTACGACGCCCAAGCCATCTTCTCCGATATCTTCATGATCTCGGCGCTGAACGGCGACGGCGTGGCGGACCTGGAGGCGCATCTCGCCGCCCAGATGCCGGAAAGCGTCTGGCTCTATCCGGAGGACCAACTCGCCGATATCCCCGAGCGGCTGCTGGCGGCCGAGATCACGCGCGAGCGGTTGTTCCTGGAGCTCCGCCAGGAGTTGCCTTACGCACTGACGGTGGAGACCGAGGCGTGGCGCGATCTGAAGGACGGCTCGGCGCGCATCGAGCAGGTGATCTACGTTTCCCGGGACGGGCATAAGGGCATCATCCTCGGGAAGCGGGGCGAGACGGCGAAGCGGATCGGCGCGCTGGCGCGGGAGGAGATGCAACGGGTCTTCGATCGCCGGATCCACCTCTTCTTCTTCGTCAAGGTCCGCCCCGATTGGACCGACGATCCCGAGCGCTACCGGGAAATGGGGCTGGATTATCCCCGCTGAATCGGCTACCGGGGACGTTCGCGGTGAACGAAGGACTTGGCCGTGCGCATCATCGTCGCCATTCTGCTTCCCTTCCTTCTCTTCTTCACGATTCGCAGGCCGATCGCCAGCATCATCCGCGCCATTCTCCAATTCACCCCGATCGGCTGGTTGCTGGCGGCCCTCCGGGCGGTCGACGCGCCGAGCCAGTATCGGCTGGAGGAGCAACGGCGCGAGATCGACCCGTACTGATGGACGGAGGGGTCTGGGCACCCATGCAGTGGACCGACGAGGGCATTATTCTTTCCGGCAGACGGCACGGTGAATCCTCTCTGGTGCTGAGCCTGTTGACCCGCGAACACGGGCGGCACGCGGGGCTGGCGCGGGGCGCCGCCGGGCCCAGGCGAGCCGGCGAGATGCAGCCCGGCAACCGGGTCGAGGCCACCTGGCGAGCCCGACTGGCGGACCATCTGGGCGCCTATAGGATCGAGCCGGTGGCGGCGAGTGGCGCCCGCCTCTTGGACGATTCCCTCGCCCTCGTCGGCCTGCAGTCGACCTGCGCCCTCCTCGAGGCGACGCTGCCCGAACGCGAGGCCCATCCGGTGCTCTTCGAGGCGATGGCGAGCCTGCTGGAGACCATGGAAGGCTCGGAGGTCTGGCCGGCGGTCCTGGTTCGTTTCGAGCTCGGATTGCTACGAGAACTCGGTTTCGGACTCGACCTCTCGGCCTGTGCGCTCACCGGCGCGCGCGAGGGCCTGGCCTATGTCTCACCCAAATCCGGCCGCGCGGTGACCGCCGAGGCGGGCGCGGCGTGGAAGGAGCGCCTGTTCCGCCTGCCCGGATTCCTGCTGGGCGCGCAATCGGGCGGGTTGACGTCTGGCGACGTCAATGACGGCCTTGCTCTCACCGGACATTTCCTGGAGCACCACGTGCTCGCCATGGCCAACAAGCCGATGCCGGACGCGCGGCTACGACTGGTAGAACAATTTTTGAAACTCGCCACAACATAGGGTGATATACTGCGCCCATGAGCGACATCATCGAAGCCGGGGAAATTCGCGAGGCGCCGCTCGCCGAGGCGTTGAGCGAGCGTTATTTGAACTACGCGCTGTCCACGATCATGTCGCGTTCCCTGCCCGACGTGCGCGACGGACTGAAGCCGGTGCACCGGCGTCTGCTGCATGCCATGCGGGAGATGAAGCTGGACCCGAAGTCGGGCTTCAAGAAATGCGCCCGCATCGTTGGCGACACCATGGGCAAATATCACCCGCACGGCGACAGCGCGATCTACGACGCGCTGGTGCGCCTGGCGCAGGAGTTCGCCCAGCGCTATCCCCTGGTGGACGGCCAGGGCAACTTCGGCAACGTCGACGGCGACAACGCCGCCGCCATGCGTTACACCGAAGCCCGCCTGACCGAGGTGGCCGAGGCCCTGCTGGAGGGAATCGACCAGGACACCGTCGACTTTCGCGAGACCTACGACGGCGAGGAAGAGGAGCCGGTGGTCCTGCCGGCGGCCTTTCCCAACCTGTTGGCGAACGGCGCCACCGGCATTGCCGTCGGCATGGCGACCAGCATCCCGCCGCACAACGTCGGCGAGCTTTCGGGCGCGCTACTGCATCTGATCAAGCACCGCAACGCCAGCACCGACACGCTGATCAAGTTCGTGCCGGGCCCCGACTTTCCGACCGGCGGCGTCCTGATCGAGGCTGCGGAGAGCATCCGCCAGGCCTACGGGAGCGGTCGGGGCGGCTTTCGCCTCCGCGCGCGCTGGGAGGTCGAGTCCGGCAAGCGCGGCACCTACGCCAT
Source organism: Alphaproteobacteria bacterium (assembly GCA_965225945.1). Lineage (GTDB taxonomy): Bacteria > Pseudomonadota > Alphaproteobacteria > JASLMY01. Next base: position 474,086 of record CBDDBZ010000039.1, on the reverse strand, counting down.
CGTCGTCTCCGAAATCCCCTATCAGGTGGCGAAGGCCCGCATCGTCGAGAAGATCGCGGAGCTGTTGGCGCGGAAGAAACTGCCGCTGCTGGGCGATGTCCGCGATGAGTCGGCGGAGGACATCCGCCTGGTGCTGGAGCCGCGCAACGGCAAGGTCCCGGCGGAGTTGTTGATGCAGCAGCTCTTCCGCCAGACCGAGCTGGAGGTACGCTTCCCGCTCAATATGAACGTGTTGGACGCGGACCAGACGCCCCGGCAGATGGGGCTGCGCGAGGTGTTGAACGCCTTCCTCGATCACCGCGACGAGGTGCTGGTGCGGCGCACCCGCCATCGCCTGGCGCAAATCGCGCGCCGGCTCGAGATCCTCGAGGGCTATCTCGTCGCCTACCTCAATCTCGACGAGGTGATCCGTATCGTCCGAGAGGAGGATGAGCCGAAGGCGGTGATGATGGCGCGCTTCGAGCTCAACCCCACTCAGGTCGAGGCGATTCTCGACATGCGGCTCCGCGCGTTGCGCCGTTTGGAAGAGATCGAGATCGCTAAGGAACACGCCGCCCTCCTGGAGGAGCGGGGCGAGCTCGACGCCTTGCTCGGCGACGAGGCGGGCCGCTGGCGCGTCGTCGCCGACGAGATCCGCGAGATGCGCAAGCGCTTCGGCGGCGATGGCCCGGGCCAGGCGCGGCGGACCACCATCGAGGCCGCGCCGGAGTTCGACGAGACCCTGCCGGAATCCCTGATCGAAAGAGAGCCGATCACCGTCATCTGCTCGCAGATGGGGTGGATCCGCGCCATTCGCGGCCATCTCGCGGAGGGGCCGGACGTTCGCTACAAGGAAGGCGATCGCGGTCGCTTCTGGCTCCACGCCGAGACCACGGACCGCATCGTCGTCTTCGCCACCAACGGCCGCTTCTATACGCTCGAGGGCGACAAGCTTTCCGGTGGCCGGGGCCAAGGCGAGCCGGTGCGGCTGATGGTCGATCTCGGCAACGACGAGGATATCGTGGCGCTGATGGTCCACCGGCCCGGCCGCCGCTTGCTGGTGGCTTCCAGCGACGGCCGCGGCTTCATCGTCGAGGAAGACCAGGTCCTGGCACAGACCCGCGCCGGCAAGCAGGTTTTGAACCCGGCCACGGGCGAGGAGGCCCAGGTCGCGACCCCCCTCGAAGGCGATCACCTGGCCGTCGTGGGCGATAACCGCAAGCTGGCGATTTTCTCGCTGGAGCAGTTGCCGGAGATGACGCGCGGGCGCGGCGTGCGCCTGCAGCGCTACAAGGACGGCGGACTCTCGGATGCCCGGAGCTTCACCCTGGCCCAAGGGCTGAGCTGGCGCCAGGCGGGCGGGCGGATCCGGACGGAGAGCGATCTCTCGCCCTGGCTCGGCAAGCGCGGGGCCGCCGGCCGCCTGGCGCCCAAGGGCTTTCCCCGCGACAACAAGTTCACCTGAATTATACCTTCCGTCCCTACAAGCGACTCGCCCTCGGATTTACCTCTGTCGGCATTACCCAGGGGCGACGAACTGGGACGATGGGCTTGCGGGGCCGTGCCGTCCCGTGGACAATCCGCCGCGCGAATAGGGCCAACGACGAGAGGGGACAGCCCATGAAGGCGCTCAGCGAAAAGGCCTGCATCACCGGGATCGGCGAGACGCGCTATACCCGGGGCACCGAGAAGAGCCAGGTGGCGCTGGCGCTAGAGGCATCGCTCACCGCCATTCGGGACGCCGGCCTCTCGCCCCAGGACATCGACGCCGTCATCCCCTATGCCGCCGGCACCACGGTCGCCGAGGATTTCATCACCAATTTCGGGATCGAGGACCTGCGCTATTCGGCGACCACGCCGATGGGCGGCGCCAGCGCCGTCGCCGCCTTGCAGACGGCGCTGATGGTCACCTCCTGCGGCCTCGCCAACCACGTGCTGATCGCGCTCGGCCGCACCGGCTATTCCGGCGGCCGGATCGGCGCCCGGGTAAGCCAGATGCCGCAGTTCAAGACCGTAGCCGAGTTCGAGATGCCGTCGGGGGCGATCGCGCCGCCGCAGCTTTACGCCCCCATGGCGCGCCGCCACATGGAACTGCACGGCACCACCAGCCGGCAGTTCGCCGAGATCGCCGTCACCATGCGCCGGCACGCGCAACTGAACGACAACGCCATCATGGTAAAGCCGATGACGGTCGAGGATCACCAGAACTCGCGGATGATCTCGGACCCCTTCCGGCTGTTCGATTGCAGCCTGGAGAGCGACGGCGGCTGCGCCATCGTGGTGAGCTCGGCCGAGCGGGCCAAGGACATGGCCAAGCGGCCAATTTACATCATGGGCGTCGCCGAGGGGCACCCCGCTTCCCCCAGCGTAATCACCCAACGCCCCGATCTCACCAGGCTCGGCACCGCGAAGGCCGCGCCCAAGGCCTTCGAGATGGCGGGCATCGAGCGCGCCGACGTCGACGTCGCCGAGATCTACGACTGCTTCACCTACATCGTGCTCTGCCAGCTCGAGGATCTGGGCTTCTGCGAGAAGGGCGAGGGCGGCGAGTTTGTCCAGGACGGGCGCATCGGGCTCGGCGGCGCGCTGCCGATCAACACCCACGGCGGCCTCTTGAGCCAGGCCCACCTGGCCGGCATGAATCACATCCACGAACTTGCCCGCCAGCTCCGGGGCGAGGGCGGCGAGGCCCAGGTGGTGGACGCCGAGATCGGCCTCGTCACCGGCTATGGCGACCTCGGCGACGGCTCGCTCGCCATCCTGAGGAGGTAGCGCGCGTGAGCCAAGCCTACGAGAAGCCCCTACCATGTCCGACCGCCGACAGCCAGCCCTATTGGGACGGCCTGCGCCGGCACGTGCTGGTGCTGCAGCGCTGCGGGGCCTGCGGCAAGGTGCGGCATTATCCTCGGCCGCTCTGCGATGCCTGCCATTCCTTCGAGGTGACGTGGATCGAGGCTTCGCGCAAGGGCGCGGTGCATAGTTGGACCGAGACCCATCATCCCTTCCACGCCGGCTTCGAGGCCGACCTGCCGATCACCCTGGTGACGGTCGACCTGGAGGAAGGGGTGCGGCTGCAATGCCCGCTCAGGGACGCCGAGAGGGCCGACCTCGCGCTCGGAAAGCGGATCGAGATCACCTTCGAGGACGTGACCAAGGAACTCACCCTGCCCGTGGCGAGGCTGGCATCATGAGCGCGCGCAACCGCGAAATCATCCTCGACAGCCGGCCCGAGGGTTGGGTGAGCGAAGCGAACTTCATCCTGCGCGAGAGCGCGGGGCCGGAACCGGGGGCGAACGACGTCATCGTCGAGGCGCACTATCTCTCGGTCGATCCCTACATGCGGGGCCGGATGCGGGACACCAAGTCCTACGTGCCGCCCTTCCCGCTGGGCGAGCCGGTCGTCGGCGGCGGTGTCGGCCGGGTGGTGGCGAGCCGCAACGCCGCCTACCGGGAGGGCGATATCGTCCAGGGCATGCTCGCCTGGGCGGACCGGAGCCGGATCGTGGAGGGCCGGGGCCTGATGAAGCTGGAGCCCGATGCCGCCCCGCTGTCGCACTATCTGGGCGTCCTCGGCATGCCGGGGATGACCGCCTGGGTCGGCATGGGCGACATCGGCGAGCCCAGGGAAGGCGAGACCGTGGTGATCTCCGCCGCCTCCGGCGCCGTCGGGCAGATCGCGGGACAGCTCGCCAAGCGCGCCGGCGCGCGCGTCGTCGCCACCGCCGGGCGCGACGACAAGGTGGCCTTCGTCAAGCATGAGCTGGGCTTCGATGCCGCCTTCAACTACCGTGACGCCGGGCCGCTCCACGCTGCGCTGGCCGCCCATTGCCCCGACGGCATCGACGTCTATTTCGAAAACGTCGGGGGCGAGATGCTGGACGCGGTGCTGCAACTCTGCAACTTCCACGCCCGGATCGTCGCCTGCGGCATGGTGAGTCAGTACAACCTGGAGGAGTCGGAGGGCATAAAGTATCTCTTCAACGTGGTCCGCTATCGCATCCGCTTGCAGGGCTTCATCGTCTCCGACCATTTCGACCGGCTGCCCGAATTCCGCCGCGAGATGTCGGATTGGCTTGCCGCCGGGGAAATCACCTACCGGGAAGACGTGATGGAGGGGCTCGAGAACACGCCCAAGGCCTTCATCCGCATGCTCAAGGGGGAGAACTTCGGCAAGCAGGTGGTCAAGCTCCGCTAGCCGGGAGGAGAAAGATGGCCGTCTACGATCTCAGCCAAATCGATGGGCTGCTTTCCACCACGCGATCGGTCCGCAAGCGGCTGGATCTCGAACGGCCGGTTTCGCGCGAGGTGATCCGCGAGTGTCTGGAACTCGCCATCCAGGCGCCGAGCGGCTCCAACCGCCAGGGCTGGCGCTGGCTGGTGGTGAGGGAGCCTGAGAAGCGCCGCGCGCTCGCCGAGATCTATCGCCGGGGCGCCGGCAGCTATCTCGATGACGCCCTGGCCGAGGCGACGGCGAGCGGGGCGACGCGGGATGCCCGGGTGTTCGCTTCCGCGCGCTATCTGGCGGCGCATTTGCAGGACGTGCCGGTCCACGTCATCCCCTGCATCCGCGACGATCACCTGGCCTCGGAGCCGCCGCGCCACGTCTGGCCGGGGCTCATGGGCTCGATCCTTCCGGCGGTCTGGAGTTTCCAACTGGCGCTGCGTGCCCGGGGCCTGGGCTCGGTCCTGACGACCCTGCACCTCGGCCGCGCCGCCGACGCCAAGGCGCTGCTGGGCATTCCCGACGGGATCATGCAGGTGGCGCTGGTGCCGGTCGCCTACACCCTGGGTACCGACTTCAAGCCCGCCCAGCGCCAGCCGCTCGACGAAATTTTGCATTGGGACACGTGGGAGGGGGGCTGAAAATCGGCGTGTCGGTGGGAACCGGCGTTATAAGAGGTGATTCCGATTCGATCGACATGCCCCAAAGACGGCCCTCGTTTTCAGTGCCTCGGCTGCCTTCCGGCATTTTCATCACGCATGATGAGCCGAGCGCGTAATACTCGGCGCGCTTCTTCTTCTCCTACGCGTTCAACGAGGTTCATCCAAGCCGCCGTGTCTCGGATGCCTTCCAACGTGCCGTCCACCAAAAGATCCAGCTCCTCCTCGGTGCGTGGGGTCGTGCGATCAAACGACGCGTCGACCCACGCCGGCAAATCCCAATCGTGGGAATCAGTGCCATTTGGCTTCCGCTTCTCGCTCATAATTCACCAATTCCTGTGAAATGCCGACGCTCAAGGCAATTCGACGCGCTTGGAACCGGGAGAAAACACCCCCGAGGCGCCGGCTATCCGGAGCTCTCGAGCCATTCCGCCGCCGTCAGCTTCTCGAGTGCCTCGTCGTACTTCTCGTTTGATCCCGGTGCCACGTCGCCGCTGCTCAACGCCTGCATGAATTCCGCGAGAACGCTTCCAATCGCATGGATTGCCTCATGGCGGTCCAAACCCTCGCGGATCATACGTTCCAGCGTCGCCGCCGCCGCCGTCTCGTCGCCCAGCGCTATTTGATTCTCGACGATGACGTGAATCGCCGCGTGAATCCGCTCATTCGGCAGCTCCACGCCGGCTTCGCGATGATGATCCATGACGATCATCATGCGCTCTTCCTCGTCCATGGCCTCCCAATCGTCCGAATTGGGAGCGGTCATGGGATCGTAATCTCGATCCATTTTCAATCACCACACATCTCGGTTGCCGGCCTCATCGTTCATCTTCGTTCGGCTCCCGGACGTGGACTTCGGGCTCCTCCTCGACCAGCTCGCTCGGCACGAAGGCGATGCGCATGCCCCATCCCGCATGGACCGAGAGAAGCCGTCCGAACTCCCGAAGCGACAATTCCCGGTCATCGATTTGCACGGTGATCTCCCCGTCGGGACCGCCGTCGTCGATATGACAGCGAAGCAGGTCGCCACGCGCCGACCACTGGCCGCCGAGATCCGAATACGTGATTTGCGGCTGGCCGGGCGGGATCTCGATCACGATGTTCTCTCCCTTCGCCACGAGCCGATCCCTTGCATCCATCATGTCGTTGAACATGTCGAGGATCGCCTGGTCGGACATCCGTTTGACGTGCGGGCCGATGCGGAGATGCGTCGTCGAAATTGTCGGGTCCGCGAACGCAATGACCGCCTGATCCCCTGCTCCAGTCGGCCGAAGCGCCGGGTGAAGGCGATATGCGCCGCGTCCCCAAGGCCCTGATCGGGGAAAATCAGAACCGCGTGCGCGTGCCACGCCGCCTCGATCTCGGCGAACGCCTCCTCGTCGAGGGGCTGGGAAAGATCGACGCCCCGGACCTCCGCGCCGAGCGTCGCATCGAAATGTCGAATATCCATGTCCCGTCGTCCCGCTTGCCTCGCGTTCGGCCGATTATACCAAACATCCCCACCGGCGACTGCCGCGGTATTTCGGCGGCTCTCGTCGCGCGGCGGCCAAGCACCGTCGAGAGGCTGCAATAGCCTCGCCGACTTCGGATATTGCTTTAGAATCGCGTGAACCATGATCTTGCTGCGCCGTTACGGCGAGCAGAGGGAGGCCGGCCATGAAATTCGCCCTGCATTTCGCCAACATGAGCTTTCCCGAGCCCGAGGGCGCGGCACGGCTCGCCCGGGCGGCGGAGAGCGCCGGGTTCGAATCGCTGATCGTGGTGGAGCACGTGGTCTGGCCGAGCGAATATGACTCGGTCTATCCCTATTCGCCGACGGGCAAGCTTCCGGGCGGGCCGTCCACCGACCTGCCGGACCCCTTGATCTGGCTCGCCCATGTCGGCGCGCTGACCACGCGGCTGCGCTTTTTCACCGGTGTCATGGTGCTGCCGCAGCGCAATCCCCTGGTCCTGGCCAAGGAGACGGCGACCCTCGACTTCATGACCGGCGGCCGACTGGAACTCGGCGTCGGCATCGGCTGGCTCAAAGAGGAGTTCGAGGCGATCGGCGTGCCCTTTGCACGCCGCGGCGCTCGGACGGAGGAATACATCGCCGCGCTCCGTGCGCTATGGGCCGAGGACGACGCGAGCTTCCACGGCGAGTTTGTCGAGTTCGCGCACATGAGCTGCAATCCGAAGCCCCTCGCCGGCCGTGTGCCGATCCACATCGGCGGTCATTCCGAGGCGGCGGCCAAACGCGCGGGGCGGATCGGCGACGGCTTCTTTCCCGCCACCGGGGCACAGGTCGACGTGGCGCCCTTGATCGCGCTCGCGCGCTCGACGGCGGCGGCGAGCGGGCGCGATCCCCGGGCGCTCGAAATCGCCACGGGCTGCCCCGGCGCGCTGCCGGGCGCGGGCGGCGATCCGCTGGCGGCCGTGGCGACACGCATGGGCCAGGGCGTCGATCGGGTGGCCTTGCCGATCCCCGCCTTCCTGCCCGATTTGGAGGCCGACCTCGCCGCCTTCGGCGAGCGGGTGATCGCGGAATTTTTGCACTGATGCTGGCCGCCGTGGGCTCGCGGGGTATAGTGAGCGCGGAAATTCGAAGGAGCGGGGAGGATGGCGCAACGCGACTGGGTTCTGGACCACCTCCGCCGCTACCTCGAGAGCGACGGCGAGGACGGCCACATCTGGCATGGTCTGAAAGGCGATCAGCACCTGCAAACGCTGATCTTGACAACCACCGGCCGGCGCTCGGGCGCGCCGCGTCCGACGCCGCTGATCTACGGCAGAGCCGGTGACGACCACGTCATCGTCGCCTCGCGCGGCGGGGCCGAGAAACATCCCTTGTGGTACGAGAACCTGGTGGCCACACCGGAGGTCGAGCTCAGGGTCGCGGCCGAGACCTTCTCCGCCCGCGCCCGCACGGCGGTGGGCGAGGAACGGGCGCGCCTCTGGGCCGTGATGGCCGAGATCTTTCCCTCCTACATCGACTACCACGAGCGGGCGAAGGCCCACCGCGAGATCCCGGTGGTGGTGCTGGAGCGGCGCTAGCGAACAGCCACGAGCGGAGGAGACGGCGATGCATTTCGGACAGTTCAACCTGATGGGCTACCGCGAGCGGGGCACCCCGACCAAGCGGCTGTTCGACGAGGCGGTCGAGCAGACGGTGCTGGCGGAGGAGGCCGGCTTCGAGATCGCCTGGTTCGCGGAGCATCACTTCTCCAACTATTGCGTCTGTCCCTCGCCGCTGATGATGGTGGCCCGCTGCGCCGGCGTCACCAGCCGGATCAAGTTGGCGCCGGCGGTGGTGGTGCTGCCGCTCTATACGCCGGCCCGCCTGATCGCCGAAATCGGCATGGCGGATTCGCTCACCGGCGGGCGCCTGGTCCTGGGTATCGGCAGCGGCTACCAGGGCTACGAGTTCGAGCGCTTCGGCGCGGACCTCGCAACCTCCAAGCAGGCGACCATGGAATTCATGGACATGGTCGAGCTCGCCTTCACCCAAGAGACCTTCAGCTACGACGGCGAGCACTACCAATTGCCCGAGACCCACATCAGCGCCCAGCCGGTCAACGGCATGCCGGAGGTCTGGATCGCCGGAGATTCCGACGATATCCACCATATCGCGGCGAAGCGCGGCTACGTGCCGATGTTCGCCGGGCGGGCGCAAGGCGTCGACTACCTGGTGGAGCAGCGGGCCCGCCTCGAGGCCAACTACCGTGCCGCGGGCATGGCGGCGGACAACGTGGCGTTCGCCATCCAGCGCTTCATGTGCGTCACCGACAGCCGGGAGGAGACGCTGGACTACGTCGAGAACGCCCGCCATCAGATGCGCCTCGCCTCCGCGCTGCGGCGCCGCCAGGAGGTGCTCGACGGCGCGATGATGACCGAGGTCCCGATGCCGAACGAGCTCCCCCTCGAGGAGATGGCCGACAACCTGCTGGTCGGCGACGTCGAGACCATCGCCGAGCGGTTGGTGGAGGAGATCCGCCAGGCCCGGCCGAGCCACGTCATGTTCCACTTCCAGGTCGGCGGGTCGAGCTACGCCAAGGCGTTGAAGTCGATCGAATTGTTCGCCAGCGAGATCCGCCCGGCGGTCGAGAAGGTGCTCGGCCCGCTCGACGATGTCGGCGTGCCGACCGCACGGGCCGCGGAATAGGCCGGCGCGCGCCGAGCCTTTGTCGTTTCGATAAAACTGTCGACGAAGGCGGTCATTTCGAATCCGAAACGAAAGCGCCAGGAGAGAGTGACGACCGGCACGACCGATATTCGCACCCGCCGCGAAATTTCGAAGTCGAGAGGCCGCCGCGACCTGTAAGCCGAGGCGATGAACCTCGTGGAGATCATGATGATGCTTAGGTGTCTTCTCGCCATCGGTCTCCTGGCCACCATGGCGCCGACGCTCTCCAGCGCCGCCGAAGCGCCCGTGCGCGACTGCCTGGAGGGTGCGACCATGGACCTGCCGCCCGCCGAGACCGATATGCCCGCGCCGGACCCACCAGGGTCCTGAAGCGGTATCGACGCGCCGCCATTTGCCAACATCGGCGGTTCCCGCCACCATCGCTACCCAGCATTGGCGCGCGGAGGCGGCAGATGATCGGGACACGGATATTTTCGGGTTCTCCCTTCGAGGCGGCGGCGGGCTATGCCCGCGCGGTGATCGATGGAGAGATGATTTACCTCTCCGGCACCACGGGCTTCGATCCCGCGACGATGACCTTTCCCGACGGCGCCGAGGCCCAATGCGAGCGATGCTTCGCCAACATCGCCGCCGCGCTGGCCGAGGCGGGGGCCGGGCTCGAGAACATGCTTCGGGTCAGGATCTACGTCGCCAGCGTCGAGGAGTTCGAGCAAATCAAGCCGATCATCAAGCGCAACTGCGAGGCCGCCCGCCCCGCCAACACGACGATCATCTGCGCCCTCGCCGGTCCCGAAATGCGTGTCGAGGTGGAGGTGACGGCGAAACGATCGAGCACGGGCGGCCAAATCCGATAAACCATCCGCAACCGCAGCCGAGGAGGAGAAGCCTATATGGCGGGACTGTATTTCGACGAATTCGAGATCGGCCAGGAGTTCCATCATTCGATCACCCGAACCGTGACCGAGATGGACAATATCCTGTTCTGCGCGCTGACCCACAATCCCCAGCCACTGCATCTCGACGAGGAGTTCGCCAAGCAGACCGAGTTCGGCCAGCGCATCGTCAACAGCCTCTTCACCCTCGGCCTGGTGATCGGCGTCTCGGTGGGCGACACCACGCTCGGCACCACCATCGCCAACCTCGGCATGACCGACGTGCGCTTCGTCAAGCCGGTGTTCCACGGCGATACCATCCGCTCGATGACCAAAGTGTTGGAAAAGCGCGAGAGCAAGTCGCGCCTCGACGCGGGCGTCGTCACCTTCGAGCATTTCGGCTTCAACCAGCGCGACGAGGAGGTGGCCTACTGCAAGCGGGCCGGCTTCATGCGCAAGCGCGCAGGCGCCTGAGGTCCGCCATGAGCCTTCGTTCCCTGCTGTTCGTCCCCGGCGACAGCGAGCGCAAGATGTCGAAGATCCAGGAGAGCGAGGCCGACGCGATCATCCTCGATCTGGAGGATTCCGTCGCCAAGGACCGCTTGGGCATCGCCCGTGAGATGGTCCGCGACTTCATGGCCGCGACGCCCGAGCGCTCCAAGCGCCAGCTCTGGGTCCGGATCAACCCGCTCGCGACCGACCTGGCGCTGGCCGATCTCGCCGCCATCATGGCGGGCGGCCCCGACGGCATTGTGCTGCCGAAACCGGATTCGGCGAGCGACGCGGTGACGCTCGACCACTATCTCTCGGCGCTGGAGGCGCGCGAGGGCCTCGAATTGGGCGCGACCCAAATTCTCGCGGTGGCGACCGAGACGGCGCACACCCTCTTCACCCTCCACTCCTATTGTGGCGCCACGAAGCGGCTCTATGGCATGACCTGGGGGGCGGAGGATCTCTCGGCGGCGCTCGGCGCCTTCACCAACCAGGCGCCCGACGGTTCCGGCTACGACGACGTCTTCAAGCTCGCCCGCTCGCTCTGCCTGGCGGCCAGCAAGGCGGCGGGCGTGGAGCCGGTGGGCTCGGTCTATCCCGACTTTCGCGACGGCGAGGGGCTGGCGGGCGAGGCGCACCACGACCGCCAGTCCGGCTTCACCGGTAAGATTGCGATCCACCCGGCCCAGGTCGCCATCATCAACCAGGCCTTCACGCCGAGCGCCGAGGAGGTCGCGCATGCCGAAGCGGTGATCCGGATCTTCGCCGACAACCCGGGCGCCGGCACGCTGGCGCTCGATGGCAAGATGCTGGACATGCCGCACCTAAAGCAGGCGCGGGGAATCGTGGAGATGGCGCTGTTGGCGGCGGCGCGGGAGAGTGCCTGAGCGGGGGCGGGAGACACACGCTGGTCAAGACCGCGCGAGATCGCTACCCTTGCCGGGCTTCCCGTCCACGCGGCGCCTTAGTGCCGCGACGCCAATTGCCGAGAGAAATCGAGTGATGCAGGTCCCGGACACTGAAGCCGCCCCGCCCAGAGCAAGCGAAAGCGGCCGCTTCGACGTGGCGATCGTCGGCGCCGGACTCGGCGGGCTTTATGCCATCCATCGCCTGCGGGGCATGGGGCTCACGGTGCGGGCCTTCGAGGCCGGCGGCGGCATCGGCGGCACCTGGTACTGGAACCGCTATCCGGGTGCGCGCTGCGACGTCGAGAGCCTGGAATATTCCTATTCCTTCTCCGAGGAGTTGCAGCAGGAGTGGAAGTGGCCGGAACGCTACGGCACGCAGGCGGAAATTCTGAAATACATCGAGCATGTCGCCGATCGCTTCGACCTCCGCCGCGACGTTCGCCTGAACACCCAGGTCGAGACCGCGAGCTTCGACGCGGCGCGATCGCTCTGGACCCTCACCACGAATCGGGGCGAACGGGTGACGGCGCCCTATTGCATCATGGCGACGGGCAACCTGTCGACGCCCCGGGTGCCGGACTTCGCCGGCATCGAGAGCTTCGAGGGGAACTGGTACCACAGCGGCCTCTGGCCGCCCGGCGGCGTCGATTTCACCGGCCTTCGCGTCGGCGTCGTCGGCACCGGCTCGACCGGCATCCAGATGATCCCGCACATCGCACGGCAGGCGAAACACCTGCACGTCTTCCAGCGGACCGCCAACTTCAGCCTGCCGGCCCGCAACGGCCCGATGGAGCCGGCCTACGCGCGTCTCCACAAATCCGAATACGCCGCCCGCCGCCGGGCCGCCCACGATACCCCCTTCGGCATCGCCGGCCATCCGCCGCCGACGCAATCGGCGATGGAGGTGGCGGGGGAGGCGCGCGAGCAGGCCTTCGCCGAGAACTGGGCGGAGGGCGGCACCGTCCGCTTCATGTACACTTACAACGATATCCTGGTGAACCAGCAATCGAACGATACCGCCGCCCAATTCGTGCGCGCCCGAATCCGCGAGATCGTCGAGGACCAGGAAGTGGCGAAGCTGCTGTCGCCCGACGACCACCCGCTCGGCACCAAGCGGCTCTGCCTCGATAGCGAATATTACGAGGTCTACAACCGCGACAACGTTACCCTGGTGGACGTTCGGAGCGCGCCGATCGAGTCGATCACCGAGACCGGCCTCCGGACCGCGCGGGCCGACTACGAACTCGACGCCATCGTCTTCGCCACCGGCTTCGACGCCATGACCGGCGCGCTCAACGAGATCGAGATCCAGGGCACGATTCCCGAAACGTTGAAGCAAAAGTGGGTCGACGGTCCCCGGACCTATCTCGGCCTGATGGTCGCGGGCTTTCCCAACATGTTCATGATCACCGGGCCCGGCAGCCCCTCGGTCAAGGCGCAGATGATCCTGGCGATCGAGCAGCATACCGATTGGATCGCGGACTGCCTGGCGCATCTCCGCGAGCGGGGCCTGACCTGCGTCGAGGCCCAGGTCGATGCCGAGGATGAATGGGTGGCGCACGTCAACGAGATCGCCGACGCCACCCTCTATCCACTGGCGAACTCCTGGTACGTTGGCGCCAACATTCCGGGCAAGCCCCGCGTGTTCATGCCCTATGTCGGTGGCTTCGACCGCTACAAGCGGACCTGCGACGAGATCGCGGCCGAGGGCTACGAGGGCTTCGTGCTGAGTGGCCGGCGCGCCGACGGGGCCGCGAGCGCGTCGAGGCGCGCGATGGCGTCCTAGCGGCCGATGACCGCCGAGAGCGTCCAGGGCAAGGTCGTCGTCATCACCGGCGGGGCCGGTGGCTTCGGCCGCGTGCTGACGCGCTTCTTCGTCCAGGACGGCGCCCAGGTCGCCAGTCTCGACCTCAGCCCCGACGGAATCGCCGAGCTGGAAGGCGAGATGCGGCGGCTCGACAACGCAGCCGGCGGCTTCCTACCGCTGATTGCCGACGTCACCGATCCCGACTCCTGCAATCGCGCGATCGAAATCGTGCTGGCCCGTTTCGGCCGGATCGACGCGCTGATCAACAACGCCGGCCTCGGCATGGGGCGGGTCCGGCCCGACCACATGACCAATCCGGTCAAGACGGCCGAGGTCGATCACGCGCAGTGGCGGGACTTCCTCGCGGTCAACGCCGGCGGCCCCTTCAACATGGTGAAGGCCGTGCTGGCGCATTTCGAGGAACGCGGCGCCGGCCGCGTCATCAACGTCACCACCAGCTTCTTCACCATGCAGCGCGGCGGTTACCTGCCCTACGCGGCCTCCAAGGCGGCGCTGGAGGCGGCTTCGGCGTCCTGGGCGGAGGAGTTCGCCGAGACCGCCATCACCGTCAATGTAGTGGTGCCGGGCGGCCCCGCCGACACACCGATGGTGCCGGAGGAGGCGGGTTTCGCGCGGGAGGAGCTGATCCGGCCCGAGGCGATGTTCTTGCCCATGCGCTGGCTGGTCTCGGACGCCGGCGGCGGCACGAGCGGGCGGCGCTTCATCGCCGCCACCTGGGATACGGACATTCCGCCCGCCGAGGCGGCGGCGGCCAACGGCACGCCCATCGCCTGGCCGGACCTCAAGGGCACGGTGGTCTGGCCGGGCGGCATCGACACCTGAGCGGCGCCGGGCGCATGAGGGAGAGAACGAGATGACCGAGACACCTCTGCACTGGCAATCGATCGGCACGCTCTCGCGGCGGATTCACGACGGCGAGCTGTCGCCGGTCGAGCTGATGACCCATCTGCTGGATCGGGCGGAGGCGCTGGACGGCTCGCTCGCGAGCTTCCGCCTGATCCCACGCGAGCGGGCCTTGGCGGCGGCGGAGGCGGCGGAACTGGCCCTCGGCGCCGGACAGGACGCCGGGCCCCTGCACGGCATTCCCTACGCGGCCAAGGACATCATTGACGTCAAGGGCCTGGTAACCACGGCGGGCTCCAACCGGTTGGACAACAACGTCGCCGAGGCCGACGCCACCGTGGTCCGCCTGCTGGGGCGCTCGGGCATGGTGCTCATGGGCAAGACCCAGACGGTGCAGTTCGCCATGGGCGCGCCCGGCATCAACCACCACCACGGCACGCCGCACAATCCTTGGGCCGCGACCCATCATGTGCCCGGCGGCTCCTCCAGCGGCTCGGCCGTGGCGGTCGCCGCGGGCCTGGTGCCGATGGCGCTGGGCAGCGATACCGGCGGCTCGGTCCGCATCCCGGCCTCGCTCTGCGGCACGGTGGGGCTCAAGACCACCATCGGGCAGGTCAGCCGGGCCGGCGTCTTTCCCTTGAGCTCGACCTTGGATTCGGTCGGACCCCTGACCCGCGCCGTCGCCGACGCCGCATATGCCTATCAGGCGATGCACGGGGCCGATCCGCTCGACCGCTCGACCCGCGAGGCGGCCCGCCAGGACGTGACCAGCGGCCTCGAGGACGGCGTGCGGGGGCTGCGCATCGCCGTCGCCGAGAGCGTCTTCTGGGACGATGCCGACGGCGAAGTCGCGGCGGCGGCCCGCGCGGCGGCCGACGTGCTGGCCGATCTCGGCGCCCGGGTCGAGAGCATCCCCTTCGAGGAGGCGGCGCAGGTTCTCGAAGCCAACCCGAGGCTGCTGATCAGCTCCGTCGAGGCGGCGTTGGCGCACAAGGAACGCCTCGGCGAGGGCGACATGGACTACGACCGGGTCCTGCGGTTCCGCGTGGCCGCGGGCAACGAGGCCTCGGCGGTCGACTATCTGCGTGCGATCGAGGCGTGCAAGGACCTGGCCGAGCGGGCGGCGCGCACGCTCCGCGACATCGACGCCGTGCTCGCGCCGACCACCATGCGACCCTCCGCGCCGCTCTCCGTGGTCGATGCCTCGCAGGAGATCTACGCCGAATGGAACACAGCCTATTCACGTAACACCTGCATCGCCAACCTGCTGGGGATCTGCTCGATCTCCGTGCCCTGCGGCTTCACCGAAGCGGGCCTGCCGGTCGGCCTGATGATCACCGGCAAGGCGCGGGGCGAGGCCATGGTGCTGCGCATCGCGCAAGCCTACGAGCAGGCCACCGAGTGGCACCGCCGCCGCCCCGACCTCGCCTGGGCCGGCGAGGCGACGTAGGGCGCTTTGGTCGCCGCAAGCGAACGGAGCGCGACGATCCGGGCGGCGCCGCATTCGACGTCGGTGGGAGCAATTCGAGCCTCCGGCGTCAGTCCTGGAAGGGGTCGGGGGCGAGTTTGACCAGGCACTTGCCGATGCCGTGGCGGCCGGCGAGCATGGCGATGAAGGCGGCGGGCAGGTTTTCCAACCCCTCGACGATGGTCTCGGTGTAGCGGACCTCGCCGGCCCGCATCCAGCCGATCATGATGTCGAGGTAGGCCGCCATCCGCCCCGGGTAATGATCGTAAATGGTGAAGCCGGTGAGCGTGATCCGCTTGCGGACGGCGTGGAACATGTTGACCACGCCCTCGGGCCCGCCCTCGCCATAGGTCGAGATCATGCCGCAGAGGGGAAAGCGGGCATGATCGTTGGCCAGCGCGAGGGCGGCGTCGAGCGTCGCGCCGCCGACGTTGTCGAAATAGATGTCGATGCCGTCGGGGCAGTGCTGCCGCAGCGTCGCCTCCAGGTCCTCGGCTGCCCGGTAGTCGAAGGCGGCATCGAAGCCGAGCGCCTCCAGATACGCGACCTTCGCGGGCCCGCCAGCGCTGCCGACCACGCGGCAGCCGGCGATGCGGGCGATCTGGCCGACGATCTGGCCGAGCGCGCCGGCGGCCGAGGAGACGAAGACGGTCTCCCCGGCCTCGGCCGGGCGATATCGATCAGGCCAACATGGGCGGTGAGGCCCGGCATGCCGAGCACGGAGAGCGCGTTGGAAAAGGGCGCGCGCGGCGGCCATCGGGCCGGGTCGATCCTGTTGGGAAGCACCGAATAGCCCTTGCCATCGCGCAGGCTCGCCGGCAGCAGGGTGTAATCCTCCCAGCCGAAAAAGCCCCAGATCAGGTCGCCGGGCGCCAGCGCCGAATTCCGCGAGGCGACGACGCGGCTCGCCACCCGCGCTTCCACCGCGACGCCGAAAAGGTGCTGGCCCAGCAGGTAGGCCGCCATGTAGGGATCGAGGCTGAGGTAGAGGTTCTCCAGCAGCACTTCGCCCGGGCCCGGCGAGGCCAAAGCCGACTCGACCAGGGCGAAGTCCGCCTCTCTCGGCGCGATAGGGGCGGCGGAGGTCATGGCCGGCCGTTCGGCCAGCACCACGCTCCGTTTGGCATCCCCAAGCACGGTCATCGACGCGCCCTCGCGGGCGAGTCCACGCCCATAGATGTCACCCGCCGTCGCCCGCCTTCATGACCATCTTCTCCATCGGCTTGGTCAGGTCGTCGGCCTTGTAGTTCGGCAGGTTGTAGGCCCACACGCCGTAGCGCCGGTTGATCAGCTCGGCCTCCTCGGCGACCTCGTCGGCCGACTTCATCTGCTTCTTCTGCGCCTCCTCGACCGCGTCCAACCGGGCCAGGTCCGGCGCGTACCGGGCCTTGAAGCGGGCCCATTTCTTGCCGTCCCGCTCGACGACGTCGATATCGAGGACGAGACCGTCGAAGGTCTCGAAGCGGGCGCTGGAGGCGCCGGAGAAGTCGATCTCCTCCACTCCCTTGACGTGGTCGAAGGCGATGTAGCCCAGCGCCGCGCCCAGATCGTTGGCCACGGTCTTGTGGTACGGCTTCATCCCCTCGGGCACGTTGTCGATGGTGAAATCGGTGGTGGCGGTGTCGGGCCGGGAGATCTCCACCGTGGCCCCGTCGGCCTGGCGGGTGGCGGCGGCGCGGATCCGGGGCCGGGCGATCCGCACCATGGTGGCGTCGAGCCAGCGGAGCGCCTTCTCGTTGGCCTCGATCCGGGCGGCGACGAGCCAGGTGCGGGGCTGCTCCGGCCGGCGGACGTAGTACCAGCCTTCCCGCTCGGCGGTGGAGATCGAGCGGGTCTTACCGATGATGACGGCGGCGACCTCGCCACCCTCGCCGTCCAGCAGCCGAACCAGCGTGCCCTTGCCCTTGACCTCCCCTTCCGCGCGGGGGTCCAGAACCCGGAGCTTTTCGTGGCGGTCGGGATTCGCCGTCTTCGCCTCCAACGGCCGCATGCCGGCGATGCCGATGGCGGCCTGCTTCACCGTCTCGAAGAGCACGGGATAATTCCGCTTCTCCTCCATGCCCCAGGTATCGTCGTCCCGCTTGGCTATCGTGAAGCTCTCCGCCGGCGAGACCACCTCGACCCTCGCGACCTCGTTGACCCGGTCCAGCAGATCCGGGAACAGCACCGCCGGCACCGACGGCAGGCCCAGGCGCTGCTCGCGCTGCTGCAGCAAATAAGCGGCGCCGACGACCGCCAGCACGGTCACCCCCGCCAAGATCACGAATGACTTGAATCCCATCGCTCTCGCCCATGGCCTTTCGATAGTGCGCCCGACTGCCCCGCCCCCGCGAGGGCGCCGCCAAATTCAATCCCGACGGCCGGCGACGTTACGTCGCCGCCGGGCCGCCCGCGTCACCGCCAGGCCCAGCGCCAACAGTCCGATCAGGACCGGCACGGCACCGATGTTGGCGAACTTCAGGCGGGTCTCCAGTCGATCGATATCCTTGTTCAGGTCGTGCTGCACATCGCGCAGCTCGCGCCGGGTCTGGCGGATTACCACCTGGGCCTTGCCGATCTCCGCCTGCTGCTTCTTGGAAATCAGGCTACCGCCGCCGGCGCCGGGTCGCGCCTTGCCCTGGAGCTCGACCAGGCGCTTGCGCGTCGCCTCGAGCTTCTCGGCGAGCACGCGTTCCTGGTCGAGGAAGGCCTTCTCGGCCTCGCGCCGCAGCGCCGCCAGGACCTCGAAACGGCGCTCCGACTTGCCGCGACTGCGGAGTGAGATCAAATCCTCCGAACCGGCCAGATGATCCAGCGCATTGATCACGAAGTCGGCGTTGGCCGCGGTCTGCACGAAGAGCCGCTGGCCGAGCAGGTCCTGCTCGCGGGTCCAGAACTGATCGAAGACCATGTCGCCGTCGGCGACGATGACCAGGTTGATCGCCACCTTGCTTTCCGCGATATGCGGCGCGTCCGCGGGCTTCTCGTCCGCTTTCGCTTTTACCTCGGCCTCGGCCTCGGGCTTCGGCCGGCCGTCGGGAAAGGCACTTTTGATCATGCCGGAGATGCGGGCCGCCATCACGTAGCGGTCCTCGGTCGCCTTGAAGTTGGCGATCAGATTCCGCGGTTTGGGACCGGAGCGCAGGAAGGAGGAGGCGAACAGCATCGATTCCGCGCTGCTCCGGATCAGGGACTTGAACTCGGTCGTCGCGCCTTCCCGCTTGGAGAGGCTGCCGGCGCTCGCCACCACGATCGGCCCGAGCCCGGCCATGATCACGTCGTCGCGGTCGTAGGTGGCCGGCCGCAGCGCCAACCAGGAGAGATAGCGCATCGCCTTGGCCCCCCCCATCCCGCCGACGTTGACCCGCTGGGCATGATTCCAGTCGCCGACGAACTGGTCGACGGCGAGCTCGACGCCCCAGGCGGCGAACAGCTTGTCGAGCTTCGAGCTTTCCGGCACCAGGGCGCCGCCCGCCTGGCGCTGCTGGTTGCTGAAGGCGGCGCCGACCTCCGAGAAGGGATCGACCATGACCACCGCGCGGCCGCCCCCGAGCACGAACTGGTCGATCGCATAGCTCATCTCGGGCGAAAGCCGGGGCGGATGCACGAGCAGCAGCACGTCGATATCCTCGCCGATCGTCGCTGCCTCCAAATCGATGGTCTCCAACTCGAAGACCGCGCGCAATTGCGGCACGATCGCCCATTGCTGTGGCCCCCGCCCGCCGAAGGTCAGCAGCGGCGAGATGTCCTGGTTCATCTGGTGCGCGGTGATCAGGCCGACCTTCGGCTTCCTCGGCTCGCTCAGATTGTAGATCAGCCGCGTCAGGTCGTATTCGAGGAAGGCTTCCTTGCCGCTCTGGAAGAAGGAGATCACCTCGCGGTCGTCGACCGTGTTGGTGCCGACCAGGCCGAAGTAGAGGTTCTCGTCGACCGTGATCGGGACCGTGCCGAGGCCGTTGCGGACCGCGTCGTCCTCCTGGTCGGTGAAAGGCTCGGGATCGATCACCTCGAGCCGGATCTTGCCCTCGGCGATCAGCGCGTATTGCTCCAACATCTCGCGCACCCGCTGGCCGTAGCGCTTGAGCTGCGGGGTCTGGTTGGCGACACGCTCGGAGAAATAGAAGCGCAGCGTCACCGGCTCCTCCAGCGAGGCGAGCACGTTGCGCGAGCCCGGGTTCAGCGCGTAGAGGGAATCGGCGGTCAGATCCAGCCGGGCCGAACGGAAACCGTTGGCGGCGATCACGTTCAACGCCACGGTCAGGATCGCCGCCACGATCAGCGCCGCGCCGGAAAGCAGTCCTCGGCTCATCGCCGCCGCCTCCTCACATCGCCTTGCGCGCGTCCACGATGATCAGGTTGGCGAACAGCCAGAAGCCGATCATCGAGACGAAGTAGAAGATGTCGCGCAGGTCCAGGACGCCGTTGGTGATGGCCTCGAAATGGCTGAGGAAGCTCAGCGAGGCGACGATGTCGACGGTCCGCTGCGGCGCCCAGGTGGTGAAGGCGTCGAGCACCATCGGCGCGCCGGAGACGGTGAAGAGGAAGCAGATCACCACCGAGACGACGAAGGCGATGACCTGGTTCTTGGTCAGCGCCGAGACCGCGGCCCCGATCGCCAGATAGCCGCCGGCCATCAGCAGGCTTCCGAGATAGCCGGCGACGATGACGCCGTGATCCGGTTCGCCCAGATAGGTCACGGTGAACCACATCGGGAAGGTGCAGGCGAGCGCGATGGCGATGAAAGCCCAGGCCGCCAGGAACTTGCCCAGGACCGCGTCGGCGAGGCTCAACGGCAGCGTCAACAACAGCTCGATCGAGCCGGTTTTCCGTTCCTCCGCCCACAGCCGCATGGCGATCGCCGGCACCAGGAACAGGTAGAGCCAGGGATGGAAGGTGAAGAAGGGCTTCAGATCCGCCTGGCCCCGGCCGAAGAAGTTGCCGAGATAGAAGGTGAAGATCCCGGTCAGGAACAGAAAGATGACGATGAAGACATAGGCCAGCGGCGTGTTGAAATAACTCGCGAGCTCGCGCCGGAAGACCACCAGGGTTCTCGACATCAGGCCGCTTCCCCCCGCTTCGTGCCGGCGTCCGCGTCCGCCGGCACGTCGGCCTCGCCCGTGGTCATCCGCCGGAAGACCTCGTCGAGGCGTCCCGCCTCGACCACGAGCTGCTCGACCTCCCAGCCGTGCACTCGGGTATGGCCGGCGACGGCGTCGAGGATTTTGGCGCCGGCGAGGGGGAACACCTGATAGAGCCCGTCGTCGAGCGCCACCACGCGCATAACTCCCTCTAGCCCCGCGAGCGAGGCCTCGACGCCTTCCGCCTTGACGCGGATCTGGATGGCGTTGTGGTAGCGCGACATCGCCTCCAGCTCGGCTGGCGTGCCGTCGGCGACGATGCGGCCCTGGGCGATGATCATCGCCCGGCCGCAGACCGCGCCCACTTCCTCCAGGATGTGGGTCGAAATGATGATCGCCTTGTCGCGCGCCATCTGGCGGATGAGGCCGCGCACCTGATGCTTCTGGTTGGGGTCGAGCCCGTCGGTCGGCTCGTCGAGGATCAGCACTGGGGGATCGTGCAGGATCGCCTGGGCCAGGCCGACGCGGCGTTTGTAGCCCTTCGACAGCGTCTCGATCGGCTGCTCCATCACCGGGTCCAACTCGACCTCGGCCACCGCCGCCTGGATGCCGGCCCGCGCCGCCTGGCGGCTCATGCCGCGGGCCGCCGCGGCGAAGGCGAGAAAGCTCGCCGGCGTCATGTCGCCATAGGCCGGCGCCCCTTCGGGCAGATAGCCGATGGCGGCCTTGGCCTGGATCGGCGCCCGCGCGACGTCGTGGCCGCAGACCGTGACGCGCCCGCGCGTCGGCGCCAGAAAGCCGGTGATCATCTTCATCGTGGTCGACTTGCCGGCGCCGTTTGGTCCGAGAAATCCCAGCACCTCGCCTCGGGCGACGGTGAAACTGACGTCGTCGACCGCGATCAGCGGGCCGAAATGCCGGGCCAAGCCCTGGACCTCGATCATCCGCTCCATGCGACGCTGCTCCCGTCTAAATCGGTGATGGCTTTGTTCCCGCGACGACATATCCCCCGATATGTCGCGCGGGCGAATAAATAGAGCTTGGGGAGCGCGGCATCAAGGGGGTGGCGACGGCGCGCATTTTCCGCCCGGCGGGGAGGCGTCGGGAAGCCTGGCGAAGCCTCGCATCCCCTCCGTCACCCGATCGCGGCGTCCTTGATATCACGGCCTCGACCGGGTCGTCCGGCGGGTGCCATCCAACAGTCGTCGATTATTTTGGAACTTCGACAGGATATCCCGCCGCCTTCCATGCCGGGAATCCATCCCTGAAGTAGTAAACTTTCGTAACTGCCCAGGTACATGGTGGCCTTTTAGGCGGCGTGGAGACGCTCGATCAGGGTTTCGGGATTTTCCATGAGCGCCTGGATGATGTTCCAGCCCTGTTTTCTGGCGGTCGAGATGAAGCCGCGGACGGTGGCAAAGTCTTCGGCGCCTTTCTGGCTGCGGAAGCCGCCGGAGATTTTCTGCTTGACCTTCATCATGCGCCCGTCCTGCTCGGCCTGATTGTTGGTGAACGGCACGGCGAAATTGATGAGGAAGCGCAGCGCGTCTTCCTTGTGTGTCTGAAGGCGCCGGAGAAGGTTGTGCCCGGTGCGGCGCGGCTTGCTTCCCCGGCGCTTGGCCTTGCTCGATCTGGGCGCAAGAGGAGGTTGTGCCTCGTGAAAGGCGATGCCCTCGGCCGTGATCGCGTCGTAACACCCTCGGAAGCGCTCGACGAGGCCTGGTTTCAGCGCCACGCCCCGCTCCCGGGCGAGATTTACCGCGTGGCAGGCGCGGCGCAATAGTCTCTGCATCTTGCGTGCCCAGCCCTCCTTCTCGATCTCGATCAGGGCTTGCAACTCGCGCAGGTGATGGGCGTTGCACAGCGCGTGCCGTACGCCCTCCATCGTAAAGTACGGCTTCCAGTGGTCATGGACGACGATGCCGCCGACTCCGCCGAGCAGGCTGCCGCGTCGCTCCGAGACCCGATAGAAGGTCAACCGCGCGGTCGAGGCGACGTGCAACCATTGGGTCCGCCCGGCGATCCGCAAGCCGGTCTCGTCCATGTGCTTGACCGGCGCCGATTTCACCAGTTCGCGGATCACATCGACGACGCCTTGGACGGACTCGGCGCTGTTCCCGCCCCTCCGCGCGAGGCTCGCCGGAGACAGTTCCGCCCCGAACAGATCCTTCATCAATTCAGCCAGGCGGTCCTCGGGCAGGAGTTGGTAGTGCGACAGGTAGACCACCATGGCTCCGATCCGAGCGCCGTATTGAACCGGGCCGGTGATGGCGACGGGAAAAGAAGCCCGAGTGTACGTGCCGCAATGCCCGCAACGGCAGCGATGCGCCCGATGCTCCGTGACCACCAGGGGCCGGGGCTCGGGTAGATCGAAAACCTGGCGGGCCCCATGGCCGGTAGCCATATCCGGCGTCAATCCCGAACCACACCACTGGCACGTCTCGGGATAATGGTCGACGGTGGCGTCGGGATCGGCGACTTGGCGCAGGGTCTCGCCCTTGTGGCCCTTTTGCCCGCCCGGCTTGCGGGCCGATTTCTTACGGAGGCTCCTGGTGCGCTTCTTTTTACCCGCCGGTGGCTTGTTCAATCCATCGCTCGACGGTGGCTTGCCGCTGTTCGTGCTGTTCAGGCCAAGCCGGCGCTCGAGTTCACCAAGCCGGAGTTCGAACTCGGCGAGCCGCGACCCTTGGGCCACCACATCGATCAGCTCGCCGGAGTTCGAACTCGGCGAGCCGCGACCCTTGGGCCAGCACCACATCGATCAGCTCGTCTTTCGACAAAAAGGCAAGAACATCCCTATCCATCAAATCCTTAGAATCGATCAACCACCCTCTGTCAAACGAAATCTAGGCCGTCAGCGCCCCAAACCCACAAAATCTGCCCCCAGAGACCCAATCCGCAGCCTCATCGAAATCAGCTACCTGGGCAGTTACAGTTTTTTTAAAGCTGATCTTGCGGGCACGCAGCCAGTCATCAATCGTCGATATCGGCGCCGTCACCTCATGGACCTCATGCAGACGCTGAGACAGCTCTTGCAGCGTCAGGTCCGGTGTCTCCTCGATCCAGCGCAGGATAGCCTCGCCGTAAGGGTCAAGACGGCGCTTGCGAGGCGGATGTGGTTTGACCGCGATTGTCCCTTCGTCCTCATAGCGCCGGGCGAAGCGAACCGCCGAACTCGCGCTCACCTCAAAATGCGCCGCCGCCTGACGGCGCGACATGCCCGACGCCACTTTCCTCACCAGCCGAATACGCAGGTCTTCCGAAATCGCCACGATTCACCCTCCAAAAAGGGAAGCGAATCAGCGTTTGTAAGCCAAGACAAGAAAATTATGATTCAGTCATCGGCGGAACCGCTCTAGCGGATTTCCCGCGCGATCACGGCCTTGCGCCGACCCTCGGACAGGCGCTTGAGGCGGGCGAATGTCGGTCGAGAAGATTACGGGTGCGGCAACAGGGACGGCTCATGTCGAGGGAAGAAGCCAGTCGCGACGAGCTACGCGCCAAGGACGTGACGGAACGGCTGCCACGCGACATCATCGATGCTTTGTCGGAAGATCAGTTGGCGAGGCTGCGTCGGGTGATCACCGAAACAAGGCCATGGCGCGAGCATCCTGTCGACATACGCGCCAGCTTCCAGCACCTTTTCATTACCCTGGTCGCCGGCACAAATCGGCGCAGTCGCGACCGCCGCGAACAGGACCGAAAGCTCCATCCGCTCAAGACCAAGACGAACATGGTGTATCTGGGCGCCGCCGTGGCCGTGATGTATGCCATCGCCGCCGCCATCACCCTGGTGCTGGCGCAAGTCGTCGTCGCTATCCTAGAGTATTTCAATTTTTGACTGAAACCATCGCGCTCTCCCACCCCGGCGGTGAACACCATTGGTATTGCAACTCATTGTCCCGCCTTCCCAGCTAGCAGCCCGTTCGACTCCTGATCTCGCTCGCTACCGGCGTGGGAACGAGACCTTTCTCTTCAGCTTTCCGCCAGATTACCTGTCGAGTCATCAATGCATTGCCAAAGCCTTTCGACGGCGCGTCGACGATCTTCGGCGATCGGTGGAGGTACATCCGGCCAAAGCAATAGCGGCAAATTGCCGCTGTCGATGACGACCATCAAATGGCCTCGGCATCGCCGGCTGAAATCGCTCGCCTCAGCTATTTGCCGCGATCGCCCGGTCGAAGGCCTCGACCCCCGCGCCCGGGCCCCCCGGGTGGTTCCACACGGCGGAGATCACGCAGAGAAAATCCGCCCCCGCCCGCACCAGCACCGCGCAGTTCTCGGCCGTGATGCCGCCGATGGCGACGCACGGGATCTCCATCAACTCCGACCACCAGGTCAAAATGTCCGGCTCGGCGCGGACCGAGGTCTCCATGGTGTGGGTCGCGAAGAAGGCGCCGAAGGCGACGTAGTCGGCCCCCGCCTCGCCCGCCGCCATCGCCAAGTGGCGGGAATTCTTGCAGGTGACGCCGACGATGGCCCCCTCGCCGACCAGTTGCCGGGCTTCCGTATAGGCCATGTCATCCTGGCCGACGTGGCAGCCATCGGCGCCGAATTCGGCGGCGATGTCGGGCCGGTCGTTGAGCAGAAAGGCGACGTCGCGGGCATGCGCCAGCGGCATCAGAACCTCGACCGCGCGACGGATCGCGTCGTCGGCGACGTCTTTCAGGCGAAGCTGCAGGCAGGCGACATCGCCGGCATCGAGCGCAGCCACCAGATCCTCGGCGAAGGACGCGGGCTCGAACGCCGGCGGTGTGATCAGATAGAGCCGACACCGATCCGCCGCCGCCTCGGCACCGACCATCAGGGCGAGGGGCCGCTCAGGCCGCCTGCTCCAGCGCCGCCTGATAGTCGCCGGAGCGCGCGAGCCCGTTCATCCGCGCCCGGTGCAGATAGGTCGCCTGCGCGGCGGCGATGTTGGCCGCCTCGCCGCCCCAGGTCTTGAGCGCCGAGGCCTGCAACGCGCGGCCGTAGGAGAAACTCAGCTCCCAGGGATGCGGGCCCATCGCGTTCATCGCGTTCAGGTGGGCGGTGGCCTCCTCCTCGCTCTGCCCGCCGGAAAGGAAGCAGATCCCCGGCACCGCCGCCGGCACCGAGCGCGCCAAGACCTCGAGGGTACGCGCCGCCACCTCGGCGACGCCGGCTCGAGCGGGACAGCCCTTGCCGGAAACGACCATGTTCGGCTTCAGCACCGTGCCTTCCAGCGACACCCGCTGCAAGTAGAGCTCCTCGTAGAGGCATTTCAGCGCCGCCTCGCTGGCCTCGGCGCAACGCTCGGCGTCGTGATCGCCGTCCATCAGCACCTCGGGCTCGACGATCGGCACCAGCCCCGCCTCCTGGCTGAGGGCGGCGTAGCGGGCCAGCGCGTGGGCGTTGGCGGCGATGCAATAGCGGCTGGGGATGCCAGGGCTGATGTCGATCACCGCCCGCCACTTGGTGAAGCGGGCGCCCAGTTCGGCGTATTCGGCCAACCGCTCACGCAGACCGTCCAGCCCTTCCGTCACCTTTTCGCCCGGCGCGCCGGGCAGGTCCTTCGCCCCCGTGTCGACCTTGATGCCCGCCAGCACGCCTTGATCGGCCAGCAGTTTCGGAAACGGCACGCCCTGGGCGCTCGACTGGCGCAGCGTCTCGTCGAACAGGATGATGCCGCTGATATGATCGCCAGCGCCGGCGGTGGTGAACAGCAACTCGCGGTAAGCGCGGCGGTTCGCCTCATTCGATTCGACGTTGATCGACTCCAGCCGCTTCTGGATCGTGCCCGTGCTCTCGTCGGCCGCCAGAATGCCCTTGCCCGGCGCCACCATCGCCCGGGCTGTCGCCGCCAGGTCGCCCGCGCTCATAGTCCTGTCCTCTCCATCGTGTCCTGCCTGAATTAGGTAGCGCAAGCACCGTCGTCGTTCAACGCTTCGGAAGCCTCGCGGGACAAAATATCGCGGCAAGCGGCCTCCGGATCGGCCAAACGGTCGAGATCCAAGGCGACTGGCGCGCGATCATGCAGGCGGGCGCCGGCCGCCTCGGCGATCGCGGCGACATTCTCTCGCGCCGGTGCCGAGCTGTCGAGGACGAGATCGCGCCAACCCGCCCGAAGCGCCTCACCCGCGACCGCCGCGTCGCCGCCGCAATCGAGCACGAAGGTCACGGGCGCGCCCGCCACCTCGCGCCGCGCGCGGGCCGCCACCGCCTGGTAGAAGGGCGCGCCCGCGTACGCCACGCCACCCGGCGGCGTGGTCAGCAGGCAAGGCCGGCCGGTTTCGCGGGCCACCCGGAGCGCGGCCAGCGCCTGCGCCAAATCGTGGAAACGGATGACGGGCGGCCCCTCGCCCTTGGAAATCATCTAGTCCTCCAGGGCGACGACGCCGGGGAGCGTCCGGCCCTCCAGCCATTCGAGGAAGGCGCCGCCGGCGGTCGAGACATAGCTGAAGTCGGCCAGCACGCCCGCGTGGTCGAGGGCGGCCACCGTATCGCCGCCCCCGGCGAGGGAGACCAGCTCGCCCGCCCGGGTCGCCTGAGCCGCGGCCCGGGCGAGGCGCGTCGTCGCCGCGTCGAAGGGCGGGGTCTCGAAGGCGCCGAGGGGACCGTTCCACACCACCGTGCCGGCCGCCGCCAGCGCCGCCTCGCCGTCCATGACGCTCCTCGGGCCGATGTCGAGTATCATCATGTCGTTCGGCATCCGCTCCACCATCACTCTCGAGGTGTCGAGCCTGGGCGCGAGCGTCGTGGCGATGACCACGTCGCGCGGCAGCAGGATGCGGCAATTCGTGGCCTGGGCCCGCGCCAGGATCTCCCGCGCCTCCCCGGCCATCTCCACCTCGCACAACGAGGTGCCGATGTCGTGGCCCTGGGCGTGGAGGAAGGTATTGGCCATGCCACCACCGATCAGAGCCACGTCGACCTTGTCGATCAGATGACCGAGGACGGCGAGCTTGCTGGAAACCTTGGCCCCCCCGACGACCGCCATCAACGGCCTCGCCGGCGACTCCATGGCCCGAACCAGCGCCTCCAGCTCGGCCTGCATCGCGCGGCCGGCCAGCGACGGCATACGGTGCGCCAGTCCCTCCGTCGAGGCATGCGCGCGGTGGGCGCAGGAGAAGGCGTCGTTGACGTAGACCTCGCCGAGCCGCGCCAGCGCGTCGATGAAGGTGGGATCGTTGGCCTCCTCGCCGGGGTGGAAGCGAAGGTTCTCCAGCAGCAGGATCTCGCCGTCGCCGAGCTCGGCCGCCGCCGCCTCGGCCGCCTCGCCGATGCAATCCTCGACGAAGCGGACGGGGTGCCCGTCGAGCGCCGCCTCCAGCGCTGGCGCCACCGGGGCCAGCGTCATATCGGCCCGCCGCTTAGCCTTAGGGCGGCCGAAGTGCGACAGCACGACGATGCGCGCGCCGGCCTCGATCAAGGCCCGGAGCGTCGGCACCGCGCGCTCGATCCGGGTGGCGTCGGCCACCCGGCCGTCCCGCATCGGCAGGTTCAGGTCGAGGCGAAGGAGGACCCGCTTGCCGGCGAGCGCGTGATCGTCCAGCGTCCGCCGCGCCATCGCCCTCAGCCGAGCTTGCCGAGCGCGACGGCGGTGTCCGACATCCGGTTCGAGAAGCCCCACTCGTTGTCGTACCAGGCGAGCACGCGCACGAAGCCGCGTTCGATCACCTGGGTCTGGGAGAGATCGAAAATAGCGCTCGCGGGGTTATGGTTGAAGTCGATGGAGACCAGCGGTTCCGCCGAGGTGGCGAGGATGTTCGCCAACGGCCCCTTGGCGGCCTTGACGATCGCCCCGTTGACCTTCTTGACCGAGGTTTTCCGCTTGGCTTCGAAGGTGAAATCGATCAGCGAGACGTTAGGTGTCGGGACCCGGATCGCCGTGCCGTCGAGCTTGCCGGCGAGCTCCGGCAGCACCAGGGCGACGGCGCGGGCAGCACCCGTAGAGGTCGGGATCATCGAGCTGGCCGCGGCCCGAGCCCGGTGCAGATCCGCATTCAGCGTGTCGAGCACCGGTTGATCGCCCGTGTAGGCGTGGATCGTGGTCATGAAGCCCTTCTCGATGCCGATCGCCTTGTTCAGCACCGAGGCGACGGGCGCCAGGCAGTTGGTCGTGCACGACGCGTTGGAGACCACCTTGTGGGCCTTGCGGAGCTTTTTGTGGTTGACGCCGTAGACCACGGTGAGGTCGGCGCCGCTGGCCGGGGCCGAAATCAGAACCCGTCTGGCGCCGGCCTCCAGATGCATCGAGGCCTTTTCCCTCGAGGCGAAGAAGCCGGTGCATTCGAGCGCGACGTCGACCCCCAGCTCGCCCCAGGGGAGCTGCCTCGGGTCCCGCTCGGCGGTGACCCGAATGGTGCCCTTGCCGAGATTGATCCCGCGTCTCGTGGTCCGGACCTTGCCGGGGAAGGCGCCGTGCACCGAGTCGTGGCGCAACAGATGGGCGTTGGTCTCGATCGGGCCCAGATCGTTGATGGCGGCGACCTCGATGTCCTTGCGTCCGGACTCGTGGATCGCCCTCAGCACCAGGCGTCCGATCCGCCCGAAACCGTTGATTCCCACCCGAACCGCCATCTCGATGCTCCCTCTTGCGCTTCGCGGCGACGTGCCGTCTAGAGACGCGCCCGCGCCGCCTCGGCGACGGCCTCGGCCGTGATGCCGAAATGTCGATAGAGATCACTTGCCGGCGCCGAGGCGCCGAAGCCGGCCATGCCGACGAAGCCGCCGTCCGGGCCGATGTAGCGTTCCCAGCCCTGCACGATCGCCGCCTCGACGGCGACGCGAACGGTGCCGGGTCCCAGGACCTGGCGCCGGAGATCCTCCGCCTGCGCGTCGAACAGCTCGTGACAGGGCATCGAGACGACGCGGGCGGCGATGCCGTCGCCCTGGAGCAAACCCCGAGCGGCGAGCGCCAGATGCACCTCGCTCCCCGTCGCCAGCAGCGTCACCCGAGCCTCGCCCTCGGCCGCCGCCAGCTCGTAGCCGCCGCGCGCCGAAAGATTGTCCGAGCTTTGCGCGGTCCGCACCGTCGGCACCCCCTGGCGGGTCAGCGCGAGCACCGAGGGCCGGTCCACGTCGGCCAGCGCGAGGGCCCAACACTCCGCCACCTCCACCGCGTCGGCGGGGCGGAAGACCCGGAGGCCGGGGATCGCCCGCAGGCTCGCCAGATGCTCGACCGGCTGGTGGGTCGGTCCGTCCTCGCCGAGGCCGATCGAATCGTGGGTCATCACGTGGATCACCCGGCGGCCCATCAGCGCGGCCAGGCGGATCGACGGCCGGCAATAGTCGGAAAATATCAGGAAGGTCCCGGCATAGGGCACCAGGCCACCATGCAGCGCCATGCCGTTCATCGCCGCCGCCATGGCGTGCTCGCGCACGCCGTAGTGCAGATAGCCGCCGGCGAAATCGTGTCGCGTTATCGCCCGGTGCCCGGCGAGCCGGGTGTTGTTGGAGCCGGTGAGGTCGGCCGAGCCGCCGATCAGTTCCGCCATCAGCGGCTGGATCGCCGCCAACACCTCGCCCGAGGCCTGGCGCGTCGCCATGGTGGGCGCGGCCTCGACGATTTGCCGCTTGAAGTCGTCCAACGCCGCGCCCACGGCCTCGGGCACGGCGCCATCGAGCGCGGCGCGGAAGGCGCTTCGTGTCGTCTCGCCCGCCGCCGCCAGCCGCGCTTCCCAGCCGCGCCGGGCCTCCGCGCCCCGCCCGCCGGCGACGCGCCATGCGGCGAGAATGGGCGCCGGCACCTCGAAGGGCGGGTGCGGCCAGCCCAGTTGCTCGCGGGCGCCGGCCACCTCTTCCGGCCCGAGCGGCGCGCCATGGGTGGCGGCGGTCCCGGCCTTGCTCGGCGCGCCCAGGCCGATGGTGGTGCGACAGGCGATCAAGCTGGGCGCGGGGCTCGCGCGGGCCGCCTCGATCGCCGCCGCCACCGCTTCCGGGTCGTGACCGTCGACCGCGTTCGTTTGCCAGCCATAGGCGGCGAAGCGGGCGGTCGTGTCGTCGGAAACCGAAAGCGCGGTCGAACCGTCGATCGAGACCCTGTTGTCGTCGAACAGCACGATCAGCCGTGCGAGGCCGAGATGGCCGGCGAGCGAGGCCGCCTCGTGGCTGAGCCCTTCCATGAGGTCGCCGTCACCGACGATGACATAGGTGTAATGGTCGACGAGATCGGCGCCGAAACGCGCCGCCATCACCCGCTCGGCGATCGTCATGCCCACGGCGTTGGCGATGCCTTGGCCGAGCGGCCCGGTGGTGGTCTCGATGCCGGCGGCGTGACCGAACTCGGGATGGCCGGCGGTGCGGCTGCCGAGCTGGCGGAATTGGGCGATCTCGGCTTGGTCGATGTCCGGGTAGCCGGTGAGGTAGAGCAGTGCATAGAGCAGCATCGAGCCGTGCCCGGCCGAGAGCACGAAGCGGTCGCGGTCGGGCCACTCGGGGGCCGAGGCGTCATAGCTCAAAAAGCGCCGGAACAGCACGGTGGCGACGTCGGCCATGCCCATCGGCATGCCGGGATGACCGGACTTCGCGGCCTCCACCGCGTCCATCGAGAGCGCGCGGATAGCATTCGCCAAGTCGACGTGGCTGACCTCGACCTCGACCTTTGCGCTGGCGGACATGAGCCTTCTCGGATCGAAAGTTCCCCGAATTCGCCGGAATCCGAAGCTGGAAAATCATCTTGATACCAAGCCGCCGCCGCCCTTCGGAACGGCCACGCCGAAGGTCCGGCCAACATGACGACGGGCGCCCGGACCGTCAACCGCCGAGTCGCCGGTTCCAGCCCGGAAGCCACGATTGCACACCATATCCGCTCCCCGGACGGGTGGCGGCCGCCTGGACAGGGGTCGTCGGGCGTGGGATGAAGTGGCGCGCGGGCGAGGCAGAGGTGGCGGGATGGTCTTGCAGATGATGACCTGGGCCGAGGTGGAGCGGCATCTGGAAGGCTGCACGGCGGTGATCATTCCCATCGGCTCGACCGAGCAGCACGGGCCCAACGGCCTGGTCGGCACCGACGCGGTGGTGGCGGAATACATCGCCAAGGCGGCGGGCGAGCGGGCGAACGCCGTGGTGGCGCCGGTGATCAACGTCGGCGTCGCGCAGCACCACATGGCCTTCACCGGCTCGATGACGCTGAAGCCGACGACCTTGATCCTGGTGATCAAGGAATGGGTCGAGAGCCTAGCCCATCACGGCTTCGACCGGTTCTTCTTCATCAACGGCCACGGCGGCAACATCACCACCATCAACGCCGCCTTCCAAGAGCTCTATACCGAGCAGAGCCGCCGCCCCGGCCAGACACCCCAAGGCGCCGAGGCGGGCGACAACCGTCAGGCGATCGCCTTGGAACTGAGGAACTGGTGGCAGGGCCCGCGGACCAACGCGGCGATCAAGCGGCTCTTCGGCGACAAGGACGGCATGCACGCGACCAATTCCGAAATCTCGGTGACGCAGTACCTCTTTCCCGATCACGTGAAGCAGGGCACGGAGGCGATGGGACCGCCCTCGCCGCATCGCGGCGGCTGGACCGACGCCGCCGACTATCGCCGCCGATTTCCCGACGGCCGCATCGGCTCGCATCCCTGGCAGGCCAATCCCGAGGCCGGCAAGGAACTCTGTGAACTCGCCGCCGACGAGCTGGCCGGGCTCTACGACAAATTCACCACCGGGGCCTGAAGCACGGCGAACCTCTACAACGTCATATGGCGGGCGCGCACGCCGCGCTCGATGCCGGCGGCGACGAGACGGTCGATCTCGAACCGGTGTCGCAGCATCTCCAGCAGGCGGATCTCCTCCTGCTTGACGTGGAGATCGGCCGCCGCCACCTCGCAGGCGATGGCGTAGGCCGTTTCCGACAGTTTCACCGGCAGCGAGGCGGTGATCACGTCCAGCACCGCTTCCAGCCCGCCGGCGCTGCCGAGACGGCGGGCGCATTCCTCCGCCGTCGGCACCAGGTCGTCCGGGTCGAAGCCGTCGAAGACCGGGAGCGTGCGGGTCATGTGGCCGATGCGTTGCAACTCGCTGTCGGTCATGTCGCTGTCCGCCGCGCTCATCAGCACCATGGTGTAAATCAACGCGGTATGGGGATTGAGAAGGTCGCTGGTCATCGCCTCGTCCTCGGCCGAACCTCGGCGGAACATAGGTAGACGCCGGGCAGGCGGCAAGACGCGCGGCCACGGATTTTCCATGGTCTATTCCGGGCCGAGAAAATCCCGGACCTGGGCCACCGCCTCGGCCAGGCCCAGACGCCGGACTTCCACGCCTTCGGGGAAGGCCGTGGCCAGGCGGCTGGGCAGCATGGCATCCAGCATGACGAAGCTT
The DNA here is from genome assembly GCA_965225945.1 of Alphaproteobacteria bacterium. GTDB lineage: Bacteria > Pseudomonadota > Alphaproteobacteria > JASLMY01. Next base: position 441,356 of record CBDDBZ010000039.1, on the reverse strand, counting down.
CCCCGGTCGCCGGCGCCCCGGATCAAACGGCCATAGGCCTGCTTCAGGCGCAACCGGGTCATCATGTCGTCATAGCTCCGGCCGCCGAAGGCGGCGCGGCGCGCGCGATGCAGGATGTCGGGGCGCGGCCAGGGCACTCGGTCGAAGACGATCAGGCGGAGCGAGCGGCCCGGCACGTCGACCCCGTCGCGGACCGCATCGGTGCCGAGCAGGCAGGAATCCACCTCCTCGCGGAAGATGTCGACCAGGGTGCCGGTATCCATGGCGTCGACGTGCTGCGCCAGGAGCGAGAGGCCCGCGTCCTCCAACGGTCCGGCGATCCGGCGATGCACGCCGCGCAAGCGCTGGACCGCGGTAAAGAGGCCGAGCGCGCCTCCGCCCGCCGCCAGGAACAGCTCGCGATAGGCGGCGGCCACCTGCGCGCCGTCGTCGCGGCGGACGTCGGTTACCACCAGCACCCGGGTCTGGGCCGGGTAGTCGAAGGGGGAGGCGAGGCTGGCCCGGGCGGCGACGGCCGGGAGATGCAGCGCCCCGGTCCTGACCTCGGCGCTGGTCCACTCGTCGGGGGCGTCCGGCGCCCGGTCGCGCAAGGTCGCCGAGGTGATGAGGGCGCCATGCGCCCGCGCCAGGAGCGCTCTCGCGAAGGGCACCGTCGGGTCGACCCAATGGCGCCGCATGGCGACGTCGCTCTCGCGTCCCTCGCTCCGCTCCACCGCCAGCCAGTCGACGAAGTCTGCCTCGCCCGGCCCGTCGAGCCGCGCCAGCATCGCGCGCCACACCCGGAGGAAGAGTCCCGCGCGGCGCCGCATGCCCCGGCAGGCGGCATCGATCCGGATCCGGCTCTGAGTGTCGAACTCGCCCGCCTCGTCGTCCAGCCGCGCGGCGAGCCGGCGGCCGAGCTCGAGCAGCGGCCGCTCGATCGCGGCCAGCGCCGTATCCAGCGCCCGGGCGGCCTCCAGCAGGGTTTCGGCCGGCTCGAGGGTCGAGGCCTCGAGGCCGTAGGGCATGGTCGGATCCTCGACCCGGGCCATGACATGAGCCCGGACGCGGACGAGAAAACCCTCCGTCGGGCCGCGCGGGCTCTCGCTCGCGAGCCGGCCGAGCCAGCCCTCGCCCGGGAGGGCGCGGGCCGCGCGCAAGACCTGGTCGAGCGCTCGGCTCGCCTCGTCGTCGCCGGCGACCAGGTCGCCCACCCGCTCGGCCAGGCCCCGGGCGCGGCCACGCCTGGCGCCGGCGCCGGCCAGCCAGCGACGAAGCTCCGCCGTTTCCCGGCCGGATAGGTCGGTCGAGAAGACGCCGTCGGCGGCATCGAAGACGTGGTGGCCCTCGTCGAAGACGATGCGGAGCGGCGGGCTCGGATCGTCGCCGAGCGCCGCCAGCACCATGACCAGCGCGTGGTTGGCGATGACGATGTCGGCCCGTTGTCCGCGCCTGGCCACCTTCTCGATGAAGCAGCGCCGGTAGTGCCGGCAGGCGGAATAGATGCACTCGCCCCGGCTGTCGGTCAGCGCCACGGTACGCGACGGTCCCAAAAGATCGATCAGCCAGGCCGGAAAGTCGCCGCCGACCATGTCGCCGTCGCGCGTCGCGCCGGCCCAACGCGCCATCAGGCCAAGCGGCACCGCCCAGGCCGCGCCCAGGCCGCTCCCCCGCGCCGCCTCCTCCAGGTTCAAGAGGCAGAGGTAGTTCTCCCGCCCCTTGCGCACGACGGCGCGGGCGGCCTTGGTCTTAGGCTCGGGGTAGAGGGCGTCGAGCTCCTGGTCGATCTGGCGTTGCAGGTTGCGGGTGAAGGTCGAGAGCCAGACGGTGCCGCCGTTGCGTTCCGCCCAGAGGCTCGCCGGCGCGATGTAGCCGAGGGTCTTGCCGATCCCGGTGCCGGCCTCGGCGAGGACGACGCGGGGCTGACCCGCCTCGTCCCGCGGCGCGAAGGCGCGGCTCGCGAGCGCCGCATAGTCGCTCTGCCGGGGGCGCGATTCGGCGCCTTCGCCGAGCAGCCGCGCGAGCCTCTGGCGGGCCTCCGCCTCACTGACCGAGGCCTCGCCCGGCGGCGGCGGTGGCGCCTCCTCCTCGATCGGCTCGAGCCGGTTCCAGACGTCGAGGCCGTCCAGGCCCGCGCCGTCGTCGATCGGACCACCGAGGGCGGCCAGCACCGCCGGGCCCCAGCCCCATCCGGCCCGGGCCATGGCGAAGGCAATGCGCGCCGCGACCTCCCCTTCGCGCGCTTCGGCGAGGTCGGCCAGCAGGCGCCGGGTGACCTCGAGCAGCGCGAGCGCCGCGTCCTCGGCCCCCGCCGGGACACTAAGCCCGAGTGCGCGGGCGAGACCCGCCGGCGTCGGCAGGGTGAAGCGGGCCGGGTGCGCGAAGGCGAAGAGCTCCAACAGGTCGAGGGCATCGAGATCGCCGAGCCCCAACCGCCTGGCCACCATCACGCGGTGGCAAAGGATCGGCCGGGTTCCGCTCGCCCGGGCCCGCGCGCTCTCCAGGTCCAGGCTTTCCAACTCGCCGTCCGGCGACAGCCAATAGGCCCGCCTGGCGCCCACCACCAGGGCCGGTGCCTCGGGCGGGCGAATGTCGGCGGCGGCCTTCGGCGCGGGTCGGGTCATGGCGCGACTATAGCGGTCCGGCGGTCCCTTGGCGTCCCTTTGGCGTGCCTTTCCGGCCAGGTGTAGAGTGGCTCGCCACGACCGTCCAAGGAGCCGCGCCATGCAACTCGGCCTCTTCATGCAACCGGTTCACGACACCCGCCGCGATTATACGGAAATCCTGGAGCAGGACCGCCAGACGGTGATCCTGGCCGACAAGCTGGGCTTTCGGGAGTGCTGGATCGGCGAACACATCGCGGCGACGACGGAGCCGATCACCTCGCCGCTCGTCTTCCTCGCCTCGCTGCTGCAAGAGACCAAGCAGATCCAGCTCGGCACCGGAGTCTTCTGCCTCTCGATCAAGCATCCGGCGGTCGTCGCGGCGGAGGCGGCGATGTTCGACCATTTGGCCCGGGGACGCTTCCAGATGGGAATCGGCACCGGCGGGCTGTCGAGCGATTTGGAGCTGTTCAAGGTCGCGGGCGACGTCGACCGGGGCCGGATGATGCGCGAATCGATCGACATGATCTTGAAGCTCTGGGCTGGCCAGCCGCCCTACGAGCTGAAGGGCGAATTTTGGGACATTTCGATTTTGGACACGAGCCGCAGCGAGTTCGGCGTCGGCTCGCTGCCCAAGCCCTATCAGAAGCCGCACCCGCCGCTCGCCGTCTCCCTGCTGTCGCCGGGCTCCGGCAGCGCTTACGCGGCGGGCGAGCGCGGCTACATCCCGATTTCGGGCGCGAGCTTGGTGCAGCCGCGCTATATCGCCAGCCATTGGGAAAATTACCTCGAGGGCGCAGCGGCGGCCGGGCGCAAGGCGGAGCCTTCGATCTGGCGGGTCGCGCGATCCATCCTGATCACCGAGAGCGAGACCGAGGCCACGGATCTGATCGCCGATCCCGACGGCCCGTTCCGCTATTTCTACCGCTACATGATGAGCGCCTTCGCCCAGCGCGGGGTGCCGCACTTCCTCCGTCCCGATGGGCGGGAGGAGGCGGCGGACGTCGAGTGGCACGAGATCGCGCTCTCGATGCTGGCGTACGGCACCTCGCGCACGGTGCTCGACAAGCTGGTGTGGCTGCGCGACGTGGTGGGCGACTTCGGCGTCCTCACCCTCACCGCACACGAATTCCACGACGCCGAATTGCACGAGGCCTCGATGCGCCGCCTGGTCGAGGAAGTCATGCCCCGCTTCCGCCAACACATGTCGGCCTTGCGGGCGGCATAGGGGCGTGCGCGGAAAGCTGCTGACAGAATTCCTTGGCCGCTCATGCGGTCACGCTTATCACAAGGGCGTGGTGAATTCTTTCGACTTGGGCCCAGCTCGGGTAGTCTCGCGGGCGAGGAAGCCGAGCAAACCGATTCGAGGGAGATTGATCATGGCGCGGGTATCCCATGTGCCCATCGAGGACGTGGCGGAGCGCTTGCGCCCGCTTTATGAGCAGATGTCGACCTACGGGCCGTTCGCCAGCTTGGTCGGCGCCATGGCCCATCGGGGCCCGATGCTGGAACACGTCTTCGGCCTATTGCTGGACCTGAAGGCGGAGGGCGTGTTGAACCGCCGCCATCTGGAGCTGGCGCTGGTCACCGTCTCCAAGCTCAACGCCTGCGACTATTGCCTCGCCCATCACGGGCCGTTCCTCGCGATCGAGGGCGTCTCGCCGGAAGGCGTGGAGCGGCTGCCCGACTACGCCGAGCACCCGGAGCTGGACGAGGTTGACAAGCTGGTGGTCGAGTACGCGATCCAGGTCACCGACGATTTCCACCGGGTCCGCGACACCATGTTCCTTCGCCTGCGCGAGCACTTCTCGGAGCCGGAGATCGTTGAGCTCACTTGGCGGATCGCGCTCTGCGGCGCCTTCAACCGTTTCAACGACGTGCTGCAGCTCGAGATCGAGCAAGAGGCGCTGGAACAGGTCGCCTGAAGGGCGCGCGGGTCGGCATGCAAACGAGCCGCGCGCGGATAGTGACGACCCACGTCGCCAGCCTGCCGCGTGCCCACGACCTGCTGGCGCCGCCGGAGGCCGGCGATTCGATGAATATCGAAAATGTTTAGCGGCGCCCGGCCGATTGCATCCGTTTTGCGTGGCCTCGATGATGGGGTGGTTGCAAAGCAGCGAAAAGGAGACAGTGGTGAGCAAGACTTATTTGTTCTCCGTCGGGCCATCGACCCCGCCGATGATGATCATCGACGCCGGCGGCGAGGTCGAGGTGACCGTGGAAGGCGCGTTCGAGGATGTCGATGACATAAACGCGGTGCCGACGCCGTTCACGCCTGAATGCGAAGGCCATCCCCTGGCGCCGATCGCCGGCCCGATCGCGGTTCGCGGCGCCAAGCCCGGCGACAGCGTCGCCATCGAGATCAAGTCGATGCAGCCTGAGGGCGTCGGCTCGAACGCGATCATGCGCAATTTCGGCGTCCTGAAGGAGGCCTTCCAAGAACCAGCCATCGTCGCCTGCCCGATCCGCGACGGTCACGCCTGGTTCGGCGATCGGGTGCCGATCCCGCTCCGACCCAATCTCGGCACCCTCTCGACGATGCCGCCAGAAGGCTATCAGCCCTCATACGCAGGCGCCTATGGCGGCGACTTCGACCAGCGCGACGTCGCCGTCGGCGCCACCGTGCACCTGCCGGTCATGGTCGACGAGGCGCTCGTCTTCATGGCCGATCCCCATGCCGCGGTCAGCGACGGCATCATCAGCGGCACCGGCGTCGAGTGCACGGCCCGGGTCAGGGCGCGGATCGACCTGCATCGGGCGAGCCCGATCGACCGGCCGATCATCGAGTTCGAGAACACGGTGCAGATCCTGGGCACCGGCCCGACCGTCGAGGCGGCGACCGAGGACGCCTCCCAGGCCGCCGTCGGCTTCGTCGCCGAGCACACCGGGCTCAGCGCCCAGGAGGCCTATATGTTGCTCGGCATCGTCGCCGAGTTGCGCATCGGCACTTCGCCACGGCCGATCATGGCGGCGCGCCTCATCATCGACAAGGACATCCTGACCTCGGCCGGCTGGGACGGCAGAGTGGTCCCCGCTTAGAGCGTTCAAAATCGGCTCGACCCGTCCCGCTCCCAGCCCCTTATCAGGGTCGACCGGGCCGCATACCGACGACATGGCGCTTCGAGAATTACGCCCGAATCGTCGGGCGCGAGCGGGCGATCGGCGGCACCGACCGTGGCTTCGCCAGCTTCGCCGGACCGAAAAACGCGGTCGTGCCCTCGATGGTCTGGGCCAAGCTCGCTTCGCTCGCCGAGGGCGCGCGCATCGCCTCGAAGCGCCGCTGGAACCGAGCCGCGCGAGCTTGCACCGCGACTGCGGTGAAAATCACCCCGGACCGCTCCAGCCGCGCCTTTTTGCGGGGTCGCGCGGCCGGGGGTCCGGGGTCGGGGGCTTCGGGAACTGCGCCGGCGAAACGCCTCAGGCGAGCCAGAAGGGCTTCGCCGCCTCGATCGCGGCCTTGCCCGGCGTCAAGCCGACGTCGCGCTGCATCCTCGGCTCCAGGCTCGCCAAGGCGAGGCGCTGACGGAACCGCTGGTGCCAGGTCGAGAGGGTGCCGAAATTCGCCGCCAGCATCCGAATAGGATCAAACGTGGTCATGCGAATTGTGCTCGTACGGATCATGGCCTTACCTCCACTAATGCGGGTCAACGACTGTTTCCATGGGATAAACTTAGCTATTGTCGCGGTGCAATACAAAGCATGGTTTCTCATCATATGACTGAGAAAATATAATGTATGATCCGACTCCCCGACGGCGCCTGCCGCCGTTGAACGCGATTCGTGCCTTCGAGGCCGCCGCGCGCCATCTGAGCTTCACCAAGGCGGCCGACGAATTGGCCGTGACCCAGGGGGCGGTCAGCCATCAGGTGAAGGCACTGGAAGGCTGGCTGGGCGTGCGCCTGTTTCATCGCGAGACCCGGGCGATCTACCTGACGCGCGAGGGGCAGAGCTACCTCGGACCGGTGCGCGAGGCGCTGGACATAATCGCCGAGGCGACGCGCCGCCTCGCGCTGTTGGATCCGCGCGGGCCGCTCACGGTCAGCGCCATCCCCTCCTTCGCCGCCAAATGGCTGCTGCCCCGCTTGGCCGATTTCCGTGCGCTCCATCCCGACATCGACGTCCGCATCAGCGCCGACGATCGGCTGGTCGATTTCGCCCGCCACGACGTCGATCTCGCCATTCGCATGGGCAACGGAAAATGGCCCGGCGTCGAGGTAATCAAGCTGATGGACGAGGACCTCTTCCCGGTCTGCAGCCCGCGCCTGCTGGAAGGTCCCAGGCCGCTCCGCCGGCCGGAGGACTTGGCGTGCCACACCCTGCTGCACGACGACATGCGCCAGGATTGGCGGGCCTGGCTGATGGCTGCGGGCGTCGAGGGCGTGAATCCGGATCGGGGTCCCGGCTACACCGATTCCTCGATGATCATCCAGGCCGCCGTCGAGGGTCAGGGCGTGGCGCTGGGGCGAAGCGCGCTCGCCTCGGCCGACCTGGCCCTTGGCCGCCTGGTGAAGCCCTTCGAGGTGGCGCTGCCGGCGAGCTTCGCCTACTACGTGGCGCTGCCGCCCGGCGCCCTCGAGAGCGCCAAGGTCGAGGCCTTCGTCGATTGGATGCTGGCGATGGCGGCGGAGGACGAATCGATCCTCTCGGCGCGCGCCGATCCATCTGATCGGTAAAAATTCGCGCGGAGCGAAGCGAAGAACGCCGCGAGTCGCGCGAGCGCGTGGAGGTTCTGGTCGTTCGAGGGGCGCGCTATTGCTCGAGCGAGAGGAGCCGCACCTGGACCCATTCCTCGCCGAACCCCAATCCCAGTTGCTTGGTAGCGTGACCGGCGGCGCTGACCCTCAGCCCGTAGGGGCCGCCACCGAGCCGAGAGAGCACGAAAGCGCCGGTGCTGTCGGTGACCGACTGTCGGATGGAACTTTGACCCACCAGCCACTCCCCGTCGAGCCAGTCCAAGCGGATCCGAGCCCCCGCAAGCGGCTCGCCCTTCTCGTTGACAATCCGTCGTTCGAGAAAATATTCGCCCCAGTCGAGCACGATCTCGACGTAAGCCTCGGAACCAGCGGCGAGCTCGATCCCGGTGGTGCGAAACTGCGGCTCCGAGCGTGTCTGCAGCGTCAGACGGCCGTCCGGCACGTCCGTCACCTCGAAGTACCCGGAGCCATCCCCCACCACCTTGGTCCATTGCCCCCGTGCTTGGTCGCTGTGCAGCCACATGCTGAAGTGCGGTACCGGCTCTCCCCCCACATCCACCATCCGGCCCCTCAACCCGCCCGTCGCGCGTGATTTCAGCACGATCTCCAGCGGCGGCGGCTCGACCATCAGGTCGAGGGACGGCCACAAGATGGTCTCGTAGCGCGCCTTCGGCAGGACCGACAGCCGGTAGTCCGAACTCGGCAACACCGCGGGCAAAACGACCCTACCCTCCGCGTCGCTCATTCCTTGGTACTGGGTATTCAATCGCCGCGAATACAGATGCATCCGTTCACCAACGACCGGTACGCCCTGTTCATCCATCAGGTAGGCCGCGACTTCGAGCGTTTGCTCGATCGGCTCGAGGCGCGCATCGAGCCGCATGGGCCCCTCATCGCGACGGGCCGCCGCTTCGAGAGCCAGGTGCTCTGGCCGGTAACCTTTCAACTCAAAGCGAAAACGGTGGTGGCCGCTAGACCCAGAGGCTTCGAAGGAGAGTGAGTACTCTCCCACCGCATCGCTCCGCGTTCGCCGACCCCGGCCCCAGAGTTCCGATACCTCGACCCCGGCGAGCGGCTTCCCCGCCGCGTCGGTGACCTGGCCGATGATCTTCAACGTCCGGCGTTCGGTGACCAAAAGAACCGCGCCGTCGGCGCCCGCGCGCACGATCGTCCTCGCGGAAGCGTAGCGGTCGGTGGCAAGGGTGCGTAGCTCATGCTCGCCCGCGCCGAGCCCGGTGAGCTCGAACCACCCGTTGGGACCGCTCTCGGCCCGTTGCTCCCTCGCCACGAGCGAGTCCGTGGCCGCCGGCCCGTGGTACGGCCGCGCCGTCACCGTCAGCCCAGCCACCGGCTTACCGTCCTGATCCAGGATGCGGCCCTCGAGGCTGCGGTCGTAGTCCCCGAGCCACAGTTCCACCATCCGCTCCTCGCCCTCGGCCAGTGCGAGCGATGCGGCGGCGAGCTCCGGTCGCTCGGGGGCCTCGACCCGATAGGAATACCGACCGGCAAAAAGCGCGCCGAACGCCGCCTCGCCTCCGCTCCCGGTGAGCGCCGTCTCCGCTCCGAACTCCGAGTTCAGCCTGATGAGAACCCTGGGGAGCGGAACCTCGTGATAATCGCGGATGACGAACAAAAGATTGCCAAGGACCGTCTTCCGGCGCTCGGGTCTCGGGTCCACCTCGGGGTAAGCGGGTGCCGCGTCGCGCACGGGCGGAGGTGGGGCGATGAACCGCTCGACTGGCACCACGCTCAGGCCGGCCTCCCGGCCGCCCGGTTCACCCTGCCCGGGCGACGCACCGGTCGCGGCGGGGCCAGCGCGCCTCTCGTCCGGCTCGCCGATCGTGGCGATGGAATCGGTGTCCGCTGGCGGCGTGGAAATACCAGGCCCGGGGGCCTGCGTGAATAGCGCCGAAACGAGACCAACCACGAGCACGCCCCCCAAGAGCGCCAGGGCGGTATGGCCGTACGACTTCATCACCGGGACCCTCCTCGTTCAGTGCGGCGCGCGCCTATTCGTAGTTTGGCCGGCGTTTCTCCAGGAAGGCGGCGACGCCCTCCTTGAAATGCTCGCTGGCGCGGACCTGATCGCCCAGCAGCTGTTCCAGCGCCTCGCGAGAGAGCGCGTGCTCGGCGATGGTCTCGCTGATCTGGCGACGTACCGCCTGCACCGCGCTCGGGCTGTTGGCGGCGATGGTCTCGGCGATTGCCAGCGCGCGCGCCAGCACCTCCGGGCCCGCCACCACCTCGTTCACCAGGTTGATCCGCTGGGCGGCCTGGGCATCGATCAGCCGGGCGGTCAACAGCAGGTCCATGGCGTGGACATAGCCGATCTGGTGGATGAGCTTCACCGTGGCGCCGCCGAAGGGATAGATCGACCATTTGACCTCCGGCAGGCCGAAGCGCGCGTGCTCGGCGGCAATGCGGATGTCGGTCGAGAGCAGCAGTTCCAACCCGCCGGCGACGCAATCGCCGTTGACGGCGGCGACGATCGGGCGGGAGAAGCCGCTGGTCTTCAGGAGGCCTCGGTTGATGTCGCGGGCCAAGTCTTCGCTCGCGCCGAGATCGCCCGCCATGTCGGCGCCGGCGGAGAAGGCGCGGTTCCCCGCGCCGGTGACGACGACGACGCGGCACTTCGAATCCTCGAGGCGATCCCAAAGCTTAGCCAGATCGCCCAGCATCTCGCGGCTCATGGCGTTCATCGCCCGGGGATTGTCGATCGTGACCACGGTGATATGGGCGCCGTGTTCGTGGGTTCGGATCTCCATCGCCCTCACCTTTCCCCGACTCACTCGGCGACGACGACCACGACCTTGCCGTGGGCCTGGCGCTCGGTCAGGCGGCGGATCGCCTTGGCACTCTCTTCCAGCGGATAGCGCTCGGAGACCAGCGGCTTCAACTTGCCCTCGGCGTACCAGCGCATGAGTTCCTCGGCCGAGCGTGCCAGCTTCTCCGGCGCATGCCAGCGGAAGTAGCGCAGCGCCGAGCCCAGCGCCGAGCGGTGCTTGACCAGCAGGCGATTGGCCGGAATGCGAGGGATTCCGCCGACGAAGCCGACCAGCAAGATCCGCCCGCCCCAGCCGAGGGAAGAGAGTGCCGAATCGAACAAGTCACCCCCCACCGGATCGAACACCACGTCGACGCCCTTGCCGTCGGTCAGCGCCATCACCCGGTCTTTCAGATTGTCGCGGGCGTAGTCGATCAGCTCGTCGGCGCCATGGGCCCGCGCGACGGCCAGCTTCTCGGGCGTGCTGGCGCCGGCGAGGACGCGGGCGCCCATCGCCTTGGAGATTTCGACCGCGGGGATGCCGACACCGCCGGCGGCGCCCAGCACCAGCATGCTCTCGCCCGCCTCGAGGCGGCCCTGCCAGCGGATGGCGACATGGCTCGAGAGGTAGGAGACCGGAAAGGCGCCGGCCTCGACGAAACCCATTTCCTCGGGGATGGAGAAGCATTCGGCCTCCTTGGCGAGGACGCGATCCGCCAAGCCGCCATGGGCCAGCACCGCCATCACCCGGTCCCCCGGGGCGAAGCGGGTGATCTGGGCGCCGACCTCGCCCACCACGCCCGCGGTTTCCAAGCCCGGGCTGAAGGGGAAGGCCGGCTTGGTCTGATAGTTGCCGGCGACCAGAAGCGAATCGGCGTAATTCACCGCCGTCACCTTGACCTCGATCAAGATCTCGTCGTCGCCCGGCGTCGGCGCCGGCACGTCATCCAACTCCAGCGCCTCGACCGCGCCCCAGACCCGGCACACCATCGCCCGCATGGATCATCCCCCGTCCACTGAATTGTTCGCCGAGGCGAGAATAGGCGCGATTCGTGCGGGACCAAAGAGGCCCGGGCGGAAGCGGCGCGCGCGGCGGTGGCGCCGGCACCCGGAGCTTGAACCTGCGCGGCGGGACGTCGATGATGCGGGCTCGACGACAGGTCGCGAAGCGGCGAGGTGGCGACATGGCGCGTGCGGCTGCATCCTTCGCTCGTATCCTGGGCGCGGTGGCGCTGCTCGTCGCCCTGGCGCCGTCGTCGAAAGCCGCGCTCGCGCAAATGCCGGGCTGGGTCGCCAGCGGCGGCAAGGCATCCGAGGCCATCGAGTTTCCCGAGGATATCGCGCCCGACGCGGTGGCGGGCCTGGTCGCCGGACTGACCGACGCGCAGGCCCGCGCCGGTCTCCTAGAGGTCCTGTCGGAGCGAGCCGAGGCGCGCGCCCGTGGCGGCGGCGGTGACGGGGGCTTGGGCGTCGCCCTGGTCCGCTTTCGCAAGGGTTTGGAGGCACTCTCGCAACGCATCCGAGGTCATATGCAGACGCTCCAATTGGGCTATGCTCGGCTGCCGGGCGAGCTCCCCCAATCCCTGAAGCAGATCGCGGGCGATACCGGCTGGGGCCCCCTCTTGCTCCATGCCTTGGGTTTCCTGGCGCTCGGCCTCGCCGGGTACCTGGCGGCGAGTTGGGCGACCCGAGGGCGTCGCGCCATGCTTCGGGCCGAGTTGCCCCGGGCCGTCCTGGCCCACGTCGGGGGCGCGATCTACCGTGCCTTTCTGAACCTCCTGCCGATCCTCGCCTTCGCCGCCCTGTCGCTGGGCGCGGTCACGATCGGTTATTCCGCCGGCGGCGCGGAGCGAAACTTCGTGGTGACCGTGATCTCGGGCGTGCTCCTGGTGATGGTGGTCGCCTATCTGGTCCGCTTCGTCCTGGCGCCGCGCGCTCCGGGCTTGCGACTGCTGCCGATATCGGACCCCATGGCGGTCTTTCTCGCCCGCTGGCTGACCGCGCTCGCCGGCGTCGCCATCGTGCTCTGGCTCGCCGCCGGGCTGGTGATCCTGGCCGGAATGACACTGCCGAGCCATCTGACGGTGGTGACGCTTACCGGTGGGGCGATGGCGGTGGGACTGATCGCGATGGTGCTACGCGGCTCGGGCATGCTCGGGCAAGCCATCGTGGGCGAGCGGGAGACGCTGGCGCGCCGGCGGCTCGCCCGCCTCGCGCCCTACGTCTTGATCGGCTATGTCGTCGCGGTCTGGCTGCACTGGGCCGACGGCATGTTGATGCGGCAAGCGACGGGGATCTGGGCGGCGGCGGCCGGAATCGCCTTCCTCGCCAGTCTGCCGGCGATCGATCGCTGGTGCGATCAGGCCTTGCGAGGGCTCTTCGCGGTGGAAGAGGCGCGGGCCGAGCTAGTACGGGAGGAAGCGGAGGCGAGCCGGCCACCCGAGGACGAGCCACCGGTGGCGGGCGAGGCGACGGCGATCGCGGAGGAAGGCGCATATTCCCCGGCCATCGCCGAGGCGAGCGGCCGCGTGGAGGCGCGTGAACGCTATGTCCAGATCGCCCAGCAGGCCCTGCGGGTGGTGGTGGCGCTGCTCGTCGCCTTCTTCGTCTCGAGCCTGGTCGGTATCGACCTCACCGGACTCGGCGCCCAGGCGGCGCAGGCCCATCTGTTCTCGATCCTGTTCAGCCTCTTCGCGACCTTCGCCGTCTCCTACCTGCTCTGGCGGCTGTTCGCCTCCTTCATCAATCCCCACATGCCGGGCGAGCGCCGGTCGACGGCGGACGACGAGGGCGCGGGCGCGCCGCAAACCCGGCTCGAGACCCTGATGCCGCTGCTCAGGACGACGGCGAAAATTGTGCTCGTCGTCTTCGCCATCATGATCGCGCTCGCCAACACCGGAATCAACATCGCCCCGCTGATCGCCGGCGCCGGCATCATCGGCCTCGCCATCGGTTTCGGCGCCCAGAAGCTGGTCCAGGACATCGTCTCCGGCATCTTTTTCCTGATCGACGACGCCTTCCGAATTGGCGAATACATCGAATTCGAGGATCTCAGGGGCGAGGTCGAGGCGATTTCGCTCCGCTCGCTCAGGCTCCGCCATCACCGGGGCGCGGTGCACACGGTGCCGTTCAGCGAGCTGCGCACGGTCACCAACTACAATCGCGACTGGGTGATCTACAAGATGGAATTCCGCCTGCCGCACGATGTCGACATCGAGAAGATTCGCAAGGCGATCAAGAAGCTGGGCGAGGAGTTGCTGGCCGATCCGACGCACGGGCCGAAGCTGCTGCAACCCTTGAAGAGCCAAGGCATCCAACGGATGGACGAGACCGCGATCATCCTGCGCACGAAGTTCATGTGCCTGCCGCGCGAGCAGTTCGTGCTGCGCCGGGTCGCCTACCAGCGGATTTGCGATCTGTTCGCGGAAATGGGGGTCGAGTTCGCCGGCCGCCAGGTGATGGTCAGGACGGCCGCCGGCGACAACGCGCCGGAGCCCGATCCCGAGGCCGCGGGCGGCGGCGCCGGGGTCGCGGCGCGGATCGGCGCCGCGCCCGACGGCGCCCTCGCCGACCAGCGTTGAGTCCGGTGGCGGGCCTGGAGTCATGACCGCGCGCCCGATGCCCGAAATTCGCGAGGCGGACGCACCGGCGGACGTCGCGGCGATCTATCGTGAGATACGGTCGGCGACTGGGCTGCCGCTGGTCAACCTGGGCTGGCGCCACTTCGCGGCGCTGCCCGAGGTCTTGCCTTGGGTCTGGGACGTGCTGGGACCACACTATCGCTCGGGCGCCGTGGCGGGCGCGGCGGCGCGGCTTCGGGAAGCCTCGGATGACCTCGCCCTGGCGCCGATCGGCGTGAAAGAACTGGCAGCCATTGGGCTCGACGAAGGGGATAGAACGGCGTTCGCGAATCTGCTCGCCGTCTACAACCGGGGCAATTCGTTCAACCTCGTCGGCTTCTCCAGCCTTCTGCATCGACTCCACGAGCCGTCGGTCACCCCGGCGAGCGATGAGATGGTCGAGTTGGGAAATCCGCCCGCGTTGCCACCGTTGCCACCGCTGCCGCGCCTCGCGGCGCTGGAGCCGGCGCTTGCCGCCGTCGTCAGCCGTCTCGCCGAACATCATCGCGAATTCCCGACCGGGGCGGTGCCCAGCCTCTACCTGCATTTCGCCTGCTGGCCGGGGTTGCCGGCACTGGTGGACCAGCGCCTGGCACCCGTCGCGACGGACGGCCGACTGGCGGCCGCGGCGCGATCGCTCGAGACGGTAGCCCGGGGGAAGGCGAGCCGCTTGTCGGGCGACCTCCGACCGAGCCCGCCACCCGCGCGGGTAGCGGAGATCGTGGCGCCGGCGTTGGCTCGCTTCGCCTCCGGTGCCATTCAGCAGATGATCGTCGTCGGAACCGCCCTGAACGCCGCCCTAAAGCGAGACTGACGGCTCGCCTACGAGACCCGGCGCGGCACCATGCGTTCGCCGCTGGCGCCGAGCGCGCGCTCCGCGCCGGCTTCGCCCGCCTCGTGGTATTCGGCGTCCTGGTTGACCCGCCAGACGTCGTAGCGCGACTCGCCGGCCAGGATGTTCTCCACCGTCAGCATCGCCGTCATGATGGCGTGGTCCTGGTTGTTGTATTTGTGCATGCCGTTGCGGCCGACCAGGTGGAGCTTGGGATAGTCCCGCTCGATTCCCTCGCGGACGACGTCGACGTTCTTCTGGTAGTCCTGGTCGTAGACCGGATAGGCCTTTTCCTGGCGTACCACGTGGCCGTCCAGGATGTCCTCCGGGCGGACCAGACCGAGGGTCACGATTTCGTCGCTCGCCAGGCGGATCAGCGCCTCGTCGCTCGATTCCCAAAGGCTGTCGCCGGCGAAGCAGAAATACTCCAGGCCGTAGCAGTTGCGCCCCGCTTCCGGCACCATCTCGGGCGACCAGGACTTGAAATTCTGGATCCGGCCGACCTTGACGTGCGGTTCGTGGATGTAGATCCAGTTGTCGTCGAACTGCTCGCGCTCGGTGATGATCAGGGCCACGACCAGGAAGTCGCGGTACTTCAGCCGCTCGGCCGCCGCGCGCATGGCGGCCTCCGGCGCCGGCAGAAGTGCTGCCACGAGCTCGCGCATCGCCATGGAGCTGATCACATGGTCGGCCTCATAGGCGTCGGTGTGGCCTGCCCCGTCCCGGGCCTCGACGCGCCACTTGCCGCTTATCCGATCCAGGGCCACGGCCGTTACCGTCCGGTCCATCACCACGCGGCCGCCCCGCGCCTCGACCAACTCGGTCGCCCGCTCCCACATCATGCCGGGGCCGCGGCGCGGATAGCGGAAGCTGTCGATCAGGGTCTTGATGACGGCGCCGCGATCCTTGGGCTTGGGGCTGTAAATCGCGTTCAAAATCGCCTTGCTCATGGACAGGCCCTTGATCCGCTGGGCCGCCCAGTCGGCGGAGATCTCGGTGCATTTCATGCCCCAGACCTTCTCCGTGTAGGTCTTGAAGAAGATCGAAAAGAGCCGCCTGCCGAACTGGTTGATGACCCATTCCTCGAAGTTGCGCGGCTCGGGGATCGGGCGCAGACGAACCAGGGCGTAAGACGCCACGCAATGGATCGATTCGAAAAGGCCGAGCTTGGTCAGCGCGTCCATCGGCTTCAGGGGATAGCTGAAGAGCTGGCCCTTGTAAAAGATTCGCGACTTGCGCGGCCGATCGAGAAAGTCGTCGGGCAGGATCCGGCGCCAGAAATCCTCCACCTCCTGGGCCTTCGAGAAGAAGCGGTGGCCGCCGATGTCGAAGCGATAGCCGTTGTAGCGCACGGTCTTGGCGATCCCGCCGACATAGACGGCATCGCGTTCCAGCACCACCACCTCGTGGCCGTGCAGCGTGAGCTCATGGGCGACGGTCAGGCCGGCCGGCCCGGCGCCGATGATCACCACCGAGAGCTTCTCCGTCTGGCTCGCCTCGCTCATGCTCGCTCTCTCCTCTCGGGGAATTACCTCGGACCATGGGGAGCATAGGGGGCTCATCGGCGTCGCGGCAAACCGCCGGCGCCGGTTCGTCAGAAAAAACAAGTGGCGAGAAGCCCGACCAGAAGCAGCACCGTGAAGATGATCATGTAGGGCATCTAGGCGCCCTGCCCCTCGCCAGCCAGCATGATTACCGAAATGGCGCGACCATAGTCCGCCTCGCCCCGATGCGTCGCCCGGCGATAGCTGTAGAAGTCCTCCGGTTCGGCGTAGCTATCGCGGTCCAGCCGTTCGACCGCGCCGACGCCGGCCCGGCGAAGCCGATGCTCGAGGTAGCCCGGAAGGTCGAAATGGTGGTGGCCGTCGCGTTGCCCGGCGTGGAAGAAGTGCCGGTTGTCGGGCGAGTGGTCGAGGAATTGCGCGCGGAGTTCCGGCCCGACCTCGTAGCTCGCCTGGGCGATGCAAGGGCCGACGGCGGCGCGGATGCGCTCGGGCCGGGCGAGAAGGGCGACCATCGCCCGAAGCGTCGCGTCGGTGACGCCGGCGAGCGCGCCCTTCCAGCCGGCGTGCACGGCGCCGACGACGCCGGCGGCGGGATCGGCGAGAAGGATCGGCGCGCAGTCGGCCGCTAGAACGCCGAGGGCCACGCCGGGCGTGGTGGAGACCATGGCGTCGGCCCGGGGCGAGCCGCCCCCGGGCCAGGGTCCCACCGCCCGCGCCACCTTCGTGCCGTGCACTTGGTGCACCGTGTCGAGTGCGACCTCGGCGCCGATCGCCCGCGCAACCCGGCGGCGGTTCTCATCAACCGCGCCCGGATCGTCACCCGAACCGAAGCCGCAATTGAGGTCGGCATAGAGTGCCCGGCTGACCCCGCCGCGACGGGTGAAGAAGCCGTGACGGATGCCGTCCAGGGCAGCGAGGCCGGGGGCCTGGAGGGGGCTCGGCGTCATTTCGCCCTGGCCTCGAAACCGGCGGGGACCGGGCCGTCGGCGGCGGTGATCGCCAGCGCCTTGAAGCGCCGCCCCATGCCCCCAGGTTCGCAAAGCCGATCTCGCGCCTCGGCGATCCCCGCAGCACCTTGCCCGTCGGAAGCGGCGGCGAGCCGCGCCGCCCGCGCCTCGATTCCCAGCGCCCGCAGCAAGTCGCCCTGCCTCACCGGTCCATGTGCCGCCGCGCCGGCCGCCCGCGCCGCCGCCGCCAGGGCGTGGAAATCCACGTCGGCGCTCAGGTCCGCGGCGCCAACCTCACCCAACACCGCCTGCGGCCGGTGCGCCTTCACCGCTCTGAGCGTGTCGCCGGGTGGCCCCGTCTCGGGGCCATAGTCGATCAGCAGGGCGCCGCCGCCGGCCTCCGCGATCCGGCCGGCGAGCTCGGCCACCAGCGCGTCGCGCGCCGGTCCGCGCTCGACGATCGCGCCCTCCTCCGTCGCCTCGAAGGCGGCGGGCGCCAGGCTCGGCGGCACGCTTTCCGGCGAGAGGCGAAATTCGAACCCGTCCTCGCTCGCCACCACCATGCGTTCGTGCCAACCCCTGGCACCGCGCTGGAACTGGCGCACCGGAAGTGCGTCGAGAAATTCGTTGGCGACCAGCAGGATGGGGCCCGCCGGCACCTCCTCGAGGCGCGCGTGCCAGCGCGGCCGGTGGGCCGCCAGCACGCGCGCCTGCAGCTCCCTGAGGCTTCGGTTGATCTCCACCAGATGCAGCCGAATCGCGGCGGCGAAGTCCGGCGCGACCCGCGCGGCGCGAAGCGCGTCCGCCAGCAGCGTGCCCCGCCCCGGGCCCAGCTCGACCAGGCGGACCGGCGCCGGCGCCCCGGCGCGGCGCCAGACGTCCACCAGCCAGAGGCCGATCAGCTCGCCGAACATCTGTGAAATCTCGGGCGCGGTGACGAAATCGCCCAGCGCGCCGATCGGCTCCCCCCTGACGTAATAGCCGTGCTCGGGATGCGCCATCGCTTCCGCCATGAAGCGGGAGACGGGGATCGGCCCCTGATGGGCGATCAGTCGACGCAGGCTTTCCGCGGCACCACTCACGGCGTCGCCGCGCCGCCGCGCCGGGCATGCCACACCAGCCAGAGACCGGCGAGCAGCATCGGCAGCGACAGTAACTGCCCCATCGTCGTGCCGGCGAGCAGCAGGCCGAGATGGGCGTCCGGCTCGCGTGCCAGCTCGACGACGGTCCTGCCGAGCGCATAGCCGATCAGGAAAATACCCGTCGCCAGGCCGGGGCGTTCAAATAGCCTGGTGCGCCAGGCCAGCCAGGAGAGCAGGAGAAAGAGCAGCAGGCCCTCCAACGCCGCCTCGTAGAGCTGGCTCGGATGGCGCGGCACCGGTCCGCCCTGGGGAAACACCATGGCCCAGGGCAGGTCGCTCGCCCGGCCGTGCAGTTCGCCGTTGATGAAATTGGCCAGACGTCCGAAGAAGAGCCCGATCGGCACCGCCGGCATGACCAGATCGGCCAGCCGAAGCGGCGCGATCCGGCGCCGCCGGGCGAACAGCCAGAGGGCCACGGCGACGCCCAAGAGGCCGCCGTGGAACGACATGCCACCCTGCCAGACTTGGATCGCTTCGAGTGGATTGTCGAGATAGTAACCCGGCTTGTAGAACGCCACATAGCCGAGCCGCCCGCCCGCCACCACGCCCAGCGTCATCCACAGCAGCAGGTCGTCGACGCCGCGATCGTCCGTCACGCGCGCGCGGCGCCGGTTCAGCTCCAGCACGTAGCGCCAGCCGAGGAACAGTCCCGCCGCATAGGCGAGCGCGTACCAGCGGATCGCGATCGGCCCGATCCAGATCAGCACGGGATCGATCTCGGGATAGCTCAGAACCGCGGGCGCGATATCGAGGGGCATGATGGCTCCGGGCGACTCGGGGGCGAAGCGCGCGGCGGGGCGGCGCCCTTCTAGCGGGCGAGTGGGTGGTGTTCCTCGACGAGCGCGCGCAAGCGCTCCTCCAGGACATGGGTGTAGATCTGCGTCGTCGAGATGTCGGCATGGCCCAGCATCTGCTGCAGCGAGCGGAGATCGGCGCCGCCCGCCAGCAGGTGGCTGGCGAAGGCATGCCTGAGGCCGTGGGGCGAAACCCGGCGCCGGTCGACGCCGGCGCGCAGCGCCAACTCGCCAATCAACTGGGCGAAGCGCTGACGCGTCAAGTGACCGCCCTTGGACCGGGAGGGGAATAGCCACTTAGCGTCGGCAAGGCGTTTCATAAAGCGATTCCGCACGCCCTCGTAGACCTCGAGCGCGGCCTTGGCCGGCTCGCTCAACGGGACCATCCGCTCGCGCCCGCCCTTGCCTCGGATCACCAGGAAGGGCCGCTCGGGCGTCGCCGCCGGATAGGGCAGCGAGACCAGTTCGCTCACCCTGAGGCCGGTGGCGTAGAGGATCTCCATCAGCGCCACGAAGCGCACGCCCTCGGGTCCGGGATAGTCGCGCGCCGCCTCCAGCAGGCGCTCGACCTCTTGCACGCTCAGGATCTTGGGCAACGGCCGGCCGCGCTTGGGGCCGTCGATCCCCGCCGTGGGATCGTCGACTCTCGCGCCCTCGCCATGCAGGAAGCGATAGAACTGGCGCAGCGCCGAGAGCCGTCTCGCCGCCGTCGAGGTCGCCTTGCCGCTCTCCCGGAGCTTGGCGAGATAGGCGCGAATATCCTCTTTCTCGGCTCGCGTGATATCGCCCCCGAGATGGCCAGTGAAATCGGCGAGGTCGCGGCTATAGGCGAGTATGGTGTTGACCGCCGCGCCGCGCTCGGCCGCCAGCATCTCCAGGAACGCCTCGATCCAACCTTCCGCGCTCGGGCTCATCGCAATTTTTACCTCCGAGCCGTCGGGCTCAAAATTCTTGCGCCAGCATCGCCTCCAGGGCGACGGCGCGCGCCTCGGCCTCGAAGCCCAGTCGTCCGAGCGCCCGGATCACCGCCGCGAGCGTCGTCGCACTGGCGCCGCCTGGCCCGGCCCGGCCCAGGCTCAGCAGCGCGAGCAGTACCGTCTCGCCCCGGCGTCCGGACTCGGCCGCGCGCGCCAACCCCCTAAGCAGGGCCGGCGAGGAGGTCGCCTCCGCCGTCCGTCCCGCCCGGGCGTAGAGCAGCGACCACGTCTCCTCGGGCACGGTGTGCCCCAATGCTTCCAGCACCGTCAAGAGCAGACCGGCCCGGCGCGCATGTTCAGGCGTCGACGCTTTCGAGGAATCGCGCCACCAGGCTTTGAAGCGCGCGGGATCCAGCGGCAGTCGCGCCCGCGCGTCGGCGACCAGCAGCAGCGGCCAGAGCGCCCGCCACGCCGCCTCGCGCTCGGCGTCGCCGCCTCGCTCGACCATCCGATACCATTGGAGCGCCAGTTCCGGCTCGCCACAGGCGAGCAACGCCCGGCCGGCTTCCGCCGTGAAGCCGAGCAGCCCCGGCACCGGTCGGAGCGTCTCGAGCGCGGTCTTGTTGGCGCGGGCGACGACGATGTAGCGGTCCGCCGCCCGTGCCGCGGCCAGCGCGGCGGCCAGCATTTCGGCCCGGTCGATCGGCCGCTTTCTGGCCCGCGCGGTCTGATAGAGCAGCGCGTCGGCGCGGGCGCCCGGGTTTTTTCGTGCCCAAGCGGCCGCATCGCGCCGTTCGACCGCGCCGAACTCGGCCAATGCGTACAGCTCGCGCAGGCGCGAGATCGGCAGCACCCGGCTCTCGGCGGCCCGTTCCGCCGCCTCGAGGCGCAACCCCTCCGGCACGTTCTCGCTATCGACCAGATGACGGGCGACGCTCGGCGACGCGCCGGCCATGGCGTCCACCGGCACCGGCCAGTTGTTGGCGCGGAGCATCGCCACGTGCAGCGGCTCCGGCGCCGGCAGGCTGGCGAGCGGCTTTCCGCCCCGCCCGCTCGCGGCGCCGAGCAGGGCATGGAAGGCCTCGTCCTGGTGTTCCGTCTCCAGCAGCAGCTCCTCATAGAGGGCGACGCGGTCGACGTCGCCGGCGAGCGCGTGGCAAAACGCCGCCGACTTCAACCAGATCGGCGCGTTGGAGCGCTCGACCATGGCGAGCGCGAGGGTGCAAGCGCCGTCGTGATCGCCGCCGAGCCACAGGCCGTCGAGGCGCGCCCGGTTCAGCGCGGGCGCCGCCAACGCCTGGGGCGCGCGGCGCAGCAGTGCGGCGATCTCTTCCGCTCGCCCGGCGGCGGCCAGCCGATCCAGGCGGACCGTCAGCAGGCTCGGAGCGTCGGATTTCGGCCCCTTGGGCACGCGCGCGCTGGTCAACAACAGTCGACGGGCGAGGTCGTGGGTCACCGGCGAGTTGCCGTCCATCGGCAGGCGGGCCAACAGGGCGACGACGACGTCGAGACGGCTGCCGGCCCACATGTCGGGTCCGAGACCGCCTTCGCCTTCCCCCAGCAGGCCGACCGAGGCCGGATCCACGGCGCGCAACCGATCGACATGGATTCCCTCGGGGACTCGCGTCCCCTCGACGGCGCGACCGGGCAGGCGTCGAGCCTCCAGGCCGGCGCCGGCGGGCTTTCTCGGCGTCTCGGCTCGGCTCGGCGTCCGCGGCCCGGCCTCCCGCGGTTGGTTCGGGTGAAGCTGCACCGGCGCGCCGAGGCGCCGCTCGCCCTGCTGGGCCGAGGCGACCTGGGCGGCGATCGCGCTCAGCGCGAGGGCGAGCACGACGGCCATCGGCGCCGCCGCGCCCAAGCGCGCCGCCCAGCCCGCCGTCCAAGCTCTATTTCGGGAAGCGGTCATTGGGTATCTCCACCTCGACCGGAGCCGTCGGTGGCGGAATGTCCCAAAAGGTCATGAACACCGCCAGGCCGGCGAGGGCGAAGACAATGATCAAAATCGCGGCCAGCCAGATTCTCTTCATCGCCCTCGAGACGCCGTCTCCCCCGTTTCGAGGCGCGCGACCGTGGAATTCCATCCGATCGACGGCTCGCTTATCCCCTTCCGCGCCGCCCTCGTCACGAAACGCCGATCACCTGATCGAATAGATTGAAATCATGGCGGAATTTGGGCAGTCTATCCCTCGACACCCGACCTGACAACGGCTGGCGTCGTGGCATTGCCGCAATATGACAACGGCTGGCGTCGTGGCATTGCCGCAATATAGCGAATCATTCGACTTCCGCCGCCGATGAGCCATTCCCCTCCTGACTCCATCGACCGATCGATCGTGCTGGTCGGCATCATGGGATCCGGCAAGAGCGCGATCGGCCGACGTCTGGCCCAGCGCCTCGGCTTGCCCTTCGTCGACGCTGACGACGAGATAGAGGCCGCCGCCGGCTGCACCATCGAGGACATCTTCCAGCGCTTCGGCGAGGCCGAGTTCCGCCAGGGCGAGGAGCGGGTGATCGCTCGCCTGCTGCAAGGCCCGGAACGGGTCGTGGCGACGGGCGGCGGCGCCTTCATGAGCGCGCGAACCCGCGAGGCGGTACGCGCCGCCGCAATTTCGGTTTGGCTCCGCGCCAATCTGGAGACCTTGATGAAGCGGGTTCGCCGGCGCCACGATCGCCCGCTGTTGCAGCAGGGCGACCCGGAGAAGACAATGGCCCGCTTGATGGAACAGCGTTACCCGATCTACGGCGAGGCGGACGTTGTCGTCGACAGCGCCGACGGCCCGCACGAAAAGGTGGTGGAGGCCGTCATCAAAGCCCTGCGCGAACGCGGGCTCGCCGCCGCCCAGAGCCATCGGGTGGACCTGCGATGAGCGAGGTGGGCGCCGAGGCCAGCCGTCTCCGCGTCGAGCTCGCCGAGCGCTCCTACGACATCGTCATCGGCACCGGGTTGTTGGCGCGGGCGGGCGACTTGATCGCCCCGGTACTGCGCCACCGCCGCGTCGCCGTCGTTACCGACGAGAGCGTCGCCGCGCTCTATCTCGATGCACTCCTGGCCGGCCTCGCGGCAGGCGGCGTCGAGGCCGAGACGATCCTGCTGCCGCCGGGCGAGACGACCAAGAGCTTCGCCCAGCTCGAGAGCTTGTTGGACCGATTGATCGAGTTGGAAATCGCCCGCGACGACGCCTTGGTGGCCTTCGGCGGTGGAGTGATCGGCGACATCGCCGGCTTCGCCGCGAGCGTGCTGCGCCGCGGCATCGACTTCGTGCAAATTCCGACCACGTTGCTGGCCCAGGTCGACAGCGCGGTCGGCGGCAAGACCGCGATCAACGCCAAGCGGGGCAAGAACCTGATCGGCGGCTTTCACCAACCACGCATGGTGCTGGCCGACGTCGCCTTGCTGGAGAGCTTGCCCCGGCGCGAACTCCTGGCCGGCTACGCGGAGGTCGTGAAGTATGGGCTGCTGGGCGATTCCGAGTTCTTCGAATGGCTGGAGGGCCACGGCGCCGATCTGCTGGCGGGCGACGCGGCGCTCCGCGCCCGGGCGGTGGAGACGAGCTGCCGTGCCAAGGCCGGCTTCGTCGGCGCCGACGAGCGGGAGGGCGGCCTTCGCGCGCTGTTGAACCTCGGCCATACCTTCGGCCACGCGCTGGAGGCGGAAACCGGCTTCTCCGACCGCCTGCTGCACGGCGAGGCGGTGGCGATCGGGATGGCGATGGCCTTCGCTTTCTCGACGCGATTGGGCCACTGCCCAGGCCAGGACACGACGCGCGCCCTCGGCCATCTGCGGGCGGTGGGGCTGCCGACGCGGCCGGCGGACGCCGGCCTCGGCCGCGATGATCTAGCGCGCCTGATCGGGCACATGCGCCAGGACAAGAAGGTGCGCGACGGCCGCCTCGCCTTCGTGCTGGCGCGTGGCATCGGCGAGGCCTTCCTCAGCCGCGAAGTCGATCGGGGCGAGTTCGAGGCCTTTCTGGCGACGGCGCTGGCGGCATGAGGGGGATGGTGCGGCGACGATGAATTGGGAACTGCTGCTCTGGCTCGCGCTGATCGTGGTGCTGCTGTTGCTCTCGGCGCTGTTCTCCGGCTCGGAAACGGCGTTGACCACGGCCTCGCGGGCGCAGATGCACCACCTCGCCAAGCGCGGCAATCGTCGCGCCCGAGTGGTGAACGACTTGATCGAGCGGCGCGAGCGGTTGATCGGCACCATCCTGCTCGGCAACAACCTGGTCAACATCCTCGCCTCGGCGCTGGCCACCAGCCTGCTGATCGCGGTGTTCGGCGATGCCGGTGTCGCCTATGCCACCGTCATCATGACCGCCCTGGTGCTGATCTTCGCGGAGGTGATGCCGAAGACCTACGCCCTTCACAACGCCAATCGCTCGGCCCTGGTGGTGGCGCCGTTGATTCGCCCCGCGGTGGCGCTGTTCGGCCCCCTGGTCAGGGTGGTGCAGGCGATGGTCGGCGCCATCCTGCGTCTCTTCGGCGTCCAGATCACCGGCGACGCTCCGCTGCTCAGCCCGGGCGAGGAGTTGCTCGGCGCCGTCGATCTGCATATCAGCGAAGGCCGCATGGCGAAGACCGATCGGGACATGCTTGGCGGGATCCTCGATCTAGCCGACGTCCAGGTCGACGAAATCATGGTGCATCGCACCGCGATCACGATGATCGACGCCGCTCGCCCGGTGGGCGAAATCGTCAAGCAGGTTCTCAAAAGCCCCTTCACGCGATTTCCGCTCTGGCGCTACGAGCCGGAAAATATCATCGCCATCCTGCACGCCAAGGATCTCCTGGCCGCGCTGCATCGCCACGGCGAGGGGCTGAGTTCGGACGATATTACCGCGCTGGCGCGACCGCCCTGGTTCGTGCCCGAAACCACCTCGCTCATCGAGCAGTTGAACGCCTTTCGCGAGCGCCGCGCCCACTTCGCGCTGGTCGTCGACGAATACGGCGTGCTGCAGGGCCTCGTTACCTTGGAGGACATCCTGGAGGAAATCGTCGGCGACATCGTCGACGAGCACGACGACGTCGCGACCCGGGCCATTCGCCGCGATCCCGCCGGCGGCTACGTCGTCGAGGGCACGGTCACCGTGCGCGACCTCAACCGCTTCGCCGAGTGGACCCTGCCGGACGAGGAGGCGGCGACCGTCGCCGGTCTGGTGATCCACGAGGCCAGGCGCCTTCCCGAGGTCGGCGAGAGCTTCGAGGTCGCGGGCTTCGTCTTCGACGTGGTGGCGCGCGAGCGCAATCAGGTCACGCGGGTCCGGGTGTGGCCGAGGCCATCGTCATGAGGCGAGGGCGGCGCAGCGGGCGGAGGCGGGCTTGATGTCGGATCGCGAGCCCGGACCCGGCCCGGCCACCCGCGGGCCCGACGTTCGGCGTCGCGAAAGTAGTCGAGAATGAAGACCCGCATGCGCGAGGTGAAGGTCCCGGCCGCCGTTTCGCGCTCGACGGTGGAGCAGACGTCATGGAGGCTGCTGTCGGTGCGTCGACAGATGTCTTCCAGCGCATGCCACATCGAGGATTCGAGCTTGATGCTGGTCCGCCGCCCGTTGATGCGGATATTGCGGCATACCAGGCTGCTCATCGATGCCGCGCTTGCTTCAGTCACATGGCCCATCGGGTCATTATTCAAAAAAATATTTATATCTTGATATTATTGTAACTTTTAGTAGAGTCAAGAGAGCCGATACATCTCTATACGTGAGCAGGCTATTCTCCAGTTCGGCGGTCACGGCGGAGCGATCGGCTTCCGCGGTCGGCTCGGGTGGTGCGCGCGGTTGCGCCGACATCGGCCTGTATCCATACTTCCGGGATGCGCAAGCGTGGTCGCGAAATCCCCCTGGCCCGCGTGGCCGAATCCGAGACGGTCGGTCACGGCATGCGCGCTTGCGAGCATCCGAGCTGCGAGCAGGCGGGTGAGTTTCGCGCGCCCCGCAAGCGGGGCGAGAACGGCGGCTTCTACTGGTTCTGTCTCGATCACGTCCGCGCCTACAACGCGTCGTGGGACTATTTTCGCGGCATGAGCGAGGCCGAGATCGAACGCTTTCGCCGCGACGCGGTGATCGGGCACCGGCCGACTTGGCGACTCGGTTCCGGCCCTGGCACCGCGATGGGCCGTCTGCCGCGCGATCCGTTCGGCTTTTTCGCCCGGGGCGGGGCCGAACCCGGCGAAGACGACCGCAACGGGGTCTCGGCCGCGCGGCTGCGCGCGTTGGCCACGCTGGACCTGGAGCCCAGCGTCGACTTGCAACAGATCAAAATGCGGTATAAGCAACTGGTCAAACGGTTTCACCCCGACGCTACCGGTGGCGATACCTCGGCTGAAGAGCGTTTCAAGTCGATCAACGAGGCTTACAACTTCTTGGTATCGGACGGCGTCTCGTGAGTGCGGATCCGCGCTCACTTCACGAAAATCTTGGAGCAGGACGAGTTACATGACGGCGATTTTGGCCGCGGACGCGCGGACGGCGCAAACTTTGGATGTCCCCGACACCGATGTCCCCGACACCACGGTGAACGTCGGCGAGACCTTCGGCATCGACAGCAACATGGTCGTGCCGGCGTTCTCCCAGCCTTCGCAACTGGTCCCGGACCACGACGAAGACTATTGTTTCGACCGTGACACCACCCTCGCCATTCTCGCCGGCTTCGCCTACAACCGCCGGGTCATGATCCAGGGCTATCACGGGACCGGCAAGTCGACCCATATCGAACAAGTCGCCCATCACCTCAACTGGCCCTGCATCCGCGTCAACCTGGACAGTCACATCAGCCGGATCGACCTGATCGGCAAGGACGCCATCGTCCTGAAGGACGGCAAGCAGGTGACGGAGTTTCGCGAGGGCATCCTGCCCTGGGCCGTGCAACACGCCTGTGCCCTGGTGTTCGACGAGTATGACGCCGGCCGCGCCGACGTGATGTTCGTGATCCAGCGGATTCTGGAGGTCGAGGGCAAGCTCACGCTGTTGGATCAGAACCGGGTGATCCGGCCGCATCCCTCGTTCCGCCTGTTCTCCACCACCAACACCGTCGGCCTCGGCGACACCACCGGGCTCTATCACGGCACCCAGCAGATCAACCAGGGCCAGATGGACCGCTGGAACATCGTCACCACGCTCAACTACCTGCCGGCGGGCATGGAGCAGGAGATCGTCCTGGCCAAGGCCAAGAACTACGACACCGAGAAGGGCCGCAAGACCGTCGAGGCGATGGTCGCGGTCGCCGAACTGACCCGCTCCGGTTTCATGAACGGCGACATTTCTACCGTGATGTCGCCGAGGACCGTGCTGACCTGGGCCCAGAACGCGGAGATCTTCGACGACATCGGCTTTGGTTTCCGTTTGAGCTTCCTCAATCGTTGCGACGAGGTGGAGCGCTCGATCATCGCCGAATACTACCAGCGCTGTCTCGGAGAGGAGCTGCCGGAATCGGCCGCCCGGGCCGATCTGGTCTGACTGCGGGCGATGAGCACGCCGGAAAGCCCCGTCGAGCCCTTCAAGCGGGCGGTCACCGCCACGGTCCGCGCGATCGCGGCCGATTCCGAGTTGGAAGTCAGCTTCGGCGCGGAAGGCGCCGCCGGGCGGAGCGGGCAGACCCGTCTGCCGCTGCCCTCGCGCGCACTTCCCGCCCATGAAGTGGCGCAGGTGCGCGGCGCCGGGGACGCGTTGGCGCTCTGGACCCGCCATCACGACGATCGTCTGCATAGTCGGTTTCGCCCGCGCTCGGCGATCCCGCGTGCCGTGTTCGAGGCGGCGGAGCAGGCTAGGGTCGAGGCGATCGGCGCCAATCGGATGCGTGGTGTCTCGAGCAACCTCGACGCACTTCTGGAAGAGCGCTGCCGGGCCCGAGGCTATGGCTCGATCACCGATCCGGGCGAGGCCCTGCTGCCGGAGGTCGTCGCCATGCTGGTGCGCGAGCGGCTGACCGGCAAGACGCCGCCGAGCGATGCCGAGGCGATGGTCGATGGGCTGCGCGAGTTCATCGAGAGCCACGCCGGCGAGGAACTGGACCAGATCGGCACCTATATCCGCGACCAGGCGAGCTTCGCGCGCCTCACCCGCAAGTTGATCGCCGACCTCGACATCGGCGAGGACGACTACGAGGAATCGGACGACTACGAGGACAATCCCGACGCCGACCCCGAGCAGCAGCCGGAAGCTGGCGGCGAGGGCGAAGGCGAGGGCGCCGAGGGCGGCGCGGACGACGGCGAGTCGCGGCACGCCGATTCGATGGACGGCCAGGCCGACGACTCGGCCGATGCCGATGCCATGGACGCCGACGAATCGATGACCAGCATGGGGAGCGAGGACCCCGGCCGCGGCCGCCGCCAGTGGCGCCCCGGCGATGGCCTGCCCGGCCACAACGAGCCGCCCTATCACGCCTTTTGCGCCGACTGCGACGAGGTGATCGACGCCGCCGAGCTCTGCGATTTGGAGGAGCTCGGCCGGCTTCGGCTCTATCTCGATCAGCAACTGCACCATCTGCAGGGCGCGGTCGCGCGCCTCGCCAACCGCCTGCAACGCCGCCTGATGGCGAAGCAGAACCGCTCCTGGGAGTTCGATCTGGAAGAAGGCCTGCTGGACGCCGGCAAGCTCGCCCGCGTCGTGGTCGATCCGATGAACCCGCTCTCCTTCAAGATGGAGCGGGACACCGACTTCCGCGACACCGTCGTCACCCTGCTGTTGGACAACTCCGGCTCGATGCGCGGGCGCCCGATCACGGTGGCGGCGATGTGCGCCGACATCCTGGCCCGCACGCTCGAACGTTGCGCCGTCAAGGTCGAGATCCTGGGCTTCACCACCCGGGCCTGGAAGGGCGGGCAGAGCCGGGAGCGTTGGCTGCGCGAGGGCAAGCCGGCCAACCCGGGCCGCCTCAACGACCTGCGCCACATCATCTACAAGCCGGCCGACGCCCCCTGGCGGCGCGCCCGGCGCGCCCTCGGCCTGATGATGCGCGAGGGGCTACTGAAGGAGAATATCGACGGCGAGGCGCTGCTCTGGGCGCATGAGCGCCTGCTGGCCCGGACCGAGCAGCGCCGCATCCTGATGGTGATCTCCGACGGCGCGCCGGTCGACGACAGCACGCTCTCAGTCAACGCCGGCAACTACCTGGAGAAGCATCTCCGCCAGGTCATCGAGTGGATCGAGAGCGCCTCGCCGGTGGAGCTGATCGCCATCGGCATCGGCCACGACGTGACCCGCTACTATCGCCGCGCCGTCACCATCGTCGACGCCGAACAGCTCGGCGGCGCGATGATGGAGAAGCTGGCGGAGCTGTTCGACAGCGACGACGGCGCCCCGCGACGGGGCCTCGCCCGCATACCGCTCCGCCGCTGATCCCGCCCCGCCGGGCTGGCGCGTGTCACGGTGGAGGCGTTGCGGAGCGCGGTGCCGCGTTTTAGCTTGCAAGCGGCAGCCAGGATCCATCTCCACGCCAGGCCGGCGCAGCAGGCCAAATTCCTGGCGGCGCTTCGAGCAGCCGGTCTGCCCGAGACTCCGCCGCCGGAACGATCCGGGTCCGCGACGAAGTGATTGCGCCGATCCGCCAGGGCCGGCAGGTCATACTAGCCGTCCAGGCCGCAGCCAGCATGAAAGAGTCGTGTCCCGTGGCGGTTGGCATAAAATACCTTGCTCGCGAATCGGCGCCATTCGCCGGCGCCGGCGCGGCGGGGTGGCGGCATGGCCTTCGATCCAGGTTATCTCGACGAACTCAAGGACCGCATCGGTCTGGCGGACCTGATCGCGCGCCGTGTCAAGTTGCGCCGCCGGGGCCGCGAGTGGTCCGGCCTCTGTCCCTTCCACGACGAGAAGACGCCGTCGTTCACGGTCAACGAAGCCAAGGGCTTCTATCACTGCTTCGGCTGCGGCGCGCACGGCAGCGCCATCGACTTCGTGATGGGAACCGAGGGCACGAGCTTTCCCGAGGCGGTGGAGCGGCTCTCGGCGAGCGTCGGAATGGTCCCGCCGGCCCCCGATCCCGAGGCCGATGCGCGACGCGACGCCCGGGAGAGCCTGGGCGAACTCCTGGGCCAGGCGGCGGAGTGGTTCGAGCACCAGCTCGCCGGAGAGGCGGGGGCCGAGGCCCGCGCCTATCTCGCCGGCCGCGGCCTCGACGGCGAGACCATCGCCCGCTTCCGCCTCGGCTACGCGCCCGCCGGCGGCGAGCGGCTGAAAACGGCGTTCCTGGCGCGGGGCCGGGCCGAGGCGGGGCTGATCGAGACGGGGCTGGTCGGCCGGCCGGACGACGGAGGGGAGAGCTACGATTTCTTCCGCGACCGGATCATCTTCCCGATTGCCGATCGGCGCGGCCAGGTGATCGCCTTCGGCGGCCGGGCGCTGGGCGAGGCGCGGGCCAAATATCTGAACTCGCCCGAGAGCCCGCTGTTCGACAAGGGCCGCACGCTCTACAACCTCGCGCCGGCCCGCGAGGCCGCGCACCAAGCCGGCACGGTGGTGGTGGCCGAGGGCTATATGGACGTCATCGCCCTGGCGCGGGCCGGCGTCGACCACGCGGTCGCCCCCCTCGGCACCGCGCTCACCGAGTCGCAGCTCGCCGAGCTTTGGCGCCTGGCGCCGGAGCCGGTGCTCTGTTTCGACGGCGACGCGGCCGGCGCCCGGGCGGCCCGCCGCGCGGCGGAGCGGGCCTTGGAGCAGCTTCGGCCCGGCCGCTCGCTCGGCTTTGTCACCCTGCCGCCGGGCGAGGATCCGGACAGTCTGCTGGCGCGCCGCGGCCGGGCCGCGCTTCGCGAGATGCTGGCCAGCCCCCGGCCGCTGGTCGAGGTCCTCTGGGAAGGCGCGCTGGAGGGCCGCAATTTCGACACGCCCGAGCGCCGCGCGGGGCTGCGCCGCGACCTCGGCCGTCTCGCCGGCCAGATCCAGGACGAGACGGTCAAGGTTTATTACCGCGCGCACTTTCGCCACGCCGTCGACCGCCTCTTCGGCGCCGGCCGACGCCGGCCGGCCGAAGACGGGCGCAGGCCGGCTCGCGCGGCTTCGTTCTGGCGCGACGATCGGCCGCTCGCGCGGCGCTACGATCTCGAGCAGGGCGAGGTTCGGCGCGAGCCGCTGCTGCTGGCGGTCCCGCTCAATCACCCGGATCTGTTGGAGGAACCGGAGTTCTTCGAAGCCTTCGCCGAGCTGACCTTCCGGGCGCCCGCGCTTGACAGGCTTCATGGGCTGATCATAGAAACTCTCGCGATGGCGCGGACCCTTGATGTGGAGCATCTTCGGCACAATCTGAGCGACCAGGACGTGGCGGACGCGATCGACGCGCTGACCGGTGGGGGCGGCGTGCGATTTCCCTCCTTCGCGTACTCGGACGCCGAGCGAGAGGTGGCCCGACAGGGTTGGCTCGATGCCTGTCGCGGTCATCGGCTGAAAGATCTGGAGGCGGATCTACGGACGGCGGTGGTGGCGTACGGTGACGAAATGACGGATGGCAATCTGGCGCGGCTGAACGCGGTGCGCACGGAACTCGACAAGGCGCGTCGCGGCGTAGCATAGCTACGCCGACGCCCTAGCCGGCGTCGGCGGTTGTGGATCGGGCGGGGTAGAGCACGCGGGACACGGCGTCTCGTGGCGCGATCGGGGAGCGATGTGGCGAATGGCGAAGAGCGCGACGGCGACGGACGTGCGGCAGGCGAGCGAGAGCCAGGACCGGCCGCTTCTCGACACCATCAACGCGGCGCTGAAGAAGCTGACCGCGCGCGGCAAGGAGCAGGGCTACGTCACCTATGACGAGCTGAACGCGGTGCTGCCGCAGGAACAATTCTCCTCCGAGCAGATCGAGGACGTGATGACCATGTTCTCGGAGCTGGGAATCAACCTCATCGAGGCGGACGAGCCCGAGGACGCGAACGAGGCCGAGCGCAAGGGCGAGAAGCCCGTCGTCGAGACCGAGAAGGCGGAAGAGGAATACGACCGCACCGACGATCCGGTGCGGATGTACCTGCGCGAGATGGGCAGCGTCGAACTGCTCAGCCGCGAGGGCGAGATCGCCATCGCCAAGCGCATCGAGGCCGGCCGCGAAACCATGATCAGCGGCGTCTGCGAGAGCCCGCTGACCATTCGCGCCATCATCGAGTGGCGCGACATGCTGGTCGAGGGCACCGTGCTGCTGCGCGACATCATCGACCTCGACGCCACCTACGGCGTCATGGAGGCCGACAGCAAGGCCAAGAAGACCGACGCGAACGAGGGCAAGGCGGAGGCGGAGGCCGGCGACGACGATGACGATGACGACGACGACGAGGAGAGCACCATCTCCCTTTCCGCGATGGAAGAGGCGCTGAAGCCGCACGTGCTGGAGGAATTCGATCGCATCTACAAGGTTTACAGGCGCTTCCGCAAGCTGCAGGACAGCCGCATGGAGGCGGCGCTCAGCAATCAGGAGCTGGCGCCGCAGCAGGAGAGGCGCTATCAGAAGCTGCGCCTCGAGCTGGAGGAGCTGGTGAGCGGCGTGCACCTCCACAACAACCGGATCGAAGCCCTGGTCGACCAGCTCTACGGCATCAACCGCCGGCTGATCGGGCTGGAGGGCCGCCTGCTGCGCATGGCCGACTCGAACGGCGTCAACCGAGAGGATTTTCTCAAGCACTACATCGGCCGCGAGCTCGATCCCCGCTGGGTCGGCCGGGTGCGCCGGTTGAAGGCCACGGGCTGGGCCGTATTCGTCACCAAGGACCGCGACAAGATCAAGGAGATCCGCGGCAACATCGCCGACGTCGCCAGCGACACCGGCCTGCCGGTCGGCGAATATAAGCGGATCGTCACCACGGTGCAGAAGGGCGAGCGCGAGGCCGGCCAGGCGAAGAAGGAGATGGTCGAGGCCAACCTCCGCCTGGTGATCTCCATCGCCAAGAAATACACCAACCGCGGCCTGCAATTCCTCGACCTGATCCAGGAAGGCAACATCGGCCTGATGAAGGCGGTCGATAAGTTCGAGTATCGCCGGGGCTACAAGTTCTCGACCTACGCCACCTGGTGGATCCGCCAGGCGATCACCCGCTCGATCGCCGACCAGGCGCGGACCATCCGCATTCCCGTGCACATGATCGAGACCATCAACAAGCTGGTGCGCACCTCGCGCCAGATGTTGCACGAGATCGGCCGCGAGCCGACGCCGGAGGAGTTGGCCGGCAAGCTCGGCATGCCGCTCGAGAAGGTCCGCAAGGTGCTGAAGATCGCCAAGGAGCCGATCAGCCTGGAAACTCCGATCGGCGACGAGGAGGACAGCCACCTCGGCGACTTCATCGAGGACAAGAACGCGGTGCTGCCGATCGACGCGGCGATCCAGGCCAATTTGCGGGAGACCACGACCCGGGTGCTGGCCTCGCTGACGCCGCGCGAGGAGCGGGTCCTGCGCATGCGCTTCGGCATCGGCATGAACACCGACCACACGCTGGAGGAGGTCGGCCAGCAGTTCTCGGTCACCCGCGAGCGAATACGCCAGATCGAGGCCAAGGCGCTTCGCAAGCTGAAACACCCCTCGCGCAGCCGCAAGCTGCGGAGCTTCCTCGACAACTGAGGCTCGCCTCCGGACCGCTCGCGCCTCGGGGCCCGTAGCTCAACTGGTTAGAGCCGGCCGCTCATAACGGTCTGGTTGCAGGTTCGAGCCCTGCCGGGCCCACCAAATTTTTTCCTGATTACGCACTAACCTCAGCCAATTTCAGGAGCCGATATGGCATGGGCGGCGTGCGCAGGGCATCGCGGCCGAGGGCTTCGATCATGTCGGCGAGCCGGTAGCGGCGGTTGTATCGGTACTGGAACGCCGCCAGTTAGCGCGGCACATGCTTGGGTCGGATCGCATGGTAGGTACCGCGCAGGGTGTTTTTGAGGTTGCCGAGGGTGGTGTTGACCCATTTGAAGGCGGGCACGGCGACGGCCCCGGGTCCGGAGCCGGTGGATATCGGATGATGCGCACAGCCCCGCGTGGTGACGGCGGTGAAGCAGTTGAGCCCGTCGCTGAAAACGGTCGCCCCAGGGCTCAGGTCGCGCTTGGCCATCTTGGCGATCTCGCTCTTGCGGAAGCCCTTGACGCGGCGCAGCTTGATGCGCACGGGCTGGCCCTCCGCCGTGGTCTGGACGGCGGCGACGAACGGCGTCTTGCCCGGCGCGCCCCGGCCGCGCTTGGCCCCGGAACGGCGGCCGCCGAGGTAGGCATCGTCCATCTCCACCCGCCCGGTGAGCGGCAATTTGGCATCGCGCTCGAGCATGGACTGCATCAGTTTCTGCTTGATCTTCCAGGCCGTGGTCTGGGTGACGCCGAGCCGCCGGCCGAGTTCGAGGGAGGAGATCCCTTTCTTCGATTGGGTCATGTGATAGATCGCCGAGAACCACAGGGTCAGCGCCAGCTTGGTCGCGTCGAAGAGCGTGCCGGCGGTCAGCGAAACTTGATGACGGCAGGCGGCGCATTGGTAGAGTTTTCGCCCGGCGATCTCGCAATGGCGCGTGGCGCCACATCGGGGCAGGCGAAGCCCTCCGGCCAGCGCCAGCGGAACAGGGCCTCGCGACACTGCTCCTCGGTACCGTACAACTCACGAAAACGCGGCTCGCTGAGCCCCTTCTGGAACTGAACCTTGTTGCGTGGCATTGTGAACCCCCTGAAAAAACGCCATTTGTTCACGATTTGTACCACATCAATCCGGCTGAGTAAAGTGCGTAATCAGGATTTTTTTTGACGAGGCCCGGCCGGCGACGGTTGGGTCCATTGGGTTGTCACGAGGGCCGCGCGCGAGTCGTCCGACAGGGCACCGGCTGCGTGACGAGCACGACCCCGATCAGGTGTTTTGGGGCACCATTGCAAGAAGCAAGACCTGCCCCCTGGTGCGTGGACCCCTGGTGCGTGAGATCCATTGGAGACGGCATGGCACAAGAGGATTTCTGGGGCGCCAGGGGCCCTCCCTCGAGCGGCGGCGCGCCAAGCGGGGGAACGGTCTTGATCCTGATGGGTGACTGGTGCGCGCTTCATCAGCCGACACCAAACTTGAAGAAACCCACCATGCCACGCCGCATCGAGGGAGCTAGCAGCCTGTCGGACTGAGGTCCGCGAGAAGGGGTGTGGACGGATCGGGATGTGGAGAGGTCATGGGTTCGGGCATCTTTCGTGAGGACATGGCGTCCGGCCGCTTGCTCGCGTGTATCGCGAGGCGAGCATACACTTTAGGCCCTTTCGCGAGGACACGGAGTTGCCGCTTTGCTCACGGCCGCTTGCTCACGCGTATTGCAGGGTGAACATTCTTTTGATGTTCCAAGCCAGGGTCACCAAGTTCCATTCGCCCCTGACCTTGTCCAGGCCGCGTAGCGAGAACTGGCGGAAGCCCATCACCGATTTGATGATGCCGAACACCGGTTCCGGCGTTTGCTTGCGCAGGGCGTAGAGTTGCCGGCCCTCGGGCGAGGCCAGTCGATGGCGCATCGCTTCCAGCGGCGTCGGGTTCTCCGGGGGCGGCGGTGCTCCGGCGAAGCGGTCCTTCCAGGAGAGATGATGGTGCTCCCGAGCGGGCGCGATCAGCGGCGCGATCCCGGCCTCGGCGCAGGCCTTCACGTTGGCCTCGCTGAAGTAGCCGCTGTCCGCCAGCAGGGTCTCGGGCGCGCCCAGCGCCTCGGAGAGCCGCTCGAGCGCTTCCAGCGCCGGCTCGATGTGTTGCTTGTCGTTGGGGGCCTGGACCACATCGTTGGTGACCACCAGCAGGCTGTCGACCGCCACCGTGGCCTGGGCGTTGTAAGACTGTTCGAAGCCACCGCCGGCCACCGGCATGATGCGCGAGTCCGCGTCCGTCAGATTGACTTGGTCCTTCGGCCCGGGCCCGGCCACCGGCGGCTTGGGCGGACGGCCGCCCGGCTTGCGGCCCGTCTTCTCGGCCTTCTCCGCGCGCGCCTAGAGCTTCGCCTCGTACTCGGCCCGCTCCCGCTCATGGCGTTCGCGCGCCCGCGCCTCGATCGCCGCCTTGGCCTCGGCGATGCGGGCCAGACGATCCTCGCGCCGGGCCAGTTCTTCCGGTACCGACATCCCGTCCGGCACATCCGCCGCATCGGCCGCCTCCGCCAGCCTCATCAGTTCCACCACCTCGGCCTTCAACCGGGCTTCGATCTCGCAGGCGTGTTTCCACGACAAGGCACTGTGGCGGCTCGCGTTGGCATGCACCTTGGTGCCGTCCAGCGCCACCGTGCCCAGCTTCAGCAGCCCGGTTTCCCGAGCCAGCAGCAGCACCTCGACGAACAGCCCTTCGATCGAAACGAGAAAGCGCCGCCGGAAGCTGGCGATGGTGTCGTGGTCGGGATGGTCGTTGGCGGCGATGAAGCGGAAGGCCACCGAATCATAGCTCGCGCGCTCCAGCTTGCGGCTAAAAAACACTCCCGTGGCGTAGCCGTAGACCAGAAGCCCCAGCAGCACGCTCGGGTGATAGGACGCCGAGCCCGAGCCGCGATAGGCCTTCACGAACGCCGAGAGGTCCAACTGCTCGATCACCTCGACCACGAAGCGCGCCAGATGCCGCTCGGGAAGCCATTCATCCACCGACGGCGGCAGCAGAAACCCCGTCTCGCGGTCCACCGCTCGGAAGTTGCTCATCACGGCCTCCATCAATCGCGGGCGAATCAATCGATGCCATCGAATCAGATCACACCCCTCGGCTCAAGTCCGACAGGCTGCTAGGAAACCCAAACTACCTGCCGGCACGTCGCTGGAGGAAAGGGAAGATGCATGCTCTTGCAAACAGACGCCCAATGGGTGACCCAGAATATTCTCGCTGGTGCCGGACACCGGCTTGCTCCGGCTCACGCGGGGGCCCTAGCGCCGCGACTACAATCGCGGGACAATTCGGAAATTCAGTCCCTTCCACATACCCCAGGCGACGACGCGCGCCAGGACCGCGCGCTCGACCGCAGCACAGGGCTTGCCGTGCTTGCGAGCCTCATTGTCGTCAGGGGCAATCTCCAACTCGATCACGTCCGGCGTGACGTTGTCGGGGTCGATGCCATCCTCGATCATGTGGAACCAGCCCCGGGCCTCTTCGTCGATGCCTAGCGCGAGATCGGCCAGTTTGCCCGTCGCGAAAGCAGGCGGCCGGTTGCGGCCGGAGGACCAGGACTTCACGGCGTCGACGCTTGTCATGAGAAAGTCGGCGGTCTCCCGATGAGAGAGTCCGCAATGTTGGAGTAGCAAGGCGAAGGGGGTGGGGGGCTTCATTTGTGCTCCTACAAACAGGCGGGCGCGCATCGGGGTAGTAGCGGCGGTCGTGCGGGGGCCCGGAATCTCCCTCCGAGCCGCTGACGAAAATCATACACCGTCAGTGTATAAGCTTTCAAGGGAGCCGGCAGTGTAGATTCCCGTCTCGCTTACATTTGATTTCCTGATTACGCACTAACCTCAGCCAACTTCAGGAGCCGATATGGCATGGGCGGCGTGCGCAGGGCATCGCGGCCGAGGGCTTCGATCATGTCGGCGAGCCGGTAGCGGCGGTTGTATCGGTACTGGAACGCCGCCAGATAGCGCGGCACATGCTTGGGTCGGATCGCATGGTAGGTACCGCGCAGGGTGTTTTTGAGGTTGCCGAGGGTGGTGTTGACCCATTTGAAGGCGGGCACGGCGACGGCCCCGGGTCCGGAGCCGGTGGGTATCGGATGGTGCGCACAGCCTTACGCGGTGACCGCGGTGAAGCAGCCGAGCCCATCGCTGACAACCGTCGCCAGCGGGCTCAGGTCGCGCTTGGCCATCTTGGCGATCTCGCTCTTGCGGAAGCCCTTGA
This sequence comes from Alphaproteobacteria bacterium, assembly GCA_965225945.1. Lineage (GTDB taxonomy): Bacteria > Pseudomonadota > Alphaproteobacteria > JASLMY01. The sequence goes on along the minus strand of CBDDBZ010000039.1, from coordinate 403,816 downwards.
CGCGGCGGAGCTTGATGCGCACGGGCTGGCCCTCCGCCGTGGTCTGGACGGCGGCGACGAACGGCGTCTTGCCCGGCGCGCCCCGGCCGCGCTTGGCCCCGGAACGCCGGCCGCCGAGGTAGGCATCGTCCATCTCCACCCGCCCGGTGAGCGGCAATTTGGCATCGCGCTCGAGCATGGACTGCATCAGTTTCTGCTTGATCTTCCAGGCCGTGGTCTGGGTGACGCCGAGCCGCCGGCCGAGTTCGAGGGAGGAGATCCCTTTCTTCGATTGGGTCATGTGATAGATCGCCGAGAACCACAGGGTCAGCGCCAGCTTGGTCGCGTGGAAGAGCGTGCCGGCGGTCAGCGAAACTTGATGACGGCAGGCGGCGCATTGGTAAAGTTTTCGCCCGGCGATCTCGCAATGGCGCGTGGCGCCACATCGGGGGCAGGCGAACCACTCCGGCCAGCGCCAGCGGAACAGGGCCTCGCGACACTGCTCCTCGGTACCGTACAACTCACGAAAACGCGGCTCGCTGAGCCCCTTCTGGAACTGAACCTTGTTGCGTGGCATCGTGAATCTCCTGTAAAACCACCAAATGTTCACGATTTATACCACATCAATCCGGCTGAGTAAAGTGCGTAATCAGGTTTGATTTTGCCTAACTGCGAGGGGTCAAAGGTTCGAGGGTCAGGTCTTGCTTCTTGCATGAGTTTTTCCCTCCAGGCACGGAAAATCGAGGGAAGAGCGGGGACGGTGCGTCAGCTCCGCGCGATCGTCCCCATGGGTCCCGAGCGGTAATCGTCGAGGGCGGCGGTCGGCTCGTCACGGGTGTTCATGACGAAGGGACCATGGCGGGCCATCGGTTCGGCGATCGAGGTTCCCGCCAGCGGGAGAAATCGAAAAAGGTGTCGTTGTACTTTTACAAGCCCAGGCACCGTCGGCGATTAAAGTACAAGACCCCCTTTCCGCTCTACTATCGGCCCGATGATCCCGCAAAGGTGCTCGTCCTTCCGCCGTCGATGGCGTGCTCGATGATCCGGCGAGCGCCGCCGCGAGTAAAGGCTGGCCCTTCGGGCCACCGCTGCGCGGCCGCGGCCTTGACTAGCGGCGTCGCCCGCCTTTCCCGCTCCGCCGTGCCATCGATGGTTCGGTGCGGCGGAAGGGGAGGGGATCCGATGGAAGTTGCTCGACATGATCGAAATTGGCGGCGGGATCGCCACGTCGCCGAGAAAATGGATACCATGGTCTACTCTCCACCATTCTTCTCATGGAGGAGCGTCGGAGTGTGGGGACGGGCGCTGTCAAGGCCGTAAGCCGCGAAGCGGGGAGCCGAAGGCTCCGCCTTTACAGTGCTCGGCGCCGCGCTCACCATTGAAGATGAGAAGGGCAGGCGCAAATAGCGCGGGCTGGGGGGTCGCAGGCTGGGCGGTCGCGTCTTGAAAATTGAATTCCACGCCCGATTCCCGACCATAGCGTCTTCCCACACCCCACCGTCGAACCCATGGTAGGAGATATCGCCCGGGCCGCTCGTCGGGACATCCCGTATTCGAGGAGAGGTCCGAGCCCGGGATACGGGCGGCGGCGGTTCGAGGGCGAGGGCTCGGACACGGGGTGGGCACGTCGCCCGAGATGCGAAGGTTCGCGATACTCGGCCAGCCGGGATATTCGACGAAAACAACGAGCCGCGTGCAGCCTAAAAACTATTTCGATATATATAGGAATAATTGTATACTTCCGAATATCGCCGATTTTGCAAAACGAAATCCCGTCATGCCGGGGTGAAGCCCAAACGGCGTTGACCATCAATGCTTTGCTTGTCTCACGCATATTCAGACCCTGAGATGTATGCATTCGAAAACGTCGTCTTGGCGCGTGAATCGCCGATTTTCGTGAGGGTTCGCCGCGCGCGAGCCTCCCAAACCGGGCGCAAGCCGGGTGATCGCGCGATCGCGCCGGAGCGAGTCGACGGCCGGGACGATGGCCGCCTGCGCGCTCGCCGCCGAGGCGGCCGGGGTCGAATCGATCTGGACTACCAATCACCTCGCCATCCCGCCAGACGACGCCGAGGGCAGCGGCGGGCGCTATATGGACACCCTGGCGACGCTCGCCTGGCTCGCCGGGATCACGACGCGCGTCACCCTGGGCTTCGCCGTCTTGATTCTGCCCTACCGCGCAGCGCTGGCGACGGCCAAGCAGATCGCGACGATCCAGGAACTCAGCGGCAATCGCCTGGTCGTCGGCGCGGGCGTCGGCTGGATGGCGGCGGAGTTTCAGGCCCTCGGCGTCGACCGGCGGGCGCGGGGACGCATTACGGACGAGACGCTCGCCTTCTTCAATGCCTGCTTCGCCGGCGCCCGAGGTCGAGGCCAACGGGCAGAAATTCCTCTTCAAGCCGCGCCCGCCCTCAGCCACCGCTCTTTCCCGTCGCGGCGCGCACCGTCGCCTCCAGGGCCTCCAGGAAGCGCGAGCGGTCGTGGCGCGAAAAGCCGGGGTTTCGGCCCCGGATCTCGCCCGTTTCGCGAAGCCGGGCCAAGAGGTCGCGGGTGGCGAGCGCGCCGCCGATGTTGTCCGCCGTAAAGCGCCGCCCGGTTGGGCCGAGCACCCGGGCGCCGGTCTTCAGGCAACGGTCGGCGAGCGGAATGTCCGCCGTCACCGCCACGTCGGCGGGGCCGATGTGGCCGGCGATCCAGTCGTCGGCGGCATCCGGCGTCTGGGGCACCATGACGCCATGAATCAGCGGCTGACCGCGCGCGTTGTAGCCCTGGTTGGTAACCATATGGACGTGCAAGCCGTGGCGCTCGGCCACCCGCAGCACCTCGTGCTTGACCGGGCAGGCGTCCGCGTCGACGTAGATCTCGGTCATGGTCGCGGCCCGAGCGCTATCGTCCGGCTCAATCCAGCAGCGCGCGCCACGCCGGCCAGGCGGCGATCAGCGCGGTCAACTGCTCGTAGCCCTCGGCGTTCGGGTGCAGCCCGTCGGTCTTGCCCAGCATCGCGTACCAGGCCGAATCATCCGCCAGCGCGGCGAAGAGATCGAGGTAGGGCACGTCGATCTCGCCCGCGCCCGCGGCGTAGGCGCGGCCGTATTCGGCGATGACCGGGTTCTCGAAGGCGAAGCTCAACCCGGCGAAGGGCCAAAGCGGCATGAAGGATTCCTCGATCGGCGTCGGCCCGATCCAGAGCACGGGGCCGAACCGCCGCGCCGCCCTCGCCATGCCCGCGATGATCTCGACCGAGCGTTCCAGCGGAACCCGCAAGCCGTCGTTGTCCGCGCTTTTTTCGTGGGCGCTGTCGTTGATGCCGAGGGCGAAGACGGTGGCGCAGGCGTAAGCCGGTTGCAGCCGGGCCGCGCACTCGGCCTCCCAGCGCGCCTGGACCATTTCCGAGGTATCGGCGCGAACCCCCAGGTTATAGACGGTGACGTCGTGGCCGCGCGCCCGCTCGGCCTGGCCCAGTCGTAGGGTCCAGCCGAGCAGGGTCTCGTCACCGGTGCCGTTGGTGATGCTGTCGCCGACGAATCCGACGCGTAATTGAGTCATTCGACCTCCCCTGGTTGTTTGCCGCCGTCGGCTCGGATGATAGGCCAACGGCCGCGATCGCCAAGCCGTCGAGCCGACGTGGTCGAGGTTCATGTCCAACGCTGTTAGCCCCCGAGGAAGCGGACGGTTCAGTCCGCGCCGATAACGCGCTAGGCTGGCTCCGGAGACGGCGGCGGGGACGGCGGGGCATGGAGATCGGCGTTGACATCGGCGGCACCTTCACCGATCTCGTCGCCGTGGATCCGGCCGACGGCGCGATCCGCGTCGCCAAGGTGCCGAGCACCACGGCCGATCAGTCGCTGGGCTTCATGGCCGCGCTCGACGGCGCCGGCATTGACGTCGGCGGAATCGAGGCCGCCGTGCACGGCACCACTGTCGCCGTCAACGCGCTGATCGAGCGCAAGGGCTGCCGCGCGGCGCTGCTGACCAGCCGAGGCTTCCGCGACGTGCTGGAGCTCAGGCGCCGCGACCGGCCGAACGCCTATGGCCTGAAGGCGACATTCACGCCGCTGATCCCCCGCCACCGCCGGCTCGAGGCCTCGGTCGCGCTCGACGCTTCGGGCCGGGTCCTGAGCCGAGCCGACGACGCGGAACTCAGGCAAATCGTCGATCGCCTGCGCGAGGTGGAGGCGGAAGCGCTGGTGATCAGCCTCTTCAACGGCTACCGCAACGGCGCCGAGGAACGACGACTGGCGGACCGCTTGGTTGCGCTCGGCTGGCCGGCGGACCGGCTGACCGTGGCGAGCGACATTTCGGAAGAGGCGCGGGAGTTCGAGCGGACGACGACGGCGGCGATCAATACCTATGTGCAGCCGGTGATGGCGCGCTATCTGGGCGCGCTCTCGGACCGCCTGGGCGCGGCCGGTTTTCGCCACGATCTGCTGGTCGCGCAGTCCAACGGCGGCGCCGTCCCCTGGTCGGAATCGGCCCGGCTGCCGGTCGCCTCGATCCTCTCGGGCCCGGCCGCGGGCGTCGCCGCCGCCGCCCGCATCGCCGCCGAGGCCGGTTTCGAAAAAGCGCTCGGCTGCGATATCGGCGGCACCAGTTGCGACATCGGGCTGATCGACGCGGGCCTGCCCTCGATGCGGGCGCAGAGCGAGCTGGAGTTCGGCCTGCCGATCTGGCGACCAATGGTCGACGTGCGCTCGATCGGCGCCGGCGGCGGCTCCATCGCCTGGATCGACCGCGGCGGGCTGCTGCGCGTCGGGCCGGAAAGCGCGGGCGCCGAACCCGGTCCCGCCTGCTACGACCAGGGTGGCGCGCGGGCGACCGTGACGGACGCGCAGCTCATCCTCGGGCGGCTCGGCGAGGCGACGGTGCTGGGCACCCATGGCGGGCCGAACCTCAGGCGCACGCCGGCTGCGACGGCGGTGGGCGAGATCGCCGCCGCCCTCGATTTGTCGTTGGAAGCGGCGGCCGAGGCCATCGTCGGTGTCGCCGAGCAGCACGTGGCCGGCGCGCTTCGCAGGATCTCCACCGAGCGGGGTCATGATCCGCGCGATTTCGCCCTGGTGCTCTTCGGCGGGGCCGGCGCGCTCCATGCCTGCGGCCTGATGGACGAGCTCGCCGCGCCGACGGCCTTGGTGCCGTCCTATCCGGGGGCCACCTCGGCGCTCGGCTGTCTGATCTGCGACCTGCGCCAGGATTTCGTCCGGACGGCGATGTTGCCGCTGACGGAGCGGAGCCTCGAGGAGGTCCGCGCGAGCTGGCGGCGGCAGGCCGATCTCGGCCGCGAGCGCGTCGCCGGCGCCGGGGCGCCGCTCCGCTCGATCGAGGTCGAGCACGCCGTGGCCTGCTGCTATCTGGGTCAGGCGCACGCCGTCGACGTCGTGGCCGCCGGACCCGAGATCGACGTGGCCGGCCTGGAAGCGGCCTTCACCGAGACCTATCGCCGTCGCTTCACGACGGTGCTGAGCGAATTTCCGGTGACCATCACCGCGATTCGCACCACCGTTCGCGGCCTTCGCCCGGACCGGACGCTCCCCAGGCCGGTGGCGACGGGGCCGAGCGCGGTGAGCGAACGCGAGGTGCGCTGGCGAGGTGTCTGGCATCGGGCGCCGGTGATCGCGCGGAGCGCGCTCGTGGAGGGGGCGGCGGTGGCGGGCCCGGCGATCATCGCGCAATCGGATGCGACGATCCTGGTGGCGCCGGGCTTCCGCGCGCGCGTGCTCGCCGGCGGCACCCTGGGGCTCGGGCGGGTCGGCCGAGAGTGGGGGGCGACATGACGGAAGCGTACGATGCGATCGATCCCCTGACTTTCGCCGTGGTCCGAGGCGCGCTTCAAGAACTGACGACGGAAATGGACACCGCCTTCGTCTCCACCGCCTTCTCGCCGATCATCGCCGAGGGCAAGGACGTGGCAAGCGGCCTCTATCACCCGCGGACCGGCGAGGTGATCGCCCAGGGCGAGGACAGCCTGCCACTCTTCGTCTCGGTCATGCAGCACACGGCCCAGGGCGTCCTCGCCAGCATCGAGGGCCGGCGCCGGTTCAGCCCGGGCGACATCTATATCGTCAACAGCCCCTACCTGGGCGGCACGCATCTGATGGACGTCAAGATGGTGATGCCGCATTTCGTCGAGGGCGAGCTGTTCGCGCTTCTCGCCAACACCGGCCACTGGCCCGACATCGGCGGCTCGGTCCCCGGCGGCTTCCCGGCCCGGGCGACCGAGATCTTCCAGGAAGGCCTGGTGCTGCCGCCGGTCCGGCTCTACCGCGAGGGCGAGTTGGACGAGGAGATGGTGACGCTGATCCTGGAAAACGTCCGGGTGCCGAAGCCCCGGCTCGGCGATATCCACGCCCAGGTGACGGCGCTCCGTCTCGGCGCCCACCGGCTGGACGGCCTGGTCGCCCGCTTCGGGCGCGACGTCATCGAGCGCACGGTCGACGAGATGTTTGCCCGCGCGGAAGCGGTCATGCGCTCCCACATCACGGAGTTTCCCGACGGCGTCTACGAATATCTCGACCACATGGACAGCGACGGGGTCGACCCAGGGGCCCTCGACATCCACCTCCGCCTGACCGTCTCGGGGAGCGATATGACGCTGGACTTCTCCCGGTCCTCGCCGCCCTGCAAGGGGCCCTTCAACTCGGTCTGGTCGTCGACCGTCTCGGCCTGTCACGTCGCCTTGAAGCACGTCTTCACGGAGGTGCCGATAAACGCCGGCGCTTTCAAGCCGGTGAAGGTCATCGCGCCCAAGAGCACCTTCCTGAACGCCGACCCGCCGCGACCCGTCTCCGGCTCCACGGCCGAGGTCTCGCAGCGGATCATCGACGTGGTGTTCGGCGCGCTGGCCCAATCGGTGCCGGAGCGGATCACCGCCGGCTGCTTCTCCAGCACCGTCAACGTCACCGTCGGCGGCCATGACGAGGAAATCGGCGACTACGTGCTCTATCTATACTTCGGCGGCGGCTACGGCGGCCACGAACACGGCGATGGAATCAGCAACGGCTGCTCGCTGCATTCGACCGCGCGAATGACGCCGATGGAGATCTACGAGAGCCGCTATCCCTACCGGGTGCGTCACTTTCGCTTGCGCGAGAATTCGGGCGGACGGGGCCGGCGGCGTGGCGGCTTCGGGGTCGACATGGCGATCGAGCTACTGAGGGGAGAGGCCGTGGTCTCGCTGCTGGGCGATCGCGGCCGCTTTCCGCCGCGCGGCCACGACGGCGGAGACGACGGCGCGCTGACGCGCTTCCGAATACGGCGGCGCGACGGGGAGATCTATACGCCGCCGTTGCTGACCAAGGACGAACGCATTCCGCTTGCCGCCGGCGACATCATCGAGGTCTGCTCAGCGGGGGGCGCCGGCTTCGGTCCGGTGAGCCAGCGGGCGCCCGAGGACCTGGAGGCCGACCGCCTCGCCGGCTACTACACCCGAGACTATAACCCGGCCCGACTATCGGCGAGAGGAGAGGCGTGGTGAGCGAATTTGAGCATATTCTGGTGGAAAAGACGGACGGGGTAGCGATCCTCACCATGAACCGGCCCGAGGTGTTGAACGCGATGAACTTCCGCCTCACCTCGGAGCTGCATGACGCCGTCCGCCGCATGGGCCGCGACGATCAGGTCGACTGCATCGTCATCACCGGAGCCGGCGAAAAGGCCTTCTCCGCCGGTGGCGACATCCACGAGCAGCGCGAGAACGACGTCAATTTGGCGCCGGCCGAGCGCGCTTCCCGGGGCGTCATACTGGCCGAGGGCACCTACGACGTCGCCACCTGTCCGAAGCCGACCATCGGGATGATGAACGGCCTCGCCTACGGCGGCGCCAGCGTGCTCGCCACCGCGCTCGACATCCGGATCGGCTGCGAGGGAAGCAAGTTCCGCTTTCTCGCCGCCGCCTACGGTCGGATCAACGCCACCTGGACGTTGCCCAACCAGGTCGGCTGGCCGATGGCCAAGGAACTGCTGTTCTCCGGCCGCGTGGTGGAGCCCGAGGAGGCGCACGCAATCGGCCTCTTGAACCATCTGGTGCCGCGCGCCGAGCTGCGCGCCAAGACCATGGAACTGGCGCGCATGATCGCCGCCAACAAGGCCGCCTCGGTGCGGGGGGTGAAGGCGCTGCTGCTCAGGGACCTCGGCGCCGACCTGAAGACGCAATGGAGCCACGAGCGGGTCTATACCCGCGACGTGGTCCCGGGCGCCCGGGCCGAGGATGCCTTCCCGGAGTTCATCCAGCGCAAGGGCCGGGCGATCCGATAGCGGCCGAGGGACTTTTGACGATCGACTACTCCGCCGGCCGCACGCCGTAGTTGCCCTGCCAGTGCGGGATCAGCTCGTCCTCGCTGGCACCACCGAAGGTATAGGCCGGCGACAGGACGGGAAGCGCCCGCTCCACCGTCACCACCACGACCTGGTGCACCGGGTAATCTCGGCCGACGGCGGCCCAGAGCTTGCCGGCCACCGTCTCGAATTCCGCCGCGCCCGGCTCGGCGAGCGCGGCCTTGCCGGCGAAGCGGTAGCCGCGACGGCGGAAGATGTCGACGATGTTGATCTCGATCGCCGGGTTGCGTTTGAGGTTGGCGATCGTCGTCGGCGAGGCGATGTTGGCGAAGGCGATTCGGTGGTCGTCGAGCGCCATCAGCGTCGCCTTGGGCGAGAGGTTGGGCGTCCCGTCCGCGTTCACCGTGGCGGCGAAGCAGAGCCGGGTGGTGGCGATCAGTTGCTTCATCTCCTCGCTCAGCATGGTCCCTCCTCGCGGCCGGGCGCCGTTCAGACGGCGAATTATAGTGCGGGATGGCGCGAAGTCATACGGGTCTCGGCGGCGCCAGGTTGAGGCGCGTCACCTCGGGCCGGAAGCCGGTGCGCAGGATGTTCGAATAGGAGTGTTGGGGATCGCCCGCCACCTCCTCCCCGGTTGCGGTCGCGATCAGCTCGCAGCCAAAGTCGAGGGCGTCGAGCACCCTGGCCCGCAGGAGCGCGCTCTGGCAGCCGCGCCCGCGCGCCGCCGGCGCCGTCGCCCCCCAGTCGAGATAAGCGACGGAATCGCGGACGAACATCGCCCCCGACCCGACCGGCCTATCGCCGTCCATGCCGGCGTAGATTCGCCACCCCGGGCGGCCGACCAGGGCGGCGAGCCAAGGTGCCGCCGCCGCGCCCAGGTCGAAGGCCTCGGCGACGATCCGCCCGACCGCCGGCGCCTCGGCCGGGCCGGCGAGGCGGATGTCGAACTCCGTCGGCGCGTCGGGCGGCGCCTCGCGGCCCCGGGCGAACTTGACCCAGGCCCGGGCCCGCTCCAGCCCCTCGGCCGCGCACCATTGGGCGATCTCCGCCGGCCGGGCCTCGGGGTGGAGATGGAGGAAATGGCGCGCGACCCCGGCCTCGCGGTAACGCCGGACGATCAGAGCCACCTCCTCGCGGCTCGCGGGGCCGCCCATGCCGAGGCCGATGGTCCGGTTGACGACCACGGCGGAGGCCGGCAGCTTGGCCGCCAGCGCGAGGTAAGCCGTTCCCACCTCGGCGCCTTCGATGCCGAGACGGGTCGCGAGATCGGCCGGCGCGGCCGCCACCATATCCTCCAGCGCGGCCCGCTCGACGGCCTCGAGTTTCGCGATCATCGATAGCTCTCCCTCGCCCGGGCCGCCCGCTCCACTAGCCATCGAGCATCGGCAGGTTCAGCTCGTGTTCGCGGGCACAGGCGATGGCGTCTTCGTAGCCGGCGTCGGCGTGGCGCATGACGCCGCTGGCCGGATCGTTGCTCAGCACCCGCTCCAGCCGGCGGGCTGCCGCCTCGGTGCCGTCGCACACCACCACCATGCCGGCGTGTTGCGAATAGCCGATGCCGACCCCGCCGCCGTGGTGGATCGAGACCCAGGTGGCGCCGCTGGCGCAGTTCAGCAGCGCGTTCAGCAGCGGCCAGTCAGCCACCGCGTCGGAGCCGTCGCGCATCGCCTCGGTCTCGCGGTTGGGGCTGGCGACGGAGCCCGAATCGAGATGGTCGCGGCCGATCACGATCGGCGCCGCCAACTCGCCCGAGGCCACCAGCCGATTGAAGGCGAGGCCGACCCGCGCCCGCTCGCCCAAGCCGAGCCAGCAGATCCTGGACGGCAGTCCCTGGAAGGGAATTCGTTGCCGCGCCATGTCGAGCCAATGGTGGAGGTGGGGGTCGTCGACCAGCGCCTTCACCGCCTCGTCGGTCTTGTGGATGTCCGCTGCCTCGCCCGAGAGCGCCACCCAGCGGAACGGGCCCCGGCCGCGACAGAACATCGGCCGGATATAGGCCGGCACGAAGCCGGGAAAGTCGAAGGCGTCGGCGACCCCCGTCTCCCTCGCGAACTGGCGGATGTTGTTGCCATAATCGAGTGTCGGCACGCCGGCCCGGTGGAAGGCCAGCATGGCGCGCACCTGCAGCGCCATCGAGTCCTTGGCGGCGGCGATCACCCGGGCCGGCTCGCTGTTCCGCAGTACCTCCCACTCGGCCACCGTCCAGCCGGCCGGCAGGTAGCCGTTCAGCGGGTCGTGCGCCGCTGTCTGGTCGGTGACGATATCGGGCTGGACGCCACGCGCCACCAGCTCGGGAAAGACCTCGGCGGCGTTGCCGAGAAGGCCGACGGAGACCGCCTCGCGCGCCGCGCACGCGGCCTCGATCCAGCCCAGCGCTTGCTCCAGGTCGGCGGTCCAGCGATCGAGATAGCCCTTCGCGATCCGCCGTTCGATAGGCTCCGCCCTGGCCTCGACACAGAGTATCGAGGCCCCCGCCATGGTCGCGGCCAAGGGCTACGCGCCGCCCATGCCGCCGAGCCCGCCGGTCAGGATCCAGCGGCCGGCAAGATCGCCGCCATAGTGCTGGCGGCCGGCCTCGACGAAGGTCTCGTAGGTGCCCTGGATGATCCCCTGGCTGCCGATGTAGATCCACGATCCCGCCGTCATCTGCCCGTACATCATCAGACCGGCCCGGTCTAATTCATGGAAGTGATCCCAGGTCGCCCATTGGCCGACCAGGTTCGAGTTGGCGATCAGCACGCGGGGCGCGTCCTCGTGGGTGCGGAAGACGCCGACGGGCTTGCCCGACTGCACCAGCAGAGTCTCGTCCGCCGCCAGTTCCGCGAGGCAGGCGACGATTGCGTCGTAGCAGGCCCAGTCGCGCGCCGCACGGCCGATGCCGCCATAGACCACCAGCTCCTCCGGCCGCTCGGCGACCTCGGCGTCGAGATTGTTCATCAGCATGCGGAGCGGCGCCTCGGTGAGCCAACTCCGGGCAGTCGAGGGTAGAGCCCCGAGGGCTGCAGATCCGCCGGGTATTGTCGAAGCGGTCGGGCGCGGTCATCGGGGCGATTCCTCTGATTCGGAATTTGGCGCGGCGCGCCTCAACCGCGGACCCAGCGGGTGAAATGGGCGCCCGTGCCGGCGCGGATCGCCCGCCAGTAGCGCACGTGGAAGGCGGCATGGCTGGGCGCCGTCTCGATCAGTCGGTCGGCCATTAGGGCGTGCAGGCGCGGGAGCGCATGGAACGGTACCGCCGGGTAGACGTGGTGCTCCACGTGATAGGGCATGTTCCACATCAACAGGCGCGTCGGCCAGCCGGCCAGCGTCGTGCGGCTGTTCCTCACCATGTCGGGACCGAGCTGGCAGCCGGTGTGTTCCGCCAGCAGGTAGAGGCGAAGCAAGGGCTGGCCCAGGATCGCCGGCCCCAGCCAGAGAGCGAGCGGTTCCCACCGGCCGAGCAGGAGGGCGGCGAGGCCGACCACGGCGTAGAGGGCGAGATGGCGGCGCGCCTCCACCACGACCGCCCGGCGCTCGGCCCGGGGCACGAAATCGGCGCCGACATGGCCTCGGGCGTGGCCGACCAACTCCCGCGCCCGGTCGCGCCAATAGTTCCAGCCGGAGACCTGGCGGGCGTACCCGGCCGGGGTCTCGGGCTTGGGCGCCGCCAGTTCCGGATCGCGCGCCGGGTCCTGGGTGAAGCGGTGGTGGGCATAATGGAAGCGGCGGAAGAAGCCCGCCGGCAGCACCGCTATGAGGCCGATTGCCGCAGCCACGGAATCGTTCGCCCGGCGCGAGCGAAAGGCGGTGCGATGGACGCATTCGTGCAGAGCGGCGAAGAGCGAGACCTGCAGCACGCCTTGGCTGACCATCGCCGGCAACAACAGCCAGGTGCCGAGGGCATGCCAGGTGAGCGTCCCGGCGGCGGCGAGCAAGGCCAGGTGGAGCCCGAGCCGTACCGCCGCCGCGCCGTCCGAGCGCGCCGCCAAGGCCCGAACCATATCCGCCGGCAACAGCTTCGAGCGTGCGTGAACGAGCTCCATGGGACGAGCCTACACCCGGCGCGGGGCGCCGGCCATGCGGTCACGCCTTACGTCGGTTGGGATAATTGACGGGGAGCTACTCCAGGTCCTTGATCTTGCTCTCGATCTCGTCGAGCAGGGCGTCGAGGTTGCCCTTCTTCTGCTGCATCACGGCCGCCATCTCGGCGCGCTGGGTGATCGCGAGGCTGACGCCGTCCACCACCATGTCGACGATCATCAGCCGCGACCTGGCCTCGCGGACCCGCCATTGGACCTTGAGGATCGAGCCGTCGCCACGGCGGATCTTGCTGGTGACCACACGGCCGTTGGCGCCGTCGGCCCGCTCGCCCACCACCTCGATCGTCTGGCCGGAATACTGCGAGAAGCGCGCGCCGTAGCTGTCAAGAATGAAGGCCTCGAAGAGTTTCAGGTAGCGTTTGCGCTGCGCCTTGCTGGCGCCCCGCCAATGTCGCCCCAGCACGAACTTGCCGATGCCCTTGAGGGCGAAGCCCTGGCGTAGCAATTCCCTGAGCGCCGCCTGACGTTGCTTGTCGTTCAAACCGATGTCGCCGAGGGTCCGGATCGCGCTGCCGCCGAGATCGTCGACGAACTTGCTGGCTTCGCCCGGCGCGATGGCGCGCGCCGGGTCGCTCGCCAGCGCCACCGCCAGCAGGACCAGGATGGGAACGAAATAAGCCAGGATACGCCGCATATCGCGCCTCGATCAGTTCGTGGTTGCCCGTGAGACCCGCTTTCGATCGACCTCCTCGTCTTCCTCGAACTCGATGGCGATATCCGGCGCGGGCGCCAGGGCGCCATCGGCGTCGTTGAGAATCTCGGCCGCGCGATGCTGGCGATAGAGGCTGCGGATCGTCACGTAGAAATCGATGGAGGTGCGCTCGATCTCGTCCAGCGCCTCGATCAGTCGACTGCGCGTATCGATGCCGCCGGCGATCCTGCGGGAGAGGCTGAAAGCGGTGTCTACGTTGTTGGGCATGAGGTAGCGGAAGGGATCGAGAAAGATGTCGCCGACCTTCCCGACGGCATCCCTGACGTTGGACGGCCCGAACAGCGGCAGCATGAGATAGGGGCCCTCGCCGATGCCCCAGACGCCGAACGTCTGACCCAAATCCTCGTCGTGATAGGCGATCGCCTCGGCCTCGACGCCGGTGTCCATCGCCATCACGTCGAGCATGCCACCGGCACCCGCCAGACTGTTGACGGCGAAGCGTGCGGCGCTGTCGCGGGCGCGTTCCGGCTCGCCCTGGAGCACGTCGTGGATAAAGTTCCGCGGCGTGTTGAGATTGCGGGTAATGTTGCGCACGCCGTTGCGAATGTCGTCGGAAAAGAGCATCCGATAGGCCAGCGCCAGGGGCTTCAATATCGCCGCGTCGAGACCCTGGTTGATCTCGAAGATGGTCCGGTTCATCGGCTCCAGGGGATCGTTCGCCTCCTCATAGGCGGCGATGGCGACCTCGTCGTCCAGCGGCGGCGGCGTCGCGCACGCGGCCAAGCTCAGCGCCAAGCCGAGGGCCAGCCAGCGAAGCGGCACGCCGAGAGGCGACGGGGCGACATCACGCGAGACATCGCCATGACGTCGGCGTACGACCGGCATCCGATCTCCCTCCAAACTCGGGCCAACCGCGGCCCCACGCTCTCCCAGCATGTACGACTTTGCCCAAGAAAGTGCTAACACATCTCCCCCCGCGTGGCTAGATCGATCCCGGTGAAGCCGTCCTTCGCCGCGCTCGGGATACTTCCCCACCTTTTCGAGTCGGCGGAACCGCGGCCCGGGGCGGCCCGGGCCGAATTTTCATGTCTCTGTCGGTTTGCAAATTACCGGGCCGGAGTTGCCCGGAAGCTCGCAAATCGGTCCGCCGAGCCGCCTCGAGGGCGGATTTGGCCAAATCAACCCGGAATAAAGCATACCAAGGCGTAGCCGAGGGACATTTTCGCCATCGACGGGATCGAGTTGCGCGCCGGTGCCACCGGCCGGGAGCCGCTGCCCTTGGCTCGCGGGGTCCCGTCCGGGCGACTCCGGTGCCCGCGATTATGTCAATCGGCATTAATCATTTGCCAATGATATAAAAATATCTTTATATCTTGCTGTGTCGTGGGGCGAAGGATGGCGCTCCGGGGTGGAGAGAAGCATGGAGCGTATCCTATCGGCAATGAAGGCGGCGGCGGAGCCGACCCGGCTGCGCCTGCTGGCGATCAGCGCCTATGCCGAACTCACGGTGACGGAACTGACCCAGATCCTGGGGCAGAGCCAGCCACGGGTCTCGCGCCATCTGAAGCTATTGTGCGAGGCGGGGCTGCTGACCCGTCACCGGGAGGGCACCTGGGCGTTCTATCGATTGTCCGAGCAGGGCGCCTGCGCCGAGCTCGCCCACGTCCTGATCGACCTCCTGCCGGAGAACGATGCCGTCCTGGCGCTCGACATGGAGCGGCTGGAGGCGGTCAAGGCCGCCCGCGCCCGCGTCGCCGCCGACTATTTCCGCGCCAACGCCGATAGCTGGGACCGCATTCGCGGCCTCTACGTGCCGGAAGCCGAGGTCGAGGCGGTGCTGCTGGAGATCTTCGCCGACGAGAAAATCGAGGATTTTCTCGACATCGGCACCGGCACCGGGCGGATCCTGGAGATCTTCGCACCCCTCATCGGCCGCGGCGTCGGCATCGATCTCAGCCACGAGATGCTGCGCGTCGCCCGCGCCAAGCTGGAGCAGGTGGACGTTCGCCATTGCCAAGTCCGGCACGGCGATCTCTACAACCTGCCCTTCGCCGGCGCCACGCAGGATGCCGTCGTCGTCCACCAGGTCTTGCACTTTCTCGATGATCCCCGGGCCTCGATCGAGGAGGCGGCGCGGGTGCTGCGGCCGGGCGGGCACCTCGCCGTCGTCGACTTCGCCGCCCATGGCGAGGACTTCCTGCGCCGCGATCACCAGCATCGTTGGCTCGGCTTCGACGATGCCGACGTCGCCCAGTGGCTCCTCGGCGCCGGCCTCGAGGCCCGCGCGCCGGTGGGCCTCGCCGGCCATCCGCTCACCGTGAAGGTCTGGCCCGCCCGGCGCCCGGTGACGGGCTCTCGACGGGTCGGGGCCGAGCAGGAGATTTCCGCCTGATGTCGCTTTCCCCGCCCCGCCCGGCCGGGCCGAGCTTGGCCGCGCTCGGCGGCCCGCCGGAGGTCTCGTTCGAGTTCTTTCCGCCGAAAACGCCGGAGATGGAGGCCGCGCTGTGGCGGGCGATCACCCGGCTGGCGCCGCTCGGGCCGCGCTTCGTATCGGTAACCTATGGCGCCGGCGGCACGACGCGCGAGCGCACCCATCGCACCGTCGCCCGCGTGGTCCGCGAGACCGATCTGGGCGTCGCCGCCCATCTCACCTGCGTCGGCGCCGAGCGGGCCGAGGTCGATAAGGTGGCCCGGGCCTACCGCGAGGCGGGCGTCGGCCATATCGTGGCGCTCCGGGGCGACCCGCCCGAGGGACAGTCCGCCTTCACGCCCCACCCGAACGGCTACGCCGACGCCGCCGAGCTGGTGGCCGGACTGAAGCGAATCGCCGATTTCGAGATCTCGGTCGCCGCCTATCCGGAGATCCATCCCGACGCCGCCTCCTCGCAGGCCGACCTCGACCACCTCAAGCGCAAGATCGACGCCGGCGCCGATCGCGCGATTACCCAGTTCTTCTTCGACGCCGAGAGCTATCTCCGCTTCCTCGATCGGGCCCGGGTGAGCGGTATCTGGGTGCCGATCGTGGCGGGCATCCTGCCGGTGACCAACTTCCGCACCGTGGTTCGCTTCGCCGCCACCTGCGGGGCGAGCGTGCCGGCATGGCTGGCGCACCTCTTCGAGGGCCTGGACGACGACACCGAGAGCCGCAAGTTGATCGCCGCCACCGTCGCCGCCGAACAGTGCCGCCAGCTCCAGTGCGCCGGCGTCGACGAGTTCCACTTTTACACGCTCAACCGCGCCGACCTGGTCTACGCCATCTGTCACATCCTCGGCATGCGGGCGCCAGGGGAGGCAACGGTGGAGGCGACGGCGGGTGCCGCCGCGCAAAGCGGGGACGCCAACCCATGAGCGACATCCTGAGCGCCATGCGCGATACCGTGCTGCTGTGCGACGGCGCCGTCGGCAGCCGAGTGCAAATGCTCGACCTCGATATCGAGGCGGATTTTTTGGGGTGCGAGAACTGCACCGAGGTCCTCAATCTCTCGCGTCCCGACATCGTTCGCGAGATCCACCGGGGCTATCTCGAGGCCGGCGCCGACGTCGTGCAGACCAACAGCTTCGGCGGCTCGCCCATCACGCTGGGCGAATTCGACCTGGCCGGCCGCGCGCGCGAGATCAACCGGCGGGCGGGCGAATTGGCGGTGGAAAGCGTCGAGGCGCACAGCGGCGACGGACGCCGCCGCTTCGTGCTCGGCGCCATCGGCCCGGGCACCCGGCTGCCGAGCCTCGGGCAGATCGCCTACGACGAATTGGAGGCGGCCTACCAGATCCAGGCGGCGGGTCTGCTGGAAGGCGGCGTCGAGGGCTTCCTGGTGGAGACGGTGCAGGATCCGCTGCAGCTCAAGGCGGCGGTGAACGGCGCCCGCGCGGCGCTCCGCGAGGCCGGGCGCGAACTTCCGATACTGTGCCAGGTCACGATCGAGACCACGGGCACGCTGCTCGTCGGCACCGATATTCAGGCCGCCGCGACCATCGTCCATGCGCTCGGGATCGAGGCCCTCGGCCTCAATTGCGCGACCGGCCCGCAAGAGATGGCGGAACATGTCGCCTGGTTGGGGCGCAACTGGCCGGGAGTGATCTCCGTGCAGCCCAACGCGGGTCTGCCGGAACTGGTCGACGGCCGGCCGCACTATCCGCTATCGGCGGACGAAATGGCCCGTTGGCTCGAGCGATTCGTCCGCGAGGACGGGGTCAACATGGTCGGCGGCTGTTGTGGCACCACGGCGGAACACACCGCCAGGCTCGATGGCCTGCTGCGCGAGATCGAGCCGGCGGGACGGCCGGTGCCGGCCGCCCGCTCGCCCCGCTGGCAGCCGGCCATCGCCTCGCTCTACGGCCAGGTGACCTACGCCCAGGAGAACGCCTTCCTGTCGATCGGCGAGCGTTGCAACGCCAACGGCTCGAGGAAGTTTCGCCAGGCCCAGGCGGCCGAGGACTGGGATGCCTGCGTCGCCATCGGCCGCAAGCAGACGCGGGAAGGCAGCCACGCCCTCGACCTCTGCACCGCCTTCGTCGGCCGCGACGAGATCGCCGACATGACCGAGGCCGCGCGGCGGCTCAGGGGCTCGGTCGACGCGCCGCTGGTGATCGACTCGACCGAGCTGGTGGTGATCGAGACGGCCCTGAAGCTCTACGGCGGCAAGGCGCTGATCAACTCGATCAATTTCGAGGATGGCGAGGACCCGCCGGCCCGTCGCCTCGAGCTCGCGGCCAAATTCGGCGCCGGCGTCATCGCCCTCACCATCGACGAGGACGGCATGGCGAAAGAGGTCGACGCGAAGCTTCGGATCGCCCGCCGGCTGTACGCTTTCGCCGTCGAGCGACACGGTCTGGCGCCGGAGGATCTGCTGTTCGATCCGCTGACCTTCACCATCTGCACCGGCAACGAGGACGACCGCAAGCTGGGCCTGTGGACCTTGGAGGCGATCGAGGCCATCGCCCGGGAGATGCCGCGCTCTCAGATCATCCTCGGCCTCTCCAACATCTCCTTCGGACTGAAGCCGGCGGCCCGCCACGTTCTCAATTCGGTGTTCCTCGACCATGCCCTGAAGCGCGGCATGACCGGGGCGATCCTGCACGCGAGCAAAATCCGTCCCCTGCACGCGATTCCGGAGGAAGACCGGCGCATCGCCGAGGACCTGATCTTCGACCGACGGGGCCCCGACTATGATCCCTTGCATGCCTACATCGCGCTGTTTGAGGATCGCGAGGGACCGCGCGTGGAGGTGCCGCTACCGGCGGCGGTCGAGGATCGGCTGACGCGCCGCATCATCGATGGCGAGCGCCTGGGCCTGGAGACCGATCTGGACGAGGCGCTCAGCCGCCATCCGCCGCTCACCATCATCAACGAATTCCTGCTCGACGGCATGAAGGTGGTCGGCGAGCTGTTCGGCTCCGGGCAAATGCAGCTTCCCTTCGTGTTGCAATCGGCCGAGACGATGAAGAAGGCGGTGGCTTACCTGGAGCCCCACATGGACCGGAGCGAGGGCGCGCGGAAGGGCACCATCGTCGTCGCCACGGTCAGGGGCGACGTGCACGACATCGGCAAGAACCTGGTCGACATCATCCTCACCAACAACGGCTACGAGGTGGTGAACCTCGGCATCAAGCAGCCGATCGCCAATATCTTGGAGGCGGTGCGGGAGCACGGGGCCGACGCCATCGGCATGTCCGGCCTGCTGGTCAAGTCGACCGTGGTAATGCGAGAGAACCTCCAGGAGATGGCCCGCCAGGGGCTGGATATCCCGGTCCTGCTGGGCGGCGCCGCGCTCACCCGGCGCTATGTCGAGGAGGATTGCCGCGCCGCCTACGGCGAGGACGGTCGGGTCGCCTACGCCCAGGACGCCTTTGCCGGGCTCCACATCATGGCGCGCGTGATCGCGGGCGAATTTGATTTCCATCTCGCCGAGCAGCAGGCCAAGCGGCACCCGCGGGTCAACGGCGCCAAACTGGCCGAAGGCTCGGCCATGCTGCGCCCGGTGGACGCGGAGGAGATCCGCCTCCGGCGCGACGAGCTGGCGGCCGAGACCGAGGTGCCGAGCCCCCCCTTCCTCGGCGCCCGGCGAATCGAGGGCTTGAGAATCCGCGATCTCTTGCCCTATCTCAACGAGCGGATGCTCTATCAGTTCCACTGGGGCTACCGCAAGCAGGGCCGCCGACTGGAGCAATACATGGCCTGGGCGGAGGCCGAGGTGAAGCCGATCCTGCTCGACCTGGTGGCGCGCTGCGAGGCCGAGGAGATCTTGGCGCCCGAAGCCGTCTACGGCTATTGGCCGGCGGCGAGCGAGGGCGACGATCTGGTGCTGTTCGCCGCCGACGGCGAGGCCGCGGTGGCCCGCTTCGCGCTGCCGCGCCAGCGCCGCCAGGGCGGCCTGTGCATGGCCGACTTCGTGCGCGACGTTTCGGCCCCGGAACGCGATGTCGTCGCCCTGCAGGCGGTGACCGTGGGCCAGCGCGCGAGCGAGGCCGCGCGGGAATGGTTCGATGCCGACCACTACCGCGATTACCTCTACCTGCACGGTCTCGGCGTCGAGATGGCGGAGGCGATGGCGGAATACGTGCATACCCGGATCCGCGCCGAACTGGGCTTCGGCCACGAGGACGCGCGCGAGAAGGACAAGCTGCTGAGCCAGGGCTACCGCGGCTCGCGCTATTCCTTCGGCTTCCCGGCCTGCCCCAACCTCGCCGACCAGCACCATTTGCTGGCGTTGCTGGCCGCCGACGATATCGGCCTGGAGATGGGCGAGGAGGACCAGCTCCACCCCGAGCAGTCGACCTCGGCCATCGTGCTGCACCACCCGCAGGCCAAATACTTCACCATCTGAAGCCGCGCGCGCCAACGCCCGGGGTGGCCAGGGGAGGGAATTGATCGAAGCGGCGAACCGTCGCATGCTCGGCCCCCGGGACGTGACGCGAGGCGCGGGCGTGATGGCGCAATGACAGCTCAATGACAACTCAATGACAGCTTGATGACAGCTCGATGAATGCCCGTTGAAACCAAGTCGACGACCGAAGCGATTCGACAAGGAGACCCCGACACCATGGCCGACCCTGAAGTCCACGAAATCTTCGCCGTCCGCTACGCCCATATCGCGGAGCGCTTTCGCCACCAGAACTTCATCATGACCGACGCGCACGACACGGCGATGCCGATCGACTTCTTCGTCTGGATCATCCGCAACGAGAACCGGACACTGGTCGTCGATACCGGCTTCGATTACCAGGAGGGCGAGCGGCGCGGCCGCGTCATCACCCGCCTGCCGCGCGAGGGCCTGGCGATGATGGACCTCGACAGCGCCCAGGTGGCCGACGTGATCATCAGCCACCTCCATTTCGACCATGCCGGCACCATCGAGCATTTCCCGGCGGCGAACTTCCATATTCAAGATCTCGAGGTGCGCTACGCCACCAGCCGCCACATGTGCGAGGCGCCGCTCCGCTATCCCTATTCCCCAGGCCATGTGAAGTCGCTGATCGACTGCCTGTTCGAGGGCCGGGTCGCCTTCCACGACGGCGACGAGGAGATCGCGCCCGGCATCAGCCTGCACCTGATCGGCGGCCACACCATGGGGATCCAATGCGTCCGGGTGATGACCAAACGCGGCTGGGTGGTGCTGGCCGTCGATGCGGCGCATTTCTACGAGAACATGGAGACGCCCTCGCCCTTCCCCGTGGTTTACAGCGTCGCCGACATGCTGGCCGGCTATCACAAGCTCAGGCGTCTCGCCGAGACGGACAAGCACATCATTCCGGGCCACGACCCGCTGATCCTGACGCGCTATCCGGCGGTGAGCCCGGAGCTGGAGGGCATCGTCCATCGCCTCGACGTGGCGCCCGGGGAGTGACGGCGATGGCCGGTGAAGCGCTCCGGGTCGCCGTCGCCGGCCTCGGCGCCATCGGCCTGCCGGTGGCCCGCGCGCTCGACGCCCCCATGGCCGGGCTGCGCCTGGTCGCCGTCTCGGCCCGGGACCGGGCCCGCGCGGCGGCCAAGCTCGCCGGTTTGCGCGCGCCGCCGGCGGTGCTGGGCCTCGCCGAGCTGGCCGAGGTCGCGGACGTGGTGGTGGAAGCGATCCCCGCCGCCAGCTTCGCCGAGGTCGCCCGCCCGGCGATCGAGCAGGGCCGGATCCTGCTGCCGTTGAGCGTCGGCGCCCTGCTCGGCCACGAGGAGCTGATCGGGCGCGCGGCCGAGACCGGCGCCCGCATCATCGTGCCGACGGGGGCGCTTTTGGGCCTCGACGCGGTGCGCGCGGCGGCGGAGGGCGAGATCCATTCGGTCACCCTGGTGACGCGGAAGCCGCCCGGCGGCCTGAAAGGCGCGCCGCACATCGCGGCGAGCGGCATCGACCTCGACGCGGTGGTGCAACCGACCCTGGTGTTCGAGGGCACCGCGCGCGAGGCGGCGGCGGGCTTTCCGGCCAACATCAACGTCGGCGCCGCGCTCAGCCTCGCCGGCATCGGCCCGGAGCGGACTGGAATCGAGATCTGGGCCGATCCCACGGTCGACCGTAACACCCACACCGTCAAGCTCGAGGGTGACGCCTGCCGCTTCGAGATGACCATCGAGGGCGTGCCGACGACGGAGAATCCGGCGACCGGCAAGCTGACACCTTTGAGCGTCATCGCCACGCTGCGCGGCCTGACGAGCCCCTTCAAGGTTGGCACGTGAGGCCGACGGGCATCGACCTCGGCCGTCCCCGCACCTCGCCCCACCCGAGCCTTGTTGGCGCGCGCCGGATCGACGACTATTGGCCGGCCACCCGAGCCAAGCGGAGAGTGAAGCCATGGCGAGGACCGACCCAGACCGTCTGCTCGCCGATCTGCGCCATCTGAGGAGCATCGGCGCCGAGGGGCCGGGCGTGGTGCGCCCGGCCTTCTCCGCGTTGGATATGGAGGCGCGCCACTGGCTGAAGACGCGCTATGAGGCGGCCGGCCTGGAGGCCAGAATCGACGGCGTCGGCAACGTGATCGGCCGCTCGCGCAATCCCGGCCCGGCGCTGCTGATTGGCTCCCACTCCGACACCCAGCCGACCGGCGGCTGGCTCGACGGCGCGCTCGGCGTGATCTACGGATTGGAGGTGGCCCGCGCGCTCGCCGAGGACGAGACGACCGCCGACCTCGCGGTCGACGCGATCTCTTGGCAGGACGAGGAGGGCCGCTTCCTCGGCTGCTTGGGCTCCCGCGCCTTCTG
The DNA here is from genome assembly GCA_965225945.1 of Alphaproteobacteria bacterium. Taxonomy (GTDB): domain Bacteria; phylum Pseudomonadota; class Alphaproteobacteria; genus JASLMY01. The sequence continues at coordinate 381,648 of CBDDBZ010000039.1, read as the reverse complement.
CGGGGCATTGACGGCCGGGATGGAGGCGGGCCTCGCCGACCAGGACGGCGTGAGCCTGGCGGACGCCTTGCGGGAGGCGGGCCTGGACGGGGTGGCGCGCCACCGGCCCGAACCGGGGCGCTATCTCGGCTTTCTGGAGGCCCATATCGAGCAGGGCCCGAGGCTGGAGGACGCCGGCGACAGCATCGGCGTGGTCACCGATATCGTCGGCCTGCGCGGCTACAGCGTCACCTTCACCGGCCAGCAGAACCACGCCGGCACCACCATGATGGACCGCCGCAAGGACGCCGCCGCCGCCCTCTTCGGCTTCGCCGAGCGGATCAACCAGGCCTTCCCCGAGGCGATGGGCCCGCGCTCCGTGTGGACCATGGGCCGGGTCGTGGTCAGCCCCGGCGCGCCCTCCATCGTGCCGGGCCACGCGGAACTCAGCCTGCAGTTCCGCGATGCCTCCGAATTGGTGCTGGAACGCTTCGCCGCCCTGGTCGAGGAGATCGCGGCGGCGGTCAATGGCCTGGGCGGCGCCACGGTGATCGCCGCGCCGTCCCGGGCACCGGTGGCGCCGACGGTGATGGATGCGGGCCTTCGGGGTCACATCGCCCGGGCCGCCGAGGCCCGCGCGCCGGCCAAGTGGGTGGAGCTGGAGAGCGCCGCCTTCCACGACGCGGGCGTGGTCTCGGGCCTACTGGCGAGCGCCATGGTGTTCATTCCCTCGATCGGTGGCATCAGCCACGACTTCGCCGAGGACAGCCACGACGCCGACATCGTGCTCGGCTGCCAGGTGCTCGCCGACGCGGCGGCGGCGATCTTGCGCGAAGCGCGAGCGGCGCCATGCTGATCGGCGTGCTGGAGGCGGGCACGATCCCCCCCGCGATGCAGCCAGAGCCGCGTTACGCCCAGCCCTTCATCAATCTCCTGTCGCCGGTCGACCCGAAGCTTCGCTTTCGACCCTATGCAGCGCACGACGGCGAGCTGCCGGAGACGCCGGAGGCATGCGATGGCTATATCGTCACCGGCAGTCCTGCCGGGGTTCACGACGACCTCGAATGGATTGCGCCGCTCGGCGAATTCGTCGTCGCGGCCAGGGCCTCGGGCGCTAAGCTGGTGGGCGTCTGCTTCGGCCACCAACTGCTGGCCGACGCTTTCGGCGGCAAAGTCGTCAAATTGGAGAAGGGACACGGCATCGGCGTCCACGACTATGACGTCACTGGCCTGCGCCCCTGGATGGACCCGCCCCAGGCGCGCGTCGCCAGCATCGTCTTCCACCGGGACCAGGTGGCGAGGCCGCCGCCGGGCGCCCAGGTGCTGGCCGGAAGCGCGTTCTGCCCGAACGCCATATTCCAGTTGGGCGAGCAGGTGCTGGGCGTGCAGCCGCATCCCGAGATCGAGCCGCCCTTCGCCACCAAACTGCTGAACCTCAGACGCGACGATTATGGCGAGGCGGCGACGGAGGCGGCCCTGGCGAGCCTCGCCCGGAGGCAAGATTCAGCGCTTCTGGCCCGCTGGATCGTGAACTTCCTCGTCGCTTGACGTGACCCACGCGCCCGCGCCAACGCCGCCCGCCGCGGCGAGCCCGCTACGCGGCATCGTCCTCATCATCGCCAGCAGCGCCTTCCTGACGACCAATGATGCCCTGATGAAGTGGCTGGCGAGCGAGCTTCCGGTGGGCCAGATCGTCTTCCTGCGCGGCTTCTTCGTCATGGCTCCGCTGCTTCTGATCGCGTGGCGGGGCGAGGGGCTGGCGGCGCTTCGGGGACGCAGCGTCAAGCATCAGGCGATGAGCGCGGCGCTCTTCACGGTCTCCCTCTTCATCTTCGTCTCCAGCCTGCCCTTGATGGCGCTCGCCGATGCGATCGTGCTGATCTACACCAGCCCGATCTTCGTCATGGCGCTGGCGCCGGTGCTGCTGGGGGAACGGGTCGGCTGGCGGCGCTGGTCGGCGGCGGCGCTCGGTTTCGCCGGCGTCGCCCTGGTGACTCGACCCGGCACCACCACGCTCGACTGGGTCTTCGTGATGCCGCTCACCGTGGCGCTCTTGCTGGGCCTGCGCGACATCTTGATGCGCCGGATCGTGGCCACCGAATCCTCGCTTTCCATCGTCTTCATCGGCAACGTCGTGACCATGCTGGCGGGCCTGGCGACGATCTCCCTCGGCTGGGTGGCGCTCGACGCCGCCGCCGTCGGCCTGCTGGCGCTGTCGGGAATTTTCTTCGCCCTGGCGCAGTATTTGATGGTGGAGGCGTTTCGCCACGGCGAGGCGGTGCTGCTGGCGCCGTTCCGCTACACCAGCGTGATCTGGGCCGTCGTGCTAGGCTACTTCGTTTGGAATCAACACCCCGACGCATGGGGTTTCCTCGGCATTCTGCTCATTTCCGGCAGCGCATTGTTCATCGCGCGCCGCGAGGCACGGGTGGCCGCCAGAGGCGGAATGCGATAGGCGAGGCACGAAACCGACCCATGCGATCGCGTATCCCCGATCACGTCTATCCTTCCCTCGTCGTGGGGGCCACCGTGCTGCTGATCTCCTTCTCCCAGGGCGCGCTCTTCGTGCTGAACGTGCAGTTGAAGCCGATCGTGCTCGAGATGGGCTGGCCGCGCGAGGTACCCTCGCTCGGCTTTGCCGCGGGCTTCTTCGGCGGCGGCATCGGCGCGCTCTATTTCGGCCCGCTCGCGGAGCGGATCGGGATGCACCGCGTGGCGATGATCGGCGCCGTTTCGGTCTCCCTCGGGGTCTTCCTCACCAGCCTCGCCGAGGCCCCGTGGCAGGTCTGGGCGAGCTACGGCATCTTCGTCGGCCTGCTCGGCAACGCCTGCATGTTCACGCCGCTCATCGCCAACGTCTCACGCTGGTTCGACACGCGGCGCGGCCTGGCGCTCGGCATCGCCACCTGCGGCCAGAGCCTGGGCGGGACCATCTTGGCGCCGCTCGTCACCGTCCTCAACGACAACCTCGGCTGGCGCGTGACCTTCCAGATTTACGCCGCCGCCAGTCTGGTGGTGATGCTGGCCTTGAGCCAGCTGCTCGGGCGCCGGCCGCCGACGGGCGAGGCCAAGGGCCTCGCCGCCGGCCCCGACGGCCGGGTCCTCGGGCACGATCCCCGGCTGATGACGGCGATCCTCTGTCTCGCCATCGTCTGCTGCTGCATCCCGATGTCGGTGCCGCTGGTGCATCTGGTGGCGCTCGGCAGCGACCTCGGCTTCGGCCCACGGCAGGCGGCGCTGCTGCTCTCGTCCACGCTCTTCGCCTCGCTCGTCTCGCGCGTTCTGGGCGGTATCCTGGCGGACCGGATCGGCGGGCTCCGCGCGCTGCTGATCGGCTCCGCCATCCAGTGCGCCATGCTGGTCGCCATCGCCTATACGCGTGAGCTGTGGACACTCTACGCGGTCTGCCTGCTCTATGGGCTCGGCTATGGTGGCGTCATCGCCATGTACGCCTATATCGTCCGCGAGTATTTTCCGCTCGCTGGGCTCGCCCGGCGGCTGGCGGCGATCTACCTGTTCGGCACCTTCGGGATGGCGCTCGGCGGCTGGCTCGGCGGGCGCATCTTCGACGTTGCCGGCACCTACCAGCCGGCCTTTCTCACCGCCGCGGCGATCAACGTCGTCAACTTGGCTATCGTCGGCTGGCTGATCCAGAGGTCGCGGCGCCCGATCCCGGCGCCCGCGGCCTGATGCGTCATGCCAATGGACATGAATTCCAGCCGCCCCGTCGGGGGCGGTGGGCGTCAGTCGACCCGAACGCCACCCGATCCGCCACTCAGGGCCTGGCCGAGGGGCTGGCTCTCCAGTCGCTCCAGCAACCGGGTCGTTACCTCCAGGAGGGTCGAGGAGCGCTCGACGAAGCCCCGGAGCAGCACCAGACTTTGCTCGGCGCCGAAGCGGAGCGATTCCTCGTTGTCGCGCAGCATGGCGTCGATGCGGCCGGCGGCCGAGGCGATGTTGCGGGCGCTCGCGTCGAGTTCCACCAACACCTCGCGCACATCGTGATCCACCAACTGATCGGCAGCGGCGATGAAGCCCCGGAGGAGGGCGAGCGTCCCGTCCAGGCTCTCGACGATATCGCCGAGCCCGCCGAGACCGTCGTCGGCGCCGCGCAACCGCTCGGCGATGGCGCCGAGTCGGCCAGCCAGCCCTTCGCCCCGCTCGGCGATCGCCCGCGCGGTCACTGCGAGGCGCCGGACTTCCTCGCTGGTGGCGTGGAACTTATCGAGGCTGGCGGTGATTTGGCCGCGCGAAGCGTGCGCCGTGGCGACGATGTCGTCGATCCGGTCGAGGATCGTGTCGACCCGGGCGGCGGATCCCCGGACGGCGGCAACGATGTCGTCGAGCGTCGGTTCGGCCTCGAGCGTGATGCGCGCGCCGTCGGCCAAGACCTCGGCTCCGGCGGAGCCGGCGGAGATGTCGAAATGGCTCTTGGCGAAGAGCGGGCTCCTGAGCAACGCCACGGAATCGGCGCGGACCAGAGCGGCGTACTCTCTCGACACCACCAGTCCCAATTCGATCCCGCCGTCCGGCGACAGCGCCACGGCATCGACCTGTCCCACGTCGATGCCGGCCAGGCGAACCGGCGCGCCGACGCGAAGGCCGCGGGCATTGTCGATCACCGCGACGAAGCGCACGGAATCGATGAACAGCAGGTTCCGCGCGACGGTGAGCGATAGCAGCAGGCCGGCGACCAGCAGTGTCGTCGCGACGATGGCGAGCACGAAGCCGGAGCTCCGGCGCCGGCGACCCCGGACGCCGAGGTTTCGCCGCCGCCCGTGTCCCGGCTGGTCCGCTGGCCGCCAGGCGGCGAGCCCGTCGTCCGTCATCGCCGCCGGTCCCCCGGCCACGCGACGCGACCGCTCAGGCGAGCGTCACGGATCGCAACCATTCGCTGGTCTCCTCGTCGGCCGCGTCCGCGATATAGCCCGGCCGCCCCTGCGCGGTGAGCCGACCGTCGATCATGACCGCCAAGCGGTCACCGGGTCCAGTCCGCGCCAGCGCCTGCCGCGGGGTGGCACGGCAGATCACGGTCCGCCCGGGATCGTTCAGCCGACGTTGGAAGCGTGTCGAAAGGCCGTACTGGGCGACGTCGTCCGGCGCGACGCCATCGATGATGAGCACCGGCGGATCGAAGAACAGCGCCCGCAGCAAGGCGATGCCGCGGCGTTCCTCGCGCGTCAAGCCGGCGACGCCGCGAGAGGCGACGTCGCGATTTTGGTGATAGGAGTCGAGGTAGTTCCACACCCTCCGCTCGATCTCGGACTGCGGACCCGGCTGGTGATAGCGCGGCAATACCGCCAGATTGTCCAATACCGACCAGGCCTCGATCAGGCCGTCTTGCTCGAGGCAGACGCCGAGACGGCGGCGCGCCACGGCGCGGTCGGCGGCGTCAAAGTCGGAAACGTCGGTGCCGAGGCAGACATAGCGGCCCGCGTCGAGGCGAATGAGCGTCGCCAACACCTTCAGCAGCGTCGTCTTGCCGCCGCCGAGGGGCCCCAGCAGCATCCAGGTCTCGCCCCGCCGCGCGGTGAAGTCGAAGGGTGCCGTCGAGCGCCGGATCGGCAGCACCGCGTTCCGGAGCAGGAGCGCCGGCTCAGACATTGACCGCGATGTCGACGAGGACGGCGGCCACCATGCACCAGGAGGACGCGGTGACGACGGCCGGCGGGATATTCCGCGCGATGTCGATGGTGGCCCGACAGCGAAGGCCGTACAGGCAGTGAATGACGGCGATCGAAATACCGAAGATCATCACCTTGACCACGGTCAGGAAGATCGGCCCGGCAGCGAAGATAGCGGCGCTCTCCAGCAGCATCACGCGGAGCGAGGAGATATGCAGCGCCAGGTGGATCAGCACGCAGGTGGCATAAGTGACGAGGCTCGTCCAGAAGGTCAGGATCAGCAGCGAGACGGTGATGCCGACGATCCGGGGCAGGACCAGGAAATGAAACGGCTCCAGGTTCATCGCCGCGAAGGTGTCCGTCACTTGGTGGATGCGGAAGGTGGCGACATCGGCGGTAAGCGCCGTGCCGGAACGGCCGATCACGATGAAGGCGACCAGGATGGGCACCAAATTGTTGAAGATCGCGATCTCGATCGCGCGCAGCAGCACGGCGAACCCCTCGAGCCCGATCGAGAACAGGGCGAAGGAGATCAGAATCCCCAGCGAGACGGCGGCGCGCAGAATCACGGGCAAGCCCTGCACGGCGGTGAAATAGATCTGCCGCGAGGTTTCGGCGCGGATGTAGAAGCCGCTTCGGGTCAGGTAATGCGGCAGGCCGGCGAGCGCGAACGTCAGCAGGCTGCCCGCCTCCTCGAACCAGTCGGCGACGTCGCGGGCGCGGGCGACGATTCCATCGCCAAGACCTCGCAACGCCGACGACAACATGCGCGGATCCTCCCCTATCGGCTCGACGGATCGTAACAGATCGCTCGCCGGGGCGGTTCGGGGAGTCGCCATTTATGGCGGTTGGGATCATACGGCAACGTGATCGCCGCCCCGCTTGTATGGACACGGAAGCCACTCAAATAGATCCACGGGCGGGGCGCTCGCCGCGCCGCGCGGAGGGAGATCGCGATATGGCCCGATTCCTCGGTCGAATTCCGCTGGCGGCGGCCTTGATCGCCGCGCTCTCGGGCTTCACCGCGCTGGAGGCGCTGTTCGCGCCCAAGGCGGAACTCTGGCCGCGCTGGCAGGCCCGCGACGAGAGCTCCGAGATCACGCCGGATCATGGCCCCTGGTCGCGCTTTCTGAAGGCTTACGTCGTTGCCGGCGCCGACGGCGTCAACCGGGTCGCCTACGATCGGGTGTTGCCCGCCGATCGCCGCGCCCTCGACGACTATCTCGCCGGCCTGGCGCTGAGCGATGTCGATGCCCTGGCCGGGGCGAGCCAGATAGCCTACTGGATCAACCTTTACAACGCCCTCACCGTGCGCCTGATCCTCGATCATCCGAAGGTCGCGAGCATCCGCGACATCAAGCTCTCGGGCGGCTTCTTCTCCAGCGGGCCCTGGAACCACCCGCTGGTGGAGGTGAAGGGCGAACGGATGAGCCTGAACGATATCGAGCACCGGATCCTCCGGCCGATCTGGCGCGACCCCAGGGTCCACTACGCGGTCAACTGTGCCGCGATCGGCTGCCCCAACTTGGGCCGCGAGGCTTACACGGGCGGGAACATCGAGCGCCGGTTGGATGCTGCGGCCCGGGCCTATGTGAACCACCGCCGAGGCCTCGCGCGGCGGCCCGATGGCGGGCTCACCGCCTCCAAGATTTACGCCTGGTTCGGCGACGACTTCGGCGGCGAGGCCGGCGTGATCGAACACCTGCGCCGCTACGCCGACGAGCAAACCCGCACGCTTCTGGAGGGCGGAGCCGGAATCGACGCCTACGACTACGACTGGACGCTCAACGCCGCGCCGGCCCCGCGGGCTGACGGCGCGGGAGCCCAGTTATTCGTCGCCACGCTGGCGCGTGGCCTGGCCCGGCCGGGCCAGGCGGCGGGCCGCGCGAGCGGCCATCGACAACGAGCAGCAGGGGAGCGGGAGGCTCAGCGGGCCGCGTCGCCTCAACCGAGACGCTGCTTGGCGATCCGGCTCGCCTGGCCGAAGTCCATCTCGCCCTGGTGGCGGCTCTTGAGCGCGCCCATCACCCGGCCCATGTCCTTGAGGCCGCCGGCGCCCAGTTCCTCGATCACGGCGGCGACCGCCGCCTCGACCGCCGCCTCGGCCATCTGGCGCAGCAGGAACTCGTGGATGATTTCGATCTCCTCGCGCTCCTGCTCCGCCTCCTCCAAGCGGCCACCGGTCTCGTAATGGGCAATGCTGTCGTGGCGCTGCTGCACCATCGTTTGCAGGATGGCCTGGATCGCGGCCTCGTCGACGCCGCCTTCCCGCCCCTCGCCGCGAAGCTGGAGGTCGCGATCCTTGATCGCGGCGAGGATGAGGCGCAGCATCGAGGCCCGACGGGCGGCGCCGTCCTCGACCGCCGCCTTCAGCGCCTCGGCCAAGCGCTCTCTCGTCATGGCGAGCGTCCCCCCTCGACTTGCCACCCGCGAACGATAGCCGATCGCCGGGCACGAGGCAAACCGCAGATAGCTAATTAATTAATTGATATCATTGGGTTTTTTCGAAATTACGCCATCTTGACGGCACCTCGGGGCCGGCGTATCTTCCGCGCCGAGCCGCAATCCGCGCCGACCCGACGCCGAATTGGGCAGAGAGATCCCATGCGCCCACGCACGCCCGACGAGGCCCGGCCACCGGTTGGCGCGACGGCGGTCCTGGCGTTGTCGGACGGCACCTTGTTCTGGGGCCGGGGCGTCGGCGCTGAAGGGCGCGCCGTCGGCGAGGTCTGCTTCAACACCTCGATCACCGGCTATCAGGAAATCCTGACCGATCCGAGCTACGCCGGCCAGATCATCACCTTCACCTTCCCCCACGTCGGCAACGTCGGCGCGAACGAGGAAGACGTGGAGGCGACGACGCCGGCGGCGCGCGGCCTGGTTTTGCGCGAGGACATCACGAGGGCCTCCAACTTCCGCGCCGAGGGCGGGCTGGACGCCTGGCTCCGGCGCCACGGCCTGGTCGGCCTCGCCGGGATCGACACCCGACGGCTGACCCGCCATATCCGCGATTCCGGCGCGCCGGGCGGCAGCCTCGCCCATGCGGCCGACGGCGGCTTCGAGCTCGAGGCCTTGCGGGCCGAGGCGGCGGCCTTCCCCGGGCTCGAGGGCATGGACCTGGCAGCTGAGGTGACCTGCCGGCAGAGCTATTCGTGGGACGAGACCCTCTGGGCGCTCGGCGCCGGCCACGGCCGACAGACGGCACCGAGCCGTCACGTGGTGGCGGTCGATTTTGGCGTCAAGCGCAACATCCTCCGCTGCCTGGCGGCGGCCGGCTGCCGGGTGACGGTGGTGCCGGCGACGGCGAGCGCGGAGGAGATCTTGAGCCACCAGCCCGACGGCATCTTCCTCGCCAACGGCCCGGGCGATCCGGCGGCGACGGGCAAATATGCCGTGCCGACCCTCCAGGCCTTGTTGAAGACGGGCATCCCGATCTTCGCCATCTGCCTGGGCCATCAGATCCTGGCGTTGGCGTTGGGGGCGAAGACGGAGAAGATGCATTTGGGCCACCGGGGCGCCAACCAGCCGGTCAAGGACCTGGAGACCGGCAAGGTCGAGATCACCAGCCAGAACCACGGCTTCGTGGTCAAGGCGGGGACGCTGCCGGCGGGCGTGGTCGAGACCCACGTCAGCCTCTTCGACGGCAGCCTGGAAGGGCTGCGGGTGGTGGGCAAGCCGGTTTTTTCGGTGCAACACCATCCCGAGGCCTCGCCTGGACCCCAGGACAGCCACTATCTCTTCGAACGCTTCGTCGCGCTGATCGACGAAACGAAAGGTTGAAGTCCGGGTGGGGTAAAACCGTGTAGAGTGCTCTCGGGCGCTCTGGGCGGAGCGGCGGCGATGATCAGCGACAGCGATCCCGACGGCGCGCGGTTGCCGATCAAGCTCGATGCCACCTCGAACGGTGAATTTCAGCCGGTCCCGCTCGATGCCTCGGGCCGAGCCGCAAACCGGCTGGCGCAAGCCTGGGCGAGCGAGAATGCACGGCGGCTCGGTCTGGATCGCCGCCGCTTCATGATCTCGGCCACGGGCGCGGCCTCGACGCTGCTGGCCTTCAACGCCGCGCAAGCCGCCGCGGGGCGGACCGGCGGCTACTACGAGCTGGAGCGCCACGCCGCGCTCGACGAGGAGCTGGCAATCGATCGTCTCGGCGGCAAGGAGTTCGTCTTCGACGTGCAGGGCCACTTCGTCGGCGCGCACGGGCTCGGGCGCGTCGGGCTCGGCGGGGCGAATCGCTTCATCAAGGATATCTTCCTCGATTCCGACACCGACATGATGGTGCTCTCCTTCATCCCCTCGCGCCGCGAGAAGGAGCTGCTGAGCATCCGGGAGGCCGACGAGACCCGTCGAATCGTGGAAAATATGCAAGGCACCCACCGCCTGCTGCTGCACGGCCGGGCCAACCCCAACCAGCCAGGCGACATCGAGGGCATGGACGAGCTGGCCGAACGCTGGGGCGTCGTCGCCTGGAAGTGCTACACGCAATGGGGCCCAGAGGGACGCGGCTTCTTCCTCGACGACGATACCGGGCTCCGCCTGATCGAGAAGGCGCGCGCGCTCGGCATCAAGAAGATCTGCGTCCACAAGGGCTTGCCGTTCGGCCGCCGCTCCTACGAGCACAGCTTGGCGAGCGATATCGGCCCCGTCGCGGCCCTGTTCCCCGACGTCGACTTTTTGGTTTATCACTCCGGCTTCATCGCCGGCCAGGCGGAAGGCGTCTACGATCCGGCGCGCGGCGAAGGGGTCGACGAGTTGATCCGCTCGCTCGAGGCGAGCGGCATCGGGCGGAATGCCAACGTCTATGCCGAGCTCGGCAGCACCTGGCGCTATTCGATGCGCGATCCAACTTCGGCGGCGCACCTCATCGGCAAGCTGGTCGCCCACATCGGCGAGGACAATGTGCTCTACGGCTCCGATTGCATCTGGTACGGCTCGCCCCAGGACCAGATCCAGGCCTTCCGCGCCTTCCAGATCTCCGAGCGGCTGCGCGAGCAATACGGCTACGCCGAGATGACGCCCATGCTCAGGGCCAAGATCCTGGGCCTCAACGCCGCGCGGCTGCACGGGATCGAGGTCGACGAGGTGTTGCGCCGCGCCCGGCGCGATGCGATCGAAGAGCGCCGCGCCAAATACCGAGAACGCCCGGACCCGCATTTCCTGACCTTCGGCCCCCGGACGCGGCGCCAGTTCCTCGACCTGGTGAAGGCGCGCGGCGGCTCGCCGCTCTGAGATCCCGCGTTGTTGCCGTCGCGGGAGATGTTATGACACGAGGCCCGGGGGCGCCGGGTCAGGGAGGAAGGACATGGAACTCGACGAGGTGATGCGGACGACCTTCTCGGCCCGGGAATTCACCGAGGAGGAACTGCCCGACTCGGTCCTCTACGACATTCTGGACCTCGCGCGCTTCGCGCCGAGCGGCGGCAACCGCCAGGGCAACCGGGTCGTCGTCGTGCGCGACGGCGCGACGCGCGAGGCGCTGGCCAAGCTGGCGGAGCCGGCGGCCAAGCGCTATGCCGCCCAGATCATGGCGGGCGAGAGCCCCTGGAACACCATCGTGGCTACCAAATTGCCGGCGGCGGAGATCGCGGCCACGCCGGCGCCCGAGCGCTTGACGGATTCGTTCCGGGCCGCCTCCGTCGTGCTGGTCTTCGTGGTCGACCTGAAGCTCGTCGCCTCGATGGACCAGAACCTGGAGCGCATCGGCGTGATCAGCGGCGCCTCGATCTATCCCTTCGTCTGGAACGTGCTGCTGGCCGCCCGCCAGGCGGGCTTCGGCGGCACCATCACCACGCTCGCCGCCGCCGAGGAACCGGCGGTGCGGGAGCTGCTGGGCTTTCCCGCCGAGTATGCCCTCGCCGCCGTGGTACCGCTCGGCCGCCCGCGCCGCCAGTTGACCCGGCTCAGGCGCAATTCGGTCGCCCAGATCGCCACCCGCGAGCGTTTCGACGGCGCGCCCTTCAGCGCCGGCTAGCGGCCGGCCCGTATTCCGCCTCGATTCGGCCGCCCAGCGCCTCGGCGCGCGCCTCGGCCTCGGCGACCTCGGCCTCGGACAGGCGCTCGCCCGCCCGGTGGCGGTTCCAGTCGGCGTCACCGAACTTCTGCTCGGCGGCGAGGCGGAACCAGACATAGGCCTCGACCATGTCACGCTCGACGCCCTGGCCGTTGGCATGCAGCACGGCGAGGTTGAACTGCGCCTCCGCCAGGCCCTGCTCGGCCGCGCTCCGGAGATACTTGGCCGCTTGCTCGAAGTCGCGCCTCACGCCCCGGCCCTCGCGGTACATCTCGGCCAGGTTGAAGAGCGCCTTGTCGTAGTCCTGCGCCACCGCCTTGCGATACCAGAGAATTGCCGTCTCCAGGTCCTGCTCGACGCCGAGGCCCAGGTCGTACATCGAGCCGATGTTGTTCTCGGCCCGGTACCAGCCCTGGGCGGGGGAGAGGTGGAACCAGCGCAGGGCCTCGTCATAGTCGCGCTTCACGTGGAAACCCCGGCGGTAGAAATAGCCGATGTTGCTCTGCGCGACCTTGTGGCCCTGCCTCGCCAGCGGCAGCCATTCCCGGTAGGCGGTCTCGTAATCCTCCCGCTCTTAGGCGAGCACGCCGTTCTGAAAATCCTGCGCCGCCGCCGGCCAGGCCGCGAGAAGGCCGAGGACGATGACCAATCCACGCACCCGATGGTCCCCCCGTCTCGAGTCTATTAAACCGTTTCCACCAGGTCGCGGGCGGCCAGCCGGCGGGCCCGCCAGGCCTTGGCTCGTGCCGCCGACCAGACGACGCCGAGCCACAGGGCGACCGCGAGCGCCACCGCCGAGGCCGGAATCGGCGTCGTGCCGAGATAGCCGATCGCCAATACCAGCAGGCCGACGCCGGCGGCGATCACCCCCACGATCTGCTCGCGCGAGAGCCGCGGCCGACCGCCGCCGATCGAGACGATTGCCAACCAGACCAGAGCCGCGCCGATCATCGAGAGCAGAATCGCGACCCAGTCCGCATCCTCCGAGGCGTAGCGGATGGTGAACGCCGCCGCTTCCGGCGACTGATCGGCGTAGAGCTTCTCGAAGGCGAACAGCAGGCCTCGGGTCGGCACGCTGATCCTGAGCGGCTGGCCCATCCGCGCCCGCGCCGCACCCTTCGCGGGCGCGAAGGCCGCGGCCCGACGCGGGTTGGCCGGCACGCCCTCGCGCAGCACGTCGAGACTGCTGTCGGGGCTCTGATAACGCGGCCCCTTGGGTAGATAGACGTCCCAACGGCTGTGGGTCACCACCATGTCCGGGCGCGGCAGCCGGCTGGAGAGGGAGCCGAGAAGGCCGATCCGCTCCACCGGCGTCGCGTAGACCAGATCCACCGGGAAGCCCTGGGCGGAGGTGATCAGCTTGACCAGGACCTCGGCCCCGTCCTCGTCGGCGGAATCGCCGGCGAAGGCCGGCTTCTCCGGTTTGCCGTCGACGAAGACCGACCAGACCTTGGAGCCCGGTGGCAGCGAGAGGCGGAGGAACTGCCGGCGGCTGTTGCGCACCCTCAATCGCGCCGTCGTCACCGCCAAGCCGTCGCGGGTGAAGAGGGTGGCGTAGCGGGCCGACTCGATCGCCGCCACCTGGACCTCGATCTCCTTGTGCCGGGTGATCGCCAGCACCAACTCGAACGGCGACTTGGTCTGGATGTAGCGATAGGCCAACAGGATCGGGTTGGTGGTCTTGAGCACCAGGTGGCGCGGCAGCTCGTTGATGTCGAGGCTGGAGAGCCCGAGGGCGCGCCCGGCCCGGACCTCCACCGCCGCCAGCGCCTCCACCGCGATCCGGCCGTGCTCGACTTCCGCCGCGGCGACCGAGACGGTCGGCACCAGCGGCCCGGCGCCCGAGGCGTCCATGATCCGCTCGTAGTTGACCTCGATGCGGAACCGCCCCTCCATCTCGCGCGTGAAGGCCAGCCGGATCACCTGCGCCGACTCGACCTCCTCGATCCGCTGCGAGCGGAGCGAGGGGCCCGAGACGCCGAGGATGTTGACGTCGCCGGGGAGCCCGAGATCGAGTGCCATGATGGCGCCCGACTTGACGTCGATCTCGATCGTGGCGGAGCCCTTCATCGCCACGTCGCCGAGGCTGATGAGGGTATCGACCTGGGCATCGAACTTGCCCTGCCGGCGCTCCGGCGTGACGGTGGCGACGGTGAGCGTCGGGCGGCGCTCGATGTATTTATAAGTATGGGCGACGGTCATCGAGACGTCGGGCGGCGCTCGATGTATTTATAAGTATGGGCGACGGTCATCGAGATCTGGTTGCGGAAGAAGGCAGGCAACTGGTTCTCGCCGACACGGGCCACGCCGGCTTCCTCGAGCGGCTTCAGGGCCAGCTCGCGGCCCGACAGCAGGGCCACCATGCCACGCTGGCAATGCACGCCCTGGGCGCTGAGCAGGGGCACGCCGAAGCCCTCCTCGGTGCCGCCGGCGGCGCCGAGCAGGCGCTCGTAGGCGATGTCGAGCACGAATTCGCCCTTCACCGGAGCCTCGAGGAAGACGTTGATGGTCTTGTCCCCGCTCTCGTCGATCTCGCCCACGGCCCACTCCGATAGCCCGCCTCCAGGTGCCGTGATCCGGTTGATCTGGGCCTCGGCGGGCACCGAGAGGACGAATTGGCCGCTCTCGCCATGGGTGATTTCGTAGACCACGGCGGCGCGGCCGTGCAGCACCCCCTCCTCGGCATGGACGGCGTGATAGAGGCTGGCGTTGGCGCGGAAGGGGGGACGCAGGTCCTCTGGGATGGCGTCGGTCCAGGTGAAGACCACCCCATCGCTCATCGCGATGTGTGCGCTGGCGAGGGTCGCCTCGCCCGCCTCGCGGACCGTGACGTTGGCGCCAGGGCCGACCTTGACGGTCTTCTTGCCGGGGAGCCTCAATTCGAAGCGCGAGACCGGGACCCGCGGGATCGGCAGGTGGACCCGGGGCGGGCCGTCGTCGTCCACCACAGGAACCTCGAAGGCGACCACCACCTCGTGCATGCCCCGGCCCCGAACCAGGGTCGCGAAGCGGCCCGCCTGCTCCAGCACCGTCGCCGGCGCGCCGTCGACCGTCATGCTCTTCAGGGTGACGCCCGTTGGCATCAACGGTAGCGTCACGGCTTCCGCCGAGAACAGCTCGACCTCGAAGCTCGCCGTCCACGCCACCGCGTCGCCCTCGAGCGTGCCCTGGTAATGCGCCCGGCCGACGGTGGGCGCCCGCTCGCCCGGTCCGCGCCAGGAGACCAGGATCGAGGAGGTGGCGGGGATGGCGGCACTGTAGCGAGTCCCCTGCTCGGCCGCCACGCTTTGCAGGTCGAGGGCGGGCACCACCGCGAGATCGACGCCGCGCGCCGGAAACTCCAAGGTCAGCGTCGTCGAGGCGGCCCTGGGCACCGGCAGCGGCAGGACGAAGCCGGCATCGAAGCGCCGGGCGTCGACGCCGTAGTCGAGCGCGAAGGTGGTGACGCCGGCCGTCTCCGTGCTCCAGGCCAGACCGTCGGGCCCGCGCACGAGCTGCGCCGGCCGGCCGTTCGCGCTCGCGCGCCGCAGCACCGTGCCGGCGGGCAGGATCGGCACCAGGGTCCATTGGTCCTCGAAGGTCTCGATCCGGAGCGTCACCGCGACGCTGGCGGTGTAGCCGCCGTCGCGCTTCAGGACCCGCACCACGACCTCGGACTGGCCGATGGCGTAGCTCGCGGGCGCCCGCCCCGGCTTGGCGGCGAGGCTCTCGAGCATGCCGGTGTAGGCGGTGAGCGGCAGGGTGACCTGGCCGTCGGCTCCCGCCACGGCCGTCTCGGCGACGGCGGCGAAGGGGGCCAGCAACAACGACAGCAGGGTGAGCAGGCGTTTCATCGGGGAGTCTCCTCGGGCGTCGCGCTGGGCGAATTTGGCATGCAGCTTGGCGAAGGCCGCGTAGCGTAGGGAATCGGCGATCATGCGCCGGGTCGTCGGATCGGCCAGCGCGCGCGAGGCGATGAGCGCCCGATACTCGGCGAGAAACGCGCCGTCGGCGGCGAGCTCGGGATCGTCGGCCCAGCCCGGCACCTCGCGGCGGAGGCCGGCGAGAAGGCCGGCGAATTCCCCCGCCAGCGCCGCCGCCTCGCCGTCGCGTTCCGCCGCCAAAAGGCCGCTCAGCCCGCGCGCGCGGCGCGCCATCTCGAAGGCCAGCAGGTTCTTGAGCACGTTGCGCTCGGCCACACCCATCGCCCGCTCGCCCTTCGGCAAGCTCAGATGGGCGTGGGCGACACCGTTCCGGAGCTGGACCACGTCCTTGTAGCGCGCGGTGACGTCGGCGACCTGGCCGGGGCCCGGGACCACGACGTCGAGCAGGATCACGTGGGCATCGCCGGCCTGGAAGTTGGGGATCACGATCTGGATCCCCTCCTCGTCCTCGCCCCGGTCGGCAGCGATACCGAGGTCGCGGGCGAGTCGCCGGTCGATCGAGCTCTCCGCCTCGCGGACCCGGGTGGCACGGACCTCGTCCAGCCGGCGCGAGCCCAGCACGTCGATCAGCTCGACCCCGGGCGCCAGGCGGATCCGGAGGCGCACCGCGCGGGCCACCACCCGGCTCGCGGCATGGAGCTCGCGAGCGATCAGGGCTTCCGCCTCCTCCGCGCGGCGCAGCAGCCGCCGGTTGCCTTGCCCCGCCGCGACCAGGCGGTCGAGCCGGGCTAGCGCGACCGCGTCGCCGACGGCGACCACGCTGGTGAGGATGCCACCCAGGGCATTGGCGTGGGCGAGGGTCTCCAGGGGCTCCCATTCGACGCCGAGTGGGCGCGCCGTCGCCAGCAGGACGACATTGGCGCCCAGCACCGCCGCGCCCGTGGCCTCGGCGCGCAAGGCCTCGCCGGCCAGCTTCACCGCCTCGATCAAGCTGATGGCGCCCGCTTCCTCGCTTCGCGGCTCGCCCAGCAGACCCGCCAGCGCCACCTTGAGCGGACCATGGCGGAAGGACTCAGGCCGCACCGCGACCCCACCCGCTGGCCCGGCGACGACGAGGCTGAACCGGTCGCCGGGCTGGCGTGCCCGCTCCAGCGCGCTCGCCAGCGCCCGGAATTGCCGGGCCGAGCCGGCATCGAGGTGTTGGCGGAGATCGAGCACCAGGGCCACGCTCATCGCCGGGCGATGGCCGCCCTGGCGCGCCGCCCCTTGCAGGCCGACCTGGAGGCGAAGTCGCGTCGGCCCCGTGACCGCGCCGGTGTCGGCGTGCAATTCGAGCGCCAAGGCCGCGCCGCGGGGCGGATCGAGGAGCTGGAGAATCGGCCTGACGCCGCGTTCCAGCCCCGCCCGGGCGCCGAGCGCGCGGCGATCCCACGTCGCCAACCTGGCGCCCAAGAGCCGCATGTCCGGATCGCCCGGCACGTAGGTGTTGCGCCAATAGCCGCTCGCCGGCTGGAAGGCGAGATCGTCGAGGCGGGAAATATCGGCGAGGAAGGACCTGGCGGCATCCCGCGCCGGATCGGCGCCGACGGGCGCGGGGAGCGCCGACGGCCGGGACCGCTTGCCGCCGACGATCTTCGCCGCCGGCTTGGGTGTCGCGACGGAGGAGGCCTCCGAAGATCGCGTCTTGCCGTCCGCCTTGTAAGCAAAGCGGTCGCGCCGGTCGCGGTCGCTCGATTGGGCTTCTTCGTCGCGGAAGGCCGGGCCGCGAAGCTCGTTATCGTCCGCCGGCACCTCCGTCTCGACGCCTTCCGACTTGCTCGCCACGCGATCGCCCCGACCGTCCTCGGCCAGTTTGTCGAGCGAGTTGGCAATATTCCCATGCCGCCCGAGAGTGCCACCGGCGGCGGCGAAATTTCGCTCCGAGGCGGAGAACTGGCCTCGCGACAGGCCGCGCTTCAACTCCACGCGCCGACGGTCGTTCTCCGACGCCTTGTTCTTGGCTTTCCCGAGCCGGGCGTCCGCGTGATCGGCGAGATTGCTTTCGGGTGGTGCCGACGCGGGTGGCCGGCGCAGTCGGGCCAATAGCTCCGCCTCGCGGTCGCGGGCCGGCGCGTCGTCCCACCGGAGCGAGCCGGCTGGCCGGTTGCCGCGCGTGGTCGGCGCCGCCTCCTCGACGGACTTCGCGAGATTGCGCGTTTGCCGCCCGGCCTCGCGCCGGTGCGTCACGTCGTCCGAATCGGTCCCCGCCTCGACCGGCGCCGCACGCGAATAGAGCCTCGCTTCGCCCTGGGCTTGTTGCTTGGCCGGCGCGGGGGCGGCGTTCGATGACGCGATCTCCCCTTCCGGCTCCGCCATGGGCCCACCGGCGTAGTTGGCGGCCAGTTTGCCCTCGACCGCGCTGAAGAAATCCGCCGGAGAGCTCATTTGGTAGCTCCATTGATTCCCCACGAGGTCCAACACGGACCGACTCAGGGTGAAGCAGGCGACCAGGACAATCGAGGCGGCGAGCGCGCCCGCGAGCCGGCGCCGGGCGGGCCCGGATCGCCATTCGCCGCCGCCACCCGAGGCCTCGTCGCGGACCCGCGCCAGGGTCGCCTCCACCAGCTGATCGGGCGCGTCGAAGCCGGCCGGCGCGGCGAGCGAATCGTCCAGCTCGTCGAGCGCCGCCCGGACCGCTTGGCACTCGGCGCAATCCGCCAGATGGCGGGCCATGTCGGCGTCGGCCAGGGCCGCCTCGACGCCGGCCTCGGCCATCAGCTCCTGGATCTCGTCACAGATGCTCATCGCCCTCTCCCATGGGCTCGCTCTCCCTCTCGCGCTCAGCCAACTCGCGGGCGAGCCGCAGGCGGGCGCGACGGAGATGCGTCTTCACGCTGTTGACCGGCAGCTCCAATGCCGCCGCGACCTCGGCCTGGCTCAGACCGACGACGCAAATCAGCAGCAGGACGTGGCGCCGGATCGCCGGCAGGGCCTGGATCGCGGCTTCCAGCCAGTCGAGCGTCAGGCGCGCCGCCGCCGCCCGCTCCGGATCCGGGCCTGGATCGGCCAGCGCACTGTCTTGCCCCTCGATCGACACCTCCTCGGCGCCGGTGGAATCACGGAAGTGATTGCGGACGGTGTTGGCGGCGATGGTGAAGAGCCAGGGGGCGAGTGGCCGGCTCGGCTGATACTCGCCGGCGGCGCGGTGGATGCGGAGGAAGATCTCTTGGAAGAGGTCGTCGCGATCCGCCTCGCCGACACCGGCGCGGACGAGATAGGCGTAAACCGGGCGGCGATAGGCGGCGAGCAGGGCGGGAAACGCCTCGGCCTCGCCCCGGCGGTGGCGCGCCAGCCAGTTCCGTTCCTCCAGATCGACCACCGGCTCCGCTGGCCTCGGCTTTACGCTCGCCCGTTCGTTCGATCCCGCCGTCATCGGCTCCGATCTCCGAACCCTTTTCGTCGCCCGCATGGATAACAGTACCCGGCGGGCGCGGAAAGGTTTCACCCTGGAGACGAATTACGGTGGAATTTCGGCGGCGAGTCCGCGCCGATCTCGCCGTCGCGGGCGAAATGTCCTATGGGAGAGCGCCGCACGGGGTGAAGTCGGGTTAGGAGGAACGGCGCCGATGAGCGAGACACGACCCCATTGCCTGTTGATCGGCATCGGCCCGGGCACCGGCGCCGCCTGCGCCCGGCACTTCACCGAGAACGGCTACGACATCTCGATGATCGCCCGGAGCCCCGAGCGGCTGGCGCGGTTTCAATTCGAGATTCCCCACACCACGCCATACGCCGTCGATATCCGCGACCTCGACGCGTTTCGCGCGACGATTCGCCGTATCGTCGCCGAGGCCGGCACGCCCCGGGTGATGATCTACAACGCCACCCTCGCCAGCTTCGGCACCTATCGTGAGATCGACACCGACGATTTCGAGCGCAACTACCGCGTCAATGCCACCGGCCTGCTGGTGGCTGCGCAAGAGCTGGCGCCGGCGATGGTGGCCAATGGCGGCGGCTCGATCGTCGTCACCGGCAATACCGGCTCGCTCCGCGGCAAGCCGAGCTTCGTCGGCTGGTCGCCGAGCAAGGCCGGTCAGCGGATCCTGGCCGAGGCGCTGGCGCGCGAATTGGGGCCGGACGGCGTGCACGTCGCCTATGTGGTAATCGACGCGGTGATCGACATGCCTTTCGCCAGGCGGCGCTGGAAGGACTATCCGAAGGACTTCTTCGCCCAGCCGGACGATCTGGCGGCGGAG
Source organism: Alphaproteobacteria bacterium (assembly GCA_965225945.1). GTDB lineage: Bacteria > Pseudomonadota > Alphaproteobacteria > JASLMY01. The sequence goes on along the minus strand of CBDDBZ010000039.1, from coordinate 361,937 downwards.
ATCTACCACGTCGCCCATCAACCCCGCACCGCGCGCTCCTTCCTGGTCGAACTCCGCCCCTTCGGCGAGAAGTGGTGAGGTGCGGCGTGAATTCGTCACCGCGAGCGAAGCGTGGCGATCCAGGGCGGCGCCCGATGTGTCGACGGAGTCACAAGGCATCGACGCCCACTGGATTGCAGCGCTCGCTATGCTCGCTCGCAATGACGATTTGGGTGCGCCGCGGCGCTCAGTAAATCGTCTTGGCCAAGTGCCCGGGGTAGGCGGTGTCGTAAGCCTCGGCGTCGAACTCCTTGCCGTTGAACGCCTTCTGCATGGTGCCGTTGCTCGGCAGATCGGAGCGGGGGATTTGCGCCTCCTGGCTCCACAGGCGCGAACGGACCAGCGCCTTCGGGCATTGATAGTAGATCCGCTCGACCGCGACGACGACGACGACGCGCGGCAACTTGCCCGCCATCTCGAAGTCCGCCAGCAGGCCGGGGTCGGTGGAGATCACCGCGCGGCCGTTGATGCGCATCGTCTCGTTCACGCCGGGGATGAGGAACAGCAGCGAGACCCGGGGATCGCGCACGATGTTGCGCAGGCTGTCGATCCGGTTGTTGCCGCGCCGATCGGGCAGCATCACGGTCTTGGAATCGACCACGCGGACGAAGCCGGGCGGATCGCCCCGGGGCGAGCAGTCCAGGCCCTCCGGTCCCACGGTGGCGACGACGGCGAAGGGCGCCGCCTCGATGAAGGCGCGATAATGCTCGGAAATATAGTCGATCTCCTTCACCAGCGAGACGGGTGACGGATCGCCATAGATCGCCTCCAGCGCCCGAATCGTCGTCACTTCGTGGTTCGTCGTCTCGTCCCTCGCCATGTCGCCGATGCTCATCGATTTGCTCCTCCGCTGTCGCCGGTCGCGCGCCGGCGGCCCTTATTCGCGATGCCAGATCGGATCGTCGACTTCCACGGCGAGGAAGCGCTCGTGCGCCGCCAGCTCCTCGGCCGTGGGGCGATGGGCGCGGGCTGGACGCACGCTCCGCGTGGCCCGCTCGGCGGCGACCCCGACCTGCCCGGCGCCGGCCAGCGCGAGGCCCGCCTGACGGCCGCCGATCAGCTCGAGATAGACCTCCGCCAGGAGCTCCGCGTCCAGCAGGGCGCCATGCTTGTCCCGCGCCGAGGCGTCGATGCCGAAACGCTTGCACAGCGCGTCGAGATTGGCCGGCGCACCCGGGAACTTGCGCCGTGCGAGCGCCACCGTGTCGAGCGCCCGCTCGGCGGGAAGCGCCGGGCGGTCGAGCGCCGCCAACTCCGCGTTGAGGAACTTGAGGTCGAAACTCGCGCTGTGGATCACCAGTTTGCTGTCGGCGAGGAACTCGAGGAAGGCCTCGACGACATCGCGGAACGGCGCCATATCGGCGAGGAAGGCATCGGAGAGGCCGTGGATCTCGAAGGCCTCCTCCGGCATCTCGCGCTCGGGGTCGATATAGGTCTGGTAGACCCGGCCGGTCGGCAGGTGGTTCAATAGCTCGACACAGCCGATCTCGACGACCCGGTGGCCGACGGCGGGATCGAGGCCGGTGGTCTCGGTATCAAGCACGATTTCGCGCATATGCCGCCCGTTTTGAGGGATGCCGGGCCGACCGGGGCCGGGGCCGCGCGCGGGGCGGCCAGCGGTGACCGGGTCTCAGCCGCAGCATTCTTGCGATTCGCCTCACCCGGCGCAAGGTCCAGGCCCGGCCGAGCCCGGTCTCCAGCACGAAATCGGCGCGCAGACGCTTCAGCCGGTCGGGCATCTGCTGGTCGAGGATGTCGTGGAACTTGCCCTCGTCCATGCCGCGCCGCGCCAGGACCCGCTGGCGCTGTACGCGGTAGGGGGCGGTGGCGACGGCGATCGCGTCGGTGCGCGCCTCGCCCCGGGTTTCGAACAGCAGCGGCACGTCGAGCACGACCAGCGGTGCCCGGCGCCGCGCGTGGCGGGCCAGAAAGCGGCGCTGGGCCCGGCCGACCAGAGGATGGACGATTCGCTCCAAGCGCCGGAGCGCCGCCTTGTCGCCGAACACCCGGCGGCCGAGCGCCGGCCGGTCGACGGCGCCGTCGACCACGACGCCGGGAAAGGCAGCACCCACCGGCGCGACGGCGGCCCCGCCCCGCGCCATCAGCCGATGCACCGCAGCGTCGGCGTCGTAGACCGACACCCCCAGCCGGCGGAACATCCGCGCCGTCTCCGATTTGCCCATGGCGAGAGAGCCGGTGAGGCCCAGCACGAACACCGGCGCTCAGCCCTCGATGTCGGCCAGGAGGTCGGCGCGCTGGGCCTCGCTCACCTCCGGGCGCACGCCGAACCAGGCCTCGAAGCCCGGGCGGGCCTGGTGCAGCAGCATCGCCAGGCCGTCGACCGCGATATTGCCCCGGGCCCGCGCCGCCGCCAGCAGAGCGGTCTCCAGGGGTGTGTAGATGATGTCGTCGACCACGGCGTCGGCGGGAAGCGCATCGAGCGCGAGCTCCAGCGGCGGTTGCCCGGCCATGCCGAGGGAGGTGGTGTTGACCAGCAGGCGGGCGCCGGCCAGCAGCTCGGCGCGGGCCGACCAGTCCTCGACCCGGAGGCGGGAATCGGCCATGTCGCCGGCCAGCGCCTCGGCGCGGGCGCGGGTGCGATTGACCAGGCGCACTTCCGGCGCCTCGGCGTCGAGCAGCGCCGCGACGATGGCCCGCGCCGCCCCCCCGGCGCCCAGCACCACCGCCGCTCCGGCCCCGGGCGACCATGCGGGCGCGCGCTCGGCTATTGCCGCCAGAAAGCCGAAGGCATCGCTGTTGGAGCCGTGGAGCGAGCCGTCCGCACGCACGACGACGGTATTCACCGCGCCGATGCGGCGCGCCAGCGCCTCCACCTCATCGACGATGCGAAGCGTCGCCTGCTTGTGGGGAAGCGTGACGTTGCAGCCCCCGAGCCCGAGCGCCGCCAGCCCCCGGAGCGCCGCATCGAGTCCGTCGGGATGGACCGCGAGCGGCACATAAATCCCGTCGATGCCGTATTCCCGCAGCCAGAAATTGTGCAGGCGGGGCGAGCGCGAATGCCCGATCGGCCACCCCATCACGCCCGCGACCCGCGTCTTGCCCGTGAGCCTCATCTCATCAACACTCCCTGTTCGCGAAGGAAGGCGAGCAGCGCCAAGAGCGGCAGCCCCAGGATGGTGAAGTGGTCGCCGCTGACCCGGATGAAGAGCTGCGCCCCCAGGCCCTCCAAGGCATAGGCGCCGACGGTCTCGAACGCCACCTCGCCGATCTCGCCGAGATAGCGATCGATGAAGGCCTCGCTCAAGTCCCGCATCACCAGCTCGGCGCACTCGCGGTGGTGCCAGAGGAGGTGGCCGTCCCGGGCCACCGCGACGGCGCTGATCAGGCCATGAGGCCGGCCGGAAAGCGCCCGCAGCCTCGCCCGCGCCGCCGCCAGATCGGCGGGCTTGTCGAAGATCCGCTCATCGAGCAGCAGGATCTGATCGGCGCCGACGACCAGGGCGCCGGGGATGCGGGCCGAGACCCGCTCGGCTTTGCTCCGCGCGAGCAGCTCGGCGACATCGCGGGGGCGCGCACCATCGGCGGCGAGCGAGGCCTTGAGGGCGTCTTCGTCGAGCCGCGCCGGCGCGACCGTGAAGTCGAGCCCGGCCCGCGACAGCATGGCGCGGCGGGTCGGGCTCTCAGAGGCCAGCACCAAGTTCGGGGGCGCGGGGTCCGACGGCGACTCCATGGTCATGGCATCCTTGAATTCGACCCGAAAAACTGCTTATATTTCCGTTGCTTGGTCAGCTGACGCGGAAATTGCTCGAAACCTTATCATGGCTGAAACGGGTCAGGTCATTCCCCTTACCGAGGCGATCTCGGCGCCGCCGTCGCCAAATTTCGGCGCCGCGCGCGCGCAGCTCGCCCGGTTGCTGATCGACCACACCCTGATCCAGAGCTATCGCCGCTGCCGGCGGGCCGGCCAGCCCTATGGCTTCGCCGATCAAAACGCGCTGCTGCCGGAACATCTCTCGGGCGGGTTGGAGCGAGCCTATCAGAATACCGCGCTGCTGTTCGCTGTCGACGGCCGCCTGCCGGGCGGACTCAACAAGCATTTCCGGCTTCGCGCCTCGAATCGGGTGAGCTGGCGCAACCTGCAACGTTTCGCGCCGGTACTGGACCTGAGCGAGTACAAGTCGGCCGACGGCCGCTTCGATTCCCCCGCCCTGGAGGACCTGGTGCGCAAGCTGCTGCCGCTCGACTATGCGCTGATGGTGGAGCGGGTGGCGGACGGCGACGGCGACGGCGACGAGATTTTCGAGCTCACCCACTTCCACGTCAAGGTGGAGCGGCTGACCGACAACGCGATCAAGGACCTCGGCCGGAGCCTCGGCTATATCGAGCGCCGCCTGTTCGAGCGGGGCGAGGACTATGTCGAGGCGCTGGAGACCAAGTTCTACGAATATCACGGCTTCTCCGCCAACGCCTCGGGCCGCAAGAGCGCCGGCGCGATGGCGGCGCAACTGCTGGCGGCGAGCGAGCTCGATTTCGCCGTATTCGTCGCCTCTCAGGAGGACAACCGGCTGACCGTGCTGACGCCCGGGGACGTGGTGGTGCAGTATCTGCTGATCCGCCTCTCGGGCCGTGCCCGCCAGCGCTTCGAGGCCTCGATCCCGGCGGGCGCGACGCTCGGCGATTATCTGGTGAACGCGCCCGACGGCCCGGACGCGGTGCTGATCCTGCGGGCCGAGCTGGCCCGGGCGGCCGCGGCGCTGCCCCGGCGGCGGCGCCCGCGCGACAAGGACATCGTGGCTTCATGGTTGACGCTCGCCGAGGAGGTGGTGATCCCGCTTCCCGCCGAGGCGGCGCCGGCGATCCCCATCGCCTGGAGCGAGGAGCGGGCACGGGGCTAGGCCCGCCTCATCCGACCCATGGCGCGCCGGGCCTTCCCTCGGTTGGTCTTCACGTCCAGGTCGCGGCTCCGGACAGATCACCCAATATCGGACAATCCGCCCTTTGATCTCCATGACAGGACTCGATGAGAATACCGAGGACGTCTCGCAGTTCTCGCAACTCCCGGAGCTTTTCCTCGATGCGTCCCAGATGCGCCGACGCGAGGCTCTTGACCTCGCTCGAGGCGCGGCCTTTGTCCTCGTATAGGGACAAAAGCCTTCGACAATCGTCTATTTTGAAGCCGAGGCCTCTCGCTCGCTTGAGGAACCGCAGCTTATGGATATCCCGCTCGTTGAAATCGCGATAGCCATTCAGCGCTCTTCCAGGGCGGATGAGATCGATATCCTCGTAATACCGGATCGTCTTGACCGGTAGACCGCAGTGCCTCGCGGCTCGGCTTATGTTCATCTGTTTGCTCGGGTCAAATCCTCGCCTGTCGCAAGCGCAGAGCGTTGGCGACGACCGAGACGGAACTCAGGCTCATCGCGGCGGCGGCGAACATGGGGTTCAGCAGCAATCCAAAGGCGGCATAGAAGACTCCGGCCGCGAGCGGCACGCCGAGGGCGTTATAGAGGAAGGCGAAGAACAGGTTTTGGCGAATGTTGCGCATCGTCGCGCGGCTCAAGCGTCGGGCCCGGACGATCCCGTTCAGATCGCCTCTCAGCAGGGTGACGCCGGCGCTCTCGATCGCGACGTCGGTGCCGCCACCCATGGCGATCCCGATATCGGCCTGGGCGAGCGCCGGTGCGTCATTGATGCCGTCGCCGGCCATCGCGACCACGCGTCCCTCTCGGCGCAAGCGGCGCACGATTTCATTCTTGCCGTTTGGTAGAACCTCGGCTTCCAGCTCCGCGATTCCCAACCGCCGCGCCACCGCCTCGGCCGTGGTTCGGTTGTCGCCGGTCACCATCACCACACGGACCCCCTCGGCCCGCAGCGCCTCGAGCGCCCCCGGCGTGGTTTCCTTGATCGGGTCGGCGACCGCGATCAGCCCGGCGGCGACGCCGTCGAGGGCCACCAGCATGGCCGTCGCGCCGTCGCGACGAAGCGCCTCGGCGGGGTCATCGAGAACGGCGGTGTCGATTCCCCGGTCCACCATGAGGCTGTTGTTCCCGAGCGTGACGCTTCGCCCGAGGACATTTGCGGTGACGCCCTTGCCGGTCACCGATTCGAACCCGCTCGGTTCGGCCAGATCGAGCTTCCGCTCTCTCGCGCCGGCGACGATCGCCTCGGCGAGGGGATGTTCGCTCGCCCGCTCCAGGCTCGCGGCGAGCGCGAGCAGCTCGTTGTCTTCCAGCGGCCCCGTCGAGACCACCGCGTGGAGCCTGGGCCGCCCCTCGGTCAAGGTCCCGGTCTTGTCGACCACGAGGGTATCGACCTTCTCGAAGCGCTCCAGGGCCTCGGCATTCTTGATCAAGACACCGGCTTGAGCGCCTCGACCGATTCCGACCATGATCGACATCGGCGTCGCCAAGCCGAGCGCACAGGGGCAAGCGATGATCAGAACCGAGACGGCGGCGAGCAGCCCGTAGGCGAGCGCCGGGGGGGGCCCGAAAAACGCCCAGGCGACGAACGCCACCAGGGCGACGCCCAGGACCGCCGGGACGAAGTAGCCGGCGACCTGGTCGGCCAGGCGTTGGATCGGGGCCCGGCTCCGCTGCGCCTCGGCGACCATCTGCACGATCCGCGCCAGCATGGTATCGCCGCCGACCTTCTCCGCCCGCATGATCAGGCCGCCGGTGCCGTTGATGGTGCCGCCGATCAGCCCGTTCCCCGCCGATTTTTCGACCGGAATGGCCTCCCCGGTGACCATCGACTCGTCGATCGAGCCGTGGCCTTCGAGCACGACGCCATCGACGGGAATAGCCTCGCCGGGCCGGACCCTCAGCCGGTCACCCGCCACGATGCGCTCCAGCGGCACTTCCTCGTCTTCGCCTTCCTCGTTGAGGCGGCGCGCCACCTTCGGCGCGAGATCCAGCAGCGCCCGGAGCGCGCCACTGGTGCGCTCGCGCGCGCCGAGCTCCAGGACCTGACCCAGGAGCACGAGCAACGTGATCACGGCGGCGGCCTCGAAATAGAGCCCGACCTCGCCGCGGGCGCCGCGAAAGCCATCGGGGAAAATACCGGGCGCCAGGACGGCGATCAGGCTGTAGCCATAGGCCGCGCCGGTGCCGATGGCGATCAGCGTGAACATGTTGAGATGGCCGGTGAGCAGCGACCTCCAGCCGCGCTGGAAAAACGGCCAGCCGGCCCAGAGCACCACCGGGCTCGCCAGCGCGAGCTGGGCCCAGGGATTCCACGCCCCCTCGATCAGCGTGGCCAGGCCGGGGACGAATTCCCCCATCGTGAGGACGAGGAGCGGTATCACCAGCGCCCCGCTCGACCAGAAGCGGCGCGTCATGTCGATCAGCTCGGGATTCGCAATTTCCTGCACCGCCACGGTGATCGGCTCCAGCGCCATGCCACAAATCGGGCACTCGCCGGCCTCGTCCCTGACGATCTCGGGATGCATCGGACAGGTGAATTGCGTAACACTCGCCCCCATGACCAGGGCCGGCTCCAAGGCCATGCCGCACTTGGGACAGGCGGCGGGCGTCTTGCTCCCGACGCCGGGGCACATGGGGCAAATGTAGCCCGTCGGCGGCGCCGCGAGCTCGGAATCCGTCGGGGAATGGTGCTGGCCCTTGGCGTCCGCGCCACTCGCGTCGAGGTAGCGCGACGGCGCCTCGGCGAACTTCTCCCGACAGCGCGCCGAACAGAAGAGGTACTCTAACCCATCGTGCTCGAGGCGATGGCTGGCGGAGCCTGGATCCACCGTCATTCCGCATACGGGGTCGGTCTGGATCGTTTGGTTCGCCGCGTCCGACTCGGACATCATCGTCGCTCCCGCTTCGGCGCCATCAACGCGCGGTTCAGCATGGAATATAGGGCCTCCAGTAACTGTAAGGTCGAGACGGCGTCACTTGCTTGCAATCAATGCCGTCTCGCCGTCATTCAACGCATCAATGGCGCGCGCCGCCTCTCGATTCCAGAGGCGAAATGATCCGGGAGCGAAATTGTTCGGGTCGCGGCGTTCTCGGGCTTGACTCCCCCCGCTGGCAGGCAAGCTAGACTGGCGGCCATGGCTCGCCGTCTCCTCATGCAATGGGTCATCCCGCTATTTGGCGTGGGCGTGGCGATCGGCGTGCTCTTCTGGCTCTATCAGGATCTGGATTTCGCCCGCTTCCTCGCCGAACTGGCGATGGCCAGGCCGGTATGGATCCTCGTCCTCGGCGCGACCATACTCGCCGAGCAATGGCTCCGGGGCTGGAAGTGGCGCCAGATCCTCCATGATGTGAAGCCAATCTCCACCCGGCGCCTGTTCGGCGCCATTCTCGCGGGCTATGGCGTGGGCGCGCTCATCCCCCTCGGTATCAGCCCGCTCGTGCGCTCCTGGCTGATCGCCCGCTTGGAGGGGTTGCGGCTGGCCTCTGTCCTCGTCACGGCGGCGATCGAGCGCTTTATCGACGGAATCGTTTTCGCGCTCATCGTCGCCATCGTCGCGATCGTGGGGCGGATTCCAAGCTCCGAAGCCGATTTGCGTCTTGGCCTCGGCGTCGCGGGCGGGCTGAACCTGGCGCTATTTGCCGGCCTGCTATGGCTTCTGTTCAGGGCTCGCGAAGCCTTGTCGCGGCCTGATTCGCGGACCGCGCGCGTGATCGAGGGGGTTGCCAAGATGGGGGGCGCCCGCTTCGCCGAGCTCAGAGCCGCCATCGCCGAGGGGATCACCTGGCCCCGCGCGCGCGCCAGATCGGTATCGTCGCCGCCAGCTTCGCGATGAAGGCCGTCGCGGCGAGCCACTTTCTGTGGGCCGGCCTCGCCCTCGGCGTGAGGCTGGAGCTCTTCGACTATTTGTTTCTTCTCGTGTTCGCCGGCTTCGCCCTTGTTCTCGCACGCTTTATTCGGGTCCCGGGCGGGTTCGTGATCGGCTCGGCTTATGCGCTGAAGCTGATCGGCGTCGCGGACGAGCAAGCCTTGGCGATGATCATGTTCAACAATGTCGTGAGCCTCCTTTTGATGGTGGGGATCGGCGGAATCGTGTTTTGGCGAAGTGGCGTGGAGATCGGCTCTCTCGGCGACATCGGTGGGCAAAGGGATGAACGCGTCTGAGAACAGCGGGAAAGCCGACAAAACCGCGTTCTGGAAACTCGCCGGCGCCGGCGCGCTCTTTCAGGCCGGCGCCTCGGCGGTGGATTCGGCGACCATCGTCGCCAGCCTGGTCTACCAGCTCACCGGCAACGTCTTCGCCGTCGGGGCCGCGAGCACCGTTCTGCGGCTCGGCTGGTTGCTGCCACAGATCGTGGTCGGTTTCCTGGCCGGGCGCGCCGATCGAGCCATGCCGTTCTATATCGTCGGGGCCTTCGGGCGGGCGCTCTGCCTCGCCGCCATCGCCGTCCTGCTCGCGCTCGCGGCGGGGCGATCGCAAGCCTGGGTCGGGGTGGCGTTCCTCATGCTCTGGACCCTCTATGCCTTCGTCAGCGGGATCGTGGCGGTTCCCTATAACGATATCGTCGCCCGCCAGGTCCCTTCCGGGTCGCGCAGCCGGATGCTGGCGCTCCGCTTCTTCGGCGGTGGCTTGCTCGCGCTTGGCGTCGCCGCAATCGTGCATCATCTGCTCGGCGCCGAGGACTTTTACACCGCGCACACCCTGATTTTCGCCCTCGCGTCGGCACTGATGCTGTTTTCCTCCGTGATCTTCGTTTCGGCGGGCGAACCGGCGTCGAGGCCAGCGTCGAGGCCGGCGTCCGCCGGCTTCGACGCCTTCCTGACCGCCGGCTGGCTCGTCCTGCGCTCGGACCGCCGCTTCCGTCGCTTTTTGATGACGCAGTGGCTCGGCGGCGCGGCCCTCATGGCGCTACCGTTTTACGTGATCGCGGCGACGGGCCTGGGGCTGGGCGTCGGGGACGTGGCCATACTGCTCGGCGCCCAGACCGCCGGATCGCTCGCCTCCAACGCCGCGTGGGGCCGCATCGGCGACCGCTTCGGCAAGCTTCGCCTGTTGGAGGTGGTGGGCGTGCTTCGCCTCGCGCCACCGCTCGGCGTCCTGGTTCTCCTCGGCGTGCTCGATGCTGGCGGCGTCTGGGTGGTGGCAACGTTCGCCGTGCTCTTCGCGGCTATCGGCGCCCTGGTCAACGGCACGACGATCGGCTATCTGGGCTACCTCATGGAAATCTCGCCGGACGATCGTCGCCCCGCCTATTCCGCCTATTTCAACGTCTTGGCCTCTCCGGCGGCGCTGGCCCCCCTCCTCGGCGCCGCCCTGGTCGAGACCCTCTCGCTTTGGACCGTCTTCGCGGCCGCGGGCGTGGCCGCGGTCCTGCAGCTCGCGCTCATTCGCAAGCTGGCATCGAGCGAAGCATCGTGATGTGGCTGGGCACGCGAAGGTGGGTGAGGCGAGGCTGGGTCGCCGTGATCATTCGCGTCTGGCCCCTGGCGCGCTTGTGGTACGGCGCGTGGGGGCTGCGGCTCGACGGCGAGCCCGACGACACCGTCTGGTACTTTGCTTACGGCGCGAACATGCACGACGACGCCTTTCTGCGGCGTCGTCGAATGCGGCCCCAGGAATGGCGCGTCGGTCGGATCGAGAACTATCGGCTGCGGTTCAATCTCGAAGGTCGGCCGAAGGGTCGCGCGGCGCCGGCCAACATTGGCCCGGAACCGGGGGGAGAGGTCTGGGGCGTGCTTTACCGCATCACGCGGCGAGAACTCGTGCGGCTGAACGCATCGGAAGGGGTTCCGGGCGGTCGTTACCGCCCGACACAGCTAGATGTCGAGGATGATCTGGGCGCGAAATTCGTCGCCATCAGCTATGTCGCCAAGGGAAGGAAGGAGGACGGCAAGCCGTCGCTCCGTTACATCACGCTGCTCCGCGAGGGGGCCCGCGCCCATGGTCTGCCGCGCGACTATCGTGATTTCCTGGAACGCGTGGAACCGGCGTAGTTAGAGAGTCGGACTAGGTCCTAGGTCTCCCGCGTCACCCGTAATACCCCCTCGATCGAGGTCAGGCCGGCGAGCGCCTTCTCGAAGCCGTCGCGGTACATGGAACGAAAGCCGCCGACTCGTTCGAACTCGGCCCGATCGTCGACGTGGCTCAGAACCCGCTCCGCGATCTCCGGCGTCATCGCCAAGACCTCCAAGATGCTGGTCCGCCCCCGATATCCGGTGCCGTTGCAGGCCTCGCAGCCGACCGCCCGGTAGAACGTCACGGCGCCGTCGCCGGGGCGCCCAACGCCGAGGCGGCGGAGATAATTTTCCGTCGCCTCGTGGGGCTCGCGGCACTCCTGGCAGAGCCGGCGGACCAGCCGCTGGGCGACGATGCCGTTCAGCGTCGAGGGCAAAAGATAGCCCTCCACGCCCATGTCGAGCAGCCGGGTGATGGTGCCGATGGCGTCGTTGGTGTGCAGCGTCGAGAGCACCTTGTGGCCGGTCAGCGCCGCCTGCACGGCGATCTCGGCGGTTTCCAGATCGCGGATCTCGCCAATCATGATGACGTCCGGATCGTGCCGCAGGAAGGATCTGAGGGCGTGCGCGAAAGAAAGGCCGATCTGCGGCTTCACCTGGACCTGGTTGACGCCCTCGAGTTGATATTCGACCGGGTCCTCGATGGTGAGGATCTTGCGCTCCCCGTCGTTGAGGCGGATCAGCGAGGTGTAGAGCGTCGTCGTCTTGCCGCTGCCCGTCGGCCCGGTGACGAGGACGATGCCGTGCGGCCGGTCCAGGATCCGGCGATAGGCGTCGAGATTGTCGCCGTCGAAGCCGAGCGCCTCGAAGTCCAGGTTCACCGCGTCCCGGTCGAGGAGCCGCAGCACCGCGCTCTCGCCATGCATCGTCGGCACCGTGGCGACTCGCATGTCGATTTCCTTGCCGGCGGTAATCAGGCGGATGCGCCCGTCCTGCGGCAGACGCATCTCGGCGATATTCAGGTTGGCCATGATCTTGATCCGGCTGATCACCGCGGCCCTGAGGTTCAGCGGCGGCGCCTCGACCTCGCGCAGCACGCCGTCGACCCGGTAGCGCACCTTGAGGTGGTGGCGGAACGGCTCGATGTGGATGTCCGAGGCGCGCATCGCCACCGCCTGGTCGACCAGGTGGTTGACCAGGCGGATCACCGGGCCCTCGCTCGCCATGTCCTTGAGCCGCGCGATATCCGCCGCCGTGGCCTCGTCGCCGGCATATTCGGCGCCTTCCACCATCCGCTCGATGGTGCCGCCCCGGCCGTAGATGCGCTCGATCGCGGCGTCGATCTCCGCCGGCACGCCGACGCGGCGGTGGATCGACAGGCCCGAGAACAGCCGCATGGCGTCGATGGCGTAGTCGTCGAAGGGGTCCGCCATCACCAGGGTGAGGATGTCGTCGCGCTCCGCCAGGGGAACGATCCGCATTTGCTTCAGAAACTTGAGATTGATCACGCGCCCGCCGGCCGGCGCCTCGGGATACTCGCCGGCCCGGACCAGGGGTTCCTCCAACTGGTCGGCCAGCACCTCGGCCATGTCGCGCTCGGAGACGAGGCCGAGCTTGGTCAGGATCTGGTTGAAGCGATCGCCGGTCTCCTCGCGGATGCGGCTCGCGCGCCGGAAGCCCTCGTTGTCGAGCTTGCCGAGCGCGATCAGCCGCGCGCCCAGCGCCTCGGTGATGTCCGCGGGAACGATCGCGCGCGCGCGCCGTCCCCGCCGTCGTCCCCGCCGTCGTCCTCGCCACCGTTCTCGAAGCCTGCTCGCCCGGCTCCATGGCAACAAGGAAGAGTCCAGGGATTCAGCCACGCCATGCTCCCGACGGGTCTCGCGTCGCTCGCCGTCCCAAATAACGTCTTAAGCCATTCACTTCTAACATGTTTCGCTTTCAAAGTCAGCTCGCGACGGTGAGCGGGCCGAGGAGCCAGACGAGCCAGCCACCGAGACAGAGATGGGGGCCGAAGGCGATTCTGTCACCCCCGTCGAGGGGCGCGCGCCCGAGCCTTCGGAGCAGGACCAGGGTGAGCCCGGAGAGCGCGGCGAGGAATACGACGCTGGCGAGCCCGCTTGCCGCGACCCAGGCGCCGAGCCCGGCGAGCAGCTTGGCGTCGCCCAGACCCAGTCCCGCCCGCCCGCGCAAGCGCCGGTAGAGCCAGCCGATCGCGGCCAGGGCGAGGAAGCCGAGAACGGCGCCCAGCAGGTGATCCCAAATCCGCTCCGGCACCGCCAGCCAGGCGACGGCGAGGCCGGCGGGGATCAGCGGCAAGGTCAGAACGTCGGGCAGCCACTGGTGGCGCTGGTCGATCCAGGCCAGCGCCAGAAGGCTCCAGCCGAGCCCCGAGGTGGCCCAGACCAGCCAGCCGTCCAGCACCATGGCGGCGCTGGCCGCCACGGCGAGGGCCGCCAGCTCGACGGCGGGATAGAAGATCGCGATTCCCCCACCGCAGAACCGGCAGCGCCGGCGATTCCAGAGCCAGCTCGCCAGCGGCACCAGGTCGCGCGGCGCCAGTACGGCGGTGCAACGCGGGCAGCGGGAGCGCGCCCAGACCAACGGCTCCCCCGCCGGCAGCCGCTGGATCAAGCTCGCCACGAAGCTGCCGATGAAGGGGGCGAGGAGAATCGGCAAAATCCAATGCAAGCGAACGCCCCGTCGCTGTTGCTAACCCGAGCCCCGATCCTAGTGGATGAAATCCAACATATGGTACCCCTACGATCCCATATCCTGGTTTCTCGCCAGGAGGGCGCCCGCCGGCGATGCCGGGGCATCGTCAAGGGTGCCCGACGCCCCCGCTATCTGGACAACTACCTGAGCTGGTTCCACCTCGTCGGCCTCGCCCCCGGCGCCAATGACCGAGCCTGCCTCGCCGCCGCCGTAACAAGGTGACGCATACAATTCACGAATTGAGCCAAATCCAATGCAGAGAAGCCAGGATTTGGGAGAAGCCAGGATATGGGACCCGAAGGGCGGCTTCCCGAGCCCGCCGGACGCGTTGCCCGGCGCTTGTGATGCGCCCCCATCACGGCGCACCGGGCGCCTTTCCGGACGAACTCGGGAAACCGTCGTAGGGGTACCATATGTTGGATTTCATCCACTAGCCCGCGAGCGACGCCCGATGCTATTGCCGGCGCCGGCCCGATGCGGCACCATCGGGCGCAGCGAGACCGAGGCGGGAGGTGGGAGCGATGAAGGCGGCGGTCCTGAAGGAGATCGGCAAACCCCTGGTGATCGAGGAGGTGGCGGCGCCGGAGCCGGGGCGAGGCGACCTCGTGCTCCAGGTCAAGTCCTGCGGCATCTGCGGCACCGACCTGCACTGGTCGGAATCGCGCGAGGAGAAGGGCTGGCGCGTCTTGCCGCCCGACACGGTCATGGGCCACGAGTTCGCCGGCGAGGTGGTCGAGGTCGGCCGCGACGTGCGGGGCCAGTGGAAGGTCGGCGATCGGGTCTGCGCGCAGCCCTTCATCGGCTGCGGCACCTGTCCCGCCTGCCTCGCGGGCCGGGGCTATCGCTGCGCCCAGGTCGAGATGCGGGCGAGCGCCGCGCTCACCGGCGCCTATGCCGAGTTCACCCGCGTCGGCAGCCACGAGACCCTGAAGCTGCCGTCCTCGCTCGGCTTCTCCGAGGGCGCCCTGGTCGAGCCGCTGGCGGTCGGCCTCAACGCCGCCAACAGGGCCCGGCTCGGCTCTGAGGACAACGTGCTGATCATCGGTGGCGGGCCGGTCGGCCTCTCGGTCGCGCTCTGGTGCCGCTTCCTCGGCGCCCGCAATATCGTGGTGAGCGATCTCGTCGCCGCGCGCGCCGCGCGCGCCGTCGAATTCGGCGCGACGGCGGCGATCGACGCCAGCAGCGAGAACGTCGACGCCCGCTTTCGCCAGCTCGCCGGCGGCTCGCCCGACGTGGTGTTCGACGCCGTCGGCGTGCCCGGCAGCCTGCAGCTCGCGATCGACCACGCGGATTTCCACTCCCGCGTCGTCGTCGTCGGTCTCTGCATGGCCGGCGACCACATCTTCCCGGCCCACGCCATCGTCAAGGAGCTGGACCTCACCTTCGTCTTCGTCTACCGCAAACAGGACTTCGAGGTGGTGATCGACATGCTGGCGCGGGACCGGATCGATGCCGAGAGCCTGATCACCGAGCGGGTCGGCTTCGACGATTTCCCGGCCGCCTTCGAGGCGCTGAAGCGCCCGAGCCAGCAGCTCAAGGTGATGCTGGAGCCGGCTTGAGGCGGACTATTCCCCGCTTTCGCCGGCCAGCTCGCCGAGCTTGGCTTTCGCCCGCTCGCGGTGGGGCTCGCGGATGTGGCCGCCGACCGCGCTCAGCGCCGCCATCAGCACCGAGGCGTCGTCGGTGAAGCCCAGGACGGCGATGAAATCCGGCAGCAGGTCCGCCGGCAGCACGAAATAGGCCACCGCACCCATCAGGACGACCTTGACCCAGCTCGGCGTCTCGCCGTCGGTGGCGCAGTAATAGGCCGCCAGCAGATCCTCGGCGAAGGGGATCCGCCCGAGCACGCGGCGCAGTTTGCGCCAGAATCCGCGGTTCACGCGCCGCTCGTCGCGGGCCAGCTTGCGCGGATCATAGACCGTGATGTCGTGGCCGGTCATGGTTCGAATATGGGACCCGGGCGGGCTTGGAGCAATATCGGAACGGATCGAACCGGTGCGGTTCAATCCGTTTGGCGAAAATGGCTCTTCGCGGATTAGAGGGGTTCGGGCTCGCTCGGGGCCACGCTCCCCACTAATCCGCGCATTATCGATAATATTACCTATTGTTCGATTAATCTGTGCAATGCTATTCTCTATCTAGACCGTCGAAAGCGATTTCCTTCTGACCGAATGTCGCTCTAGCGCAAGCGCCGCGCGATCTGCTATGAGGCCGCTCGGGAATGCGGCGGAGGGAGACGGGGCAATGGAGATTCAGGGTCACACGGCGTTCGTCACCGGCGGCGCCTCGGGGCTGGGCGAGGCGACGGCGCGGGCGTTGCGGGCCCAGGGCGCTTCGATCGCCATCCTCGACCAACAAGTGGAGCGCGGAGAACGGGTGGCGGCGGAGCTCGACGGCCATTTCTCGGCTTGCGACGTCGCCGACGAGAGGTCGACCACGACGGCGCTGGAAGCCGCCCAGGCCGCCCTCGGCGCGCCCCGAATCCTGATCAATTGCGCCGGTATCGGCCCGGCCCAGAAGACCACCTCTCGTGGCCGGCCGCACGACTTGGCGCTCTTCGAGAAGGTGATCCGGGTCAATCTGATCGGCACTTTCAACGTGACCCGCCTCGCGGCGACGGCGATGGCGGAGCTGGAGCCGCTGGCCGAGGGCGAGCGCGGCGTGGTAATCAACACCGCCTCCGTCGCCGCCTATGACGGCCAGATCGGCCAGGCCGCCTACGCCGCCAGCAAGGGCGGCATCGTCGCCCTGACGCTGCCGATGGCGCGCGATCTCGCCGATCTCGGCATCCGCGTCGTCACCATCGCGCCGGGCATCTTCTCGACCCCGCTGCTCGCCACCCTGCCCGATTCGGTGAGGGAGAGCCTGGCGCAAGCCGTCCCCTTCCCGAAGAAGCTCGGCGCGCCCGAGGACTACGCGGCGCTGGTGCGCCATATCGTCGAGAACGTGATGCTGAACGGCGAGACCATCCGCCTCGACGGCGCGATCCGCATGGCGCCGAGATAGGCGGCGGCAAGCCCCTCGATGACCAAGCTAAAGCCCCAGCTCGGCGACGGTTTCAAGGGGGAGGAACAGGCGGCCCGGCGCGCTGGCGAAGGCGCGAAAGCCATAGCGCTCATAGAACGCCCACGCGCGCTCGTTCTTGGCATCGACGATCATCGCATAAACGGCAATCGTCGTGCTGGCGCGCACGACCCGGCGGATCGCGTCGAGTAGCAACGTCTCGCCCAGGCCGCGCCCTTGCTGCGCGCGATCGATCGCGAGCCGCCCGAGCACGGCCGCCGGCACCGGATAATGCGGCAGCCGCTTCGCCAAGGCCAGCGGCAGTTCTGCTTTCTCGAAGCTCGCCGCGCTCAGGCTGTAATAGCCGGCGATCGTCCCAGGCGCATCGCCGACAACGACGAATACCTGTGCCACGCGCCGCCGCATATCCTGGAAGGCTTGCCGCTGGAGATAGGAACCGAGGGCCGGCTCCCCGCATGAGAAGGCTGTACGGTCATGGTGCGAACCGAGGGGCTCGATAACCAGGGACGGCTCATCCACCGACCCGCTCAGCGTAGCGGCGGGCGGCTTCTCTCAGCTTCTCGTTCGGCTCCGGCGGGTTGACCAGCGCGTCATGGAAGATTTCCCAATCCTTTGCCGAAAGGGTGATCTTCTCATGCGAATCGATGACGCGTTCGGCCGCCGCCACCGCGTTCGCCAGCACGAAATCGCTTAACGTCGTTTCCTCGTATGCCGCCGCCCGCTCCAGCTTGCGCTTGGTCTTGGCATCCAGGCGCAGATGCATGCGGTCCCGCTGCACGCCGGCGGTTTGGGCCATCTGTCGCTCCTGCGTCCATTACCGGTACATTAGTGCGCCATTATGGCGTACGTATCAAGGGTAATGTGAATTTTTTTCTGCCGGCTCAGGTTTCCTGGAGTGCGCCAGCCTTTCCCGGAACCGCCCTCGTATTCGCTAGAATATAATCTAACTGATTGGAATTAATGGTCTAAAAAGGTTAGCGCAACCGTTTGTCGAGGCCAATTCCGACCCTGTACCGAGATCTTCTCGGGAAAGGGTAGAGAATGATCGAGGACTACGCGGCGCTGGCGCGCCCTATCGTCGAGAACGTGATGGGGAACGGCGAGACCATCCGCCTCGACGGCGCCATCCGCATGGCGCCGAGATAGGCGGCGGCAAGCCCTCCAGATTGACTAATACGCGTTTAGTGCGGTTGCCGTGACGAATTCTCGAGGCCCGAGTTCGTCGACTAGAGATCCCAAATTCTTTCCAGTACCTTCGCGTACCGGTTACCGATCATGCCTCTGGCTTCCCGTAATGTCAGGCTCGGGCGGATGCGTCGTGCTTCGCCGAGCGCGGCCGTGGCCTCTTCGAGGCGGTCATCGGTTACCAGCAAGGAGGCCAAGATGACGCGTGAATTGTGCAGACCGTCGTCGCGACGACAGGCGATACGCGCCTGCTCGATGGCATCATCGAGGCGGCCGACGAAACCGAGGGCGACCGCGTAGATGCAGCCCCACATTGCGAGACGATTGTCCCGGGGGCTTATTCGAAGCCCGTGCTCGAGCTTTTCGATCGCCAACTCCGGCTGGCGATTGGTCAACAGCGCGGCCCCCAGCGCGGCCCAGGCCTGGGCATTGCTCGGGTCCCGTTCGATCGATTTTTCGAGCAGCTCTATCCCTCTCGTTCTGTTTCCCAAGTCGGAAAGCGCACAACCGGCATTGCCGAGCACCACGGAATTATCGCTATCGAGCGCAAGCGCCAGGTCCGCTTCCTTCAGCGCTTCGTCGGGGCTGGCCACATAGCCGACGAGGTGGCCGATCGCCAACAACACCGGCATTGCCGAGCACCACGGAATTATCGCTATCGAGCGCAAGCGCCAGGTCCGCTTCCTTCAGCGCTTCGTCGGGGCTGGCCACATAGCCGACGAGGTAGCCGATCGCCAACAACAATGACAACATGGCACGCGCCGGCGCGAAATCGGGATCCAGCGCGATGGCCTTGCGACAGAGCTCGGCGCCCTCCGTAAACGTGGCCTCGTGCCATCCCTTCAACGCCAAAATGCCACTGGCTTGCCGGTAGTAGTCCCAGGCCCCCAAGTCGGCGGGTGGCCGACGCCGTATCGATTCGAACTCGGCTCGCGTGAGCTCGGGTTCGAGCCGGGCGACGATCGTCGTCGTGACCTCGTCTTGCACAGCAAACAGATCATCGGCCGTACGATCGAAGCGATCGGCCCAAAGATGATTGCCACTCTCGGCTTCGATCAACTGGATGGTCACGCGCAAGCGATCACCAATCGGGCGCAGGCTGCCCTCGACAACGTACCTCACCCCCAGTTCGCGGCCAACTTGACGGATGTCGCAATGTTGACCCTTGTAGCAAAAGGTGGAATTTCGGGCGATGACTAAAAACCCGGGGATACGCGCGAGCAGGGTGATGATGTCCTCGGTCATTCCATCGGCGAGGTAGTCATAGTCCCGGCTGTCCGACATGCATTCGAGCGGCAATACGGCAATCGAGGCCCTGTCGGGCGGTGGTAAAAGATTCCCTTCTTCACCAGATCCTTGCGCCGAAATTGTGGCATCACCGGTCCATTGCCATACTCTGACGGGGCGGTCGATATTCTTGACGACCTGCTCACCCAGATCCTAGAACGGCAAGTCGATACGGTCACGAATCTGATCGTAGACGCTGGCCGATATGCATATCCCACCGGGTTCCGCGAGCCCTTCCAGCCGCGCCGCTACGTTGACTCCGTCGCCCTGAATGTCGTCACCGTCGATCACCACGTTACCGAGATTTATGCCTACACGAAACAAAATGCGTTTGCTTTCTGCTAGGCTGGCGTTGCGTTCAGCCATGGCTTGCTGAATTTCCACGGCGGCACGCACCGCGTCGACGACGCTGGCGAACTCCGCCAACATGCCGTCTCCCATCAATTTGACGATGCGTCCCTCGTAATCGCTGATTTTAGGACCGATCAGATCGTTGCGCAGAGACTTCAGGCGCGCGAGCGTGCTCTCTTCTTCCGCGCGTATGAGTCGCGAATATCCCACGACATCCGCCGATAGGATCGCCGCCAGCCTCCTTTGTGTGCGCCGCTCCGCCATGTCACCCGCCCAGCTTCTCTTACGGCGACAATGCTAACCGGAAGATCGTCGTCGATCCAGCTCCACGAAGCCGTCGCGGGACGGCCATTTCGCAGTTTAGAGCAGATGAATATGGACACTGAGCGAAGCGAAGCACTTTTTCACCGGGAGGCGGCGGGTTCACCGGGAGGCGGCGGGCGTTTTCGCCCCTTTTTCCGCCACAGCGGCGCTTGACGCGGGCCCGCGACGGGCCCATCTGGCCGTCGGGGCCGCGTGCAAGGAGTGGAGCCATGACCGCGACGTCCCTGGAACGCGTTGCTTCCCGCGCCTTCGCCGGCGCCCTGCTGACGGCGGGCCTGCTGGCCGCCGTGGCCTCGCCTCGGGCCGAGGCGGCAAACCCCCTCTTCCTCGGCCAACCGAGCGTCGAGCAGTCCAAGGAAAAGTCCGGCAAGGGGTTGAACAAGGACTGGGGAAGCTGCGCCCAAGGCCACTGCGACACCGGCAAATAGGCGCCGCGTGGTATAGGATTCGGCGCTTCGAGGGGGACGCGGGGGCGGCGCATGGTGGCGGATGACGGCGAGCGGATCGTCGATGCGGCGCTCGAGATTGCCGACGCGGCCGGCTGGAAGGCCGTTCGCCTGCGCGCGGTGGCGGATCGTCTGGACCTGCCGCTCGCTCGGATTTACCACCACTTTCCCGATCTCGACGCCCTCGCCACGGCCTGGCTGGCCCGCGCCGACCGGGCGATGCTGGCGCGGGGCGCGTGCTCGGACCTCGCCGAATTGCCGGCGCCAGAGCGCCTCCAGGGCTGCATCATGGCCTGGATCTCGGCCTTGGAGGGCCGCCGGGGCGTCCTGCGCGACGTCCTCGCCTACCGCTTGGCGCCACCGCACGTTCATTTGCAGGCGGCCTTGCTCGTCGCCACCTCGCGCCGCGTGCAGTGGCTCCGCGAGGCGGCCGGGCTCGACGCCCGGGGCGGGCGCAAGTCGCTCGAGGAGGCGGGGCTCACGGCCCTCTTCGTGGCGACGGTGCTGGTCTGGCTGTGCGATGGAAGCGCCGATGCGCGGCGCACGCGAAGCTGGCTGGCGCGCCGCCTCGCCCGCGCCGACCGCCTGATGGCGCGGCTCTTTCCGCCGCCGCGATGACGCCATCGGCCAGCGGACGGCGCGCCTAGCCCGCCCGCGCCACCGACAACGCGGCCTTGAGGGCCTCGGGGGTGGTGAGCGGGAGCGTACAGGTCTCGCCGACGCAGACATAGGCGGCGGGCTTGCCGTCGACCATGGACTTGGCGTGGGCGGGGTGGCCAGGGGGTAATTCGACGTCGGGCGCCGTCACCTGGAGGATCCGGCCGGGGAGCGAGGTGGCGTGAACCACCGCGGCCAGCGCCGCGCGCGCCCGCGATTCGGCCTCGCCGACGATCACGATTTGCACCGGGCGGAGCGCCGTCTCCAGGTTGTTGAGATAGGTGGTGAGGGGGAAGTAATTGCGCCGGAGGTCGCCCGAGAAGGCCTGGAACACCGCTTCCGCCCGCTCGGCGTAGGCACTTTCGCCGCTCAGGTGCCAGAGCCGGGTCAGGACCTCGGTGATCACCGCGTTGCCGGCCGGCGTCGCGTTGTCGGCGCAGTGGCGCTGGCGGGTGATCAGGTCGGGTGCGTCGGCGGCGGTGAAGAAGTAGCCGCCGGCGCTCGAATCCCAGAAGTGCTGGTCCAGCACCGCCACCCAGCCCCGCGCGTAGTCTAGATATCGCGCCTCCCCCGTGGCCTCGTAGAGCACCAGCGCGCCCCGGGCCATGGCGGCGTAATCGTCCAGCATGCCCGCCTGGCGCAACTTGGAGACCCGGTAGCTGTGCCAGAGCCGCGCGCCGTCGGCCATGTGGGTGATGACGAAATCGAACGCCGCCACGGCCGCCGCCAGCCAGTCCGGCCGCTCGAAACTGCGCGCGGCGCCGGCCATCGCGGCAATCATCAGGCCGTTCCAGTCGGCCAGCACCTTGTCGTCCCAGCCGGGGCGGATGCGTTTGGCCCGCGCCGCCAGCAGCACCGCCCGGTCGGCGGCGAGCGCCGTCTCGTCCACGGGCTCGCCCAGCCCCAGCAGGCGGGAGCGATTGAGGATCACCTTGCCTTCCCAGTTGCCCCGCGGCCCGACGTCGTAGACCGCCTTGAAGGCAGGTGCGCGGGCACCCAGCAGGCGGTCGATCTCGGCCTCGCTCCAAACATAGAACTTGCCTTCCTCGCCCTCGGAATCGGCATCCAGCGTCGCCGCGAAGCCGCCCTCCGGCGCGATCATCTCGTCGAGCACCCAACGAACCGTCTCCTCCACCCGGCGGCGATAAAGCGGCGCGCCGCTCTCCTGCCAGACCAGGCCCAGCAGCTCGATCAACTGCGCGTTGTCGTAAAGCATTTTCTCGAAATGCGGCGCCAGCCAGCGCTCGTCGGTCGCGTAGCGGGCGAAGCCGCCGCCCAAGTGGTCGTAGATCCCGCCCTCGCACATCTGATCGAGGGTGGTGGTGACGGCCCGCTGGTAGCTGTCCTCGCCAGTCCTCAGATAGGCCCGCCAAAGCAGCGTGAAGCTCGGGACTTGCGGGAACTTGGGCGCGCCGCCGATACCGCCCAGGAAGGGATCGACCTGGTGCATCAATTGCGCCGCCACCTCGTCCAGCAGGCCCAATTCCAATGGCACCGCTTCGGCCTTGGGCGCCGCCAGTTGCCGCAGTCCCTGCATCAGCGCTTCGGTGTTGCGCTCCACCGTCTCGCGGCTCTGGTGATAGCTTTCCGAGACCCGGCGCAGAACCTCGGGAAAGCCGGGCCGGCCATAGCGCGATTCCGGCGGGAAATAGGTCCCGCCCCAGAACGGCTCGCCCGCCGGCGTCAGGAACATGGTGAGCGGCCAGCCGCCCTGCTGGCCCAGCAGCGCCAGGGCGTTCTGGTAGATCGCGTCGAGGTCGGGCCGTTCCTCCCGGTCGACCTTGACGTTGACGAAGAGTTCGTTCATCAGCCCCGCGATCTCGGCGTTCTCGAAGCTCTCGTGCGCCATCACGTGGCACCAATGGCAGGCGGCATAGCCGATCGACAGCAGGATCGGCCGGTCCTCGGCCTTCGCCCGGGCCAGGACCGCCTCGCTCCAGGCCTGCCAGTGGACCGGATTGGCGTGATGTTGCAGCAGATAGGGACTGGTTTCGCCGTCCAACTCGTTGCGCATGGCCGTCCCTCTCGCGCCCGCGACCACTTGATGGCCATTCTTGCGCCGGCGCCGGCTCTCGCATAGGGTTGCGGGCGCGCCGGGGCAACCTAGCACGGGATCGACGCGGCATGAAGATCAGCATCGAGATCGACTGCACGCCGGAAGAGGCGCGGGCGGCCTTGGGCCTGCCCGACCTCCGGGCCATGCAGGAGCGTCTGGGGGAGGAACTGGCGGCGCGGATGAGCGAGTTTGTCCAGGCAAGCGATCCGGAGAGCTTGCTGAAAGTCTGGATGCCGGCCGGCGGCGCGGAAGGTTGGGAACGCCTGCAGAAGACCTTCTGGAGCGGCTTCTCGGGCGGCGGCAAAACGGACCAGTAATATTGCCGTAGATCAAACAAATAATACCAGGTTATTAGTGTCATGTGCAGCACTATCCCATTGGATTTAATGGTCTTTCGATTCAGTTCGGTTGCGTAACTACCTCTGAATCAGAACCCTAGGGAGGCCGAAACAGCGTGAGCGCGGAGTCGACGTCGCCGCTCTACTACGAGCGCCACATCTTCTGTTGCACCAACGTGCGCCAGCCGGGCCACCCGCGCGGCTGCTGCAGCGAGAAAGACTCGGTCCGCTTGCGCAACTATCTGA
Source organism: Alphaproteobacteria bacterium (assembly GCA_965225945.1). Taxonomy (GTDB): domain Bacteria; phylum Pseudomonadota; class Alphaproteobacteria; genus JASLMY01. The sequence goes on along the minus strand of CBDDBZ010000039.1, from coordinate 338,436 downwards.
AGGCCAAGGCAAAACAGCTCAAGCTCGAGGGCGTCCGAGTGAACATCGCCGGCTGCCTCGACCGCTGCGAGCTGGGCCCGACCATGGTGATCTATCCCGAGGGCGTCTGGTACACCTATCGCAATACCGAGGACTTGGACGAGATCCTGAACACCCACGTGATCGAGGGCGGCCGGGTCCGGCGCCTGATGCTCGATCCGGAACAGGTCGAGCTCCGCCCCGAACAGCTGCGCCAGGCGGCGGAGTAAAGTCGACCCGCTCACCCGGGCCGGGCGAGGCGAACATGACCGACGGCGCCACCATCTTCGCCCCGGCGAGCGGGCGTGGCCGCGCTGGCATCGCGGTAATCCGCGTCTCCGGCTCGGCCGCCGCCGAAGCCCTCCGCAAGCTCACGGGGGCCGAGCTCCCGACGCCCCGCGTGGCGACCCGGCGGCGGCTCAGCGATCCCGAGGCGCGCGAGATCCTGGACGAGGCGCTGGTGCTCTGGTTTCCCGCGCCCGCGAGCTACACCGGGGAGGATGTGGTGGAGCTGCACCTCCACGGCGGCGCGGCGGTTCTCTCCGGCGTGCTGGAGGCGTTGGCGGGCGTGGCGGGCCTGCGCCCGGCCGAAGCGGGGGAATTCTCCCGCCGCGCCTTCCTGGAAGGCAAGCTGGACCTGACCGAGGCCGAGGGCCTGGCCGACCTGATCGCCGCCGAAACCGCCCGGCAACGGCGCCAGGCCCTCGACCAGATGGGCGGCCGGCTGGGCGGACTCTACGAGGCCTGGCGCGGGCGCTTGCTGCGCCTGCTGGCCGAGATCGAGGCCGAGATCGACTTCGCCGAGGAGGAGGGCGACGTCGCGGCGGGCGCCGTGGCCCGGCTGCCGGGCGAAATCGCCGCGCTGGCGGGCGAGATCGCGCGCCATCTGGAGGACGAGCGCCGCGGCGAGCGGCTTCGCGACGGCCTCCAGGTCGCGATCCTGGGGCCGCCCAACGCCGGCAAGTCCAGCCTGCTGAACGCGCTCGCCAAACGCGACGTCGCCATCGTCACGGACCAGCCCGGGACCACCCGCGACGTCTTGGAGGTGCGCCTGGATCTCGCCGGCTATCCCCTGATCCTGGCCGATACCGCCGGCCTCCGCCGGCCCCGCGAGGCGGTGGAGGCGGAAGGCGTGCGGCGCGCCCGGCGCCGCGGCGAGGCGGCGGATCTGCGGCTCGTCGTGATCGACGCCGCCGAGCCCCCTGACGCCGAGAGCCTGGCGGCGGTGACGGGCGAGGACGCTTTGATCCTCGCCAACAAGATCGACCTCGCCCCGGCGCCGGCCGAATTCGCCGGCCAGAGCCCGATTCCGCTCTCGCTCCGGACCGGCCAGGGGCTCGACGATCTGCTCGCGCGGCTGGAGCGGGAGGCGGCGCGGCGGCTCGATGGCGGCGCTGCGCCGTTGGTGACGCGGACCCGCCACCGGAGCGCGCTCGGTGAGTGCCGCGCCGCGCTGGCGCGGGCGCTAGCAGCGGGCGAAGCTGAGCTGATGGCCGAGGACCTGCGCCTCGCGGCGCGCGCGATCGGCCGCATCACCGGCCGCGTCGACGTCGAGGACATACTAGATATTGTGTTCTCGGAATTCTGCATCGGCAAATAAGCGACGTATGACGATGTTTCACGTGAAACATCGCGCCTGGTTTCGACTTCGCCGGCGCCCCTTCCTACATCGCTGATCGTGAAAAAGTTCCTCGGCTTTGCCTCGGTATCCTTATTCTCCCGCTTTCATTCGGCCTCATCCGCACTCGAGGCCGCTCGGCGGGCGAATTTACTGTTTGTTTCGATAACGAAATGAAAACGCGGCGGCGGGCCGCCCCAAGCCGCTCAGGGGCCGCGATTGACACCGAACGGCAACGCCTGTCGCGGTTTCACGTGAAACATGGTGCCTGGTTTTGACTTCGCCGGCACCCCTCCCTACATTCCGGGCGACTTCGGGCCAAGGCGGGAGCAGGAAGGCCATGGGCGGCTACGACGTCATCGTCATCGGCGGCGGTCACGCCGGCACGGAAGCGGCGGCGGCCTCCGCGCGCCTCGGCGCGGCCACGCTGCTGCTCACCCACCGGCTCGACACCATCGGCGAGATGAGCTGCAATCCGGCGATCGGCGGCCTCGGTAAGGGCCATCTGGCGCGCGAGATCGACGCGCTCGACGGCCTGATGGGCCGGGTCGCGGACCGCGCCGGAATCCAGTTCCGCCTGCTCAACCTGAGCAAGGGACCGGCTGTGCGGGGGCCCCGCGCCCAGGTCGACCGCAAGCTCTATCGCCGGGCTATGCAGGGCGCGCTCGCCGCCGTCCCCGGCCTGGAGAGCAAGGCCGCCGCCGTCGAGGACCTGATCACGAAAGACGACCGGGTAGCGGGCGTCGTCACCGCCGAGGGGGAGCGCATCGCCGCCGGCCGCGTGGTCTTGACCACCGGCACCTTCCTCCGGGGGTTGATCCACCTCGGGGAGGAATCTTGGCCCGCGGGGCGCGTGGGGGAGGCGCCCTCGATCGGCCTCGCCCGGACGATTGGTGACCTGGGCCTGGCCATGGGCCGGCTGAAGACCGGAACGCCGCCGCGTCTCGACGGCCGCACCATCGATAGCTCGGGGCTCGAGCGCCAGCCGGGGGACGCGAGCCCCAGCTTTTTCTCGTTTCTGACCCGGGGCACCACGACGCCCCAGATCGACTGTCACATCACCCATACCGGGCCCGAGGGCCACGCGATCATCCGCGCCAACCTCGACCGTTCGCCGATGTATTCGGGCCGAATCGAGTCGATCGGCCCCCGCTACTGCCCCTCGATCGAAGATAAGATCCACCGCTTCGCCGATCGCGACCACCACCAGATCTTCCTGGAGCCGGAGGGGCTGGACGACCACACGGTCTATCCGAACGGGATTTCGACCTCGCTGCCGCGCCAGGTGCAGGCGGCGCTGGTGGCCTCGATCCCCGGTCTGGAAGGCGCGGAAATCCTGCGCCCCGGCTACGCCATCGAATACGACTATGTCGATCCGCGCGAGCTGACCCCGGCGCTGGAGACGCGGGCCCTGGCCGGGCTCTTCCTCGCCGGGCAGATCAACGGCACCACCGGCTACGAGGAAGCCGCCGCGCAGGGCCTGATCGCCGGCCTCAACGCCGCCCGCTCGGCGGCGGGAGAGCGAGCCTATCTGCCGGATCGCACGGAGGCCTATATCGGCGTGATGATCGACGATCTGGTGACGCGGGGGGTGAGCGAGCCTTACCGCATGTTCACCTCGCGGGCCGAGTATCGCCTGCGGCTCCGGGCCGACAACGCCGATCGTCGGCTGACGGGGGCGGGAATCGCGCTCGGCTGCGTCGGGCCGGAGCGGACGGCGGCGCACGCCGCGAAGATGGCCGCGCTCGACGGGCTCGCCCGCCGGCTGGCGGAGCTGGAGCTGAGCCCCAACGCCTGGCGGGCCCGCGGCATGGCGGTGAACCTGGACGGCCGGCGCCGCAGCGCCTTCGACCTGCTGGCCTATCCCGGCGTCACCCTCGCTGGCTTGGCGGCGATCTGGCCGGAACTCGGCCGGGCGGCGCCCGAGGTCGCCGAAGGGGTGGAGATCGACGCCCACTATCATGGCTATCTGGAGCGCCAGGAGGCCGACATCGTCGCCTTCCGGCGGGAGGAGGATCTGCTGCTGCCGGGCGAGCTGGATTACGACGCGATCGGCGGGCTCTCGGCCGAGGCGCGGGAATTGCTGAAGCGCCACCGTCCGGCCACCATCGGCGCGGCGGGGCGCATTCCGGGGATGACGCCGGCGGCGCTGGCGGCGCTGCTGAGCCGGGCGCGGCGGCGGCCGTCGCGCGAGGCCGTCTGATCGCCCGCCGGCCGGCGGCCGAGACCCCGCTGACGGGCGAGGGTCTGGGCCGCCTGCTCGATGTTTCACGTGAAACACTCGATCGCCTGGCGCGCCACCTGGCGCTGCTCGAAAAATGGAACCCGGCGATCAATCTGGTCGGCCGCTCGACCTTAGCGGACCCCTGGCGCCGCCATGTCCTGGATTCAGGCCAACTGCCGCGCCACGCGCAGCCCGGCGCCCGGCGCTGGCTCGATCTCGGCAGCGGCGCTGGCTTTCCCGGCCTCGTGGTGGCGATCCTGGGCGTCGGCGACGTCCACTTGGTGGAGAGCGACGGGCGAAAAGCCACCTTTCTGAGCGAAGCGGCGCGGCACGCCGAGGCCGAGATCACGCTGCACGGCACGCGGCTCGAGTCGCTGTCGCCTCTCCGGCCCGATATCATCACCGCGCGGGGCTTCGCGCCGCTCTCCCGATTGCTCGATCTCGCCGCCGATCAGATCGAGGCGCATACGGTTTTTTTGCTGCTCAAGGGTCAAGATGTCGACAAAGAATTGACTGAGACCACTAAATCTTGGAAAATGCGGGTCGAGCGCTTTCCGAGTCTCAGTGATCCCCACGGCACGGTACTGCGCTTGGGCGAGGTCCGCCGTGAATGATTCGATCATCAGCTTTCGACCCCGGGACGAGGCCAGCGCGCCGGCGGCGCGGCCCTCGTCCCGCATCATCGCCGTCGCCAACCAGAAGGGCGGCGTCGGCAAGACCACGACCGCGATCAACCTGGCCACCGGGCTCGCCTGCGTCGAAAAACGGGTGCTGATCGTCGATCTCGATCCCCAGGGCAACGCCAGCACCGGCCTCGGCCTCGCCAGGAGCGCGCGCGGCGGCGGTGCCTACGCCCTGCTGTTCGGCCACGAGAGTCTCGCTGGCGTGCGGCAGGAGACCAAGGTGGCCGGCCTCGACATCGTGCCCTCCACCGCTGACCTCTCCGGCGCCGAAATCGAGCTGTTCGATCTCGAACGCCGCACCCGGCGCCTGGCCCGGGCCCTCGGGCCGGCGCGGGAGGCCTATGATTACGTGCTGATCGACTGTCCGCCCTCGCTCGGCCTGTTGACGGTGAACGCCCTGGTGGCGGCCAATTCGGTGATGGTGCCGCTGCAGTGCGAATTTTTCGCGCTGGAAGGCCTCACCATGCTGCTGGGCACCATCGAGCGGCTGCGCCGCAGCCACAATCGCGAGCTGGAGATCCAGGGCATCGTTTTGACCATGTACGACCGGCGCAACAAGCTCGCCTGCCAAGTCGCCGCCGACGTCAGGGGACACATGGGCGAGAAGGTCTACGACACGATGATCCCGAGAAACGTCCGAATCTCCGAGGCGCCCTCGCACGGCACCCCGGCGATGTACTACGACCACCGCTGCGCCGGCAGCCTGGCCTACATGGCGCTCGCCGGCGAGATGTTGCGGCGCGAGGCGGGGAGAGTCGCGCCATGATCGAGGAGGTCCGGCGGCGCGGTCTGGGCCGCGGCCTCTCGGCCCTGCTGGACGACGGGGCCGAGGAAAATTCGGACCTCGAGCCGGCGCGCACAGCGGCGATCGAGCGCCTGAAGCCCAATCCCCTGCAACCCCGCCGCCGCTTCGACGAGGCGGAGATCGAGAACCTGGCGGTCTCGATTCGCGCCAGCGGCATCCTGCAGCCGATCCTGGTACGCCCCGCCCCCGACGGCGATGGCTTCGAGATCGTCGCCGGCGAGCGGCGCTGGCGGGCGGCGCAACGGGCGCGGCTGCATACGGTGCCGATCCTGGTCCGCGAACTCTCCGACGCCCAGACCCTGGAACTGGCGCTGGTGGAAAACATTCAGCGCGAGGATCTGACCCCGATCGAGGAGGCGGAGGGCTATCGCCGCCTGATCGACGAACATGGCCAGAACCAGGACGCCATCGCCCGCATGGTCGGCAAGAGCCGCAGCCACGTCGCCAACACGCTCCGCTTGCTGTCGTTGCCCGAAGCGGTCCAGACGCTGCTGCACGAGGGCGATTTGAGCCCCGGCCAGGCCCGCCCGCTGATCGGCATCGAGGGGGCCGAGCGGCTCGCCGTCGAGATCGTCCAGAAGGGCCTCAGCGCCCGCCAGGTCGAGCGCCTGGCGAAACGGGCCCGGCGGGCCGAGCACGCCGGGAGCGGCGCCACGCCGGCCGCGCCGGCGCCGGGCGAGGCCGACAGCCGCGCGCTGGAACGCGAGCTCGGCGAGCTGCTGGGCCTGGTGGTGGCGATCGCGCACAAGGGCGAGGCCGGCGAGATCCGCATCCGCTACGAAACACTGGAGCAACTCGACGATATCTGCCAGCGGCTGGGGCGCGAGCGGGAGCTGGAGTGAGCGCGTCGTTTCGAACTCCACCGTTTTTGTTCACCAACTGAAGCGTGCAAAACGCGACAACAGCCGATCCGAGGCAATGTCCGCAATGGCCTCGCGATGTCTGTTATATCCCCAAGACTCTCCGTAACATTACCCGGTGCCAATAGAAGATTGTCGACCCGAAGCAGGCCTTCGGCACACCGAATATAACGCTGTCCAAACGCCGCCAATGGGTCACGAGCGCTCATTCGAAATCTGCTGCTTAGCTTTCTAATCAGGCGGGACATTTGGGTTGAAGTCCATCCTACGTCCGGATTCTCCGCGAAGTTATAGTTCAGAGCCAATTTCTCGAAATCTTTGTAAACGTGATTGCGCGCGACTACTCAGTGCGGTATGTTCCGTCACTTGTCATAAAATTTCTAGAGCAGCGCTATCTTGTTGAAGAATAGAGGAATATTGGCGTCGGACAGGCCGGCCTCTGGTGTGCGACGACGTGAATTTAGCCGTCCACCATCCGGGCCGAGAATGAAAAATATCTTGTAACTGCCCAGGTACATGGTGGCCTTTTATACCAATTGGCCTTGAGGGAGACTCACTTTGAGGATTCCCATGGTGGATGATTTCTGACTCAATTCCGGTGATTCGGAGTTGAGGAGGTTCACCATGGGAGCGGCGATCGGGTTACGAGAGGATTTCGATGCGGCGGAGCTGCGTCGCTTGGCGAAGCTTTCCAAGGATGCCGGCCAGAGCCGCCGGCTCTTGGCTCTCGCGGTGATCTATGACGGTGGGCGGCGGACGGATGCGGCACGGACCGGCCACGTGGGGCTTCAGGTGATCCGAGATTGGGTGTTGCATTTCAACGCCGAGGGCCCGGACGGCTTGATCGATCGCAAGGCGCCCGGTGCGGTGGCGAAGCTCGACGATGCACAACGCCAGGCGCTGGGGGCACGCGTCGATGCGGGGCCGAACCCGGCGGTCGACGGCGTGGTGCGCTGGCGGCTGAAGGATCTGGCGGGCTGGATCCGGGATATGTTCGCGATCTCGCTCGACGAGACCACGGTGAGCCGGGAATTGAAGGCGATGGGCTTCACGAAGATGACGGCGCGTCCGCGCCACCATGCCCAGGAGGAGGGCGTCATCGAGGATTTTAAAAAAAATTCCCCGAGCTGGTGGCACAAGCCCGCCGGCGCCTGCCCGACGGCACCGAGATAGAAATCTGGTGGCAGGACGAAGCCCGTGTCGGCCAGAAGAACAAGATCACTCGGCGCTGGGCGCGGCGCGGAACCCGGCCCCGCGCACCGCATGACCAGCGCACCAAATCAGCCTATATCTTCGGCGCCATCTGTCCCGAACGCGGCGTCGGCGCCGCCCTCGTGCTCCCCCACTGCGACACCCAGGCCATGCAGCTGCATCTGGAGGAGATCTCCTCCCGGGTAGGCGCGCGCGCGCATGCCCTCCTGCTCCTCGATCAGGCGGGTTGGCACACCACGGACAAGCTGAAGATCCCCGCCAACGTTACCCTCCTGCCCCTGCCACCACGCTCGCCGGAGCTCAATCCGACCGAAAACATCTGGCAGTTCATGCGCGACAACTGGCTGTCCAACTTGGTCTTCCAATCCGACGAGCAGATCATCACCTCCTGCTGCGAAGCCTGGAACAAGCTCATCGATCAACCATGGAACATCACGTCCATCGGGCGGCGTAAATGGGCGCATAAGTTCTGATTAATGCCGATTGGTATTAGGCGGCGTGGAGACGCTCGATCAGGGTTTCGGGATTTTCCATGAGCGCCTGGATGATGTTCCAGCCCTGTTTTCTGGCGGTCGAGATGAAGCCGCGGACGGTGGCAAAGTCTTCGGCGCCTTTCTGGCTGCGGAAGCCGCCGGAGATTTTCTGCTTGACCTTCATCATGCGCCCGTCCTGCTCGGCCTGATTGTTGGTGAACGGCACGGCGAAATTGATGAGGAAGCGCAGCGCGTCTTCCTTGTGTGTCTGAAGGCGCCGGAGAAGGTTGTGCCCGGTGCGGCGCGGCTTGCTTCCCCGGCGCTTGGCCTTGCTCGATCTGGGCGCAAGAGGAGGTTGTGCCTCGTGAAAGGCGATGCCCTCGGCCGTGATCGCGTCGTAACACCCTCGGAAGCGCTCGACGAGGCCTGGTTTCAGCGCCACGCCCCGCTCCCGGGCGAGATTTACCGCGTGGCAGGCGCGGCGTGTGGAACGGCGTGCAAAGTTGACCCCTGTTGAGGGGTGATCGGCGTCCAAATTTGACCCCCTGAGCCTGGCTAGTCCAAGTCACCTCGTTTTTGGGCGGACGAGGTGGTGGGGGATGTTGGTCGTGGAGACGATAGCGCGGATCCGGCGGGAGTATTTCGTCAAGGGGAAGCCGATCAAGGAGATCGTGCGGGACGTGAAGGTCTCGGGCAACACGGTGCGCAAGGTGATCCGTTCGCAGGCGACGGCGTTCACCTACGACCGGCGGGTCCAGCCGATGCCGAAGCTGGGGCCGTGGACGGCCGAGCTGGAGCGGATGCTGGAGGCCAACGAGACCAAGTCGAAGCGGGAGCGGCTGACGCTGCTACGGATCTCCGAAGCCCTCGAGGGTCTGGGCTATGGCGGCGGCTACGACGCGGTGCGGCGCTACGCCAAGGCGTGGCGGTGGCGCCGTTCGGCATCGACGGCGCAGACCTATGTGCCGTTGGTGTTCTCGCCGGGCGAGGCCTATCAGTTCGACTGGAGCCACGAGTACGTGGTGCTGGCGGGGGTGACGACCAAGGTCAAGGTCGCGCACGTCCGGCTGTGCCACAGCCGAATGTTCTTCGTCCGCGCTTATCCGCGCGAGAGCCAGGAGATGGTGTTCGACGCCCACGACCGGGCATTCCGGCTGTTCCAGGGTGCCTGCCGGCGAGGCATCTACGACAACATGAAGACGGCGGTGCAGACCGTCCTCATCGGCAAGGAGCGCGCGTTCAACCGGCGCTTCGTGCAGATGTGTGGCCACTACCTGGTCGAACCGACAGCATGCACGCCGGGAGCGGGATGGGAGAAGGGGCAGGTCGAGAACCAGGTCGGGATCATCCGCGGTCGGTTCTTCACCCCGCGGCTGCGCTTCAAGACCTACGACGAGCTCAACGCCTGGCTCTTGGACCAGTGCGTCGCCTACGCCCGGCGTCATCCCCACCCGGTGTTCAAGGACAGGACTGTCTGGCAGGTGTTCGAGGACGAGCGTCCGTCCCTGGTCGGCTATCGCGGGCCGTTCGACGGCTTCCACGCGGTCCCGGCGTCGGTGTCGAAGACCTGCCTGGTGCGCTTCGACAGCAACAAGTACAGCGTGGCGGCGCGCGCCGTCGGCCGTCCGGTCGAGGTCCATGCCTACGCCGATCGCATCGTCATCCGCCAGGACGGCGAGATCGTCGCCGAGCATGCCCGGCGCTTCGGCCGCGACCAGACCGTCTATGACCCGTGGCACTACGTGCCCGTGCTGGCGAGGAAGCCCGGTGCGCTTCGTAACGGCGCGCCGTTCAAGGACTGGGCGCTGCCCGGCGCCCTGGGTCGCGTGCGCGTCCGGCTCGCCGGCCACGACGACGGCGACAGGCAGATGGTCGAGATCCTCACCGCCGTGCTGGCGGATGGGCTGGCGGCGGTGTGTCGGTGGCGATGAAAAACCGCGCTTAGATGGTGATTTCAGCGACATCGGGCATCGTGGCGCTGTAGCTGCGTGGTTTGCAGGCGGGAGTTGGCTCGGCGCAGCGGTGGGTAAGTAGCCCGCCGCAGCGACCGCCAAGAGTCTGGCGGCGGCGGGCTGCTTATCCACCGCGGGCGGGCGTCTCGATTCCTGTTTTGGCTGGCTGGCGGCGGCGGTTCCGCGGACCTGACAAGGGGAGCCGCGGGAGTACACTCGGGCCGCTGAGAACGATGCGGCGCCGGCCCCGTTTGCTTGCTGGCAACGACCGGCACCGCACCCCCCGAGCCATGCAAGGCACGACCCATATGCGCAGTATCGTGCGGGTTTGGGCGTGGGTCCACCCCGTTCTCATCGGCTGCGCGATGAAGAACACCGCCCGCCTGTTCAACTGCGCCTCGTGCCATCAACAGGTGGTTCTCTGCCGGCACTGCGACCACGGCAACATCTACTGTTCACGGAGCTGCAGCGATCGGGTGCGCCGGCGATCGCAGCGCCATGCCGGGCAGCGCTACCAGAACAGCCGGCGGGGCCGTCACAAGCATGCTGAGCGCCAGCGGCGCTATCGCGAACGCCGGCGGCGCCGGACGCCGGTGAATCGGCGCCGCGGGCAGGAAGTGACGCATCACCCTTTGACCGCCGCGCGGCGGCGTCCTGTTGTGGCGCGGACGCCGGCAGGGCGTCCCGGAACACGGCCCTTCGGGCACGAGCGGCCCGCCAGGGTCTTCCGCTGCGATCGCTGCGGCCGGTTCTGCGGGCAGGCGGTCTATCCGGGGCTGCGCCCGACGGGAAAGGGGGTGAGATGACCATCGACAAGGAGACCCGCGCGGAGATCCTGCGCCTGTATCACGTCGAGAAGTGGACGGTCGGCACGATCACACGCCAGCTCGGCGTGCATCGCTACACCGTCGAGCGCCTCCTCACCGCGGCCGGCGAGCCCCGGGACGCGAGGTCGCCCAGGCCGTCGATGATCGATCCATACGTGCCGTTCATCGCCGAGACGCTGGCATCCTGGCCGACGCTGCCCGCCAGCCGGCTCTACCAGATGGTGCGCGAACGCGGCTATCCGGGCGGCGGCGACCACTTCCGTCATCTGCTCAGCCACTTCAGGCCCAGGCCCGTGGCCGAGGCCTATCTGCGCCTCAAGACCCTTCCCGGCGAGCAGGCCCAGGTCGACTGGGGACACTTCGGCAAGGTGACGATCGGCCGCGCGGAGCGCCGCCTGATGGGCTTCGTGATGGTTCTCAGCTACTCGCGGCGGATCTTCCTGCGCTTCTACCTCGACGCCGGGATGAGCAACTTCCTGCGCGGCCATGTCGAAGCCTTCGAGGCGTGGCAGGGCGTGCCCCGCGAGCTCTGGTACGACAACCTGAAGAGCGTCGTGCTGGAGCGCCGCGGCGCCGCCATCCGGTTCAATCCCCGGATCCTCGACCTCGCCGGCCACTACCACTTCCTGCCCAAGCCCGTCGCGGTCGCGCGCGGCAACGAGAAGGGGCGCGTGGAGCGGGCGATTCGCTATGTCCGGACCAGCTTCTTCGCCGCCCGCCGGTGGCGCGATATCGACGATCTCAACGCCCAGGCCCTGGCCTGGTGCCACGGCATCGCCGCCGACCGCCCCTGGCCCGAAGACCGCTCGATCACCGTGCGCGAGGCCTTCGAGCGGGAACGCGGCTCTCTCATCGCGCTGCCCGGCGATCCCTTCCCCGACCACGACCGGGTCGAGGTCGCCATCGGCAAGACCCCCTACGCCCGCTTCGATCTCAACGATTACAGCGTGCCGCACACCCATGTGCGGCGCACCCTCGTCGTGGTCGCGACGCTCGACGAGGTGCGCATCCTCGACGGTGTGGACGTCATCGCCAGCCATCCGCGCAGCTTCGACAAGGCGGCCCGCATCGAGAACCCCGAGCACATCGCCGAGCTGGTCAGGCGCAAGAGCCATGCCCGCCGCCTTCGCGGCCAGGACCGGCTGGTCCAGGCCGCGCCCAACAGCGAGCGCCTGCTCGCCGAGGCCGCCCAGCGCGGCGGCTATATAGGCGCCACCGTCGCCGCCCTGTTGCGCCTCCTCGACGCCTACGGCGCCGCCGAGCTCGAGGCGGCCATCGACGAGGCCCTGAAGCGGGACGTTCCCCATCCCAACGCCGTGCGCCTGAGCCTGACCCGGCGGCGCGAGCTGCGGCACCAACCCCCGCCCATCCCCGTCGAACTGCCCGGCGATCCGAGAGTGCGCGACATCACTGTCCGCGATCACGACCTCGTCGGATACGACGGGCTGGCCGGCGAACCCGAGGAGGACAGCGAGCAATGAACGATACCCTCATGGGCCGTGCCCGGGCGCTCGGCCTGCACGGCCTCGCCGCCCACTGGGGCGAGGTCGCCGGGCATGACTGGCCCGCTGCGCTGGTCGCCTGGGAAGAGGAGGAACGGCGAAGCCGCAGCCTCAAGCGCCGCCTCGGCGACGCCCGCCTCGGACAGTTCAAGCCGCTCGCCGACTTCGACTGGGCATGGCCGCGCCGCTGCGACCGCATGGCCGTCGAGGATCTCATGAGCCTCGAGTTCCTCAACGAGGCCGCCAACGTCGTCCTGGTCGGCCCAAACGGCGTCGGCAAGTCGACCATCGCCGCCAATATCGCCCACCGCGCCGTCCTCGAGGGCCACACCGTGCGCTTCGCCACCGCGGCCAGCATGCTCGGCGAGCTCGCCGCCCTCGACAGCGACACCCTGCTTCAGCGCAGGCTGCGCTTCTACGCCCGCCAGCACCTGCTGGTGATCGACGAGGTCGGATACCTGTCCTACAGCAACCGCCATGCCGATCTGCTGTTCAACATCGTCTCCAGCCGCAGCCAGCAGAACTCCACCATAATCACCACCAACCGGCCCTTCGCCGAGTGGGGTGAGGCCTTCCCCAACGCCGCCTGCCTCGTCGCCCTGGTCGACCGCCTCGTCCACAACGCCGAGATCATCGCCATCGACGCCGAGTCCTGGCGCCGCAAGGAGGCCGAGGAACGCCAGAAGCAGCGCAGCGCCGAGCGCCGCCGGCGGCGAGCCGGCAAGGCCGGCGTGCAGGACCGCGGGGAACCGCCGCCGGCGTAGCCATGGATGGTCCCCGCCTCTGGGACCGGCGGGTGCGGGCCGAGGCCCTGCGAGGCTATCCCCTCGAAGACGTCGTCCGCCGCCTCGGCTACCGCCGCGATCCCACCGATGCCGCGCGCTGGAGGCGTCCCGGATCCGTCATCAGCATCAACGGCTTTATGTTCTACGAACATCTGCGCGGCGAGGGCGGGGGCGGAGCGATCGACCTGGTAATCCATGCCTGCCGGTGCACCGTGCCCGAGGCCCTCGGCTTCTTCTCGGAACTGCCGTGCCGTGACCGGTTCCCGGCCGATCGCCACCCGAAGCCGCCGTGCCCGGACCGCCACTGGCCCGCCATCCAGAGCTACCTCGTCGAGCAGCGCGGCCTCGCGGATGTGCTCGTCGCCCTGTGCCGCGACCTCGGCTTGCTCTACGCCGACCGCCACGGCAACGCCGTGTTCGTCCGCCGAAACGCGGCCGGCGAGGCTCTCGGCGCCGAGATCGTCCCTGCCGCGGCGCCACGCCGCCTCGCGCCGACCGGCGCCGCCGCGCGCGGCGGCTTCTGGATGTCGTGGGAACCCGACTGGCCGAACTCCGTCATCCTCGCCAAGAACGCAATCGACGCCCTGTCGGTCCTCTCCCTCCACCTCGTCCCGGCCGGGCGCAAGGGATGCGCCGTGGTCTCAACCGGCGGCGCCACCGCAAGCCTCCCCGAATGGATCGAGGCCTGGAACCCCGGCCGGATCTTCTGCGCCTACGACGCCACCCGCCAGGGCGATGACGCCGCGGCACGGCTCATCCGAAACGACAGCAGGGTCGTCCGCCTGCGCCCTGCCCTCGACGGCCTGGACTGGAACGACATGCTCATGCGCGACCGCGCCGGCGAACCGCTCCAGATCGATGACCGGCCCCTCGACTGAATAGCCACAGCGCGAAACAAAATCAGCCAAGCCCAAAAGCATCCCGTCAGCCAACCGCCACCGACCGCTCAAAAAGAGCACCATATAAGCGCACCCTGGAACCACCGCTAACAGCGGTGGAGGCCGCCTGTGCCGAGGCGCTCGCTGGCGGCGTGTGCAGCGCCGACGTCGTGCTCAACATCCTCAATCGTCGGCGCCAGCCGTCCGAGACGGCGCCGATCCCGACGCCCGCGAACCTGCGTCTTCGCTTTGAGCCGGTGGCCGATTGCACCCGCTACGACCGCTTGAGGGGGGTCGGCCATGGAGCGCCATGAGGTCCTGGAGATGATGGCCGCACTCAAGCTCGCCGGCATGCGCGACGCGTTCGACGAGGTGCTCGCCGACGGCCTCAAGCGCCAGCATCCGATGCAGCGAATCATCGGCGAGCTGTTGAAGGCCGAGATCGCCGACAAGCAGGCGCGATCCATCAAGTACCAGATGAGTGGCGCCAAGCTGCCGCTGGCCAAGGAGCTGGCCGACTTCGACTTCACCGACACCCCGGTCAACGAGCCGCTGGTCCGCGAGTTGGCGGTCGGCGGCTTCCTGGCCAACCAGCGCAACGCCGTGCTGATCGGCGGCACCGGCACCGGCAAGAGCCATCTCGCCGTCGCCATCGCGCGGGCCTGCATCCGCGATGGCGCCCGGGGCCGCTTCTTCAACGTCGTCGACCTGGTCAACCGGCTCGAGGCCGAAGCCCGCGCCGGCCGCCAGGGCCGGCTCGCCGATCAGCTGGCCCGGCGCGACCTCGTCATCCTCGACGAGCTCGGCTACCTGCCCTTCGCCCAAACCGGAGGCCAGCTGCTGTTCCACCTCGTCAGCCGGCTCTACGAGCGCACCTCGATCATCGTCACCACCAACCTGACCTTCGGCGAATGGCCGTCCGTCTTCGGCGACGCCAAGATGACCACCGCGCTCCTCGATCGTCTGACGCACCACTGCGAGATCATCGAGACCGGAAACGACTCCTGGCGCTTCAAGAATCGGTCCTAAAGGCAACCGATCCACCTGCGGCCCGGTCGCCCAGGTGGGCCCACAGGAACCTCCCACGCGCGGTCCGCCGCCAGCCGCGTGGTGGGCGCGTCGGCCCGCGCGCGGGCCCCTCCTATGGACTACCTGTACGACCTCCGCCGTGCATCCCCAAAGCGGTCAACATTGCACGCCGATAGGGGGTCAATGTTCAACGCCGATTGACACGGCGCAATCATGGTACACGACGGCATTTACGTAGGACGTTGAAAAGGTTGTAGGATTCCCGATTCACTCCACGACGAGTCAAGAGGGAAATCATGCGAGACAACCCGATCAACGCCCTGCGTGAGACGCTACGATGCGGCTTCGCCTTTCGCAAGAGCCGTCTGGAGAGCCTTTGCGTCTTGGTCTTCGGCGTGTTCGTCGCCCGGACGGTGAACCTCTCTCACTTGGCCTGCCACTTTCCGGGGCGCGCGCGATCCAGCTCCAACTATCGGCGCCTGCAACGGTTTTTCGAGCAAGTCGATTTCGATTACGATCGCCTCGCCGAGTTCCTGGTCGCGATGATGGGGCTCCAGGCGGGGCCGTGGCGGCTGACCATGGACCGGACCAACTGGCGGCTGGGTCGCCGCGACGTCAACATCTTGATGATCGGCATCGTCAACCGCGCCATCGCCATTCCCGTGTGCTGGCGGGTGCTCGACAAGGCGGGCAATTCCAATACCAAGGAGCGGATCGCGATCCTCGAACACGTCCTCCGGCTCTTCGGGGTCGACAAGATCGCCAGCCTCCTGGCCGACCGGGAATTCATCGGCGACGCCTGGCTGGCATGGTTGCAGGAAAAGGCCATCCCCTTTCACATCCGCATCCGATCCAACATCAAGATCGCCAACACGCGTGGTCGCATGGTCAAGGCGAGGGAGCTGTTTCGCGACCTCAAACCCGGGGAAAGCCGCATCCTCTCCAACGCCAGGCGCCTCTCGGAGGCCAGAAAACCCAAGGCCAGGCCCGTCTTCGTCGCCGCGCTCCATCTCAAGACCGGCGAACTGTTGATCGTCGTGACCAACGACGCGCCCGAGGAGGCCTTGGCCATCTACGCCCAGCGCTGGCAAATCGAGACCCTCTTCGCCGCCTTGAAAACCCGTGGCTTCAACCTCGAAGACACCCACATGACCGACCCGGAGCGCATCTCCAAGCTCACCGCCGTCCTTTCCATCACCTTCTGCTGGGCGCACAAAGTCGGCGATTGGCTCCACGAGGCCGAGCCGATCCGCCTCAAAACCCACAAAAGGATGGCAAAATCCATCTTCCGATACGGTTTCGAGTGGATAAGGCGACAGCTCGTCAATCCTATCGACAGGCGTCAAGCCATTGAGCTGATTCGTTTCCTCGTCCCCGGAAAACCACCAGTCCAGGTGCCCAGGCCAAAGCCAGCATGAACGAGTCGTGTACTGTGCGGCGCAATAGTCTCTGCATCTTGCGTGCCCAGCCCTCCTTCTCGATCTCGATCAGGGCTTGCAACTCGCGCAGGTGATGGGCGTTGCACAGCGCGTGCCGTACGCCCTCCATCGTAAAGTACGGCTTCCAGTGGTCATGGACGACGATGCCGCCGACTCCGCCGAGCAGGCTGCCGCGTCGCTCCGAGACCCGATAGAAGGTCAACCGCGCGGTCGAGGCGACGTGCAACCATTGGGTCCGCCCGGCGATCCGCAAGCCGGTCTCGTCCATGTGCTTGACCGGCGCCGATTTCACCAGTTCGCGGATCACATCGACGACGCCTTGGACGGACTCGGCGCTGTTCCCGCCCCTCCGCGCGAGGCTCGCCGGAGACAGTTCCGCCCCGAACAGATCCTTCATCAATTCAGCCAGGCGGTCCTCGGGCAGGAGTTGGTAGTGCGACAGGTAGACCACCATGGCTCCGATCCGAGCGCCGTATTGAACCGGGCCGGTGATGGCGACGGGAAAAGAAGCCCGAGTGTACGTGCCGCAATGCCCGCAACGGCAGCGATGCGCCCGATGCTCCGTGACCACCAGGGGCCGGGGCTCGGGTAGATCGAAAACCTGGCGGGCCCCATGGCCGGTAGCCATATCCGGCGTCAATCCCGAACCACACCACTGGCACGTCTCGGGATAATGGTCGACGGTGGCGTCGGGATCGGCGACTTGGCGCAGGGTCTCGCCCTTGTGGCCCTTTTGCCCGCCCGGCTTGCGGGCCGATTTCTTACGGAGGCTCCTGGTGCGCTTCTTTTTACCCGCCGGTGGCTTGTTCAATCCATCGCTCGACGGTGGCTTGCCGCTGTTCGTGCTGTTCAGGCCAAGCCGGCGCTCGAGTTCACCAAGCCGGAGTTCGAACTCGGCGAGCCGCGACCCTTGGGCCAGCACCACATCGATCAGCTCGTCTTTCGACAAAAAGGCAAGAACATCCCTATCCATCGAATCCTTAGAATCGATCAACCACCCTCTGTCAAACGAAATCTAGGCCGTCAGCGCCCCAAACCCACAAAATCTGCCCCCAGAGACCCAATCCGCAGCCTCATCGAAATCAGCTACCTGGGCAGTTACAATATCTTATAGGAATGCATTCGTGGTGAGCACGTTCTTAACCGGAAATGCTACAGGCCGGGCGGCGAAGGGTGGTCGTTTGTCAATGGTATCGGCCAATCATGTTTTCATATATCAAATCAACCATATAGGATTTTCCTGGCAAACTGACGCTGTAACGTCGGCATGACGGACGCGGTTCGTAAAACGGCAAGAACAAGGAACCGCGTGACCGGATTGCGTGAGGTCATGAGCTTGCGGACGGCTTCACTCCCGGCAATGATTTTCCTACCCACCTCATGACGGGCTTCGCCATAGCCTTCCAATCCGCCTTCGACCATACGGCGTGCCAGCTCGGCGCCATCGGCAATGCCGAGATTCATCCCCCGGCCACCGACCGGCGAATGGCAGTGGGCGGCATCACCGACCAGAAAGACCCGGCCGACGCCATATTGGGCGACCTGGCGAACGGCTATTCGGAACGCGCCCGCACGTCGAACGTTCGTGACATTCAATTTCAACGGAAGCGCGGCGAGAGCATCCTCGGTATTGGAAACGACCCGTAACCGTTTGGGCTCGAGCGGCGCCACCACGACCACATCACCCCCACCCAACTGGCAAACGGTGAAGGTGTTCGTGTGGGGCCAGCCTTCGGCGTCCACATCCGCGATGGACCATGTTTCAGGCAGATCATATCCCCGAAAATCGATATTCAGCAATTCGCGCGTTGTACTGCGGGCCCCATCGGCGCCAACCACATAATCATATTCGGCCTTGGCGCCATCTCGCATTTCTATCGCTACTTTATTCGCGTCTTGGTGAAGATCGACCAACTCGGTCCCATAACGCACCGCGCCACCGAGTTCAGACAAAACGTCTCGCAAATGTGTCTCCGTGCGATCTTGCGCGAGGCCCAAGATAAACTCCCCGTCCGCCCCGCTGACCTCGAGCGTTAAAGCCAGAACGAGAGACGAATGGCGATAGATACGAACTTGGTGGAACTTCATTCCCTCCGCGAGCAATTTATCCGTAACGCCGGAGGGTCGCAAAATCTCGAGGCTTGCGGGCATGATACCGACCGCCCGGGATAAGCCGGATTCGCTTTCCCGTAAGTCGATAACGTCGCCGACTATGCCCCGGCGAGCCAGTTCGACCGCCGTGGTCAAACCCGCCGGCCCGGCCCCCACGATCAATACCTTCATCATCGCCCGTTAATTGTAATTGATTGCATTGCTCTCTAACTAAACGGGTGGGGCGGGATCGTGGTCGGCTTGGAGGGCTCCGTTTCATACCGGCGAGCTTATGAACTTACCTGTCCGCCACAACGGACGTCATCGCAAGCGAAGCGTGGCGATCCAGAGCCACGCGAAAGATGTCGACGTATCCGGGCGGCTTCGAAGCCGCCTGGATCGCCACGGCGCAGCACCTCGCGATTGACGGCGGTGCGAGCTGCCGGCGAGGAGTCGAATCATCGGATCGACAGGTTAATGGCACCAGCCCTTCCCGCCTTCGATGGTGAGCGAGGTGCCGGGGGCTGTAAAGGCTGAGCCTTCGGCTCCCCGCTACGCGGCTTCGACCTTGACAGCCCCCGTCCCCCCGCTCCCACGCTCCGCCATGAGAAGTAAGGGGGAGAGGAGGCCATCGTGTTCCCTCGACCTCGATCCCGCCGGATAACCGCTATCGCATATCCTTTCCTTACCCCCGCTCCACGCCATTGTCGGCATGGCGGAGCAGGAAAGGTGAGCGACGCCGCCAGTCAAGGCCGGAGCCGCGTAGCGGTGGCCCGTAGGGCCAGCCTTTACGTGCGGCGGCGCCCGCCGGATCATCGAGCCTGCCATCGAGGGCGGAAATACGACCAACGTCGCGAAGCGAAAACACCCCCGGACACGCGAGCCTTCTTCCCCTCCGAGTGGCGCCACGACCCGCGCATCGCGGCCCCGGTTTACTCTCTCGCGGCCGCGCCAAAGCTTCAAAGTGCCGGGCGCGCGGCCCTGGCTCGCCACGCCTCGCCCGGCCAAACCACCCCGAGGAAAACGAGGATAAGGGGACGCTTTACCTAAGGCTCAATTCGTGAATTGTATGCATTAGTGATAGAGTGCCTGGAACGTCAGGAGGTTGGGTTATGGACGGCAAGGGTTTCCAGGTGTGGCTTTCGGCGGCGCGCGGGCTGACGCGCGCGCAGCGGCGCGAGGCGCTCGCGGTGCTGTCGGGCCGGAGCGAGGGCGAGGCATCGAAGGCCGCGATCGAGCTTGGTGTGGACGAGGCCCGGCGCTGTCCGCACTGCGCGAGCGAAGGGGCGGTTTCGCGCGGTATGGCGCGGGGTCTGCGGCGCTACCAGTGCAAGGGCTGCGGCAGGACCTTCAACGCACTGAGCGGTACGCCGCTGTCGGGCTTGCACCACAAGGAACGCTGGCTGTCGTTCGGGGCGTCGCTGGCGAAGGGGGAGACGGTGAAGGCGTCGGCGGCGCGCTGCGACGTGGCGGTGAGCACGGCGTTCCGCTGGCGTCACCGGTTTCTGGCGGCGGCGCGGAGCGATTCGGAGGTGCTCAAGGGGATCGTGGAAGCGGACGAGACCTACGTCCTGGAGAGCCGGAAGGGCGCGCGCGGGCTGGGGCGCAAGGCACGGCGGCGGGGCGGCAAGGCGAAGAAGCGCGGCCTCTCGCGCGAGCAGGTACCGGTTCTCATGGCGGCGGACCGGAGCGGAACGACGGTCAGCGCGGTGCTGCCCAGGGTCGATGCGGCGGCGCTCACGGCTGCCCTCGACCCGGTGGTCGCGAAGGACGCCCTGCTGGTCTCCGACGGCGGCGCGAGCTACCCACCGTGCGCCGCCGCGCTCGGGGTGAGCCACGAAGCACTCAACCGCTCGATGGGGGAACGGGTTCGGGGCGATCTGCATGTGCAGACGGTGAACAGCCGCCACAGCCGGTTGAAGGACTTCCTGCGTCCCCGCCACGGCATCGCCACCCGCTATCTGGACAACTACCTGAGCTGGTTCCACCTCGTCGGCCTCGCCCCCGGCGCCAATGACCGAGCCTGCCTCGCCGCCGCCGTAACAAGGTGACGCATACAATTCACGAATTGAGCCTTACCTAACCTCATGAAGTTAATTAAAGCGTCCCCTTATCCTCTCCCTTCCCTGGGTCGCCACGCCTCGCCCGGCCCGACGACTCGTGCGGCCGATGGCTCCGTTCATAGGCTTACCGATTTTACACCGGGTTTTCGCGGCTGCCGGAAACGACGGATTTGGCGTCATGACGGCATTTGGTGTCAGCCGTCCCGCCGCCCTGCGGCCTGGGCGATGCGCATGAGGGCGCGGGCCGAGAGCACCACGTCCGGCATGCCGCTCGACTTACAGTCGAGCTCGGCCGTCATCAGCAGCTCCAGAGCCCGGGCCAGGCCGCTCCGCGACCATTGGCGGAGCTGGCCCAGGAAAATCGGTTTGTGCTTGTAGAACAGCGGCGGGCGCAGGCTCGCCACCACCTGGTCCGCTGACTGGCCGGCGGCGATCAGGCTCGCGGCCAGGTGCAGCCGGGTCAGGTGGCGGGCCACGGCGCGGAGCACGCCCACCGGCGTCTGGCCCGCCTGGAAGGCCCGCTCCAGCGCGCGGTCGAGACGGCCCTGCTCGCCGCTCGCCACCGCGAGCACGATGTCGTCGACCAGCATCGGTGCGCCGTCGCCCACCGCCGCGGCCACGTCGTCGAGCGTGATGGCGCCCGTCTCGTCCCCCTTGTAGAGCACCAGTTTCTCGATCTCGGAGCGGGTCTGTGCCCGATCGCCCCCGAGCTGGGCCGCGACATAGGCGAGCGCCGCCGGCTCGATGGCGTGGCCCGCCTCTTCCAGGCCGTGGCGAATGACCGCCTCCAGGTCCGCGCCCTCGTCGGGGTAGCAGGGGATCGCGGCCCCGGCGCCAGCCGCCTCGAAGAGCTTACGGAGCTTGTCGCGAGGCCCGAGGTCGCCGGCCTCCAGGATCACGAAGGCGCCCGGATCCTCGAGTTCGAGCACCGCCGAGGCCGCATCGGCCAGCGCCGAGGCGGCCTCGCGCAGCCGCACGACACGGCGCCCGCCGCCCAGCACCAACGCCGTGGTCTCGTCAAGCAGGCGAGCCGGATCCGCCGTGACGTCGGCTAGCGTCAAATTGCTCACGGCGAAGGGGTCGTCCGGATTCGCCGCCATCTGTTGCAAGAGATGCCGCCCCACCTCGCGCACCCGACCGCCGTCGGGGCCATGGATCAGGACCGCGTGCACGGCCGGGTCGGGGCGGCGAAGAAAGGCCTCGACCTGTCGCCCTGTCAGCCGCAAGACGGCAATGCCCCGAGCGCGATCACGCCGCGCCACACCGTCGATAAGTGAAAACGTCCCTCGGCTTCGCCTCGGACTCCATTTTCCCGGGTCGAATTGGCCAAAACCGCCTTTGGAGCGGCAGGGCGGGCCGATTTTGCTGATTGTTTCGACAACGAAATGAAGAGGCGACGCCGGGCCGCCCCAAACCGCCCCGGGGCCGCGAAATCCGCCGTTTCGAGCCTGTGGGGACGGACCCCGGGCGAAGCGAGGGGCTGTTTCACCGCGACCTACACCACCACGTTGACGATGCGATTGGGCACCACGACGACGCGGCGAATCTCCCGCTCGCCGATGGCGCGGGCGACGCCGGCCTCGGCCAAGGCGCGTATCCGCAGGGCCGCCTCCTCGCAGTCCCGCGCGACCTCCAGGCGGCCCCGGAGCTTGCCATTGACCTGGATCGCGATGGTCACCGTATCATCCCTCAGCAGCGCCGGATCGGCCACGGGCCAGGCCGTCTCGACCAGCAGAGTGTCGTGGCCGAGGCGGGACCAGAGCTCCTCCATCAGGTGCGGGATCATCGGCCCGGCCAGCACCACCAATGTCTCCAGGGCCTCGCGCAGCGCCCACGCGTCGCCCGGCGTCCGGGCCTCGCTGGCCTCGAAGGTGGCGATCTGGTTCGCCAGCTCGTGCACCCGGGCGACCGCGACATTGAAGCGGAAGCGTTCGATGTCGTCGGTCATCGCGAGAACCGTCTTGTGGGCGGCGCGACGCAACGCCTCCGCCTCGCCCGAGAAGCCCGCGGGCGCCGGGGTGCCGTTCGCCGGCAGGCGCGCAAGCACCCCCAGCACCAGCCGCCAGAGCCGCTGAGTGAAGCGCCACGCCCCCTCGACCCCGGCGTCCGTCCATTCCAGGTCGCGGTCCGGCGGGCTATCCGACAGCATGAACCAGCGCGCGGTGTCGGCGCCATAGCGCTCGATGATCTCGGCCGGGTCGATCACGTTCTTGAGGCGCTTGCTCATCTTCTCGGAGCGCCCGACCCGGACCGGCGCGCCGGTCTCGCGATGGCGCCAATCCTCGCCGTCGCGCGTCACCTCGTCGGGCAGCAGCAGGTTGCCCTCGGGGTCCCGGTAGGTGGCGTGGCAGACCATGCCCTGGGTGAACATCCCGTCGAACGGCTCGTCCACCGCCACATAGCCGCAACGCCGCATCGCCCGGGTGTAGAAGCGGGAATAGAGCAGATGCAGGATCGCATGCTCGACCCCGCCGATGTACTGGTCGACCGGCATCCAGTAGTCGACCGCGTCGCGTGCCACCGGGTTGGCGTCGCGGGGGCTGCAGAAGCGGGCGAAATACCACGAGGAATCGATGAAGGTATCGAAGGTGTCGGTCTCGCGCCGGGCGACGGCACCACATTTCGGGCAGGCGACGTCGGCCCACGTCGGATGGCGGTCCAGCGGATTGCCCGGTTGGTCGAACTCGACGTCCTCCGGCAGCCTCACCGGCAGCTCCGCCTCGGGCACGCCGACGATGCCGCACCCCGCGCAATGGATCACCGGGATCGGGCAGCCCCAGTAGCGCTGGCGCGAGACCCCCCAGTCGCGCAGGCGATAGGTGATCCACGCCTCGCCGAAGCCGCCGGCCTCGGCCCGGCGCGCGACCTCGGCCTTCGCCGCCTCCACCTCGAGGCCGTCGAGGAAGCCCGAGTTGATCATCCGCCCGGGGCCGAGATAGGCCACCTCGCCGATCTGGAAGGTGGCCGGATCGGCCTCCGCCGGCGCCACCACGGGGATCACCGCCAGGTCATACTGGCGGGCGAATTCCAGATCGCGCTGATCGTGTCCCGGACAGCCGAAGATGGCGCCGGTGCCATATTCCATCAGCACGAAATTGGCGACGTAGACCGGCAGCCGGACGCCGTCCAAAAACGGATGGGCGACCTCGATGGCAGAGCGATAGCCGCGCTTTTCCGCCGTTTCCAGCGCCGCCTCGCTGGTCCCGCTCCGCCGGCAGCTGGCGATGAACTCGGCCAAGCCGGAATCGTCGCCGGCCAGCCTGGCGCTCAGCGGATGGTGGGGTGAAAGGGCGATGAAGGTGGCGCCGAAGATGGTGTCGTGGCGGGTGGTGAAGACCTCGATCTCGGCGTCGCCATCGACGCCCCCGAAGCGCAGGCGCGCGCCGTCCGAGCGGCCGATCCAATTGCGCTGCATCAGCCTGACCTTGTCCGGCCAGCGCTCCAGCCCGTCGAGGCCCGAGAGCAGCTCCTCGCCCATCGCGGTGATTCGGAAGAACCACTGGAAAAGCTTGCGCCGCTCGACGGCCACGCCGGAGCGCCAGCCCATCCCGTCGATCACCTGCTCATTGGCCAGCACCGTGTGCTCGACCGGGTCCCAGTTGACCCAGGATTCTTTGCGCTCGACCAGGCCCGCCGCCAGAAAGTCGAGGAACATCTTCTGCTCGTGGCGGTAATACTCGGGATCGCAGGTGGCGAATTCGCGGGACCAGTCGAGCGACAGGCCCATCGACTGCAACTGCGCCCGCATGTGGTCGATGTTCTCGGCCGTCCACGCGGCGGGATGGACCTTGTTCTCCAGCGCCGCGTTCTCCGCCGGCAGGCCGAAGGCGTCCCAGCCCATCGGATGCAGCACGTTGAAGCCCCGCGCCCGCTTGTAGCGCGCCACCAGATCGCCCATGGCATAGTTGCGCACGTGGCCCATGTGGATCCGCCCACTGGGATAGGGGAACATTTCCAGAACGTAGTATTTCTCCCGCCCCGGCGTCTCCTGGGCGACGAAGCAGCCACGCTGGTCCCAGATCGCCTGCCATTTGGCCTCGATCGCGCGGGCGCTGTAGCGGGAGGTAGGAATCGTGTCGTTCATGGTTGCGCCTGGTCTGGACGAGGTCTCGCGGCAGCCCGCGCACCGTTCGCCGGGCTCCATTATCGGCGGGCGCGAATATGGGGGGATCGGCCCTGGGGCGCAAGCACGCCGGCCTTCACCGCGCGGTCGCGGCGTCGCGGCGACGCCGCGCCTCCAAGGCTTGCGCCTCCGCGTCACCGAACATGAAGCACAACAGAACGAACCGCTTGCCCCGGGTCACCGGCAACACTTCGTGCAACAAGGAACAACTGAAGACCACCGCGTCACCGGCCCCGGGCTTGTAGAGTTCCGGGCCGTACTCCATGAACCGAAGCTCGCCGCCTTCATACGCGTCGGGATCGTTGAGCAGGAGCGACATGGCGAAACGGCGATGCGCCGTGGTTTCCGAGAGATTGTCCTTGTGGGGGCGGAAGAAGCCGCCCTCCTCGCCCGTGTAACGACCGATCTTGAACTCCTCGACGCGGCTGACCCGAAAGCAGAAAGCCTTCGAGACCTCGGGCACGATGCGCCGATCCATGAGCAGGGAGAGGTCGGCCAAGACCCGCCGGTCACGAACGTAGTGGTCGCGGCGGACCTTGGTCCCGTGATCCTTGGTCTCGACGCGGTCGTTGAAGACATTGATGGTGCCCGTATCGACGTTGCCTTCGCGATGCCAGATCCCGATCAAGTCCCGACATCCTGCCGCGTCGAGTACGCCCGGGACGTAGAGCAGCGGTGCCGGTCGGGAGACCGGCACCGGATCGGGCGGTGGCAGCATCCGCTTCAGGCAACCGAGCGCCTTCTCGACCTGACGCGCCGCGTGGCGACCGCGATCGACCCGTCGTATCCGCTGATTGGGATCGGATGTGAAGGTGGCGACTCGCGGCATCGACTTAGCCCCTCGCCCATCGTTCAGCAAGGCGGTGACGACCTCACCGGAAACATCGGACAACAGCGCGAAGGGCAATCGCAGCTCCTGGGCGAGCGCGGCATTCTCCAGAGGGGGTAGCGAGGTGACGAAAATCACCGTCGCGACCGCCAAGGCCTCGGCGCGCTCCGCGAACGGTCGCAGCACCTCTCCATTCGGATGGGCGCAAATTACCAGGACCAGAGGCTTGCCGATCGCGGAAAGACCAGAGGCTTGCCGATCGCGGAAAGACCAGAGGCTTGCCGATCGCGGAAAGATTGCCGATCGCGGAAAGATAGTAACCGACGGGCGCGCCACTAACGTCGGGCAATACGAAATCGGGCATCCGATCGCCCACCTCGAAAACCGGGAGGGAGGGCACGGCAGCATGAGAACTCATGCCGGATTCCAATCAGAGACATCGAGAATCGATAATGGTTGCACCACTTCCACCGGTCAAGCCGGCGCGCGGGCGCGGATTCGTTATTCGCCGAGCGAGCTGATCCGAAGCTGCCGCGCCCGGGTCAGGATGGCGTCCTCCAACTCCGTCGCCGTCCGCGCGTTCAGACGTGCATCCCGCCAGTCGCGCCCGCCCGCCCGGGTTTGCCGGAACACCGCGACCCGGATACCGTCGGCGCGTAGTTGACGCTCCAGAATATAGACCGTCGCCTTGAACCGCTCGTCGGGGCTTTCCGGCGGACTGTACCAATCGGTGATGATGACGCCACCGAAGGGATCAGCCGAGGCGAGCGGCATGAACGACATGGTGTCGAGCGAAGCCCGCCAGAGATAGCCATTGACGCCGATGCCGCCGCCGGTGGCGCCGCGTGCCGCCCGCGCGGCCGCCTCCTCGCGGCTGCCGGTACCGAAGATGGTGGAACCGAAGCCGCCGGTGCCGAAGATCGAATCCTGGGGCGCCTCGGGCGAGGGGTCCGTGGTCCCGCCCGGCACGGGCCGAGGATACTGACTCTTGACATCCGCCCCCTCGCACGCGGCGAGCCCCATCACGCCGAGGAGGCACACGGCGATGCGCGCGCCCGCGTGCCATCGTCTCATCTTTCCCGCCCTCGTCATTTCCGGCCTCACCCTGTCCAGGCATCGCGCGGCGAGATTCGACCCCGTGAAATTTGCGGCCGCCTGCTTCCCCGCCGCCGCGTCGGTAAGGCATACCAACCGCGCACCTACACCGCAAGACCCACGGCCGTTGGAGGCTTCGGTGGGCCACCGGCACGGGTACTTTCGAGTCATCCGTACCGGTCGCTCTCCCGATGTGTGACAAGCACGCCACAGTGGGGGACTATAGCTCCCGGCGCGGGGACCGCGCGCTTGACCCCGAGGGCGCTAGACGGCCTTATGGCAGCGCTTGCCGGTTGTGCCCCCCGTGGCGCCCAGGCTGGCGGAATTGTTTGGACGGGTAACACATCTCTCAGAGGGGAAACCGGATGAAAAGGCTTCTACTCGGCACCTCGGCCCTCGTGGCCGCGGGTGTCCTGATGTCCGGTCCCGCGGCTGCCGCGGGGCTTGAGGCATCGTTGAACGGCTACATGGAACAGTGGTTCGGTTTCAGGTCCGTCGACAACGACGACACCACGCCCGGTGTCGCCGGTGGCGTGGCCTTGAGCGACTTCGACCACAAGAGCGACGCCGAGGTGTTCTTCAACGCGCGTGCCACCTTGGACAACGGCTTGAAGGTCCAGTACCACGTCGAGCTTGAGGGCAACACCGGCGGCGACCAGATCGACGAATCGTACATCAGGCTGACCGGCGGTTGGGGTCAGTTCCTGATGGGTTCGGAGAACTCGGCGCAGTACGCGATGGGTTACGGACCGAAGGACTTCGGCATCACGACGATGTCGGGCGACGACAGCCAGTGGATCAACTACACCATCTTCGCGGCGGGTGGCGGCAACAGTCACTTCGATCAGTTCCGCGCCCCCTGGGTTCGGCCAATATCGAGGTCGACAACAGTTGTAACGACGACAAGCGGCTGACCTACTACACGCCCCGTTTCACCGGCTTCCAGTTCGGCCTCTCCTACACGCCGGCCTGTGGCGATCAGGACAGCAACGCCATCGACAACGATACGAAGATCAGCAACGTCCTCTCGCTCGGCGCCAACTACATTACCAAGTTCGACCAGGTGAGCGTGAAGGTCTCCGGCGGCTACGCCCACGGCGAGAAGCCGTCCGGCAACACCGGCAGCGATCCGGAAACGCTCATCTTCGGCGCCCTGTTGGGCGTCGGCGGCTTCAGCCTGGGCGGCTACTATGGCACCGCGCTGGATTCGATCGATCGCAAGGACGGCACGGTCAGTGCGGACAACACCGGTTACGCGGTCGGCCTCGCCTACGAGACGGGTCCGTGGGGCGTGAGCATCATCTGGAAGCATGGCGAGCGTGACGACCTCATCGCCGATACCAGCAAAGACGAAGTGGATACGATCCACCTCGGCGCTCAGTACAAGCTGGGCCCGGGCGTCGCCCTGAAGGGCTCGATCGCGTACGCCAACCTGGATGACGAGCTTGGCGGTCCCGGCTCCAACGACGACGGCTTCTACGTCGTCGGCGGCATCAAGGTGTCGTTCTGATCGAGACGTAAGTCTAGAACGGGAAGGAGCGGCTTAGGCCGCTCCTTCTTTTTTCGGCTCCGAGTCTCGGGATGTTCACGTCATCGATACGAAATTCGGACGCGCGACGCCTTGCCGTCGGGAGTGGACATGGCGGGCATTCTCTGGCTTGCCTCGTATCCGAAGTCGGGCAACACCTGGCTCCGCATCTTTCTCGCCAACCTGTTCTCGGACGCCAAGTCGGCGTACGACATCAACGACCTCGGGCGCTACTTCCTGGGCGAGATGTCGAGCGACCTCTATGAACGGGTCGCCGGCAAGCCGGTCGGCGCGATCTCCGACGCTGAAATCCATTCGCTACGGCCCCAGGTCCACCGTCTGCTCGCCAGCCTTCGGGCGGAGACCGCGATGGTCAAGACGCACAACGCCATCGCCACGCGCGACGACATCGCCACCATTACGCCGGAGGTGACGGAGGGCGCGATCTACCTCGTCCGCAACCCGCTCGACATCGTCCTCTCTTATGGCGATCACTACGGCCTCGACCTCGATTCGGCGATCTCAGCCATGGCCTCGCCCGAGAATCACGTCACCACCTCAGCCGCCGCGGTGTTCCAGTATCTCGGCGATTGGAGCGGCCATGTGCGCGGCTGGACCCGGGCGTCGGGGCTCAATCGCCATGTCGTGCGCTACGAAGATCTGTTGGCGAGCCCGCTCGACGGGTTCGGGGGAATCACAGACTTCCTCGACCTGAAGGTGCCGCGCGGCCGCCTACGCCGCGCCGTCCGCAACGCCTCCTTCGCCGAAATGCGCCGCCAGGAGAAGCGCCACGGCTTCGCCGAGAAGAGCCGTAGCGCCGAGGCCTTTTTCCGCGAGGGCCGGGCCGGACAGTGGCGCGAGGCGCTCACATCGGCGCAGATCGACCGCATGGTCCGGGCCCACGGCGAGGTCATGGCCGAGTTCGGCTATCTGCCTTAGGTCTCACGGCCGTGTCGGGGATCATCTGGCTCGCGTCCTATCCCAAGTCCGGCAATACCTGGCTGCGCGCCTTTCTGGCCAATCTCCGCGGCGCCGCCGACCAGCCCGTCGACATCAACATGCTCAGGGAATTCGGCTACAGCGATTCCCGCGCCGGACTGTTCGAGCGGGCCTCGGGCACCGACATCGAACAGCTCGACGAAGCGCGCCTGCATCGCCTGCGGCCCCACGTTCATCGCTTCCTCGCCGGCCTCGACCGCGAGCCCGTCTTCGTCAAGACCCACAATGCCGTCGTCCGTCTCGACGAGATCGCGACCATCACGCCCGAGCTAACGGCGGGCGCCATCTATGTGCTACGCGACCCCCGCGACGTCGCGGTTTCGTTCGCCGATCATTTCGCCCTATCGCTGGACGACGCTGTGGCGGCGCTCTGCCGCGAGGACTATCGGTTGCCGACGTTGGGGCGCAACGTGTTCTCGCAATTGGGTAGCTGGAGCCAGCATGTCGCGAGTTGGGTCGATGCCTCCGGTCTGAACGCCCATGTGGTTCGCTACGAGGACATGCTGGCCAAACCGAGGCCGACCTTCGGCGCGTGTTAGCGGTGGTTCCAGGGTGCGCTTATATGGTGCTCTTTTTGAGCGGTCGGTGGCGGTTGGCTGACGGGATGCTTTTGGGCTTGGCTGATTTTGTTTCGCGCTGTGGCTATTCAGTCGAGGGGCCGGTCATCGATCTGGAGCGGTTCGCCGGCGCGGTCGCGCGCATGAGCATGTCGTTCCAGTCCAGGCCGTCGAGGGCAGGGCGCAGGCGGACGACCCTGCTGTCGTTTCGGATGAGCCGTGCCGCGGCGTCATCGCCCTGGCGGGTGGCGTCGTAGGCGCAGAAGATCCGGCCGGGGTTCCAGGCCTCGATCCATTCGGGGAGGCTTGCGGTGGCGCCGCCGGTTGAGACCACGGCGCATCCCTTGCGCCCGGCCGGGACGAGGTGGAGGGAGAGGACCGACAGGGCGTCGATTGCGTTCTTGGCGAGGATGACGGAGTTCGGCCAGTCGGGTTCCCACGACATCCAGAAGCCGCCGCGCGCGGCGGCGCCGGTCGGCGCGAGGCGGCGTGGCGCCGCGGCAGGGACGATCTCGGCGCCGAGAGCCTCGCCGGCCGCGTTTCGGCGGACGAACACGGCGTTGCCGTGGCGGTCGGCGTAGAGCAAGCCGAGGTCGCGGCACAGGGCGACGAGCACATCCGCGAGGCCGCGCTGCTCGACGAGGTAGCTCTGGATGGCGGGCCAGTGGCGGTCCGGGCACGGCGGCTTCGGGTGGCGATCGGCCGGGAACCGGTCACGGCACGGCAGTTCCGAGAAGAAGCCGAGGGCCTCGGGCACGGTGCACCGGCAGGCATGGATTACCATCTTGTGCCCAGCCCTCCTTCTCGATCTCGATCAGGGCTTGCAACTCGCGCAGGTGATGGGCGTTGCAGGTCGGTCCGCAAGCCGGTTCGTCCATGTGCTTGACCGGCGCCGAGTTCGCGGATCACATCGACGACGCCTGGACGGACTCGGCGCTGTTCCCGCCCCTCCGCGCGAGGCTTTCCGCCCCGAACAGATCCTTCACAATTCCGGGGCAGGAGTTGGTAGTGCGGGTAGACCACCATTCCGATTCAATCGCTCCGCCCCCGCCCTCGCCGCGCAGATGTTCGTAGAACATAAAGCCGTTGATGCTGATGACGGATCCGGGACGCCTCCAGCGCGCGGCATCGGTGGGATCGCGGCGGTAGCCGAGGCGGCGGACGACGTCTTCGAGGGGATAGCCTCGCAGGGCCTCGGCCCGCACCCGCCGGTCCCAGAGGCGGGGACCATCCATGGCTACGCCGGCGGCGGTTCCCCGCGGTCCTGCACGCCGGCCTTGCCGGCTCGCCGCCGGCGGCGCTCGGCGCTGCGCTGCTTCTGGCGTTCCTCGGCCTCCTTGCGGCGCCAGGACTCGCCGTCGATGGCGATGATCTCGGCGTTGTGGACGAGGCGGTCGACCAGGGCGACGAGGCAGGCGGCGTTGGGGAAGGCCTCACCCCACTCGGCGAAGGGCCGGTTGGTGGTGATTATGGTGGAGTTCTGCTGGCTGCGGCTGGAGACGATGTTGAACAGCAGATCGGCATGGCGGTTGCTGTAGGACAGGTATCCGACCTCGTCGATCACCAGCAGGTGTTGGCGGGCGTAGAAGCGCAGCCTGCGCTGAAGCAGGGTGTCGCTGTCGAGGGCGGCGAGCTCGCCGAGCATGCTGGCCGCGGTGGCGAAGCGCACGGTGTGGCCCTCGAGGACGGCGCGGTGGGCGATATTGGCGGCGATGGTCGACTTGCCGACGCCGTTTGGGCCGACCAGGACGACGTTGGCGGCCTCGTTGAGGAACTCGAGGCTCATGAGATCCTCGACGGCCATGCGGTCGCAGCGGCGCGGCCATGCCCAGTCGAAGTCGGCGAGCGGCTTGAACTGTCCGAGGCGGGCGTCGCCGAGGCGGCGCTTGAGGCTGCGGCTTCGCCGTTCCTCCTCTTCCCAGGCGACCAGCGCAGCGGGCCAGTCATGCCCGGCGACCTCGCCCCAGTGGGCGGCGAGGCCGTGCAGGCCGAGCGCCCGGGCACGGCCCATGAGGGTATCGTTCATTGCTCGCTGTCCTCCTCGGGTTCGCCGGCCAGCCCGTCGTATCCGACGAGGTCGTGATCGCGGACAGTGATGTCGCGCACTCTCGGATCGCCGGGCAGTTCGACGGGGATGGGCGGGGGTTGGTGCCGCAGCTCGCGCCGCCGGGTCAGGCTCAGGCGCACGGCGTTGGGATGGGGAACGTCCCGCTTCAGGGCCTCGTCGATGGCCGCCTCGAGCTCGGCGGCGCCGTAGGCGTCGAGGAGGCGCAACAGGGCGGCGACGGTGGCGCCTATATAGCCGCCGCGCTGGGCGGCCTCGGCGAGCAGGCGCTCGCTGTTGGGCGCGGCCTGGACCAGCCGGTCCTGGCCGCGAAGGCGGCGGGCATGGCTCTTGCGCCTGACCAGCTCGGCGATGTGCTCGGGGTTCTCGA
The DNA here is from genome assembly GCA_965225945.1 of Alphaproteobacteria bacterium. GTDB lineage: Bacteria > Pseudomonadota > Alphaproteobacteria > JASLMY01. The sequence goes on along the minus strand of CBDDBZ010000039.1, from coordinate 306,411 downwards.
TGCGGGCCGCCTTGTCGAAGCTGCGCGGATGGCTGGCGATGACGTCCACACCGTCGAGGATGCGCACCTCGTCGAGCGTCGCGACCACGACGAGGGTGCGCCGCACATGGGTGTGCGGCACGCTGTAATCGTTGAGATCGAAGCGGGCGTAGGGGGTCTTGCCGATGGCGACCTCGACCCGGTCGTGGTCGGGGAAGGGATCGCCGGGCAGCGCGATGAGAGAGCCGCGTTCCCGCTCGAAGGCCTCGCGCACGGTGATCGAGCGGTCTTCGGGCCAGGGGCGGTCGGCGGCGATGCCGTGGCACCAGGCCAGGGCCTGGGCGTTGAGATCGTCGATATCGCGCCACCGGCGGGCGGCGAAGAAGCTGGTCCGGACATAGCGAATCGCCCGCTCCACGCGCCCCTTCTCGTTGCCGCGCGCGACCGCGACGGGCTTGGGCAGGAAGTGGTAGTGGCCGGCGAGGTCGAGGATCCGGGGATTGAACCGGATGGCGGCGCCGCGGCGCTCCAGCACGACGCTCTTCAGGTTGTCGTACCAGAGCTCGCGGGGCACGCCCTGCCACGCCTCGAAGGCTTCGACATGGCCGCGCAGGAAGTTGCTCATCCCGGCGTCGAGGTAGAAGCGCAGGAAGATCCGCCGCGAGTAGCTGAGAACCATCACGAAGCCCATCAGGCGGCGCTCCGCGCGGCCGATCGTCACCTTGCCGAAGTGTCCCCAGTCGACCTGGGCCTGCTCGCCGGGAAGGGTCTTGAGGCGCAGATAGGCCTCGGCCACGGGCCTGGGCCTGAAGTGGCTGAGCAGATGACGGAAGTGGTCGCCGCCGCCCGGATAGCCGCGTTCGCGCACCATCTGGTAGAGCCGGCTGGCGGGCAGCGTCGGCCAGGATGCCAGCGTCTCGGCGATGAACGGCACGTATGGATCGATCATCGACGGCCTGGGCGACCTCGCGTCCCGGGGCTCGCCGGCCGCGGTGAGGAGGCGCTCGACGGTGTAGCGATGCACGCCGAGCTGGCGTGTGATCGTGCCGACCGTCCACTTCTCGACGTGATACAGGCGCAGGATCTCCGCGCGGGTCTCCTTGTCGATGGTCATCTCACCCCCTTTCCCGTCGGGCGCAGCCCCGGATAGACCGCCTGCCCGCAGAACCGGCCGCAGCGATCGCAGCGGAAGACCCTGGCGGGCCGCTCGTGCCCGAAGGGCCGTGTTCCGGGACGCCCTGCCGGCGTCCGCGCCACAACAGGACGCCGCCGCGCGGCGGTCAAAGGGTGATGCGTCACTTCCTGCCCGCGGCGCCGATTCACCGGCGTCCGGCGCCGCCGGCGTTCGCGATAGCGCCGCTGGCGCTCAGCATGCTTGTGACGGCCCCGCCGGCTGTTCTGGTAGCGCTGCCCGGCATGGCGCTGCGATCGCCGGCGCACCCGATCGCTGCAGCTCCGTGAACAGTAGATGTTGCCGTGGTCGCAGTGCCGGCAGAGAACCACCTGTTGATGGCACGAGGCGCAGTTGAACAGGCGGGCGGTGTTCTTCATCGCGCAGCCGATGAGAACGGGGTGGACCCACGCCCAAACCCGCACGATACTGCGCATATGGGTCGTGCCTTGCATGGCTCGGGGGGTGCGGTGCCGGTCGTTGCCAGCAAGCAAACGGGGCCGGCGCCGCATCGTTCTCAGCGGCCCGAGTGTACTCCCGCGGCTCCCCTTGTCAGGTCCGCGGAACCGCCGCCGCCAGCCAGCCAAAACAGGAATCGAGACGCCCGCCCGCGGTGGATAAGCAGCCCGCCGCCGCCAGACTCTTGGCGGTCGCTGCGGCGGGCTACTTACCCACCGCTGCGCCGAGCCAACTCCCGCCTGCAAACCACGCAGCTACAGCGCCACGATGCCCGATGTCGCTGAAATCACCATCTAAGCGCGGTTTTTCATCGCCACCGACAGCGCGCCATCGCGCGCTATCTCGGCCGCGAGCCAGCGCGCCGCGAGCTCGAGCGCGCCATCCAATTCTCCGCCTTCGATCGATTGCAGGAACAGGAACGGCGGCACGGCTTCGTCGAACGCGGCCCGACCACGGTCCAGTTCTTCCGCCAGGGTCGCGCCGGGGGATGGAAGAAAGTATTGTCGCCTGCACAGGTGGCCACGCTCATCGCCGTCAACGAGGCGATGATGATCCGCTTCGGCTATCTCGCGTGAGGTCTCGATAATGGGCGCCATACTCTGGCTCGCCTCCTATCCGAAATCCGGCAATACCTGGCTCCGCGCCTTCCTGGCGAACATGCTGACCGGAGCGGAGACGCCGTTCCCGATCAATCAGTTGTCGGACTTCACCGCGAGCGACCTCCGCGCCGGCTATTTCGAGGAGGTGGCCCAGCGGCCGCTGGTTGAGATGGGCGACGCGGTGCTACACGCGCTCCGGCCCCGGGTGCATCGTTATCTCGCCGAATTGCGCCCCGACACCACGTTTGTGAAGACCCACAACGCCCTCATCGCCTATGACGGCGTCTCCACGATCACGCCGGAGGTGACGGCGGGCGCGATCTACCTGATGCGCAATCCGCTCGATGTCGTGGTCTCCTATTCCCGCCATCTGGGTCTCTCCATGGAAGAGGCAGTGGCGGCAATCTGTCACCACGACAACCACACGGTGACGGCGGAGCGCACTGTCTTTCAGATCCTCAGCACCTGGCAGAGCCATGTCTTCAGCTGGGTCCAAGCGCCGGGCCTCACCATCCATGTCGCGCGCTACGAGGATCTCTTGGACGCGCCGGAGAAGAGTTTCGGCAAGATCGCCCGCTTCCTGGGCCTGCGTCCGAATCGGGAACAACTGGCCCGGGCCATCCGCTTCGCCTCCTTCGAGGAACTCAAGGGCCAAGAAGAACGCGACGGCTTTCGCGAGCGCAGCCCGCGCAACCCCTCCTTCTTCCGCCAGGGCCGGCGCGACGGCTGGCGGGAAGTGCTGAGCGTGGAACAGGTCGAGCACATCGTCGAGGTCAACCGCGTCGCAATGGAGCGATTCGGCTACCTGCCCTTGGAGAGGTGAATCCGTGGAAGGAGGAGCGGATGGCGCAGCCGGGTCGGCCCGACCCCCGCGCCTCGGCCAATCACCATCTCATGAGTAATGCGCTTGTTCGATAGGTAGACCCGGCCGTCCTGAAGGCCCCGAATCCCGTTCATCGCGGGAAATTATTCTTCCACGGCTAAATTTCAGCGAAGCCGGTCTCATCGCGGCCCGATCAACACGAAAACCCCGAAGACGAGTCAAATCGACAAAGGCCAAAAACTAAGCTACGATCACTCAAGCATTTTGCGACTGCCTCAACTGTCCCCAATTCTACCAAGTCGGTGACCGGTAAAAGCGGACACTCTCTCGCCGGTCGGTTCCGAGCGCTTTGATGCCATCGGCCTCACACTCGGTAAGGCGAACTCGGCGGACGCGTCGTCGCCGAATCCCCGAATGATCGAGCCAGCCAGCTTCAAGCCGTTTTCGCCACCGTAGATCTCGACCAGACGGGTCATCAGCGCGTCGATGCGGGCCGCGAGCGCGGCTTCGCCGTCGCGCCCGTCGATGCGGGGTAGGTCGTCTCGGAACAGCGATTCTCCGATCAACCGCTCCATCATGTCCTCGATCAGGTGTAAACCCATCGGCAAGGCGCAGCTGAAGGTCAAATGCAACGAGAGGTCGCTGACCGCGAGCGCATCGTGGCAAAGACCGCGCGGCAGGTAGAGTAGATCACCTGGCGCCATCCTGACTTCCTGATCGATCGCTCCCTTGAGACCGTCATATTCGGCCTGCGGAATGTTGAGGAAGCGATCGTGCTCGATCGGATTGTCAGCCCGACCCCGATAGACGCGCCAGATCTTCTCGCCGTGGATTTGTAGGGAGAAGACATCGTGACGGTCGTAGTGCGCTTGGAAGGCGCGATGCCGTTTTTGGGAAAAATATACGTTCGCCGCGGCCTTGGCGTGGAACGTCCGCTTCAGGATCTCGGCCACTGCGCCAACCGAGGGCACCAGTGACGCGATGTCGTCGAGGACCATCGACGCTCCATGGCGCATCAAGTCGATGATCTTGCCTGGATCGGGTTGCATTACCGACAGTTTGTTTCGATTGACCGTCCGGTTACAATAGGACATCGGCGGCGCACGCTGACCGTCGAGCATGATGGTCACCGTGCCGGCTGTCCAAACATCCATGTTCAGGATCGTGTTCAAATGATCCCAGTTAAAGATCGAACTCGTCTTTTCCGACGCACCTGGAACATGCAGCCACCGGCGCCCTCGCACCGTGTTGTGGAAGGTATCAACGTCGAATGGTGCGATGAGATCAGCGAAACTCATGCCGCCTACCTTTTCGTCATAATCGCTCATCGTATCCGAACCGAGCTCTGTACCATGCGAGCGTCTCCGACCATCGTACCTCGGCGGCCGTCATCGAACCCATCACGACGATAACAGGCTAGCAGTCTACTCCAAAGCGCGTTACAGCGTTCGGTCGAGAAACCCTCGTTATTGGCGAGCAAGCAACGTTGGCGGAGCGGGCAAGGCGGGCCGTCCCCGCCATCACGTTCATCGCCTAGGCCGGCCGGGTCGGACAACAGCTAGTCTCGTCTGACGACGCTGCCGCGCTCGATGACATAGCTTCCGTCGAGCAAGTCGGCGATATGGCTGTCGTTGGATTCGGTCACGAGGACGGCTTCGCCTTCCCGTTTCAGCTCGGCCAGGATATCGGCGATTCGTCCCACCAGTACCGGCGCGATCCCCTCCATCGGCTCGTCCAGCAGCAGCAGTTTGGTGCCGACCAGAAGGGCGCGGGCCAGCGCGACCATCTTCTGCTGACCGCCGGAAAGCGCGGCGGCGGGCCGGTCGCGGAACGCGGCCGCTTCGTGGATCAGCTCGTAGATCCACTCGAGGCGGCGGCGATAGTCGGTAACGCCGATCGCCCAAACCGGCAAGAGAATATTCTCTTCCGCCGTCAGATTGGGAATGAGCCGCCGATCTTCCGGCATGTAGCCGATACCCAGGTGCGCGCGGCGGTTGCCGGCGAGCTCGAGAATCTCGACTCCCCCGAACCTGGCACTGCCCGCGCGCGGCTCGAGCGCGCCCATCAGGCTCCGCATGAGGGTGGTCTTGCCGGCGCCGTTGCGCCCGATCAGGCCACGCATGCTCGCGCTCGGAACTTCCAGGGTGACGCCGCGCAGGATCGGTACCGGGCCGATATCGACGTCGAGGCCGGAGACCTCAAGCATCCTCGGCGCCCTCGGCCAGGTGGGTAACGCGGTGATGTTCCTGGCCGACCACGAATTCCCTGACCCTGGGGTCGACCAGCGCCTCGGCCGGCGGCGCGTCGCAGATGATCTCGCCCTGATAGAAGGCGAGCACGCGGCTGACATAGCGCTCGACGATTTCCATGTCGTGCTCGATAAACAAGACCGTCGTTCGTTCCTGGCGCAATGCCGCCATGATGATGTCCATCAGGGCGAACTTTTCCTCGACGCTGATCCCGCTCGTCGGCTCGTCCAGCATGACCAGCTTCGGCTGGCGCACGGTCGCCATGGCGATGTCCAGCAGCTTGCGGGTGCCTTGCGGCAGGGCATCGGCCTCGACGTCGCGATAGTCCGCGATCTGATAGCGCGTCATATGCGCCTCGGCCCGCGCGGCCCGGGCCGGGTCGAACATCGGCGCCAGCAGTCCGAGGCCACGGGCCTCGGCGATGGCCAGCGCGATCATGACGTTCTCGAAAACGGTTTCCGAGCCGAAGACCTGCGGCACCTGGAAGGACCGGCACAGGCCGAGCAAGGTAATGCGCCGGGGCGACAGGCCCAGGATGCTCCGGCCCATGAACTCGATACGGCCACCGCTCGGCGGCAGATATCCCGTCACCATGTTGACGAAGGTGGTCTTGCCCGCGCCGTTGGCGCCGATGATGCCGATGGTCTCGCCTTCCTCGACGACGACGTCGATTCCACGTGCGGCGACGACGCCACCGAAGGACTTCTCCAGATCGTGGACTTCGAGAACCGGCGCCACCGCGCGACTACTCCGCCGCGCCTTCGCCGGCCCGGACACGCCGAGCGCGCAAGGTTCGGTACTTGTCGGTCAACGACCACAGGCCGTCGGGCAGAAACATGACGATGACGAGAAGCGTGCCGCCCATCAGAAGCTGCCAGATCTGCGGCGCGTATTCGAAGGCGTAGGTTCGAATGAGCTCGAAGGCGAGCGCGCCGATGAAGGTCGCCGCGACGTTCCCGGTGCCGGAGAGGATGGTGATGAAGACGAAGTCGCCGGAGACCGGCCAGTAGACCATCGAATCCGGGTCGACATGGCCGACCGCCAAGCCCATGACCGCGCCGCCGAAGCCGGCGAGGAGACCGGAGATCACGTATTTGACGTGGATCGCCCGTTCGGCGGAGTAGCCGAGATATTCCATGCGGATTTCGTTTTCCCTGACCGCGATCGTCATCGCGCCGAGCGTCGAGGCGAGATAGCGATGCACGGCGAGCGCCATGAGATAGACCAGGACGACGACCAGGAAAAAGAGGGCGATATGTCCGTTCTCTCCCTCCGGCGTCACGCCGAAATAGCTCGGTGGCCTGACGCCGATGCCGTCGGTCGAGCCCAGGACCTCGAGCTTGGCGAGCACGCCATAGAAAATCATCGAGAAGGCCAGATTCAGCAGGGCGAAAAAGATCGCCCGGTAGCGCCGGAGCAGAAAGCCGAGCACGAAGGCCAACAGGCCCGCGGCGAGCGTGCCGACGGCGATCAACACCAAGGCGTCGGTGATCCCGAGCTTCTGCAGCAAAGCGACGCCATAGGCGCCCCAGCCGAAGAACAGCGCGTGCCCGAAGCTGATCAGCCCGGCGCGCCACAGGATCAGCAGGCCGAGCGCCACCGCGCCGCGCGCCAGCGACTGCAAGCCGATGAACCGCAGCCACTCCGCCAGCACGAAGTCGAGCACGAGCAGGACGATCAACCCCGCCGTCAGGCCCCAGAAGGTCTTGTCGAAAAAGCCCGTCATGGCAAACGGCCCAGCGGGCGCTCGAGATTCATGTCAATTGCAATCATATCTTCCTGGCCTTGGGCGGGGCGAACAGGCCCTCGGGCCGGACGATCAACACCAAGGCCATGATCGCGTAGATCACGAACAACTCCACCTCGGGCAGCAGATGCACTGCGGCGGCGCGCGAGATGCCGACGACGATCGCGCCGATCAGCGCGCCCGGAATGCTGCCCATGCCGCCGATCACGACGACGGCGAAGGCGAGCACGATGACCTCGACCCCGATCCCCGGCAGCACCGAAATCGTGGGGGCCACATAGGCACCGCCGAGTGCCCCCAGAAAAGCCCCGATCATGAAGGTGGCGAGAAAGACCCGGGTGACGTCGATGCCCATCGCCTGGCTGATCTCGCGGTCGTGGATGACGGCGAGCAGGAGCTTGCCCCACCGCGTCTTGTTGAGGCCGAACCACAAGACGAAGGCGACGATCATCGAGAGCGCGACCATCGAGAGGTTGTAGTTGTCGAAGGTCAACTCGGCGATCTCGCTGGAGCCCAGCAGCGCCATCGGCTGGTAGGCGAAATAGGGATCCATGCCCCAGATCAGGATGATGACGTCCTCCAGCGCCAGAAAGGCGGCGAAGGTCGCAAGGATGATGATGTGCTCGTCGCGATGGTAGAGATATTTCAGCAGGCCGCGCTCGATCAACAGGCCGAAGAAGACGCCGAGCACGGCGGCGGACAGGAAGATGACCAAGAAACCGCCAAATTCCGGCAAATCGGTGGCGTAGTAGACGCCGATGAGGCTCGCGGCCAGATAAGCGCCGAAGGCGAAGAACGAGCCGTGCGTCAGGTTCAAGACCTTCTGCACGCCGAAGATGACCGTGAGCCCGACCGCCACCATGAAGAGGTAGGAGGAATAGACGAAGCCATCGACGAGGATGATCGTGAGCAGTTGCAGGTCCACGCGCGGCCCTCGCCGGAGGTCGGGTGTTACGGCATTAGGGGCTGCGGTCGACGACGCCGGACCCGCGGCGGCAGCGAGCCACCGCGGGTCCGGCCGACGACTGCTAACACTTGGCGCCCTTCATGCCGCCTTCCAGCCAGGGGATGGAATCGACGCCGTCTGGCGGCATGATGCAGCTCGCCTGGAACACCACCACGTCCTTGACCACCATCTCATTGCGCGCGTCGTCCCAAACGGTGATCCCCCAACGATCGTCGGTGACGGCCTGATGGCCCTTGCTCAGCGCCATCGTGACGGTGCCGACCAAAGTCGGGAAGGTCGCGCCCTCGAGCGCGGTGATGACCTGGTCGGTCGAGGGGAACCCGCCCGCGCCCTTGGCCGCTTTGTCGTAAGCGTATTTGGCGGCGAGGACACCTTGCGCATACTGATAGCTGGGCTGTGAGGGCGGCTCGCCATAAGCCTTGCGGTATTCCTTCTGGAACCATTGGTTGAGCGGCGCGGGGTCGTCGACCACATACATGCCATAGGGGCCACGGGTCCCGACCATCAGGCCTTGGGGAAACCTCTTGCCCAGGCGATAGGCCACCGTCTCGCCGACCGTGAGCACGAACTTCTTCTTCTTGAAGAGCCCGCGCGCCGATCCTTGCGCGATCAACGCTTCCAGGTCGCCGCCCCAGAAGCTCGAATGCACCAGCTCCTGCTTGGCGCGCAGGAGGGCCGAGATCTCGGCGCCGTACTGGCCGGCAAAAATCTTCGGGAACTGCTGCTTGCCGGAGGCCGCGATATCGGGCGCCAAGGTCTTCATCGCCAGCTCGAAATCACGCCAGGAATCCTGTCCCCAGGCATAGTTCTGATTGAGGCCGACGAAGCCCTTGATCTCTTTGCCGAGGGTTCGGGCGACATAGTGTGCCGCCGAAACGTTGCTCCCGGTCGCGTGGTTCATGGAGCGGAACACGTACTTCGGATTTTTGTCGAGCTCCTCAAAGATGCGCGGCGTACCGCACACCGTCTGGATCGTCAGCACCTTGAGCTCCTCGGCAACGCGGGTAACCGCCGCGCAGGTGCCGGACGAGATGTAGCCGACGACGATGTCGACGTTCTCCTTCTGCACCTTGTTGCGCAGCTCCGTGACCTGCTTGGTGCCGCCGCCGGACTCGTCGTAGAAGATCGCCTGGATCTGGCGTCCCGCCAACCCCTTGATGTCATAGGGCGCCGGCAACTCGCCGTTGTTGATGCCCCGAATGATGAGCTCGGCCCCGTTCTTCGCCGGAACGCCGAAGGCCGGCGCGCCGGCGCCGGTGAGAAAGGCGGGCACGGCCATGATTACCTTCTCCTGTGCCGACGCCATGCCGGCGCCGATCAGAAGTGCCACCGCCGACGCGGCGGAGACGGCCCACTTGCCGTACCGCTTGATCTCCGACGTCATGGTCAATCCTCCCAAGTCGATCCCTGATTCTCGTCTCCGCCCGCCCGTGCCGGCGGCTCGGCCCACAGAGTGGCGCATGGCGACGGCCGTGGCAACCTCGAGCGACCTACACCTCAAGCGACCTCGATCCCGCCTCACCCCGCCCGGCGGCGTGACAGCACGTTCAGCACCGCCGCTGCCGTCTCCTCGATCGAACGCCGCGTAACGTCGATAACCGGCCACCCGTGCAAGGTGAAGAGCCGGCGGGCATACACCAACTCCTGCTTCACGGCGGCGATGTCGGCATACTCGGTGGCCGAGGTCTCGTTCAACGACAACAGCCGGTGGCGGCGGATCTGCACCAGCCGCTCGGCGCTCACGGTCAGGCCGACCACCAGCGGGCGCTCGAGCGCGCCCAGCAACTCGGGGAAAGGCAGCCCCGGCACCACCGGCACGTTGGCCGCCTTGATCCCGCGATTGCCGAGATAGATGCAGGTCGGCGTCTTCGAGGTGCGCGAGACGCCGACCAGGACCACCTCCGCCTCGCGCAGGCGGTCGACGCCGTGGCCGTCATCGTGGGCGAGGCAAAAGTGCATGGCGTCGATGCGATGGAAATATTCCGCATCCATCACGTGCTGGCGGCCCGGCCGCTCCTCCGCCTCGGCGCCGAGGTAGGTCGCGAGCGCGTGCATCACCGGATCCAGCACGGAGACGGAGACGATGCGGTGCTTGCGGCACTGCTCGACCAGCATCTCGCGAAGCTGATGGTCGACCATGGTGAAGAGCACCAGGCCAGGGTTTTCGCACACTCCCTCGACCACCCGGGCGACCTGCGAGCGGGTGCGGATCATGGTCCAGAGATGCTCGACCGGCTCGGAGCTCTCGAACTGGACTAGCGCCGCCTTGGCCACGGCGCCGAGGGTCTCGCCGGTCGCATCGGACACCAAATGAAGATGAAATTTGCTCAAATGTCGTCCCGCCGCCGTCATTATGCATTCATGGGGATATCATGTCGTTGTCTGGGGATATGTCGGGCGAACACGACATGCAACCGGATTCGTGCGACCTGTGCCACGTCGCTCCACCATTGCGTCCCCCTGGAACTGGCGGAGACCGCGTGGGCTCAAAAACCGGGCACTGCCGGCCCAAGACGGATTGCTTCCCCCATCCGTCCACAGCCGCGCCCCGCCGCAATGCCTGTCGCACCACCCCGCTCCGCGATCGATCCCGAAGCCGGGAGAGCATCCCCCGACCGCACCGCCGACTTCCTCGCCCAGGGGATTAAACGGCGAAGATCATGGCAATCCCCGACATTCCCTCCACCAACAACGAACCACAATTTCCCTTTTAAAATATAATGATTTATTGGAAGTTGGGATAAAACGCTGGCGAGGGCACGGGGTGAGCGTTTCCAGGACACGGGCAGTATCGAGCAAGGCGAAACCGCTGTGCCGCGCGCTCGCCGGTGAACGTCTGGCGCGGCCGCCGTTCTGGTTCATGCGCCAGGCTGGGCGCTATCTGCCCGAGTATCGTGCGCTCCGGGCCCGGGCCGGTGGCTTTCTCGAGCTCTGCCTGACGCCGGAGCTGGCGGCGGAGGCGACACTGCAGCCGATCCGGCGCTATGGCATGGATGGCGCGATCCTGTTCGCCGATATCCTGTTGATCCCCCATGCGCTCGGCCAATCGCTCGACTATCGGGAAGGGAACGGCCCGGTGCTGGCGCCGATCCGCGACGCGGCTGGCCTCGCCGGCCTGGACGCGTGCCGGGTTGAGGCCCGGCTCGCGCCGGTCTACGAGACGGTGGCGCGGGTAGCCGGCGCGCTGCCGGGGGAGGTGGCGCTGATCGGCTTTGCCGGGGCGCCCTGGACCGTCGCCACCTATATGGTCGAGGGTGGCGGCAGTCCCGACCAGCGCCATGCCAAGCGCTGGGCTTATGGCGATCCGGCGGGATTCGAGGCGCTGATGGATCTCTTGGTCCGGGCGACGATCGATTATCTGGCCGGCCAGGTGCGGGCCGGTGCCGAGGCGGTGCAGCTCTTCGATACCTGGGCCGGTTCCTTGGCGGCGGCGGAATTTGACCGCTGGGTGATCCGGCCGACGGCGCGGATCGTCGCCGGCCTCCGGGCGCGGGAACTCGAGGTCCCAATTATTGGCTTTCCCCGCGGCGCCGGGCCCCGGTTGGCGGACTATGTGCGAGGAACCGAAGTCGACGCGCTGGGCCTCGATACGGGCACGCCGGCCGCCTGGGCGCGCAACGCACTGGCCGACGGCGTCTGTCTACAAGGTAATCTCGATCCTCAATTGCTGGTCGTCGGGGGCGAAGCGATGCTGGCCGAGGCTCGGGCACTCCGCCGTCGGCTGAGCGGTGGCCCGCATATCTTCAATCTCGGCCACGGTATCGTGCCGGAGACGCCGCCGGCGCATGTCGAGGCGCTGTCGGAGATGTTGCGCGACGAAACGTTGGAGGCGTGAGAGGCGTCATGGCGCGGACGGCGGTCGTGTTGCTCAATCTCGGCGGTCCCGACAGCCTGGACGCGGTCCGGCCGTTCCTGCGCAATCTGTTCTCGGATCCGGCCATATTGCGCGTTCCGGGGCCACTCCGCTGGCTGCTGGCGCAATTCTTCTCCCACCGCCGGGCGCCGGTCGCGCGCAAGATTTATGCCCAGTTGGGCGGTGCCTCGCCGCTTTTGGCGGGGACCGAGGCACAGGCCGAGGCCTTGGCCGAGGCGCTGGCGGACTTGGGCGAGGTTCGGGTCGAGGTGGCCATGCGGTATTGGCATCCGATGAGCGAGGAGGCGGCCCGGGGGCTCGCCGAATGGCGGCCCCATCGGGTCGTTCTGCTACCGCTCTATCCACAATTCTCCACCACCACGACCGCATCTTCGCTGCTAGCCTGGCGTCGGGCGGCCCGCGCCCTGGGACTCGAGGTCCCGATGCATGTGGTCTGCTGCTATCCGGTGCTGGAGGCCCTGGTGGCGGCGCAGGCCGAGCTGATCGGGCCGATCCTCGCCGAGAGCCTGGAGGGCGGCCCCACACGGCTGCTGTTTTCCGCCCACGGTTTGCCGGAGAAGGTCGTCGCCTCGGGCGATCCCTACCAGTGGCAGGTCGAGCAGACGGCCGACGCGGTGGCCCGCCGGCTCGCTGTCCCCGAACTCGATTGGCGGGTCTGCTATCAGAGCCGGATCGGGCCCCTGAGCTGGATCGGACCCTCGACCGAGGACGAGATCACGCGCGCGGGTGCCGAGGGCCGCAGCCTGGTGGTGGTGCCGATCGCCTTCGTCTCGGAGCATTCCGAGACCTTGGTGGAACTCGATGTGGAATATGCCGACCTGGCGGCGGCGGTGGAAGTGCCCCTCTATCGCCGGGTGCCGGCGCTCGCCACCCATCCCCGCTTCATCGAGGGCTTGGCTCGTCTCGTCCGGATGGCCCTGGTGCGGACCAGCGGCCGACCCGCCGGCGCGGAGGGCGCGCGGCTTTGCCCGAGCGCGTTCGCCGCTTGCGCCATGGCGGATACGGAGCCATGAGCGCGCTGCTGTCGGAGTTTGGTCCCTGGATCAAGGCGCTGCACGTCATCGCCGTGCTCGCCTGGATGGCCGGCATGTTCTATCTGCCCCGGCTCTACGTCTATCACGCCGACGCGACAGCCGGCTCCGAATTGTCCGAAACCCTGAAACTGATGGAGCGGCGCCTGCTCCGGGCGATCATCACTCCGGCGATGATCATCGCCTGGATCCTGGGCGGGCTGCTGTTGGCGACACCGGGGCTGATCGAGTGGAGCGACGGCTGGATCCATGTGAAGCTCGTCGCCGTCGTGGCACTGAGCACGCTGCACGGCTTTTATGCCCGCTGGGGCAAGGATTTCGCCGCCGATCGCAATCGACGCTCCGCGCGCTTTTACCGGATTGCCAACGAAGTGCCGAGCGTATTGGTGATCGTCATCGTGGTAATGGTCGTGGTGCGTCCGTTCTGAGACCGATCGTCGAAATCCCGCCGGAACCAGAGGAGCTTCCGATCAACCCTCGACCAGGAGCCGGAAGCGATAGGGCGAGTCGGTGCCACCGGTCCGTATCCGGCTTTCGCCGAATTCCAGGGGGATCGAGGTGGAGTCCTCGAAGTGGGCCACCCGGGTATCGTTGACCAAGGTGCCGAGGCGGCTGGCGAGGTCGCGGAGGTGCAGGCGACCGCGATGGAACTCCAGCACGAATTGTCGTGTCTCGAGATGATGGCTAGCGGTGTGACGGAGCGTGAGGCCTTGAGCGCTCTGGCTCGGTTTTAGGCCGGGGAGATCATGGCAACCGACCTCGAAGGGAAATTCGCCGACGATCAGCCCGTCACGCCCGATCTGGGCCGCGACCTCGTCGGAATCGGGCAACAGGCGGATGCGTCGCAGGTCGTCCTCGGCGATGCCCTTCTGGCTTCGCAGATCCATCATCATGTCATTCGTGTCGAGCAGGCGCCCACAGAGCGTGCGCAGAATTTTCAGGGTGAGCGGATTGTCGTCGGGAAAGGCCTTGAGGAAATCGGCGCGGGGGATTTCGAGCGCGCTCGCCGGGCCCAGCGCTCGGAGCGTGGTCGAGCGCGTCTGGCCCCGAATGACCGCGATCTCGCCGAACAGCTCGCCCTCGCCGATCACCGCGATACGGACTTCGTCGCGCTCGCTCTGGCGCACGACCTCGACCTCGCCGGAGCGCAGCAGGTAGACCGATTCCGCCTGTTCGCCCTCGCGGAAGATCGTCTCGCCCGCTTCGAAGCTCACTTCGCGCATGTCGGGCATGGCATTTCCCTGTCCACCGGGTAAATCTTGGCCTATGAAGACATGGTTATAGCGCCGTAAGGGTTGCCAAAGGGTTTCCATCGAGTGGCTGGCCGGGCGATTGCGTAGCAGCGGATCATGCCGGCTCGCCGCCTCGATCCTCGCGACACGGCCTCGCCCGAATTTCATACCGTCGTTGCCATGTCGGCCTCTCGGGCGTCATCATGGCGGCTCAACGAGGCGAGGCGGGAGGTAGCGAAGCGATGACCGACACGGCCACGGCGGGTGCCAACCAACGGGTGGTCTATCTCGACGGCGAGATCGTCGCGGAGGCCGAGGCCCGGGTCCATGTCAACGATCGGGGCTTCGTCTTCGGCGACGCGGTGTTCGACACCGCGCGGACCTTCGCCGGCAAGACCTTTCGGCTGGCGGCCCATATCGACCGGCTCTACCGCTCGCTCCGCTACGTCGATATCGATCCCGGCCTCTCGAAGGCGGAGTTGACGGCGATCTCGGAGGATATCGTCGCCCGCAACCGCCCCCTTCTGGGCGAGAACGAGGACTACTGGATTTTCCAGCGGATCACCCGAGGCTCGAATCTGCCCGACGGGCCGGGCGGCAAGGCGGGACCGACGGTGATCGTGCTCTGCGTGCCGCTGCCCTTGGCGGCGCGGGCGGCGCTGTTCCGCGACGGCATCGAGGTGGTGATCCCGCCGACCCGGCGGACACCGCCCGAAGCGCTCTCGCCCAACGCCAAGACCCACAACTACCTGAACCTGATCGTCGCCGCCAACGAGGTCCGTGATGCCACGCCGGGCGCCTGGCCGGTCTTGCTCGACACCCGGGGCTTCCTGACCGAAGGGAGCGGCTCCAACCTGTTCCTGGTGCGCGACGGCGAGGTCATGACGCCGAATGGCGCTTACGTGCTGGCGGGGATCAGCCGCGACGTGGTGCTGGAGCTGTGTCGCGAGCTCGCCATTCCGGCCCGCGAGAGCGATCTTTCGCTGTTCGACGCGGCGACGGCGGACGAGGCCTTCATCTCCTCGACCAGCCTCTGCCTCTGCCCGATCAAATCGATCCAGGGCCGCGCGCCGTTGGAGCCGACGGTGCCCGGCCCGATCACCAGAGCCTTGCAGGAGGCCTTCGCGCGCGTCGTCGAGCACGACTTCGTCGGCCAATACCTGGCTCACCTGGAAGACTGATAGCGACCGAGGTAAGTCTCGACCGCCCCCGCGCCCGTGGCCACCTCTTGGGCGTTCACGAAAGCGCATGGTAAACAGGAACACATGACCGAGCCCATCGCCCTGACCGACCGCTTCGAGCGCGCCCTCGTCTACGCCACCCAGGCGCACGCCAGCCAGGCCCGCAAGGGCACCACCATCCCCTATGTGGCCCATCTGATGATCGTCGCCGCGACGGTCTTGGAATACGGCGGCGGCGAGGACGTGGCAATCGGCGCCCTGCTGCACGACGCCGCCGAGGACCAGGGCGGGCGGGCGCGGCTCGCCGATATTGGAGAGCGCTTCGGCCCCCGGGTCGCCGAGATCGTCGCCGCCTGTTCCGACAGCTTGGCGGAGAGCGGCGAGGCGAAGGCGCCATGGCGGCAGCGCAAGGAGGCCTATATCGCGCATCTGGCGGAGATGGACCAGGAAACCCTGCTGGTCAGCCTCGCCGACAAGGTGCACAACGCGCGGGCGATCCTGCGTGATTCGCGCAATCCCGAGGTCGGGCCCGGGATCTGGGACCGCTTCAGCCAGCCGCGCGCCTCGACGCTGTGGTATTACGCCCAGCTCGCCGAGTGCTTCCTGGCGCTCCGCCCCGGCCAGCTCGCCGACGAATTCGCCGAGATCGTCACCGCCCTCCACCAAGCCCCGCATTAGACAACGGCGGTGCCATGAGCTCGGTTGCGGAGTTCCGTCAATTCTATGCGCGCTACGTCACGGCGAGCGCGGGTGTCGAGGACGCGCGCATCGTCGAGGCCTTCCAGACCGTCGCCCGCGAGGATTTCCTCCCGCCGGGGCCGTGGCGGGTCCATGTCCCGGGCGGCTACATCGAAACGCCGAGCGACGATCCGGCCCATCTCTACCAGGATATCGTCATCGCCCTCGACGCGGCGCGCGGGATCAACAACGGCCAACCGAGCCTGCCTGCCCGATGCCTGAACGCCGCGGCACCCGCGCTGGCTGAGAGGGTGCTGCATGTCGGCTGTGGCGCCGGCTATTACACGGCGTTGTTGGCCCGTCTCGTCGGCGCCGGGGGCCGTGTCGAGGCGCTGGAGATCTCGCCGGACCTGGCGGCGCGGACGGAGGCGAATTTGGCCACTTATCCGAACGTGGCGGTCTCGCGGCGCTCGGGCAGCGAGGCGCCGCTCCCCGAAAGCGACGTGATCTACGTCAACGCTGGTGCCTCGGAGCCCCTCGAGGCCTGGCGCGAAGCCCTGGCGCCGGGCGGCCGCCTGATCTTTCTGCTGACACCGGGATGGGAATACGGCGCCATGCTGCTGGTGAGCCGAACCGGGAAAGGCGTCGATTTCGCCGCCCGCTTCATTTCGAGGGCGGCTTTCATCCCCTGTCTCGGCGCCCAGAGGGACGACCTTGCCCAAGGTCTGGCGGCGGCCTTCGAGGCGGGGGATTGGCGCGCGGTCCGATCGCTCAGGGCCGGCGGCGGCGCGCCCGACGAGAGTTGCTGGTTCGCCGGCGAGGGCTGGTGGCTTTCGACCGAGCCGCCGGCCGCCTAAAATTCGGGCGCCGTTGGCGCAGCACGGCCGGAGCGGGTATGGTCCGAAGGTGCTTAGGGCGTGTCGGGTACGGAGCTATTCGTCGGGGACGACGACGGGCAGTTCCGGCCGCTCGGCCCATTCCTGCCACGAGCCCAGATAATTGCGGACCCGGGGATAGCCCAAGAGGCGGAGCGCCAGATAGGCATGCGCCGAGCGATAGCCGGTGTTGCAGTAGGCGATGATCTCGCGCTCCGGCGTCGCGCCTAGCTCCTGGAACAGCGCGCGCAATTCACCGGCGGGGCGCATCCCGCCGTCGGCCGTGAGGTGCGCTTCCCAATCCTGGTGCACCGCACCCGGCACGGCGCCACCCCGGGCGGCGCGGCGGTCAGTTCCCAGCCATTCCCCGCGTGAGCGGGTGTCGAGGATCAACGCCCCGGCATCCTCCATCGCCGCCTGAACGTCATGGCGGGTCGCCAGGCGTTCCGGGCGCCAGCCGGGCCGGAAGGGTGCTGCCGGCGGCACTTCGGCCTCGAGGCTGACCGGCCGGCCGGCGGCGCGCCAGGCCTTGACGCCACCGTCCAGCACATGCACGCGGGCATGGTCGAACAGCTCCAGCAACCAGAAGCCGCGGGCCGCGCACATGCCCGTGATCTCACCCGTGATCACGATCTCGTCGGCGAAACCGACCCCGCGCTGGCCCAGGAGATAGGCGTACATCCGCACAAACGCGGCGAGCGGGGCGGGATCGGTGTCGAAGCAGTTGATGGCGTAGAGATCGAAGGAGAGCGCACCCGGCACGTGTCCGGCGGCAAACAGCGCGCTCGCCCGGACATCCAGCACGCAGAGCCCCGGCGTGCCGAGCCGGGCGGCGAGCGCCTCGACGCTCCAGAGCAGGTCCGGCACCGCGAACCCGTCGGCCGTGCTCACCGCGCCGATCCCTCGTTGTCTCGGGCACTCGATCGAGGCCGAGTGCGTGCTCCGCTGGGCCACATGGCGCCATCTTCCGCCGATCGAGCGATCGCGACAAGACCGAGGCGAGGCCGCCGGCGCGCAAACCGGCCCGCGCGGCCGACCTGCGGCAGGTATCCATTCGCCGCGTCCCCGGATAGGGGACCCGTCGGCGGGGGTTTTCCGGGGCGGTTCGCGTGGAGGCTAGGATGAACCTCCGCCGGAAAGCCTTCCGCCGACGGGTCCTGACGCCGGGGAGCGTCATCTCGTGGACCCCGCCAAGGTCGCGTCAGCCGTATCGCGTCAGCCGTTGACGATCTGCCAGCTCCCGTCGGGCTGCAGGCAAGCGGTGCCATAGGCCTCTTCCTGGCGACCGCCGACGACCACGGTGTGGTAGTATTCGCGGCACTGCCGCCCGGAGTTCGAGACCCCTTCGCGCACCGGCGTCACCGTGCCGTAATTGCCGCTTTCGGGGTTGCGCCAAGAGATCGTCTCGTTGACCGGTGCCCGGTGGGCCTGGTCCTCCGCCCGGGCGACCGCGCGGCGATCGGCCCGGTCGAGCGAACGGCCGACCGAATTGCCGAGCATGGAGCCGAGAAAGACGCCGGCGGCGGTGGCGGCGAGGCGGCCCCGGTCGCTGCCGAACTGGGCACCCAACAGGCCACCGCCGGCGGCCCCCAGGATGGTTCCGATGCCCTGCTTGGGGCCGCCCTCGGTGACGCAGCCGGCCAGCATCAAGGCGGCGAGCGCTGTTGCCAGCAGCGCCGCCGCCCGGCCCCCGGCACGCTGCGTCGCGGTCTTCGTTTCGTTCTGGATAACATGGTACGTCATGGTGATTTCCTTCCCCGGACGTCGTTTGTCGTAAGCGATGGCGGGACTATGCCCGCCGCCGCCTGAACCCAATCTGAGGCCCCCGTTCATCCGCCGTTCAGGTAAATTTCGCCCCCGCGCTCGCCGGAGTCGCCCGTCGGCGCGAATGCTATATGCTCGCCTTCGGACGGCCGGCGCCATCCGGTCGGGGGAGGGACGGACAACCATGAGCAAGATTTCGAATCCCGCGCGCGATCGCCTGGAGGCCGGCGAGCTCGCCATCGGCGTCGGGCTGCGCCAGGCCCGGACCGTGGACATCGCCAAGATCATGCGCCAGTGCGGCTACGACTGGATCTTCATCGATATGGAGCACAACACCATGTCGATCGACATGGCGGCGCAGATCAGCGTCGCGGCCCAGGACGCCGGCATCACGGCCATCGTTCGGGTGCCCGGCTTCCAGCACTTTCACGCCACCCGCGTGCTCGACGGCGGCGCCTTGGGCGTCGTGGTGCCGCATGTCGACACGCCCGAGGTCGCGGCCCAGATGGTCGAGAACTGCCGCTATCCCCCGATCGGCCACCGCTCGGTGACCAGCAGCCTGGCGCAGATCGACTTCGAGCGCTTGGCGATGAGCGAGACCACGAAATTGATCAACGACACGACGCTGCTGATCGTGATGCTGGAAACCCCGACGGCAATTCTGAACGTCGAGGCGATCGCCGCCATCGAGGGCATCGACGCCCTGCTGATCGGCACCAACGACCTCTGCATGGAGATGGGGATTCCGGGCCAGGTCGGCGATCCACGCGTGGTCGAGGCCTACGAGCGGGTGATCGCGGCCTGCGCGGCCAACGGCAAGTGGGCCGGCATGGGCGGCGTCTACGACCCGCCGTTGATGCGGCGCTATGTCGAGATGGGTGTCCGCCTGCTGCTCGCCGGCAACGATCTGCCGTTGATGATGGCGGCGGCGAGCGAGCGGGCGGCCGAGATGCGGGCGCTGCAGAATGCCTGAGGCGGGTACGGCCGACGGTGTGCCGTCACACGCCGATCTGGTCGTCCGGGGCGCCTTGCTCCTGGACGGCAGCGGTGGGGCGCCCCGGCTCGGCGATCTCGCGGTCTCCGGCGATCGAATCACCGGCCTCGGCGACTTGGGCGCGACCCGGGCGGCCCGCGAGATCGCAGGCGTCGGGCTGGCGCTGGCGCCGGGCTTCATCGACGTTCACACCCATGACGACCGCGCGCTGCTGGCGACGCCCGAGATGCCGGCCAAGACCAGCCAGGGCGTCACCACCGTCGTCGTCGGCAACTGCGGTATCTCGCTCGCGCCGCTGACCCGGCCGGGCCTGCCGCCGCCGCCGTTCGAACTGCTGGCAGATCGCGAGGAATACTGTTTCCCGAGCCTGGGAGACTATTTCACCGCCCTCGACGCCGCGCCGGCGGCGACCAACGCGGTGGCGCTGGTCGGCCATTCCGTGCTGCGCCACGACGCCATGGATCGGCTCGACCGCCCCGCGACCGAGGCTGAGATCGAGACCATGCGCACGCTGATGGCCGAGGCGATGGAGGCCGGCGCCATCGGCATGTCGAGCGGCCTGTTTTATCCGCCGGCCCGGGCCGCGCGGACCGAGGAGGTGGCGGCGATCGCCGAGATGCTGACGGAGGGCGACGGGATCTACACCGCCCACATCCGCGACGAGGGCGACCATGTGCTGGAAGCGATCGAGGAGGCCGCGGCCATCGCGCGGCACGCCGATATTCAGGTCATCATCTCGCACCACAAATGCACCGGTGCCGCCAACCACGGGCGCAGCGTCGAGACCCTGGCGCTGATCGCGCGATTGCGCGGCGAGCAGCGCTTGGGGCTGGATCTCTATCCCTATATCGCCGGCTCTTCCGTGCTGTTGCCGGAATTGGCCGGGCTCGCGGCCCGCACGCTGATCACCTGGAGCAAGGCCCGACCCGAGGCCGCGGGCCGCGACCTCGACGAGGTGGCGGCAGAACTCGGGGTCGGAACGGCGGAGGCGATGGAGCTGCTACAGCCGGCCGGCGCCGCCTACTTCATGATGGACGAGGCCGACGTCCGCCGGATCATGGCCTTCGAGGCGAGCATGATCGGCTCCGACGGGCTGCCCTCGGATAGCCATCCCCATCCCCGCCTCTGGGGCACCTTTCCCCGGGTGCTGGGGCATTATGCGCGCGACGAGGGCGTGCTGTCGCTCGCCGAGGCGGTGCGGCGGATGACCGGCTTGCCGGCGGGCGAATTCGGCTTGCGGAAACGCGGCCTGCTCCGCGTCGGCCATTATGCCGATCTGGTGCTGTTCGATCCCGCGACGATCGCCGATCGCGCGACCTTCGACGAGCCGAAGCTGGCGGCGGCGGGGATCGGCGAAGTGATTGTCAACGGCGAGACCGCGTGGCGTCACGGCGCGGCGACCGGCGCGCGGCCGGGACGCGCGCTCCGGCGCGGCGACACGGAGAGGGCGCGGCGAGCCTCGCGGTAACGGCCGGCTCACCCCGTTCGTTACGCAATCGGAACGAACGGGTCGAGCAAAACCGGCACGCAAGCGCTTCCGGTGTTTGGCGGGAGTCGTCTGGAAAATCTCGGACTAGCAGCCTGTCGGACTGAGGTCCGCGAGAAGGGGTGTGGACGGATCGGGATGTGGAGAGGTCATGGGTTCGGGCATCTTTCGTGAGGACATGGCGTCCGGCCGCTTGCTCGCGTGTATCGCGAGGCGAGCATACACTTTAGGCCCTTTCGCGAGGACACGGAGTTGGGCCGCTTGCTCACGCGTATTGCAGGGTGAACATTCTTTTGATGTTCCAAGCCAGGGTCACCAAGTTCCATTCGCCCCTGACCTTGTCCAGGCCGCGTAGCGAGAACTGGCGGAAGCCCATCACCGATTTGATGATGCCGAACACCGGTTCCGGCGTTTGCTTGCGCAGGGCGTAGAGTTGCCGGCCCTCGGGCGAGGCCAGTCGATGGCGCATCGCTTCCAGCGGCGTCGGGTTCTCCGGGGGCGGCGGTGCTCCGGCGAAGCGGTCCTTCCAGGAGAGATGATGGTGCTCCCGAGCGGGCGCGATCAGCGGCGCGATCCCGGCCTCGGCGCAGGCCTTCACGTTGGCCTCGCTGAAGTAGCCGCTGTCCGCCAGCAGGGTCTCGGGCGCGCCCAGCGCCTCGGAGAGCCGCTCGAGCGCTTCCAGCGCCGGCTCGATGTGTTGCTTGTCGTTGGGGGCCTGGACCACATCGTTGGTGACCACCAGCAGGCTGTCGACCGCCACCGTGGCCTGGGCGTTGTAAGACTGTTCGAAGCCACCGCCGGCCACCGGCATGATGCGCGAGTCCGCGTCCGTCAGATTGACTTGGTCCTTCGGCCCGGGCCCGGCCACCGGCGGCTTGGGCGGACGGCCGCCCGGCTTGCGGCCCGTCTTCTCGGCCTTCTCCGCGCGCGCCTAGAGCTTCGCCTCGTACTCGGCCCGCTCCCGCTCATGGCGTTCGCGCGCCCGCGCCTCGATCGCCGCCTTGGCCTCGGCGATGCGGGCCAGACGATCCTCGCGCCGGGCCAGTTCTTCCGGTACCGACATCCCGTCCGGCACATCCGCCGCATCGGCCGCCTCCGCCAGCCTCATCAGTTCCACCACCTCGGCCTTCAACCGGGCTTCGATCTCGCAGGCGTGTTTCCACGACAAGGCACTGTGGCGGCTCGCGTTGGCATGCACCTTGGTGCCGTCCAGCGCCACCGTGCCCAGCTTCAGCAGCCCGGTTTCCCGAGCCAGCAGCAGCACCTCGACGAACAGCCCTTCGATCGAAACGAGAAAGCGCCGCCGGAAGCTGGCGATGGTGTCGTGGTCGGGATGGTCGTTGGCGGCGATGAAGCGGAAGGCCACCGAATCATAGCTCGCGCGCTCCAGCTTGCGGCTCGAAAACACTCCCGTGGCGTAGCCGTAGACCAGAAGCCCCAGCAGCACGCTCGGGTGATAGGACGCCGAGCCCGAGCCGCGATAGGCCTTCACGAACGCCGAGAGGTCCAACTGCT
Source organism: Alphaproteobacteria bacterium (assembly GCA_965225945.1). GTDB lineage: Bacteria > Pseudomonadota > Alphaproteobacteria > JASLMY01. The sequence goes on along the minus strand of CBDDBZ010000039.1, from coordinate 283,787 downwards.
CGATCACCTCGACCACGAAGCGCGCCAGATGCCGCTCGGGAAGCCATTCATCCACCGACGGCGGCAGCAGAAACCCCGTCTCGCGGTCCACCGCTCGGAAGTTGCTCATCACGGCCTCCATCAATCGCGGGCGAATCAACCGATGCCATCGAATCAGATCACACCCCTCGGCTCAAGTCCGACAGGCTGCTAGGCGGTGCGTGGCCTTGCCAATCACGACTTGTCCCGGTTCAGCAACACCCTGAAGGCGTGCCGCGAGGTTGGGGGTTTCGCCGCTCACCGCTTCCCGATCGCGGTCGCTTTCACCGACAAGGTCGCCGACAACGACCTGCCCGGTGGCAATGCCGATACGTGCCTCCAACGCGCGCTTATCGGCAACTTGAACATCACTCACGGCCTCAACCGCGTCCAGGCCCGCGCGTACCGCCCGTTCCGCCTGATCCTCATGAGCCTGCGGCCAACCGAAGTAAGCCAGCATACCGTCGCCCAAATACTTCGCCACATGGCCGCCGTAGCGCGTCACCGCGCCCGCCACCGCATCCTGATAGCGCCGCATGATCTCGCGCAGGTCTTCCGGGTCGAGTCGGGTTGAAAGCTCGGTCGAACCGACAAGATCGCAGAACATCACGGTTAGCTGCCGGCGCTCGGCTTCTGCGCGCTTTGTCGATGCTGGCGATGCTTCGGCTATGTCCGTCGGTGTCTCAGGCTGAGCAGCACCAGCGGTTAGTTCGGCTACTGCCTTCAAGAACTTGCGTCGATGGCCAAGCGATAGGCCGAGCTGACTTAGATCATCGTCGCTCAGCTCCGACAACTCTTCGAACTCGACATCGTTCTCAGTGAACGCGTCGGCGTAATTGCCAAGACCCAGCTGTAGAAGCCATTCGCCGACATTGTGCGCCATTCTTGCCTCGGCTAAAGCGGAGACCTTGCCAAGTTTAGGGCGTTTGGATCACCTAATCCATCGGTGATATGAACCACACGCTCCTCCCGGCCGCTGTCCCTTATCCTCAGGGTGGCGCCCCGCGCCGTGACGACGGACTCGGCATCGACGCCTGAATTGCGGTGCTTCGCTCCGCTCGTCCGCGCCGACGAGACCCGCGCGACCTGTAACGAAGGCTCGGCCGGGCGATTCCGGGTGAGCGGATCATGCTTAAGCAGTCCGCTGGGTCCGTTGGAGCAAGCGGCGGAACAGGCGGCCGGCGGTCTCGATCACGGTCTCGACCGCCTCTCCCGCCAACAGCGGCTGGTGCACCGTGAGCCAGCCTCGATACTCGATCGCCCGCAACGCCCGGACCAGCGGCGCGGGATCGATGCCGGCCGGATCGCCCAGCGGCAGGAAGCGGACGCCGACCGGACCCCGCGCCCGGGTCGGAAAGTGCGTGCTCGAGGCGGGATCGAGGGCGAGGTTCTGGTAGTAGACGTTGCCGAGATACGGTGCCAGGCGGGGCAGCGCGTCGATGCCGGCATCGCCCTCGCCCGCCAGCAGGTTGGCCGGCTCGAAAGTCAGCGCGAAGCCCGCCGAATCGACGCTGGTCAGCGTCTCCAGGCTGGTCTCCACCGTCTCGCAGAGGCTGCCCCAGTGGGTCTGGTGGCAGAGCGTCAGGCCGCGCGCGCGGGCCGCCTCCGCCGCGCGCCGCGCGTGGGGAATGTCCGCCGCCTCGTGCAGCATCACCCGAACCCGCGCCGTCCCCAGCTTCGCCGCCAGATCGAGGTGCGGCTCGATATTGCGAACGGCCGCGCTCGCGCCCGCGTCGTTGAGCGCGAGCGACAATTCACCGGTCACCATGGAGGCGGCCAGGCCGTGGCGCTCCAGCACCCGGCGCACTTCCTCGATGCGCGCCTCGGGCGAGGCGATCGCGACCACCGAGGGGCGGATCGACAGGCCCTCGAAGCCGGCCTCGGCGGCGCGGCGCGCGAGATCCTCGAACGCCACGGTGAAGCGGTCCTTGGCCCGGGGCGCCTCGGCGACGCGGACGGAGAGGGCGAGGCGCATAGCGAGACTCCGTGCGCTGGTGGCGGGGGCTCAAGTCTATTTCTTGTTTCCCCGGCACGCCGAGCTGGGGTAGCTTGCGGACGTCGCCGCCCGGCCATGCGGCCGCCCGCCCGGCGACACCATGAGCTCCCTCCAAGGGGATCACCGAACAGAGGGCGAAGGAGCAAGACCGCATGAGCTTGCGAGGCAAGGCATACATTGCCGGCATCCACGAACACCCCGTCCGCCACGCCGAGGGTATCACGCTCGCACAAATCCACGCCGAGTCGGCGCTCGGCGCGCTGGCCGATGCCGGCCTCGCCATGGCCGACGTCGATGCCTATTTCTGCGCCGGCGATGCGCCCGGCCTGGGTCCGCTCTCGATGGTCGAATACCTGGGCCTCGACGTGAAACACGTCGATTCGACCGACACCGGCGGCTCCTCCTACGTGATCCATGTCGGTCACGCGCTGGAGGCGATCGCGCTGGGCAAGTGCAACGTCGCGCTGATCACGCTGGCCGGGCGGCCCCGGGCCGAGGGCGTGGCGACCGGCACCGCGCCCCGGGTCTATCCGGCGACCGCCCCCGAGATCGGCTTCGAATCGGTTTACGGACCCACCGTCGTCAACATGTACGCCATGGCGGCGATGCGCCACATGCACGAGTTCGCCACCACCTCCGAGCAGCTCGCCTGGGTCAAGGTCGCCGCCTCGCACCACGCCCAGCACAACGAGCATGCCATGCTGCGCAAGGTGGTGACGGTGGAGGACGTGGTCAATTCGCCGATGATCGCCGACCCGCTGCACCGTTTGGACTGCTGCGTGATCTCCGATGGCGGCGGCGCGATCGTGGTGGTGAGCCCGGAGGTCGCCAAATCGCTCGGCGAGCGGGCGGTCAAGATCCTCGGCCACGGCGAGGCGGTGAAGCATCTCAATGCCGGCGCCGTCGATCTGACGTTCACCGGCGGCGCCTATTCCGGTCCCCGCGCCTTCGCCGAGGCCGGCGTCGCGCCCGGCGACATCGACTACGCCTCGATCTATGATTCCTTCACCATCACCGTGGTGCTGACGATCGAGGATCTGGGCTTCTGCGCCCGGGGCGAGGGTGGCAAGTTCGTCGCCGACGGCAACCTGATCTCGGGGCAGGGCAAGCTGCCCTTCAACACCGACGGTGGCGGCCTCTGCAACAACCACCCGGGCAATCGCGGCGGCCTCACCAAAGTGCTGGAAGCGGTCCGCCAGGTCCGGGGCGAGGCCCATCCGGCGGTCCAGGTGAAGGACTGCGCCCTGGCGCTGGCGCACGGCACCGGCGGCTCGATCGCGACGCGCATGGGCAGCGCCACCGTCATTCTCGGAAGGAGCGACGCATGAACGCCTCGTCCAGAACCTATTCCGCACCGGTGGTCAACGAGGAGACGAGGGCCTATTGGGACGGCGCCAACGAAGGCAAGCTGCTGTTGAAGCGTTGCACCGCGTGCTCCAGGACGCATTTCTACCCCCGCGTCCATTGCCCGCACTGCCAGAGCAGCGCCACCGAGTGGTACGAGGCCAAGGGTACCGGCAAGGTCTACAGCTATTCGGTGATGCGCCGCGCCGAGACGCCCTTCGTGATGGCCTACGTCACCCTCGACGAAGGGGTGACGATGATGACCAACATCGTCGACTGCGACCCCGATTCGGTGCACATCGACCAGGCGGTCAAGGTGACCTTCAAGCCGGCCGAGGACGGCCAGGCGGTCCCGCTCTTCACGCCGAGCGGCTGAGCACAGCCTCGCCCGTTGCATCGCGGCGCCCTGGGGAGTACCAGCCGGGCGCGGCCCTCGGCCGCCCCATCGTAGCCTGAGTGGAGCTCGCGCCGGATGCCCAAGCGCGTCGACATCAGCTCGATCATGATCATCGGCGCCGGGCCGATCGTCATCGGCCAGGCCTGCGAGTTCGACTATTCCGGCACCCAGGCCTGCAAGGCGCTGAAGCAAGAGGGCTACCGCGTCGTCCTGGTGAACTCCAACCCGGCGACGATCATGACCGACCCCGAGGTCGCCGACGCCACCTATATCGAGCCGATCACGCCGGAGATCGTCACCCGCATCCTGGAGCGGGAGCGGCCCGATGCCGTGCTGGCGACCATGGGCGGACAGACCGCGCTCAACACGGCGATGGCGCTGCACCGCAACGGTACTCTCGAGCGGCTCGGAATCGAGCTGATCGGCGCCTCGCCCGAGGCGATCGAGATGGCCGAGGACCGCCAGCGCTTCCGCGAGGCGATGGGCCGGATCGGCCTGGAGACGCCCCGGGCGAGGATCGCCCATGATCTCTCCGAGGCGATGGCGGGGCTGGAGGCGGTGGGCCTGCCGGCGATCATCCGGCCGTCCTTCACGCTCGGCGGCACCGGCGGCGGCGTCGCTTACAACCGGGCGGAATTCCAAGCCATCGTCCAGGGCGGGCTCGACGCCTCCCCCCTCACCGAGGTGCTGATCGAGGAATCGGTGCTCGGTTGGAAAGAGTTCGAGATGGAGGTGGTGCGGGACCAGAACGACAACTGCATCATCGTCTGCTCGATCGAGAACGTCGATCCGATGGGCGTGCATACGGGCGATTCGATCACCGTCGCCCCGGCGCTGACGCTCACCGACAAGGAATACCAGATCCTCCGCAACGCCTCGATCGCGTGCCTGCGCGAGATCGGCGTGGATACCGGCGGCTCCAACGTGCAGTTCGCGATCGATCCGGCCAACGGCCGCATGGTGGTGATCGAGATGAACCCCCGGGTCTCCCGCTCGTCGGCGCTGGCATCGAAAGCGACCGGCTTCCCGATCGCCAAGATCGCCGCCCGCCTCGCCGTCGGCTACACCCTCGACGAACTCGACAACGACATTACCGGCGGCAAGACTCCGGCGAGTTTCGAGCCGACCATCGACTACGTCGTCACCAAGATACCGCGCTTCACCTTCGAGAAGTTCGAGGCGGCAGCACCCGTGCTGACCACCTCGATGAAGTCGGTCGGCGAGGCCATGGCGATCGGCCGCAATTTCGCCGAGAGCCTGCAGAAGGCGCTGCGCTCGATGGAGACCGGGCTGACCGGTCTGAACGAGGTCGAGATTGCGGGCTCCGGCGCGGATGATCGCGACGCAGTCCGCGCAGCACTTTCCACCCCCTCGCCGGAGCGCTTGACCATCATCGCGCAGGCCTTGCGCCAGGGCTTCGAGATCGAGGAGATCCAAGCGCTCACCGCCTATGATCCCTGGTTCCTGAGACAGATCGCTAGCCTCGTGGAAGTCGAGGCGACGGTGCGGGCGGAGGGCCTGCCGAGGGACGCGGACGGGCTTCGCCGGCTCAAACGGCTCGGCTTCTCCGATGCCCGCCTGGCGGCGCTGGTCGGGAGCGACGAGGCCGAGGTTCGCGCCCGCAGGCACGCGCTCGCCGTCCGTCCGGTCTACAAGCGGGTCGATACCTGTGCCGCCGAATTCGAGAGCGAGACGCCCTATCTCTACGCCACCTACGAGAGCGGTGAAGGGGCGGCGGAATGCGAAGCGCGGCCGAGCGGCCGCGACAAGGTGATCATCCTCGGCGGTGGGCCCAACCGGATCGGCCAGGGCATCGAGTTCGACTACTGCTGCGTCCACGCCGCGCTGGCGCTCGCCGAATCGGGGCGCGAGAGCATCATGATCAACTGCAACCCGGAGACCGTATCGACCGACTACGACACCTCCGACCGGCTCTATTTCGAACCGCTGACCGCCGAGGACGTGCTGGAGATCGTCGCGGTCGAGCAGCGCGCCGGCCGCTTGCTCGGCGTCATCGTGCAGTTCGGCGGACAGACGCCGCTGAAGCTCGCGAGAGCGCTCGAAGAGGCGGCGGTGCCGATCCTCGGCACCACGCCCGACGCCATCGACCTGGCCGAGGATCGTGAGCGTTTCCAGCAGTTGCTGCACCACCTCGAATTGCGCCAGCCGTCGAACGGCATCGCCACGAGCGTCGAGGCGGCGCGGGTGGAGGCGGCGCGGATCGGCTATCCCGTGGTCGTCAGGCCCTCCTACGTGCTCGGCGGGCGGGCGATGGAGATCGTCCGGGACGAGACGGCGCTCGATACCTACATGGCCCGTGCCGTCCGGGTCTCGGACGCCGGCCCGGTGCTGATCGACGGTTACCTCTCAGACGCGATCGAGGTCGACGTCGACGCCCTCGCTGATGCCGAGACCGTCGTCGTCGCCGGCATCATGGAGCACATCGAGGAGGCGGGAATCCATTCCGGCGATTCCGCCTGCGCGCTGCCGCCGTATTCCTTGGCCCCGGAGACGATCGCCAAGATCCGCCGCCAGACCGAGGCGTTGGCCCGGGGGCTCGGCGTCGTCGGCCTGATGAACGTGCAGTTCGCCGTGAAGGACGGCGAGATCTTCGTCCTCGAGGTCAATCCCCGGGCCAGCCGCACCGTCCCCTTCGTCTCCAAGGCGATCGGCCGGCCGCTCGCCAAGATCGCCGCCCGGGTGATGGCGGGCGAGCCGCTCGCCGATTTCGACCTCGACATCGACTGGTCCCGACACGTCGCGGTCAAGGAAGCGGTGTTCCCCTTCGCGCGCTTTCCGGGTGTCGATGTGCTGCTGGGGCCGGAGATGAAATCGACCGGCGAGGTCATGGGCATTGGCCGGAGCTTCGATGCCGCTTTCGCCAAGTCCCAGCTCGCCGCCGGCATCGAGTTGCCGGACGCCGGCTCCGTCTTCGTCTCGGTCAAGGACGGCGACAAGCCGGCGGCGGCGGTACTCGCGGGCGAGCTCGTCGCGCTCGGCTTCGCCATCGTGGCGACGCGGGGAACCCAGGCCTACCTCGGGGAGCACGGCGTGCCCGCGCGGGCGATCAACAAGGTGTTGGAAGGCCGCCCGCACATCGTCGACGCGATATCCAACGGCGACATCTCGCTGATCTTCAACACCACCGAGGGGGCCCAGGCGATACGCGACAGCTTCACGCTGCGGCGCGCCGCGCTGACCCATGCCATCCCCTATTACACCACGCTCGCGGGCGCGCGGGCGTCGGTTCGGGCCATCGCCAGCCTCGCCCATGGCGAACTTGAAGTCGCACCGCTACAGTCATACTTTTAGAGGCTGTCGCCGCCGGGGCGGCGGCGATCAGCGAGCAGGCCGCGGATGAGCAAATTTCCCATGACCGCCCAAGGTTTCGCACAGCTCGAGGAGGAGCTGAAGCGCCTGAAGACGGAGGAGCGTCCGGCGATATCGCGTGCGCTGGAGGAGGCACGGGCCCACGGCGATCTCTCGGAGAACGCGGAATATCATGCCGCCAAGGAACGCCAGGCCTTCGTCGAGACGCGGGTCGCGGAGCTCGAGGACAAGGTCTCCCGGGCCCAGGTGATCGATGCCTCCAAGCTCTCGGGCAGTACCGTCAAGTTCGGCGCCACCGTCACCCTGATCGACGACGACACCGAGGCCGAGATGCATTTCCAGATCGTCGGCGAGGACGAGAGCGACGTGAAGCAGAAGCGCCTCTCCATCGCCTCGCCCTTGGCCCGCGCGCTGATCGGCAAGGAGGTCGGCGACGAAGTCGAGGTGACCACGCCCGGTGGCCACAAGCTCTACGAACTGATCAAGATCAAATTTGTTTGAGGCGGCTCGACGGCCGCGCCAGGGCATCGTCCGGCACGGCTAAACCACCCGCGATTCTTTGTCGCCACGCTGGCGCGTGGCATGGCCCGGGCCTCCCGCTCCCCCGCCCAACCACCCGAGCGATCCGGCCGGGCCAGGTGGCGCGCCGGGCCTCCTGCTCCTGGGTGGTTGGGCGGGGGAGCGGAAGGCCCGGCGCGCCGGGCGAGCGGCCATCGACAAAGAGCGGCGCGTGGCATGGCCCGGCGAGCGGCGATCGTCGAAGACTCTGGCCCGGGAGTCGCCAATAATGGCGGTTGGTATTACTCGGCCGCCACCGTCGGCGGGTCGAAAGCGGTGATGGGCGGGGCCGCGCCGACCAGGCGCTCGACCTCGACCAGCGCCGAGTGAGCGCTCGGCCCCTGGGCGAGGCGCGAGGTGCCCTTGTCGAGGGTCAACACGTTGGCGTTGCCGTGCTTGTCGAGGGTGCCGATCTCGCCCGGCGTCGTGGGATCGTACCAGGCGCCGGTGGCGAGCTGGACGACGCCGGGTCGAATGCCCTCCGTCACCACCGCGCCCGCCAGCACCTGGCCGCGATCGTTGAACACACGCACGACATCGCCCTCCCCGATGCCACGCGCCTCGGCGTCGCGGGCGTGCATCAGGATCGGTTCCCGCTCCGCCACCTTGGCGCCCCGGCTGACGGCGCATTGGTCGAGCTGGCTGTGCAGCCTGGGCCCCGGCTGGCTCGACAGCATGTGCAGCGGATGGCGCGCCGCCTCCGGCGCCCCCAGCCACTCGACCGGCGCCATCCAGGTCGGCAGCCCCGGGCAATCGTCGTAGCCGAAGCTCTCGATCGTCGGCGAGTGGATCTCGATCTTTCCCGTCGGCGTCCCCAGCGCATGGGCCTCGGGATCGGCGCGAAATTCGGCGAACATGACATGGGGCGCGTCCAACGGCGGGCTCTCGACGTGACCCTCGCGCCAGAAGGTCTCGAAATCCGGCCATTCGACGTCGCTGGCGGCGGCCTGCTGGCGGGCGACGTCGTAGATGTGCTCGATCCAGCCCATCTCGTCGCGTCCTTCGGTATAGCTCTCGGCGAAGCCCAGCCGCTCGGCGAGCGCGGTGAAGATGTCGAAATCGTTCCGCGCCTGGCCCACCGGATCGATCGCCCGTTCCATGGCGAAGACGAAGCGGTCGCGGTCGCCGCCACCGACGTCGTTGCGTTCGAGCGTCGTGGTCGAGGGCAGGACGATGTCGGCGTGGCGCGCGGTCGCGGTCCACCAAGGTTCGTGCACGACGATGGTCTCGGGCCGGCGCCAGGCCTCGATCAGTCGGTTCAAGTCCTGATGGTGGTGGAACGGATTGCCGCCGCACCAATAGACCAGGCGGATGTCCGGATAGGCGAGCCGGCGGCCGTCGAAGTCGTAGGCAGCGCCCGGGTTCAGCAGCATGTCGGCGATGCGCGCGACCGGGATCGACGTCTTCACCGGGTTCGCCGGCTTCGGCAAGCTGGGCGCGCTCACCGGCCGGCGCGCGGCGCCCATGCCGGCGAGCGAGCCGTAGCCGAGCCCGAAGCCGCCGCCGGGAAGTCCGATCTGGCCCAGCATCGCCGCCAGCGTGATCAGCATCCAGAACGGCTGCTCGCCGTGATCGCCCCGCTGCAGCGACCAGCTCGCCGTCACCATGGTCCGCGTCGCCGCCATGGCCCGAGCGAGCTCGCGGATCGTCTCAGGCTCGAGCCCGGCGATGGCGGCGGCCCACTCGGCGTTCTTCGCCACCCCATCGCTCTCGCCCAGGAGATAGGCCTGAAAACGCGGATAGCCGTGGCAGTGGCTCGCCAGGAAGGCTCGGTCGTGCAGCCCCTCGGCCGCGAGCGTATGGGCCAGGCCCAGCATCAACGCGGTATCGGTGTTGGGTCGCGGCGCCAGCCACTCTGGCCCGACGTCGCCCGCCATGTCGGAGCGGACCGGAGAGATGTTGACGAAGCGGCAGCCGGCCGCCCGCGCCCGGGCGAGATAGCCGCCCAACCGGTGCTCGCCGACGCCCCCGCGGTCGACCTGATCGTTGCGCAGCGGCAGGCCGCCGAAGGCGACGAACAGGCGGGTTTCGGCGATGATGCTGTCCCACGACGTCACCGGCCCGGCGCAGGGCGCGGCCGAACCCACGACGCGCGGCACGATGGCGAGCGCGGCGGCGACGCTGTAGGAGCCGATCTGGCCGACATAGCCACCGTGGAAAGCCATGAAGCGTTGCAGCACGCTCTTGGCGTGATGCAGCTGTCCGGCGCTGGCCCAGCCGTAGGAGCCGGCGAAGATCGCCTCGTTGCCGTGCGCCTGGCGGACGCGGCGGAGTTCCCCCGCCACCAGGTCGAGCGCGTGCTCCCAGGAGACCGGGACATAGGCCTCCGCCCCGCGCGCCTGGCGCGAATCGGGGCCGTTTTCGAGATAGCCTCGGCGCACATGGGGGCGGTCGATCCGGTTCCGGTGATAGACCGCTTCGGGCATCGCCTGGAGCATCGGCGAAGGCGCGGGGTCCTTGGCGAAGGGCTCGACCGCGACGAAGCGGCCGTCCTCCACCACCGCCTCGAAGCCACCCCACTGCGCGAGATGGTGCCGCCGCTCTCGTCCGTCCGCCATGGTCATGACCCCGTCTCCCTCCTCGCTCCTCCGCTCGCGCAGCTTCCTAGATCGGTGCCGGTCTTGGCAAGCCCCGTCCCGGCTTCAGAGCGTTTGGAGGAATTCCGCAATCGCTTGAACGGCGTCTCGCCAGTTCTCGTCCCGGGTCCGGCCCGAGGCCTTGCGCGGCACCAGATCGTGGTTGCCGTCGGCGAGCCAGTGCAGCCGGATCGCCGGTGAAAGCTGGTAGCTCGCGACCGTTACTTTTGAGCCCATCGGATCGCGCGTTCCCTGCACGATCAGGCTCGGCGCGGCGAGGCTCGCGAGATGCGCGGTCCTGGGTTTATCGGCCTTTCCCGGGGCATGAAAAGGATAGCCGAGGCAGACCAGGCCCCGGGCCCCGGTCTCGTCGGCGATCAGGCTCGCCATCCGCCCGCCCATGGATTTGCCGCCGACCACGAGGTTCGCCGCGCCCAGCTCCGCCGCCACCCGGCGCCAGGCGTCGAGCAGCACCGGCTGGCGATCCGGCGGCCGGCGCCCGCCCTCGGCCCGGCGCCGCGCCATGTAGGGGAATTCGAAGCGGGCGACGCGGACCTCGGCGGCCGCCGCGATTCGCTCGGCGAAATGAACCATGAAGGGGCTGTCCATGCCGGCGCCGGCACCGTGCGCCAAGGCCAGCGTGAGTCGCGCTTTGCCCGGCCCGTCCACCAGATAGTCAATTCGACGCACCACGCCCCGTCTCCCGCGCCGAGGTTGAATTTGCCCGCACCCGCCGCTATCCATGGCGGGCTAGTCCCTTGCCAGAGGATGACTCGATATGCGCGCGCGTTCGATCGGAATCACCACCTTGGTCACTATCGCTGCCGCGCTGCTCGTGGCCTGCGTTTCGCCGCCGCCTGCGCCGGCCTACCCGGAGATCCGCTTCACCCACAAGACACCGATCGACCTCGACGTTCGCGAGATCATCGTCGTGGACGACTACGAACCGCCGCTCGCCCGGCCCAACGTCGAGCACGAGTTTCCGGTGACGCCGACGGAGGCGATCCAGTCCTGGGCACGCGATCGTCTGCGGGCGACGGGCCCAACCGGTATCGCCCGCCTGGTGATCGAGAAGGCGAGCGTCACCACCAGGCGGCTGCGGACCAAGACCACGTTGCAGGGCCTGTTTACGCGGGAAGAAGCGCACGAGCTGACCGCCGACATCCAGGCGCGAATCATCGTCGGCGACGAAGGCCTCACCAGCGCCGGTTTCGCCCTCGCCACCGTCACCGGCCGGCGTACCATGCTGGAGGATCTCAGCCTCAATCAGCGCGATGACGCCTATTATGCCTTCACCCGTAGGCTGCTCGAGGCCTTCGACCGGGAGATGGAACAGAGCATCCGCCAGCACCTTCCCGACCTGGTGCGCTGAGGCCCGATGGAGCCATTTTTTCCAAACGGATCGAACCGGTGCGGTTCGATCCGTTTGGAGAAAATGGCTCTATTATTCAAGAAGGTAGAGCAGCATCGCCGAAACCAGGGAGGGCGCCGATGCCCGACATCCCCGTCTCGCCGCTCGCGCCGCAAGGCTTTCCCGCGCTGCCGCAGGTCGCCGGCGTCGAGTTGGCGACGCTCGCCGCCAATCTGCGCTACCGGGGGCGGCCCGATATCATGCTGGCGCGCCTGGCACCGGGCACCACGCTGGCCGGTGTGTTGACGCGCAACAAGATGGCGGGCGCGCCGGTCGAGTGGTGCCGCAAGCAGCTGCCCCGGGGCCGGGCCCGGGCGCTGCTGGTCAACGCCGGCAACGCCAACGTCTTCACCGGCCGCGCGGGCGCCGAGGCGGTGCGCCAGGCGGCCCGCGGCGTGGCTGATACCCTCGGCTGCCCGAGGACCCAGGTGATGATCGCCTCCACCGGCGTCATCGGCGAACGGCTGGAGCCCGCCGCCGTGGTCGCGGCGCTGCCCCGTCTCGCCGCTCGCCTGAAGGCCGACGCCTGGCCCGAGGCGGCGGACGCGATTCGCACCACCGACACCTTCGCCAAGGCGGCGGGCGCGACCGCGCGCATCGACGGCGAGGAGGTGGCCATCGTCGGCATCGCCAAGGGCAGCGGCATGATCGCCCCCGACATGGCGACGATGCTCGCCTTCGTCTTCACCGACGCAGGCCTGCCGGCGGACGTGCTTCAGGGCGTGCTCGGACCGATCAACCGGCGGACCTTCAACTCGATCACCGTCGACGGCGATACCTCGACCAGCGATATGGTGCTGCTGTTCGCGACCGGCCGGGCGCGCGCCGGTAAGGCCGTCGCCAAGCCCTCCGAGCGCCGGCTCGGCGATTTCAAGGCCGCGCTGGAAGCGGTGATGGGCGATCTCGCCCGCCAGGTGGTACGCGACGGCGAGGGCGCGAGCAAGCTGATCGAGATCCGCGTCGCCGGCGCCGCGTCGCCCGCCGCCGCGCGGCGCATCGGCCTCGCGATCGGCAATTCGCCCCTGGTCAAGACCGCGATCGCGGGCGAGGACGCCAACTGGGGCCGGATCGTCATGGCCGTCGGCAAGTCGGGCGAAAAGGCGGACCGCGACCGCTTGGCCATCCGCATCGGCGGCGTGCTGGTGGCGGCGCGAGGCCACGTCCATCCCGACTACCGCGAGGCCCAGGTGGTGGCGCACATGAAGGGCCAGGAAATCGAGATCGAGGTCGACGTCGGCGTCGGCCGGGGGCGGGCTACCGTGTGGGCTTGCGATTTGACCCACGGCTACATCTCCATCAACGCCGACTACCGCTCCTGATGGCCGACCGGCCTCTGGTGCTGGTCGCCGCCGTGGCGCTAGTCGACGTCGACGGCCGGGTGCTGATGCAGTGCCGGCCGGCGGGCAAGGCCATGGCCGGGCTGTGGGAATTTCCGGGCGGCAAGGTCGAGCCCGGGGAGACGCCGGAGGAGTGCCTGATCCGCGAGCTGAGGGAGGAGCTGGCCCTAGACGTGACCGAGGCGTGCCTGGCGCCGCTGACCTTCGCCTCCCATGCCTACGACGATTTTCACCTGCTGCTGGCGCTCTACGTCTGCCGCCGTTGGGAGGGCCGACCCAGCCCGCGCGAGGGCCAGGAGACCCGTTGGGTCCGGCCGCTCCGCATGGCGGAGTTGGACATGCCGCCGGCCGACGTGACCCTGGTGGCGATGCTGCGCGACCTGCTCTGAGGCCGTGGCGCCGGGAATGCTATAACCCGACCATGGCGGAATTCGATACCATCGGCGTCGTCGGCGCCGGCGCCTTCGGCACCGCGCTCGCCACGCTGCTGGCGGCGGCGGGCCGCGACGTGGTGCTCTGGGCCCGCGACGAGAAAATCGCAGCGGCGGTGAGCGAGCGGCGGCGAAACGAAGCCTATCTTCCCGGCATCGAGCTCGATTCACGCCTGCGGGCGAGCGCCGATCCGGCGGTGCTGGCGGATCGCCGCCTGGTGCTGCTCGCGACGCCGGCCCAGGCGAGCGGGGCGGTCGCGAGGCAGCTCTCGCCCCATATCGCCATCCAGGCGGCGGTACTGGTCTGCGCCAAGGGAATCGAGCGCCGTAGCGGTCGGCCGATGAGCGAGGTGGCGGCGGCCGCGTTGCCGGGCCGGACCATCGCGATCCTCTCCGGTCCGACCTTCGCCGACGAGCTGGCCCGTGGCCTGCCCGCCGCGGTGACGCTGGCTTGCACCGACCCGGAGCGGGCTCGAGAGATCCGCGACGCCGTCGGCCTACCCCACTTCCGGCCCTATCTGACCGACGACGTCGCGGGCGCGGAGATCGGCGGCGCGGTCAAGAACGTCGTCGCCATCGCCTGCGGGATCGTGCGGGGCCAGGGCCTGGGCCAGAACGCCTGGGCGGCGCTGATGACCCGGGGCCTGGCGGAGATCATGCGGCTCGGCCGGGCCCGGGGCGCCCGAGTGGAGACGCTGATGGGGCTCTCCGGGCTCGGCGACTTGGCGCTCACCTGCGGCAGCGAGAAATCGCGCAACATGTCGCTCGGCATCGCACTGGGCGAGGGCCGGCGAATCGACGAGGTGTTGGGCGCCCGGCGCGCGGTGACCGAGGGGGTGGCAACGGCCGCCGCGCTCGCGGCGCTGGCGGGCGAGATGGGTCTGGAGCTGCCGATCACCGCCGCCGTCGACCAGATCTGCAATCATGGCGCCGGCCTCGGCGCCGAAATCGAGCGCCTGCTGGCCCGCCCTTTCCGCGAGGAAGGCGCATAGCGCCGCCGGACGGTGAAGGGAAGCGATTCAGCCGCCGAGTTCGCGGCCGCGCCGGGTCGCGGCCTCGACCGCGCGGGCGAGCAGGTCCTCGAGGCCGCCCGCACCCATCAATAGCTCCAGCGCCGCCGCCGTGGTGCCGCCCGGGCTGGTGACGTCGATGCGGAGTTGCGCCGGGTCGTCGCCCGCCCGGCGGGCCAATTCGCCGGAGCCCGCCACCGTCTCCAAGGCGAGCTTGGCCGAGAGATCGCCCGGCAGGCCCACCGCCCGGCCGGCCTCGGCCAGGCACTCGATCAGCAGGAAGACGTAGGCGGGACCGCTGCCGCTGACCGCCGTCACCGCGTCCATCAGCCCCTCGTCGTCGAGCCAGGCGGTCTCCCCCACCGCCGCCAGCAAGCGCCCGGCGACCTCGCGCTGGCCGGCGCCCACGTTGGCGTTGGCGGTCAACACGCTCATCCCCCGGCCGATGGCCGCGGGCGTGTTGGGCATCACCCGCACGATCGCCGCGTCGGCTCCCAAGCACGCCTCGAAGAAGGCGATTCGGGTGCCCGCCGCGATCGAGAGAAAGAGCGTCGCCGGATTGCGATAGCGGGCGTAATGCGGCACCGCGTCGGCCATGACCTGCGGCTTCACCGCGAAGATCACGACGTCGGGCGCGAAATCGGCCGCAATGGCGTCCGGCCCCTCGACCATGGCCACGCCCGGCAGCGCCGCGAGGCGGCCGGGATCCGCCGCCGGCTCCACCACCACCACGTCCCCGGGCCCGATGCCCTCGGCCAGCCAGCCGCTCAGCAGCGCGCCACCCATCTTGCCGCAGCCGACGAGGAGCAGCTTGGTCATCGCCTCACGCCTCGCCCATGGTTTCGAACATCGCGGCGGCCACCGCCTCCTCCGCGCTCTTGCCGCCCCAGAGCACGAACTGGAAGGCGGGATAATAGCGCTCGCACTCCGAAATCGCGATCTCGATCATCCGCTCGACTTGGTCGGCGGTGGCGTTCGGCTCGCCCACCGTCAGCAGGACGTGGCGGAACATCGGGATGCTCTCCTCCGACCAGAGGTCGAAATGCCCGAGCCAGAGGCGCTCGTTCACCATCGCCAGCAGCAAGCAGACCTCGCCGCGCTTGCCCGTCGGCACGCGCACGTCATAGGCGCAGGCGATCTGCAGTCCGCCATAGCGGGGATTGTGGGTGAAGCCCAGGTGATAGTCGCACCAGGCGCCACCGATGCAGACCGACAGCTCGTCGTTGTTCTGGCGCTCGAACTGCCATTCATGCGCGGTGACGATTTCCTCGACCACGTCGAGGGGGTTCTCGGCGCTGTCGATCAACGGGTTGGAATGCATCTCTTCCCCGACGCCTCCCCGGCGCGTCCGCGACGATGAACCCGGCCCGGACGCCACGTGACGGCACCGCCGCAACCGCCGCGATGCCGCCAGATATTGTGCTGCCGGCAAATCACCACGCAATTTGTTGTAAGTTGCCAGATCGCGGGAATCGGCGCAACCCCGTGTCGAGACAATCCAGACGGTCTGAAGACTCGGGCGAAAATTCGCTCCCGTGGGAGCTCGTCGGGACTCCTGGTGAGGCGAGCCGAGGTGCCCACCCGGCCCGGCCGCCGCTGCCGAGGACGGTTCGCGCTTGCCGGCGAATAGGCTATCGTCGCGCTTCGGCGGAGAGCGGGAGGCGGCGATGGAAGACAGGCTTCGCCAGCCGCGGCGATCGCGGCGCCAGCACGGTTCACCGTCCGAAAATCCGCCCTCGGGGCAGGTGCGAGACCGTCGCCTTGCGGACCCGAGGCCAAGCGAGCCGCGAGAGGCGCTGCGTCACTTCGCTGCCCAGCTCGCCCCCGACAGCCCCGTGACACCGATCGCCGACGGCCTGGTCAATCGAACCTGGGCGATCGGCCGGCCGGCCCGCTTCGCCTTGCAGGAGGTGGCGGCTCAATTCGGCGACGACGTCAACCGCCATATCCTCGCCGTCTCAGGCACGCTGGTCGAAGCCGGACTCGCCGCGCCCCGCCTCCAGCCGACGGACGACGGCCGCCTCTCCGTCCCCGGCCTGGCGGGACGCCGCTGGCGGCTCCTCGCCTGGATCGATGGCGCCAACTGGCACCGGGTGCCGAGCCCGGGACACGCCCAGCGCGCCGCCGGCCTGCTCGCCCGGTTCCACGACGCGCTCTACGACGCGGCGGCGGGCCGGGCCCTCCCGGAAAGCCACTTCCACGACACAGCGGGGCGCATGCGGGCGCTGGAGGCGGCGCTGGAGCGGAGCGGCGGAAGCCAAACCCAGGCGGGTGAGGATCCGGCCCGTCTCGGCGAGACGGTGCTGGAGCAATGGCGGCTCTGGCGCGAGGCGACGCCCGCGCCGCCACCGGCGCGGCCCGGGCACGGCGACCTCAAGATCTCCAACGTGCTGTTCGACCCGGCGGACGGCCGCGCGGTGGGGCTGATCGATTTCGACACCCTGGGACTCCACGGCCTCGACGCGGAGTTCGGCGACGCGCTCCGCTCCTGGTGCAACCCGCAAGGCGAGGACACGGCGCATCCCCGCCTCGACGTCGAAATCTTTCGCGCCAGCGTCCAGGGCTATCTGGCTTGGAGCCGGACCGTCACCGCCGAGGAGCGGGAGTGCCTGGTCGCCGGCTTCGGGCGCATCGCGCTCGAACTCGCGGCGCGCTTTTTGACCGACGTGGTCGAGGATCGCTACTTCGCCTGGGACCCGGCGGTCGCGCCCAGCCGGCGGGCTCATAACCTGCTCAGGGCCGAGGGGCAGCTCGCGCTGGCCGGGCTGATAGCGGCACGGCGTGGCGAATTGGAGGCGATCGCCGCCGCGACCATCGCGGACGATTAGGCGAAGAATTTTGACCCTCATATACCAGTCGCCATAAATGGCGACGTTTCGCTCGGTCCTTCAGGGCATCACGAAGCCGCCGTTCACGCTCATCACCTGGCCGGTGACCCAGCCGGCCCGGCGGCTCGCGAGATAGGCGATGGCGCCGGCGACGTCGTCGGGCTCGCCGAGGCGCCCGGTCGGATACATCCGCAGCACCGCCCGCTCGCGGCGGCCATAGCGTTCCTCCCCCATGCTCGCGCGCAAGCCGGCCTCGCGTTCCCGGCGCAGTTCCGTGTTGGTGGCGCCCGGCGAGACGATATTGAGGGTGACGCCGCTTCGCCCCACCTCCTGCGCCACCGACTTCACCAGCGCGATAACGCCGGCCTTGGCGGCGGCGTAATAGGAAAGCCGGGCTTGGCCGATCCGCGCGGCATCGGAGGCGAGGCAGACGATCCGGCCATGGCCGCGTTTGGTCATGCCCGGCAGCACGGCATGGATCGCGTTCATCGGCCCGGTGAGACAGACGTCGAGCATTCGGGCCCAGTCCTCGGGGCCTGAATCGAGGAAGGTCTTGTCGTCCAGCACCGCGGCGGCGTTGACCAGGATGTCGGGCGGGCCCAAGGCTTCCTCGGTGCGGGCCAGCAAGGCGCAGATGGACTCGGTGGAGGTAATGTCGCAACCGACCCCGATCGCCTCGGCGCCGGTGTCCGCGAGCCGCGTCGCCGCCGCCTCGGCCGCCTGGCCGTCGATATCGGCGATGGCAATGCGCGCGCCCTCGCCCGCCAGCAACGCCGCCGCCGCGTAACCGATCCCCCGCGCGGCGCCGATCATCACCGCGACATCGCCGTCGATCCCGTAGTCCACCGCTCCCCTCCCCGTGCCAGGCGCGGCGCATAATCGGGATTCCGTTCCCGCCAGGCAAGCCGGGGGGAGATCACTCGACTTCCGTACATGGCGGAACTCAGGGACCTTCCGGGAAGCGAACGTTCCAAGCGACTTTCGACACGGAACAAGGGATTCTTGGAAAAACGTCCCTATATCGCTACGCTCAGGGGCAGGAGCATATGACCATGACCGATACCGATAGGAGCTCGCCTCTCACCCTGGACCCCGACTTGTGGGCACGCCTGACGGTGCTTGCCGCTCGTGCCGGGGTGTCGGTTCGCGCTCTCGCCGACACCGTTCTGCGCGCCCACGCCGACGAGCAGGAGCGACGGGTCGACGAAGGGGCCGAGGACGAGGAGCGATGGCAACGCTACCTGGCCGGCGGGCCGTCCATTGCCTTTGAGAGCGTCCGGAGAAGGGTGCGCAAACTGGTCGGTGAAGCCGCTTGGAAGGCCGAGCCTCGGTGAAGCTGGTCTTCCTGCCGGAAGCGCTTCGGGACATCGACCGGCTTTATGACTTCCTGATCGACGACAACCCGATCGCGGCGCAAAAGGCCATGCTGGCGATCGACGAGGGAATCACTCTGCTAGTTGGAAAATCCTATCTCGGCGGTCGCATTGGCCTATCCCAGAATGAACTGTTCCCACGGCGTTTCGATAGCGCTCGATTGACAGACCGGCGCGTCTGACGGTGAATGCGGCGTCAAAACAGGGAGGAGCGAGGGCATGAGCGAGGCGGTGATCGAGACCCGGCGCGAGGGGGCGGCGCTCGTCGTCACCCTGGCGCGGCCGAAGGTTCGCAACGCGATCAGCCTCGCCACCATGGAGGCGCTGCACGGCGCGATTGCCGCGGCCACGGCCGAGGATGCGGTCCGCGCCGTGATCTTCACCGGCGGCCCGGATTATTTCTCCGCCGGCGCCGACCTGAACGATGCACTCGCCATCGATGGCGCCCGGAGTGCGGTCGCGTATTTCAATCGCTGGCACCGGCTCTCGAACGCGGTCGAGGTGATGGCGATTCCGGCGATCGCCGCGATCGAGGGCTTCTGCCTGACCGGGGGCTTGGAGTTCGCGCTGGCCTGCGATCTCCGCGTTGCCGGCAAGGGTGCGAGTTTCGCCATCACCAGCGCCCGCATCGGCACCGTCGCCGGCGCCGGCGGCACCCAGCGCCTGCCGCGCCTGGTGGGCCATTCCAAGGCCTTGGAGCTGCTGTTCGCGGCGGAGCCGATTGCCGCGGCGGAGGCGCACCGGATCGGCCTGATCAACCGCCTGGTCGAGACCGGCGGCGCGCTCACCTCGGCGCTGGAGCTGGCCGAGCTCTACGCCACGCGGGCCCCGCTCAGCCTCGCCTTCGCCAAGCGCGCGGTGCATCGCGGCATGCAGATGGATCTCACTTCGGCGCTGGAGTTCGAGGCGATGCTGGCCGCCACCATTTACACCACCGACGATCGGCGCGAGGGCATCTCCGCCTTCCTGGAGAAGCGCGTCGCCAACTTCACCGGGACATAGCAACACCATGGAATATCGCAATCTCGGACCCTCGGGCCTTCGGGTCTCGCTGGTCGGGCTCGGCTGCAACAACTTCGGCGCCAAGCTGGACCTGGAAGCCACCCGCGCCGTCGTCCACCAGGCCCTCGACAGCGGCATCACGCTCTTTGATACCGCCGACATCTACGGCGGACACGGCGGCTCGGAGACGCAACTCGGCCAGATCCTGGGCGAGGGGCGCAAGGAGATCGTGCTGGCCAGCAAGTTCGGCCTGGCCATGGCCGATGACGGCCATCACCAGGGTGGCTCGCGGCGCTGGATCATGACCGCGCTCGAGGACAGCCTGCGGCGGCTCCAGACCGACTGGATCGATCTCTACCAGCTGCATATGCCCGATTCGCTGACGCCGGTCGAGGAGACGCTCCGGGCGCTGGAGGATCTCGTCCGCCAGGGCAAGGTGCGCTATGTCGGCTGCTCGAACCTGCCCGGCTGGCAGGTGATGGAGGCCCACTGGACGTCGGTGAGGGACGGAATCTCCGAATTCGTCTGCTGCCAGGACGAATACAATCTGCTGAACCGCGCGATCGAGGCGGAACTGCTGCCGGCGATGGCGCGCCATGGCCTGGGCTTGTTGCCGTTCTTCCCGCTGGCCAGCGGGCTCTTGACCGGCAAATACGCGCGTGACGCGATGCCCGAGGGCGCGCGCCTCACCGACACGCCGAGCTTCGCCAACCGGATCTACCTGACGGATCGGAACTGGGCCATCGTCGAGGCCTTGACCGGCTTCGCCGAGGCGCGTGGCCACTCGCTGCTGGAGCTCGCCTTCGCCTGGCTCCTCGCCCGGCCGGAGACCTCGAGCGTGATCGCCGGCGCCACCCGGGCGGAACAGATCACCGCCAACGTCGAGGCCATCGGCTGGACGCTCACGGGCGAGGAGATGGCGGAGATCGACCGCATCACCAGCCCAGCGTAGGCGTCAGGCGTGCGCGAGGATCGTCGGAGTTTCTTGCGCCGGATCGCTTCGATAGCTTCCGGGAGGATTGATCAAATGGGGCTCGGACGTGCCTGGGCGACTGCGTGCGGTGCAGCAAAAAACCGGTCGAAACTCCGAGCCTTTCGACCGGGGGTTTCGAACACCCATAAATGGCAGTTTTCCGCGGATTTCTGATCGACGACGTAAACCACCGCCGGGGTCGGCGTCTTGCCAGGGGCGGTCGTCGCGGCATGTGTCGGCGATCACTTGCTGGTTGGTGCGGACCAACCATTTACAAGGCACTACAAGGCAAGCGGGCAGCCGCCCGAGGAAACGGAAAATGCACCCGACGCCAGGAAACTCTCCAAGCGATACCACGCCATCTACCGAAACCATGTTGATGGATGACGAGACGGTGGAAAATCGCCGCGGCTTGGTGCGCATGTTAATGGACAATCTCTGCTATACCGGTTCCGTTGAAATCGTTGCCGACGAGCGGATCGACCGCATCTACAGATCGATACTGGCGGCCCGCCGCGTAAATGGTGACAGTGGGGACGGCGCATCCGAATCTTGAGGCGTGCCTCTCCGGTTTTCAGCCACACCCCCTACATTTAGGGTGCTCCCAATCGTCCGAATAAAGCTCTGCGGAAGTGGGGGACAGTTTACCATTTCCTTGGCGCTCTCATCCCCCGTTTCCTTCGACAGGTAGCTGATTTGTGCCGCGCCACGTCCGTTTTCCGGCACCTCTCCGACAATCCTCACCCGCGCGCGAGGATTGTCAAGGTTCCTCGCGCGGGATCGAGGCGGACGCGGTCGCCGGTTCGCACCTCGGCGGTGACGTCGAGCGCGAAGCGGTCGATGAAGGGCAGGTTCGCGAAGGCGGCGCCCTGCGCCATGATCGGGTTGGCCGCGTTCAATACCAGACCCCGGGGCGCCATGCCCCTGGCCGCCATTTCGTGCAGCATCCAGGCCGTGGCGACACCCCCCTTGGCGCCGTTCAGTACCAGGACCGAATCGAGATAGGACTGGCCAAAGAGCGCGTGCGTCGGCCGCGAGAAGGTGCCCGCCCGGCGGTCGAGGTCGTAGCGGGCGGAAAAATTATCGGCGGCGACCAGCGCCGTGCCCTCCACCGCCGGGCCGATGCCGACATGGCCTTGCATTACGATCGGCTGGAAACCCTCGGCGCTCATCCGACGAAGCGCCCCCGGCACGCGCTCTCGACGCAGATCTCCATGCTCGCGATTCCGGGCGTGTAGCCATAACCCTGGATGATGTTGGCGAGCTTGGCGGAGTTCGTCAGCAGGCGCCGCCAACCCCGCGCCTCGCCGATTTCGCGGGCATACATCTGGTAGAAGCAGACCCCTTCCAAGACGCGGCCGCCCGCCGCCTCGATTTGGGCGGTGAGTCCGAGACGGTCGGCGCCGGCCTTCACCTCGGGCGAGGTCGCCGCTAGGAGATCGACCGTGGAATCCACCCGCCGGCCGTCCAGCAGCTCGGCGAGGTCGCGCAGCTCGAATAGCGATAATTGCGGTGCCGCGAAGACGACGACGTCGAGACGATCGTCGGGCGGCCGGTAGCGGGCGCGGAAGGCCTCGAGATCGGCCAACCCCACGCGGCGCGGCGCCGGCGGCGCGCCGTCGAAGGCCGCCGCCAACGTGAGCGCCTCGGGCGTCACGGCGACCATGTGGAAGAACGGCGTCGAGCCGTAGCTCGCGAGCGCCGCGCCAAACTGCTTCAGCTGGTCCGAGCTCGGCGCGCGCTCGATGCCGAGGATCACCGGCACCTCCCAGTAGCTCGCCATCTCCTCGCCGATGATGGCGCCCAAGCCACCCCACTCGGCCAGATCGCCGGGCGGCGAGTCGACCTCGTAGAGCGTCGTGCCCCGGCGATGGCGGTCGAGGTGGAGGCCATATCGCGGCACCCGCCCGGCGAGCGCCGCCGCGAGCGCCGAGGGACCGCCCTCGAAATTGCTGCGGGCGCCGAGCACGCTGTTGGCGTAAATCGCGGAGCCGGTGTCGCCATAGGCCAGATGCTCGCCCAGCACCGGCGGCAGCACGGTTTGATAGTTGATGCAGGTGTTGGTGAGCAGGATGCCCATGGCCTCGATTGCGGCGATGGCGCGGCGCTCCAGCGCGACCTGCTCGGCGCTCTGGCCGAGCCAAACGTGGTGGCGAAATTCGATCCCCCGGGGGTCGGTCAGCGTCGGCACGCGGACCCGACGCTCGGGCGCGGGGAGTGCTGCGATCGCCTCCAACGCGGCGACGCCGGCCTCGCCGAGGCTTTCCGCGTCGGCCATCAGGTGAACCTGGCTCACCTCGACGCAGTCGGCCGCATCGAAAAAGGCGCCGACGGTGACGATCTGGCGCATCGCTAAGCGCCGCGCGGGGCCCGCCTCGCCGGCGAGCATCGCTTGCTCCTCCGCATCGAGGCGCATGCCGTGGTCGCCGCGCGCGGGCGCGCCCAGTTCGGCGAGATCCACCATATCGATTCCCCTCGGGCGCTCCCTCACGCGCCGCCCAGGAATTCGTCGCTCCAGCGGTCGTAATCCGCGCCCCGGGTCACCCGGCGCATCAGCGCCTTGTCGGCGATGCCGGGAAGGTCCCGGGGCCGGGTGCCCTCCCGCAGCGCCTTCAGCGTCGCATGGGTCGCCTGCACGGCGGCCATGAAGGGCTGATGGCCCTGCAGCGCGACCCGGACCCGTTGGGCCCCCAGATAGTCGATATCGGCCAATTCCGGCCCGCCACCGCCCAGGATCAGCGGCAGCGAGATCGCGCTCGCCACGGCCTCCAGCTCCGCCCGGGTCTTCACGCCCACCAGGAAGATCGCATCGACGCCCGCCGCCTCGTAGGCCTTGGCCCGCGCAATCGCGTCCTCGATCCCGCTGACGGCGGGCGCGCTGGTGCGCCCGGCGATCACCAGGTCCACATCCTGCCGGCCCAGAAGCGCCGCCTTCATTTTGCCGACCCCTTCGGCGATGTCGATCAGCCGGGTCTCGGCGACGCCGAAGCTCTTGGGCAGCACGGTGTCCTCGATCGAAAGCGCGGCGACGCCCGCCGTCTCCAGCTCCTCCACCGTGCGCTTTACGTTGAGGGCGTTGCCGTAGCCGTGATCGGCGTCGACCAGCAGCGGCAAGTTGCCGGCCCGGTTGATGCGATAGGCCTGCCCGGCGAATTCAGTGAGCGTCAAGACGATCAGATCCGGCGCGCCCAGCACGCTCATCGAGGCGATGGAGCCGGCGAACATGCCGATCTCGAAGCCCAGATCCTCGGCGATTCGGGCCGAGATGGCGTCGTAAACCGAGCCCGGATGGACACAAGCCTCGCCCGCGAGGACGGCGCGAAAGGCTCGGCGTCGGGCGCTCCAATGCATGATCGGTTCTCCTGCTCCCCAATTCGCGCCGGAGGGCGCTTCGGGTCGGCGTCGATTAGAGCATGATCCGACCCTATGGAAACGCTTTCCTATGGTCGGATCATGCTCATGGCGCGCCCGCGCGATAGGGCGCCGCGTTGACAAGCAACCGCCAGGGCGCCACGTTGCCCGCGCTGGCAGCTCCTCCAGGGAAGGCGCAATGCGGTCCTATCTCGAATTCGAACGGCCCATCGCCGAGCTCGAGGACAAGATCCACCAGTTAGGCAAGCTCGACGGCGGCGACGAGGGCCGGGTCGACATCGAGGAGGAGGTGGCGCGTCTCCGGGTGAAGGCGGAGTTGCTCCTGGATCGGACCTACGCCGAGCTTTCGCCCTGGCAGAAGACTCAGGTCGCCCGCCACCCGCAGCGCCCGCATTTCACCGATTATGTCGCCGATTTGATCGAAGACTTCACGCCCTTGGCCGGCGATCGCGCCTACGCCGACGACAAGGCGTTGCTCGGCGGCATGGGCCGCTTTCGGGGTCGCGCGGTGATGGTGTTGGGCCAGGAGAAGGGGTGCGACACGGAAGGGCGGGTTCGCCACAACTTCGGCATGGCCCGGCCCGAGGGCTACCGCAAGGCGATCCGGCTGATCCACCTCGCCGATCGCTACGGCCTGCCGGTGATAACGCTCGTCGACACGCCCGGTGCCTATCCCGGCGTCAGCGCCGAGGAGCGCGGCCAGGCCGCGGCGATCGCGGGCTCGACCGAGGCCTGTTTGGCGGCGGGCGTGCCGATCGTCGCCTGCATCGTCGGCGAGGGCGGGTCGGGCGGCGCGGTGGCGCTGGCGGCCGGCAACAGCGTCGTCATGCTGGAGCACGCGATCTATTCCGTGATCATGCCGGAAGGCTGCGCCTCCATCCTCTGGCGCTCGGGCGACAAGGCCCAGGAGGCGGCCGACGCCCTGAAGCTGACCGCCGCCGACCTCATGGGCCTGAAGGTCGTCGACCGGGTGATTTCGGAGCCGGTGGGCGGCGCGCACCGCGATCCGGCACGGACGATCGACGCGGTCGGCCGCGCCATCGGAAACGCGTTGGCCGAATACGACGGCTGGTCGGCGGAACGGCTGCGCGAGCATCGCCGCGCCAAATTTCTGGAGATCGGGCGGGTTGGGCTCGGCTGAGGCCCATGGGCGTCAATCCCGACCGCCGCGTCGCCGTCCGGGATCGCGGAACCGACGAGGAGGAAAATTCCCGCCGTGAGCGAGCGCGAGGCCGTCCTCTTCGCCAACGAGGCCTTTTATCGCGCCTTCGCCGATCGCGAGATGGCGGCGATGGAGGAGGTCTGGGCGGCCCAAGCGCCGGTCGCCTGCATTCATCCGGGCTGGCAGCCGCTGGAAGGTCGCGAAGCGGTACTGGAAAGCTGGCGGGCGATCCTTTCCAACGCCAATTCCCCGCCGATCGTCTGCCGCGCGCCTCGGGTCCACATGCGGGGCGAAATGGCCTTCGTCGTCTGCTACGAGGACATAGAACGAAACCGCTTTCAGCGGTAGTTCGTGGTGCCGGGCGGTGAGGTCGGTGGCGTAACGGATGGGTCGATCCTGTGTTGAGGTTTGGAGTTCCGAAGCTCACGCAACACGGGAGCAGACCCATGACCGATAGTGACAAGACCATCAGCCCGCTGCGCCAGCGCATGATCGACGACATGGTGCTGAGTCGGACCCGATTTCCTTGGACACAGAATTGGTTTAATCGAAGTGTCCAAGGAGGACCGGAACATGACCGACAATTTTGAGAACAAAGTTGCTGTTGATGGGCCTGTGGTAAACGAGGGCGAGCTTGGCTCGTCCACGTTTTCCCCGGGCCAGGTTTCGCCGGCAGGCCCGCTGGGACTTGGCCAGCGGTGGACGGTGACGCGCAAGCGTGAGGTTGCCCTGCGGCTTTTGCGTGGCGAGCCGGTGGAACTTTTGTCGCGGCAGTTGGGCGTGGAGATTTTCCGGCTCGAGCAGTGGCGTGAGAAGGCGATCGCCGGGATCGATGCCTCGCTCAAGGAACGCAAGGGCGATCCGGTAAAGGCGGAACTGGACATCGCCATGAAGCGGATCGGGGAGTTGATCATGCAGGTGGAACTGCTGGAGGCCAAGACGGAGACGTCCGGCCCTTTGGGGCGGCGGAGGTCGCGGCGATGAGTGCCGCCACCTCTCCCGGCACGGGTTTGGCCTACGGCCTCCAGCGGGTCTGTGCGGCCTGGGGTTTTGCCCGTTCCTCGTTCTACGCCATGAAATCCCGGCAGCAGGCCACCGCTGAGCGCCCACCAGCAAAGCGCCGGGGACCGAAGCCCTCGATCTCGGACGAGGCTCTGCTGGTGGCCATCGAGGCCGACCTGGAGGCATCCCCCTGGGAGGGCGAGGGACACCGCAAGGTCTGGGCTCGGCTTCGGGTCTGTCGTGGCATCCGTGTTTCCCGCAAGCGGGTGCTCCGGGTGATGCGCGAGAACAACCTGCTCTCGCCCCATCGCTGCCGCCGCCGTGGCGGAAATCCCCATGTCGGTGAGATCATCACCCATGCCCCCAACCTCATGTGGGGCACGGACGGCGTTCGGGTGTTCACGGTGGACGACGGCTGGGGCTGGATATTCACCGCCATCGAGCATTGGAACGCCGAGTGCGTCGGCTGGCATGTGTGCAAGCGAGGCGACCGCTTCGCCGCCCTTCAGCCGATCTCCATGGGGCTTGCGAGGCTGTATGCCTCGACCTCCGCCGGTGCGGCGCGGGGGCTGGCCTTGCGGATGGATCACGGCTCCCAGTATCTGTCGGACCACTTCACCAACCAGATCAAGTTCTGGGGCATCCAGCCGTCCTACGCCTTCGTCGAACAGCCCCAGACCAACGGCGTCGCCGAGAGGTTCAATCGCACGCTCAAGGAACAGATCATCCATGGCCGCATCTACCGCAACATCGCGGAGCTGCGGAACGCCGTCCGCGGGTTCGTCGAACAGTACAATGCCCAGTGGATCGTGGAGAAGAACGGCTACCTGAGCCCCGCTCAAGCTCGTCAGGCGTGGCACACCGCGATGTCACTCAGGCCCGCCGCATGAGACAAACTTGTGTCCAAGGAACCGGGTGCGATACACGACGACATGGTGCTTCGCGGCTTCAGTGCCAACACGCAGCGCGGCTACATCAGTGCGGTGGCCGGCTTTTCCGACTTTCTCGCACGCTCTCCGGATCGGGCGGAGGCGGAGGATCTCAGGCGCTATCAAGTGCATATGCGCAAAGCAGGCGCATCGGCGACGACGATGAACGCGGCGGTCTCGGCATTGCGGTTCTTCTTCGGCGTCACGCTCGGCCGAGGCG
This sequence comes from Alphaproteobacteria bacterium, assembly GCA_965225945.1. GTDB lineage: Bacteria > Pseudomonadota > Alphaproteobacteria > JASLMY01. The sequence continues at coordinate 256,518 of CBDDBZ010000039.1, read as the reverse complement.
ACGCCGAGATCGGCATGACGACGGTGGCAATGCCGCGCAAGCTGCCGGTGATCCTGAGCGTCGAGGAAATGGCGCGGCTTCTCGATGCCGCCCCCGGTCCCAAATACAAGGCGGCCTTTTCGCTGGCCTATGGCGCCGGCCTGCGCGCTTCGGAGGTGGTCCATCTCAAGGTCCCGGACATCGACAGCAACCGCAAGACGCTTCGCATCGAGCAAGGTAAGGGCCGCCGAGATCGCTACGCCATGCTCTCGGATCGCGCCGTCGAGCAGCTCAGGGTCTGGTGGTTGCTTGGCCGCGCCCGCGGCGTGATGCTGCCCGGCGGTTGGCTGTTTCCAGGCCAGAACCCGGTCAACCCGTTGACCACCCGCCAGCTCCGTCGCGCCCTCGATGGCGCCAAGGCGGGGGCGGGGATCGAGAAGCGGATCTCGCTTCACACGCTGCGCCACTGCTTCGCCACCCATCTCCTCGAACAGGGCGTCGACATCCGCGTGATCCAGGTTCTACTGGGGCACAAGAAGCTGGAGACCACGGCTCACTACACCCAGGTCGCCAGCACCACCTTGCGGCGCGCCAAGAGCCCACTGGACCTGCTCGAGCCGCCGACGCCCAAGACCAAGCGCAAGCCGCCGAAGTGAGCCGGCGGCCTCGGTGCCGCGTCCCGCGCTCGAGGTCCAGGACATCTTCCGCGACCACGGGCCCGGCTTCCGTCGGGCCCGGGCCGGTCGTCTGAGCCTCGGCCAACTGAAGGTCATGTCGGCGATCGAGTGTTGCCGCACCGCCGCGCTCGGCGGTCATGTCGCGGCCTGCGAGGACTGCGGGCAGAACCACATCGCCTACAATTCCTGTCGCAACCGCCATTGTCCCAAATGCCAAGGCCAGGTCGCGCGCGAATGGCTGGCGGCGCGAGAGGCCGAACTGCTCTCCGTCCCCTACTACCATCTCGTCTTCACCCTGCCAGCGGCGATCGCCGACATCGCCTATCAGAACAAGTCGGTGATCTACGATATCCTGTTCAAGGCGAGCGCCGAGACCATGCTCACCATCGCCGCCGATCCCAAGCATCTCGGCGCCAAGATCGGCATCACCGCCGTGCTCCACACCTGGGGCTCGGCCATGACCCACCATCCCCACATCCACATGATCGTGCCGGGTGGCGGAATCTCACCTGACGGTAGCAGTTGGATCTCTTGCCGGCCCGGCTTCTTCCTGCCCGTCCGCGTGCTCTCGCGCCTCTTCCGCCGCCTCTTCATCGAGAAGCTCCTCGCCGCCCACGAGGCAGGGCGCCTGAAGTTCTTCACCGACCACACCAGCCTCGCCGAGCCGGCGGCCTTCCGTGTCTTCCTCGCACCGATGCGCAAACAAGAAGGCTCAATTCGCGAATTGTATGCATTAGTGATAGAGTGCCTGGAACGTCAGGAGGTTGGGTTATGGACGGCAAGGGTTTCCAGGTGTGGCTTTCGGCGGCGCGCGGGCTGACGCGCGCGCAGCGGCGCGAGGCGCTCGCGGTGCTGTCGGGCCGGAGCGAGGGCGAGGCATCGAAGGCCGCGATCGAGCTTGGTGTGGACGAGGCCCGGCGCTGTCCGCACTGCGTGAGCGAAGGGGCGGTTTCGCGCGGTATGGCGCGGGGTCTGCGGCGCTACCAGTGCAAGGGCTGCGGCAAGACCTTCAACGCGCTGAGCGGTACGCCGCTGTCGGGCTTGCACCACAAGGAACGCTGGCTGTCGTTCGGGGCGTCGCTGGCGAAGGGGGAGACGGTGAAGGCCTCGGCGGCGCGCTGCGACGTGGCGGTGAGCACGGCGTTCCGCTGGCGTCACCGGTTTCTGGCGGCGGCGCGGAGCGATTCGGAGGTGCTCAAGGGGATCGTGGAAGCGGACGAGACCTACGTCCTGGAGAGCCGGAAGGGCGCGCGCGGGCTGGGGCGCAAGGCACGGCGGCGGGGCGGCAAGGCGAAGAAGCGCGGCCTCTCGCGCGAGCAGGTACCGGTTCTCATGGCGGCGGACCGGAGCGGAACGACGGTCAGCGCGGTGCTGCCCAGGGTCGATGCGGCGGCGCTCACGGCTGCCCTCGACCCGGTGGTCGCGAAGGACGCCCTGCTGGTCTCCGACGGCGGCGCGAGCTACCCACCGTGCGCCGCCGCGCTCGGGGTGAGCCACGAAGCACTCAACCGCTCGATGGGGGAACGGGTTCGGGGCGATCTGCATGTGCAGACGGTGAACAGCCGCCACAGCCGGTTGAAGGACTTCCTGCGTCCCCGCCGCGGCATCGCCACCCGCTATCTGGACAACTACCTGAGCTGGTTCCACCTCGTCGGCCTCGCCCCCGGCGCCAATGACCGAGCCTGCCTCGCCGCCGCCGTAACAAGGTGACGCATACAATTCACGAATTGAGCCAACAAGAATGGGTCGTCTACGCCAAGCCGCCCTTCGGCGGACCAGAGGCCGTGCTCGCCTATCTCTCCCGCTACACCCACCGTGTCGCCATCTCGAACAGCCGCCTGGTCAGCTGCGACAGCCAAGGCGTCATCTTCAAGTACAAGGACTACCGGCGCAAAGGACGCGAGCGCTACAAGACCTTGCCCCTGGCCGTGCCCGAGTTCATCCGCCGCTTCCTCCTCCATGTCCTGCCCTCGGGCTTTCACCGCATCCGCCATTACGGCCTCTTCGCCAACGGCGGTCGCACCCGCAACATCTCCCTTGCCCGCGAACTGCTTGCCATGCCGGCACCGGAGAGTGAGGCCGACGATGCCGCGAGTGACGATGATACCGAACCGCCGTCCCTCTCAGAGCCCTGCCCGCAGTGCGGCGGCCGTATGATCGTCATCGAGCGCTTCGAGGCCGGCGCCCAACCACGCGCCCCGCCCCGTGCACGGCCCCTGGCCAGGGCCACGGCAGCATGACCGACACCGCTTCGAATAACGCTATTGCCGCCGCTCACCCGCGGCCACGATCCCGCTCGCCGCAACACCATCGAGCGCGCAGGGAACCACCTGCGAGACCCGCCGGCATCGACCCGAAGTCGCCATCAAACCACCCTGCCGGTGTCGTCGCCAATCAGATCCGAGCCATCCAGCAGCGCCGGCCACCCGAGAAAGCTGGCCCGCCGCTCGCAAATCCCCATAGACCGAGCGTGCCGCACCGCCGAGCCTAGTCCTGCCCGCGGTTTCCTCCCTTGAGCGTTGTCCGACACCTGCCGATCCAGTCCGCCGGATGCAACCCCTGCGCCTCGGCAGGTGTCCGACAACGCTTAACATCACGCTATTGCCGCCGCTCACCCGCGGCCACGATCCCGCTCGCCGCAACACCATCGAGCGCGCAGGGAACCACCTGCGAGACCCGCCGGCATCGACCCGAAGTCGCCATCAAACCACCCTGCCGGTGTCGTCGCCAATCAGATCCGAGCCATCCAGCAGCGCCGGCCACCCGAGAAAGCTGGCCCGCCGCTCGCAAATCCCCATAGACCGAGCGTGCCGCACCGCCGAGCCTAGTCCTGCCCGCGGTTTCCTCCCTTGAGCGTTGTCCGACACCTGCCGATCCAGTCCGCCGGATGCAACCCCTGCGCCACGGCAGCATGACCGACACCGCTTCGAATAACGCTATTGCCGCCGCTCACCCGCGGCCACGATCCCGCTCGCCGCAACACCATCGAGCGCGCAGGGAACCACCTGCGAGACCCGCCGGCATCGACCCGAAGTCGCCATCAAACCACCCTGCCGGTGTCGTCGCCAATCAGATCCGAGCCATCCAGCAGCGCCGGCCACCCGAGAAAGCTGGCCCGCCGCTCGCAAATCCCCATAGACCGAGCGTGCCGCACCGCCGAGCCTAGTCCTGCCCGCGGTTTCCTCCCTTGAGCGTTGTCCGACACCTGCCGATCCAGTCCGCCGGATGCAACCCCTGCGCCTCGGCAGGTGTCCGACAACGCTTAACATCGGGGACAATTCCTCGTCGCCACCAACGTCTTCGTCCGCGAGGGTCGGACCTGGCGCATCGTGCATCATCAGGCGGGGCCGACCGCGGGCCAACCGGAAGCCGGCGAGGACGGGGACGGCGCTCGCACGGTGAATTGAACCGGCCGGCGCGGCCGGCAATCGCGGGGGACAGCGCATGGCGGCCAGGGATCCGGTCATCGTCGGCGTGGCGGACGCGCCGCTGGTCGACGGCAAGGTGGCGGGCGGCCCGTCGGTGATGAACCTGCAGGCCGGCGTGGCCCGCGCCGCGCTGGCGGAGGCCGGTCTCGGGCTCGGCGACGTCGACGGCCTGCTGGTGGCGGGCGCCTGGGGCCAGCCGCGGCCCGGCAACATGGCGCCCGTCGCGATGGCGGAATACCTGGGCCTCTGCCCAAGCTACGCCGACGGCACCAACATCGGTGGCGCTTCCTTCGAGATGTACGTCGGTCACGCGGCCATGGCGCTCAGCCAAGGCGTCTGCGAGGTGGCGCTGATCCTCTATGGCTCCGACCAGCGCTCGGCCCGCGCGCGCACCCTCGGCGGGCGGCCGACCCTCTTCAGCCTGCAGTTCGAGGTCCCCTGGGGCCTGCCGACGCCGCTCGGCTCTTACGCCATGGCGGCGCAAAGGCACATGCATCTCTACGGCACGAGGGCTGAGCACCTGGCCGAGGTCGCGGTATCGGCCCGGGAATGGGCCCGGCTCAACCCGGCGGCCATGCTGCGCGAGCCGCTCTCGATTGCGGACGTGCTGGCGAGCCCGATGATCGCCGATCCCCTGCATAGCCGCGATTGCTGCCTGGTGACCGACGGCGGCGGCGCCGTCGTCATGACCACGGTCGAGCGCGCGCGCGACCTCGCGACCACGCCGATTCTCGTCCTCGGTTTCGGCGAGTGCATGACCCACGTCACCATCGCCGCGATGGCGGACGTCGCCTGGCTGACCTCGGCGGAGCAGGCGGGCCGCCGCGCCTTCGCCATGGCGGGCATGGCGCCGGGCGATATCGAGGTGGCGGAGATCTACGATTCCTTCACCATCACCGTGTTGATGAGCTTGGAAGCGCTGGGATTCTGCGGCCGCGGCGAGGCGGGCCCCTTCCTCGCCGACGGCCGTTCGCGACCGGGCGGAAGCTTTCCGATGAACACCAACGGCGGCGGCCTCTCCTACGCGCATCCGGGGATGTACGGCATCTTCCTGGTGATCGAGGCGGTGCGCCAACTTCGCGGCGAGGCCGGCCCCCGGCAAGTCGCGGACGCGCGAACGGCGATGGCGCACGGTACCGGCGGCACGCTTTCCAGCGGCGCCACCTGTATCCTGGCGCGGCTCTGAGGGGAGCTTGGAGGCTTGCCTATCCGGTTATCACCCACACCCACTATATGTAGTGTGTCTCCTTGGACTGCAGGCAAGGGCCGGCGCAGGCGCATTGAGGAGGCGATCCGGCTAATTCTTGATTGTTCTGAAAACCGAACCGGAGTTTAATTCACGTCACGTATTTAACATCGGGGGACGGAACGGTGGCGACCAAGGGAAAAACGAAGAAACCCACGGCCAGACGGGAAGCTGCTGATGAAACGACATCGTCTGAGCGATTGACGGCACTAGTCGAAGAAAGCGACGCGCTGGCACGAATCGTTGCGAAGAACCCGTCCGCGCCTGTTAGTCTCCTGCGCGTTTTGAGTCGCAGCGAAGACGAAGCGACACGCAAGAACGTGATCCTCAATCCGTTTACTTCATATGGCGTATTGAGCGAACTTGAAAACCAGTTCACAGAGCTATTTGTGAATAATCCGGCACTCGAATCCTACAATTCAATGAAGCTCTGATTTCCTGGAATATTCCATCGGTGTCGTTCACCTCCGATTTCAGATAAATTTCAATGAAGTGACGGTCCTTTATGCAACGTGGCGTTTTGCCAAATCCGACTCAATGATTAGGATTTCCACCACGCTAAAGTGTCGCCTAAAAGGCGCTACAATGCCGTCCGAGTCCCTGCTCGGCATCGCCGGAGATATCTCCGCTTCGACCTGCACCGAGCTTTACTCAGGAAAATGGGTGCACACTACATATAGTGGGTGTGGGTGATAACCGGATAGGCAAGCTTGGAGGGATGAGCGAGAAGCCCCTGCCGACGATCGATCCCGATAGCGCGCCGTTTTGGAACGCCGCCCGGGAAGGCCGCCTGGACGTGCCCCAATGCGGCGGCTGCGGGCGGGCCTACTTCCCGCCCCGCCTGCTCTGCCCCCATTGCCACGAGGAAATCGGCGGCTGGCTGACCTGCGAGGGCCGGGGCACGATCTATTCCTTCACCGTCGCGCGACGCCCCGCCCACCCCGGCTTCAAGGACGAGGTGCCCTATGTCGTCGCCCTGATCGAGCTCGACGAGGGCGTCCGGATGATGAGCAACGTGGTGACGGACGATCCCGACAGCGTCCGCATCGGCGAGCGGGTCGAGGTCTTCTTCGAGCGGGCGAGCGAGCAGATCACCATGCCGAAGTTCCGCCGCCTCGGAGCGGGGGAGGGATGACGATCGAGGCCGAAACCCCCTATCGCCGGCCGCTCTCGGGCGACCCGGTAGCGCGGCCGCCGAGCGGACGCATCCCCGCCCGCGCGCCGATCGAGGGCGAGCTCGTGCGCATCGAGGCGTTCGATGTGGCGCGGCACGCCGGGGAACTCCATCCCGCCTCGCACGCCACCGAGGAGGCGCGGCGCATCTGGGAGTATCTACCCTGGGGGCCCTGGGCGACGCGAGGCGAGTTCGATGCCTGGCTCGCCCAGATGGTGGGAAGTTTCGAATACGTCTGGTACGCCTTCCGAACCAAGCGCGACGGGCGCGCGAACGGCATGGCCTGCTATCTGGACATCGCGCCGGCGCAGGGCGTGATCGAGATCGGCGGGATCTGGTTCGCGCCCGAGATGCAGCGGACCCGGGCGGCGACCGAGACCCTGTTCCTGCTGATGTCCTACGCCATGGACGAGTTCGGCTATCGGCGCCTTCAGTGGCGCTGCAACGCCCTCAACGAAAAATCGAGGAACGCCGCGCGGCGCCTCGGCCATCGCTTCGAGGGAATTTTCCACAACCACATGATCGTGAAGGGCCGAAACCGCGACACCGCCTGGTATTCGATCACCGAGGCGGAGTGGCCGGAGGTCCGCGGCCTCATCTCCGCCTGGCTCGACGACGCGAACTTCGATGCCGACGGCATCGCGCGGCGCTCGCTCACGACCATGATGGGGGCGCGGGAATGACCAAGCTCACCATGACGCGGGCGGAGGCGGAGGCGTTCTTGGCCGAACCTCGCGTCGCCGTGCTGTCGGTGACGGAACCGGGCCGGGGGCCGCTCGCCAGCCCGCTCTGGTATCGTTACGCGCCGGCGGCGACATTGCCTTCGTCACGCCCCGAAGCTCCCGCAAGGGCCGGCTGATCGCCCCCGGCACGCGCCTCTCGCTCTGCGTCCAGAACGAGACGCGCCCGTACAAATACGTCAGCGTCGAGGGGCCGGTGGCGCGCATCGACGTCGCCGACGCGGACACCGACCTCATGGGAATTGCGATCCGCTACCTCGGCGAGGACGAGGGCCGCGCCTATGCGGCGGGCATGCGGGCGGCGATGGCCGACGGCAGCCGGATGATGGTTCACATGGCGCCGGAGCGCTGGCTCACCGCCGACTATTCGAAGCGGACATGATCATCGAGACGGCGCGGCTCCGCCTCCAGCCCTTCACGGCCGGAGACGGCGGCGACCTGTTCCGGCTCTACGGCGATGCCCGAGTGATGGCGATCCGCAAGATCGGCGTGCAAACGCGCGCCGGCTCGGAGGCTCGATTGGCCGAGATCCTGGAGCACTGGACGCGGCGCGGTTTCGGTCCGATGGCGGTCCGGGAACGGGAAAGCGACCGCTTTCTCGGCGAATGCGGGCTGCGCGAGATGGCCGCCGGGGCGTTCGGAATCGAACTCAGCTACGGCCTGATCCCGGAGGCCTGGGGTCGCGGCCTGGCGAGCGAGGCCTCGGTGGGGATTCTGCGGTGGGGCTTCGGCGACCTCGGCCTCGACGCGATCCACGCGGTCGCGCGCGCCGACAACCAGCGCTCGCGGCGGGTGATGGAGAAGCTGGGGTTTCGGCTTCTGGCGGAGCGGGAGGGGGCGAGGGCGGCGGTGGTCGAATACCGGCTGGCCCGTGGCGATCGTCGATCGGTCGCCGCCGCCAGCGAAGGGTAACCGGGGCAAAAGACCGGGCGGCTAGGCCATTTCCATGCATCGTTGTCTGACGAGGCCGGGTAGAGATGGCACCGGTGTTGCGTTCGGGACCTGGAGACGGTCGCCGAGATAATGCCAATATGAGATCCCGAGCTTGCGGCAGGTCTTCATCAGCCCGATGAAGGTATCGCGGGCCTGCTTGCCGGCTTGCGAGCGGGTGCCGCCGGACAGTTTTCGCCGGGTGACCATGGCGCGGATGTCGGTTTCCGAGCCGTTGGTGTGGAGCGGCACCTCCGGGCGCTCGAGGACGACCAGCAATTCCTCCCTGTTGGTGTGGATACGCGCCAGCAGCCGATCCAGGGTGATGAAGCCTGTTTTCGTGGTGAACAGAGCCTCGAAGCGGCGATACAATTGGCCTCGCCGCCTTGGCGTCGGCTTTTCGCGATAGGCTTTCAGATCGGCGTAGAGCCGCCAGAGCCGGGCTTGGATGCGTTCCTTCTCCCGGCGCTGAGCCTCGCTGAAAGCGTCCAGTTGGTGGATCAGCCGTTCGCTATGAACCCAGCAGAGCGCGTGGCGATCGACGTTGAACTGGCCGGCATCGTCACTCAGAACAACCGTGCCATCCGGGCCGCCATTGAGCAACCCGTGCGCGGTGATGGCCCCCCACAGCGCGCCCTCGGTGGCGACCTTGACTGGATCGGGATGGACTTTGAGCGCGGCAATCCCAAGCTGCTCGAGATGGACCATCCAGGCGGCCTCGCCGACAAAGTGGTGGTTCTCCGCCTCGGCCAGCCGAGCGATCACGGTTCCGGCGAGCTTGCGCTTGCGCAGGTAGGAGAACGCCGCCTGGTTGATCACATAGTCGCCATGGCCGGCCCGCAGCAGCTCCAGGAAGTTCAACCGGCTCTTGGAAAAGCCGGTGTTGAACCAGGTAAACGCATCGTTGCCGATCTGGGTTGTCACCCCATTGCGGTGCGCATGCCGGGCGCCGGTGTCGTCCACGCTGATCCAGGGCGCGGTTTCCAGGCCGGCGCGCAGCACCGCTTGCGCCTCGGCGGCAAAAGCTTCCTGGCCCTCGTTCAAAAGCCGCATCACCTGGCGCTTGGAGATATCGACGCCGAGATCGCGCAACAGCCTCGCCAAGCGTTCCACGCTGGTCTGCGCGCCGTGCTATTGGGCCAACACGAAACGGCGAAGCTCGGGGCCGAAATGACCGCGCGTCCCCGCCGGCAGGGGCGCCACCAGGCAACGACCGTCCGGCGTCAGCCAGCGCTCGCGGCGCAACAGAACGTTATGCGGCCGGCAGAGCAGATCCTGGACCAGGTAATCCTCCCAGCCCTTGAAGCGCGAGCCCGCCGGCGCATCGACGTCGACGACGCGTTTCTCATCAATCGAGACCCGGCCCAACTTGGCCCCGCGCCGCGCCTTGTTGGCAGACCGCCCCGCCTTCGCCTGTGCCCGCGAGCGCGCTTTCTCGTCCATCCCGCTGGGCTTGATATTCGGGGGACCGTTCAGGCCCTCGAGACGGCGGTTCTCCTCCCGTAGCGCGGCGATCTCGCCATCCCGTGCCGCGCCCAGCTCAAGCAGCTCCAACACCAACGCCTTGAGGGCCGCGATATCCAGAGCATCAACGTCCAGGGGCGATTCGGCCATGCGGGGATTGATTCACAACTCGCGCCGAAAAGGAATCCCCTGCACGAAAAAATGCCCGGCCTTTTGCCCCGGTTACCAGCGAAGGTCTTTAAAGCGTTGAATTCGCGGAAGAATCGCCCTCGAAACAAGTACTGCCGTCGGCGCAACCAGGCAGCCGAACCCGGTGCGGACGCTCAATCGGCGAGCCGCCAGTGCTTCGCGATCGGGCGATACACGTTCCACGACATGTCGTCGACCAGCGGTGCCCCATGGTCCATCCAGCGCGCCAGCTCGTCCTTGGCTTCCGGGCGCATGGTGTCCGGATCGGCCAGACTGGCCAGGCAATCCAGGCTCTCGAACTCGTAGAGGGCGAGGTATTTCGGCCCCATATCCAACCCCTCGAGCGCCGGGTGGTCGGCCAGCCGGAAGCGTGCCCCCGACCCGCGAGATTTTCTTGTCGATGAATGTCGCCCGACAGGCTCGGCGGACCCCGGTTTCGTCGTCGGGATCGGTGCATCGGGGTCCCGCGGCGGCCGAAACGTGGCCTCATTTTGCCTCAAAATCGCTCAAAATCGCCCGGAAATGAAAGCTTTTGATCGGGCCGTTGTAAAATCACTTCCCCCGCGGTGGGTTTCTCGCGGCCCAGGGCGGGTGGTTCTCGGCTCTCGATGAGGGGGGTGCGTGGCCTCGAGGCGCGGCGGCGAGACGCGGTGGAAAGGCGCGAGCGAGCCCCCGAAACCCCGGCGGCGGGGAGCGACGGCGACCGACGGGGACCGGCGGGTCGGCGGCGATCACCCTCGGCGCGGCTTCGCTGTCGCGGTCGGCCATGGCGGCTCTCGGCGGCTCTCGGCCTCTTGCCCGATCTCGCCGAATATTCGACCCGGTTTCACAATCGTTTGGCGGGCGGGCCGGGTCGACCCATCGCGCGCCGGAATTGCGACTCAGCGATATGGCCCTCGAATCGGCAAGGCGCCGGCCGTCCCGATTCGAGGGCGATGTCGGCCCGCGCGTTGGCGCGGCGGGTCGGGTGATACGGCGCGCCCGGAAACGCGATGCGGAGCGGTCTCGACGCCTCGTGGAGGACTGTGGGTCGGTTGAAAAACCACCTCGGGCGCCGCACGGCGAGGCCCCGAGCGCGCCGTCGCGCTTCGGGCGCGAGACCGCCACGTCGGCCGCTTCATGGAGGGCATGGCGCGCCATGGCATCGTCGGCGGCGGGACGGCGAGCCCCCTGGACCCGGGCGATCCCACAACCCGTGAGATGAAGGGCGGTTCGTGGTTCTCGGTGCGTTTGGCGTGACCCGGCGCCGAGGAAACGGGAAACAGTCCCCCGAAATCCGGAAAAGGCGGTAATCTCGACCCGACCAAGGCTCGGGGGAGGCTATGGCCGAACAGGACGAGCAACGCAGACTTAGCGCAATCGTCGCCGCCGACATGGTCGGCTACGCCCGGCTGATGGAAGCCGGCGAACAGGCGACGATTGCGCGGCAAAAGGCGAATCGAACAGAAGCTCACAGCTTGACAGCCACGAACGAACCATGAAGGTTCACGGCGAGAGTCGCTGGAGGCGAGCGGACAATGCGTTGTGGCAAATTTTGCCGCAATTAGGCGTGGAGAATCCGGGTGGCGAAATCATCAGGAGAGCCTAAAAGTCACGAAACACCGTGGGATGTCGCTAAATACTGGTTAACGATTGCGTCAGTGATTGCCATACTCTTGGTTCAAGCGATTTTTTTCTTTGATGGCGTCGTCAGGAACGGCCAATGTAGTTTCGCGCAATTCATCACTTTCGAATGCAACAGGTGGGACGCCGCCTTCAAACCGTGGGAGTGATCAGCTCTGTCAGAGGGCAGTTATGCCCGCATGGCAACAAAGGGGTCACAACAAAGGGTTCAGGTCTTGCTTCTTGCATGCGCTCTTCCCTCCCATGCCTTGATGATCTTGGAGACGGAGCCGTAGTGGAGGCCCGCCTTGTCGGCGATTTAACGGAGCGTGTAGCCATGGTCGCGGTAGGCGCGCGCGGAGTGCGTCCAGCGCTTCGGGGGTCATGCGCCGCGCGCGCCGCGGCACTTTCGAACTCGCCGCGCCCGCCGCCGCCAGCAGGCCGTCGCGGAACGCCGCCCCACCCAGGACATCCGGGCCCGCCAGCGAGTCCCAGGGGCTCGCCGTGCCGGCCCCGCCGGCCACGAAGCGGCGGTAGGCACGGAGCGCCGCCCGGCCATCGGCGCCGAACCGCGCCAGGATCCACTCCCTGTGCTCGAAGGCGCGCGCGGGCGCGTGGCCGGCGGTGGCGCGGTAGCTGCTCCAACGCCAGTCCCCCGCGCGCGCCACCACGCCAGCGCGGACCGGGTTCACCACCACATAGCGGCAAAGCTCGAGCAGATGCGCTTCGCGCTCCACCAGAATTGCCTTGTAGCGGCCTTGGAAGACGTGCCCGGTCCGCCCGTGCGTCCGGTCGGCCGCTGGGTGAAGACGCCGTTCAGCTGCCGCATGCCCCGCGACAGGTTCGCCCTCGGCGTCTCGACGAGCAGATGGTAGTGATTGTCCATCAGGCACCAGGCATGACAGATCCAGGCGAAGCGCTCGACCACCGCGCCCAGCACGTCGACGAAGAGCCGGCGATCGTCGTCGCCCCCGACGATGTCGGCGCGCGCGTTGCCGCGGCTCGTCACGTGGTAGAGCGCGCCGGGGTATTCGATGCGGAGCGGTCTCGACACGAGGCGATCATTCGGTAGCAAAGCGCAAGATGCAAGACCTGACCCCCAGCGCGCTGCCCCCATTTTTCCTCTCCCCAATTTCCGTGATATCGTTTCTCGGGAGAAAGATTGTGAGGTCCGCCGTGATGGTCTCAGAGAGTGGCTTGGGCCCTGTCAGGGAGGAACTCCTCCGGTTCGCTGCTTCGGTGCCGCCAGAGGCGCTGATGCCCACTCTTGAGCCGGATGCGACACGGCTCGTTGCCGAAGATCCGTTTGCGTTTTCTCTCGCTGTCGTACTCGATCGTGGGGCAAGGGCGGAGATCATATGGACGATCCCATTCTGGCTTCGCCAAGATCTCGGTCATCTCAATTCCGAGTATCTAGCTCAAATGACCGAGCAGCAGATTTCAGAGGCGTTGTCCCGAATACCCAAGAAACCGAGATACATGAATGATGCGCCGCGAACGATCTTTGACCTAGCACGGCTCGTGTATAACGACTTCGGTGGCAATGCAGAACTAATCTGGCGTGGCAAGACGGCCCATCAAGTCAAGCGTGAATTCAGAAGTATTCATGGGGTCGGTGAGGGCATTGCATCCATGGCAGTTATTTTGCTTGAGCGATGTTGGCACGTGCAGCTTCCTGACCAAAGCGTAATGGATGTCAAACCTGATGTTCATGTGCAACGCGTCCTCTACCGGCTTGGCGTTGCGCAGAGATTGAGTGAAGCTGAAGCTCTCCGCGCCGCAGCAGCACTCAATCCGGATTATCCAGGAGGAATTGATCCTGCTCTGTGGATTATTGGTCGCCAGTGGTGTAGCGAGACGGCTCCTAACTGTACTCAATGCTGCATGAACCAACTTTGTGAAAAGAGAGAACTTGAGTGACAGTTATCATATTGATCCCTTGTTGCAAAAAGAAACGAGACGCCGGAGATGTGCCATACGACATAACGGCCTCAGCACTGCCTCTCTTAAGCCCCGATTCTTAAGCCCCGATTCGCAGAGTCTACTACGGGAAGCTCGCGCTGAGTTGGGTCGCCGATTTGCTTTTCCTCCGGGGGTTGATATTGGAATGCAAGACGGTTCCTTGCCTATCCGGTTATCACCCACACCCACTATATGTAGTGTGTCTCCTTGGACTGCAGGCAAGGGCCGGCGCAGGCGCATTGAGGAGGCGATCCGGCTAATTCTTGATTGTTCTGAAAACCGAACCGGAGTTTAATTCACGTCACGTACTTAACATCGGGGGACGGAACGGTGGCGACCAAGGGAAAAACGAAGAAACCCACGGCCAGACGGGAAGCTGCTGATGAAACGACATCGTCTGAGCGATTGACGGCACTAGTCGAAGAAAGCGACGCGCTGGCACGAATCGTTGCGAAGAACCCGTCCGCGCCTGTTAGTCTCCTGCGCGTTTTGAGTCGCAGCGAAGACGAAGCGACACGCAAGAACGTGATCCTCAATCCGTTTACTTCATATGACGTATTGAGCGAACTTGAAAACCAGTTCACAGAGCTATTTGTGAATAATCCGGCACTCGAATCCTACAATTCAATGAAGCTCTGATTTCCTGGAATATTCCATCGGTGTCGTTCACCTCCGATTTCAGATAAATTTCAATGAAGTGACGGTCCTTTATGCAACGTGGCGTTTTGCCAAATCCGACTCAATGATTAGGATTTCCACCACGCTAAAGTGTCGCCTAAAAGGCGCTACAATGCCGTCCGAGTCCCTGCTCGGCATCGCCGGAGATATCTCCGCTTCGACCTGCACCGAGCTTTACTCAGGAAAATGGGTGCACACTACATATAGTGGGTGTGGGTGATAACCGGATAGGCGAGGACGGTTCATCGATCGAATACTTACCTGCCTACGAACGCTATCAGGGAAACCTGTATCGTGAGGCAAAACTTTCTTATGAAGATGTCAGAGAGGATACTAAGAATCGTGTCCTCATATTGTCAGCGTTATACGGCTTTGTTACCGCAAATGAGCTAGTGCGGGACTATAACCTTGAAATGGGGGACAAATTACCGAGTGGCGGTAGCGTCTCTAGATTTTGGCGAAATCGGAAATTGGGATTGCTGCTACAGGAAGCCATTGTAAATCTTAATGCAACAAAAGTTCACGACCTGTTGACGTTGAGATACCGGAAGGCATTGCGCCCGTGGCCGCCTTTAGAGCTTGGCTCTCAGCATCTCTCCTATCAAGACCGTTATGGGCGACTGGGAATTGGTTCGAATTACAACCGGGGCAGAGATTTAAAGAAGCTATTGTCTAACGAGAGAATCGAGTAAGCCTGAAACAAGGGACAGTATGCCATTTTCGTCCTTGCCTTATCTCCTCGACACGTCCTTTCGCGGGTGGGCCTGGGGGCCGTGATGCGGCACGCCCGGGACCACGACACGTGCCAAACGAGCCATGTCGCCACCCTACGGGACAGGGCGGGAGCGTCAAGGAATTGATATACTGTCCCCTAGTTTGTGCGGCTTGTGATCACGATAAATGTGACAGCCTACATGGCGACCTGGGCGAACGTTGGGTTATAAATCCGATAAAGCCACCTGACGACCGCGGTTCTCCCGCCAAGGACCGTGCATCGCCGTTTAAACCGGGGTTGTCGGGCTGGGGGACGCTGGAACCGCGAACATCTGTCCGGCGGCAAGTCGCGGTCGAAAATACACCGCTCCACCAGCGCGCCAGCGTCCGACAGCACCATTCCTAGTGGCCGAAAACTTCGAATCGGCTAGTGATGGCTATTAGAGGCGGCCTAAGAGGATGTTGGACTCGCGAATGCCTCACTCGGGCGGTATACTTAGGATGGCTACACGAACCACAGAAACTGTATCACCTTAACGCGACCATCAGACACACGTGCAATTCTTCCCACTATGCACGCGCGGATACTGAAAAATAAAGACCAAGTCAAGAACTCTCGTATCGTGGTTAGTGGCGGTTTTGGCAGTTCTCTTTCTGGGATCTCCGCCGGCTTGGGAGAGAATTTGGAACGACGAGAAGGCACTAGCGACTACCATAGGTGCCCTTGCCGGATTTGGTGGAATTATTCTCACATTGATCTTTAACGCTGACCAACAGAGAAAGGCTGCAAACGCGCAGGAAGAGGCAGCAAGGCGCCGTGAAGGAGAATTAGAAGAACGGGAACGGCGCGTTATGGTCGCTGGCTTCAGAGCCGAGCTTCATAATTTGTGGGCAAAGGTGTCTGGCTTATCAAGCACCATCCAAGAGCGAAGTGAAGACGGCACAAACTTTGAATGGCTGGAAAGCACGCATATGTTAGATATCCCGTTTTATAGATATAATGCAGGTAGGATTGGCATTCTTGATCCAGAATTGTCACAATTAATAATTCTTAGTTACGGCTTGTACCAACAGATACCTAATGTCATTGCCGCCACAATCAAGAGCGCCTCTCCTAAACGCGCCCAAATACTTCAAAGACTTCTTGAAAGCCACGCTGAGACCTTTGTACGCGTGCTAGACATCTTAACTGATCGTCCCTATCTGGTTAAAGCAGGATGGGCTCCGAATGTTCTTGATATGTTCTCCATAGAGGTGTAGGCTGATCGCATCGGCTGGAGCTTTTGGAGGACTATTCGATGAGCGGGATATTGGAGTTCCTCGAACGCCATGGATCGGAGGCGGACTGCATCGAGGCGCTGGCTCGGCTGCGCTGGCCGCAAGGCTACGTCTGCGCGCGTTGCGGCGAGAGGCGGAACTACCAATTGAAGACGCGGCCGCGGGTCTTCGAATGCGCCGGTTGCGGCCATCAGGAATCGGTGACCGCGGGCACGGTCTTCCACCGCACCCGCACACCGTTGCGCAAATGGTTCCTGGCGGCGTGGTGGATGGGGCGCGACAAGCGCGGGGTCTCGGCGCTGTTTCTGTCGCGAGAGTTGAGCCTGCGCTACGACACCGCCTGGCTGATGGCCCACAAGCTGCGCCATGCCCTGACGGAGCGCCCGGAGTTCCCGCTGGAGGGCTTGGTCGAGGTCGACGAGAGCTATTACGGCGGGCGGGGCAAGCCGGAGAGCCGGGGGCGCGGGCTTTCCAACCCGAACAAGAGCCTGTTGGTGATGGCGGTCGAGAAGTGGCCGGTCGGGTCGGGCAAGGGCATCAAGGGGAGCGGCTTCGCCGCCGGCGCCGCGCGGCTCGCCATCCTGCCCGAGGCCACCGCCCGTGAGTTGGGCGACTTCGTGCGCGCCTCGGTGAAGCCGGGAAGCCGCCTCGACAGCGACGCTTTCAAGAGTTACGCCAAGCTTGGCGATACTTATCGCCACCAGCCCGTCGTTCAAGGCCAAGGCAAGAACGCCGAGCAGCTCATGCCGGTCGTCCATGTCCTGTTTTCCAACGTGAAGACGTGGCTCAACGGAACCTACCACGGGGTGAGCGCCAAGCATTTGCCGCGCTACGTCCGGGAATGGAACTACCGCTTCAACCGGCGCAAACGCATCTTCGACCTTGCCGATTTCGTGTTGCACCGCGCCATGACCCGACCGACCATCACCTACAAGGGAACTGGTCGACGGTATACAAGGCTCGCAGGGAGCGCTGCCTGCCTTAACCGGATAGGGACGTACCGTCTGCACATGCAGATCGCCCCGAACCCGTTCCCCCATCGAGCGGTTGAGTGCTTCGTGGCTCACCCCGCCTGGGTAGCTCGCGCCGCCGTCGGAGACCAGCAGGGCGTCCTTCGCGACCACCGGGTCGAGGGCAGCCGTGAGCGCCGCCGCATCGACCCTGGGCAGCACCGCGCTGACCGTATGAGAACCGGTACCTGCTCGCGCGAGAGGCCGCGCTTCTTCGCCTTGCCGCCCCGCCGCCGTGCCTTGCGCCCCAGCCCGCGCGCGCCCTTCCGGCTCTCCAGGACGTAGGTCTCGTCCGCTTCCACGATCCCCTTGAGCACCTCCGAATCGCTCCGCGCCGCCGCCAGAAACCGGTCGCCAGCGGAACGCCGTGCAGGTCGAGCGCGCCGCCGAGCGTCTCCCCCTTCGCCAGCGACGCCCCGAACGACAGCCAGCGTATCTCCGGCGATGCCGAGCAGGGACTCGGACGGCATTCCACACCAAGCTCGATCGCGGCCTTCGATGCCTCGCCCTCGCTCCGGCCCGACAGCCCGCGAGCGCCTCGCGCCGCTGCGCGCGCGTCAGCCCGCGCGCCGCCGAAAGCCACACCTGGAAACCCTTGCCGTCCATAACCCAACCTCCTGACGTTCCAGGCACTCTATCACTAATGCATACAATTCACGAATTGAGCCACTGATTATTCCTTGCCTATCCGGTTATCACCCACACCCACTATATGTAGCGTCCCTATCTGGTTAAAGCAGGATGGGCTCCGAATTTCTTGATATGTTCCTGAGTAAAGCTCGGTGCAGGTCGAAGCGGAGATATCTCTCGGCGATGCCGAGCAGGGACTCGGACGTAGCGCCTTTTAGGCGACACTTTAGCGTGGTGGAAATCCTAATCATTGAGTCGGATTTGGCAAAACCCACGTTGCATAAAGGACCGTCACTTCATTGAAATTTATCTGAAATCGGAGGTGAACGACACCGATGGAATATTCCAGAAATCAGAGCTTCATTGAATTGTAGGATTCGAGTGCCCGATTATTCACAAATAGCTCTGTGGAACTGGTTTTCAAGTTCGCTCAATACGTCATTATGAAGTAAACGGATTGAGGATCACGTTCTTGCGTGTCGCTTCGTCTTCGCTGCGACTCAAAACGCGCAGGAGACTAACAGGCGCGGACGGGTTCTTCGCAACGATTCGTGCCAGCGCGTCGCTTTCTTCGACTAGTGCCGTCAATCGCTCAGACGATGTCGTTTCATCAGCAGCTTCCCGTCTGGCCGTGGGTTTCTTCGTTTTTCCCTTGGTCGCCACCGTTCCGTCCCCCGATGTTAAGTACGTGACGTGAATTAAACTCCGGTTCGGTTTTCAGAACAATCAAGAATTAGCCGGATCGCCTCCTCAATGCGCCTGCGCCGGCCCTTGCCTGCAGTCCAAGGAGACACACTACATATAGTGGGTGTGGGTGATAACCGGATAGGCAAGGATTATTCCACTAATGGTTTGATCCCGACAAATAAGGATCTGGACAACATCTTTGGGTTCGGCATGGAAAATTGATCTCGTCTCCGCCTCGAATAACGGTGACAGTCCACTTAACCTGCGGTCAGTTCTCGAATGTCGATCGGCAAGGCGAACTCGAAAGCCGTGGCCGGCGCCCGGGGTTGTCGAAATCATGGGTTCGCAGTCACCCTAAACTGGCGCGCCCGCCCGCGCGCGTTGCCGGGGTCGCCGCCCGCCGGCTCCACCCCGCGCGGCGACCCCGCCCCACCCATGTCGCATTCACGCCAAATGCCGTCGCGGCGCGGGCAGTGCGCCGGCCCGGCGCTTTGCTACGACCTCGTGTGACGCGAGGGCCGGCGAGGCGCTACACTCGCATCCATCGGCCGACGAGGGGGAGGCAGGCGCATGGAAACCCAGGCGCGCGTGGTGGTGATCGGGGGCGGCGTCGTGGGCGTCGGCCTCGCCTATCATTTGACCAAGGCCGGCTGGTCGGACGTGGTGCTGGTGGAGAAGTACGAGCTGACCTCGGGCTCGACCTGGCATGCCGCCGGCCTGCTGCCGCTCTTCAACATGAGCTATTCGGTCGGCCAACTGCACAAGTATTCGGTCGACCTTTATAAGACGCTCGAGGCGGAGACCGGCCAGGACGTCGGCTTCCACGTCACCGGCAACCTCCGGCTCGCCACCAACAAGGACCGGATGGACGAGTACCAGCGCTATTGCGGCACCGCCAACACCATCGGCGTTCCCTTCGAGATGATCGGCCCCGCCGAAATCCGGGAACTCTGGCCGCTCTGCAACGTCGCGGGCTTGGTCGGCGCCCTGTTCCATCCCCACGACGGGCACATCGCGCCGGCCGACGTGACGCAAGCGATGGCGATCGGCGCCCGCAACCGGGGCGCCCGCATCCACCGCCAGACCTCGGTCACGGCGATCCTGCAAAAGCCGAACGGCGAGTGGCTGGTCAGGACCGACAAGGGCGACATCGCAGCTGAGCACGTGGTGAGCTGCACCGGCAATTACGCCCGCGAGACGCTGGCCATGGTCGGCC
This sequence comes from Alphaproteobacteria bacterium, assembly GCA_965225945.1. Taxonomy (GTDB): domain Bacteria; phylum Pseudomonadota; class Alphaproteobacteria; genus JASLMY01. The sequence goes on along the minus strand of CBDDBZ010000039.1, from coordinate 236,914 downwards.
TCGAGGTGCCCGTGATCCCGGTCGAGCACCAATACATCGTCACCGACGAAGTGCCGGAGCTGGTCGAGCGCCACCGGGCGGGCTTACCGGAAATGCCGGTGCTGCGCGAGAGCGACGCGTCGTATTACCTCCGCGAGGAGCGCCAGGGCTACATCCTCGGCCCCTACGAAAAGGGCGCGCCCGCCTGCTTCGTCGATGGCGTGCCGGAAGCCTTCGAGCAGGATCTCTTCCCCGGCGATCTGGAGCGATTGATGCCGCACCTCGAGGCGGCAATCCGACGCGTGCCGAGCTTCGAGGCGGCCGGCATCAAGAACATCGTCAACGGGCCGATCGCCTACACGCCCGACGGCAGCCCGCTGATCGGTCCGGCCTGGGGGCTGAAGAATTTTTGGCTGTCGGAGGGGCACAGCTTCGGCGTGACGGCGGCGGGCGGCGCCGGCAAGGTCCTGGCCGAATGGATCATGGAGGGCGAGCCCGGAATCGACCTCTTGGCCGTCGATCCCCGCCGTTTCGGCGCCTACGCCAACAAAGCCTATGCCAAGGCCAAGAACGAGGAGGCCTACGAGCACGTCTTCGTCATTCACTATCCCGACGAGGAGCGCCCGGCGGCGCGGCCGGCGCGCACGAGCCCGATCCACGAGCGGCTGGCGGCGCGGGGCGCGGTCTGGGGTCAGCGCTACGGCTGGGAACGGCCGAACTGGTTCGCGCCCGAGGGCGTCGAGCCCAAGGACGTCTGGAGCTTCCGCCGCTCCAACTATTTCGCCCACGTCGGCAACGAGTGCCGGGCGGCCAGGGAGCGCGCGGCGCTGATCGACATCACCTCCTTCACCAAGCACCGGGTCTCGGGCCCCGGCGCCGAGGCCTATCTCGACGCCCTGGTGGCGCGCCGCTTGCCGAAGGCGGTCGGCCGCATCAACCTGGCCCACGCGCTCACCCCGAACGGCGGCGTCGGCAGCGAATTCACCATCATGCGCGAGGGGCCGGAGAGCTTCTATCTGGTGAGCTCCGGGGCGGCCGAACGCCACGATAACGACCTGCTGGTGAAGCGGCTGCCGGGCGACGGCGCGGTGCGGCTGGAAAACCTGACCACCAGCCTCGGCTGCCTGGTTCTGGTCGGCCCACGGGCCCGCGACATCCTGGCCAAGGTCAGCGACGCCGAGCTTTCGAACCCGGCTTTTCCCTGGCTCACCGGCCGGCGGATCGACGTCGGCCTGGCACCGGGGGTGCGCGCGCTCAGGGTCAACTTCGTCGGCGAACTCGGCTGGGAGCTGCATCACCCAATCGAATACCAGAACCACATCTTCGATGCTCTGGTGGACGCAGGCGCGGAATTCGGTCTGGCGATGTGTGGCATGCGGGCGATGGATTCGCTCCGCATCGAGAAGTCCTACCGCATGTGGGGCCAGGATCTGACCCGGGAATACAGCGTCCTCGAGGCCGGACTCGAGCGCTTCGTCCATCTCGACAAGGGCGATTTCACCGGCCGCGCGGCGCTCTTGAAACAGCAACAGGAGGGCGTGCCGCAACGCTTCGTGACGCTCGAGGTCGAGGCCGACGACGCCGATCCGATGGGCAACGAGCCGCTCTATCTGAACGGCGAGATGGTCGGGCGCGCCACCGCCGGCGCTTATGGCCACGTCGTCGCCAAGAGCCTGGCGATCGGCTACGTGAGCCCGGCGGCGGCGGAGCTCGACACGCCGCTGGAGATCGAGATCCTGGGCGACAGGCGGGCGGCCAGGGTGATCAGGGATTCGCCCTGGGATCCCGACAACGCGCGGCTCAGGGCCTAGGGGAGGGCGGAGCGATGGCGAAATCGGCGAGACGCGGACGCGGCGGTGCCGCCGCCGCCAGGCGGGCCGAGCGCGCTCTGGAAGCGGCGGCTCCAGGAATACGTTGCCCCGCCGCTCGACCCGGGAATCGACGAGGCGCTGCAAGCCTTCATGCGCAAACGCAAGGACTCGATGCCCGACGCGTTGGTTTGACTTGGCGCGCCGATGGTCTCGCTATCAACCCGGAGAAAAATACCCCCGGGCGAAGCCGAGGGACTGCTTCCCACTCAGCCCATCACCTCGCGCGGCACATGGCGGCGGAAGTGGAGCCGGCGACGGCGGTGCAGATAGCGGTGCTAGCGTGAAACTAACGTGAATCATGCCTATTGATGTCGAGGGCGACGTTCTGACCTGAGCGACGGGTGTCTAGGTCGTGGACTCATTAGCTCGCAACCAGATGCGGATGGCGGCGAGCTTGATCATGGCGAGATAGTTGGCGGCGAGCTTTTCGTAGCGTGTCGCGATGCGCCGGCAGTGCTTGAGCCGGTTGAAGAAGCGCTCGACTCGGTTGCGCTCGCGCTAGAGCGTCGGGCTGAAGGCGTGGCGCGGCTTGCGATTGCTGCGATCGGGGATGTTGGCGGCAGCGTCCTGATCCTCGATCAGTTGCCTGATCTCATCGCTCTCGTAGGCCTTGTCGGCGAGCACGAAGCAGTCCGGCTGAAGCGCCTCCAAAAGCGTCGGCGCGGCCTGACTGTCGTGCGCCTGGCCGGGCGTGAGGTCGAAGCGGAACGGCAGGCCCTGGGCATCGACCAGGGCATGGATCTTGGTCGTCAATCCACCTCGGCTACGACCCATGCAACGATCTCCGGCGTTTTTTTTGCCCCTGCCGCGTGCTGATGCACCCGCACGCTCGTGCTATCGATCATCTGCACGTTGCCGTCATAGGCCTGGACGATGGCGTCCATCAACCGGTCCCAGACACCGGCCTTGCGCCAGCGGTTGAAGCGGTTCTAGCAGGTCGTGTAGGGCCCGTAGCGCTCCGGCAGGTCGCGCCACGGCGCACCCGAGCGCAAGATCCAGAAAATCCCGTTCAGAACCCGCCGGTCGTCCACCCGCGGCACACCCCGCGGCTTGTTCGGCAACAGCGGCGCAATCACCGACCACTCAAAATCCGTCAGATCGTAACGTCCACCCATGATCCAGCTCCCACAGTTTGGAAGCTTGAATCACATTTGCCCCAAAAAGGGAATCACTTTATGAGTACACGACCTAGACCATGAAGACGGCCGAAGCTGTCCTGTCGGACCTCTGGAAGCTTGCCGGCGGTGACAGGTCGGCCATCGATCGCGTCGATCTCGACGGCGCGGAGCCCGCACTTCCCTCCTCCTTCCGGGTCGGCCTGGCAGCCCAGACGACAATCGCGGCGGCCGGCTTGGCCGCCGCCGAGCTGCACCGGGCGCGTGGCGGCCCGGCGCAACGCGTCGCGGTCGCCATGCGGCACGCGGCGGCCGAGTTCCTAAGCGAGCGATATTTCCGCCTCGACGGCGGCCCGGCGGCCGAGCTCTGGGATCGGATCGCCGGAACCTATCAGTGCGGCGATGGTCGCTGGGTTCGCATCCACACCAATTTCCCGCACCATCGAGACGGCATTCTGGACATTCTGGACTGCGACCACGCGCGCGAGCCGGTGGCCAACGCCCTCGCCGGGTGGCGGGCCGGGGACTTCGAGGACGCCGTCGCGAAACGCGGCGCGATCGCCTCGATGATGCGCTCCTTCGCCGAGTGGGACGCCCATCCCCAAGGCCGGGCCGGTCTGCGGGCGATGCCTGGCCGCGCACGGCGCCGACGTCCTGCTGGTGACGAGCCGCCACCTGCCCATGGTGGCGCGGCTGGTGATCGACACCGGGCGCGGCAAGCTCAGTTGCGAACTCGACCTGCGGAATCCCGCCGGGCGCGCGCGGATCGAGGAACTGCTCGGGGATGCCGACGTCCTTGTCCAGGGCTACCGTCCGGGCGCCATCGCCGGGCTCGGCCTCTCGCCCGAGCGGGCAGCGGCGATTCGGCCCGGAATTGTCTACGTTTCGCTCTCCGCCTATGGACACGAGGGGCCGTGGCGGGACCGGCGGGGCTTCGATTCGATCGTGCAGACGGCGAGTGGCATCAACCTCGAGGAGGCGCGGGCCGCCGGCGTCGAGGGACCAAAGCCGCTCCCTTGCCAGGCGCTCGATCACGCCTCGGGTTATCTGATGGCCTTCGGCGCGACCATGGCGCTGGCGCGGCGGAGGCGCGAAGGCGGGAGCTGGCAGATCCGCGTGGCACTGGCCCGCACCGGTCGCTGGCTGCGCGAGCTCGGGCGGCTCGACGACGGTTTCTCCCGGGCGACCCCGGCGCGCGAGGAGATCTCGGATCTCTTGGAAACCACCGCGAGCGGTTTCGGCGCACTGAGCGCCGTGCGCCACGCGGCGCGGCTTTCCGCCACCCCGGCCGGCTGGCAACGACCCTCCGTCCCGCTCGGCACCCATGCGCCCGCCTGGCCGTCGATCGGATGACCTTCCCAGCGGTGGGCGATGTCGATAGCGCCGACGCGGAGCTTCTCGACGGTCATGGCGGGGCGCGCCGGGGCCGTCGCACCAGCTCGCCGCCGCAGTTCGGGCAGATATCGGACATCGCCTCGGCGCACGGCGGACAAAAGGTGCATTCCAAGGAACAGATCCGCGCCTCCGCTTGCCCCTCGGTCGAAGCCTCGCAGCGCTCACAGGCCGATTTCATCTCGAGGGCCATTGCTCTTCCCCCCATTGGAACGCGATTCGCCCGCGTGGCTATGCCCGGGCGAAGAGGTGGAGGTGATACGTCGGCCCTCATTGCCGCGCGCCCCCACCGCTCGCCGGCGCCTCCGCGTCGACCCGGAGGCGCCGCCAGCGCCGGACATTCTCGAGGTGCGCCTCGTAGGTGGGCGCGAAGGCGTGACCGCCGGTGCCATCGGCGACGAAATAGAGATCCCGGGTCGCGAGCGGCTTCGCCGCCGCCTCCAGCGCGGCGCGACCGGGATTGGCGATCGGTCCGGGCGGCAGGCCCACGAGCAGGTAGGTGTTGAAGGGATTCGGCACGTCGAGGTCCGCACCGACGAGCGGACGTCCTAAGGGACCCGTCCCGTCGGTCAGCGCATAGACGACGGTCGGATCCGATTGCAGCAGCATGCCGCGCCTCAGGCGGTTGGCGAAGACGCCGGCGATATGGGCCCGCTCGCCGGCCACGCCGGTTTCCTTCTCGATGATCGAGGCGAGCGTCAGGACCTCGGCCGGCGTTTTCAACACCAATTCCGAGTCCCGCTTGGCCCAGACGTCGAGCAGCGCCTGATCCATCGCCTTCGCCATCCGCGAGGCGAGCTCGGCCCGCGAGTCGCCGTATTGATAGTGATAGGTCTCCGGCAGCAGCCGGCCTTGCTCGAACTTCGGCACCGCGCCGACCAGGCCCTCGGCCCGCTCGAGGAGGGCCAGGACCTCCGCCGTGGTCAGCCCCTCGGGCACCGTCAGGCGGCGGATCACGGTGCGGCCGGAGCGCAGCAGCTCCACCACCTCGCGCATGCTGGCACCCGACGGCACCCGATATTCGCCCGCCTTCAGGTGACGACCGGCGCCCATCGCGCGGACGCCGAAGCGAAAGATGTCGGCATCGGTGATGACGCCGGCATCGAGCAGCCGGCGCGCGATCCCGGCGACGCCGGAGCCGCGCGCCAGGATCACCGTCGCGTCGTGGGTCGTCGGGCCGGGCTTGGTGAACTGGCCGTAGCCCCAGAAGGCGATCGCCGCCAAGCTGGCGACGACCAGGAAGAAGCCCAGCAGGAAGACCGAAAAGACGCGGCGTACCATCGGCCGACCGCCGTCACGGCGCGGGGGTCAGAACCAAGGACGCGTTGGTTCCTCCGAAGCCGAAGGAATTCGACATCACCGCCGATATCCGGCGCTTTTTGGCCTCGAGCGGCACCAAGTCGATGTCGCACCCCGGCGAGGGATTGCGGAGGTTGAGCGTCGGCGGGGCGATGCCATCGCGCATCGCCAAAATGGAAAAGATCGCCTCGACGCTGCCGGCCGCGCCCAACAGATGGCCGATCGCGGACTTGGTGGACGACATCGAAAGCTCGTACACGTGCTCGCCGAACAGTCGCTTCACGGCACTCACCTCGATCTCGTCGCCGCGCGGCGTCGAGGTGCCGTGGGCGTTGATGTAGTCGATCGCGTCGAGGGGCATCTGGGCGCGGTCGAGCGCCGCCTTCATGGCGCGGAATCCGCCGTCGCCGTCCTCGGCGGGCGCGGTTATGTGGTGCGCGTCCCCCGAGAGGCCGTAACCCCTGACCTCGGCATAAATTCGGGCGCCACGCGCCCGCGCGTGCTCCAGCTCCTCCAGCACGACGATGCCGGAGCCCTCGCCGATGACGAAGCCGTCGCGGCCCTCGTCCCACGGGCGCGAGGCGCTCTCGGGCGCGTCATTGTAAGCGGTCGAAAGTGCTCGACAGGCGGCGAAGCCAGCGACGCCGATCCTGCAGATCGCGCCCTCCGAGCCGCCCGCCACCATCACGTTCGCATCACCCCACTGGATCAGCCGAGCGGCATCGCCGATGGCGTGCGCGCCGGTCGAGCAGGCGGTGACCACGGCGTGATTGGGGCCCTTCAAGCCGTAACGGATGGAGACTTGGCCCGAGAGCAGATTGACCAGCCGGCCGGGGATGAAGAACGGGCTGATGCGCCGGGGTCCGCGCTCGTGGAGGGTGATCGAGGCTTCCTCGATCCCAGGCAGACCGCCGATCCCGGAGCCCATCATGACTCCGGTCTCCAAGCGAGATTCCTCGTCCTCCGGCGGCCAGCCGGCGTCTTCCAGGGCCAGCTGCGCGGCAGCCATGCCGAAGACGATGAACGGATCGACACGTCGCTGTTCGGCGGCGCTCATGAAGTCGTCGGCGTTGAAGTCCGGCGCCGCCTCGCCGTTCGGCACCTCGCAGGCGATGGTGACGGAGAGATCGGAGGCATCGAAGCGCTGAATTGGGCCGGCGCCCGAGTGGCCCTCGAGCAGCCGGCCCCAGACGTGGTCGAGCCCGACGCCGAGTGGCGTCACCAACCCCATGCCCGTGACGACGACTCGTCGCATCACGACGACTCCCTCCGACCGCCTAAAGAACCGCGCCGTCGCCTAGGAGCCGTTCTCCTCGATGAACTTAATGGCGTCGCTCACCGTCAGGATTTTTTCCGCGGCATCGTCGGGGATCTCGACCCCGAACTCCTCCTCGAAGGCCATGACCAACTCGACGGTATCGAGGCTGTCGGCGCCCAGATTGTCGATGAAACTGGCACCGTCGACGACCTTGTCTTCCTCGACCCCGAGGTGCTCGACGACGATTTTCTTAACGCGCCCGGAAATGTCGCTCATTAACTGTCCTCTCGCGCTCACGGCTGGCTTTTGCGCCGATACACCGCTGAATCGGCAATTCGCCCGGATGATTCGTTCTCTGGCACTCGACCGGTCACCGTGACGATCAGGCCCCGAAAAGCGAGGCTTCCTAGCATATCCCCGTGAGCCTTGCAAAGCCTTGGTCGGGCAATGGAAGCGCATCGGGGAGGGCGCCCATGTGGCCTCAAATCATCGCCATTCCGCCGTTCACGTGCAGCGTTTGCCCGGTGACGTAGGCGGCCTCGTCGCTGGCCAGGAAGGCGACGCAGGCGGCGACGTCGGCGGCGAGGCCGAGACGGCCAAGCGGCACTCGGGCCAGAAGTTGCGCGCGGCGATCCTCGGCCATCGCGTCGGTCATGGGCGATTCGATGAAGCCCGGCGCGACGCAGTTGACGGTAATGCCCCGGCTCGCGACCTCTTGCGCCAGCGACTTCGACATCGCGATCATCGCGCCCTTGGTGGCGGCGTAGTTGGTCTGCCCGGGACTGCCGGTGACGGCGACGATCGAGGTGATGTTGACGATGCGGCCGAAGCGCCCGCGCATCATGCCTCGAAGTGCCAGGCGCGAAAGCCGCGCCGCCGACATCAGGTTGACCTGCCAGACCGCCTCCCAATCCGCCTCCTTCAAGCGCAGCGCCAGATTGTCCCGGGTGATACCGGCATTGTTGACCAGGATGTCGACCCCGCCGCCGAGCGCGGCCTCCGCCGCCCCGATCAAGGTTTCCGTCGCCGCCAGATCGGAAAGGTCGCAAGCGACGGCTCGGGCGCGTTCGCCGAGTTCCGCCGCCAAGGCCTCCAGCACCTCGCTCCGCGTGCCGGTCAGCCCGACCGACCCGCCGAGATCATGCAAGGCCCGGGCGATCCCCTGGCCGATGCCGCCGCTGGCGCCGGTGACCAGCGCCCGCCTGCCACTAAGATCGAACATCGTCCAGTCCCCTCCGGCGCCGATGGAATCAAAGCGTCTTCACGAAGGCATCGATGTCCTCGGGCGCGGAGATCGCGGTCGCGGTCATCTCCCGGTCGATGCGTCGGACCAGGCCGCACAGGATCTTGCCGGCGCCGAGCTCGACCAGATGGTCGACACCCTCATCCCGCATCCACAAGACGCTCTCCCGCCAACGGACCAGCGCCGTCACCTGCTCGACCAGCAATTCGCGGATGGTCTCGGGTGCCTCCACCGGCTCGGCGCCGACGTTGGCGATCAGCGGCACGCACGGGCGGGCGATCTCGGTCTCGGCCAAGGCCTCGGCCATGACCTCCTGGGCGGGGCGCATCAGGGCGCAGTGGAAGGGCGCGCTCACCGGCAGCAGGATCGAACGGCGGCTACCACGATCCTTGGCCAGCTCCATCGCCCGCTCCACGGCCTCGACGTTGCCGCTGACCACGAGCTGACCGGGCGCGTTGTCGTTGGCGGGATCGCAAACCTGCTCGCCCGCCGCCTCGGCCGCGACCTCGCGCGCCACCGCGAGCTCGAGCCCCAGCAACGCCGCCATCGCGCCGACGCCGACGGGTACGGCTTCCTGCATCGCCTCGCCACGGCGACGCAGCAGTCGTGCCGTGACGCCCAACGGCAGCGCCCCGGCGGCGCAGAGGGCGGAATACTCACCGACCGAATGGCCGGCGACGAAACGGACCTGGCTCGCCATGTCGATGCCGGCGTCGTCCCGCAGCACCCGCGCGACCGCCAGGCTCATCGCCATCAGCGCCGGTTGCGCATTGGCGGTCAGCACCAATTCGTCCTCCGGCCCCTCGAACATGAGGCGCGAGAGGCCCAGGCTCAACGCGTCGTCGACCTCCTCGAAAACCAGCCGCGCCGTCGGCAACGCCGCCGCCAGCGCCTTGCCCATACCGACCGCTTGCGATCCCTGACCCGGAAAGACGAACGCTCTCGTCATCGTCGATCGACCCCCTCCTCGCCGAATTCGGTGCGGCCGTTAGTGGCGGGGGCGCGGGAGGCTGTCAAGCCGAGGCGCCGTCCGCGACGGCGATCTCACTTCGTGCCGTACATCCGATCGCCGGCATCGCCGAGACCGGGCAGGATGTAGCCGTGATCGTTCAGCTCGCGATCGATGGCCGCGGTGTGGACCGGCACGTCGGCGTGGGCCGAGGTGAAGGCGGCGAGCCCCTCGGGCGCCGCCAGCAGGCAGACGAACTTGATGCGCTCGGCGCCGACATCCTTGATCCGGTGCACGGCGGCGATCGCCGAATTGCCGGTGGCCAGCATCGGGTCGACGACGATTACGTCGCGCCGGGCCATGTCGTCGGGGGTCTTGAAGTAATACTCGACGGGCACCAGCGTCTGGGGATCGCGATAGAGCCCGATATGGGCGACGCGGGCCAGCGGCACCAGGTCCAACATGCCGTCGAGCAGGCCGTTGCCGGCCCTGAGGATCGAGACCAGGCAGAGCTTCTTGCCCTCGAGTTGGCGGGCGGACATGGTCTCCAGCGGAGTTTTGATCTCGACCTCGGTGGTCTCCAGATCGCGGGTCACCTCATAGGCGAGCAGCAGGCTGATCTCCTTCAGCAGCTGGCGAAACAGCGCGATCGACGTGTCGGCCTGGCGCATCAGGGTCAGCTTGTGCTGGATCAAGGGATGGTCGACGACCGTGACGTTCGGATGCATGCCCGCGTGCCTCGCTGTTGCTCGCATTTTAGAAGACGGTGCCGTCGCTGTCGATCTCCAAGGGCGGGCGGCCGCCCCGAAGTTCGGCCGCCAGGCGCCGGCCGGCCGACCAGGTGCCGCCTTGCAAGATGGCGCCGAGCGGCAATTTCGCGCCAGCCTCGCCCAGTTGCGCGCGAACCGCAATCGCCAATCGGTCCAACAGCGCCACGGTCAGGGCCCGCCATTCGACGATCGGCTCGTCGCCGGGCGCGTGGCGCCGGCCCGCCAGTTCCGGGTTCCGGGGGACCAACACGCCGGTATCGATAAAGAGGCCGCCGTTGCGGTATTCCGCCAGGCCGGTGAGGCCGTCCAGGTCCACCACCTCGACGCCCGCCTCGCGAAGCGGCTCCACCAGCGAATAGGCGAGCCATTGGGAAAGCTTGTGGAAGGGCACTAGCCGATCGCCGGAGAGGCTTTTGTGCCGGCCGACGTCGCCCAATGCCTGCCCGTCGAGCGTGAGGCCCGAGGGCCAGATCGGGTTCATCAAGTTTAATATCAGGAGCAGGATCTCGCGTGCCGGCAAGGCGCCGGCCGCGTTTCGCCGCTCGCGCAGCAGATCGAAGAGGCGGCCGAGGCGCGCGCCCCCCGACGCCTGGAACTCGGGCAACGCCGCGATTCGGCCGCCGAGGGCCCGAAGCAGGGCGGCGCGAGCGCCGAGGCCGACCAGGGGATTGCCCGTGTCGGCCTGGAAGCCGGTGGCGAGCGCGCCCGCCCTCAGGCCGCGAAGCGCCGCCGCGTCGGCCCGCCAGGGAGCCGCGGAATCGGCGGCGAAGAGGCCCGCCTCGAACATGCGCAAGCTGGCGACGGCGAGCCCCTCGGAGCGGGCGAGCGTGGCGCCGGTGGCGTCATCGTGGAAACGCCAATCGGCCCCGGCGCCCGCGTCCAGCAGCACCGAGACGATCGCCAGCTCGAATCGAGTTCGGGCCAGCTCGTCGCCGTCGAGTTCCGACCAGAGCGCGCGCCGTTCGGCCCACAGGTCACGACCGAAAAGCATAAAATGGCGCCAGCGGCTGTGCAGCGGCACCTCGAGGTCGGGGTAGTTCCGCCGCGTCTCGTCGAGCACGGCGGCAACCGCCGCCGGTAGGCGCGCGGCCTCGAAGTGGAAGTGCGGCAGCGCGTCCGCCTCCGCCAACGCCAGCATATCGGCCGCCCGCGCGCGCACGGCCTCCGGCGTCAACAGCCTTCGAAGCGTCGCCGACGGCTCGGGTGAAGCGCGGCTCAATCGAGCCCGCGCCGCTTGACCGCGATGCGCCCATCCTCGCTCGCGGCGGCCTCCGCGCGGTAATAGCCGGAGGCCTGCTTGGCCGCCATTTCGACCCGTGCATCCTCCGGGATCAGCGCGTCGGGGATCGACAACCGCTCGCCGATTTCGATGCCGGAGGCGACCAGCGCGTCGTGCTTCAGATCGCTCATCGAGGCGAAGCGGTCGATCCGCGCGACGCCGAGCCAGTGCAGCACGTCTGGCATCAGCTCCTGGAAGCGGGCGTCCTGCACGCCGGCGACACATTCCGTCCGCTCGAAATAGGTGGCGGCGGAATCCCCGCCCTCCTGGCGCTTGCGGGCGTTGTAGACCAGGAACTTGGTGACCTCGCCGAGCGCACGGCCTTCCTTGCGGTTGTAGATGATCAGGCCGGCGCCGCCGGCCTGCGCGGTCAGAATCGCGATCTCGACGCCGTGCGCCAGATAGGGCCGGCAGGTGCAGATATCGGAGCCGAAGACGTCCGAGCCGTTGCATTCGTCATGCACCCGGCAGGCGACTTCGCGCGCCGGGTCCGCCAGCGCCGCCGGGTCGCCCAGGATGTAGACCGTGTGGCCGCCGATCGGCGGCAGGAAGACATCCAAGTCCGGGCGCGTCACCAGCTCCGGGAACATCCCGGCCGTTTGTTCGAACAGTTGATGGCGAAGCTGGTTCACCTCGACCTCGAAGCGGCGCGCGATCCCCGGCAGATACCAGACCGGATCGATTGCGATCTTCACCACCGAAATCTCGCCGCCCGCGTTCAGCACCTCGCCGTCGGGAACGAGGCGACCGGCCACCATCGCCTCGCCGATTTCGGCCAAGTTCAGGCGGGCCCGGGTGACGGCGATGGTCGGGCGGATATCCATGCCGTCCGCCAACTCCCCGCGAAAGGCCTCGCCGATGGCGTGGCCATAGGGGTCGAGCGCCACGATCTTGTCCGCCTCCGCCCACTGGGGATGCGGCCCGATGGCAATCGCCGGTTCGGTGTTCGCCAGGTCCGGCACGTGAAACGGGTCGAGCCGCCCGGAGGCGACGGAAAGCGCGCGGTAGATCGAATAGGCGCCGCCATGCGTGCCGATGACGTTGCGCTGGCTCGGGTGGGTGAGGGAGGCGATCAGCGGCCCGCGCTCGCTCGCATTGTCCGCGCCCCAGCGGAGCGGCGGCAGGCGGTTGGCGCCCGGCAGGTTGTGCGAGGTCAAGATGATGTGGTTGTGGCTCGCCATCGGCACTCTCCTCAGGCTCGCGCCCGCTCGGGAAACGACCGGCGCAAGAGTGACCACGATCGCCTTAAAAATCAATGAGCTATCGTCGAGACGCCGTCCGCTCAACGATCACTCACGGATCCTTGGGGGGATGGTCCGGTGCTTCGCCCCGAACCCGGCGGGCGCGAGGGAAGCGGCCGCCGCTTCCCTCCAGGCGGTCGATTCAACATACTCGCCCCTGCTCGCTCATCAGCCTCGACCCCCAGCGAGCGAGCGGCGCATTCATCCCGGGCGGACGGGCGAGAAGGAGGGGAAGCTAATGCGTATCGTCGTCATCGGCGCGGGTGCGATGGGCGGGATCTATGGCGGCCTGATGGCCAAGAGCGGCGCCGACGTCACCCTGATCGACACCTGGACCGAGCATGTCCATGCGATCCGCGTCGACGGCCTCCGTCTCGACGGCGTCGACGGACCCGTGGTCATCGAGGTGCCGATCACCGAGAACCTGGAGGCGCCCGGGAGCTACGACGTCGCCTTCGTCCAGACCGACACCAACAACACCGAGGCGGCGGCGCAGACCGCGAAGCGGGCGCTCGCCCCTGACGGCGTGGCGATCACGCTGCAGAACGGCATCGGCAACGTCGAAGCCCTGATCGCCGCCCTCGGCGAGGCGCAAGTGCTGGGCGGCGTCAGCTACCACAGCGGCTCGATGGCGGGGCCCGGCCAGCCGCGCCACACCCATGCCGGCAAGACTTATCTGGGCGAGCTCTACGGACGGACCAGCCAGCGGGCCCAAGCGATCGCCGCGCTGCTGGAGCGCGCCGGGCTCGCGCCGGAAATCTCCGACAACGTCATGGGGATCGTGTGGAGCAAGTTCATCCACAACTGCGCGCTGAACCCGCTCTGCGCGCTCCTCGACCTCAGGGTCGGCGAGATCCCGCTGCACGAGGGCGCGGACCGGATGCAGACCAAGGTAATAGAGGAGGCGATCGCCGTCGCCGAGGCCAAGGGCATCCGCCTGGCGACGCCCGATCCCATGGGCCACATCAAGGCCTACACTTTCAAGTTCAACAAACCCTCGATGCTGCAGCACATGGAGGCGAACCGCGTTACCGAGATCGACGCGCTCAACGGCGCCGTGGTCCGCGAAGGCCGCGCGCTGGGCATTGCGACGCCGTACAACGAGGCGATCACCTGGATGGTGAAGGCGCGGAACGGCCAGTTGCGGCGCGTGGCGGCGGAAGGTCCGATCGACTACCCGGCATTGGAGGCCCAAAAGGTGGCCGAGCGGGCCTCGTGAGGCCGCGCGTGCTCGACCCCTCGCCGATCCGCTAGAGCAGCATCCGTCCAAAAGGAATTCGCTTCCGGCGATCCAACTGGCGGACAAAGCTGCTCTATCTCTTTGAAGAATAGAGTAATTTTATCCGAACGGCATGGTACACGACGGCATTTACGTAGGACGTTGAAAAGGTTGTAGGATTCCCGATTCACTCCACGACGAGTCAAGAGGGAAATCATGCGAGACAACCCGATCAACGCCCTGCGTGAGACGCTACGATGCGGCTTCGCCTTTCGCAAGAGCCGTCTGGAGAGCCTTTGCGTCTTGGTCTTCGGCGTGTTCGTCGCCCGGACGGTGAACCTCTCTCACTTGGCCTGCCACTTTCCGGGGCGCGCGCGATCCAGCTCCAACTATCGGCGCCTGCAACGGTTTTTCGAGCAAGTCGATTTCGATTACGATCGCCTCGCCGAGTTCCTGGTCGCGATGATGGGGCTCCAGGCGGGGCCGTGGCGGCTGACCATGGACCGGACCAACTGGCGGCTGGGTCGCCGCGACGTCAACATCTTGATGATCGGCATCGTCAACCGCGCCATCGCCATTCCCGTGTGCTGGCGGGTGCTCGACAAGGCGGGCAATTCCAATACCAAGGAGCGGATCGCGATCCTCGAACACGTCCTCCGGCTCTTCGGGGTCGACAAGATCGCCAGCCTCCTGGCCGACCGGGAATTCATCGGCGACGCCTGGCTGGCATGGTTGCAGGAAAAGGCCATCCCCTTTCACATCCGCATCCGATCCAACATCAAGATCGCCAACACGCGTGGTCGCATGGTCAAGGCGAGGGAGCTGTTTCGCGACCTCAAACCCGGGGAAAGCCGCATCCTCTCCAACGCCAGGCGCCTCTCGGAGGCCAGAAAACCCAAGGCCAGGCCCGTCTTCGTCGCCGCGCTCCATCTCAAGACCGGCGAACTGTTGATCGTCGTGACCAACGACGCGCCCGAGGAGGCCTTGGCCATCTACGCCCAGCGCTGGCAAATCGAGACCCTCTTCGCCGCCTTGAAAACCCGTGGCTTCAACCTCGAAGACACCCACATGACCGACCCGGAGCGCATCTCCAAGCTCACCGCCGTCCTTTCCATCACCTTCTGCTGGGCGCACAAAGTCGGCGATTGGCTCCACGAGGCCGAGCCGATCCGCCTCAAAACCCACAAAAGGATGGCAAAATCCATCTTCCGATACGGTTTCGAGTGGATAAGGCGACAGCTCGTCAATCCTATCGACAGGCGTCAAGCCATTGAGCTGATTCGTTTCCTCGTCCCCGGAAAACCACCAGTCCAGGTGCCCAGGCCAAAGCCAGCATGAACGAGTCGTGTACTGTGCCGAACGGAGGGAACCGCACCGGTTCGATCCGTTCAAATTTCGTCTAGGGCGGCACGGCGGCGGAAGCGATTCTAGAGACCCTGGAACTCGCCCGCCATTGCGACGGGCTCGGCTATCACCGCTATTGGCTGGCCGAACATCACAACGCCGTCGGCCTCGCGGGCTCGACGCCCGAGATCCTGATCGGCCAGGTCGCCGCCATCCCGCATCCATGCTAGCGTCCGGCCCGAGGCAATCGCGGTCGCGCCGCCGACAAGGGCGCGCGGCGCGTAGGGGCTCGAGGCAAACGGCGTGTATTTCGATTCGCGGCTCTGGAGATTCACGGCGGGTGCGCGCGGGCGCATCGCCTTCACGGTGCTGGTCGGCCTGCTCGCCACCTGCCTCGGGGTCGCGCGCCTCGCGCTCCTCGGCTGGCTGATCGGCAAGGTCTTCGCCGGCGCCGGCGTCGCCGATCTGCTGGCGCCCATCGCGCTGATTGCCGCCGTGATGGTGGCCCGCGGCCTGCTGGAACACTGGCGGGTGATGATCGCCCACCGCACGGCGTCCCTGGTGCAGCGCCGGGTGCGCGAATTGCTCTACACCAAGATCGTCGCCCTCGGCCCGGCGCATTTCGGCCTGACCCGGACCGGCGACGTCATCCTCTCGCTGGTCGACGGGGTGGAGCAGCTCGAGACCTATTTCGGCCAGTACCTGCCGCAGCTCTTCGTCGCCGCGCTGACGCCGGTGGTGATCCTGGCCTTCATGATCTTCCTCGACGTGCCGACGGCGCTGGTGCTGGTCGCCTTCGCGCTTCTGACCCTGACCGCGCCCGCCGCCTTCCACCGCTGGGACAGCGACAATTCCAAACGCCGGCAGACGGCCTACGCCGCCTTCGCGGCCGAGTTCCTCGACGCGGTGCAGGGCCTGGCCACCCTCAAGGCCTTCGGCCAGAGCGGTGAGAAGACGCGGGCGCTCGCCGACAAGGCGCGCGATCTCTTCCGCGCCACCATGTGGGTGCTGGCGACCAACTCGCTCTCCCGCGGCATCACCGACGCCGGCATCGCGCTGGGCGCGGCGGCCACGGTGGCGCTCGGCGCCTGGCGGGTCGGCCAGGGGGAGATGAGTATCGAGGTGCTGCTGGTGATCTTGATGCTGGGGACGGAGGTGTTCCGCCCGCTTCGCGATCTCCGCGCGCTGCTGCACCAGGGCATGGTCGGCCAATCGGCGGCGGAAGGCGTGACGGCGATCCTCGGCGCCGAGCCTCGGATCACCGATGCGCCCCAGGCCCGCCCGCTCGACGCCCCGATTACGCCGGAAATCAGCTTCGAGAACGTCACCTTCGCCTATCCGGGCGGGCGCCAGGCGGCGCACACGGGCCTCGATTTCACCGTCGAGGCGGGCGCCCGCATCGGCATCGTCGGCGCCAGCGGGGCCGGCAAGACCTCGATCGTCCGCCTGTTGCTGCGATTCTACGATCCGACCCGGGGCCGCATCACCATCGGCGGGCGGGACCTGCGCGAGATGCGCCAGGCCGACATTCGCCGCCTGATCGCTGTGGTGAACCAGGACACTTATCTGTTCCACGGCACGGTGCGCGAGAACCTGGCCTTCGGCGACCCGGACGCCGTCGAGGCCCAATTGATCGAGGCGGCGCGCGCAGCCAACGCGCACGACTTCATCGCCGCGCTGCCGCAAGGCTACGACACGGTGATCGGCGAGCGCGGGGTGAAGCTTTCCGGCGGGCAGCGCCAGCGGGTCGCCATCGCCCGGGCGCTCTTGCGCGACGCGCCGATCCTGGTGCTGGACGAGGCGCTGTCCGCCGTCGACGCCGAGAACGAGGCGATCATCCAGCAAGCGCTCGACCGGCTGATGCGGGAGAGAACGACGCTGATCCTGGCCCATCGGCTCTCCAGCGTGATCGATGCCGATCGGATCTTGGTGCTGGACCAGGGCCGGGTCGCCGAGAGCGGGCGGCACGGCGAGCTGATGGCCAGGGACGGCGTCTATCGGAGCCTGATGGGCCAACAGGCGCGTGACGGCGCGATCACCCTGGACGACGCGGCCCTGGACCAGGCGGCCCCGCCGCCGGCCGAGGATCTGGTGATCGGCGCCGCCGCCGCCGCGCTGCTGGAGCCGACCGACGCCATCATCCGGGCCGAGGGCATGGGCTGGGGCGAGGTGTTGGCGAAACTGGTGCGCCTGGCCGCCCCCTGGAAGGGCAAGCTGGCGCTCACCTTCGTCTTCGGCGTCGCCCGCGTCGTCGCCTTCATCGCCGTCGGCGCCTTGAGCGGCCTCGCCGTCTACCAGATCAAGCTCGGCGGCGATCCGCTGCCGGCGCTGCTCGCGCTGGCGGTGATGGCGCCCGCCGCCGGGGTGTTGCACTGGTTCGAGAGCTGGATCGCCCACGACATGGCCTTCCGCCTGTTGGCGGAGATGCGGATCGCCCTCTTCGAGCAGTTGGACCGCCTGGCGCCCGCCTATCTGTTGCGCCGGCGGACCGGCGATCTGGTGGCGGCGGCGACCCAGGACGTGGAGACGGTGGAGTTCTTCTTCGCCCACACCATCGCGCCGGCCTTCGTTGCCGTGCTGGTGCCGGGCGTGGTGCTGGCGACGCTGTTCGTCTTCGGCTGGCCGCTGGCGCTGGCGCTGCTGCCGTTCCTGGCGGTGGTGGCGACCAGCCCCTTCGTCCTGCGCAAGCGGGTCGACGAGCTGGGCTCGCGCGCCCGCGAGGCGCTGGGCGAGCTGAACGCGCATGCCGTCGACACGGTGCAGGGCCTGACCGAGATCGTCGCCTTCCAGCGGGAGGTGGCCCGCGGCGAGGAGTTCTCCCGCAGCACGGCGCGTTTCCACGAGGTGCGGCTGCCGTTCTTCCGCGACCTCACCCAGCAGATGACGGTGCTGGAGGTGATGACGGGCCTCGGCGGCCTCGCCGTCGTGGTCGCGGGCGCGAGCCTGGTGCAGGCCGGCCGACTGGAGAGCGGCCTGCTGCCGATCCTGACGCTGCTCGCCATGGCCGCCTTCCTGCCGGTCTCGGAGATCGCCAACATCGGCCGCCAGCTCGCCGACACGCTCGGCTCGACCCGGCGCATCCACGCCATCCAGCAAGAGGAAATCCCGGTCACCGACGGCCCCGGCGTCGGCCGGGCGGCGAGGGACGACGCGCCGGCGCTGGCCTTGGAGGACGTGACCTTCGCCTACCTCGGCGCCAACCGCCGCGCGCTGGCCGACGTTGCCTTCACGGTCGGCGCGGGAGAGACGGTAGCGCTGGTGGGCCCGTCGGGCGCCGGCAAGACGACCGTGGCCCACCTGTTGATGCGCTTCTGGGACCCCGAGCGGGGGCGTGTCCGGATGGACGGTCACGACCTGCGCGATTTTCCCCTGGACGAGATCCGCCGGCGTATCGCCCTCGTCGCCCAGGACACTTACCTGTTCAACGACAGCTTGCGCGCCAACATCCAGATGGCCCGACCCGAGGCGGGGGAAGCCGAACTGGAGGAGGCGATCCGGCGGGCGGCGCTCGGTGATTTCGTCGCCTCGCTGCCTCGAGGGATCGACACAGCCGTCGGCGAGCGCGGGATGCAGCTTTCGGGTGGGCAGCGCCAGCGCGTCGCCGTGGCCCGCGCCTTCCTCAAGGACGCGCCGATCCTGATCCTGGACGAAGCGACTTCGCACCTGGACGCGATCAACGAGGCTGCGGTGCACGGCGCCCTCGACGATCTGATGCGGAAGCGCACCACGGTGGTGATCGCGCATCGCCTCTCGACGGTGCGGGAGGCGGACAGAATCGTGGTGCTCGCCGACGGCCGGGTCGCCGAGATCGGGGCCCATGGCGAGCTCGTGGCGCGGGGCGGCCTTTACGCCCGCCTGGTCGCGCGGCAGACTATGAGCGGCGTCGCCCCGGCGGCGGAGTAGGGGCCGGCGCTACGAGGCCTCGGCGAGGTCGACGAGAACGTCCAGCAGCACGTTGGCGCCGGCTTCCAGGTCGCGCGCCTCGGTGTGCTCGGCCGGATTGTGGCTGACGCCGCCGACGCTCGGCACGAAGATCATCGCCGCCGGCGCGATCCGCGCCATCATCTGCGCATCGTGCCCGGCGCCCGAGGCCATGCGGCGATGGGAGAAACCGCGCGCCTCCGCCACCGCCTCGATCCGCTCGACCAGGGCGGCGTCGAAGACCACCGGGGAGAAGCGGACCAGCTCGCGCGATTGCAACTCCACGGCCTCGGCCTCGACGATCTCGCGCGCCGCCTCGTCCACCAGCCGCTCCGCCTCGCCAAGGCGCGCATCGTCGGTGTTGCGGAGATCGACCGTGAGGCGGACCGCGCCCGGGATCACGTTGATCACCCCGGGCGTCAGCTCGATCTCGCCGACGGTGCCGACGGAATCGCCGGCCATGCCCAGCACGATCTCGCGCACGGCCAGGCAGAGCCGGGCGGCGGCGAGGCCGGCGTCGCGACGCAGCCGCATCGCCGTGGTGCCGGCGTGGTTGGCCTGGCCACGGAAGCCGTATTCCCGCCACGAGATGCCCTGCAGGCTTTCTACGGCGCCGATGGTGATTCCTCCGCCTCCAGGATCGGGCCTTGCTCGATATGCCTATCGCCGTCTGCGGCGCGGGTGGGTCCGAGACGAACGACCCGGGCGACAGTGTCGGTCGTTGGACCTGGCGGAAAGATTGCAACGGTCGCATCGACCGATATGCACAAGCTGAATGTTGGCGCTGTGTTCTTTTTTTCAACGGTGTCGGCGCAGCGGAAACGGGCCGCTCGCTTCTAGCAGCACCTCCTGGGGCAAATGCCGTTGTCGGTCCTTAGGCCGCGAGGCGCTCGTACCGGTGATGAAGTCCTCCAACTCGAGGAAACGCAACCACCTTTCCGCCGTCGGCCGACTGGACGGGCCGTCCGTCGGGCGTATCCTTCCCGAGCGCCAAGTGCGTGCGAGACCCGTGGTAGTAGGCGAGGTAGGAACAAAGAATCTGTCGGAGATGGCGCTCGTTGAGAACAATGACGTGGTCCAGACAATCTCGCCTGATCGAGCCGATTGCCCTTTCGACGAACGGATTTTGCCATGGGCTTCGCGGCGCCGTCACAACCTCCTCGATGCCCATCGCCTTCAACCGCGCCCGAAACTCCTGACCGTACGCCCCGTCCCGATCACGAATGAGATACCGTGGTGCCGTGTCCCACGGAAAGACCTCGCGGATCTGCTGCGCCACCCACGCTGTGGTCGGGTGTGCTGTAACACCGACGTGCTCGATGCGCCGCCGTTCGTGGCGTAGCACGATGAAGACGAACAGAACGGCGAACGTGGCCGTCGGCACCACAAAGAAATCGGCCGAGACGAGGCCGCCGACGTGGTTGTCGAGGAACGTCCGCCACGTCTGCGACGGTGGCTTCCGATGCCGCACCATGTACCTCGATACCGTCGCCTCCGATGCCTCGATTCCCAGCTTCATGAGTTCGCCGTGGATGCGAGGAGCGCCCCACAAGGGGTTCTCCCTACACATTCGACGGATGAGTTCGCGGACATCCTTGGGCACCGGAGGCCGTCCTGGTTTGCCGCGCCTGGATTTCCAGGTCCAGAATGCACGAAATCCCCTCCGGTGCCAGCCGATGACGGTTTCCGGCCTTACGATCACCAGCACCTCGCGCCAGCGCGGCCAAAGGCGGGAAAGGATGACCCAGAACAAGCGGTCGAGCGTCTGGAGCCGCGGCCGTCGCCTTTCCCGCTTCAGGATTGCCACCTGCTGGCGGAGGGCGAGGTTTTCCAGGTGTAGCGACGCGCGGCTGAGGAAGGTCTCGCGCAGCGTGGTGGAGAGAATCATGATGGTCGCTTGCATGCCGACGACGGTAGTCGGCAGTGGCCGGAAACGCTATGATTTCTGCGGCAGATGGGGTTTTGACGAGCCACAATCAATGGTTTAAGTGTTGGCGGAGGGAGTGGGATTCGAACCCACGATACGGTCTCCCGTATACACGCTTTCCAGGCGTGCGCCTTAGACCACTCGGCCATCCCTCCGATCGCTCCCCTATAGCGCGCCGACGCCGGCGCCGGCAACGGGCCCGGCACCCGCCGGTGTCCCCCGCGAGGCTCGGGCGGACCGGCGGACCGGGCGCTAGCCGACGATCTTGAAATAGCTGTCCTTGCGGGCGATCAGGCCATCCCGGAAGGTGAAAATGTCGAGGCCGAGCCAATCCTCGCTTTGGCCGTCGGCCCCGGTGCATTGGCGGCGCCACTCGCTGAAGCCCTTGTCGCCCGCGACCCGGTTGTCGACGGCGATCCAGCGGATGTCGGGACAGCGCTCCATCAGGCCGTCGAAGGCGGCGCGTATCGCCGCCTTGCCGGCGAAGCGCTGGCCGTGGACGTCGGGTCCCTTGGCGTTGTCGAATACCGACTCCTCGGCGAAGAAGCTCATGATCCGATCGACGTCGTGGGAATTGAAAGCGTCACCGATTCGCTCTAGCAGCTCGACGGTGACGGCGCCTTCCGGCGTGGCCGTGTTCTCGGCCAGCGACATGGGCCTTCTCCTCGCTTGCGTGGGGCTCGGACACTCAGGCGGGGGCGCCGCCCTCGAGCAGCACGCGTTGATGGCGGCGAGTCTCGCCGACCGGGAAATCGGTGTTGACGGCGTGAATCAGCGAGCGGTTGTCCCACAGTAGAATATCGCCGACGCGCCAATCGTGGCGATACTGCAATTCCGGCTCCGTCATGTGCCGGTAGAGCCCGTCGAGCAGGGCGTCGCTCTCCTCCCTAGCCAGGCCCTCGATCCGGTCGGTCCGGTTGGGATTGAAGTAGATCGCCTTCAGCCCGGTATCGTCGTGGGTGCGGACCAGGGGGTGGACCACCTCGGGCGTCTCCGCCGCCTCCTCCGCCGTTCGGGTCTTGGCCCGGCCCGGCGCCCGCGAGGTGTCGTAGCCGTGCACCGCGCTGAACTCGTCGAGCCGGCGGCGGCGGTTCGGGGCAAGCGTCTCGTATGCCTTGTGCATGTTGGCGAACTTGGTCTCGCCGCCCCGCGAGGGGATGTCGAGGCCCTGCAGCATCGTCGCCTTGGCCGGCGTCGCGAAATAGGAATCGTCGGTGTGCCAGCCGCTCAGGCGGACCTGGCTCAGATCGTCCGGCTTGTCATCGGGCGTATGATAGGTGCTCTCCAGGATGTTGACCTCGCGCACCTCGCCGTCGCGCTGATAGCGCAGGAGCTGCAGCTTGGGCTCGCCGAAGCAGCGGGCGAGACGGGCGAAGGCCAGGCTCGAGAGCGGCTCGGCGCGGAAACACAGCAAATGGTGGTCGAGGAACGCCGCGCGCAGGCTTCGAATGGTCGCGTCGTCGAGCGCCTCGCTCACGTCCAAGCCACGGACCTCGGCGCCGAGCGCCTCGCTCAACGGTTCGATTCGCACCGGTCTCGCTCCCTCAGGCGGCCTGGGCGTAGACGTCCGGGCGGCCCCGGACGCTGATCCGCCACAACAGCCGCGCCGTCTCCGGGCCCTCGGCAATGTCGATCGGCACCGCCGCGTGCATGGTCGAGAGCGTGTCCCAGATCACCAGGTCGCCGACCTCGTAACGATGGGCATGGAGGTAATCGTCCTGGAGCACGTGATCCCTCAGTTCCTCGATCAGGCGTTCCGCCTCGCCCCGCGCCATGCCCTTGATGGCGTGCGCCCCGTGGCCCAGCGCGTAGAGCGCCTTGTGGCCGCTGATCGGGTGGCGCCGCACCAGGGCATGATGGATCACCGGCACGCGCGAACGCTGCGCGTCGTCGACGATCGGGTTGGCCGCGAACTCACCCTCGCGCCGGGTCCCGGCGCCGTAGGAATGGGCCATCTCCAGATCGTCGATGCGCGCTCTTGTCGCCTCGTCCAGGCCCTCGTAGGCGGCCACCATGTCGCAAAAGCGCGTCTCGCCGCCCAGCGCCGGCGCCTGAATTGAATAGAGCATGGTGGCGCTCGCCGGCACCGCCTCGTAGGACTGGTCGGTGTGCCAGAGCGCGGCGCCGTTGCGGATCGCGACGTCGCGATCCTTCTGCTCGGTGTTGCCGACCACCAGCAGGTCCGGATAGCCCGGCATCCGCATGTGATCCAGCACATGGGGAATGGGCGTGCCCCAACGTTTGCCGAAGACGAGGTAATTATCCTGGTCGAAAATTTGTGCCTTCAAGACGATGATGCGATGGGCGTAGAGCGCCTCGGTCAGCGCCCGCATGGTCGCGTCGTCGAAGGCCCGAGCCGCGTCGAGGCCACGGATCGCGACGCCGAAATTGCCCGCCAACCGTTCGCTCGAAAACATCTCCAGCCCTCCGCCGCAGCCATTCGGCCGGTGGAACCGCGATACTAGCGCCGAACACCGGCGCCATCCAGTCGAGCTGCCGCTTCGATCGGGGAAGCGTGGCTCGGCGTCGGGACCTTCGCCGCGAGGGGAGGAGGCGGGCGGGCCGCCCGGGTCTGGCTCTCCCGCCTTTACGGGGGTCTCGCGATGGCCTCGGTCGCGGGCTGCGCCATGTTCGCCGCGGTCAGCGGGTCGAGCCTGGCGACCGCCGCGGCGATGGGCAAGCTCGCCGTGCCGGAGATGCTGCGCTACGATTACGACAAGGGCCTCGCCGCCGGAGTCGTTGCCGCGAGCGGCACGTTGGGCTCGCTGATCCCACCCTCGATCCTGATGATCCTCTACGGTATCTTCACGGAGGAATCGATCGGCCAGCTGCTCCTGGCCGGCTTCATTCTCGGAGTCCTGTCGGCCGCCATCTACATGGGCATGATCTATGTAAGGGCGCGGCTCAACCCCGAAATCGGGACCAGGGCGGAGTCGGTGCAATGGATCGACCGCTTCATAGCGCTGAAGGGCACGTGGTCGATCATCGTGCTGTTCCTGATCGTCATGGGCAGTATCTACCTCGGCATCGTGACGCCGACCGAGGCGGCGGCCGCCGGCGCGGCGGGGGCCTTCGTGCTCGGCTTCATCGCGGGACGGCTCAACAGGAAGAACACCTGGGCGGCGTTGGTCGAGACCGTCAGGCAGTGCGCCAATATCTTCGCCCTGGTGCTGGGCGCGAAGATATTCGTCGGTTTCATTGCCCTGACGGGGGTCGCCAACGTGGTCACCCTGTGGGCGGGGACGCTCGACCTCCCGCCGATCATGATCATGCTCATGCTGTCGCTGGTCTTCATCATCCTCGGCACCTTCATGGACCCCCTGGGCATGATGCTGCTGACTCTGCCGGTGGTGACGCCGGTGATCCAGAACCTGGGCTACGACTTGGTCTGGTTCGGCGTCATCATGATCAAGTTCCTCGAGATCGGCCTGATCACGCCGCCGGTCGGGTTGAACTGCTTCATCCTCAAGGGAGTCGTCGGCGACGCCATTTCGCTGGAGACGATCTTCAAGGGCATCTTGTGGTTCCTGTTGATGGACGTTTTCACCCTCGGGGTTTTGATCGCTTTCCCCAAAATCAGCCTCTGGCTGCCGACCATGATGCTGCGCTGAGGCCGGCGCCGAGGGCCAGCGCCAAGGCGTTTTGACCACGCGCGCAACGGGGCTTATGCTCGTCTCGCCCGCCCGTCGGCGGGCTAGCCGAGGACATGACCATGACCAAATATCACCTGATCAGCTCCGTCACCTGACCCTGGGTCCAGCGCGCCGTGATCGTGTTGCGTGCCAAGGATATCGAGTTCGAGGTGACCTACATCAATCTCCGGGAAAAGCCCGAGTGGTTCCTGGAGATCTCCCCGCACGGCAAGGTGCCGGTGCTGAACGTCGACGGCCGGACGCTGTTCGAATCCAACGCCATCGCCGAGTATCTCGACGAGGTCGTGGCGCCGAGGCTGCACCCGGAGGACCCGTTCAAGCGGGCCCGCAACCGGGCCTGGACCGATTTCGTGCCGGACTTCTCGCCGGCGCTCAGCGGTGTCTACTACGCCGAGACGCCCGAGGAGACGGAGGCCGGCCTGGCCAAGGCGCCGGCCCGGCTGACCAAGCTGGAGGAGGCGCTCGGCACCGAGCGCGAGGGCGACGGCCCCTACTTCAACGACGACCGGCTCAGCCTCGTCGACGCCGCCTACGCGCCCTTCCTGCAACGTTTCGCCTTCGTCGAGGCCAAGCTCCAGACCGGTCTGTTGCGTGACTTTCCGCGGCTCCAGGCCTGGTCGGACGCGTTGCTGGCGAACCCGTTGGTGACCGGCTCGGTCCCGGCCAACTTCGAGGACGAGTTCGTCGCCAACCTGCAGCGCCGCGGCTTCCACGCAGGCAGCCTGTTCGAGGCGGTGGGCCAGGCGGCCGAGTAGGCGAGGCTCGAGGCCTCGGGGGGGGGGGGGGGCGGGCGGCGGAAGCGAGCCCCCGCCCCTCGTCGTGGTGGGCAGGAGCAAGACATGAGCGGACATATCGTCTTCGTCGACAGCCCGTTGACGGACAGCGAACTGGCGCGGCGGATCGCGCCCTCGGGCTTCGAGCTCTCGCTCGTCCAGGGCGGCGGCCCGGAATACGAGGCCGCCCTTCCCACGGCCGAATATCTCGTCGGCTTCGTCGCCGCCCTGGTGCGCGACGAGCTCTACCGGGCCGCGCCCCGGCTCAAGCTGGTGCAGGTCTTGAGCGCCGGCTACGACGCCGCCGATCTCGATGCCGCGCGGGCCGCGGGCGTGCCGCTGGCCAACAACGGCGGGGCCAATTCGGTCGCCGTCTCCGAGCACGCGATCCTGCTGATGCTGGCGGCCTCGCGCCAACTGGTGCGCCAGCACGACGACGTCAGAAGCGGGCGCTGGCGCGGCAACGCCTCGCCCGACCTGCACGAGGTGCGCGAGAAGCGGCTCGGCATCATCGGCTTCTCCAATATCGGCAAGAAGACCGCCCGCCTGGCGCAAGCCTTCGGGATGAGGGTGGTCTATCACGACATCCGCCGGCTCACCGAGGCGGAGGAGGACGCGCTCGACGTCCGCTATCGCCTCTTGAAGGAGTTGCTGATGGAAAGCGACGTCGTCTCGCTGCACGTGGCGCTGAACGAGTCGACCCGCGGCCTGATCGGGGCCGGCGAGCTGGCGTTGATGAAGCCCTCGGCGATCCTGGTCAACACCAGCCGGGGCCCGGTGGTGGACGAGGCCGCGCTGATCGAGGCGCTCAGGGAGCGGCGGATCTGGGGCGCCGGGCTCGACGTCTACGAGCAGGAGCCGCCGGCGCCCGACAATCCCCTGTTCGCGCTCGACAACGTGACGCTGAGCGCGCATCTCGCCGGCCCGACCCAGGAGAGCAACATCGCGCGGCTCCGCAACGCCTTCGACAACGTCGCGCGCGTCGAGCGCGGCGAGGCGCCGCTTTGGATCGTGCCGGAGCTCGCCGGCTGATCCCGGGGGCTGGGCTTGACTCGAAAGTCGCCGGAGCCGGCCTCTCCCCCGGCCGGAGTCTTCGATGATCGCCGCTCGCGCGGCGGGCCGGCCGGGCCATGCCACGCGCCAGCGTGGTGACAAAATCTCGAGGAGGAGAAACGTGACGGACGCCGAATTCATCCATTTGGACGGCGAGTTGGTGCCGTTCGCCGAAGCCAAGGTCCATGTCTACTCGCCCGCGGTCCGCTTCGCCGTGCACCTCTTCGAGGGCATCCGGGCCTATTGGAACGGCGATCTCCAGGAACTCTACATCTTCCGCCTCCGCGAGCATCTGGAGCGCCTCAGGGACGGCATGAAGGTGATGCGCTATGCGGAGATCCCCGCGCTCGCCGAGCTGGAGGAGACGGTGCTCGCCACGTTGCGCGCCAATGCTCACCGCGGCGACGTCGGTATCCGCCTCTCGGCCTACGTGCTGGGCGAGGGCTTCATGGACGCGCGGGGCCCGCTAGGCCTCATGTGCGGCACCGAGCCGGGCTCGCCCATGAGCTTCGAGGCGAAGAAGACCCGCGCCATGGTCACCTCGTGGCGGCGGATCGACGATGCCAGCGTGCCGGGCCGGCTGAAGAGCGCCGCCAACTACCAGAACGGCCGCCTCGGCCTGATGGAGGCGCGCGAAGGCGGCTACGACGAGGCGATCTTCCTCACCCCCGACGGCAAGGTGGCGGAGGGCGCGGGCGCCTGCATCATCATGATCCGAAACGGTCAGCCGGTGACGCCGCCGATCACCGCCGGCATCCTGGAGAGCGTCACCCGCGACACCCTGCTGCGCGCGCTGGCGGAAAAGTTCGCCCTCGCTCCGGTCGAGCGGCCGATCGACCGGACCGAGCTCTACATCGCGGAGGAGCTGTTCTTCTGCGGCTCGACCTACGAGGTGCACCCAATCGTCTCGGTCGATTCGATTCCCGTCGGCGAGGGCGAGATCGGACCCATTACCGCCGGCCTCTGGGAGCACTACGAGGCATTGGTGCGCGGCACGATCCCCGATCACGGCGAGTGGCGCACGCCGGTCTACGGCGCCCAAGCGGCCGGCGCGGCGGCGGAGTGATACCAATCGACGCGAGTCCTGACCGTTCCGGGCGATAGGCGGCGGTAATGGCGCTGGCGGCCTATTTTACCGATCCACCTCGACGCAACGTCCTGCTGCTGGCGAGCTGCCAGGCCCTCGCCAGCTCCGGTAACACAATACTGATCGCGGTCGCCGCGCTGGTCGGGCAGATCCTGGCCGACGACAAGTCGTTGGCGACCCTGCCGATCGCCTTCCAGTGGACGGCGACGATGTGCATGACCATTCCGGCCGCGCAACTGATGCGCCGCTATGGCCGTCGCGCCGGTCTCTCGCTCGGCGCAGTGCTTTACGCGGCCGGTGGCGCGCTGGGGTTCGTCGCGATCCTGAGCGCCAGTTTCAGCCTCTTCGCGCTCTCCTGCATCCTTACCGGCTTTGCACAATCCTTCATTCAATACTACCGCTTCGCGGCGGCCGATACGGCGCCGGAGGATTTCAAGAGCAAGGCGATCTCGCTCGTGCTGGCGGGCGGTGTGGTCGCGGCGATAGTGGGCGGCGAGCTGGCCAAGGTGTCCACCGAGTTGTTCATGGGGTACCTCTATGCCGGCTGCTACGCGGTGGTCGTCGTGCTGGGGCTCGTCGCGCTGGCGACTCTGCAAGGCTTGCGCATTCCCGGGCTGACGGCGGAACAGCGCGCGAGTAGCGGAAGGCCGCTTCACGTCATTGCCCGCCAACCCGTCTTCCTCGTCGCCGTGCTGGCGGCGGCAATTGCCTATGCTTCGATGATCCTGGTGATGACGGCGACGCCATTGGCGATGACCGGCCACGGCTTCGCTTTCAACCAGACCGCGACGGTCATCCAATGGCATATCTTGGCGATGTATGCGCCCAGCTTCTTCACCGGCCACCTGATCCAGCGCTTCGGCGTGACCTGCATTATCGCGCTCGGCGGTGGGTTGCTGGCGATCAGCCTCACCACCAACATCGTTGGAATCGACTTCTTCAATTTCTGGACCGGGCTCGTGGCTCTGGGCCTCGGCTGGAATTTCATGTTCGTCGGCGCCACGGCACTGCTGACCGAGGCCTATACGATTGAGGAACGGGCCAAGACTCAGGCCGCCAACGAGTTCATCGTCTTCTCGACGACCGCGATCGCGGCCTTCGGGTCGGGCGCGCTCTACAGCGAGATCGGCTGGATCGCGGTCAACGGCGCCGCCTTGCCGGCGATGGGCATCGTCCTCGCGGGCCTCGCCTGGCTGGCCATCCGCCGCCGCGCCGACACCTCGGCCTGAAACTCCGAGAGGAAGGTATGGCAAAGGGTCCGGCCGCCCGGCTCCCCCAGCAAACTACCCGTGCATGGTATCCTTCGGTCGTTTGGCCGAGGTAGCGGGGCGGCTGGAAGTCGCCATTTATGGCGGTTGGTATGGGAGAGGCCATCATGGAGCTTCGATTGACGGGCAAGACCGCCCTCGTCACCGGCGCCAGCATCGGCATCGGCCGCGCCATCGCCGAGCTGCTGGCGGCGGAGGGTTGCCGCGTGGCGATCCTCGCGCGGCGCGAAAACCTGCTGGCGGAGGTTGCCGACGCCATCGCCGCCGGCGGCGCCGAACGCCCGGCGATGATCGTCGAGGACCTCACCAGCGAGGGCATGGCGGCGCGCGTCCAGGCGGCGGTCGAGGGACACTTCGGCCACCTCGACATCCTGGTCAACAACGCCGGGGGCTCGCGACCGATGCAGGGCTTGGGCGAGGAAGAAGAGTGGTCGGAGGCGATGGAGCTCAACTACATCTCGGCGCGCCGACTGGCTCACGCCTTCGTGCCGGCGATGCGCGCGCGGGGCTTCGGGCGCATCGTCAACGTAACCGGCGGGGACGAACCGGCGGGCATGAACGCGGCGGTGCCGCCCAACGGCGCCATCCACCTCTGGTCCAAGGCCTTGAGCCGCGAGGTCGGGGGCGATGGCGTCACCATCAACTCGATCCCGCCGGGGCGCATTCATTCCGAGCAGATCGACCAACGCCTGTTGCCGACGGAGGCGGCCCAGCGCGCCTGGGTCGAGGCCAACTGCCCGGCCGGCTACATCGGCGAGGCCGAGGATCTGGCGGTGTTGGTGGCCTTCCTCTGCTCGCCCCGTGCCCGCTATATCACCGGCCAGGTGATCCACGTCGACGGCGGCGCCCGGCGCTACGCCTTCTGATCGGCGCCCGGCGATTCGCTGCAAACCTGAAGCGCTCCAGCGAGGGAGGAAATACGGATGGCGGAACTGGACGGCAAGGTCGCGCTCATCACCGGCGGGGCGAGCGGCATCGGTGCGGCCACGGCGCGGCTCTTCCTCGCCGAGGGCGCGCGCGTCGTGGTCGCCGACATGCAAGCGACACGCGGCAGGGCGCTGGTCGAGGAATTGGGCGAGGCGGCGATCTTCGCCCAGGTCGAGGTCCGCCGGGAGGACCAGATCGCCGCCGCGATCGCCGCCGCGGTCGAGACCTGGGGGCGGCTCGATTGCATCTTCAACAACGCCGGCTTCGGCGGCGTGCTGGGCCCCATCGAGGCGATCCCCCTCGACGAGTTCGACATGACCTTCGACGTGCTGGTACGCGGCGTCTTCCTCGGCATGAAGCACGCGGTTCCGGTCATGAAGCGCCGCGGCGGCGGCAGCATCATCAATACCGGCTCCATCGCCGGGGTGACGGCGGGGCGGGGGCCGATCGTCTATTCCGCCGCCAAGGCCGCCGTCGTGCATCTGAGCAAACTGGTGGCGATGGAGCTGGGCGAGCACGACATCCGCGTCAACTGCATCTGCCCCGGCTATATCGCGACGCCGCTGGCCGCCAACACGGTCGGGCGGCCCGATTCGCTGATCGAGGAGCGTCTCGCCGACTATGCCACGCGGCAGCCGATCCCCCGGGTCGGGCGGCCCGACGATATCGCCCAGATGGCGCTGTTTCTGGCCAGCGACCGCTCGAGCTTCGTCACCGGCCAGACGCTGGTCGTCGACGGGGGCGCCGCCACCGGCGTGATGTGGGCCGACCAGAGGGAGATCTACAAGTCGTACCGGCCGATCAAGGTCTATCACCCGGATCAAGTGTCGAGCGGGCCATGAGCGAACTGGTCGAGCGGGTCGCCGGCCGGCCCGGGCCGTGGCGCGAGAGTCGCTTTCCTCCCGATCTCTGGCGCGCGCTGGCGGAAGCCGGGCTCCTCGGCCTCGCCATCTCCCGGCGTTGGGGCGGCCAGCCGGTCGAGCCCGGCGAGCGACTCCGCGCGCGCTAGATCGCGAGAGGCCCGGTGATGTCCGACAATTCCACCACCCCGCCCGCCCGCCACCGCGTCGCCGTCGTCGGCTCGCTCACCCGCGACGTGGTGACGCTCGAGGGCCGAAGGGCGACGCAGATCGGCGGCGTGGTCTGGCATGCCGCCGCGATCCTGGCCGGCCTCGGCGTCGAGACCGCGATCGCCACCTGCCTCGCGCCCGGCGATTCCAAGCTCCGCGCCGCGCTGGCGGCGCGCGGCATCGCGCTCCACGGCCAGGACGACGCCGCGACCACGGTCTTCCATAACGACTACGACGCCGAGGGCGCGCGCAGCCAGCGGGTCGGTCACGTGGCGGCGCCGATTCGCGCGCCGGCCATCGCCCGGGCGATCGCCGGCGCCGACTTCGTGCATCTGGGCCCGCTCCATCCCGACGACATCGCGCCGGACGGGATCGCCGCGGTGCTCGACAGCGGCGCCAGAATTGCCCTCGACGCGCAGGGCTATACCCGCGCGATCGCCGCCGGCCGGGTGGTGCCGGCGCTCTCGGAGCGGCTGGCCGAGCTGCTGCCGGCCTGCGCGATCCTGAAGGCCGACAGGGGGGAAGCCGCGTTGATCGTCGGCGACGACGATCCCATGCTCGCCGCCGGCCGCCTGGCCGCGCGCCATCCGGCGATGGAGGTGTTGATCACCTGTTCGCTCGACGGCATCGTGCTCGCCGCCGAGGGCGCGGTGCACCGCCTCGAGTGCACCCCCGTCGACACCCTGGACCCGACCGGTGCGGGCGACGTCTTCCTCGCCTCCTACCTGCGGGCGCGGCTCGGCGCCGAAGCCCCGAGAGTGGCGGCCGACTTCGCCCTCGCCAATACCGCCGCCGAGCTGGCGGCCCCCAGCCGCCTGGTCGGAATCGACGAAGTGGATTGGCCTTGAAGTATTCGCAGCTGGCGGAAAGAATGGCGGCCCGGTCGCCGCGAGGTGTTCGAGGCGACCGCTTCAGGGAGCGAGAGATGGCGCTATTGAACGTTTCGGATCCGGCCCCCGATTTCGCCGTGGCAAATCAGGACGGCGAGACCGTCTCGCTGGCGAGCCTCGGCGGGCGCAACGTGGTCCTCTGGTGGTATCCCAAGGCCGACACCCGCGGGTGAACCCGCGAAGGCGAGGGGTTCCGTGATCGAGCCCCCGAATTCGAGGCCAAGAACGCCGTGATCGTCGGGATAAGCTGCGATAGCCAAGCGGAGAACAAGCATTTTCGCGACAAGTTCTCCTTCCCCTTCGACCTGTTGTGCGACGTCGATAAGTCGATGAGTCTCGCCTATGGCGCAATCGAGGGCCCCGATGCGCCGAGGGCTCGACGGATCAGCTATTTGCTCGATGCGGAGGGGCGGGTCGCCAAGGTCTATCCCGAGGTGGCGCCGGCGGATCATCCGGCCGAGGTGCTGGCGGATCTCGGCTGAAGCCACGGGGCCCCCAACGACAGGGAGGGGCGAGAATGCTCGCGCGAGAGATCAGTTGCTTCGACCCGTTCTCGCCCGAGGCGCGCGAAGACCCCTACCCGTTCTATGCCTGGCTCCGGCGCGAAGCACCGGTCTATTACAACGAGGAACGCGACTTCTGGGTCCTGAGCCGCCATGCCGACGTGCAGTGGGCGGCGCGGATGGCCAACCTGTTCTCCTCGGCCGAGGGCATCGGTCTGGCCCGCGCGCCGGCCAACCAGATGATCTCCTTCGACCCGCCGATCCACACCCGGCTCAGGAGCCTCGTCGCCAAGGCCTTCAGCCCCCGGGTGATCGAAGGGCTGGAGGATCGTATCCGCGCCATCGTCGAGGATCTGTTGGACGAGGTGATCGCCAAGAGCTCCTTCGAGCTGGTGGCCGACCTCGCCTTCCCGCTGCCGGTGATCGTGATCGCCGAGCTGCTGGGGGTGGAGCCCGACCGGCGGGAAGACCTCAAGCGCTGGTCGGACCAGTCGGTGGAATTCCTCTCCGACGCGAGCCCGGTGCGCGAGCGGGCGCGGGTCGAGGCGATGTGGAACGAGTTCCGGGCTTATTTCTCCCAGGTGATCGAGGCCCGCCGCGCCCGGCCGAGGGAGGATCTGGTGAGCCTGCTGGCCCACGCCGAGATCGACGGCGATCGATTGACCGATTCGGAGATCCTGAACTTCTGCCAGTTGCTGTTGGTCGCCGGCAACGAGACCACCACCAACCTGATCACCAACGCGGCGCTGGCACTGTTCGAATTCCCGGACCAGCGGCGCAAGCTTCGGGGCCATCCCGAGCGCATGCCCGCCATGGTCGAGGAGGCGTTGCGCTACGACACGCCGGTCCAGCTCTTCTTCCGCTCCCTCACCGAGGAGGTGGTGGTGCACGACGTCACGATCCCCGAGGGCGCCCGGGTGCTGCTGCTATTTGGCGCGGCCAACCGGGACGAGACGGTGTTCGAGGCGCCGGATCGTTTCGACATCGCCCGCGACAACACCAAGCAGCTCGGCTTCGGCTACGGCGTGCATTATTGCCTGGGCGCGCCGCTGGCCCGGCTCGAGGCGCGCATTTTCGCCGAGGCGGCGGACCGAAAGTTCCGCCACATCGGCCCCGACCCCGACAAAGCGCCGAGCCGCACCGCCGGCCCCATCATCCGCGGCCTGGAACGCTTTCCCCTGGTCTTCGAGGCGGCTTGATAGCGCGTCAGCCGACCCCGACCAACGCCCGCGCGGCGGCTTCCAGGCGGGCGCGGTCCGGTAGCACGCGGGCCTCCAGCGGCCGGCTGTAAGGGATCGTCACGTCGGCCCGGGTGATGCGCCGCAGCGGTGCCTTCAGCGCGCCATGACAACGCTCGGCGATACTCGCCGCCAACTCGGCCGCAAAGCCGCAACTACGCGCGGAATCGTCGAAGATCACCACCCGGCCGGTCGCCTCGACCGCCGCTGCCAAGCCGTCGCGATCGAGCGGCAGGAGCGAGCGCGGCTCCCACACGCAGGCCTCGATGCCGTCCTCGCCCAAGCTCTCGGCCGCGACCAGCGCGTCTGCCACCAGATGACCGACCGCGACGATGGTGAGGTCGCGACCAACGCGGCGAACGACACCTCGGCCGAGCGGGATCGGCTCGCCCGCCGCCGCCACGGGCCCGCGAATCCCGGCGGCGCTCGCCGGCACGAAGATTGCCACCGGATCGTCTTCCCGGATCGCGGCGATGGTCAAGCCCTTGGCGTCGGCCGGCGTCGAAGGCGCCACCGACTTGATGCCGGCGTGGATCAGATAAGCGTAGGGATTGTCGGAGTGCTGGCCCGCGCGGCCGCCGGCGGCGCCCGAGCCCATCACCAGATAGGTCGCCGCCACGTGGCCCTGCCCGCCCAGCATCAAGGGTAGCTTGGCCGCCTGGTTGACCAGTTGGTCGAAGGCCGGAAAGATCAGGGAAGAGACCTGGAACTGCACCACCGGGCGGGCGCCGGCCAGCGCCGCGCCGGTGGCGAGGCCGATCATCGCGGCCTCCGAGACCGGCATGTCGATGATCCGGTCGGCACCGAAGGCCGCCTCGATTCCCCTGGTCTCGCCCCGGAAGGAGCCGCGAATGTCCTCGCCCACCAAGATCACCTTCGCGTCGCGCGCCATTTCGTGGTGCAGCGCCTCGTTCAAGGCCTCGATGTAGCCGAGCTCGCGCGTCATCCCTCGACCCCCGCCGGAAAGCCGGGATAGCTCCGGGCATACATGTGGTCGAGCGCGCTATTCCCGTCCGGCCAGGCGCCGGCCCGGGCCGTCTCCACCGCCACCTCGATCTCGGCCGCGACGTCGGCGTCGATTTCGTTGCGATCCTCGCTCGCCCAGGCGCTCTCCGCGTCGAGCTTCGAGGCCAGCACGTCCAAGGGATCGCGGCGGCGCCATTCCGCGATCTCCGCCGCCGTGCGGTAGCCGAAATCGCGGCCCCGCTCCAAGGTGAAGTGGCCGGAGAAGCGATAGGTGCGGCATTCGAGGAAGCCGGCGCCCTCGCCCTGGCGGGCCCGCTCGACCAGGCTCCTCGCCGCCTCGCGGACGGCCAGCACGTCCATGCCGTCCACCACTTGCGTCCCCAGGCCGAAGGCGGCGGCGCGAACATGAAGCTCGCCCACCGCCATCTGGTGAATCGGCGAGGTCATGGCATAGAGGTTATTTTCGCAGACGAAGACCACCGGCAGCTTCCAGATCGCCGCCAGGTTCAAGCTCTCCAGCACCACCCCCTGGTTCATCGCGCCATCGCCGAAGAACGGCACGGCCACGCGGCCCGAGCCGGAATCGCGAAAGATCCGCGCCGCGCCACAGGCGATCGGCGCGCCGGCACCGACGATGCCGTTGGCGCCGTAAATCCCGAGCGAAAGCTCGGCGATATGCATCGAGCCGCCACGCCCTCGGTTGCAGCCGCTCTCGCGCCCCAGCAGTTCGGCGAACATCGCCGCCGGCGTGGCGCCCTTGGCCAGCACGTGACCATGGCCCCGGTGGGTCGAGGTGATGACGTCGTCCAGGCGAAGCGCCGAGGCGACGCCGATGGCGACCGCCTCCTGGCCGACGTATTCATGCGCGTGGGCGGCGATCTCGCCGGCGTCGATCAGCTCGACCACCCGCTCCTCGAAGCGGCGGATCACCGCCATCCCCCGGTAGAGTCCGACCCCCAACTCAGGCGCCATGTTGCCCTCGGTCATCTTCGCCGCGGCCTCGGGCGTCCTCGGGCGAAGCGGAAATCGCTCGTGTCGAGCTCCGCCGTCATCCGCCAATAGTCGACCAATCGCCAAGGCGAATTGGTGACCACGCGGCCTGCGGCGTTCTTGTACCAGTTGCCCATGCCGGGGTGCGACCACACCATCCGCCGGTGCGCCGCGTCGACCGCTTCGTTGTAGTCGTCGTGCACCCTCTCCAAGACTTCCATCGAGCCATGCTCGCCCTCGACCAGCTCGCGCAGGCATTTCATCGCGTAGCGCACCTGGCACTCGGTATGGAAGATGACGCTGCCGCCGTGTCCGAGATTGGTGTTGGGGCCGTAGAGCACGAAGAAGTTGGGAAACCCCGGCATGGCGATGCCGAGATAGGCCCGGGGATCGTCCTCGCCCCAGATGTCGCGGAGCCGCCGCCCGTCCCGACCCCGGACCTCCATCGGCCAGACCATCTCGCGGGCGTGGAAACCGGTCGCCAGCACGATCATGTCGACCTCGTGGCGCCGGCCGCCGGTGGTCACAATCGCCTCCGCCGTCACTCCCGCGATGCCGTCGGTCACCAGCTCGACGTTGTCGCGGGTCAGCATGTCGTACCAGTGGTTGTCGATCAGGATCCGCTTGCCGTAGGGCGGATAGGGCGGCACGACCTTGGCCAACAGGTCCGCCTCGCCCGCCAGCTTCCGCTCGATGAACCGCACGATCGAGCGGCGATGACGTTCGTTGATCTGGTTGAGCGAGCGCTCGGGATGGTCCCATTCGGGATCGATTTGCAGCGCGGCATGCAAGCCGTCGGCGAAGCCCCAGAAGAGCTGGAAGCGGTACCACTCGGAGTAATAGGGCAGGTGTTTCAAGACCCAGCGCTTCCCCGGCCCCACCACCCGGTGATAGTTCGGGTTGTGGACGGCCCAGTGGGGCGAGCGCTGGAAGATGGCGAGCCGCGCCACCTCCGGCGCGATCGTCGGGCCGACCTGCATGGCGCTGGCGCCGGTGCCGATCAGCGCCACTCGACGGCCCCGATGGTCCACCGATTTATCCCAGTGCGCGGTGTGGAAGAGCGGACCGGCGAAATCCTCGAGCCCGGGGATCGCCGGCGTGAACGGGCGGTTCAATTGGCCGACGGCACAGATCACGGCGCGGAAGCTCTCTTCGCGCCGGACACCGCCCGGACCTCGGATCGCGAGCCGCCAGCGTCCCTCGGCCGCGTCCCACGTGGCCGCCTCGACCTCCGTCCGGAAGCAGATCTCGGGGCGGACTCCGAAATCGCGGCTGATATGCTCGAAATAGTCATGGAGCGCGTCGCGCTTGGAGAAGAAGTGGGTCCACTCGTGGTTGGGCGCGAAGGAATAGGAATAGAAATGGTTGGGCGTATCGACAGCGGCGCCCGGATAGTCGTTCTCGTACCAGGTGCCGCCGACGGTGTCGTTCTTCTCGAAGACGGTGAAGGGCAGGCCCGCCTGGGCGAGCTTGATCGCCGCGCAGAGTCCCGACATGCCGGCGCCGATCACCGCCACGGGGAAGGCCGCCAGCCGGCCCCGGGACGGCGTCTCGCGCCACTCGACGCCCTTGGGATCGCCCGCCCCGAACGCCATCTCCTCCCCCATCATGGCGACGTAGTCGGCGGGAACGGGCTCGCCGACTGCGACGCTCATCATCTCTTGCAGCAGCGCGCCGCAAGGCGGCGCCGGCGCGCCGTCCCCGTTTGCCGCCCGGCTCCGAAGCGCCGCCACCAAGGCTTCGCGGATCTCGGAATTGAGCGCCTCCGGCATATCGACCGAATAGTCCCAGGGGCCACGCACGCAGGGTCGGACCTCCTCCAGCCAACCGGCCTCGCCCGTCAGCTGCACCAGGACCATGGCCGAGGTGACGATGTCCGCCTCTTCCAGGCTCGCGCGAAGCAGCGCCTCGTCCGCGACCAGGGTCTGAAATTCCTTGCCTGAGAACGCGTCGGTTCGCATCGGGACTCCTCGCGCGCGCCGGCTTAGATCGGCGTGTCGCCGGCGATGGTGATGCGGTGCATCCGCCGTCGCTCGGAATAGTCGGGGAGTGCGTGATGCAGCGCACAGCGGTTGTCCCAGAGCGCCATCGAGCCCGGGCGCCAACGGAACCGGCAGGTGAACTCCGGGCGGGTCGCGTGGCGGCGGAGGAAATCGAGCAGCGGATCGGCCTCCCCCTCCTCGAAGCCGTCGAGCGAATGGGTGTGGCTGGAGATGTAAAGCGACCGGCGCCCGGTCTCGTCGTGGGTGCGGATCAGCGGGTGGCGGGATTCGGTGGCCACACCGGCGGGATCGCGCAGCTTGGCCAGCATCTCCGGGCTGCCCGAGTAGCGCTCGTGGCGGGAGCGGCCGTCACGGTTGCGCTTCGCCTTGTCGCCCAGGTTGTGGGTCCGAAGCCCCGCCAGCAGCACCTTCATGGGCTCCGAGAGCGCGTCGTGGGCGAGGTACATGTTGGCGAAGAGCGTATCGCCGCCCGTGCTCGGCGTCTCCTTGGCGTAGAGCATGGTGGCCTTGGCCGGCCTGGGATTGAACATCTGGTCGGTGTGCCAGACCGAGCCGAAGGTATAGCTGTCGCCCGCATCGCGGACGATCTCCAGCACCTCCGGCTGCTCGTCGAGGCCGGCGAGGTAGGGATGGAAGTGGATCTCGCCGAAGCGCCGCGCGAAGGCCACCTGATCGCCCGGCGTGATCTCCTGGTCGCGGAAGAAGATCACCAGATGCTCGAGCCAGGCCCGGTGGATCGCCGCGAAGCTCTCGTCGTCCAGCGCTGAGAGATCGACGCCCCCGATCTCCGCCCCGAGCGCGCCCGAGATCGGCCTGACCTCGATGCCGTTGCTCCCCGCCATGTCGCCTCCCCGTCTCTCCGCCGAGGGGGCACTATAGCGGCTTTCGGGCCCGCTGGCGTTCGGGCGCGAATACCAACCTCGTCGGGGGGCTACCGGTCGAAGTCGGACAGGAAGACCCGAACCGTTTGCCGCAAACCGTCCGACTGGCCGGACAGCTCGTTCGAGGCGGTGAGCAGATCGCTCGAGACGGTGCCGGTCTCCCGCAGCGAGGCGGAGATGTCCGAGAGGTGGCGAGCCACGTCCTGGGTGCCGCTCGCCGCCTCCTGGACGTTGCGGCTGATCTCGCTGGTGGCCGAATCCTGTTCCTCGACGGTGCTGGCGATGGAACCGGAGATCTCGTTGACCCGCTCGATCGTGTGGGTGATCTCCTCGATCGCCATGACCGCCGTTCCCGTCGCCGACTGGATCTCGGCGATCTGGCTGGCGATCTCCTCGGTCGCCTTGGCGGTCTGGCTGGCCAGGTTCTTGACCTCCGAGGCGACCACGGCGAAGCCCTTGCCGGCGTCGCCCGCGCGGGCGGCCTCGATGGTGGCGTTCAGGGCCAGCAGGTTGGTCTGGCCGGCGATGTCGTTGATCAGAGAGACCACGTTGCCGATCTTCTCGGCCGCTTCCGAGAGGCCCTTGACCTGATCGTTGGTGTCGTTGGCCTGCCGCGTCGCCTCCCCGGTGATGCTGGCCGATTCGGTGACCTGCTGGCTCACCTCTCGCAGCGAGGCCGAAAGCTCGTCCGTGGCGCTGGCGACGGTCTGCACGTTGGCGTTCGCCTGCTCGGCGGCGACGACGACGATGGTGCTCTGGCCGGCGCCCCGTTCGGCGTTGTCGTTCAACGCCCGCGCCGACGATTGGAGCTGCCCGGCGGCTTCGCTCAGTCCGCCGATCAGGCCTTCGACATCGCGCACGAAGGCCATCGACTTGTCGGTGAGTTCCCGCTGTTCGTTGCGCATCGCCTCGCAATAGATCGAGATGGCGACGTCCATGTCGAGGAAGATCGCCTTGGTCATGGCCGAAATCGCCGCCGCCGCCTCTTTCGGCTTGCGCCGATAGTGCTGGGTGAGGACCGATGTGAGCTTTTCCACGACGAAGGAATAGCCCGCCAGGTACCAGCGCGGCTCCAGGCCGATGCGGTGATGGGTCGTGCCGATGACATGGCAGCGCTCGAAGTAGGCGTCGTCGAAACCGCCGTCGAAGAGTTTCTCCCAATGGCCGAGCTGGGCCGATTTCAGGCGCTGGATGTCGTCCGTGTCCCCGATCTTTTCGGCGAGCGAGGGGATCGCGATCACATGCGCGTGGAAGGCGGTGAGGATGTCCTCGAGATGACCCTCGATGATCGGCCATACCGCCTGCAACGCCGTCCCCACGTCGGGCGCGATGTTCAGAAACCGCAATCTCGCGTCCCGGTCGGCATCGAACTCGGTCATGCTCACCTCGTCTAGCCGGCGCGGATTCGGTGCCGATCGAGAAATTCGTTCGCTCCTGGCGGCGCGGCACGATCGAATTTGATCGAGAACCGTAAACCGTCGGTTAATTGTCGAAACTCATGGTACACGACGGCATTTACGTAGGACGTTGAAAAGGTTGTAGGATTCCCGATTCACTCCACGACGAGTCAAGAGGGAAATCATGCGAGACAACCCGATCAACGCCCTGCGTGAGACGCTACGATGCGGCTTCGCCTTTCGCAAGAGCCGTCTGGAGAGCCTTTGCGTCTTGGTCTTCGGCGTGTTCGTCGCCCGGACGGTGAACCTCTCTCACTTGGCCTGCCACTTTCCGGGGCGCGCGCGATCCAGCTCCAACTATCGGCGCCTGCAACGGTTTTTCGAGCAAGTCGATTTCGATTACGATCGCCTCGCCGAGTTCCTGGTCGCGATGATGGGGCTCCAGGCGGGGCCGTGGCGGCTGACCATGGACCGGACCAACTGGCGGCTGGGTCGCCGCGACGTCAACATCTTGATGATCGGCATCGTCAACCGCGCCATCGCCATTCCCGTGTGCTGGCGGGTGCTCGACAAGGCGGGCAATTCCAATACCAAGGAGCGGATCGCGATCCTCGAACACGTCCTCCGGCTCTTCGGGGTCGACAAGATCGCCAGCCTCCTGGCCGACCGGGAATTCATCGGCGACGCCTGGCTGGCATGGTTGCAGGAAAAGGCCATCCCCTTTCACATCCGCATCCGATCCAACATCAAGATCGCCAACACGCGTGGTCGCATGGTCAAGGCGAGGGAGCTGTTTCGCGACCTCAAACCCGGGGAAAGCCGCATCCTCTCCAACGCCAGGCGCCTCTCGGAGGCCAGAAAACCCAAGGCCAGGCCCGTCTTCGTCGCCGCGCTCCATCTCAAGACCGGCGAACTGTTGATCGTCGTGACCAACGACGCGCCCGAGGAGGCCTTGGCCATCTACGCCCAGCGCTGGCAAATCAAGACCCTCTTCGCCGCCTTGAAAACCCGTGGCTTCAACCTCGAAGACACCCACATGACCGACCCGGAGCGCATCTCCAAGCTCACCGCCGTCCTTTCCATCACCTTCTGCTGGGCGCACAAAGTCGGCGATTGGCTCCACGAGGCCGAGCCGATCCGCCTCAAAACCCACAAAAGGATGGCAAAATCCATCTTCCGATACGGTTTCGAGTGGATAAGGCGACAGCTCGTCAATCCTATCGACAGGCGTCAAGCCATTGAGCTGATTCGTTTCCTCGTCCCCGGAAAACCACCAGTCCAGGTGCCCAGGCCAAAGCCAGCATGAACGAGTCGTGTACTGTGGTCGAAACTATATCGATGGGCGCCCGGGCCGCGCGTCAAGGCATCGCTCGTCGACGTAGTCCGGGCCACCTGGACCTCGTCCACGAAGCCATCGTCGGCGCGCCGCCTGCGGGCCGTCTCGCCGGAGCGGGGTGGTCCTAGCCCAGGTTTTCCGCGTAGAAGGCCAGCGTGCGCTCGCGCGCCAGCTTGGCGGCGGCAGCGTCATGCTGGCCGCGATGATCGCAGTTGAAGCCGTGGTCGGCATCGTAGATATGGACCGTCGCCTCGGCGTGCGCCACCTCGATTTGCTCGACGTCGGAAAGCGGGATGCCCTGGTCTTGCGCGCCGAAGTGCATGAGCATCGGACAGCGCCCCTTCTCCTCGATATAGGGGATGATCTGCCCGCCGTAGTAGACCACGGCCGCCTGCACGTCCAAGCGGGTGCCGGCGAGGTAGCTGATGGTGCCGCCCCAGCAGTAGCCGACGGTCCCGACCTTCAGCCCTGAGTCCCGCATCACTTGGGCCACCGCATCGACGTCCTTGACGCTGTCGTCCCAGGAGAACTCCTCGCGCAGGTCGCGGCCGACGCCCAAGTCGTCGCCCTCGTAGCCGAGCTGGATATCGCGCCGGGAGGAGCGGTCGTAGAGCGCCGGGGCCATCGCCAGATAGCCATCGGCGGCAAAGCCGTCCGTCACCTCGCGGATGTGTTTGTTGACGCCGAAGATCTCCTGGATGACGACGATACCGCCCCGGGGCGTGCCCGAG
Source organism: Alphaproteobacteria bacterium (assembly GCA_965225945.1). Lineage (GTDB taxonomy): Bacteria > Pseudomonadota > Alphaproteobacteria > JASLMY01. Next base: position 195,341 of record CBDDBZ010000039.1, on the reverse strand, counting down.
GGATCGGCGCGGTAGACCCCGAAGTGGTGCCCGTCGGATGCCGTGAGGCTCAGATCCCGACCCATGTCTCTCCTCCCTTGATCAAGCGGCGCGCATCCTAGCGCATCATCCGGCCCGGCTGAACCATGCGTTCAGCCGCCCGATTTCGGCCGGAAGGCGGCGACGCGGGCATCACCCGCCGTCTTCTCGGATTGGCTCAGCCGGGCGGTGCGTCGGCTGAGTGCGGCCTTGGCGCCCTCGTGGCCGCCGGCGGCGGCGAGCGCGGTCCAGACATAGGCCTCGAGTGCGTCGCGGGCGACGCCGCGCCCCACGGCGTATCGGCTTGCGAGCTTGGCCTGCGCCTTGGCGTAGCCGCCCTCGGCGGCGGCGCGAAACCAGCGGATCGAGGCCGCCTCGTCGGCACCGACGCCCCGGCCGTCGCGGTAGAACTTGCCGAGATTGTATTGCGCGCGAACGTGCCCCTGGGCCGCCGCCATGGTGAAATAGCGCAAGGCCACGCCTGCGTCCGCCGTGCCGCCGAGGCCGTATTCGTGCAGCTTGGCCAGCGTGTGCTGGGCCCGGGCGAGCCCCAGATCGGCGGCGCGGGTGAGCTGGAAGCGGGCCGCCTCGAAATCGGGCGGCGGCCCGTCGGGCGACATGTGCAAGCTGGCGAGATTGAACTGCGCCTCGGGTACGTCCCGTTTGGCCGCGCGAGCGAGCCACAGGATCGCCTTCTCGCGATCGAAGGGCAGGCCCCGGCCCTCGAGGAACATCAGTCCGGCGTTGTATTGCGCCAGCGGATGGCCTGCGTCGGCCAAGGGACGCCACGACCGGAGCGCCGCCTCGAAGTCGCCCGCCTGATAGGCCCGGTAGCCGGCCTCGAAGCGCGCTTTGGCCTCCCCGGCCCGCGCCGGCGCGCTCGCCAGTAAAATGGCGAGGGCGCAAAGCACCGCCGGCAATCGTCTGGTCATCGCAATCCCCCCCCCCCTCGAGGCGCGAAGCCAATCCTACGGCGTTGGCCAAAAATATGGTAACGCCGATGCTTCGGCGTCATCGCGACGCATGGCGAACACCACCAATGGACGCAAGACACGTCAGGCGTGTCGAGGTGCCGGTATCCGTCCTTCATCTCATGGGTTGTGGGATCGCCCGGGTCCAGCGGGCTGTCAAGGGCGCCAAAGGGCGTCGGCTTCGCCGATCCCGACCTTTGACGCCCGCTGAACCCGGGCCAAAGAGTCACCATGAGATGAAGGGCGGGCTCTGGGCAGAGGCGCTTTGGCTCGCGCCAGCACTCGCCGACGGCCCGATCGAATTTCCGTGGTCCCCCCGCTTGAGCGCCCAATCGGGCCCGCTCGACTAGAGCGTCGTATTGTGCTGATAGGCAGCCATCAGCTTCGGCGACTCGGCAAGAGCCGGGAGCGGTGCGCCAACCGGCAACCACCCCATCACCAAGACGAGCAGAGTGCGTTTCATGACCCTCTTCCAGCGGAAACGATCTCGGCCCGTCTTCATCGAGTGCCGCCTGACATGGCGCGAGTGTAACGCTGGGCGTTTTGCCGATCCATGTGCCATGGCGAGCCGAGGCGTAAGCATGAGTCGAGGCGGGGCGCGGTGGCGACACCAACGCTCGATTGCGCAAACGCGTGACGTCGCGGATCGCTTGTCAGCCCAGGCGGGCGCGTCTAGGTTGGCCGGCGAGGTGCCAGGGCAGGGCACAATAATCGGAAGCAGATTGGTGAACTACGTCAGCACGCGCGGAGCCGCGCCGATTCTGGACTTCGAGGGCGTCCTGCTCGCCGGTCTGGCGAGCGACGGCGGGCTTTACGTTCCCGAGCGTTGGCCCGAGCTGCCGCCCCCCGAGCAGCGCGATCTCGTCGTTCGGGATTATCGCGAAGTCGCCCGGGCGGTGATGCGCCCCTTCATCGGCGAATTTGACGCGGACCGCTTCGGCCGGCTGATCGACGGGGCCGCCGACGGCTTCGCGCACGAGCAGGTGGCGCCGCTCCGACAGCTCGGCGCCGGCCTTTGGCTGATGGAGCTCTTTCACGGGCCGACGCTCGCCTTCAAGGACGTGGCGCTACAACTGCTGGGGCCGCTGTTCGATGATGTGCTCGGCCATCGCGGCGAGCGGGTGGCGATCGTCGGCGCGACCTCGGGCGATACCGGAGCCGCGGCGATCGAGGCTTGCCGCGATCGCGGCGCGCTTGAGATCTTCATGCTCCACCCCAAAGGCCGGATCTCCGAGATGCAGCGCCTGCAGATGACCACGGTCGAGGCGGCGAACGTCCACAACATTGCGATCCGGGGCACCTTCGACGATTGCCAGGCGCTGCTGAAGGGGCTCTTCGCCGACGAGGATTTTCGCGCCCGGGCCCGACTCGCGGCGGTGAACTCGATCAACTGGGTCCGGGTGATGGCCCAGGTGGTCTATTACGTCCAGGCCTCTGTGACGCTGGGCGGCCCCGGTCGTCCGGTCAGCTTTAGTGTGCCGAGTGGCAACTTCGGCGACATCTTCGCCGGCTACGTGGCCAAGCGCATGGGCGCGCCGATCGGCCGCTTGATCATCGCCACCAACCAGAACGACATTCTGCATCGGTTCCTGGAATCCGGCGTCTACCGGCCAGGCGAGGTCGCCTCGACCATGAGTCCCTCGATGGATATCCAGGTCGCCAGCAATTTCGAGCGTCTGCTGTTCGATCTGCTGGAGCGCGACGGGGCCACTGTCGCCAGGTGCATGTCGGATCTCGCGGGCCACGGGGCCTTCGAGGTCCCGTCCGAGGCCTTGGCGCGGGCCCGGCGTGATTTCGCCAGCCACTCGGCCAGCGAGGCGGAGACGCTCGCGACCATCGCCCAGGTGAATTGCCGGTCGGGTATCGTGATCGACCCGCACACCGCCGTCGGCGTCGTCGCCGCCCGTGCGCTGGCCCGGCCGGGGGAGGTGATGGTGAGCCTGGCGACGGCGCATCCGGCCAAGTTTCCCGACGCGATTCGGGCCGCGATCGGCGCCCCGCCGGCCGTGCCCCCCCGCCTCGCCGGGCTGGCCGAGCGGGCGGAACATTGCGCAGTGCTCGACGACGACCTCGACGGCTTGCGCGACTATATCCTCTCGAAACTGTCTCTCCCCAACGTGCCCACAGAGGAGCGCGCGGCGCCATGAGCGTAGAGATCACCACACTCGAGAACGGCCTCCGGGTCGTCACCGACGCCATGGCCCACCTGGAGAGCGCCGCCGTCGGCCTGTGGATCGATGCCGGCGCGCGGCACGAGAGCGAGGAGATGCACGGCATCGCCCACCTGCTCGAGCACATGGCCTTCAAGGGCACGGAGCGACGCAGCGCGCGCGACATCGCCGAAGAGATCGAGGCCGTGGGCGGCCACCTCAACGCCTATACCGGGCGCGAGCATACCGCCTATTACGCCCGGGTGCTGAAGGCGGACGTGGCGCTCGCCGTCGACATCCTGGCCGACATCCTGCAAAATTCGGTGTTCGATCCGAAGGAGTTCGAACGCGAGCGCCAGGTGGTGATCCAGGAGATCGGCCAGGCCTTCGATACCCCCGACGACATCGTCTTCGACCACCTCCAAGAGGTGGCCTTTCCCGGCCAGGCGATCGGCCGCCCGATCCTCGGCACCGCCGAGGGGATCCAGGCGATGCCGCGCGAGAACCTGCAAGCCTTCATGGCCCGGCACTATCGCGCGCCCCGGATGGTCCTGGTCGCGGCCGGTGCGGTGCGCCACGAGGAGATCGTCCGGCTTGCCGAGCGCCACCTTTGCGATCTCGGGCGCGCCGACGAGACTGGGCTACCGCCGGCCCGCTTCGCCGGGGGCGAATTCCGCGAGAGGCGGGATCTGGAACAGGTCCACTTCACGCTGGCGCTGCCGGGCCTGACCTACGCCGACGAGGACTTCTACGCCTACCAGGTGACCGCCACGGTGCTGGGCGGCGGCATGTCCTCGCGTCTGTTTCAGGAAGTGCGAGAGCTTCGCGGCCTCTGCTATTCCATCTTCGCCTTCGCCAGCTCCTTCGTCGACGACGGGATCTTCGGCGTCTATGCCGGCACCGGGGCCGAGGAGGTGGCTGAGCTGGTGCCGGTGATCTGCGGCGAGCTCGCGAAGCTGGGCCGGGATGCAGACGAGGAGGAGGTGGCCCGGGCGCGGGCCCAGCTCAAGGCCGGGATCTTGATGTCGCTCGAGGGCTCGGGCGCCAGGGCCGAGCAACTGGCGCGGCAGATGCTGATCCACGGCCGGCCGATCCCCCTCGAGGAACTGGTGGGCGAGGTCGACGCGGTCGACGCCGAGGCGGTGCGCCGCGTCGCCCGCCGGCTGGTCGAGGGCGGAGCGCCGGCGATCGCCGCCCTCGGCCCGATCGACGGGCTTGCCAGCTACGACGAGATCAGGGCAAGCTTGTCGCCGTTGGCGGCTTAGAGGCTGACTCGAAAGCCCCCGAAGCCGGCCCTCTCCCCGGCCCAACCACACCTGCGGGGATCTGCATGGCTGGGTTGGCCCGGGGAGAGGGCCGGTGATGTAGGTATAAGTCGCCGACGGCGACTTCTCGGTCGGACACTTAGGCGAGGCCGGCGGAACGTGTCGACGTTTTTGCGCAATCCCCCCTGGGGCGGCGGTGCCCACGTCCTGCAAGGCGTGAAGGTCCACCTGCGCGCGCCGCAGCCGATCGATTGGACCGAGTGGGCGCGGCTCAGGGCCGAGAGCCGCGAGTTCCTGACGCCCTGGGAGCCGACCTGGTCGCCCGACGAGCTGACCCGGAACGCCTATCGCCGCAGGCTGCGGCGCTACGCCCGCGACGCGCGGGAAGGGCTGGGCTATGCCTTCTTCGTCTTTCGCCGCAAGGACGATTCGCTCCTGGGCGGTCTCACGCTCTCCAACGTGCGGCGCGGCGTCACCCAGTCCTGCTCGCTCGGCTACTGGATAGGCAAGCCTCACGCCGGCCAGGGTTACATGACCGACGCGGTTCGCGCGCTGCTGCCTTTCGTCTTCGGCGAATTGGGTCTGCATCGCCTGGAGGCGGCCTGCCTGGCGCACAACGACCGCTCCAAGGCGGTGCTGCGCCAGGTCGGCTTCGTCGAGGAGGGGCTGGCCCGGCAATATCTCCGGATCGACGGCGCCTGGCGCGACCATCTGCTGTTCTCGATGCTGAGCGACGATCCCTGGTCGCGGGCCAAACCGAGCGACGCCGAGGACTGATCCGCCGCGCGCTTCGAGCCGGGTAAGGCCCGGCCAATTCGGCGATGCGGGCGGGCGGCGCCCTTCGCCTGCCGCTCCGGCGTCTGCGGCACCTGCGCGACGGGTCTGACCGATGGGCAAATCGACTGTGTGGAGGCACCGAGTGCGCCGCTCGGCGACGGCGAGGTCCTGCTCGGCCGAGCCACGCTTTTCGCCGGAAGGCCGAGGCAGAAAACCTTTCCAATGACGGCGCAATATGGGTAACATCACCATGGAAACCGAGTGACTTGGGATAAATCGGTTCATAATCTGGAGTGTCTCTGATCCACGGGGAGGTAAGGCGAATGAAGTCGAAACTCATGAAGCAGGTGGTCGGTGCCGTTCTCGGGGCCGGCCTCATGGCATCGGGCGGTGCCGCAAAGGCGGTGGAGTGGAGCATGGCCGCCCCTTGGGGCGGTGGCGTGTTCCTGGAAGACGCCAAGGAATTCGCCGAGATGGTCAAGTTCATGACCAACGGCCGGGTCAATATCACGGTGTTCCCGGCCGGCACGCTCGGCAAGGCGCTGAAAGTGACCGAAACCGTCAAGTCCGGTGTCGCCGAGGCCGGTCACAACTGGATGGGCTACGACTGGGGCATCGACAGGACGACCGTAATCTTCGCCGGCTATGCCGGTGGCCTGACCGAGGAGGAACAATTCCTCTGGCTCTATGAGGCCGGCGCCGCGAAGCTGTGGGAACAATACCGCATGGAAAAATTCGGCGTGGTGTCGATACCTTGCGGCATCTTCCCCTCGGAGATCTTCCTGCATTCCAAGCGCAAGGTCACCAATCTGGCCGAGTACAAGGGTCTCAAGCAGCGCACCGCCGGTGCCTGGGCCGAGATCGGCGGCAGCCTCGGGGCCTCCACGGTGATCCTGCCGGGCGCGGAAGTGTACGCGGCGCTCGAGCGCGGCGTCATCGACGCCACTGAGTGGAGCTCGCCTTCGGCCAACGAGCCGGTCGGCTTCCACAAGATCGCCAAGTACATCATCTTCCCCGGCGTCCATCAGCCCTCCGCCGTGCAGGAGTGCGAGTTCAACAAGAAAGCCTGGGACAAGATCTCCGAGCGCGACCAGGGGATGATCCGGCTGGCCGCGCGTCTCAGCACCTTCGATCACTGGCGGGACCATGCCTACAAGGACCTCGGTGCTTACCGGCGGTTCGAAAAGTTGGGCAATACGATGCTGCGGCTCGAGCCCAGTTTCATCAAAATCGCCCAGCAGGCGGCCAACGACTGGGCCGACAAACAGGTCGAGGGCAACGCCTGGTTCAAGAAGATGCTGAACCATCAGCGCAAGTTCCAGATGGACATGCAGGTCTACTCGAAAATGCGTTCCGGACCGGGCACCCGCGCGGCGATCGGCAAGATCCACGAATAATCCGGAAACGAAGTCAATCTCGAGCGGGGGGGCGCCGCAATGCGCCCCCCCCTCCTATATGTCCTTGATCACTCACTGATTTTTGGTCGCTGGCGATGGAAACAGTGCTGACCAGCCTGTCCGAGGCACACGCGCTGATCATCTCGGGCAAGCCGGCAGGCTACGGCGCGCTCCTGGCGCTGTTGGTCGGGATATTCTACCTGACCGTGGCGATCATCGCGGGGGGGGCCGTGATGGCCGTGATCCGGCGCGATATTTGGGTCTTCATCCGGCCGATCGAGACGATCACGAAGTGCTTTGGTTGGCTTGCCGCCTGCATTGTCCCGGTGCTGGCGGTGCTGATGGTCTACGAAGTGGTTTCGCGCTACGCCTTCAGAGCCCCGACGTCGTGGGCGTTCGAGGTTTCCTACATGCTGATGGGGACCAGCCTGATGCTGGCCATCGCGTACTGTATGCAAATGCGGCGCCATATCCGCGTGGACTTCCTGTACGACCACGTTTCACTGAAGAAACGCGCCTTGATCGACTTCCTGGGTTATGTCGTCTTCCTGCTGCCCATGCTGGTCTGGTGTTCATGGGGCCTATGGGTATATTTCCTGGACGCTTACAAGGTGAATGAGAATTCCGGCGAATCGGCCTGGAATCCGATCATCTGGCCGTTCCGGTTTACCTTCACGTTCGGGTTCTATCTGCTCACCATCCAGACGGTGGTTGAGATCTGCAAATGCGTTCTCGTGTTGATGGGTCGTGACGTGCCCGAGCCGTCCGCGGCGGGAGGCTTCGAATGAGCGTCGAATTCGCCCTCTTGATGTTCCCGTGTTTGCTGACGCTGATCTTCCTCGGGTTTCCCGTCGCCTTCTCGCTCATGGGCATCGCCCTGGTGTTCGGTTACATCCGGTTCGGCGACGCGGCGGTCTCCCTGTTCGTGGCCAAGGTCGACGACGTCGCCTCCAACTACGTGCTGGGCGCGGTACCGTTGTTCATCTTCATGGGCTCGCTGCTGGAGCGCTCCGGGGTCGCCGAGCGCCTGTTCGAGGCGATCCACATGTGGACCCGCCGCTTGCCGGGCGGCCTCGCGGTGGGCACGGTGCTGCTGTGCGTAGTGTTCGCCGCGGCGACCGGCATCGTCGGCGCCACGGAAACCGTGGTCGGCCTGCTGGCGATCCCGGTGATGCTGCGTTACGCCTACAACAAGTCGCTGATCTCCGGCACGATCTGCGCCGGTGGATCGCTCGGCACCATCATTCCGCCGTCGGTGGTCGTCGTCATCCTGGGGCCCGTCGCCGATGTCTCGATCGGCGACCTGTTCGCCGGCATGATTATTCCCGGGCTGATGTTGGCCGGTTGCTACGTCGTTTACATCCTCGTGCGTTGCACGCTGCGGCCCGCGGACGGCCCGCGACTGCCGCCCCGGGACGACGAACCGTCGTTCTTGCGGAAGCTTTGGATCACCGCCACTGCCCTGGTTCCACCGATGGGCCTGATCGCTCTCGTGCTGGGCACGATCCTGGCGGGCCTTGCGACGCCCACGGAGGCGGCCGCGAGCGGCGCGATCGGCTCGCTCGTCATGACCTTGGCCTACCGCACGCTCACCTTTGCCGTGCTGCGCGAGGCGCTGTTCAAGACCGTGATCATCACCGCCATGATCCTGTTGATTCTGCTGGGTGGCACGATGTTCGCGGGCGTCTTCACCGCGGCCGGCGGCCTGATCGGAACGCAGCAATTGATGGAGGCGGCCAACCTGTCCGGCTGGGGGACAATGGGGATCTTGTTGGCGATCGCCTTCGTCGCGGGTTTCGTGCTCGACCTGATCTCGCTGATCCTGATCGTCGTGCCGATCGCCGTACCGATCATCACGGGGTTCGCCTTCCCCGGGCTCGATCCCGGCCAGGTGAAGGTGTGGTTCTGCATCTGTTTTCTGATCATGATCCAGACCAGCTATCTGACCCCGCCGATGGCGCCGGCGATCTTTTATCTGCGCGGCATCAGCCCACCCGAAATCACCCTGATACACATGTATAAGGGCGTCGTTCCCTTCATCTCCCTGCACATGGTGGTGCTCGCGGCTCTCCTGGTCTTTCCCTGGATTTCGCTGTGGCTGCCGACGATCCTGTTCCGAGGCTTCGACTAGCTCGGGAACTCGGGCTCCGGCCGATTTGATGGATGGCCGCCTGCGACCGCCGGCATAGCGGGCGGGAGGCGTCTGATCCGCGCCGGCGCCGATCACAGCTTCACCAACTGCCCACGCAATATCGCGAAGATGGCCTTCGAGGAGGGCTCCGTCCCTTCACCGCGCCAGCGCCACGGGCCGCCGGATCCCGCCTGGAAGTCGATGCCGTTCGTGCAGGACATCTTCGGCGAGGAACGCGAGCACACTGGCTCCGCGTGAGACGGGCCGCGGCAAGGGCACCGAGCCGCGACGGCGGGCCCGGGTCTTCATCGACCTGGCGGGGAAAACGGAGACGGTGGTCCCCGCTTCCGTTGCGCTCGCTCGCGAGATCGAGGAATGGAATACCCGTATTCGCAGGTCAAGTCCGGATTCTGCTGGGAATTTTCTCCGGGGTTGCCTCCGTCGAGGCCTGTTCTGGTAGTTCCAGCTGGGCTTGGTATTCCTGATCGAGTTCCTTCCTGACGGCGTCCATCTGGCGCCGCTCGAAGACGGTGACCTTGACTGCTTTCCATCGCTCGGCGGCGCGGCTCATGGCACCGAACATGAGCTTCAGTACCGCCTTTTCGCCGAAGGCGTTGGGGATGATCTTCAAGCGCCGGCGCTCCTCCCCGAACAATCTCTCCAGCAGGTTGGTGGTGCGGATCGCCCGGCGGTGATTGACCGGCATGCGCAGGTGCGCGATGCAGGCCTCGAAATCATCCAGGAAACAGGCCACCGCCGAGGGCAGCTCGCGCTCCCAGTCACGCACCACGCCCTCGGCCAGATCGCGGGCGATGGCGCGCGAGGGGGCCTGGTAGGCCGCTTGGGCGCGGGCCTTGAACTCCGGCCAGAGATCCTCGGGCACCTTCGCCGCCAAGTTCCTCATCCGGTGCGCGAGGCAGCGTTGGCGCGCGCTCCTGGGAAAACAAATCTCGATCGCCTTGATAATGCCAGGCGCGCCGTCGGAGGCGATCAGGAGAGGATCGCCCAGGCCTCGGCTGCGCATGTCCTGGAAGAACGCGGAGACGGTCTCGTTGTCCTCCTTCGAGCCCGCCATCAGATGCAGGAGAACCTTCTTGCCCTCGAGCGTGAAGCCCCAGGCCGCCAGCACCGGCTCTCGCCTCTGCCCGGCCCGCAGCCGCTCGGCGATGCCGTCGACGAAGAGGTAGGCGATCTCGAACTCGCTAAGGTCGCGCTTGGCGAAGCCGAGGTAGTCCGCCCAGAGCCGCTCCCCCATCTCCGAGACCGCCGTGCGCGACAGCAGCAAGCGCCCACTTTCTTCCCTGAAGGCATCTTCGATGTCGCGCACCGAGAGACCGCGCGCCAGCATCTCCACGGCTAAATCCTCCAGGCCCTCGGAATGACCCTTCAGGTGCGCTCGCAGATCCGAACGGAACGGTTCGTCCGTCCCGGCGACCTGCGGCGCCGCATACCTGATCCGCCCCTCGGCCGTCTTCAGATGACCTTCGCGCGAACCGTTCCGGTAACCTCGGCCAGGCTCGGAACCGTGCTCGTAATAGTCCCGGCCCAGGGCGTCGCGCACCTCGGCCTCCAAGCCTTCCTCGATGATCAACCGCGTCGCCAACCGCACCAATTCACTCTTCGCGTCGACCACGCGGGCGCGCCCTTCGATCAGGTCGTTCAAGGCTTCACGCGTGCGCTCGCTTCCGGGTAGTCTCTTCGTCATGGAGGTGCCTCCTGTGCTGGGCTGGCGCGCAGCCATGCCCGGGTGGGAATCGACACCTCGAAGGATGCACCTCCTACCAAATTCCCAGCAAGTCTAGGACTTCACCGTATTCGCACGCCCAACCACAACAGAAGCGGTCAATTCATGTGGTCCCTAAACCGATCAATTCAGTTTGTTCTCGACAGACGCATTGGCTAAGTTTCGCTCGAAGGCAACGGGAGAACACGGCGCGGCCCACGGCGGCGCCCACCCCGAAGTGCCGAGGATTTGGACGAAGGGCGGGAAATCTCATGGCCGACGACGAATTGGAAGGCGATTGGGTCCACGGATGGCCGGATCGCAAGCGGGCCGAGCTGATGCCGAGCCGGGATCCCGAGGGCCGGGTCATCATGGCGCGCTCGCCGGTGCTGGATCTTGTATCGCACCCGGTTCCTTGGACACAAGTTTGTCTCATGCGGCGGGCCTGAGTGACATCGCGGTGTGCCACGCCTGACGAGCTTGAGCGGGGCTCAGGTAGCCGTTCTTCTCCACGATCCACTGGGCATTGTACTGTTCGACGAACCCGCGGACGGCGTTCCGCAGCTCCGCGATGTTGCGGTAGATGCGGCCATGGATGATCTGTTCCTTGAGCGTGCGATTGAACCTCTCGGCGACGCCGTTGGTCTGGGGCTGTTCGACGAAGGCGTAGGACGGCTGGATGCCCCAGAACTTGATCTGGTTGGTGAAGTGGTCCGACAGATACTGGGAGCCGTGATCCATCCGCAAGGCCAGCCCCCGCGCCGCACCGGCGGAGGTCGAGGCATACAGCCTCGCAAGCCCCATGGAGACCGGCTGAAGGGCGGCGAAGCGGTCGCCTCGCTTGCACACATGCCAGCCGACGCACTCGGCGTTCCAATGCTCGATGGCGGTGAATATCCAGCCCCAGCCGTCGTCCACCGTGAACACCCGAACGCCGTCCGTGCCCCACATGAGGTTGGGGGCATGGGTGATGATCTCACCGACATGGGGATTTCCGCCACGGCGGCGGCAGCGATGGGGCGAGAGCAGGTTGTTCTCGCGCATCACCCGGAGCACCCGCTTGCGGGAAACACGGATGCCACGACAGACCCGAAGCCGAGCCCAGACCTTGCGGTGTCCCTCGCCCTCCCAGGGGGATGCCTCCAGGTCGGCCTCGATGGCCACCAGCAGAGCCTCGTCCGAGATCGAGGGCTTCGGTCCCCGGCGCTTTGCTGGTGGGCGCTCAGCGGTGGCCTGCTGCCGGGATTTCATGGCGTAGAACGAGGAACGGGCAAAACCCCAGGCCGCACAGACCCGCTGGAGGCCGTAGGCCAAACCCGTGCCGGGAGAGGTGGCGGCACTCATCGCCGCGACCTCCGCCGCCCCAAAGGGCCGGACGTCTCCGTCTTGGCCTCCAGCAGTTCCACCTGCATGATCAACTCCCCGATCCGCTTCATGGCGATGTCCAGTTCCGCCTTTACCGGATCGCCCTTGCGTTCCTTGAGCGAGGCATCGATCCCGGCGATCGCCTTCTCACGCCACTGCTCGAGCCGGAAAATCTCCACGCCCAACTGCCGCGACAAAAGTTCCACCGGCTCGCCACGCAAAAGCCGCAGGGCAACCTCACGCTTGCGCGTCACCGTCCACCGCTGGCCAAGTCCCAGCGGGCCTGCCGGCGAAACCTGGCCCGGGGAAAACGTGGACGAGCCAAGCTCGCCCTCGTTTACCACAGGCCCATCAACAGCAACTTTGTTCTCAAAATTGTCGGTCATGTTCCGGTCCTCCTTGGACACTTCGATTAAGCCAATTCTGTGTCCAAGGAAATCGGGTCCGACTCACCGGTGCTGGATCTCGAGGGGCTGATCACACCGACCGATGTTTCCTACATCGTCACGCAGTTGCAGATGCCGGACCCGATTCACCCCGACGACTACACTTTTTCGCTGTTCGGAGAAGTCGAGAACCCCCTCGAATTTAGCCTGGAGGAACTGCGCAGGCTTCCGGGCCGGACCGTGCGGGCGGTTACCGAATGCGCCGGCAACGACGGGGAATTTTTCGACCATTTGCTCGACAGGTCGAACAACCCGAAACCCTCCATGCGCATGAAACAAGAGGAATTCGGAACCTGGCGTAGCGAACCGTCGAGCGATGAGATCGATATCGACGCCATTGTTGAAGCGACGCCGGCAACCTGCCTGGTCAGCGCCGGCGAATGGACCGGCGTGCCGCTCGGCGAGGTTTTGCGACGCGCCGGCATCAACGATAGCGCCGTCGCCGTCCGCATCGAGGGTTTCGACGAGGGCCGACCCGATCCCATCCTGCAATACCGCTCCGTCGGCCGCACTAATTTTGATGTCGTCGATCCAGGAATCATCAATTACGACAAGGGGCTGCCGATCGAAAAGGCGATGGATCCCGACACCATTCTCGCCTGGTCGCACAACGGTGAATATCTGCAACACGTGCATGGCGCGCCGGTCCGCATAATCGTCCCCGGCTGGGCCGGCAACTGGTGGGTGAAGTGGATTCACAAGATCGAGGTCATGGACCACATGCCCGATTGCTATCACCAGACCCATTACTTCGTGTCGGGCACGTCGCCGGACGATCCGAATAAGAAAATGATGACCGCGCTGGGCGTGAAGACGCTGATCATGTATCCGTGCGACGAGGATTCGCCACTCGAGGTCGGAACCCATTCGATTCGCGGCATGGCCTGGAGCGGCGAAGGCAAAGTCGTCCGCGTGGAAGTGAGCCTCGATGGCGGCGAGACCTGGAACGATGCCCATGTCGAATACGCGCCGGACAAGTGGCTTTGGGTCCGCTGGTCCTATCTCTGGAAAGCCGACAAGCCGGGCGCCTATTCCGTCCTGGCCCGCGCCACCGACGAAAACGGCCGCGTCCAGCCGCAGACCGAGTGGAATTTCCAACGCAAGCATTTCGATGGGCTCGTCGCGATGGACATCACCGTGGAACCTAGTGGATAGAATCCACTAGACCGTCATGCACATCGCCGTCTGCGTGAAGCAGATTCAGGACCCGGAATTGCCCACCGCCCTGCTTCGGGTGGACGAGGCGACCAACAAGATGACGGTCGCCACGCGCATGTCGCCGGTCATGAACCCCTTCGACATCCAGGCGATCGAAGCGGGCTTGCGGATTCGCGACTCGCTGGGCGAGGCGAGGATCACCGTGATCACCCTGGGCGAGGAGACCGCCCGCCAGGCGCTCAAGGCCGCTTTGTCGCTCGGCGCGGACGATGCCGTGCTGCTGTCGGACGCGGCCTTCCAGGATGGCGACAGCTACACCACCGCGCTTCCGCTCGCCCGAACCATCGCCAAGCTGGGCGACGTCGATCTCGTCTTCACCGGCCGCCAGGCGGCCGATTTAGACGCCGGGGTGGTCGGTTGCACCATCGCCGAATTGCTGGGCCTGACCGCGATCACCTTCGCCCGGGGGGTTTCCGTCGAGGGCGGCGCGGTCCGGGTCCAGCGCGTGCTCGAGGACGGCTACGAAGTCGTCGAGGCAGCCTTGCCGGCCCTGGTCACGGTTGCGCACGAAATCGGCCCGCCGCGCAAAGCCAGCTTGCGCGAAACCATGCGCGCCGCGCGAAAACCGATCACGGTCTGGAGCCTGGCGGATTTGGGCTTGGCGGCGGCCGAGGTCGGTGCCTTGGGCGCGCGGCGGGCACGCGAGCGCCTCTATATCCCGACCAAGGACATCGTTTGCGAATTCGCCCAGGGCGCCAGCGCCGAGGAAATGGCGCGCAACCTTGCCCGCCGGCTTTATGCGGCGAATGTGCTATGAGCGCGCCGAGTGGCATTCTCGTGGTTGCCGAAGCGGCCGACGCCAGCCCCACGGAGCTGTCGCGTGAACTGCTGGCACTGGCGCGGCGCCTGGCGGACGCCGTGGGGGCCGAGGTCAGCGCGGTGCTGCTCGGCCAGGAACTGGGGGGCGCCGCCATCGATCTGATCGCCTTCGGCGCGGACCGGGTCCATGTCGTCGACGGCGAGACTTACGCCCCCTATCTGGCCGAGGCATGGCTGCCGAACCTGGAGACTGTCGTGGCGGCGGCACCGCCCTGGGTAATTTTGCTCGGCCACAACTCGATGGGCGCCGACCTCGCGCCCAGGCTCGCGTTTCGATTGGGCACGACGGTCGCGACCGGCTGTGTTGCGGCCGAAGTCTCGGAGGGCCGCTTGCGCGCGACGCGGCCATGCTACGGCGGTGCCGCGCGCGAGGTCGTGTCGTTCAAGACCGAGCCGTCCATCCTCACGGTCAAGCCCAAGTCCCAGGCTGCCCTCGAGCGCGACGATTGCCGCTCCGGCGAGGTGATCGAGCTCGCCACGCCGGTCGGTGAAAGCCGTAGCCGCATCATCGAGCAAAGGCTCGAGGCGACGGCGGGCGTTCGGCTGGAGACGGCGGGGGTCGTCGTCGCCGGCGGCCGGGGGATCAATGGCCCCGAAGGCTTCGAGCAAGCCCGGGAACTGGCCGACGTGCTGGAGGGCGCGGTTGGCGCCAGCCGCGTGGCCTGCGATCTGGAATGGTGTCCGCCGTCCTACCAGATCGGGCTGTCGGGCCGCACCGTGGCGCCGGAACTCTATTTCGCGCTCGGCATATCCGGGGCGAGCCAGCACATGGCGGGATGCGGCAACGCCAAGACGGTCGTTGCCGTCAACAATGATCCCGGGGCGCAAATTTTCCGATCGTCGCGCTTTGGCATCGTCGGCGATTGCCGCGAAGTCCTGCCGCCCCTGATCGACGAGTTGCGCAAACTGAAAAGCGAGCACGAGGACTGAACCCGCCTCGCCGGGGGCATGCGGGTGGGCAAATGTCCGTCTCTACCGCGGATCTTGCGCCGGCCGCGAACCGGTCCCTATACTGGACGACTACGAAGCGCCCGTCTGGAAATGGGTTGCCTCGACGATGGCCGGTATCGATCGGACCCCTAGACCGATTCGTCTCGGGATGGATCGCGTGTTCGGTGTCGCTTCACCTTCAACAGGGAGACTTTGATGAAACGTCGTAAATTTCTCAAGAATGCGGCCATCGGCGGCGCGGCTGTTGCCGCGACGACCACCCTCGCGGCGCCGGCCATCTCGCAGGGCAAGAAGAAAATGGTCATCGTCACCTCGTGGCCGCGGGACTTCCCCGGCCTCGGCACCGGCGCGCAACGCTTGGCGGAGCGCATCGGCATCATGACCGAGGGCCGGATCGAGGTCGAATACTTCGCCGCGAAGGAACGGGTCGGCGCCTTCGACGCGTTCGACGAAGTGGCGTCGGGCAAGGCCCAGGCCTATCACGCCGCGGATTACTACTGGAAGGGCAAGCACCTGGGCTGGGCCTACTTCGCGTCCGTGCCCTTCGGCCTGACCTACACCGAGATGAACGCCTGGATCCGGTTCGGTGGCGGTCAGGAGCTGTGGGACGAACTGGCGGCCGGGTTCGGGCTGAAATGCGTCATGGCCGGGAACACTGGCGTTCAGATGGGCGGCTGGTTCAACAAGGAGATCAATTCGGCCGACGACCTGAAGGGTCTGAAGATGCGCATCCCGGGCCTGGGCGGCGACGTGATGGCGAAGCTGGGCGCCTCGCCGGTATCGTTGCCGGGCAGTCAGATCTACGAGAACCTGGTCTCCGGCGCCATCGACGCGACCGAGTGGGTCGGTCCCTGGAACGACAGCTTCATGAAGTTCTACGAGGCCGCCAAGTACTACTATTATCCGGGCATGCACGAGCCGGGCACGATGCTGTCGTTCGGCATGAACAAGAAATGGTGGGACAGCCTGTCCAAGACCGACCAGCTGATCATCGAAGCCGCGACCGGCTGGGAAAACGACACCATGATGGCCGAGTACATGATGAAGAGCGGTACCGCGCTGAAGAAGCTCATCTCCGAACAAGGCGTCAAGCTGCGCAAGTTCACCGATGACACCTACGACAGCTTCGGCGAAGCCGCGGAGGCGGTCTTCGAGACCGTGCGCGCTCACAGCGATTTGGCGAAGCGGATCGACGCCAGCTTCCGTGCGGCGCGGAGCGATCTGGCCGGTTGGTCGAAGATTTCCGATCAGGCCTATGTCGCCCAACGCAACCGGGTTCTCGGTGTCTAGAGCATGATCTAGACTCGGGAACACCTTGCTTCGACGTGGCAGCGCGGCCCTCGAGGGGCCCCGCTTGCCGCTTGTTAGTGCCGGGACCGCACGAGGCCGGCGCCCGGTTTTCCCGACGCCACGACGGCCATGACCTCTGCAGCGCAAGAGACCGCGGGCGGCGCCGGCACGCTCTGGACGCCATCGGGAACGGCGGGGACCGCCATCGCTCGGCTGGCACGGATGTTTTCCGTCTGCATGGCGGTGCTGGTGGCGGCGTTCTTGGTCAACAACTACCTCAACTTCTGGCTCGATTGGCCGGGCCTGCCGAGCTTGTTCGCGCACCTCGGATGGTTCGGCTTCGAGTCATTGCAATCGCCGCTGGACGGCGCGACCGTCTCGCGGGGCTGGATCCAGGTGGCCCTCTACGCGGTCCCCGTCGGGCTGATCGTCGCGTGGGTGGCGATGACGCCGGGGCGCACCCTCAGGGCCGATTCGGAGATGCTCTCGAACCTGACCGCCTACCTCATCCGGGCGGCGTTTTGGGCCGTGCTGCTGATCGGCGTCGCCGATGCGGTGCTCTCTTTCCTGCGGGTGGAGGGGCTCCTGGCCTCGGTCGTCGGCAAGGACCTGGCAGGCGATCTCGGCCGCTCCCGCTACCGCGGCGAGACCGTGCATTATCCGCTGGTCGTCGTGTCCTTCGTCATCGCCTGGTTCTCGCGCTCCCTGGGATTCACCTGGCTCACCCTGCTGATCGTCGTCGCCGAGATCCTGATCGTGATCACGCGCTTCGTGTTTTCCTACGAACAGGCGTTCATGGGGGATTTGGTGCGCTTCTGGTACGGGGCCCTGTTCCTCTTCGCCAGCCCCTACACCCTGCTTCACGAAGGCCACGTGCGGGTCGACATCCTCTACGCGGGATTCACCGAACGCGGCAAGGCGTGGACCAATACAGTGGGTTCGCTGCTGTTGGGGATGCCGCTGTGCTGGGTGATCCTGACCCAGGGCATGTGGGGCAAGTTCAACGTCATCAACGGCCCCCTGCTCAGCTACGAGGTAACGCAGAGCGGCTACGGCATGTACGTCAAGTACCTCCTGGCAGCCTTCCTTCTGGTCTTCGCCGTTACCATGATGATCCAGTTCGCCAGCTATCTCCTCGGCGCCGTGGCGGTCCTGGTGGGTGAAGCCGGTCACGATCCCGACACGACCGAAACCGCCGACGTATAGAGCGACACGAGAACGTCGCCATGGAAATCCTGTTCCTCGTCATCCTCATCCTGCTGATGGTCCTGGCACTGGGCGGCGGGTATCCGGTGGCCTTCGCGCTTCCCGGCTCGGCGATCGTGACGATCGGATTGGCGGCGCTCTCGGGCTATTTGTTCGAAGGGCGCGCGGACGCCTATTTCCACCAGGGCGACGCCATCCAATGGCTCAACTCGGGCATCACCAATTTCCGCGGCATCTACTGGGAGGCCGAACGCGACACCCTGATCGCGATTCCCCTGTTCATCTTCATGGGCATCATGCTCGAGCGCTCGAAGATCGCCGAGGACCTGCTCGTCACCATGGCCCAGGTCTTCGGCACCATTCCTGGCGGACTGGGCGTTTCCGTGGTGGTCGTGGGCGCCCTTCTGGCGGCGACGACCGGGATCGTCGGCGCGACCGTGATCGCCATGGGCCTGATCTCGTTGCCGGTCATGCTGCGGGCCGAATACGCCCACTCCTTGGCGACCGGAACCATCGGCGCGTCGGGAACATTGGGGCAGATTATTCCGCCGTCGATCGTGCTCATCATCCTGGCCGATCAGCTTTCCAACGCCACCGACCGGGCGAGCTCGATCCGCACCGCCGAGTATAAGCAGGGCACCGGCCTGTCGAGCCTGCCGAGCGAATATGACCTGACCTCGACCAGCGCCGGCGACATGTTTCTCGGCGCCTTGCTGCCGGGACTGGTGCTGGTCGGGCTGTACATCGTCTATATCCTGGTGATCGCCCGGATCCGACCGAAGCTGGCGCCGCCGGCGCCGCACGAAGGCGAGTTCGACGTCGCCTTCTTCCAGCACTTCTTCATCGTTCTGGTGCCACCGCTGGGACTGATCTTCATCGTGCTCGGGTCCATCATCCTGGGCATCGCGACGGTCAACCAGGCCGGCGCCGTGGGCGCCATCGGCGCCATGATCTTGGCCGGTTACCGGCTCATGGAAGGCAAGCGCGGCGCCTTCACGCCCGCCGTCGTCAGCCTCGTCTCGCTCGTCGCCATCGTCGCGGTGCTCAACCTCTACGACATCAACGTCAAGAACATCCGGACACCCGACGACCGGATCGGCATGATCCTCGCGGCACTCGCGTCGGGCGCCTTTTGCCTCGGCGTCATCTGGAGCGGTTGGCGGGTGTTCAAAATCGACAAGACCCTGAACGGCGTGATGATCGAGACCGCCAAGACCACGTCCCTGGTGTTCATCATCCTGGTTGGCGCCGCCATGCTGACCGCCGCGTTCCGCGCCTTCGGCGGCGAGGATCTGGTGCGCGACTTCCTGACCGGGTTGCCGGGCGGCTTCACCACCAAGTTCGTGGTCGTCATGGTGGTCATCTTCCTGCTCGGCTTCTTTCTCGACTTCATCGAGATCGCGGTCGTCGTGGTGCCGATCATCGCGCCGATCCTGCTCGCCGATCCCTCGGCCAACGTCACCGCGGTATGGCTCGGGGTGATGATCGGCGTCAACATGCAAACCTCGTTTCTGACGCCACCGTTCGGGTTCGCCTTGTTCTACTTGCGCGGCGTGGCGCCGCCGATCGTGCGGACCATCGAGATTTACAAGGGCGTGGTGCCCTTCATCCTACTTCAGTTGATGGGCCTCGCCATCGTCGGCTTTTTCCCGTCCCTGGTGAACTATCTGCCGAACAAGGTCTATCTCACGTCGGAGACCGCGCCGCCGCCGTCAAATCCGAGGCTGCAAATCTGTTTGGAAGAGCACATCTTCCAGCAGTACGATGTCCGCGGCGGCGCGTTGCGCGCGGCCATCGAGCGGGCGCGGGCTCTCGACATCGAATATCTGCCCGACAAATACCGGAGCTCGCTCGCGGACGCTTTCGAATTGGCACTGAAGACCTTCGATTTGGTGGCCGAGGTCAAGGCCGCCGAAGCCGCGCTCGCCGAGTATGTCGTAACCTATCGCCCCCTGCACCGCGAAATGCGCGACCTGCGCGTGGTGATGGGGGTGATCGAGCGCGATTTGGCGGAGCTGGAGCGGGACCGCCGGCGCATCGAGGGCGACGGCGCGGCCGCCGCCGAGGACCGAGAACAGATCGACCGCCTGGCCGCCGAACTCGCGAAGCAAAGGGAAGAGTTGGTGGCCAGGACGCCGGCCGGCTGGGAGAGGGCCCGCAAGCGCTATGTCGAGCTGGCGAACGCCGAGAAGAAGGCGCGCCGCGCATACCGGCGCAATGTCGACGACGCCTACGAGACCATCGTCGAGCTCCGCAAAGTCATCTCGCAAGCGGAATCCCTAGCGGCCTTGGAAGGCCGGATCGAGGACCTCGAGGGGGTCATCGCCAATCATCCTCCCGACCAGGCCAGGGACACGATCAAGGCGAGCGCCGCCGAGGTCGGCCGGGTGGCCGGCGCCAGTCCAATCAGGTCGAAGCTCTCGCGGGCACGCCGCGCGCTCAAGGGCAACTCGCCGGACCGGGAAAAGGCGGCGGGCGAGCTCGCCAAGGCCCTGGAACTGTTCGCCGCCGACGTGGCGTGGCGGGCGCGGGCGAATCTGGAGCTGGCGCCCGGACTGGCGGAATACGACGCCGCCATCCGCGATACGATCGGTGTCAGGCAGCAGGAACGGCTGACGGAGGAGCAGGCGGAGGAAGTGGCCGTCTGCCAATCCTTCCACCGCGACATTTCGCTCGATTTCTGATCCCGAGATACCCGCCTTTCGATCGAAGATCGTAGATCACGTTCATGGATCTGCTCTGTAGCTAGAATTTTTGCTCGATCTGCAATACGTCTTGGGCAAGCCATCTTGGAAATTCGGGGTCGCCATGAGCAAGACGACGGAAAACGTGCTTTTCATCACGGCGGATCAGTGGCGGGGCGAATGCCTCTCCGCGCTCGGCCATCCGGTCGTGAAGACGCCGCATCTGGACGCTTTGGCGAGGGAAGGCACCTTGTTTCGCCGCCACTATTCGCAGGCGACATCGTGCGGGCCGGCGCGCGCGAGCCTCTACACCGGGCTCTATCTGCATAATCATCGCGCGGTGACGAACGGCACGCCGCTCGACGACCGCCATGCCAATATCGCGCGCGAGGCACGCAAGGCCGGCTACGATCCCGCCCTTTTCGGCTATACCGATATCGCCGCCGACCCGCGAGGCCGCGAATCCGACGATCCCGAACTCAGAACGCGAACCGGGCTGTTGCCGGGGATGACGCCGGTGGTCCGCATGGACGCCGACTTCCGCCCCTGGGTCGAAGCGTTGCGACAACGGGGCTATGAGGTCGAAGACGACCCGCGAGCGCTGTTTCGGCCCGACAGGGAGGGCATTGATCCGGCGCGCGGGCGCACCTTCGCGCCGACCTGGTACCGGGCGGAAGACAGCGGCTCGGCCTTTTTGACCGACGAGGCGCTGGCCTATATCTCGGCCCGCGACACGACACCCTGGTTCGTCCACATCTCCTATCGCTCGCCACATCCGCCCTTTATCGTGCCGAAACCCTATAACGCTCTCTACGATGCCGACCGCATGGCGCTGCCGATTCGCCGAGCGAGGCCCGAGGAAGAGGCCATGCAGCATCCCTGGGCCCGGTTTTATCTCTCGAACCAACTGGACTCGCCCTACACGCATGGCGCCTCGCTCGAGGGTTATCTCGAACTCGACGACGGCGAGATCCGCCAGATCAGGGCGACCTATTACGCCATGATGACGGAGATCGACGCTCAAATCGGCAGATTGATCGCGCAGCTGAAAGAGAGCGGGGCTTGGGGGCGAACCCTCATCGTTTTTACCTCCGACCACGGCGAGCAGTTGGGCGACCATTGGATGATGTCGAAGTTCAGCTACCATGAGCAGACCTACTTCATCCCGCTGATCATCCGTGATCCGAGAGAGGCGAGCGAGCCAGGGCGTGGCACGACGATCGACGCCTTCAGCGAAAATATCGATCTCATGGCGACGATCCTCGAGTGGCTCGGCCTCGAGGTCCCCGTCGCCTGTGACGGCGAGTCGCTGCTCCCCTTCTGCCGGGGCCAGGAGGTCCAGGATTGGCGCACGGAGGCTCATGCAGAGTTCGATTTTCGCCATTTTCCAGGGCTTGACGGCGGCCGGGTGTTGGGCCTCGCTCCCGATCAATGCAGCGCCAATCTGATCCGGGACAGGCACTACAAATATGTCCATTTTACCGGCCTGCCACCGCTCTTTTTCGATCTGGAGAGTGATCCTCACGAATTCCACGATCTCAGCAACGATCCCGCCCATCACGGACTGGTGCTCGAATATGCGCAAAAAATGCTGAGCTGGCGCATGAACCATGACGATCGCACCCTCGCCAACACGCGGCTCGGGCCAGGCGGCATGGTCGAGGCCCGTCCACCACGGCGGCGAAGACACGAAACGGTCGTGCCATAGGAGAGGAATCGTAGCTCTGTGCCGGCAGGCGCGGAGCGGCCGCAAAAGCGGTAAGCTCGAGTTCGCCATGCGGGTCGCCGGAGAGGGCGCCCGTCGGGCCAAGCCAAGGGAGGAACAGATGTCGGAGACTTTCACGATCGCCAATTTCAGGCATGTGGCGAACGGGCTTCAGGAGGGGCAGTTCGCGGTCGGCGAGCGCAGCCAAGCGAGCGGCCTCGCCGATCTCGACCCGATCTACAAGCAGCTGTTGGACCGCCCAATCACCATGACGCTGGGACTGAGCGGGCCGGACGGTCGGCCGCGCCTGACGCCGATGTGGTTCGACCACGAGGACGACAAGGTGCTGATCAACACGGCCTCGCACCGGGCCAAGTGCGAATGGATCCGAAACAACCCCCGGCTCACGGTCCTGCTCGTCAACCCGGACAATCCTTACCACTGGGTGCAGATCAAATGCACGGTGGAGAAGGAGTTGCGCGAGGGGGAGGAAGGCGGCGAATACGTCACCGAGCAAGTCGACCGGATCTGGACAAAATATACCGGCAACGAGCCGCCCTATGGCTTACGCGATCCCGTGATCGAGGAGAAACGGGTGCTGTTCGTCTGCGCCATCGACCGCATCGCCACCTTCGGCAAGCCGTGAGCGCGTGGGTGGGCTTCACCCGGCTTGAAATGCTCTTGGGCGGACGAGGGAGACAGCCATGTCCAAAATCAAGGATCGTTTGAACGAACTCGGGCTCCAACTGCCGGCGCCCATCCGGGTGCCGCCGGGGATGGTGCTGCCGTTCTCCTGGGTTCGGGTGCGGGGCAAGCGGGTCTATGTCTCCGGCCACATCGCGCTCGACCTCGACGGCTCGGTCGCCGAACCGCTCGGCAAGGTCGGCGCCGAGGTGAGCGAGGCGGCCGGCTACCAGGCGGCGCGGCTCACCGCGCTCGCCGCGCTCGCCAGCATCGAGGCCGCGATCGGCGATCTCGATCGGATCAGCGCCTGGCTCCGGGTCTTCGGCATGGTCAACACAGGCCCGGACTTCAACCGCTATCCCCTGGTGATCAACGGCTATTCCGATCTGATCATCGAGCTCTTCGGCGCCGAGGTCGGCGGCCACGCGCGCTCCGCCGTCGGTCTCGCCGGACTGCCCTTCGGCACGCCGGTGGAGGTCGAGGCCGAAGTCGAAATCGACGGCTGATAGCAAGAGACTTAAGCCCTAACCGCCCCGCTTACCCCTCGGCCCGGGGATGGGCGCGGCGGTAGACCTCCAGGAGCTGGCGGGCATCGACCTCGGTATAGCGTTGCGTCGTCGACAGGCTGGCGTGGCCGAGCAGTTCCTGGATCGCGCGCAGGTCGCCGCCGGCGCCCAGCAGGTGGGTGGCGAAGGAGTGGCGCAGCGCGTGCGGCGTCGCCGTCACCGGCAGGCCGAGGGCGCCGCGCAGGCGCTGCATCAAGCCCTGTACCATCCGGGGATTGAGCCGGCCGCCCCGCACGCCGAGGAACAGCGGACCGTCGGCGCCGACCCCATGGGGGCAGAGCGCCACATAATCGTCGACCGCGGCCTGAGCCACCGCCAGCACCGGTACCACCCGCTCCTTGCCGCCCTTGCCCCGGATATGCAGCACAGCCGCGAGCGGCGCCTCGCCCCGCGCCAAACCCAAGGCCTCGGAAATCCTGAGGCCGCAGGCGTAGAGCAGGGTCAGGACGGCGACGTCGCGGGCCTTGATCCAGGGCTCCACCGCGTCGAGTTCCGCCGCCTCGAGGGTCGCCAGCGCCTCCCCCTCGCTCAGCGGCTTGGGCACCGCATGGCGCCGCTTCGGCGTCCGGATCGTGGCGAGCGCGGCGTTGGCGAGCCGGCCGTCGCGTTCCAGAAAGGTGAAGAAGCCGCGGACCGCCGACAGCGCCCGCGCCGTCGAGGTCGTGTTCAGGCCCGCCCCGTGGCGGCGCGCCAGCCAGGCCCGGAAGTCGCGCGCCGCCAGGCCGTCCAGCGCCCGGAGGTCGGGCGGCCCGCCCAAATGCTCGACGAGAAAAGAGAGAAAGCCCGAGAGATCGCGTCGATAGGCCTCGACGGTATTGTCGGCGAGACGGCGCTCGGAGATCAGCCAGCGCAGCCAGTCCTCGCGGGCCCGGCCGAGATCGTCGGCGAGCGGCGGGACCGTCAGCTCGGCGGGTTCAGCCATCCCTGGATCTGCCGCTCCAGCACCCGGGCGAGGAAGACCAGCAGTTCCGCCCCCTGATGGGGCTCGAACTTGCCCTTGTCGCGGGCGCCGAAGGCGATGAGGCCGCAGGGCGCGTGCCGGCCGCATCTGAGCCGCGCCAGGGCTTGGCTGCGAACGATGCCGGCGGCGGGCCCGAAGACGTCCGGGTCGCCCGGTATGTCGTTCGCCAGCAGCACGTCGCGGCCCTGGCCGATCCGGGAATCGACGCCATGCGACTCCAGCTTGTGAATGCCGGCCGTGCGCACCCGGGCCGGCGTCTCGTCCGCCGTGACCTCGACGCAGATGGTGATCACGTCGACGTCGAGGATCGGCGCCAACTCTTCCGTCGCCAGGTAAATCAGATGCTCGAAGCTGCGCGCCTCCAGCAGCGCCAGCACCGCGCCGTGGACTTGCGATTGCACGGTCATGTTGCTCCGCCCGGTCTCGATCAATTCGGCGAACTGGGTCCCGAGACGGCCGACCTCGTCACGCAGGCGGCGCAGCATGAACGCTTGCATGTCGTGCACGTTTTCGCCGGTCCGTTGCGCCGGCGGCGTCAAGATCTCCAGGAGCTCCGGATGCTCCTCGAGGAAACTCGGGTTTCGGCGCAGGAAGGCGACGACCTCGTCCGCCGCCGGTTCCGTCTCGCCGCCACGCCTCGCCGGCGTCCGTTCACGCGTCATCACTCGGCCTCCGCCGCCAGGATCGACTGTCCGGTTTTCTCCCAATCGGCGAGAAAGGCCGCCAAGCCCTTGTCGGTCAGGGGATGGTTGATCAACTGGCGCAGCACCGCCGGCGGCAGGGTGCAGACATCGGCGCCCATCATGGCGGCTTGCTTGACGTGATTCACGGTTCGGACGGAGGCGACCAGGACCTCGGTGTTGAAGTCGTAGTTGTCGAAGATTTCGACGATCTCGGATATCAATTCCATGCCGTCATGGCCGGCGTCGTCCAGCCGGCCGATGAAGGGCGAGACGAAGGCGGCGCCGGCCTTGGCCGCCAGCAGCGCCTGAGTGGCGCTGAAGCAGAGGGTGACGTTGATTTGAATGCCCGACTGGCTCAGCACCCGGCAGGTCTTGAGGCCGTCCCAGGTCATCGGCAGCTTGACGGCGATGTTGTCGGCGAAGGCGGCGAGCTTGCGTCCCTCCGCCGTCATCGCCGCGTGCTCGGTGGCCGTCACCTCGGCGCTGACCGGGCCCTCGACGATAGCGCAGATCTCCCGCAATACTTCGAAGAAGTCGCGCCCGGATTTGGCGACGAGGCTGGGGTTGGTGGTGGCGCCGTCGATCATGCCGGTGGCGGCGAGGTCGCGGATTTCATCCACGTCCGCGGTGTCGACGAAGAACTTCATCGGCTCGTGACCACCTCGCTTTGCCTCGCGGCAGCCGGCTCGAGCGCCAGCGAATCACCAGGCGGAGTTTAGCGGATGGCCGAAGCGCATGCCACCTCACCCAGCGCGGGAGGGGATCGCGTCCACGTGCTTCTGCCGCTGCCCTTGGCCGGCGCCTACGACTACGCGCGGGCCGAGAGCGGGGCCGAGCCCGGCGACTTCGTGGTGGTGCCGCTCGGCCGCCGCCACGTCGCCGGCGTCGTCTGGGGCCGGGGCGGGGCCAACCCCGAATCCCCGGTTGCCGCCGCCAAGCTGAAACGAATCGCCGAAATCCTGGAGGTGCCGGCGATGGGCGAGACCATGCGGCGCTTCATCGACTGGGTGGCGGCCTACACCTGCGCCGATCCAGGCGCGGTGCTGCGGATGGCGATGAGCGTGCCGGCGGCGCTGACGGCACCGCGGCCCCGGGTCGGCTATCGCCTGGCCGGGCCGCCGCCCGAGCGGCTGACACCCGCCCGGCGCCGGGTACTGGAGGTCTTGGCGGTGGGGCCGGCGCTGACCCGCGCCGAGATCGTGGAGGCGGCGGGCGTGGGCGCGAGCGTCGTCACCGGCCTGGTGGGAAGCGCCACCTTGGCCGAGGTCGCGCTGCCGGCCACGGCCGCGGCCGTAGACCCGGATGGGCGGCGTCCAGGACCCTCGCTCACGCCCGAGCAACAAGACATCGCCGAGGTCCTGGAAGACGCGGCGCGCAAGGGCGGCTATTCGGTTTTGCTGCTTGACGGCGTCACCGGCGCCGGCAAGACCGAGGTCTATTTCGAGGCGATCGCCAGGGCGCTGGCCAAGCACCGGCAGGTCCTGGTGCTGCTGCCGGAGATCGCGCTCACCGCGCAGTGGCTGGCCCGCTTCGAAGCCCGCTTCGGCGTACCGCCGCAAACCTGGCATTCCGATCTGCGCCAAGCCGAGCGGCGGCGGGCCTGGCGGGCCATCGCCGAGGGCGACGCCAAGGTGGTGGTCGGTGCCCGCTCGGCCCTCTTCCTGCCCTTCGCGGATTTGGCCCTGATCGTCGTCGACGAGGAGCACGACGGCGCCTTCAAGCAGGACGAGGGGGTCTGCTACCACGCCCGCGACATGGCCGTGGCCCGGGCCTCGCTGGCCGAAATCCCGATCGTGCTGGTCTCCGCCACGCCGAGCCTGGAGAGCCTGGTGAACGCGGAGCGCGGCCGCTACCGCCACCTGAGGCTGCCCAACCGGCCGGGCGCGGCGGAGCTGCCGGAAATCGAGGCGATCGACATGCGGAGCGCCGGCCTGCCGGCGGGCGAGTGGATCTCGCCCCTGCTCAGGGCCCGGATCGGGAGCGCGCTGGCGGCCGGCGAGCAGGCGCTGCTGTTCCTCAATCGCCGGGGCTACGCGCCGCTCACCCTCTGCCGGCGCTGCGGGCATCGCCTGGAATGTCCCAACTGTGCCACCTGGCTGGTCGAGCATCGATTCCAGGACCGCCTCCGCTGTCATCACTGCGACTTCTCGAGGCTCCCCCCCGAAGCTTGCCCGGCTTGCGAGGCGGAGGCCGACTTCACCGCCTGCGGCCCCGGCGTCGAGCGCATCCTGGAGGAAACGGCCAAGCTCTTCCCCGCCGCTCGGGCCGAGGTGGTGGCGAGCGACACGGTGCACGGGCCCAGGGCGGCCCAGGCGATGATCGAGCGGATCGCCCAGGGCGAGATCGATCTGGTGATCGGCACCCAGATCATCGCCAAGGGCCATAATTTTCCGCTGCTGACCTGCGTCGGGGTGATCGACGCCGACCTGGGGCTCGCCGGCGGCGACTTGCGCGCGGCGGAGCGGACCTACCAGCTCATGAGCCAGATCGCCGGCCGCGCCGGGCGGGGGGAACGCCCGGGACGAGCTTATCTGCAGACCTACATGCCGGAGCACCCGGTGATGGAGGCCCTGGTCTCCGGCGACCGCGACCGCTTTCTGGAGCGCGAGGGCGAGGCACGGCTGCGCCAGGGGATGCCGCCTTACGGCCGGCTGGTGGCGCTCGTGGTCTCCGGCCCCGACGAGCCGCGGGCCCGCGATACGGCGGCGGCGCTCGCGCGGGCGGCACCCGGGGATGGCGATATCCAGGTGCTGGGCCCGGCGCCGGCGCCGCTGGCGCTGTTGCGCGGACGCTTCCGCTACCGGCTGTTGTTGAAGGCCAGCCGGGGCGTGCGGGTCTCCGAGCTGACGCGGGCCTGGGTCGCCCGGGTGACGCCGCCCGCGAACGTCCGCGTCCGCATCGACATCGACCCGTATAACTTTCTATGAGCCGTTAAAACCGAAGGCCTCCGGCGCGTCGGCGCTGGAGTCGTCGCATCGGATGAAGGCGACGTGAAGGGACGGACACCTGGCCTCGCGTGATCACGGCGATCAAGGAGCTGGCGACTGGGTAAGGCGGCAGCCGGTGGAGACGCTCGTGGAGACCCACGGTCTCAATGCGGGCCTTCCGGTTATCGCGTCGGCGCTGGGGGGTGTTTCACGAGTTGGGGGCTAGGGCTTCACGAGCGCCGCCCGCTTCGGGAGCGGCTTGGCGGCGAGGCTGTCCAACTTCGCATCGATCGCGACCAGGGCTGTCTCGATCCGAACCAATCGAGCCCCAAGCCTTTCTATCTTGTCATCCAACCGGTTGTACGCGAAGAGGCCGCTTCCTGCCAAGATCAGGAAGCCAGCGACAAGTGCGCCGCACAGAATGCGGAAGTCGACTCTGAGGTTGTCGCGGATTTGCCGGATGTCTTCACGCGTGTCGGTGAACGCGCGGTCAATGTGCTCGACCGCCGCTTCGACTTTAGCCATCCGTGACTCCATGCCGCCAGTATGGCGCCCGCCGGCGCTGGTTTCAAGGCGCTGGTTCGCCTCCTTCATCGCATCGAGGTCCTCTGTCAGGTCCGCAACTCGCCTCAGCATAAGTACGAGGTCGACGTTATCGGCTGACGTCGTCGAAGCGTCGTCGGGCATTCTTCGTCAACTCCTTTAGCGCCTCATGCATTGCGTCCGAATCTTCCGCTAGGTGTTTCATCGCCTTAATTAGGTTGTCTTTCTGATCCATATCGTCGCCGAGCGTCATGAGCGTAAGTGCTTGAAGCGCTCGGGCGTTGTGGACTGTGCCGCGCACCAAGGCCGTGAGGCATTCCAACGTCGAAATGTCATGGGCCAGGCGATCCTCGGCCGGCGGTACTTTTGTCTGCCCGTCATCACTCGCCATGACTCTTTCCTCCTGCCGCCCCTCACTCCGGCCTTA
Source organism: Alphaproteobacteria bacterium (assembly GCA_965225945.1). GTDB lineage: Bacteria > Pseudomonadota > Alphaproteobacteria > JASLMY01. The sequence goes on along the minus strand of CBDDBZ010000039.1, from coordinate 166,434 downwards.
CGACCCGATCGCTAGCACGGTGATGGTCCCATGGGCGCCAACCCCACTTCGATCACCGGATCGTCATGCCCACCGGCGCCGCCAAAGGCCGCATTCCCCGGCGAGGTGACGGTCGCGCGGAGGTCCCGCGCGTACCGCGCCGACGCTTCAGTATGGTAGCCACTTTGCGATCGTCAACCGGCCGTTCTCGACGGTCGCCACCGGCAGGCGGGCCAGCGCTTGCTCGGGAGACCGCCGCCAGCAACCGTCCACGCGCTTCACGTTCCGTCCGGCCGTGATCGTCACCACCGCCGGTGACCGTTCTCGTCACGCTGGCGCGAACCAAGGAATCCCCTGAGAGCGCCCCTGGTCGGGCCGCCGGCTGCCGGCGAAAATGGCCCTCACCATGAGCCAGAAGAATTTGAGCCGCATGGTCAACGGGGCTGGACGGTATAATAGGTGTTTGCGCTCTGCCTCCGGCAGGTCCATGACAGATTCTAAATGTATTGCGATCGCGCCATGGAGATCATCCATGGCGTCCTTCAGGGTGTCAGCCTGAATGGCGATATCCAACTCGAGGCAGAAAGCTTCCCACCCGGAGTTGTTCCCTTCCGCATAGCATCTCAGGACCCGCTGCATCTGCCATGCCTCATCTCGGTCGGGACCACCCTGGGCCCCCAGCGACCCTTCTCCGGCCCTCGATGGCCCTCAGGGTCCCTCCACAGCTTAGAAATGACACTTCCGAGTTGACGAAACAATACTGAGCATCGTGGTGGGAGTTGGGCGAATCACGAAATATTGTGCAACCAGGTTCCGTCCGGACCATACAGCGGTGTCACCAACTCCCGGTCTTCCTCGCGGGCGCGCATACTGACGTGGAACGCCATCATGCTCGAGCCCAGTCACGCCCGGGGCGAACTGGATATACTCCTGATGACCGTAGTCGCGCGAGGTTCAGTCCCGCGCGACAACGCGCTAGCATGGCGGTGATGAGCGGAGCGGACCCATGACCTTGAGCTCGAGGCGATACGCGGTCGACGACATGGCCGAGGCCCAGGAGTTCTATCACTCACGCGGCTGGAGCGACGGGCTGCCGGTGGTGCCGCCGACGCCCGCTGCCGTCCAGGCCTGCCTCGAGGGGGTGCTGCTGCCGGGCGACCACCTGATCGGGATCGAGCCGGTGCGCGAGCGCCCGATCACGGCGGAGAAGCTGGCCGTCAACGCGGTCATGGCCGGCTGCCTTCCGATGCACTTCCCCGTCGTCGTCGCCGCCTTCACGGCGATGCTGCAGGAGTCCTTCATGCTGCACGGACCCACCGCCAGCACCGGCGGCTGCGCCCTGCTGATCGTCGTCAACGGGCCGGTCCGAGACGAATTGGGGATGGACGGCAGCTTCAACGTGCTCGCCTCGTCCGACCGGGCGACGACCGTGATCGGCCGGGCGATCCGTCTGATCGTCTGCAACCTCCTGGACGCGCGGCCGGGCGACATCGACCGCTCGACCCTCGGCCATCCGGGCAAGTTCAGCTACTGCATCGCCGAGGACGAGGCCAATTCGCCTTGGTTGCCGTTGGCGGCGGAACGCGAGGTGCCGGAAGGCGTCTCGGCGGTGACGGTGATGGCGGCGGGCGCGCCGCGCCAGGTGATGAACGAGTGGACCACCGAGCCGGAGCAGATCCTCGATACCTTCGCGGCCGAGATCAAGGCCAATATGCGGCACTATTCGATCTGGCCGGGGAACTACGCGATCGTCGTGCCGCCGCAGCTTCGCGCGCACTTCGAGCGGGCCGGCTGGTCCAAGGCCGACATCCGCGCCTACGTCCACCGGACCGCGCGGGTCCGGCGAAGCGAGTGGGCGGACTGCGGCAAGGGCGCCGTGGTCGGCGACCGGGGTGAGGAGGAATATTCGGCCTTGACCGGGCCCGACGATCTGCTGGTGATCGCGGCGGGCGGCCCGGCGGGCGGCTTCGGCGCTGTGATCCCGCCTTGGTTCGGGAGCAAGAGCCAGGCAGTCACCATGGCGATCGGCGCCTGCATCGACTGCGGGCGTTAAGGCCGCGGGAACACGAGCACAGCTTGAGGGAAGAGAGCGGGAGAGCATGAGCATCGAAATCCTCGATCCGACACACGAAGGCGGCGCCAGCGCCTTCGCCCTGGCGCCCCGGCTGACCACGCTGGAGGGCGCGACCATCGCCCTGCTGTCGAACGGCAAGCGGGGCACGCTGGCTTTCTTCAACGCCTTCGAGCACGAACTGGTGGAGCACCACGGCGTCGCCGAGGTGATCCGCCTCACCAAGGCCAACTACAGCGCGCCGGCCGAGGCGGGGCTGCTGGACGACGCACAGAGATGGAACGCGCTGGTCGCCGGTATCGGCGATTGAGGCAGTTGCTCGTCGTGCAGTTTGCACGACGCGATCATCGCCGAGCGGCTGGGACTCCCCTCGGCCGGCATCATGACCTCGAAATTCACCACCGCGGCCGAGCTGATTGCCCGCGTGCTGGGGGCGGAGGACTATCCCTTCGTCGTCATCGATCATCCGATCAGCAGTGCCGCGCCGGGCGAGCTGGCGGCGCGGGCGCGCGACGCCGTGGCGCGGGCCGAGGAGATCCTGCTCGGCGCCAACGGTTGAGCCCGACGCTAAACTAGATTCGCGAGACCCGGGCTCCCGCGACGGCCCGGCCCGCGACCCCCATCTCCAAAAGGAGCCCCCCATGAGCCGCATTCTCGACGGCGTGCGCGTGCTCGACCTCTCGCGGTTCCTCGCCGGGCCGCACACGACGCTGCTGCTGGCCGGCATCGGCGCCGAGGTGATCCGCGTCGACGATCCAGCGACGGGTGACACGCTCTCCGGCGCGCCGATCTTCCATGGGCGCGGCGGACCGTCGATCGAGCGCCGTCACGAGGACGACCTCGGTATCGCCTTTCTGAAACGCTGTCGGGGCAAGAAGTCGATCGCCCTCGACCTGAAGTCCGAGGAGGGCCACGCCCTCTTCCTCCGCCTGGTCGCGACGGCGGACGTCGTGGTCGAGAACTTCTCGGTCGGCGTCACGACACGGCTGGGGATCGATTGGCCGAGGCTCCAGGCGGCCAATCCACGCCTGGTCCATTGCGCAATTACCGGCTTCGGCAGCACCGGGCCGGAGGCCAAGCGGCGCGGTTACGACGTCACGACCCAGGCGATGAGCGGCCTGATGAGCATTACGGGCGCGCCCGACGGCCCGCCGATGAAGGCGGGTTCGCCACTGGCCGACACCATCGCCGCCGGCTTCGCCTTCGCCGCCATCCTGGGCGCGCTCTATCACCGCGAGCGCACCGGCCTCGGACAGTTCGTCGACGTCTCGATGGTCGACGTGTTGTTCTCGTTGTTGTTCGACGAGCCGCTCGACTGCTACGAGGCGCTGGGCGTGCCGCAGCGCCAGGGCAATCGCGTCATGCGCTTCTCGCCGATGAACGCCTATCCGACCCGGGACGGCTGGATGGTGATTTGCTGCGGGACGGAGGCGATGTGGCGTGGAATCTGCGCGGTGATGGGCCGCGACGACTTGGCCGAGCACCAAGACTGGGGCCGGATGGGCTGGCGGGTCCAGCACAACGGCGAGGTCGACGCGCTGCTCGAGCACTGGACGCGCGCGCACGACACCGAGGATCTCGACCGGCGGCTCGCCCGGGCGGGAGTCGTGGCGAGCCCGGTGCGGGGAATCGACGAATTGCTGCGTTGCCCCCAGCTTCGCGCCCGAGGCATGATCGAGCCGGTGGCGCACCCGAGGCTCGGGCCCCTTCCCGGGCTCGCCCAGGCCGGCTTTCCCTTGAAGTTCAGCGCCGCCGAGACCGGCTACGAGGGCGCGGCCGCGCCCACGGGCACCCACACCCGCGAGATCCTGGCCGACTTGGCTGACCTCGACGAGACCGCGCTCGACGACCTGGCCGCCCGCCGGGTCATTGCTTGATCGGGGGGTTGATCGAGCGGGTGGAAAGAGCCGCGGACAATCGGGTGATTCCGCGCGGAAGGAAATTGGGCTAGGTTGGCGCGGCGCGATGTAGGGGAGGACGACGGTGAGGACGCTCAGCGAAAAGCAACGCCGGGATTGGGCGATCGACGGCTACATCCAATTGGAGGGGGTCATGTCCCCCGAGGAAGTGGCGCTTTTCAGCGCTGAGATCGATTTGATGCGGGGCAAGCCCGGGTGGGAGCCGACGGACTTGCCGCGCGGCCATTACGGCTGGGTCGAACGGAGCGCCAGTCAGGACCCCGAGGCCTTCATGGATCGCCGCGACATTCTGCCCTATCACGACGCTTTCGTGGAGCTGATCGACCGACCCGGGATTTTCGATCTGATCGTCGACATCATGGGGCCCCATATTCTGCTCTCGATGTCGCAGGCGATCGTGCGCGCCTCGACGCCGGACTTCCCCGGCTACACCCATACCGACGGTGGCGAGGGCCTGCGGCGCATCCGGGTGACAGAGACCAGCCGTCCGCTGGCGCTGAAGGCCATGTATCTGCTGAGCGACGTCGACGGGGCGGATTGCGGCAACTTCACGGTCTTCCCCGGGAGCCACATGCGGCCCTTCCCCGAGGACGAGGACGACACGCCGGTGGTATCGCCGCAATCGCCGGGCGCGGTCCCGCTCACCGGCAAGGCCGGCGACTGTTATCTCTTTTCCCACTCGCTCTGGCACGGACCGTCGCCCAATTCCTCCGGTCGGGGCCGCAAGACGCTGCTTTACAACTATTGCCAGATGTTCGTCCGCGCCTATGACTTCGAAACGACCTCCGCCGTCAAGGATCGCTGCACGGCCAGGCAACGCCGCTTGCTGGGTGATTTGGGCCATGAGTTCAGACCGGGATCCTATTTCTACGTACCACGGGATCAAGTCGAGGTGATCCATAACGGCGCGGCCGGACACTAGGTCGGCGGATTGGGAGCGATCACCTTGGGGGACGCGAAGTCGTTCGAGGCCGGTGGCTATCGCTATGTTCCCGGCCCTTTCCAGTATTCCGGCGGGGTGGCGGCAGAGCCCGGTTTCGCGATCGAACGCGCACGCTTCACCCGGCGACCGAACATCGTCGAGGGGTTTCGCGCCATCGAGGCGCATCTCGCCTCGCTTCGCCGACCGCGAACCGCCTTCTGCGCCTGCGAATTGCGCTCGCCCGTGCCGTTCACGGAAACCGGCTTCGTCGATTTCAACCGGGACTATGTCGCCACGCTGGCGGACTGGGAAATCTTTCGCGACGAAGACAATCCGATCGCCCGCTCCAACGTCTGCCCGGAAATCGAGCCGCCGGCCGAGCCTTGCTTCGAGGCCTTTTGCTATACGGTTCCCACGAGCGGGCGCGGCGGCGCCGATTTCGTCGTCGCCGGCTCCGGCGAGGCGCCGGAAGGAGCGGGAAGCTACCAGGAGCGCATCATCCGTCTCGGCGACACCTCGCCCGCGGGATTGCGCGAGAAGGCACGATATGTCCTGGGCGCCATGGAGGCGCGCATGGCGAGGCTCGGGGTGGGCTGGCGCGATGCGAGCGCCACCCAGGTCTACACCGTTCACGACCTCCACCCCTTTTTCGCCGACGAGATCGTCGCCCGAGGCGCGGCCACGGCCGGTCTGACCTGGTATTACGCCCGCCCCCCCGTGGCGGGCCTGGATTTCGAGATGGACCTGCGCGGCACCTCGATCGAGCGGGTATTGTAGCCGCCGCCCACTTCGGATGATCGTCCGAACTCCGGCGTTACCGATTTCGAGCCCACGGCGAACCGGCCGGGCCCCAGTGATGCCCAATCGCCACTATAGGGGTTGGGCGAGGGAGTTCGTGAAAATTTTACTGGCCAAAATTTGCCATGGGCGTTATCAAGCAACCCTACCCTTTGCAACTTAGGAACATTGTAAAATGGCGAAACGCTGGACGAGGATCAACGAGAACGAGCTCTCGAAGATGGAACTCCGCAAACTGAACGCGCTTCGCAAATCGATCGGTGACGATCTGGCGGAAAAGGCGTTTTTGGCCTGGCTGAAAAGCCGCCCGACCAAGGTCGTTTCCCAACCGGTCGACAAGACTGCGGAAGCCATCGGCGGGGCGATCATGCGATTGGTCGAGAGCGGCAAGATCAAGAGCATTCCCCGGGGTGGCTATACCGTGAGGCGCGGTCGCGGCCGGGTGGTCGTGGAGGCGGCGGGCGGCTGATCGATCGCCGGCGTGGTCCGATTCTCTCGACCTATCGCCGAGCGCTCCGATCACGCGATAACGGCCTGCCTCCCTCGCCGGACGCTGGACGGCCGCGCGGAAGCGAGCGATGACGGTCCGTATCGGGTATCTGCTGCCGACGCGCGAGCGGATCATGCAGGGGCGGCCGGAAACCGGGCCGCTCCTCGCGCTGTGCGAACGGGCGAATGTGCTCGGCTACGATTCGCTCTGGGTCGGTGATTCGCTGCTGGCCCGGCCGCGGCACGAGCCGCTGTCGCTGCTGGCGGCCGTCGCCGGTCGGGTCGGCGCCATCGCGCTCGGCACCGCCGTGCTGCTGCCGGCGCTCCGCAATCCCGTGCTGCTGGCGCATCAGGTCGCCACGCTCGACCGCTTGAGCGAGGGGCGGCTGATCCTGGGCGTCGGCATTGCCGCGGACGTCGCCAACATCCGTGCCGAATTTACCGCCGCCGGCGTGCCGTTCGAGAAGCGGATCGGCCGGATGATGGAGGGTTTGCGGCTCTGCCGAGCCCTCTGGTCGGGCGAGCGGGTGGATTGGGACGGCCGCTGGCGGCTCGAGGGCGCCATGCTAGGCCCGACGCCGCATCGCGAGGGCGGCCCGCCGATCTGGGGTGGCGGCTCCTTCCCGGGAGCGTTGAGGCGCGCCGGGCGCCACATGGACGGCTGGTTCCCGACCGGCCCCGACGCGCAAGGTTGGGGCGCCCAGTGGCGTTCCGTCCGTGCCCACGCCGAGGAGGCCGGGCGCAATCCGGACGCGGTGGTGGGGGCGGTCTATCTGACCCTCGCACTCGACGACGACGCGGCGCGGGCCGAAGCCCGTGTCGATTCCTATCTGGAGGACTACTACGGGCAACCGGCCGCACTCCTGAAGCGGCGGCAGGCTTGCTATGCCGGCCCGGCCCAGGGCCTCGGCGCATGGCTCGACGGCTACGTCGCGGCCGGCGCCAGCCATCTGGTGCTGAGGTTCGCCGGCGATCACGAACGGCATCTCGAAGTGGTGGCGGAGGCGCGGTCCACGCTCCAGCGGCAATAGCAAGAGACATGATAGGACCCTGGCCGCTCGCGACTCAGGGCGCGGGGACCGCTTCCGGCAAGTCGCTCGCGTGGGCAATGGCGTGCACCGCCAAGGGCTCGCGGAGGCCTCGGATTTCGATCGCATGGGCCGGAAAGGCGGAGACGCCCAGGCGCGCGCGCGCCGCCACCTCGGGCGAGATCACCAGTTCGCCGCCGAACTGCTTCTCGCGCCGGGCCGACTCACGCCGTGCCGAGCCGCTCGCGCGCCACCTCGGCCAGCGATCGGTCGGGGCGAGCCCCCATGTGAGCGATCACCTCCGCCGCCGCGACGCCGCCCAGACGGCCGCAGTGGGCGAGATCCAGGCCCCGCGTGAAGCCGTGCAGGAAGCCCGCGGCATAGAGATCGCCGGCGCCGGTCGTGTCGACCACGATCGGCGCGGTATCCGCATCCACCACGTGTACCGCCTCCGGCCCGAGGATCACCGAGCCGCGCTCCGAGCGGGTCAGCGCCGCGACCTCGACCCGGCCCCGCACCGCCTGCAAGGCGGCATCGAACGTATCGACCTCGTAGAGCGCCATGATCTCGTCCTCGTTGGCGAACAGCAGATCGACGTGATCGTCGACGAGATCGCGAAACTCCTGGCGGTGGCGCTCGACACAAAAATTGTCGCTGAGCGTGAGAGCCACCTTGCGCCCGGCCCCGTGGGCGATCTCGATCGCCGACAGGAAGGCTTCCTTGGCCCGGGGCGGATCCCAGAGGTAGCCCTCGAGATAGGTGACTTTCGACGCCCGGACCCGGTCGGGATCGATATCCCCCGGCGTCAGCTCCACGCAGGCGCCGAGGTAGGTGTGCATGGTGCGTTGCGCGTCCGGCGTCACCAGGACCAGGCAGCGGGCGGTCGGCGGACCGTCCCGCGCCGGCGCGGTATCGAAGGCGACGCCCGCGGCCCGAATGTCGTGGCGGAAGATACGGCCCAGTTCGTCGTCCCGGACCTTGCCGATATAGGCGGCGCTGCCGCCGAAGCCGGCCACGCCGGCGACCGTGTTGGCGGCGGAACCGCCCGAGCATTCGACGCCCGGACCCATGAGATCGTAAAGCCTCTCCGCCGTCTCGGCGTCGATCAGGGTCATCGCCCCCTTCTCCAGGCCCTGCTCGGCGAGGAAGACTTCCTCGGCGTGCGCGAGCACGTCGACAATGGCGTTCCCGATCGCGAGTACGTCCGTGTCACCGTTCGCCATGGGGCGGCCCTTCCCTCGTCTGGCGGCCTCGGTCGAGTATAGTTCCCGGCGCGCATCCGAGACACTCGCCCCGCCTGTACAACGATTCGGCCAGCGGGCATAGTGGCGAAGCCTCGACCCTTGTCCGCTCGGGCGTAACCGATCGACTATTCGGTCGGGTCGGACGATGCCCGGCTCGGGAGCCCGAATTCGCATGCGCGAGGATCTCTGGCGGCTGACCGCGCGGGCGGCGGTGGACCTCCTCGGCCGAAGAGAACTCGCGCCGAGCGAGCTGGTGGAAGCGAGCTACCATCGCATCGAGACGACCAACGGCCCGGTCAACGCCATGGTGACGCTCTGCCGCGAGAGGGCGCTCGAGCAGGCCCGTCGCATGGAGGCTTCGGGCCCTCGCCAAGCACCGGGCCCCGGCTACCTTCATGGCCTACCGGTGGCGATCAAGGACCTCGTCGACGTCGCCGGCGTGCGCACGACCCGAGGCTCCCCGATTTTCGCCGATTCCGTGCCCGAGAGCTCCGACATCCTGGTCGAGCGGCTCGAGGCCAACGGCGCCATCGTCATCGGCAAATCCAACACGCCCGAGTTCGGCGCCGGCGCCAACACCTTCAACGAGGTCTTCGGCGCCACCCGCAACCCGTGGGATACGCGGATGACCTGCGGCGGCTCCTCCGGCGGCAGCGCCACGGCGCTGGCCACGGGCCAGGTGGCGCTCGCGCACGGCAGCGACCTCGGCGGCTCGCTCCGCATCCCGGGGTCGTTCTGCTCGATCGTCGGCTACCGGCCGAGTCCGGGCCGGGTCGCCCGCGGTCCCGCTCTGGCGCCCTTCGACACGCTCTCGGTCGAGGGACCGATGGCCCGCAACGTCGCCGACGTGGCGCTGATGCTGGACGCGATGGCGGGCGCGCACAGGTCCGACCCCATCTCGCTGCCGGCACCCGAGACGGCCTTCCGCGAGGCCGCCGAGACCGGCCCGCCGCCGACGCGGGTCGCTTGGTCGGCCGATCTGGGGTTGGCACCGGTCGAGCCGGAGGTCCGCGAGATTGCCGAGAAAGCGGCGCTTCGCTTCGAAGAGGCCGGCGCCGAGGTCGAGGCGGCGACGCCGGATTTCTCCGGCGGCCGCGAGATCTTCCAGGCGCTGCGCGCCCACGGCTACGTGCTGGCGCGGGCTCCGCTACTGGAAAATTATCGCGCGCAACTGAAGCCCGAGGTGATTTGGAACATCGAGAAGGGAATGGCACAGAGCACCGGCGATGCCGCCCGGGCGGAACGCGAGCGGGGCGCGCTCTATCACCGCATTGTCGACTTCTTCCGGCGCTTCGACATTCTCTGCTGCCCGACCGTGATGGCCGCCCCCTTCGACGTCGACATACGCTATCTCGAAACGGTTGCGGGGGAACGCTTCGACAACTATGTCGATTGGCTGATGCTGACCTATCTCCCCACCCTGACCGCCTGCCGGCGGTGTCGTTGCCCTGCGGCTTCACCGCCGCCGGCCTACCGGTCGGCCTGCAGCTCGTCGGCCCGCCGCGCGAGGATGCGGCGTTGCTTGGTGCCGCGGCCCGGCTGGAGGAGGTGCTCGGCCTCGCCCAGCGGGTGCCGATCGACCCGATCGTCCGTCACGACGGCTGAATCCGGAGCGCCCGCGTCATGCTGCAAGCCTTCATCAAGGCGATCGAACAGCTCCCAGACCCAACCTTCCGCGCGGTGCTGATAAAGTCCGTCGGTCTCACCCTCGCCGTCTTCATCGTCGTTTACGTCCTCGCCAGCGCGATGCTCGATTGGGTGATGCCGGACGACCCCGCCGCCTGGACCTTCGAATTGTTGTGGCTCTACGAGGTCGATTTCTCGCCCTACGCCGAAGCCGTCGGCAAGGTGGTACTGGTGATCGCGCTGTTCCTGCTGTTTCCCGCGGTCTCATCGCTCTTCACCAGTTTGTTTCTGGACGAAATCGCCGCCGCCGTCGAGGCGCGCCATTACCCGAACGATCCCCCGGGCAAGGGGCTGTCGATGCGCGCTTCCTTCATGCTGTCGCTCAAGTTCTCTGTCGTCATGATAGTGCTGAATGTAATTGCCCTGATTCTCTACTTGCCTCTACTTTTGATTCCGATCTTAAATCTTGTTGTTTTCTATGCGATCAACGGATATCTTTTTAGTCGTGAGTATTTCGAGTTCGTGAGTTCGAGGCATTTGGCGCCCGAAGCAATCGGGCCCGCGCGCCGAAAGGGCGGCTTCAGGTTGTTTCTGACGGGCGTCGTCATCGCCTTCGTGATGACGATCCCGATCGTCAACCTGCTGGCGCCGCTGGTCGCCACGTCGGCCATGGTGCATGTCTTCAAGACTCTCGCGGCTCGCGCGCCGGCCTGAATCGGTCGCGCGGGACGGTGATCGATGAGGGCGGTCGAGCGCCCGATGGCGGGGGAAGAGCGATATGTCGGACAATGACGACGGCGGCGTCAGGCCCGAAATTTCACGGCGCATTCGAAGCATCGTTGGTGGCAGTCGGAACGTCGACGACGATCCGCCGGCCGAGGAGAACGCGGCCGAGGAGGCCGCGGCCGAGCCGGCGCCTGCGCCTGCGCCGCCCGAGCTCCGAGCCCGCCCGCCCAGGCGTCCGCGTCCGGTGACGGCGACGGCAAGGCCCTCGTGGTCGGCCACGAAATCGTGCTGAGCGGTTCCATCAACGCCTGCGACAAGCTGGTGGTGGACGGCCGGGTCGAGGCCGACCTGAAGGAATGCCATACGATCATCATCGGCGACGGTGGCGTCTTCAAGGGCATGGTCGAGGTCGAGGAGGCGGTGGTCGGCGGCCTCTTCGAGGGCCAGCTCACCGTGCGCGGTCAGCTCGTGGTGCAAGGTAGCGGCCGCATTCAGGGCGACGTCCGTTACAGCCAGCTTGCCGTGGAGCCGGGGGGCGTCATCATCGGCAACATGAACACCCTCGACGGTTAGCCGGTGCGCGAGGCGCGGGTACCGACCCGTCCGATCCGATCGGAAGCAAGCACGGAGACCGGCGGCGCGGGGCGGCGTGACGCTGTTCGGCGCGCGCTCCCCCGCGTGGCGCCGGCCCTGGTACTCGCCGGCTGCCTCGGTTTCGCCGACGACCCGGCGCGACCAACCGCGGGAACCGCGACCCCCACCGAGACGACGGCGACAGCCTCGAGCGCGAACCCGCCGAGCGCAGGCGCGCCGGCCACCAGCACGGCCGTGATCACCCGCCCGCCGCCGCCCCGCCGTCTGGTCGGGCTCGGCGCCGGCGAGCTGGTCGGCGTCTTCGGCGCGCCGACCTTGAAGCGGCGCGATCCGCCGGCCGAGGTCTGGCAGTACGTCGGCTCGAGCTGCGTGCTCCACATCTTCCTCTATGCCGACTCTGCGGGCGTCGGCACGGCGGTGGCCCATGTCGAGGCCCTGGACCGGGGCGGCGAGCCGATGTCGAGCCGCGTCTGCGCCCAGCGCCTCGCCGCCAAGGCGCGCCCGCCCGCCCGCGAGAGCTGATGGCGACGCCCCGGCGGGGCGGTCGGGTTACATTTCCAGATACTCGCGTGCGAGGCCCAGGTAGTGGGCGACGTCCCAGGTCATGAATTCGCGGTCCTCGTCACGGAGCTCGCGTAGCAAGCGCGCGGGATTGCCGGCCCAAAGTTCGCCCGACCCGACGCGCTTTCCGGGCGTGACGAGCGCGCCCGCCGCGACCATCGCGCCCGCCTCCACCACGGCGCCGTCGAGCACGATGGCGCCGATGCCGATCAACGCCCCTGCCCCGACGCTGCAGCCGTGCAACCTGGCGCCGTGGCCGATGGTAACGTCGTCGCCGATCAGCGTCGGATTCTCGTCGGGGGTGACGTGGATGATGGTGCCGTCCTGGATGTTGCACCGGGCGCCGATCCTGACGTGGTGATCGTCGCCCCGGATGACGCAACCGAACCAGACGCTCGCCCCCTCGGCCAGATGCACGTCGCCGACGATGACCGCGCCGGGGGCCACGAAACAGCCCTCGCCGATGACCGGCCAGATGCCGCGATAGGGCGCGATTCGGCCCCCTTCCATGTCACTCTCCTTGCCCATTCGGATCGAGGCCGTAGATCTCGCGCGCCCGAGTCTCGGAGACGTAGCCGTCCGCCACGTCGCGGCGCACCGCCTCGGGGTCGCGTTCGGCCGGATCGCCGTAGCCGCCGGCGCCGGAGAGGCGGAAGCTCACCACGTCGCCGCGCTTCAGGTGGCGCACCTCCTTGGAGCCGAGCCGAACCGCCTCGCCGTCGGGGTTCAGCACCGTCTCGGCCTTGGTGCTCGGATGGCCACCGAAGAGGCCATAGGGCGCGTTCAGATGGCGGTCGCCGAGCAGTGTGATGGTCGCCTCGGCGGCCAGCAGCTCCACGTCCTTGCGCAGCCCCGAGCCGCCCCGATGGCGCCCGGCGCCGCCGGAATCGCGGATCAGTTCCAGGCGGTGGATGCGCACCGGATTGTTGGTCTCGTGCACCTCGACCGGAATGTTGCGGCAGTTCATCACCGGCGCCAGCGCTTCGGCGCCGTCCTTGTCGGCCCGCCCGCCATAGCCGGCGAAGGCGAGGTCGTACATCACGAAGGGCTTGCCGGTGGCATCGTCGATGCCGCCGATGTTGGGGTTGCTCCAGTGCGAGAAGGCACCCATGGCGCGATGAGGCAGAGCCTGGGCCAGCGCCCCGTTGATGGCGTCGAAGATGCGGATCTGCACCGCCGCGCGGCCGCCGCTGGCGGCGGGGAAGGTCGGGTTGAAGAAGCAGCCCTCTCGCGCCACGGTCCGGATCGGCCGCATCCCGCCCTCGTTCTGTGGCAACAGCGCGTCGGAGAACACCTTGACCGCGAAGACCGTGTAGGCCCGGGTGTAGTTAAGGTAGGAGTTGATCGCCGCCGGCACGGAATCGCTGGAGCGGGAGAAGTCGACCTCGATATCGTCGCCGGCGACCGTGACGTCGACCGCGACCGCGATCGCCTCGGTGCCGGGGCCGTAATCGTCCAGCAAATCGTCGAAGGAATAGACCCCATCAGGGATCTCCCCGATCAGCTCCCGCATCCGCGCCTCGGTATGGCTCAGGATGGCTTCGAACGCCGCTTCCATGACCGCCGCGCCCTGCTCGGCGTATATGCGGGCGTAGCGCCGCGCGCCCACCCGATTGGCGTTCAGTTGCGCGCGGAGATCGCCTTCCACCTTCGCCGGCATCCGGACGTTGGCGAGGATCATGCGCAGGAGGTCGGCATCGAAGGCGCCCGCGCGGACGATCCGCACCGGCAGAATGCGGAGGCCTTCCTGAAACGCCTCGGTGACGCCGTGAACGCGCTGCGAGCCCGGCGCGGCGCCGCCGACGTCGATATGGTGCGCGGTGTTGACGACGAAGCCCATCAGTTCGTCCCCGAGAAAGACCGGGCTGGCCAGGAAGCAGTCGGGGAAGTGACCGGAGCCGAGCTGGGAATCGTTCATCAGAATCGCATCACCCGGCAGCAGGCCTTGGGGCGGAAAATATTCCAGCATGCTCTGAATCACATAGGGCATGGAGCCGAGATGGCCGGGCGTGAAATTGCCCTGCGCGACCAAGCGCGCCCGTCGATCGAAGAGGCCGGTCGAGAAATCATCGCCCTCGCGAACCGCTTCAGAGAAGGCGGTGCGGCGCAGCGTCGAGCCCATCTCCTCGGCGATCGACAGGAGGCCGTTCCAGACCACCGTCAGGGTCACCGGATCCACCTCTTGCTTCATCTCTCCACTCCCGTCTCGATCACCAGGTTGCCGCGCGCGTCGATCCGCGCCGTCATGCCGGGCGGCACTAAGCTGGTCGCTTCCGCCTCCTCGACGATAGCCGGCCCCTCGATCTCGGCCCCGGCGGCGAGCCCGGCGCGGTCCAGCACCCGCGTGGCGGTGAAGCCTCCGGTCTCCTCGAACCAAGCCGGTCGATCACCCGCCGGCGGGGTCTCGCCGGCGCGCGGCCGCCAGCCGAGGTCGAGGCCGGTGCCCGCCGCCTCGAAGGCAGCGACGAGGTGCCAGTCGACGGCCTCGATCTCGGCGCTTTCGTCGCGGTAGCCGTAGTTCGCCTCATAGGCCGTGTGGAAAGCCTCCCTGAGCGCCGCCGCATAGCCCGCCTCGATCGGCGCTGCGGGCCATTCAGCGCGGATTTCGTAGCCCTGACCCAGATAGCGGAAATAGCCGGCGCGCCGCCAGGTGGGCGGGCCCGGCACGCCGAGGCGGACGATGTCGGCCAAGGCCCGCGCCTCCAGGCCGGTGTAAATCTCGCCGATCAGCCCTTCCACGCCGTCCTCGAGCCTCAGCACCCGGGTGGTCGAGGTCTCGATTCGGGGCGCGGCGCCGAGCAGGCCGACGGCGGAGCCGACGCCGGCGCCGAAGGGCACGATCACCCGGGGCGCGCCCAAGGCCTTGGCGAGCCTGGCCGCGTGCAAGGGACCGGCGCCGCCGAAGGCGACGATGGCGAAGCGGCGCGGGTCCCGCCCCCGTTCCACCGAGACGATGCGCATCGCGCGCTCCATGTTGGCGTTGGCGGCCGCATGCACGCCCCAGGCCGCCCGCTCGACGTCGAGATCCAGCGGCCGCGCGATATCCCGTCGGACCCCGGCTCGCGCCGCTTCCAGGTCCAGGCGCATCTCGCCGGCGTTGAAATAGTCGGGGTTCAGATAGCCGAGCACCAGGTTGGCATCGCTCACCGTCGGCCGGGTCCCGCCCCGGGCATAGCAGATCGGCCCCGGATCGGCCCCGGCGCTCTCCGGTCCGACGTGGATCACGCCGAAGTCGGCCCGCGCGATCGAGCCGCCGCCGGCGCCGATCTCCAGCAGCTCGACCGAAGGCACGTTGATCGGCAGTCCGCTTCCTGGCCGGTAGCGGACGGGATCGATCTCGAAGGTCTGGGTGACCGCAGGCTCGCCCCCCTCGACGGCGCCGAGCTTCGCCGTGGTTCCGCCCATGTCGAAGGTAATGACGTGGTCCTCGCCGGCGCCACGACCGACCTCGGCGCTCATCAGCACGCCGGCGGCGGGCCCGGATTCGATGATTCGGACCGGCTCCGCCTCCGCGATCTCCGGCGAGATCAGGCCACCCGCCGACTGCATGATGAAGAACGCGTCGGCGAAACCCCGCGCCGCCAGCGCCGCTTGCAGCCGGCCCACGTAATCGCGCACGATCGGCCGGACGTAGGCGTTGGCGACCGTGGTGCTGGTCCGCTCGTATTCGCGGAACTTCGGCGAAATCGTCGAGGAGAGCGAGACCGGCAAGCCCGGCGCCCGCAGCGCCAGGCGCTCGGCGATCGCCTCCTCGTGCGCCGGCTCGGCATAGGCGTGCAGCAACGCCACGGCGACCGACTCCGCGCCCTGGGCCAGCACCGCCGAAATCGCGGAATCGACCGACGCCATGTCGAGCGGCACCTCGACCGTGCCGTCGGGCGCCAGCCGTTCCCTCACCTCCACGATCGCCCGCCTCGGCACCAGCGGCGGCGGCTTTTCCATATGCAGATCATAGGTCTCGTAGCGCTTCTGCCGGCCGATGATCAGCACGTCGCGGAAACCCGCCGTGGTGATCAGCGCGGTCGGGCTCCCCTTGCGCTCAATGATGGCGTTGGTGGCGACGGTGGTGGCGTGCAGCACGGTCGAGAGTGCCGCCGCCTCGACGCCCGCCTCCGCCAGCAGGCGCTCGAAGCCCTGGAGCACGGCGCGGGCCGGATCGTCGGGCGTGGTCGCCAGTTTCAGGAAGCGGGGCGGCCGGTCGGTGCCCGCCAGCACGAAATTGGCGAAGGTCCCGCCGATGTCGAAGGCCATCCGCCACATGGCTGTCTTGCGCACCAAGTGGATAGAATCCACTAGTGACCGTCGAGGATGGCATCGGAGATCTTCTCGGCGGCCATCAGGGTCGGGAAGTTGGTGTTGGCGCAGGGCACCACGGGAAAGACCGAGGCATCGCAGACTCTGAGCCCCTGGATAGCGCCCCGGACCCGGCCGGCGTTGTCGGTCACCGCCATGGAATCGTCGTCGGCCCCCATCCGGCAGGAGCAGGAGGCGTGCCAGACGCCGACCGCCGCCTCGCGGGTGAACGCCTCCAGCGCCGCATCGTCGCGGCGCAGTTCTTCGAGGCTGTATCCCTCCATGATCAGCTTCTCGATCAACAGGCGGCGGAGCGGCGCCGGGCCATCGAGCAGTTTGGCCATGGCGCCGGTCAGGAACTTGTTCTTGGGATTGACCTCGCCGACCTGGCGCACCTTGTCGCTGTAGCTCGCCGGGAAGGCATCGCTGGCGACCGCCTGGAGGGCGGGATCGTCGTGCATCTCGGCCATCAGCCGGAAGCCCTGCATCAGCCGGTCGAGGTCGCGGCGGTCGGAGAGCAGATTGAACTCCACCGTCGGCTCGTCCCGCCAATCGCGCGTCGCCAGCTTGACCTGCCCGGTCTCGGAATAGGTCTTGTTGACGAAGACGATCATCGAGGCGATCTGCTCGCCGACCGCGTGCCAGGAGGATTTCGAGACCGCGGCCATGAACATATCGCCGGCGGGCGCGCCGTCGAGCTCGGAGGAATAGCGCAGCCCCACCAGGAGATGGCGGCGGGTGAACTCGTTCCGGACCCGGGCTCCGGGCTCGATGTAGGCGGCGACGGCGATCGAGGGGTGGTCCATCAGTCGCTGTCCGACGCCGGGCAGGTTGGCGCGCGCCTCGATGCCGAGCTCGGCGAGCGCCATCGCCGGGCCGATCCCGGCCCGCAGCAGATGCGCTGGCGAGTGGATCGCGCCCGAGGAGACGATGATCTCGCCCGCTCGGAACTCTTTCGCCCGGTCCCCCACCTGGGCCTTGACGCCTACGCAGCGGGTGCCCTCGAACAGCAGTTCCTGGACCTGCGTGTGGGTCGAGATCTCCAGGTTCTCGCGCAGCCGCGTGCCCGGATCGAGATAGCCGATGGCCGCCGAGACGCGGCGCTCGTAGGCGTTCGACATGGTGATCGGGAAGTAGCCGTCGCGAAATTCGCCGTTCTGGTCGGCCAGGAACTCGTAGCCGGCGCGGCCGAAGGCCTCGCCCGCGGCGGTCGAGTAGCCGTTCCAGAGATCGGGCATGATGCGGCGCACCGGGATGCGGCCGGACTGGCCGTGATAGGGCCCGTCGAAATCCATGTCGCGCTCGATCCTTTTGAAATAGGGCAGCACCGAGTCCCAGTTCCAGCCCCGCGCGCCGCGCGATTCCCACTCGTCGTAGTCGGTGGGGGCACCCCGGTTGGCGAGCTGACCGTTGATCGAGGAGCCGCCGCCGAGCACGCGGGCCTGCTCGTATTTGCGCAAGCGCGGCCGGTCGGCGTCCGGATTGTTGTGGCTGACCGGCTGGGTGGTGACCTCGAGCTCGGTCCAGTGGAAGCGGTTGTCGAGATAGGCGGTGCCGGGATAGCTGTCGAGGATCTCTTTCGGCACCTTGCCGTGGGGAGTGTCCTGGCCGGCCTCCAGCAGCAGGACCTTGTTGGCGCTCCGGGCCGAGAGCCGATTGGCCAGCACCGAGCCGGCCGAGCCCCCGCCGACAATGATGTAGTCGTAGGTCATGGCGTCTCGTCCTCTCCCTCGCGCGCGCCGAAACCGGGGCGGCGCGGGCGCCGCTTCGTCGCGGGACCACGATGCTGCCCCGAAACCCTCGGGCCCGACAAGTCGGGAGACAATCGCGTGCCGTGGGGGCGGTGGATCCCACGGTCGCGATCGAGCGGTCACCGGCCCGACATGCCCCGCGACGGGTCGGTGATTCCGCGTGAGCGGATGATGCCTAAACTCGCCGGATGGAGCGGTTCGAGGCGATCGAGGGCGAAGCGGCCGGCCTGGACGTGGTGATGTGGCCGCACAGAAGCCTCGGGGTCTGGGGATTGTGGATGCTGATGGCGGTGGTTTCCGCCATCGGCTTCGGTGCCGGAATCGTCTTTGTGGCTGTCGGCGCCTGGCCAGTGTTTGGCTTCCTCGGCCTCGGCGTCATGGCGATCACCCTCGCCTTTCACCTGAGCTCTCGGGCGGCGCGGCTGCGCGAACGGCTGAGCGTCGAGGGCGACGAACTGGTGCTGGCCCGTCACCACCCCGGCGGCCGGGTCGAGCGCTGGCGCTTCCCGGCCGAATGGGTCCGCGTCGAGCGCGAGGAAGGCGAAGCCGGCCGGGGCTGCCTCCGGCTCGCCAGCCACGGCCGCGCGCTCGCCTGTGCCGGTTTCCTGGCGCCCGCCGAGCGGGCGGAGGTGCTGGAGATGGTATCGGCGGCACTCGGCCGCCGCCGGTGACCCGTCGGGCCCTTGGGCAGCGCCGGAAGGCGGCGCGCTTGGCCTCGGGAATCCTCGAACCGGTAACAAGTTTGGTCGGTTGATATATTCGCTTGAAAAGATTGGCGCACCCGACAGGATTCGAACCTGTGACCTCTGCCTTCGGAGGGCAGCGCTCTATCCAGCTGAGCTACGGGTGCCCGGAGCGCCAGGCCCAAGGCCCAGCGTCGGCCGCCACTCTAATCGAAGCCGGGCGGGCTTTCAATCGGCCGTGCCGCCGCGGAGCAGGCGGCCGGGAAGCGCGCCATCGGGCCGGGCCACGTCCTCGCCGGCCCGGCGCAGGAGCGTGCCGTTCACCACCACGGCCTCGATGCCCAACGCATCCGAGACCAGCCGGTCCTCGCCCGCCGGCAGATCGTGCACGCGGTGCAAGGGTCCGGCGCCGACATGATCGGGATCGAACACCACGACGTCGGCGGCCGCGCCTTCGCGCAGCCGGCCCCGGCCCTCGATACCGAAGACCTCGGCCGGTCGCG
Source organism: Alphaproteobacteria bacterium (assembly GCA_965225945.1). Taxonomy (GTDB): domain Bacteria; phylum Pseudomonadota; class Alphaproteobacteria; genus JASLMY01. The sequence continues at coordinate 147,247 of CBDDBZ010000039.1, read as the reverse complement.
AGGTCAGCATGCGGACGGCCTCCTCCAGCTCCAGCACGCCCTTCTCGCGGACCCAACGCTGCAGCAGGTAGGTCGGCAGACAGGCATCGCAGAGCTGGCTCGCGTGCGCGCCCGCGTCGGACAGGCCGATCACCGTGTTCTTGTTCTTGAGCAAGCTCTCGACCTGATCCTCGTCGTGGTTCGCCACCGGCATGCGAAAGCGGGTCTCGAGCTCGGTCAGCAGCGAGAGTTGCAGCGCCAACGCCGCCGGCTCAAGGCCGCGCTCGCCCGCGACCTCGAAGAGCGACCGCTCGGCGAGCTCCGGTTCCGGCCCGTGCTCGGTGATCACCGTCTTGGCGAAGGCGTCGCGGAAGCTCGGCCTGACCCCCTCGCGCATCTTGACGGCGAAGGCCCGTTGGAAGTCGGGCTCGGCGTAGATCCGCCTCTTGCCCGCGAAGTCGGCCGCCGCGACTTCCTTGAAGGTCGACATCGGCTCGAAGGGGAAGGGCGCCTTGAACTGGTATTCGAAGTTGAGCGGCCGGGGCGTCACCTGCGGCACCACGTCGAAGCCGTCGGCCACCAGCCGATCGGTCTGGGCCAGTTGGTCTTCGTGATTGCCGCCGCCGAGCGCCAGGCCCGCCAGCAGCGCGGTCCAAGTGACGGTGCGCCCACTCAGCCGGTTGATCTCGGCGAACTGCTCGAAGCTGAGCTGTCGGCCAGCGGTGGCCTGCACCACGCCCAGGCCTTCCTCGCCCAAGACCTCGGCCAGCGCGAAGATCTCCTCGATCTCGGCCACCCGGCTCGGCACCGGCTTGCCCCGGTAGCCGACGTGGGTGCCGGCCCTGGAGGTGGCGAAGCCGATCGCGCCGGCCCTGAGCCCGTGGCGCAGCAGCTCCCGCATCTCGGCGATCTCGCCCTCGGTGGCCGGGCGCTCCACCGCCTCCTCGCCCATGACCCACATCCTGAGCGGCGTATGGCCGAACAGCACGCCGACGTTGATGGCGAAGCCGACCCGCTCGATCGCGTCGAGATACTCGGGGAAGGTCTCGAAGGGCCAATCGGCGCCCAGCCCCGCCCTGAGCGCGGCGATGCTCATGCCCTCGACCTTCTCCAGCGTCAGCATGATCAGCTCGCGATGCTCGGCCCGAGTGGGCGCGAGGCCGAAGCCGCAGTTGCCCATCACCACCGAGGTGACGCCGTGCCAGGGCGAGATCGAGAGCGTCCGGTCCCACAGGATCTGAGCGTCGTAGTGGGTGTGGATGTCGACGAAGCCAGGCGCGACGATTCTGTCCTTGGCCTCGATGGTCTCAGCCGCCCGGCCCGGCGCCTCCCCCAGGGCGACTACCCGGCCTCTCCTGATGGCGACGTCGCCGGCGCGCCCGGGCGCGCCGGTGCCGTCGACGATGGTGCCGCCGATGATCTTCAGATCATAATCCATGCTCGTTGCCTCGAGCCTGGCGAGAGCTCAGGCCGCGAGGCCGTAAAGCTCGGCGACGTTGCCGCGCAGGATCGCGCGGCGATCCGCCTCGCTCAGCCCGGCCGTGTGCTCGGCCAGCATCTCCTGGCTCCAGGGCCAGGTCGAATCGCTGTGCGGGAAGTCGTTGGCCCAAATCAACCGCTTCGGATTGAGCATTTCGGTCGACGTGAAGGCGGTCCAGTCGTCCTGGAAGGTCATGTAGACGTTCTCGCGGAAATATTCGCTCGGCAGCCGCTCCATCTCCGGGCACTTCAGCCAGTAGCGGTGGCGCTTGTAGGCGTGATCCATGCGGTACATGTAGTGCGGCACCCAGCCGGCATCGGCCTCGACGCAGACCAGCTTCAGCTCGGGATGACGCTCGAACACGGCGCCGAAGATGAAGGTCCCGATGATGTCCTGGCAGCCCCGGATGATGGCCAGGAAGCTGTTGATCTTCGGCCTCCGGTACTGGTGCAGGTTGTCGTTCTTGGAGGTCAGGATGTGGAAGGAGAGCGGCAGCTCGAGGTCGATCGCCGCCTCCCACAAGGGATCGTCGATGGAATCGTCATAATCGCTCATCACCGGGCTGCCGGGCATCATCACGCCCTTGAAGCCCATCTCCTTGATCCGGCGGAGATCCTCGATGCCCTCCTCGACCGAGCGAATCGCGGTCTGGCCGCAGCCGATCAGGCGGTCCTGCGCACGCTCGCAAAAAGCCAGGAGCCAGCGGTTGTAGGCATCGAAACAGGCCTTCTTGTAATCCGCGTCCTCGTGGTTGCAGAGCGGCATGCCGACGGTCGGATAGATGATCTCGGCCGCGACGCCGTCCCGGTCCTGGTCTTCGAGCCGCTGCACCGGGTCCCAGCCGCCGCGATGGAGATCGTCGAAGCTCGCCGCCTTGGCCCGAAGTTCGCTCGGATCCTTGCCGGCGGCTGCGACCAGGCCCATCGGCACCGTCATGTCGAGTTTGTCGATCACGTAGATGTCGCCCAGCTTCTCGTCGTGGCGAATATGGGGTGCGGTGTCGCGATATTTGGGGTCGATGTTGTCGATGTAGCAGTTCGGCGGCTCGGTGACGTGGGAATCGGCCGAAATCCGTATGAAGTCCATGTATTGGTGCTCCCCAGACCTCGCCCGGTGTCGCGCTTTCCGCGCTCAGGGCTCGGAGGGCGTCATGCTAGCACGGCTCCGGGCCGCCAGCAGCCGCTTTTCGAACCATCGTTCGATATTTTCGAGGTCTCCTTCGCCCCGCCGCGCGGCCGACGCATTGGCCCCGTCGCTTCGCATTGACCGACACCGAAACGCAACAGGTTGGGGTTCGGTCGCGCGGAGGCGCAAAATTTTGTTGTGGAGAGAGGGGAACATTGCTATATGAGCAGCAACGGTAAGGGCGCCGGGTCGCGTGGTGGTTGGGTCCACGCGTCGCCTCCCCGAAGGGGTGCGCCCGACGCCCTAGGAGCTGCTCTCGCTCCCGACACGCGCTTCGTTGCGGTACCTGGCGGCGGTCTCGATCTCGGATAAATCCGCGATCTCGACCGCCGTCGGCTTTCGGGCGTTCCGTCGTTCGGCCTCTTTGGCCGGCCGACCCGGGGCGAAGCCCCGATCTTCCGTCCTCCGTGCCGCGCGCCTTTCCACCCGAACCGCCGTGCCCGCCCGGCTCGCGCCCACCGTCCCGAGCGAGACCGACCCGAAGGTTTGCCCCGTCCGAGCCCAGCGGCTCGCGCGACCTCGCCCCCGACGCCGGCGCATTCCGAAGAATGCCACCGCCGCCGAACGCGACGCCACCGGTTCGGTCTCGCCCGTCGATTCGCGCGCCTCGATGCCCGTTCCGCCTCGGTTCCGCCACATCGCCACGAGGTCGCCCTCGCATCGACCCGACATCTCCGACGCCTCCCGCGCGCCGAAATTGCGCCTCTCGCCGGACCCGCGCCGTCCCTCGACCGACATCACCCTCCGAGGAGGGCGACGACGGACACGAGCCGCCGCGCGACCGAACGCCTGGCCGGGATGCCCGAAACCACGTCGCCACGAAGGTTCCCGAGAGAACCGTCGGATCGGCGTATCGCGTTCCGGTCTCCATGTCCGGCCCGTCGCGACGCCCCAAGACGCCGTGTCGCGCCGCGCATGGTCCCGGATCGGAGTCCACCCGCCCCGCGCGCCGGCGACCGAAGTCACCGTCACACCGAGCCCGTGGTCGCATCCGCCTCGCGGCGGACGTTCCGGCGACGATCCACGCACCGGCGAGGCAAAGCTTCCGAGGAAGCCCCTCCCCGCGCGGGTCGCGGAACCGCGCCGCCCCCGACCGAAGCTCGTCGCGCCCGCCCCGAAGGGCCGCTTGGGGCGCGATGCGCCTCGCCTCGACGGTGTCTTATCGCCGCCCTTGCGATCCGATCACCCCATCGGCCGATCCGAAAACCGACCTAGGACGCGATCGCATCATCCAAGCGGCGACACCGCCAGCGGAGAACACGTCGCTCCGCACCGGAAAGTCCGAAGCCGAAACTTCTCGCTTCCCGATCGAGATCCACTTCCCGGGGCTTCCGCCGCCAGTGGGAACCGGCTTCCGAAAAAGCCGCCTCCCGAAGCCTTGGTCGCCACCCAGAACTGGTCTCGACGCCAACGCGTGCAAACCGACTCTCGCAGAAAAACGGAAGCAGGCAAAAAACGCGTGCCAGATCAAATAAAACTATGCGTAAGCCAAATGTTCGTTAAGTGTTTGTCCACAGTACACGACTCGTTCATGCTGGCTTTGGCCTGGGCACCTGGACTGGTGGTTTTCCGGGGACGAGGAAACGAATCAGCTCAATGGCTTGACGCCTGTCGATAGGATTGACGAGCTGTCGCCTTATCCACTCGAAACCGTATCGGAAGATGGATTTTGCCATCCTTTTGTGGGTTTTGAGGCGGATCGGCTCGGCCTCGTGGAGCCAATCGCCGACTTTGTGCGCCCAGCAGAAGGTGATGGAAAGGACGGCGGTGAGCTTGGAGATGCGCTCCGGGTCGGTCATGTGGGTGTCTTCGAGGTTGAAGCCACGGGTTTTCAAGGCGGCGAAGAGGGTCTCGATTTGCCAGCGCTGGGCGTAGATGGCCAAGGCCTCCTCGGGCGCGTCGTTGGTCACGACGATCAACAGTTCGCCGGTCTTGAGATGGAGCGCGGCGACGAAGACGGGCCTGGCCTTGGGTTTTCTGGCCTCCGAGAGGCGCCTGGCGTTGGAGAGGATGCAGCTTTCCCCGGGTTTGAGGTCGCGAAACAGCTCCCTCGCCTTGACCATGCGACCACGCGTGTTGGCGATCTTGATGTTGGATCGGATGCGGATGTGAAAGGGGATGGCCTTTTCCTGCAACCATGCCAGCCAGGCGTCGCCGATGAATTCCCGGTCGGCCAGGAGGCTGGCGATCTTGTCGACCCCGAAGAGCCGGAGGACGTGTTCGAGGATCGCGATCCGCTCCTTGGTATTGGAATTGCCCGCCTTGTCGAGCACCCGCCAGCACACGGGAATGGCGATGGCGCGGTTGACGATGCCGATCATCAAGATGTTGACGTCGCGGCGACCCAGCCGCCAGTTGGTCCGGTCCATGGTCAGCCGCCACGGCCCCGCCTGGAGCCCCATCATCGCGACCAGGAACTCGGCGAGGCGATCGTAATCGAAATCGACTTGCTCGAAAAACCGTTGCAGGCGCCGATAGTTGGAGCTGGATCGCGCGCGCCCCGGAAAGTGGCAGGCCAAGTGAGAGAGGTTCACCGTCCGGGCGACGAACACGCCGAAGACCAAGACGCAAAGGCTCTCCAGACGGCTCTTGCGAAAGGCGAAGCCGCATCGTAGCGTCTCACGCAGGGCGTTGATCGGGTTGTCTCGCATGATTTCCCTCTTGACTCGTCGTGGAGTGAATCGGGAATCCTACAACCTTTTCAACGTCCTACGTAAATGCCGTCGTGTACCATGGTGTTTGTCAACAAGTTTTCCACAGTATTATCCACAAGCGGGTTAAAGACTTGGCAATACTCGGAATCTCATGATCTATGGCCGCCTCCGGCGGTGCATTCGCGCGTCCAGGCGGTGATCGACATCACTGGTCGAGAGACTTTCGGGGCCCATGTTTTCTTGAGATACTTCCCCGAATCGCGTCGTCGCCTCTCCGGCGGACCGGACTTTGGCGAATCGCGGTTCCGAATCGGTCAGGGGGCCGAGCGACGATGCGACGACCCACGCGACGCGCCTTACTCGCCGGGCTACCGGCACTGGCACTATTCTGGAACTCCGCCCACGCCGCAGCATCTCGAGCCCAGATCGACGGTGCCGCCCAGTTCATGCAATGGCTGGCCGGCCAGGCGATTTCCGTGCTGCGCACGACCTCCGGCAGTCTGGAGCAGCGGGAGGCGGCCTTCCGTCGCCTGCTGGCGCAAGGTTTCGACATTCATTTCATCGCCCGCTTCGCCCTCGGCCGCCATTGGCGCGGCGCCAGCAGCGAACAGCAGCGCGATTACCTGGATCTGTTCTCGGAATATACCTTGGCAACCTATTCACGCCGCCTCGGCGGCTACGCCGGCGAGAGCTTCGAGGTCGGCGGCGCGCGGGCCACCGGCAAGCGCGACATCGTGGTCTCGACCCGGATCCAGCGCCCGGGCGGATCGCCAATTCACGCCGAGTGGCGCATCCGCGTGATCGACAACCACTACAAGATCATCGACGTCGCGGTGGAGGGTGTCTCCATGGCGGTGACGCAACGCGCGGAGTTCGCGGCCGTGGTGAAGCGCCACGGCGTCGACGGCCTTCTCCAGGCGCTCCGGGCCCGCACCAAGATCTTCCCCGCCCGCGCGTCCTGAGTCTCCGGCCGATAGGCCGGCTTCGGCGACTTTCGAGTCTTGGCTCCGAGCGCGGCTCTTCAGAGCGTGGCGGCCGGCCGCACCAGGTCCTCGGCGAGGTCGTCGAGCCGGCGTTCCAGTTGCTCGACCGTGCGGGTCAGCACCATCACCACGAGTTGCTCGACCCCGGCCGCGTGATAGCGCCGCATCGCTTCCGTGTCGGCGGGATGCAGATAGGGCGAGACGGTGATATCGACGTCGCTCAGGTCGCGGCCGCGTTCGGCCAGCAGTTCGTCCAGCCGCCAGAGCCGTTCGGCCGTCGCCTCGGGCGTCAGGTTGAAGCCGTGCCAGCCGTCGCCGAGGTCGGCGACGCGACGCAGCGCGGCCTCGCTTTCACCGCCGAAATAGATCGGTGGATGCGGCCGCTGCACCGGCTTGGGAAACTGCCGGCAGGGCGGCAGGCGGTAGAATTCGCCTTCATGGGCGGAGATCTCGTCGCACCAGAGCCGCTTGATCACCTCCAGATACTCAGCGCAGCGCGCGCCGCGGCGTGCGAAGGGCACGCCCAGGGCCTCGAATTCCTCCTGCAGCCAGCCGACGCCGACGCCGAAATCGAAGCGCCCCTCGGAGAGATAGTCGATCGAGGCGGCTTCCTTCGCGGTGTAGACGGGGTTGCGCTGCGGCACCAGGCAGATGGCGGTGCCGAGACGGAGCGTGCGGGTCTCCGCCGCGAGGAAGGCCAGCGCGGTGAAGGATTCGACCAGGCCGGCCTCCGCCGAGAGGCCGATCCGGCCGTCCTCGGCATAGGGATACTTCGAATCATAGTCGTCGAACAGCACCACATGCTCGCCGAGCCAGAGCGAGTGGAAGCCCCGCGCCTCCGCCGCGCGGCCGAGGGCGCGAATGTAGTCGGGGGTGTGGTGTGGGTTGCACAGGGGGACGAATAGACCGATCTTCATGGCGCGACTCCTGGCGACGTTGACGACGAAGCGGGCCTGGATTGTGCCGAGGCGCAGCGTCCTCGGCAACGGTTTGAAAGGCGCGGGTGATGGTGACGAGCGATGGGGGCGCGGCGACGCCACGGCACTTTCGCTTCTTCGACAACCGGGAGAAATTTCTCCTGTTCGTCACCACCTGCAGCGAGAAATGGGCCATCGCCGAGCGCGTCGGGGCCGAGCTGCGGGAGCTGGCCCCCCAGCCCCCGGGCTTGCGCATCTTCGATGCCGGCATGGGCGATGCGAGCGTGCTCATCCGGGTGCTGCGCGACGCCCATGGCTGTTTTCCGACCGTGCCGTTCTTCATCGTCTGCAAGGAGATCAGCCTCGAGGATATCCGCCTCGCCCTGGAAAAGATGGCGGACCGCTTTCACGAACATCCCCAGACCGTGCTCGTGGTCACCAACATGCTCTATTCCGAGGCGCCCTGGCTCAGGCCCCGCGAGGCGGCGGCGCGCGACGCGCTCAACTGGTGGGATGTGCCGCTCGAGGGGACGACGGCGCACGCGTTCGACCGGCAGATCCGCGACCTGTTGCCCAAGCTCGCCGAGGACTGGCGGACCCGGACCAGCGAACGCACCGGCAATCCGCTCTATGTCGAGCCCTCGGTCGTGGTGTTCTACCGGGCCGACCAGCGCTTCGTGCTCGACCGACTGATGCCGAGGACGGACGGAATCGAGGCCGACTACGACCTGGTCGTCGCCTCGCAACCCTACCGCGCCCGGCTGGATGCGCGGACCAAGGTCCGCAACGTGCTGGCACCACTGGCCCGCGCGCTTGGCCCCGGCGGGCGCATGGTCGTGATCCAGGCCACCGGGCGCGACCCGGGGATGGAGATCGTGCGCAAGGTCTGGCCGGACGAAGACCCTTTCCGCACGCCCGGGCACGAGCTGATCGTGGAATTGAGCGCGACGTTGGGCGAGGAGTTGCCCGACCTGCGCTACAGCGGAGCCGACGACGAGGGCGCGCTGTTCCGCTACCGGTTGCACGCGCTGCCGGACGAGCTCGGTACCAACATCGGCACCTCGACCCTGCTGGCCGCCTGGAACGCGGCGATTTATGTCGCCCAGATCCCCGATGATCGGCTGACCGGCGCGCTCGGCCGGGGCGACTATCTCGACTCCACGGCGGAGGTGCTGCGGCGCCACGGCGGTCTTTGGTTCCTGGACGAATCCTTCGTCGTCCACCGCCTCGCGGAATAGAGTGCTCCGGGTTTGACGCGAATCGGCGGCTGGAACACACGCAATGCAATTTACTGCCTTCGCGCACTTCTCCCGCCCTGCTTGTTCGAGGTGACGCGCCGGTCTCAGATCCGCAGGTCGACGCCGGCACCGGGGCGGGCGCGGGGGGTCGCGTCGAGCGGGCTGCCGTCGGGGTTGCCGTCGCCGGCTGCATCGATGCCCGGCGCACGGCGCTCCTCGCTGTCGCGGCGCCCTGCTTCGGTGGCGACGCCCGAGGCTCGGAGCCGCTCCGGCGGTTCGGCGGAACCAGGCGCCCTAAGACCCGATACCACTTCGTTGCGGCCGGCACTTCCCAGCCCATTGTCGGCCCTGGCTGCGGGTCTCGTCGGTCCGTTGCCGATGCCCGCCTCGGCCGCGGCCTTCGGTGCGCCGATACTTTCGGCGGCACGCCGATCGTCGAGCTCGATCTGGCCCCGGCGCCGGAGCGCCTCGGCGGCCCGGGCGACCTGGCGGTCTCGTGGCGAGGGCTCCGCCGGCGCCAGCGCCGCGCGCTTGACTTGATCGGCTTTCTCGATCGTCGCCCGGGGGTCGCCGGCGACGGGACTGACGTCGATCGCCACCTCGCCGGCGACGGCGTAGCGCCGGCCGTCGGGCCCGGTCTCGAAGCTGAAGGTCGGCAGTCCCGCATGCGCACCTCCCGCCGCCGCGTGCGCCCGCTCATGGGCGCGAACCCGGCGATCGCTCTCGCTCAGCTCGCGGACCTCGGCCCGTGCCGCCGCGTCGAGGCCGCCCGGGCCGATGCCGCCGTCACCGTCCTCGCCCTGGAGCTGGGCGATGGCATCGAAGGAGAGCAGCTGGCCCGAACGCGAGTCGGGGCCCCGGCGCGTCTGCTCGTCGGCCGCGCGGGCGGGCGGATCCACCGGGCGCACCGGCGGCGCGGCGGCCTCGTGCTCGGCCCGCTCGGAAGGATTCGGGGCCGCCTCCGGTCGCGCCGCCTGATCACGCTGCGCGCGGGAGAAGAAGCCGGCTTCGAAGGGGACGCGGAGCGATGGCGCACCGGCGCCGCTATCGACGGTCATATGGCCTTCTCGCGCTTCGCGGGCCGGCAATTTTCGCCGGTCCTTTTGCCTCCCGTCAAAGCATGCGGTGGATTTGTCGACAAACGGTTAAGCCGGAGAGGCCGATCAGATCAGGCCGGCCAGCGGCGAGGAGGGATCGGCGTACAGCTTGCGCGCCATGCGCCCGGCGAGATAGGCGAGGCGGCCGGAAATGATGGCGTGCTTCATCGCCACCGCCATCCGGATCGGATCCTTGGCCTCGGCGATCGCCGTGTTCATCAACACGCCGTCACAGCCGAGCTCCATCGCGACGGTGGCATCCGACGCGGTGCCGACCCCGGCATCGACCAGCACGGGCACCCTCGCGTTCTCGACGATGATGCGGATCTGTACCGGGTTCTGCACGCCGAGACCCGAGCCGATGGGGGCCGCCAGCGGCATGATCGCGCAGCAGCCGATCTCCTCCAACTGCTTGGCCTGGATCGGATCGTCGGAGCAATAGACCATCACCTCGAAGCCGTCGGCGATGAGCTCTCGGGCCGCCACGAGCGTCTCCGGCATGTCGGGATAGAGGGTCTTCTGGTCGCCCAGCACCTCGAGCTTGACCAGGTTCCAGCCGCCCGCCTCGCGCGCCAGGCGGAGCGTGCGGACCGCTTCCTCGGCGGTGTAGCAGCCGGCGGTATTGGGCAGATAGACGTACTTCTCGGGGTCGACGAAATCGACCAGCATTTCCTGGCCCGGATCGGTGATGTTGACCCGGCGCACCGCCACGGTGACGATCTCGGCGCCGGAGGCCTCGATCGCCAGGCGGGTTTCGTCGAAATCCTTGTACTTGCCGGTGCCGACGATGAGGCGCGATTCGAGCTTGCGTCCGGCGACGACGAAGGGATCCTCCTCAGCTGCGCGCACTTCGCCGCCGCCGATGAAATGGACGATTTCCAGCTGGTCGCCGTCCCCCACCATGACCTCGCCATAGCTCGAGCGGGGCACGATCTCCAGGTTCCGTTCCAGCGCGATCTTGCGGGCATCGAGGCCGAGCGAGGCGAGCAGTTCCACCACCGAGAGGGGGGTCGGGAATTGCCGTGCTTCCCCGTTGATCGTCACTTGCATGGCCTCGACGTCCCCTCTCGCGCGATTTCGAACGGTGCGGGATAATGCGTGCCCACCCCGTGGCTGACAAGGGCCGACGCGCCCCGAGACGCCGATTCCGGCTTTCCCGCCCATCTTCGTGCCATTATAAAGGTCGACGTGGCGTTTCACATCGGTCGGACGTGGCGGCAGGCCATGGAGGGGGCTTCGGCATGGCGATGATATTGGTGCTGAACGGTCCCAACCTGAACATGCTCGGCACCCGCGAGCCGGAGCATTACGGCAGCCTGACGCTGGCCGAGATCGAGGCGATGTGCCGCGAGCGGGGTGCCGCCCTCGGCCTCGAGGTGGATTTCCGACAGTCCAACCACGAGGGCGAGCTGGTGACCTGGATCCAGCAAGGGCGCGGCACGGCGGCGGCGCTGATCATCAACCCCGCCGCCTTCACCCATACCTCGGTCGCGATCCACGACGCCATTCGCGCCTCGGACCTGCCGTGCTGGGAGGTTCATCTTTCCAACGTTTACCAGCGCGAGGCGTTCCGTCATCATTCCTATGTCAGCCCGCTCGCCCGGGGCGTCATCTGCGGCTTCGGCGCGCGCGGCTATCTGGCGGCGATAGAGGCGGCGGCGGAAGCGGTCGCGAGTGTGGATACCTAGTGGATAGAACCCACTAGAAGGGAGCGGCGCGCGCATGGGCAAGTTCGACGTCGATCGCGAACTGATCCGCGAGCTCGCGGCGCTGTTGGAGGAGACCGGCCTGGCTGAGATCGAGGTGCAGGAGAACGATCGCCGGATTCGGGTCGCGCGGCCCCGGACGCAGACGGTGGCCCAGGCGCCGGCGGTCGCCGGGGTGAATTCGCCGGCCACGCCCGCCGCGCCGGCGGAGGAGTTCTTCGACGGCCATCCCGGCGCGCTGGTCTCGCCCATGGTCGGCATCGTCTACCGGGCGCCCGAGCCGGGGGCGGCGCCCTATGTCGAACTCGGCGATGTCGTGGCCAAGGGCGATACCGTGTTGATGATCGAGGCGATGAAGACCTTCAACGAGATCCCCGCCCACCATGACGGCACCATCGTCCGCATCCTCGTCGAGAACGCCGGCCCGGTGGAGTTCGGCGAGGTGTTGGTGGTGATCGAATAGGCGCCCTCGGCGGTGTTCTCCAAGGTCCTGATCGCCAATCGAGGCGAGATCGCGCTCCGCATCCATCGCGCCTGCCGCGAGATGGGCGTCGAGACGGTGGCGGTGCATTCGACCGCCGATTCCCGCGCGATGCACGTCCGCCTCGCCGACGAGAGCGTCTGCATCGGCCCGCCGGCGGCCCGCGACAGCTACCTCAACATTCCCGCGATCATCGCCGCCGCCGAGATCACCGGCGCCGAGGCGATCCATCCGGGCTATGGCTTCCTCTCCGAGAACGCGAATTTCGCCGAGATCGTCGAGGAGCACGGGATCGTCTTCATCGGCCCGACGCCCGAGCACATCCGGCTGATGGGCGACAAGGTGGCGGCCAAGCGGAGCATCGCCGCCCTCGGCCTCGCGGTGGTGCCCGGAAGCGACGGTCCGGTCCGCGATGCCCACCAGGCCCGGACCGAGGCGGGGCGGATCGGCTATCCGCTGCTGCTGAAGCCGGCGGCCGGCGGCGGCGGGCGCGCCATGAAGGTGGTGCGCGGGCCCGACGCGCTGGATGGCGCCTTCGCCGCCACGCGGGCCGAGGCGCTGGCCGCCTTCGGCGACGACACCCTCTACCTGGAGCGCTACCTGGAGCGGCCCCGCCACATCGAAGTGCAGGTGCTGGGCGATGGCCGGGGCCATGTCGTCCATCTGGGCGAGCGCGACTGTTCGCTGCAGCGCCGCCATCAGAAGGTCTTGGAAGAATCGCCTTCCCCCGCGCTCGACGCCGACGCCCGCGAGCGGATCGGCGCGCTGGTGGTGGCGGCGCTCGGCCCGATCGGATACCGGGGCGCCGGCACGGTGGAGTTCCTTTACGACAACGGCGAATTTTATTTCATCGAGATGAACACGCGCCTCCAGGTCGAGCATCCGGTGACCGAGGCGGTGACCGGCATCGATCTGGTGCGCGAGCAGTTGCGCATCGCCGAGAGCGGCGTCCTGGACCTGGTGCAGGACGAAATCGTACTCTCGGGCCATGCCGTGGAATGCCGCATCAACGCCGAGGCGCCCTGGAGCCTCGCGCCCTCGCCGGGCCGGCTCACCGAATATCACCCGCCGGGGGGGCTGGGCGTGCGGGTGGATTCGGCGCTCTTCGCCGGCTACGAGGTGCCGCCGCACTACGATAGCCTGATCGCCAAACTGGTGGTGCAAGGCCGCAACCGAAACGAATGCCTGATGCGCCTGCGCGGCGCCCTCGACGAATTCGTCGTCGGCGGGATCGAGAGCAATATCCCGCTTCATCTCGCGCTGATGGGCGATGGCGGCTTCATCGACGGCGATTATCACATCCACTGGCTGGAGGAATTCATCCAGCGCGCCCGCGACGAGTGAGCCGACGTCGCCATAGCGTGCCCGGCCGCAACCGATATAGACTTCGACCCGGGGAGCAGTGCCACATGGCGGACGAGCTGAAATTCGGTATCCAGACCAACGGCATCAAGCATGGCCACGACGCTCCCATGCCCGACATCGACACCCGCTTCCGCATGGTCCGGGACGCCGGCGTGTTCGACTATGTCGACAAGACTCCGGCGCCGGACGAGGTGCAACAGTTTCTGGCGGCGAGCGCGAAATACGATCTGCCGATCCGCGCCGGCGGTTGGTTCTACACCCTCGGGCGCGACGAAGCGCTGCTGAAATCGAACCTCGCGCTGGGCAAGGAGCTCGGCTCGCTGGTCCACAACACCCAGGTGATGATGCACCACGAGGACGGCCACCTGGTGAGCGACCGGGAGGTCGTCGAGTTCTACCTGGCCGCCGCCGAGTGGGGCGAGGAATATGGCGTGGCTCCCTGCTTCGAGGTCCACGTCAACATGTGGAGCGAGGACTTCCGCCGGGTCGCCACGGTCGCTCGCGCCATCGAGGCCAGGGGCGTCGATTTTCACCTGACGCTCGACCACAGCCACGTGATCTTCAAGATCGACAATCCGGAAGAACAGGAAGTCCTGAACATCCGCCCGGCGGTCGAGACGGGTGAATTGGTGCTCGACCCCTTCCGGCCAGGAAACGTCACCAACATCTGGATCGACGCCGGCTGGGTGCGTCACTGCCATGCCCGCGCGGCGATCCCCGCCAATCCGAAGAACACCGCGGCACATGGCGAGGACGGCAAGCCCGGCCGCGGCATCCAGTATCCCTTCGTCCGGCCGAAACCGGGCGAATACCACGCCGCGTGGCGGGAAGAGGCGCTGGAGCCGTGGAAGCAAGTGGTCCGTAGCCTGCTGCGCCATCACGCGGCGGACGCGAGCGGGCAACTGGGTCAGATCTCCACCGAGTTCATCCCCAATCTCGATTACGGCGAGGGCTGCGGCTATTCCCTCTTCGAGCAGGCCATCGCCTGCACCGAATGGATGCGCGCGACGTGGGCGGAGATGCGGGCGGGGTAAGCGCCGGCCTCCCTGCTCCCGACCAGGCGCGAGGTTACGATGCCTGGCTGACTTGGAGGGGCGGGGCGGCGTGCGCGGCACTCATTTGCTGCTGCCGGCGTGCCTTTGCGACGGCGGCCTTGGCCGAGTCGGAGTTGGAAAAGAGCTCGAGCTCGTCCAACTCCTCCGCCACCACCGGCGAAATCGACAAATCGGTGTAGCGCGCCCTTTCCGGGTCTGCCAAGACTCGGGCGAGAATGCGGTCGTAGCGTCGTTTCAGAAGCCAGAAACGGGTGACTTTGAGGATCGTCTCGCCGAGGTAGCGGGGGTAGAAGACCAGTGGGCTCTCCAGCGCCATGTCGGAGCGCCGATCCCGCCGATACTTGCGGCGGAACAGGCCGCCCTGCAACGGATGCACCCGTTCGATACGTTGACAGCCATAAAATTCCAGGAGCGCCGTCTTCACCGGGCCCGGCCGCATCCCCGAGGCCACCGCGCGGCGAATGATCGCCTCGACGTGCTCGTCCGTATAGAAGGTGTCCCAGGCACGCTCATAGAGCTCTTGGAATTCTTGCGCGCTCATCTTCGGGTGCGCCGTACAGACGTGCTCCAGGTCATACTTGTTCATGTCCGGCTCCATCGCCACGCCCTTGGCCGCGAGCTCCTTGTGATCCTGCGAGCCGGGCAGCGGGGTCAGGCAGAAGAACTCCAGCAAGTGTATGGGAAGTTCGCGCTTGAGGATCTCGATATCATTGAGAACCCGTTCGGGCGTGTCCCCGGGGAAACCCACGATGTAGCCGCAATAGGTCATGACGCCGGCCTGCTTCCATGCCTGCAGCATCTCGCGATATTCGGTGATCCGGTTCTGCCGCTTTTGCGCCACCAACAGGTTCTCCGGATTGATGTTCTCAAGACCGATGAAGACCCGATTCGTGCCCGCGCGCGCCGCCTTCTCGATGAACCCCTCGATCCGGTGGCAGAGGGTGTCGACCTGGATGATCAGTTTCAGTTTGATACCGTCCACCTCTCGCAGCTTGATGAGACGATCGAAGATCGCCTCCCAGTTCGAGTTGCGGGCGAAGTTGTCGTCGGTGATGAAGAACTTGCGGATGCCCTGGGCGTTGTTCTGCCGGATAATTCGCTCGACGTCGTCGGCGCTGCGGTAACGCGACTTGCGGCCCTGCAGGTTGATGATCGTGCAGAAACTGCACTGGAAGGGGCAGCCGCGGCCCGAATCGAAGCTGGTGAAGGCGTCGACCGTGCGCTCGATGCTGCCACGCGGCAGAATCGGGATCGGCGCGCCGTCCAGATTGGGGAGAGCCGTCATGTAGTTGTACAACGGCTTCAGCCGGCCCGCGTGGGCGTCCCGGAGCACCTCGTCGAAACGGCCCTCGGCCTCGCCGGCGAAGATCGAGATGCCGAGGTCCATGGCGTCGCGGATATCGACGGGAATGTCCGGCAGCATGGCCAGGCAGCCGCTGACGTGGAAGCCTCCGATACAGACCGGAATTCCGGCCTCTCTGAGCGGTCTCGAGATGTCGAGGGCACGGGGAAACTGATTCGACTGCACACCGACGAGCGCCACCAGCCCCTTCCCGCCGCCTCGCCTGATTTCCTCGATGATATCGGAGGGCTTGATCCGCGTGTTGGTCTCGTCGCTGGCGCTCACTTCGATCTCGACATCCTCGCCCAACACTCGGTGTTGGATGCAGTCCAGCACGATGCCGTTCATCAGGGCCATCGAATTCGAGGGAATCTCCGAGCGCAGCCACTGGATGACATAACCATCGTCATCATAATGAGAGGGCTGAATGAAGCTTGCCTATCCGGTTATCACCCACACCCACTATATGTAGTGTGTCTCCTTGGACTGCAGGCAAGGGCCGGCGCAGGCGCATTGAGGAGGCGATCCGGCTAATTCTTGATTGTTCTGAAAACCGAACCGGAGTTTAATTCACGTCACGTACTTAACATCGGGGGACGGAACGGTGGCGACCAAGGGAAAAACGAAGAAACCCACGGCCAGACGGGAAGCTGCTGATGAAACGACATCGTCTGAGCGATTGACGGCACTAGTCGAAGAAAGCGACGCGCTGGCACGAATCGTTGCGAAGAACCCGTCCGCGCCTGTTAGTCTCCTGCGCGTTTTGAGTCGCAGCGAAGACGAAGCTGACACGCAAGAACGTGATCCTCAATCCGTTTACTTCATATGACGTATTGAGCGAACTTGAAAACCAGCTCACAGAGCTATTTGTGAATAATCCGGCACTCGAATCCTACAATTCAATGAAGCTCTGATTTCCTGGAATATTCCATCGGTGTCGTTCACCTCCGATTTCAGATAAATTTCAAGGCTCAATTCGTGAATTGTATGCGTCACCTTGTTACGGCGGCGGCGAGGCAGGCTCGGTCATTGGCGCCGGGGGCGAGGCCGACGAGGTGGAACCAGCTCAGGTAGTTGTCCAGATAGCGGGTGGCGATGCCGCGGCGGGGACGCAGGAAGTCCTTCAACCGGCTGTGGCGGCTGTTCACCGTCTGCACATGCAGATCGCCCCGAACCCGTTCCCCCATCGAGCGGTTGAGTGCTTCGTGGCTCACCCCGAGCGCGGCGGCGCACGGTGGGTAGCTCGCGCCGCCGTCGGAGACCAGCAGGGCGTCCTTCGCGACCACCGGGTCGAGGGCAGCCGTGAGCGCCGCCGCATCGACCCTGGGCAGCACCGCGCTGACCGTCGTTCCGCTCCGGTCCGCCGCCATGAGAACCGGTACCTGCTCGCGCGAGAGGCCGCGCTTCTTCGCCTTGCCGCCCCGCCGCCGTGCCTTGCGCCCCAGCCCGCGCGCGCCCTTCCGGCTCTCCAGGACGTAGGTCTCGTCCGCTTCCACGATCCCCTTGAGCACCTCCGAATCGCTCCGCGCCGCCGCCAGAAACCGGTGACGCCAGCGGAACGCCGTGCTCACCGCCACGTCGCAGCGCGCCGCCGAGGCCTTCACCGTCTCCCCCTTCGCCAGCGACGCCCCGAACGACAGCCAGCGTTCCTTGTGGTGCAAGCCCGACAGCGGCGTACCGCTCAGCGCGTTGAAGGTCCTGCCGCAGCCCTTGCACTGGTAGCGCCGCAGACCCCGCGCCATACCGCGCGAAACCGCCCCTTCGCTCGCGCAGTGCGGACAGCGCCGGGCCTCGTCCACACCAAGCTCGATCGCGGCCTTCGATGCCTCGCCCTCGCTCCGGCCCGACAGCACCGCGAGCGCCTCGCGCCGCTGCGCGCGCGTCAGCCCGCGCGCCGCCGAAAGCCACACCTGGAAACCCTTGCCGTCCATAACCCAACCTCCTGACGTTCCAGGCACTCTATCACTAATGCATACAATTCACGAATTGAGCCAATTTCAATGAAGTGACGGTCCTTTATGCAACGTGGCGTTTTGCCAAATCCGACTCAATGATTAGGATTTCCACCACGCTAAAGTGTCGCCTAAAAGGCGCTACAATGCCGTCCGAGTCCCTGCTCGGCATCGCCGGAGATATCTCCGCTTCGACCTGCACCGAGCTTTACTCAGGAAAATGGGTGCACACTACATATAGTGGGTGTGGGTGATAACCGGATAGGCAAGGAATGAAGAAGAGCTTGAAGGTCTCGCCTCGCCCGGCATCGCGATCAATCATGAAATTCAATGACCTCCAGTCCGAAAGACTCCCGATACGGCACGATCAGCGCACATCGTAGCATGATCGCCCAAATCGGATCTCACTCGACGGCGGCGAACCATACTTGAGAGAGGCGCTTAATGCCAGCCTACCACCGGTGGCCCGTCGGAAGCGTTGCAATTTTGACGTCACCGCGATGACGAAGCTGGCGCGCGCTTCAGATCACCTCGTCGTCGCGCTCCGTCTTCTCGCCGTAGCGCGAGAGGATGGGGGGCGCCAGGCCGTCGTAGAGGCTCTCGATGCGGCTCTCGATTTCCCGGTTCGACTTGGCGAAGAGGCTGGTGCCTTGCTGGTCGCTGTCGACGATGAAGGGGCCGAAGTTTGCCACCCGGAAGATCCAGATGGCCTGCGCGATGCCCAACTCGTCGAGCCAGACCGTATCCACCACCTCGCGGATGCCGCGGCCCAGAAGCGCGCCGGTGCCGTAGCCGACCGTGGTCAAGTAGACGGCGCCGCGCGGCACGAAGACGTCGCGGTAGATCTGTTCCGACATGCCCGACTTGCCGATGATCATCCGGGTGCTGACCGCGTCGAACCAGCCCTAGATCCATTTGGCGAAGCGGAAGCTCGCGGTCGCCGTCACCGCGCCGACGGAATAGCCGCCGTCGGCCCCGACGCTGGCCGCGGGCGAGCAATGGAAGTTGACGTTGGAGAAGCCAGCGAGATCGACCGGTAGCGCCACGCCCTCCTCCACCACCCGCTTGTAGGTGCCTTCCCTGGCCGTGTAGATGGTACCGTCGAGATAGACGATGTCGCCCTGGCGCAGCCCGCCCACGTCCTCGTCGGTGATCGGCGTCTCCAGCCGGACCTCGCGCAGCCCGCTCATTCGACGCCCTCCCGCCGGTAGAACGGCGTGAACCATCGGGGATCGGTTCGATACTCCGCCGCGCCCGAGGGATGGAGCCTGGCCGTCGCCCGGCGCGAGGAGAGGCAGAAGCTGTGCATGCTTATCGGCATCGCGCCGGTATGGGTGAAGCCGACCTCGATATGGCAATCGATCACCATGGAGCGGCCGGCATAGCCCATCGGCCCGAGGCCGATCTCGTTGCCGAGCACGCACAGTTCCGCCTCCAGCGCCGCGATCTCGGGGTCCGGGTTGGGCTCGCCCACGATCCTGAGGCACGCCGCCTCTTTGCCGAGCCGCATGCAGGTGTCCTTGCCGCCGCCGAGGCCGATGCCGACGATCGCCGGCTGGCAGGCGAGGCCGCGCCGTCCGTGCTGCAGCAAGACGTCGAGGAAGAAGCGCTTGATCCCGTCGATCCCGTCGCCCGGGAACAGCATCCGGTAGTCGGTGCCGAAGAGACCGCCCTTGTGCACCGTGGTGATGTCGATCCACTCGCCCTCGGGCTCGAAGGCGTATTGGATCTCCGGCGCGTGGATGCCGACGTTGTTGTTGTGATCGACCCGGCTCAGCGGATGCACGCGATTGGGGCGGAGCGGGATCGAGTGCGTCGTCTCCGCCGTCGCCCTTCTCAGCGCCGCCTCCAGCGCGACGAAGCCGCCTTCGACCCGGGCCTCGTTGCCGACCTTGACGTAATAGCGCGGCAAGCCGGTGTCGGCACACATCGGGCGCTGGTCGGCCTCCGCCGCGTCCCAGTTCTAGAGCATCGAGCGGAGGACGAAACGGCCGAGCTCGCTGGTCTCCTCCTCGACCATCGCCTCGACCCCGTCCCTATAGTCGCGCGGGATCTCGATGCTGGCGCGGCGCATGATTTCCCCCGCCACGTGCTCGACGCTCTCGATTGGGATCATTTCCGGCATCGCTGGGGTCCTCTCCTCATTCGGCGGCCATTTCCTCGGCGATCAGGCTTTTCCCCGGCCGGACCCGGGTAAACTCGACGGCCACGTTCTCGGTGACGGGCCCCGCGTCGGCCAAGCGCACCCGGGTATAGCTCGAGGCCTCCAACGGCCCGGCGTCGGGGAAATCCTCGCGGAAATGCGCGCCGCGCGAATTCTCGCGAGCCAGCGCGGCGGCGACGATGGCGCCCGAGACCTCGATCTGGGAATCGAGGTTGAGCCAGTCGTGCCAGGTCAAATTATAGCCGCGGAGGTCGTCGGCCAACCCCGTGGCGTCGAGTTCGCGCCGCAGCCTCGCGAGACCGTCGCGGGCGCGGGCGAGACCGGCGGCGTCGCGGATGATCCCGGCCTCGTCCCACATCAGGTCGAGAAGCCCGAGGCGGATCGAATTGAGGTCTCCGGCGGGCTGGCCGAAGGGCTGCTCGACCCGGGCCCGCGCGGCCTCGATTGCCCCCTCGTCGGCGGGCGCCGGGCCGCCCTGGCCCTCGCGCGCGAGCCACCGCGCCATGACCTCGCCGGCGATGCCGCCGAAAACGGTGGAATTGGCGACGCCGTTGCCGCCCAGCCGGTTGCTGCCGTGGACCCCACCCGCGTCCTCCCCGGCGCAGAACAGGCCGGGAAAAGCGGTTTCGCAATCGAGTCCGACCTCGACGCCGCCCATCATGTAATGCGCCGTCGGCACCACCTCGACCAGGCCGGCGGCGAGGTCGAAGCCGACGTCGGCGCAGCGCTCGACCATGCCCTTGAACTGGCGCCTGACGGCCTCGGGCTCGAGCGCCGCCATCGAGATGTAGACGCCGCCGGCGGGCGAGGTGCGGCCCTTGCGGATCTGATCGAAGATGGCGCGGGAGACCAGGTCGCGGGTCGCCCGCTCGGCCCGCTCGTCGTAGTCGAGCATGAAGCGCTTTTCCTCGCCGTTCAGCAAATGGCCGCCGGCGCCGCGCAGGCCCTCCTCCAGCACCGTGCCGGTGAGCCGGGTGTCTTCGCCCGCCAGCAGGCCGGTCGGATGGAACTGCACCATCTCCATGTCGCGCAAGTCCAGGCCGCAGCGCAGCGCCATCGCCATGCCGTCGCAGGCCTTGTCGCCGGAGGGGGTGTGATAGCGGTACATGGTCGGCCCGCCGCCGGTCCCCAGCAGCACCGCCCGGGCGGCGACGTAGCGCAGCGCACCGGTCTTCATCTCGAGCAACACGACGCCGGCGATGCGGCCGCCGTCGCGAGCAGGCACGAGGGCCACCGCGCGGTGTTCCTCCAGCCGGCGGATCGGGCGGGCCAGCACCTGCTCCATCAGCCGGTTGACGATCTCGATTCCGGTCTGGTCGCCCTTGTGGATGGTGCGATCGAAGGTCTGGCCGGCGAAGGCCTTGCCGTGCAACGTGCCGTCGGGGTTGCGGTCGAAGAAGCAGCCGTGGCGGTTCTCCAGCTCCAGCACCCGGGCCGGCGCGCTCGACACCAGGCGCCAAGCCAATTCTTGGTTGGGCAGCCAGGAGCCGCCCCGGATCGTGTCCATGAAGTGCCGCTCGATCGAATCGCTGGGATCGATCGCGGCGTTGTAGCCGCCCTGCACCATCCGAGTGCAGCCGCACTTCCCCATCAGGCCCTTGACCGCCACGGTGATGTCGAGGTCCGGGTCGGCCTCATGCGCGTGCAGCGCCGCCAGCAGCCCGGCGCCGCCGCTGCCGAGGATCAGGATGTCGGTTTCCAGCCGCTCCATGGCGCCCACTAGAAGGCCCCCACCAGGAACAATAACCCGACGGCGAGCGAGACGCCGCCGCCGAGCGCGACGAGGCGGCCTTGCCAATCCCGCCACGGCAGGAACTCTATCATCAGAAGGCGCAGTCCGCCGACCAGATGAACGGTGAGCAGCACCACCAGGGCGGCCTCGGCCAGCTTGACGAGGGGTGAATCGGTCCAGCGCAGGAAACCGTCGAGCCGCGCCTCGGATTCGATCGCCAACCCCAAGACCCGGAAGTGCGCCGGCAGAAAGAGCGCCAGCAACACGCCGCTCAGCCGCTGGGCCCAGGAGGCCCAGTAGCCCGCCGCCTCGGCTCTCCGCCTCGGGATCACCGGAGCACCAGCCCGGCGACCGCGCGCCAGCCCATCGCCAGGAGCACGCAGCCGATCACGCCGCCGACGGCGGTGGCGAGCGGCGGCGCCAGACGCGCATGCTCGGCCAGGAAACTCCGCATTCCGATCGCCGCGTGCAGCCCGGCGGTCGCGACGAAGAGAAAATAATACCCGCCCCAGAACACGCTGCCCTGGGTGCGGGCGAGGATCTCCGCCGCGTCGAGCCCGCCCTGCACGGCGACGACGATGTTCACTAGTGTTCCGATCCTAACAAAAGTTTCCCAAAGGGCTTGTGTTCTGCGATTCTGGGGGAATGACGAAGACATTGGCATGCATCTGGCTGTCTCCCGCGGAGCGGGCGACGCTGGAAGGGTTGGTTTCTGGGCGGAACACGCCGCAGAAGCTGGTTTGGCGGGCACGGATAGTGTTGCTGTCGGCTGACGGGATCGGCACGATGACGATCGTCCGGTTGGTCGGCAAAAGTAAGGTGACGGTGTGGCGCTGGCAGGAGCGCTACCTTGCCAAAGGCATCGCCGGACTGCGCCGCGATGCGACGCGACCGGGACGCAAGCCGCCGCTGAGCGCCGAGGTGATCGAGCGGGTTGTGCATAAGACCTTGCACGAGACGCCGGAGGCGGCGACGCATTGGAGCATCCGCAAGATGGCCCGTGCCGTCGGCCTCAGCTACACCAGCGTGCAGCGGATCTGGAAGGCGCACGGCCTCAAGCCGCACCTGGTGAAGACCTTCAAGCTGTCGAATGACGAACACTTCGTCGAGAAGGTGCGCGATATCGTCGGTCTCTATCTCGATCCGCCGGACAAGGCGCTGGTTCTCTCGGTCGACGAGAAGAGCCAGATCCAGGCGCTCGACCGCACACAGCCCGGCTTGCCGATCAAGAAGGGCCGAGCCGGCACCATGACGCATGACTACAAGCGCCACGGCACGACGACATTGTTCGCCGCGCTCGACGTCGCCACCGGCAAGGTCATCGGCCACTGCATGAAGCGGCACCGCCATCAGGAATGGCTGAAATTCCTGCGCCGTATCGACGCCGAGACGCCCAAGAAGCTCGACCTGCATCTGATCGCCGACAACTACGCCACCCACAAGCATCCCAAGGTCAAGGCGTGGTTGGCAAAACATCCTCGCTTCCATATGCACTTCACTCCGACATCCGCCTCCTGGCTCAGCCAGGTCGAACGCTTCTTCAGCCTGATCACCAGCGATCAAATCCGTTGCGGCGTGTTCAAGAGCGTCGCCGAACTCGAAACAGCCATTCAGGAATACCTCGAGCACCACAATGCCGATCCAAAACCCTTCGTATGGACCGCTTCCGCCACCGCCATACTCGAAAAAGTCGCTCGTGGGCGACAGGCGTTAGAGTCGGTACACTAGGTGGGCGATGATCAACGGCGCCAGCAAGGCGCCACTGGCGCGGTGCAGCAGCCAGAGCCAGACGTCGAGCCGGCCGCTCAAAGCGTGCCCCCCAAGGCCGCCTTGGCGATGGCGCGCTTGAGGCCGGCGATGGCCCGCGTCGGGTTCAGTCCCTTGGGGCAATATTGCGCGCAAGCCTGGTGGGTGTGGCAGGAAAGGCAGCCGCCCGCCGCCACGCGGGCGAGCCGCGCCGCGCCGCCCTGGTCGCGGGCGTCGTTCACCAGGGTCCAAGCGCGGTTGAGCGCCGCGGGCCCGAGATAGCTGGGCGTCGTGCGCACCACATCGCAGGCGGCGTGGCAGATGCCGCAGTTGATGCATTCGATGCCGGCGTCGACTAACTGGCGGGCCGGATCGTCGGGCGTGATCGGGGCGAAGTCGTCGGCCGCTGTCGTGCCGGCCTCGAAGCGGCCGCCGGCCTCGCGCCATTTATCGAAGAAGGGCGTCATGTCGGCGACCAGGTCGCGGATGACCGGCAGGTTGGCGAGGGGCGCGAGCGTCAGCCTGCCCGCCTTCACCACGTCGGCGACCAGCGTCCGGCAGGTCCAGCGCGGCCGGCCCGAGACCATCATCGCGCAGGAGCCGCACATGCCGACCCGGCAGGAGAAGCGATAGGCGAGCGTGGGATCGTGCCGGCGCTGGATCTCCGTCACCAGGTCGAGCACCGTCTGGTCGCCGTGGTAGCCCAGCCGGTAGTCGCGATAGGCACCGTCGGCCCCGCCCCGCCAGATCCGCGCGGTGACCTCGGACGCAGGCTCAGACACGGCGGCGGCGCAGCTTGTGGCGTTCGGCGATGGTTTCCAGCTTTCGTCGGGCGTCCGGCTGGATCTCGTAGGCCACCTTGACTTTGGCGCCCGCCATCGTCTCTGCTCCCGCCACGCCAAACTCCCGTGTATGCGCGCACCATAGCGCCGTCGCGGGGGCGGAACCAGGGGACCGCGCGGCGAATTTCGGGGAGGGGCGAGATGGCGAAGTTCGGCATGGGCCAGCCGATCCGGCGCCGCGAGGATCGTCGTTTTCTCACCGGCAGCGCCCGCTATGTCGATGATATCCAGCTGCCGGGGGCGCTCCATCTCCACGTCTTGCGCTTGCCCCACGCGCATGCCCGCCTCGGCGCGATCGAGACGGCGGAAGCGCGGGCGATGCCGGGGCTGCGCGCGGTGCTGAGCGGCGAGGACGTGGCGGCGGACGGCTTGGCCGGCCTGCCGGTGCTGGGCGCGCCGGAAAGCGTCGAGGGCCGCCAGAGCTTCATGCCGCCCTATCCGATCCTGGCCCGGGGCAAGGTCCGCCATGTCGGCCAGCCCGTCGCCTTCGTCGTCGCCGAGAGCCTGGAATTAGCCAAGGACGCGGCCGAATCGATCGAGGTCGACTACGACCCGCTGCCCGCCGTCACCGACACCGAGCGCGCGGCCTCGCCCGAGGCACCCAAGCTCTGGGACGAGGCGGTGGACAACATCGCGGTCCACTGGCGTCTCGGCGATTCGAACGCGAGCGATGCCGCTTTCGCCGCCGCCCACCGCGTGGTCCGTACGGAACTCGTCAATAACCGCCTGATCGTCGCCTCGATGGAGCCGCGCGGGGCCATCGGCCGCTTCGATGCCGGCACCGGCGAATACACGCTGATTGCCAACAATCAGGGGGCGCACCTGCTGCGGAGCGCGCTCGCCGGCGTGCTGGGCGTCGCCGAAGGCGCATTACGGGTGGTCACGCCCGACGTCGGCGGCGGCTTCGGCATGAAGGCCTTCGCTTATCCGGAACAGGCGGGCGTGCTTTGGGCCGCGCGCCGGCTCGCCCGGCCGGTGCGCTGGATCGCGGAGCGAGGCGAGGCCTTCCTCGCCGACACCCAGGGCCGCGACCATGTCAGCCGGCTGGAACTGGCGCTCGACGCCAACGGCCGTTTCCTGGCGCTCCGGGTCCGCACCATCGCCAACATCGGCGCCTATCTCTCGCTCTTCAGCCTCAACATCCCGACCGAGTGCCATGGCCTCGCCCTGCCAGCGGTCTATGATTGGGGCGCGATCGACCTCGATGTCCGGGTGGTCTTCACCAACACCGCGCCGGTCGACGCCTACCGCGGCGCCGGCCGGCCGGAGGCGGCCTACGCGATCGAGCGGCTGGTCGACCAGGCGGCGGTGGAAGGGGCAATCGAGGCGGCGGACTTGCGCCGGCGAAACATGATCCGCCCCAACTCCATGCCTTACACCACGGTCTTCGAGACCACCTACGACAGCGGCGAGTTCGCGGCCAACATGGAGAGCGCGATCCAGCGCGCGGCGGGCGACGACCTGGCGGCGCGGCGGCGAGCGGCGGCGGCGCGCGGCAAGCACTTGGGCCTAGGCGCCGCTTATTACCTCGAGCTCGCCGGCTGGACCGACGGCGATACCACGCGGCTGAAGTTCGATCCGGCCGGCGGCGTCACGGTCTACGCCGGCAGCGTCTCCAACGGCCAGGGCCACGAGACGGCCTATGCCCAACTGGTCGCCGACCAGCTCGGCGTCGAATTCGACCGGGTGCGCGTGGTGGAGGGCGACACGGACGCGATCGCGGAACTGTCGAGCGGGGTCGGCGGCTCCCACTTTTTGATGGTCGCGGGCGCCTCGCTCCAGGGCGCGGCGGGAAAAATCGTCGACAAGGCCAAGCGGATCGCCGCGCATTTGATGGAGGCGGACGTGGGCGATGTCGCCTTCGCCGACGGCACCTTCGCCATCGCCGGCACCGATCGGCGGGTTAGCTGGGACGCGGTCGTGGGGCTCGCCTTCGACGTCGCCGGGCTGCCGGCGGAGATCGCGCCCGGGTTGGACGAAGCCCATTATTACAAGCTGGAGACCTGGAGCTACCCCAACGGCTGTCACGTGGTGGAGGTGGAGGTCGATCCGGAGACCGGGATCGTCGAAGTGGTGAACTACACCGTGGTCGACGATTTCGGCCGGGTCATGAACCCGCTGCTGGTGGCGGGCCAGGTCCACGGCGGGATCGCGCAAGGGCTGGGCCAGGCACTCTGGGAGGGCTGCGTCTATGACGACGAGAGTGGCCAGCTCTCCACCGGCTCCTTCATGGACTACGCCGTGGCGCGCGCCGACCTGATGCCGGAGATCGATTTCACCTATAACGAGGTGCCGTGCCGGACCAATCCGCTGGGGGTGAAGGGCTGCGGCGAGGCGGGCGCGATCGGCGCGCCGCCGGCGGCGATGAACGCGATCCTCGATGCACTCCGCCCGCTTGGCGTGAGGGCCCTCGACATGCCGGCGACGCCGGAGCGGGTCTGGCGCGAGATACAGGACGCGAAGGCGGCACGATGAACGAGTCGAGTCGGAAAATGTAGCAGCGAGGCGTTATTCCAAATCAAGAGAGTATGCAACCGTTTGAAAGAGATTCTGATTCAGAAAACGATTTTCTTAAAAATTAGAGACGATCTCTCGATAAACGAGTTCCAGATTTTTTTCCAAATCTTCTATAATCGTGTGAATTTCTATTCTTATACCAATTGGCCTTGAGGGAGACTCACTTTGAGGATTCCCATGGTGGATGATTTCTGACTCAATTCCGGTGATTCGGAGTTGAGGAGGTTCACCATGGGAGCGGCGATCGGGTTACGAGAGGATTTCGATGCGGCGGAGCTGCGTCGCTTGGCGAAGCTTTCCAAGGATGCCGGCCAGAGCCGCCGGCTCTTGGCTCTCGCGGTGATCTATGACGGTGGGCGGCGGACGGATGCGGCACGGACCGGCCACGTGGGGCTTCAGGTGATCCGAGATTGGGTGTTGCATTTCAACGCCGAGGGCCCGGACGGCTTGATCGATCGCAAGGCGCCCGGTGCGGTGGCGAAGCTCGACGATGCACAACGCCAGGCGCTGGGGGCACGCGTCGATGCGGGGCCGAACCCGGCGGTCGACGGCGTGGTGCGCTGGCGGCTGAAGGATCTGGCGGGCTGGATCCGGGATATGTTCGCGATCTCGCTCGACGAGACCACGGTAAGCCGGGAATTGAAGGCGATGGGCTTCACGAAGATGACGGCGCGTCCGCGCCACCATGCCCAGGAGGAGGGCGTCATCGAGGATTTTAAAAAAAATTCCCCGAGCTGGTGGCACAAGCCCGCCGGCGCCTGCCCGACGGCACCGAGATAGAAATCTGGTGGCAGGACGAAGCCCGTGTCGGCCAGAAGAACAAGATCACTCGGCGCTGGGCGCGGCGCGGAACCCGGCCCCGCGCACCGCATGACCAGCGCACCAAATCAGCCTATATCTTCGGCGCCATCTGTCCCGAACGCGGCGTCGGCGCCGCCCTCGTGCTCCCCCACTGCGACACCCAGGCCATGCAGCTGCATCTGGAGGAGATCTCCTCCCGGGTAGGCGCGCGCGCGCATGCCCTCCTGCTCCTCGATCAGGCGGGTTGGCACACCACGGACAAGCTGAAGATCCCCGCCAACGTTACCCTCCTGCCCCTGCCACCACGCTCGCCGGAGCTCAATCCGACCGAAAACATCTGGCAGTTCATGCGCGACAACTGGCTGTCCAACTTGGTCTTCCAATCCGACGAGCAGATCATCACCTCCTGCTGCGAAGCCTGGAACAAGCTCATCGATCAACCATGGAACATCACGTCCATCGGGCGGCGTAAATGGGCGCATGAGTTCTGATTAATGCCGATTGGTATTAGGTCCTTAAAGTCCCACCCATGAACCGCCGTATCTCCTATTTCGGATGGCGGATCGAGCCACATTTGAAAGCGTTGACCGGTAGGGCTCACGACGTTCAGGGACCTCACTGGATCATCACGGTGCATCCTGTGGATGTGGAGATCGTGCCGCCGTGCCCAGCTCTCAAGGATGGGATCCAAGATCTCGTAGTTCATCCCAAGACCACCCCGTCCGTCTCCGCCCCGCACTCGCGTCGGGGTTTCGGGGTCGGTGATCGGCTCGGCCAGCGCCTCGCCACCAGCGCCAGCATCACATGTAGAGCGCCTCGCCCTCCAGTCCGGTGTAGAGGCTGGCGACGAATTCGGCGTAGCCGTTGAACAGGTGCGTCGGCACCCGTGTCTGGGTGCCGATGACCCGCTCGGTAGCCTGCGACCAGCGGGGATGCGGCACCTCTGGGTTGACGTTGGCCCAGAAGCCGTACTCCCGGCCGGCCACCTTTTCCCAGAAGGTCTGCGGCCGTTGGTCGGTCAGCGTGATCCGCTGGATCGACTTGATGTGCTTGAAGCCGTACTTCCAGGGCAGCGCCAGGCGCAGCGGCGAGCCGTGTTGCTTCGCCATCGGCTGGCCGTAGGAGCCAGTGACCATGAAGGCGAGCTCGTTCTCGGCTTCCGCCATCGTCACGCCCTCGACGTAGGGCCAGGGATACCAGAAGGCCTTCTGGCCGCTGGCCATGGACGAATCGTGGAACGATTCGAAGCGGAGGTATTTCGCCGAGTCGAGCGGTTTCGCCAGCTTCACCAGATCGGCCAAGGGGAAGCCGCTCCACGGCACCACCATCGACCAGGCCTCGACGCAGCGGTGGCGATAGACCCGCTCCTCCAGCTTCATCTTCCCCAGCAATTCATCGATGGCGATCTCGAACGGCGTCTCCACCATACCGTCGACCTTCACCATCCAGGGCCGGGTCACCAGATTTTGCGCCGCCTTCCAGATCGTCTTGTGCGAGCCGAATTCATAGAAGTTGTTGTAGGTGGCGTTGATCTCGGCCTTGGTGATCTCGCGCTCCACCTTGTAGCGAGGATTGCGCATGACGGGATAGAGCGAGGCGGAGGGATCGCCCTCCACCGTCAGCGGCACCCGCATGGCATTTGCCGGGCCGCCGCTCGCGAGCAGCGCGGCGGGCGCCGTGCTCGCCAGGATCGAGCCCGCGGCCAGCGCCTTGGTAAAACGCCGGCGCTCCTCGAAGATCGTCTCGGGCGTCGCCTGGGCCTCGGTAATCTCCCAGCCTTTTCGCCTGAAATAGAACATGGTCGCCCCTTTCTCCGCGCCGTTCCGCTCTCGCCCAGTATAATTGGGGACCGGTCGCGGGAAAACAAATCACAAATCTGTTCGAGACCCGACGATCGGGCCGGCGAGCCCGCCCTGGAGCGGGGACGGCGGAACCGATAAGCTCCGCTCGACGCGAGACGCACGGGCAGCCTAGCCATGCTCAGTCTATCGAAGATCCTGTTGACCCTGGCGGTGATCGCCGGGGTGATACTCGCCACCCGGTTCCTGCGCGGGCGCGCCGTAGCCAAGAGCGCTGGTCGGCGGAAGCCGGCGGCCGCCGAGCCCCCGGACAATCCGGCCCTCGATCTGGTGGCTTGCGCGAGCTGTGGCGACTATGTCGAGGCCACCGCGCCCGCCTGCGCCCGCGCGGACTGCCCCCGCGCGCGGGCCTGATGCGTCCTTAGCTCGCCTCGGTGGCCGCGTCGCTATAGAGCGTGCGGCCGTCCACCTGGGCGAAGCCGATCTGCTCGATCTCCTGGATCAGCGTGGCCACCAGGTCGGCACGGCCCGACTTCAGGCAGGAATCGACCAGCATCTGGTAAAAGATGTCGCGTTGGGCATGACTGGCGCCCATGTCCGGGAACTCGTGGCGCGCCGCCATCAAGGCGGCCACCACGCCCTCGTGATCACCCTTGCGATGCGAAATCGCCGCCCGGGCGCCGGGGATCGCGGCGCGGCCGAGCGCGACGCCCAGGGGCCCGTCGTCGTCGAGCGAGCGGGCCAGCATGGATTCGACCAGCAGGGCGGCCTGCGAATTACGACCCGCGGCGGCCAGGATCATCGCCACGTGGGCATCGGTGAAGGGGCTGGCGTGATCGTCGAGGCGGCCCTCGGCCACGTCGGCGATCGCCTCCCAGCGGGGGCCGACGTCGACGCCCCGGAGTTCGAGCCGCAGCAGCAACGAGGCGCAGTTCTGCAAGTCGATATAGGCGTCGGGCACCGCTTTCACCAAGGCCGATTCGGGGTTGCGGATATAGTCGTCGTAATGGCTCAAGATGCGGTCGTGCGCGCCCTTCTCCAAGAGGAAGAGACAGAGGTGCCACCAGAGGTGATGGACGATCTGGTTCCGGCCCTCCCAATTGTCCGCCAACCCCTCGAGCCAATCGATCCCCTCGTCGAACCGGCCCTGCATCAACAGCACGTGCGCGATCGCGTGCGCGCCCCAGGTGTCGCTCGGGTCCATCTCCACGGCCTTGCGTCCATGGCGCTCGGCCGCTTGGTAATTCAGCGCCTCCTCGTTGCCGAAGGCGCGGCAGGAGAGCAACATGGAGAGGTCCGCCGTCGCCTCCCCCCAGGCGGGCGCCGCCAACTCGACCATGTCGCGCATGCACTCGGCCCGGCCCATCCAAAAATACTCCTGCTGCGCTATGCGATGGGCAAAGAGGTCGCTCGGATGGGCGTCCAGGACCGCCTCGTATTTCCGCGCCGCGTCCATCAGCCGGCCGGCCGCGGCCTGCTCCAGCCCCTCGAAATAGAGCCGTTCACGGTCCGAGACGTCGGCCAGGCCGGGGCGGGCGGCCTCGATGGAAGCCGCGATCACGCTGGCGTATTGCTCGCTCCGGCCGCCGGCCAGGAAGATCCCCTTGAAGGTGTGCGCGAAGGGGCAATCGGGATCGGCCTCGAGCGCCGCCCCCAGATGGTCCATCACGTCGACCTTCCAATAGTTGAAGCTCTCGATCGCCCGCTCCAGGTGCGCCGCCGCCTCCGGGCTGCTGGTGGTGAGGGGCAAGCCCCGGGAATCCTGTTGCATCTCCGCTCTACCCGTCCGCCGCTGTGCGCCGTGGCCGCTCGGCCGATCCTGCCCCGGGCCGACCCGGCCCGCAAGTCGGCGCGCCGGCGCCTGAATGTCAATGGCACATGAAGATGTCCGGCATGGAACTGGATCGATTTCGATCATCCGGCTAGCATCGTCGTGCAGCAAGAAGCTGGGTGCAGAGGATGGCCGAAGGGCGCACTCAAAGGAGGCTTGCAGCGATACTGGCGGCGGATGCCCTGTCGCGATGTGTTGCTAGATCTGTTGCAGCGCTGCCCGGAGATCTTCGTGAACGATAAGCCCCTCCCACCCATCCTTCGCCACAAGGACCACGATGCGCCGTCGGTCTTTGCACCTGACGCGCTCTTGCGAGAGGCGCGGCGGCAGAAGGAGCTCGAGCAGGCGCACGTCCCCGAGCTTTGCCTGCTCGACCCGGATGGCGACATCGTCCGACATGTAACGCTCACGTGCATGGCCGAGCTGGTCGGAGACTGGGCTTGCTATCACTCGGCCATGCACGGCTTCGAACTCGGCGGCCGGCGCGTCGGAATCGTCGGCTGTGCGGTGGGCGCGCCCTATGCAGTATTGGTCGCCGAGCAGATGTTCACCTCGGGCTGCCGGCTTTTGCTCTCCATCACCTCCTCGGGCGAGCTTGCGCCTTTGGGCCCCCGTCCTTACTTCGTCCTCGTGGAGCGCGCCTTGAGGGACGAAGGCACGAGCTATCACTATCGGCCGGCGGAAGATTACGCCCACGCCGACCCCGGCCTACTGGTGCGCCTCGGCGCGGCGATCGCCGATTGCGGAGCGGATGTGTATAGAGGCGCGACATGGACCACCGATGCGCCGTTTCGCGAAACCGCCGAGGTGATCGAACGCGGCAACGCGCTCGGCCTGGCGGCGATCGAGATGGAATCGGCGGCGCTCTATGCGCTCGCGGCGGCGCGCGGGCTGCCGATCGCCTGCCTCGCCCACGTCACCAATGCCATGGCCACGACCCACGGCGACTTTGAGAAAGGCGAGGCCGGCGGCGCGATCGACGCACTCAAGATCGTCAAAGCCGTTGCCATGAACTTGGAGGCGGTCCTGTCTCCCTAGACCGACATTCCCCAGATGATCGAGGAGCGCTGCTTCGATTGTATTATCATCGACGGAGATCGAACGAAGCGATCAATAGTCCATTCCGATGCAAGGGCTCTACGTCCAGGGATGGCGTGGGCTGGCGGTGTTTGGCGGGACGATGACCCTGACGGTTCGACAATGCGACGCTCCTGTCGGCGCTAAAATCACCGGGATCGCTCTCGCCGGCTCGATCGAGGCTGACACCTTCGCCCAGATCGACGGCGCGCTGAACGAACACGCCGTGATCGTCATCCGCGATCAAAGCATCACGCCAGAGCAGTTTTTGGGCTTTAGCCGGCGCTTCGGCGAGATCGAGGTCAACGCGTTCGACAAATACGCCCTCGAGGGATATCCGGAAATCCTCGTCGTTTCCAACGTCGTCGAAGACGGCAGGAACATCGGCTATGGCGACGCCGGCAGCCATTGGCACAGCGACATGTCGTACACGGCCACGCCGCCACGGTGCACAATGCTCCTTGCGCGCGAAGTGCGAAGTGCCGGAAGTCGATGGCGAGGTGCGCGGAGACACGCTCTTCAGCCAGCGTGGCGGCAGCCTATGACTCGTTGCCGACGGCGGAGAAGCGGCGGCTCGAAGGCCTCCAGGCCGTACACCGCTTCAGCGCCAAGCCCAGAGGCTTCGAGAAGGCCGTCGAACTCAGTGCCGAACAAGTCGACCGCCACCCGGACGTCGTCCATCCGATGGTTCGCATCCATCCGGTCACGGGGCGAAAATGCATCTACGTCCGCGAGGGGGAGTGCGTTGGTATCGTCGGCATGGCGGACACGGAAAGCTTGACCCTGATAAAGCAGCTCTCCGAGCGTTGCACGCGCCCGGAATTTATTTATCGCCACAAGTGGCACGGCGGCGACTTGCTGATATGGGACAATTGTGCGGTCCAGCATATCGCGGTTCGCGACTACGAGCTGCCGCAGCGCCGCCTGATGTACCGCACTACAGTGAACGGCTCGAGGCCCTTCTGAGGGCTCGGAAACGAGGCTGAGGGGGTCGCGCTCTCGGATGACCTCCCCTCACGGTGTCGAGCAAGCCCGCATCGGCCGACTGCTGGACGCTCGGCGATGCGGCGAGCGCACCACTTCGTCGCCCCAATACTGGCGCTCTCAGCCGGCCTGGTGGCCGTGTCTATCGCGCCCCTGGCGCCTTCGGGGGTAGAGTGCCATCGGGCGAGGGGACGGGGAGGACGCCGAGTGAAGTACGGATTCTATCTGCCGACGCGGGGCGAGAACGCCACGCCCGAGGCGCTGGCCGCTCTGGTCCGCCGCGCCGAGGCGAAGGGCTTTCATTCGGTGATGATCGCCGACCATGTGGTCTTCCCCGTCGAGATCAACTCGCCTTATCCCTATACCGTCGATGGCGCCTTCCCCGGCCATGGCGATGCGCTGGAGCAGATGGCGCTGATGAGCTTCATCGCCGCGCATACCGATCGTCTGCGCCTGGTCACCAGCGTCATGGTAATTCCCTACCGCAACCCGCTGCTGACGGCGAAGGCGCTGGCCACCATCGACGTGCTCTCGGGGGGCCGGGTCACGGTGGGCGTCGGGGTCGGCTGGATGAAGGAGGAGTTCGAGGCGCTCCGGTCCCCCGATTTCCACGCCCGCGGCAAGGCGAGCGACGAATACATCGAGATCTTCAAGGCGCTCTGGACCCGGGATCCCGCGTCCTACGAGGGCGAGTTCTATTCTTTCGCCCCGCTCAGCTGCCTACCCCATCCGGTGCAGAAACCCCATCCGCCGATCTGGATCGGCGGCCACAGCCGCGCCGCCATCCGCCGCGCGGCACGGCACGGCGACGGCTGGCATCCCGTCGGCGCCACCCGGGCGGTGCCGCTCGCGCCCGCCGAATTCGCCTCCTTGGTCAGCGAGCTGAAGCAAGCTTGCGAGGGCGAGGGGCGCGATTTCGACACGCTGACGATTTCCTTCAAGGCGCCGCTCTACGACCCGGGCCTGCGCGACGCGCCCGGCGAGCGGCGGCCCTTCTCCGGCGGGCCGGACGACGTGATCGAGGACATCCACGCCTACGAGGGGCTCGGCGTCTCCGAGTTGATCTTCGACATCCGCGCGACGTCGCTTGCCGCCAGCCTGGAGCGGATCGACCACATCGGCGAGGAGATCATGGCCCGGGCCGGCGGCTGACGCGGCGGCGCGACGAGAGGCGGCGACCATCACGGGTGATGTGGAGGCCTGAGCGCGGCGGCTACGGCGTCACGCCCGCAGGCCCGCCTTGACCAAACCGTCGCGATAGTGGTCGAGATCCTCTTGCAGACGCCAGCCGAAGTTGCGCAAGTGTCGCGAGGCCGACGTGCCGGGGAAGCGCTCCTCGAAGGGCACCAGGGCCGCTCGCGCCTCGTCGACGCGGCCCAACTGCGCCAGCGCCGCCGCGCGGCAGCCGATGGCTTGGGAATGATTGGACATCAACTTCAAACACTGCTCCGCCCAGGAGAGCGCCGCGTCGTAGTTGCGTAACTGGTAGTGGACGAAGGACAGAACGGCCGCCCAGTGGAAGCGGTCCGGATCGTTGGTGCCGAGCCGCCAGGCCGTCTCCATGTGTTCTGCCGCCTCACCGTGATCGCCGTTCGACCAGAGCGCGGTGCCCAGGGCGAACCAGGCGCGGGGTGAATAGGAGTTCAGATCCAGGGCTTGCCGTCCATGGTTGAGCGCTTCCTCGTGTCGGCCAGAGAAGGCATAGGCGAAGGCGAGGATCGCGTGGGCGAGGAAGTCGTCGCCAGCCAACGCCACCCCTTGCTCGACGTTCGTCAGCATGTCCCGCCAGACCACGGGCGAGAGTGCGATGTAGCGCTGTTGAGCCCCGAACATCACCAGTAGCGCGCCGAAATAGTAGGCGGGCGCGAAGTCGGGATCGCGGGCCTTGATCCGCTCGCAGAGCTCCATCGCGGTCAGAACGTCGTCCTTCGACGTGCGGTGGTAGTGGTGGAGCATGCGAAGGTAGATGTCCCAGGTGTCGAGATCGCTGGTCGGCCGCCGTCGAGCACGCTCGATTTCGTTCCGCTGCAGGGTCGGCGCGGCGCGGCTGGCGATATTGCCGGTGATCTCGTCCTGCAGTTCGAAGATGTCGTCGAGCTGCCGGTCGAAGCGCTCTGCCCACATGTGCTGGCCGTTGTCGGCATCGATCAGCTGCGCGGTGATCCGCACCCGGTTGCCGGCCTTGCGCACGCTCCCCTCCAGGACATAGCGCGCGTCCAGCTCCGCCGCGATCAACTTCACGTCCTTGGCCTTGCCCTTGTAGGCGAAGGTCGAGTTGCGGGCGATCACCTTCAAGTCGCGGATCAACGACAGGGCGGTGATCAGATCCTCGGTGATGCCGTCGACGAAATATTCCTGTTCGGGGTCGTTCGACATGTTCTCGAAGGGCAGCACGGCGATCGCCGAGCGTTCCCGCTCGGGCCGGGCCGCCGCCGCCCTGAGGCCTGCCTGCTGGGTATCGTCCATGTCGATTCGCCAGACCTGGACGTCTTCCGCGATGTTCTTGAGCGCTTGAGGACCGAGATCGATCATGGCCGCGTCGACCTGGCGATGAGTCGCGTCGCGCGCCGCGCCCGAGAGGGCGATGCCCCCCGGTTCGGCCCGTTCCTGCAATCGCGCGGCGATATTCACCGTGTCGCCGAAGATATCGTCGTCGTCGACCATCACTTCGCCGACATGGACGCCGATGCGAAACCGCATGCGGCGGTCGTCGGGCAGCATGGCGTCGCGCTCCGCCATGCTGCGCTGGGTGGCGAGGCTCGCCCGAACCGCGGAAATCACCGTCGGATACTCGATCAGCAGGCCGTCGCCCGTGGTTTTCACGATACGGCCGCCATGGCTGTAGATCACCGGATCGACGGCGGCGCGGTGCGCCTTCAACGCCGCCAAGGTGCCTTCCTCGTCTAGCCCCATCAGGCGGCTGTAGCCGGCGACGTCGGCGGAAACGATGGCCGCCAGTTTGCGCTCGGTGCCCTCGGTCATGGGCGGAGTCTAGTCGAGACCGCCCGGCGCGGGAACAGCGATGCGCGGCGGCACTTATCCTTCCGGCGCGAGGAAATGCCGCAAACGGCTGCCGCCGTCGATCCCGCGCCAGTCCAGGATCGCGAAATCGAACACGGCGACGGCGCCCGCCGGGAAGCCTCGCCCGAGCCGGGCCAGCGCGTCCGCCTCGCCCTCGGCGATGAGCGCGAGCGCGAACTGGTGGATCCCCGGATTGTGGCCAACCAGCATGAGCGTCTCGGCACCGGCCTCAACCTCCCTGATCATTTCGAGCAGATCGCCCGCATCGGCGAGATAGAGGGCCCGCGCCTCGGTCACCGGCGGCGGCTCGGCCCAGGCCTCGCGCGCCTCTTCCCAGCTCTCGATGGCGCGTAGCGCGCTGGAGCAGAGCACCCGATCGGGCCGGATTTCGAGCGCCGCGAGACGCCGGCCCATCGCCGCCGCCGCCCGCCGGCCGGCCGCGCCGAGCGCTCGCGCGTGATCCTCCGGGCCGACCACCGGCGCGGCCCGGGCATGGCGGAAGAGCACGAGCGAGCGCATCAATCCTCTTCCAGTCGCACCGCCACACCCGCCGCCCGCATATGGGCCTTGGCCTCGGCGATGGAGGAGGTGCCGAAGTGGAAGATCGAGGCGGCGAGGACCGCATCCGCCTCGCCCTCCACCACGCCCGCCACCAGATGATCCAACGTGCCGACGCCGCCCGAGGCGATGACGGGCACCGTGACGGCGCGGGAGACGGCGCGCGTCAACTCGACGTCGAAGCCTTGCTTGGTGCCGTCGCGGTCCATCGAGGTCAGCAGGATCTCGCCGGCGCCGAGTGCGACAGCCCGCCTGGCCCATTCAATGGCATCCAGCCCGCTCTCCCGCCGGCCGCCGTGGGTGAAGACCTCGAAGCCGCCGTCGGCGCGGCGCCGGGCGTCGATCGCGACGACGATGCACTGGCTGCCGAACTTGCCCGCCGCCTCGCCGATCAGCTCCGGGCGCTGGATCGCGGCGGTGTTGATCGAGACCTTGTCGGCGCCGGCCAGCAGCAGGCGGCGCACGTCCTCGACCGCCCGCACGCCGCCGCCGATGGTGAGCGGCATGAAGCATTGTTCCGCCGTCGCCCGCGCCACCTCCAGGATGATGGCGCGGTCGTCGGAGGAGGCGGTGATGTCGAGGAAGCAGAGCTCGTCCGCCCCCTCAGCGTCGTAGACCTTGGCCTGGGCGACGGGATCGCCGGCGTCGCGCAGGTCGACGAAGTTGACGCCCTTGACCACGCGACCGTCCTTCACGTCGAGGCAGGGGATGATCCGCTTGGTCAGCATGCCCGCGCCCCCTCGCCCTCGAGAAGCGCCAGCGCCGCCTTCGCCTCGAGCCGTCCGTCGTAGAGCGCCCGGCCGACGATCACGCCCTCGATGCCGGCGCCTTCCACCTCCTTCAGGCGGCGGAGATCCTCGATGCCGCCAACCCCGCCGGAGGCGATGACGGGCGTCGAAATCGCTTCCGCCAGGGCCACGGTGCCGGCGACGTCGAGGCCGCCCAAGACGCCGTCGCGCTCGATGTCGGTATAGATGATGGCCGCGGCGCCCGCGTCCTCGAAGCGGCGCGCGAGGTCGATCGCCGGCACCCCCGATTGCCGCGCCCAGCCGGCCACCGCGACCTTGCCGTCGCGCGCATCGATGGCGACGGCGATCCGGCCCGGATGGCGCCGCGCGAGCGCCGTCACCAATTCCGGCGCTTCCAAGGCGAGGGTGCCGAGGATCACCCGGTCGATACCAGCCGCGAGCCAGGCCTCCGCGCTCGCCGCGTCGCGGATGCCGCCGCCGAGCTGGGTCGGCACTTCGACCGCCGCCAGCACCGCCTCGACCGCCCGGGCGTTCACCGGCCGGCCGGCGAAGGCGCCGTTCAGGTCCACCAGGTGCAGCCGCGCGAAGCCGGCGGCGGCGAAGGTGCGGGCCTGGTCGGCGGGATCGTCGTTGAAGGTGGTCGCGCGCGCCATCTCGCCCCGGACCAGGCGGACGCAGCGGCCCTCCTTCAGATCGATCGCCGGATAGAGGATCATCGCCGCGCCCCCCACTAGAGCAGCATCCGTCCGGTTGGAATCGCTTTCAGCGATCCAACCGGCGGATAAAGCTGCTCTATCTTATTGAAGAATAGAGCAATTTTATCCAAACGGATCGAACCGCACCGGTTCGATCCGTTTGGATATTGCTCTAGCCAAGGTGGCGGCCCGGCCCGGCCGCGTCGAGCCGTGCTCACCTCAGGGTTTCCAGGCGAGGAAGCCAGCGATCAGGCGGAGGCCCACGGCCTGGCTCTTCTCGGGGTGGAATTGGGTCCCGATCAGATTGTCGCGCCCGACGGCGGCGACCAGCGGGCCACCGTAATCGACCACCGCCAACACTTGCTCGGGGATGACGCTTCGAAACCCGTAGCCATGCACGAAGTAGACATGGCGACCCTGGGCGATGCCGGCGAAGACCGGATGACGGGGGCCAGCGGGAAAGGCGAGGTCGTTCCATCCCATGTGCGGGATCTTCAAGCCCGGGTCCTGGGGCCGGAGCGCCGCCACCTCGCCGTCGATCCAGCCGAGCCCCTCGTGCACGCCGTGCTCCAAGCCCCGCCGCGCCATGAGCTGCATGCCGACGCAGATGCCGAGGAAGGGCCGAGCGCGCGCGATCACCGCTTCGCGGAGCGCCGCCTCCAGCCCATCGACGGCGGCGAGCCCGCGCCGGCAATCGGCGAAGGCGCCGACGCCGGGCAGCACGATCCAACGCGCCGCCGCCACCAGCTCCGGTTCGGAAGTGACGATCACCGAAAGCGGCAGGTCCTGCGCCGCCCGCTCGAAGGCCTTGGCGGCGGAGCGCAGGTTGCCCGAGCCATAGTCGACGATGGCGACGGAATCGCTCATGGCGACCAGGGCGCGAGCGGTGTGGCCGAGCCGCCGACGGACAAGGCGCGACGAGGCGTCGCCTCAGGCGGTGGCGCGGCGGACCTGTGATCACGCGCGGAGCGTCCGAGATGGATGATCAGGGCCTGGGTCCGGTTGCCGGCGAGCACCA
Organism: Alphaproteobacteria bacterium; assembly: GCA_965225945.1. GTDB lineage: Bacteria > Pseudomonadota > Alphaproteobacteria > JASLMY01. The sequence continues at coordinate 108,279 of CBDDBZ010000039.1, read as the reverse complement.
GATCGACCATGCGCCAGCCCCGGCGCGACCATTCCCGCCGCAGCCAATCGTTCGCGCTGGCGCCGACCAGCCAGAGGAAACCGAGCACCAGGAGGGCGTGGCTCGCGGGATCGATCGCGCTCCAGATGCCCGCCAGGGCCAGCCCGACGGCCGAATAGGCGAGCAGGCCGTACCAGGCCTGGTTCCAGATCAGCCAGACGGGCCCGCTCAGCAGCGCCGGCCCGGAGAAGCCCTCGGCGATCAGGATCGCCTCGCCCGGGGCGCCGCCCGGCGGAAGCTGCACGGTGTAGACGCTGGCCATGCGCGCCCTCAGTCACCGAGCCTGCCCTTGGTCGAGGGCACGGCGTCCGCTTTGCGGGAATCGATCGCCACCGCCGTCCTGAGGCTCCGCGCCAGGCCCTTGAAGCAGCTCTCGATCATGTGGTGGTTGTTGATCCCGTAAAGGGTCTCGACATGCAGCGTCGCGCCGGCGCCCTGGGCGAAGGCCTTGAACCACTCGTGGAACAATTCGGTGTCCATCTCGCCCAGCTTCGGCCGGGTGAACTCGACCTTCCAGACCAGATAGGGCCGGCCGGAGAGGTCGAGGGCGACCCGCGTCAGGGTCTCGTCCATCGGGATCAGGGCATCGCCGTAGCGGGTGATGCCCTTGCGCTCGCCGAGCGCGCGTGCAACTGCTTCGCCGATGACGATGCCGACGTCCTCGGTGGTGTGGTGATAGTCGATGTGCAGGTCGCCCTCGGCCCGCACCCGAAGGTCGATCAGGCTGTGGCGCGAGAGCTGTTGCATCATATGGTCGAGAAAGCCGATGCCGGTGGCGACGTCGTGGTCGCCGTCGCCGTCGAGGTTCAGCGTGACCGAGATCTTGGTCTCTGTGGTCTCTCTATCGAGGCTCGCCGTGCGCATGTCCACCGCTCCCTTCCGCCGGCGCCGGGCGCCGAGGACGGCGGCGGTATAGCAGCCCCGCGCGTCGCCGACCAGCCCGAGGCGGCGCTTGGTAATGGCCACGGCTTCGCCAGCTTTCAGGACGATTTCCGCCGCGCGCGCGACAGCGTCTGAACTTGCCTTCACCACGCCTCCCTCGCCATACTATGCTACCAACCCGGCGAGAGCGCGGCGGCGGGCCCCGCCGTCGCCGAACCCCCTGGTCAGGAGCGCCTCATGGAACCGACCATCACGCCCCTCGACGCCACCTTCGGCGCCACCATCACCGATATCGACCTCGCCCAATTGGACGAGGCCACGTGGCAAAGCGTCGAGGATGCCTTTCATGAATACGCCGCGCTGATCTTCCCGGAGCAGCATCTAGACGACGCAGCGCAGATCGCCTTCGCGCTGCGCTTCGGCGAGATGGAGCTGCTCAGGGACGACCCCGAGATCAAGGCCGTCTCGGTGAGCAACCGGAAGCCGGACGGAACCCTCCTGCAACCGGACGAGCAACGCTACAAGCAGCTCCGCGGCAACGAGGGCTGGCACACCGACAGCTCCTACATGCCGCTCGCGGCCAAGGCCTCGATCCTGTCGGCCCAGGTCGTGCCCTCGATCGGCGGCGAGACGGGACTGGCCGACATGCGGGCCGCCTGGGACGAACTCGACGATATCCGAAAGGCGCGCATCGCCGACCTTTCGGCCTATCACTCGCTGTACCAGAGCCAGGTCAAGTTCGGCTACGAATTCAAGACCGGCGACGGTTACGGCTACCACACCAAGGGCGCGCCGTTGCGCCCGCTGGTGAAGACCCATCCCGTGACCGGGCGCAAGTCGCTCTTCATCGGCCGCCACGCCTACCGCATTCCGGGAATGGACGACGCCGAGGCCCAGGCGCTGTTGGACGACCTGCTGATCTTCGCCTGCCAGCCGCCCAGGACCTACAGCCATGCCTGGCGGCCGGGTGACGTGGTGATCTGGGACAATCGCTGCGTGCTGCACCGGGCCTGCCCTTACGACTATAACGAGGCCCGGGTCTTGCGCCACACCCGCGTCGCCGGCGATCCGGCGAGCGAGCTGGCCAGCACCGAGCGCGACGAGCGGGCGAGCGACTTCGCGCCCACGGCCTCGAACCGCTAGCGGCACGCCATGGGCTTCATCGCCTGGGCCACGCCCGGGTATAGCCATAGAACGAAACCGCTTTCAGCGGTAGTTCGTGGTGCCGGGCGGTGAGGTCGGTGGCGTAACGGATGGGTCGATCCTGTGTTGAGGTTTGGAGTTCCGATCGCAACTGGGCCACGCCCGGGTATAGCCACAGAACGAAACCGCTTTCAGCGGTAGTTCGTGGTGCCGGGCGGTGAGGTCGGTGGCGTAACGGATGGGTCGATCCTGTGTTGAGGTTTGGAGTTCCGAAGCTCACGCAACACGGGAGCAGACCCATGACCGATAGTGACAAGACCATCAGCCCGCTGCGCCAGCGCATGATCGACGACATGGTGCTTCGCGGCTTCAGTGCCAACACGCAGCGCGGCTACATCAGTGCGGTGGCCGGCTTTTCCGACTTTCTCGCACGCTCTCCGGATCGGGCGGAGGCGGAGGATCTCAGGCGCTATCAAGTGCATATGCGCAAAGCAGGCGCATCGGCGACGACGATGAACGCGGCGGTCTCGGCATTGCGGTTCTTCTTCGGCGTCACGCTCGGCCGAGGCGACGCCGAGATCGGCATGACGACGGTGGCAATGCCGCGCAAGCTGCCGGTGATCCTGAGCGTCGAGGAAATGGCGCGGCTTCTCGATGCCGCCCCCGGTCCCAAATACAAGGCGGCCTTTTCGCTGGCCTATGGCGCCGGCCTGCGCGCTTCGGAGGTGGTCCATCTCAAGGTCCCGGACATCGACAGCAACCGCAAGACGCTTCGCATCGAGCAAGGTAAGGGCCGCCGAGATCGCTACGCCATGCTCTCGGATCGCGCCGTCGAGCAGCTCAGGGTCTGGTGGTTGCTTGGCCGCGCCCGCGGCGTGATGCTGCCCGGCGGTTGGCTGTTTCCAGGCCAGAACCCGGTCAACCCGTTGACCACCCGCCAGCTCCGTCGCGCCCTCGATGGCGCCAAGGCGGGGGCGGGGATCGAGAAGCGGATCTCGCTTCACACGCTGCGCCACTGCTTCGCCACCCATCTCCTCGAACAGGGCGTCGACATCCGCGTGATCCAGGTTCTACTGGGGCACAAGAAGCTGGAGACCACGGCTCACTACACCCAGGTCGCCAGCACCACCTTGCGGCGCGCCAAGAGCCCACTGGACCTGCTCGAGCCGCCGACGCCCAAGACCAAGCGCAAGCCGCCGAAGTGAGCCGGCGGCCTCGGTGCCGCGTCCCGCGCTCGAGGTCCAGGACATCTTCCGCGACCACGGGCCCGGCTTCCGTCGGGCCCGGGCCGGTCGTCTGAGCCTCGGCCAACTGAAGGTCATGTCGGCGATCGAGTGTTGCCGCACCGCCGCGCTCGGCGGTCATGTCGCGGCCTGCGAGGACTGCGGGCAGAACCACATCGCCTACAATTCCTGTCGCAACCGCCATTGTCCCAAATGCCAAGGCCAGGTCGCGCGCGAATGGCTGGCGGCGCGAGAGGCCGAACTGCTCTCCGTCCCCTACTACCATCTCGTCTTCACCCTGCCAGCGGCGATCGCCGACATCGCCTATCAGAACAAGTCGGTGATCTACGATATCCTGTTCAAGGCGAGCGCCGAGACCATGCTCACCATCGCCGCCGATCCCAAGCATCTCGGCGCCAAGATCGGCATCACCGCCGTGCTCCACACCTGGGGCTCGGCCATGACCCACCATCCCCACATCCACATGATCGTGCCGGGTGGCGGAATCTCACCTGACGGTAGCAGTTGGATCTCTTGCCGGCCCGGCTTCTTCCTGCCCGTCCGCGTGCTCTCGCGCCTCTTCCGCCGCCTCTTCATCGAGAAGCTCCTCGCCGCCCACGAGGCAGGGCGCCTGAAGTTCTTCACCGACCACACCAGCCTCGCCGAGCCGGCGGCCTTCCGTGTCTTCCTCGCACCGATGCGCAAACAAGAATGGGTCGTCTACGCCAAGCCGCCCTTCGGCGGACCAGAGGCCGTGCTCGCCTATCTCTCCCGCTACACCCACCGTGTCGCCATCTTGTCAATCGGCGTTGAACATTGACCCCCTATCGGCGTGCAATGTTGACCCCTTTGGGGATGCACGGCGGAGGTCGTACAGGTAGTCCATAGGAGGGGCCCGCGCGCGGGCCGACGCGCCCACCACGCGGCTGGCGGCGGACCGCGCGTGGGAGGTTCCTGTGGGCCCACCTGGGCGACCGGGCGGCAGGTGGATCGGTTGCCTTTAGGACCGATTCTTGAAGCGCCAGGAGTCGTTTCCGGTCTCGATGATCTCGCAGTGGTGCGTCAGACGATCGAGGAGCGCGGTGGTCATCTTGGCGTCGCCGAAGACGGACGGCCATTCGCCGAAGGTCAGGTTGGTGGTGACGATGATCGAGGTGCGCTCGTAGAGCCGGCTGACGAGGTGGAACAGCAGCTGGCCTCCGGTTTGGGCGAAGGGCAGGTAGCCGAGCTCGTCGAGGATGACGAGGTCGCGCCGGGCCAGCTGATCGGCGAGCCGGCCCTGGCGGCCGGCGCGGGCTTCGGCCTCGAGCCGGTTGACCAGGTCGACGACGTTGAAGAAGCGGCCCCGGGCGCCATCGCGGATGCAGGCCCGCGCGATGGCGACGGCGAGATGGCTCTTGCCGGTGCCGGTGCCGCCGATCAGCACGGCGTTGCGCTGGTTGGCCAGGAAGCCGCCGACCGCCAACTCGCGGACCAGCGGCTCGTTGACCGGGGTGTCGGTGAAGTCGAAGTCGGCCAGCTCCTTGGCCAGCGGCAGCTTGGCGCCACTCATCTGGTACTTGATGGATCGCGCCTGCTTGTCGGCGATCTCGGCCTTCAACAGCTCGCCGATGATTCGCTGCATCGGATGCTGGCGCTTGAGGCCGTCGGCGAGCACCTCGTCGAACGCGTCGCGCATGCCGGCGAGCTTGAGTGCGGCCATCATCTCCAGGACCTCATGGCGCTCCATGGCCGACCCCCCTCAAGCGGTCGTAGCGGGTGCAATCGGCCACCGGCTCAAAGCGAAGACGCAGGTTCGCGGGCGTCGGGATCGGCGCCGTCTCGGACGGCTGGCGCCGACGATTGAGGATGTTGAGCACGACGTCGGCGCTGCACACGCCGCCAGCGAGCGCCTCGGCACAGGCGGCCTCCACCGCCGCCAGCCCATCCGCCAGCACGGCGGTGAGGATCTCGACCATCTGCCTGTCGCCGTCGTCGTGGCCGGCGAGCCGGACGCGCACGCGACCCAGGGCGCCGGGCAGCGCCCAGTCCTTGAACGGCGCGCCGTTACGAAGCGCACCGGGCTTCCTCGCCAGCACGGGCACGTAGTGCCACGGGTCATAGACGGTCTGGTCGCGGCCGAAGCGCCGGGCATGCTCGGCGACGATCTCGCCGTCCTGGCGGATGACGATGCGATCGGCGTAGGCATGGACCTCGACCGGACGGCCGACGGCGCGCGCCGCCACGCTGTACTTGTTGCTGTCGAAGCGCACCAGGCAGGTCTTCGACACCGACGCCGGGACCGCGTGGAAGCCGTCGAACGGCCCGCGATAGCCGACCAGGGACGGACGCTCGTCCTCGAACACCTGCCAGACAGTCCTGTCCTTGAACACCGGGTGGGGATGACGCCGGGCGTAGGCGACGCACTGGTCCAAGAGCCAGGCGTTGAGTTCGTCGTAGGTCTTGAAGCGCAGCCGCGGGGTGAAGAACCGACCGCGGATGATCCCGACCTGGTTCTCGACCTGCCCCTTCTCCCATCCCGCTCCCGGCGTGCATGCTGTCGGTTCGACCAGGTAGTGGCCACACATCTGCACGAAGCGCCGGTTGAACGCGCGCTCCTTGCCGATGAGGACGGTCTGCACCGCCGTCTTCATGTTGTCGTAGATGCCTCGCCGGCAGGCACCCTGGAACAGCCGGAATGCCCGGTCGTGGGCGTCGAACACCATCTCCTGGCTCTCGCGCGGATAAGCGCGGACGAAGAACATTCGGCTGTGGCACAGCCGGACGTGCGCGACCTTGACCTTGGTCGTCACCCCCGCCAGCACCACGTACTCGTGGCTCCAGTCGAACTGATAGGCCTCGCCCGGCGAGAACACCAACGGCACATAGGTCTGCGCCGTCGATGCCGAACGGCGCCACCGCCACGCCTTGGCGTAGCGCCGCACCGCGTCGTAGCCGCCGCCATAGCCCAGACCCTCGAGGGCTTCGGAGATCCGTAGCAGCGTCAGCCGCTCCCGCTTCGACTTGGTCTCGTTGGCCTCCAGCATCCGCTCCAGCTCGGCCGTCCACGGCCCCAGCTTCGGCATCGGCTGGACCCGCCGGTCGTAGGTGAACGCCGTCGCCTGCGAACGGATCACCTTGCGCACCGTGTTGCCCGAGACCTTCACGTCCCGCACGATCTCCTTGATCGGCTTCCCCTTGACGAAATACTCCCGCCGGATCCGCGCTATCGTCTCCACGACCAACATCCCCCACCACCTCGTCCGCCCAAAAACGAGGTGACTTGGACTAGCCAGGCTCAGGGGGTCAAATTTGGACGCCGATCACCCCTCAACAGGGGTCAACTTTGCACGCCGTTCCACACGCCATCTCGAACAGCCGCCTGGTCAGCTGCGACAGCCAAGGCGTCATCTTCAAGTACAAGGACTACCGGCGCAAAGGACGCGAGCGCTACAAGACCTTGCCCCTGGCCGTGCCCGAGTTCATCCGCCGCTTCCTCCTCCATGTCCTGCCCTCGGGCTTTCACCGCATCCGCCATTACGGCCTCTTCGCCAACGGCGGTCGCACCCGCAACATCTCCCTTGCCCGCGAACTGCTTGCCATGCCGGCACCGGAGAGTGAGGCCGACGATGCCGCGAGTGACGATGATACCGAACCGCCGTCCCTCTCAGAGCCCTGCCCGCAGTGCGGCGGCCGTATGATCGTCATCGAGCGCTTCGAGGCCGGCGCCCAACCACGCGCCCCGCCCCGTGCACGGCCCCTGGCCAGGGCCACGGCAGCATGACCGACACCGCTTCGAATAACGCTATTGCCGCCGCTCACCCGCGGCCACGATCCCGCTCGCCGCAACACCATCGAGCGCGCAGGGAACCACCTGCGAGACCCGCCGGCATCGACCCGAAGTCGCCATCAAACCACCCTGCCGGTGTCGTCGCCAATCAGATCCGAGCCATCCAGCAGCGCCGGCCACCCGAGAAAGCTGGCCCGCCGCTCGCAAATCCCCATAGACCGAGCGTGCCGCACCGCCGAGCCTAGTCCTGCCCGCGGTTTCCTCCCTTGAGCGTTGTCCGACACCTGCCGATCCAGTCCGCCGGATGCAACCCCTGCGCCTCGGCAGGTGTCCGACAACGCTTAATGTATCGCACCCGGTTCCTTGGACACAAGTTTGTCTCATGCGGCGGGCCTGAGTGACATCGCGGTGTGCCACGCCTGACGAGCTTGAGCGGGGCTCAGGTAGCCGTTCTTCTCCACGATCCACTGGGCATTGTACTGTTCGACGAACCCGCGGACGGCGTTCCGCAGCTCCGCGATGTTGCGGTAGATGCGGCCATGGATGATCTGTTCCTTGAGCGTGCGATTGAACCTCTCGGCGACGCCGTTGGTCTGGGGCTGTTCGACGAAGGCGTAGGACGGCTGGATGCCCCAGAACTTGATCTGGTTGGTGAAGTGGTCCGACAGATACTGGGAGCCGTGATCCATCCGCAAGGCCAGCCCCCGCGCCGCACCGGCGGAGGTCGAGGCATACAGCCTCGCAAGCCCCATGGAGATCGGCTGAAGGGCGGCGAAGCGGTCGCCTCGCTTGCACACATGCCAGCCGACGCACTCGGCGTTCCAATGCTCGATGGCGGTGAATATCCAGCCCCAGCCGTCGTCCACCGTGAACACCCGAACGCCGTCCGTGCCCCACATGAGGTTGGGGGCATGGGTGATGATCTCACCGACATGGGGATTTCCGCCACGGCGGCGGCAGCGATGGGGCGAGAGCAGGTTGTTCTCGCGCATCACCCGGAGCACCCGCTTGCGGGAAACACGGATGCCACGACAGACCCGAAGCCGAGCCCAGACCTTGCGGTGTCCCTCGCCCTCCCAGGGGGATGCCTCCAGGTCGGCCTCGATGGCCACCAGCAGAGCCTCGTCCGAGATCGAGGGCTTCGGTCCCCGGCGCTTTGCTGGTGGGCGCTCAGCGGTGGCCTGCTGCCGGGATTTCATGGCGTAGAACGAGGAACGGGCAAAACCCCAGGCCGCACAGACCCGCTGGAGGCCGTAGGCCAAACCCGTGCCGGGAGAGGTGGCGGCACTCATCGCCGCGACCTCCGCCGCCCCAAAGGGCCGGACGTCTCCGTCTTGGCCTCCAGCAGTTCCACCTGCATGATCAACTCCCCGATCCGCTTCATGGCGATGTCCAGTTCCGCCTTTACCGGATCGCCCTTGCGTTCCTTGAGCGAGGCATCGATCCCGGCGATCGCCTTCTCACGCCACTGCTCGAGCCGGAAAATCTCCACGCCCAACTGCCGCGACAAAAGTTCCACCGGCTCGCCACGCAAAAGCCGCAGGGCAACCTCACGCTTGCGCGTCACCGTCCACCGCTGGCCAAGTCCCAGCGGGCCTGCCGGCGAAACCTGGCCCGGGGAAAACGTGGACGAGCCAAGCTCGCCCTCGTTTACCACAGGCCCATCAACAGCAACTTTGTTCTCAAAATTGTCGGTCATGTTCCGGTCCTCCTTGGACACTTCGATTAAGCCAATTCTGTGTCCAAGGAAATCGGGTCCGACTCACCGAGAACGCTTAACAATATCTTACGACGAGCGCCAAGCGTGACGCCGAGTTCCTTCAGGTCTTCTTCGGTAATGTGCGGCAGGGCGACCAAGTCGATATCATTCTCGGCGAAAAGTTCAACATACTTGCCGAGTCCGAGCTCTTCCAACCACTGACGAATATCGTCCGCCATCTGCGATAGCTCCCTCCACGACCTAGACTAGCAGAGTGAGGATGACAGAGGAGATGTTAGCGTCGCGGGCCGGACACGATTGACGGGGGCTATGCGGCTTTGTCGAGGGTAGCGGCGTAGTTCCACTCGCCGCCGCATGGCGCTGCACCGCCTCTTGGCGAAATTGACGCCGCCAGCCATAGAGCTGATTGGGATTGAGGCCATGGCGTTGCGCCACGGCGGAAACGCTCACCGCCGGGTCCAGGCTCTCGGATACGATCCGCGCCTTCTCCTCGGCCGACCAACGCCGCCGCCGCGCCGAACCGTCGATGACCGTCACTTCATGAAACGCCGCGAGCTTGCTGTCAGTCGTATGGTGCACTTCGTCCATAGCCACCTCCCAATTCCCTGGAAGGCAAACTCACCACGTTGCGCCGCTCATCAACAGGGTGATCCCGCCATGACGCTGACGAGGAAATTCAACGCGCTTTAGGATCAACGAGAAAATGCGCATGAGGTCTCCTTTGGGTCAACGATCGGGATAGGGGGGCGCCTCGCGGCGCCGCCCCTCCCACACCACCTGGCATACGGGTCACGTACCTCGGCGGTTCGACCGGGTTAAGCATGGGCAGAGACATGGAGTCTGGGGAGACCGAATGAGTCGAAAGCGTGGTTTCGCAGGGCCATTTGGACCGCCGGGTGTCCGGACATGCGCCAGAACCCGGTCGGTGAACCGGCTGCGACCGCTGCATTGAACTTTGGGACGCCACGACGGCGCAGTTCCTTGAAGCGGTTTTGCCCGTTCCGCCATTGCCGCCAAAGATACATTCGTAGTCTTCGGCGGATCCAGGCTTCCAGATGGGTGAGCACGCGGGGGGTCTGGCAGAAACCGAAATAGCCGCGCCAACCGATCAGGTATGGTGCCAGTTCTTCGATCACCTGCTCGAGGCTGAGCCCCCGTGTCCGGCGGGTGAGGTCCCGGATCCGCGTCTTGAACTTCTTGAGCGCTTGTGGCGCGATGCGCCGCTCGCTCCCATCGTTCGAGATGCTGAAGCCCAGGAACTTGCGCGCCTCCGGTCGCGCCACCGCACTCTTGGCCTCGTTGACCTTCAGCCGCAGCTTCTTGGTCAGGAACCGGCTCACCGAGGCCATGACCCGCTGGCCGGCGCGGTGACTGCGAACATAGATGTTGCAGTCATCGGCATAACGGCAGAAGCGGTGGCCGCGGCGTTCCAGCTCCTTGTCGAGGTCGTCGAGCACGAGATTGCTGAGGAGGGGCGAAAGCGGACCGCCTTGCGGGGTCCCCTCGTCCACTGGGCTGACCAAGCCGTTTTCCATCACCCCGGCCTTCAAGAAGGCCCGGATAAGCTTGAGCACCCGCTTATCGGACAGCCGCGCGGCGACCCGCGCCATCAAGCTGTCGTGGTTCACCCGGTCGAAAAATTTTTCGAGATCGAGATCGACCACGACGCCATAGCCCTCGGCGACATGACGTTGCGCTTGGGCGACGGCCTGATGGGCGGAGCGCCCCGGACGGAAGCCGTAGCTGTGCTCGGAAAACGTCGAATCCCAACGCGGTTGAAGGACCTGCAACAGGGCTTGCTGGATCAGTCTGTCGACGACGCAAGGCACGCCGAGCTTTCTGACCCCGCCGGCTTGTGTAGCGTGAGGTCTGGAAATTTGGCTTCGCCCCGCGCCGGGGTATACCCCGGCGCGGGGCGATCCGTCATTTTGGTTATCCATGAAAGCGTCCAAACAAACATGGAGAACCAGTATGCGGAAAGACCAGGATAGCGCTGTCGAGGCTTTGGTGGAACAATTGATCGAAGGCGGTAGCGAGAACATGGCGACGGTCTTCGCCGGCCTTTTCAATCTCGCCATGCGGATCGAGCGGGAGAGGTTCTTGGGCGCCGGCCACTATGAGCGCACGCCCGAGCGGCGGGGATACGCCAACGGCACCAGACCCAAGAAGATCGACACCCCGGCCGGTACGGTGAGGCTCGAGGTTCCCAAGACCGCCGGTCATGAGGCGCCTTTTTACCCCCAAGCCCTGGAGCGCGGACGGCGCTCCTGCCGCGCTGTCATGCTGGCCGTGGCGGAGATGTATATCAAAGGCGTCTCCACCCGTGACGCCGAGGCGGTGATGCGCGAGTTCGGCCTGGAGAGCCTGTCGTCGAGCCAGGTCAGCCGCGCCGCCAAGCTCTTGGATGGGGAGCTGGATGCCTGGCGCAACCGGCCGCTGGGCGAGATCCGCTACCTGCTCCTCGACGCGCGCTATGAGAAAGTCCGAGAGGGTGGCGTGGTGCGCGACGCCGCCGTGCTCTCGGTGATCGGCATCGGCCCCGACCAGCGCCGCCGGGTGCTCGGTGTTTCCTGTGCGCTCTCCGAGGCCGAAGTGCACTGGCGCGCCTTCCTGGAGACCCTGGTTGCCCGTGGCATGCGCGGTGTCGCCTATATCGTTTCCGATGATCATCCAGGCCTCGGCGCCGCGCGCAAGGCCGTCCTCGGCGGCGCCGTCTGGCAGCGCTGTCAGTACCATCTGGCTCAAAACGCCATCCATCACGCCCCCAACCTCGCCATCCGAAAGGCCATCGGCAAGGAGCTGCGCCGGGTCTGGAACGCCGCCGACGGCAAGGCCGCCGAGGCCGAGCTGGGCCATCTGGTGGCGGCCTACCGCGATAGCGCCCCCAAGCTCGCCGATTGGCTGGAGACGGCGATCCCCGAGGGCCTCGCCGTCTTCGCCCTGCCCGAGCGCCACCAAAAGCGCATGCGAACCTCGAACCCCATGGAGCGATCCATCCAGCAGGAGATCAAGCGCCGCACCGTAAAGGTCAGGGTCTTTCCCAACGAGGCCTCGCTCGAACGTCTGGTCACCGCCATCCTCGTCGAAATCGACGAGAAATGGGAAACCACCGAAAAACCCTACATCACTTGGAAAGCAGAGGATGACTGATCAACGGCGTTCCGAATTTCCACACATCAGGTTGCTCAATCCCTTGCGGCTCTCGCACGTGCTCGAATTGGATGCGGCCACCGCCTTGCCGAACCTCGGGGAAACAGATAAGCAAGTCCATCAACTCAACAAACAACGGAATGCTCACCATGGCCCGTAATACCAATTGGCCTTGAGGGAGACTCACTTTGAGGATTCCCATGGTGGATGATTTCTGACTCAATTCCGGTGATTCGGAGTTGAGGAGGTTCACCATGGGAGCGGCGATCGGGTTACGAGAGGATTTCGATGCGGCGGAGCTGCGTCGCTTGGCGAAGCTTTCCAAGGATGCCGGCCAGAGCCGCCGGCTCTTGGCTCTCGCGGTGATCTATGACGGTGGGCGGCGGACGGATGCGGCACGGACCGGCCACGTGGGGCTTCAGGTGATCCGAGATTGGGTGTTGCATTTCAACGCCGAGGGCCCGGACGGCTTGATCGATCGCAAGGCGCCCGGTGCGGTGGCGAAGCTCGACGATGCACAACGCCAGGCGCTGGGGGCACGCGTCGATGCGGGGCCGAACCCGGCGGTCGACGGCGTGGTGCGCTGGCGGCTGAAGGATCTGGCGGGCTGGATCCGGGATATGTTCGCGATCTCGCTCGACGAGACCACGGTGAGCCGGGAATTGAAGGCGATGGGCTTCACGAAGATGACGGCGCGTCCGCGCCACCATGCCCAGGAGGAGGGCGTCATCGAGGATTTTAAAAAAAATTCCCCGAGCTGGTGGCACAAGCCCGCCGGCGCCTGCCCGACGGCACCGAGATAGAAATCTGGTGGCAGGACGAAGCCCGTGTCGGCCAGAAGAACAAGATCACTCGGCGCTGGGCGCGGCGCGGAACCCGGCCCCGCGCACCGCATGACCAGCGCACCAAATCAGCCTATATCTTCGGCGCCATCTGTCCCGAACGCGGCGTCGGCGCCGCCCTCGTGCTCCCCCACTGCGACACCCAGGCCATGCAGCTGCATCTGGAGGAGATCTCCTCCCGGGTAGGCGCGCGCGCGCATGCCCTCCTGCTCCTCGATCAGGCGGGTTGGCACACCACGGACAAGCTGAAGATCCCCGCCAACGTTACCCTCCTGCCCCTGCCACCACGCTCGCCGGAGCTCAATCCGACCGAAAACATCTGGCAGTTCATGCGCGACAACTGGCTGTCCAACTTGGTCTTCCAATCCGACGAGCAGATCATCACCTCCTGCTGCGAAGCCTGGAACAAGCTCATCGATCAACCATGGAACATCACGTCCATCGGGCGGCGTAAATGGGCGCATAAGTTCTGATTAATGCCGATTGGTATAAGCCCAGCCTCGACGAGTCCAACCTCACCAAGATGGAAGTCCGTAAGTTGAGCGCCTTGCGCAAGTCCATCGGAGATGATCTCGGCACCAAGGCATTTGTCGAGTGGCATAGATCGCGCCCTGCGGCCACCAAGGCTCCCCCGACCGACAAGACTGCGAAATCTATCGCTGAGGCGGTGATGGGCCTGATCGAGGACCGGACTATCAAGAGCCTCCCACGCGGTCGATACACTGTGCGCCGTGGTCGTGGACGGGTCGTGGTCGAGGCCGCCAGCTGAGCCACCAGACTGCCGGCTGACCGGCGGAAGCGCGTGTCCCTACGCCTTCCGCGCGACGATCATGGCCGGCGTTCGACGGCCATCGGTCAACGCGTTCAGCATGTTCGCGAACTTCTGCGGGTGTGTCTCGCCGGTCAGCAGATGCAAACCGACTGGCGACCCAAACATGGCGCCACGGCATCGAAGGAATCGGCTCGGCCTGGCAAACGGGTCACTTCGAATTCCCTGCTATTTCGCTGATACGCCGTTTAAATTCCCTGTTCCGTTGAGTAGGGAATTTACAGATTTTATCCAACAATATCAGATGGTTAGACCGAGAAGGCGGTCGAATTTCGGCCGAATCCGGCGAATTTCCCTGTAAATTCCCTGCATAACAGGGAAATTGCCCCGGCGACGACAGAGACGAGTTCGCTAGTGCCTCCCTGCACCACCACCCTACAACCACGGCGTATATCCGTGGAGGCCGACCGCGATCATCCGAACAGAAGGCATCGCGAAGCGTTGAATGGAGAGGACGAACGACGATCGTGTGCATGTTGGGGACACCATCCAGCCGAGGCCAAAAACGCCGGGACTTCCGCAACAGACGAGATTTTCAGGAACCACGGGGCTGAAATGCCAGGATTTCCGCGGCCGACGAGGTTTTGAGGAACGACAGGTGCAAGTCCCCCGGAACGAAGGAGTAACCGAACCACGTTTCTCCGCGAGCCGTGCGTTGGCTCCCGTGAGGGGGCAGGCGAAGCGTCGGTAGCGGCATGGATGGGCAGGGCTATTGAGCACCGTAAAAGCGATGGTCCGGGGTGCCGAGGCTTTCAGATCGGTCGAAGGCAATATCGCAGGCGTCGTTTTGGTGAGATGTCGGCGAGCCCCGCGGTGTCAGAGAACCCATGCACGTTCGCACGCCTTCTGTTGGGACCCTGGGAGGTCTTCAAACTGCCCCGGTTGTCGTAAAGGGGCCGCGTAGGGAATGGAGAAAACCGAAGCCTATGATGAACGGTTTGAAGAAGTCGGATGAGGCCGTACGACCTGTGAGGGCGGCGAACAAGGGAGCGCGAGCTTCTGCGGAGTCGCCGGAGGAAAGGGCCTCAACCAAGGGGAATCCGGATTGCCAAAGCACGCGCCGAACACAGTGTCGGGTAAGCGTGCCACAGGCGGCGGCCCGGATACGGAAAGCTGCAGAGAGAAACCCGAAGGAACGTCTCACTGCGCTCTTCCACCACATTACGCCGGACGCGCTCGGTGCGGCCTACTTCGCATTGAAGAAGGACGCAGCAGCCGGTGTCGACGGCGTTACGTGGGACATGTACGGCGAGGGTCTGGATGAGCGCCTGCTCGACCTGCACCGGCGCCTGCACAGAGGGGGAGCGTACCGGGCGCCGCCGGTTCGGCGGGTAGAGATACCCAAGCCGGACGGGGGGACACGACCGCTCGGGATCGCGGCGCTGGAGGACAAGGTCGTCCAGAAGGCGGTTGTGGATGTGATCCTGACACCGATCTACGAGGTGGTGTTTCTTGGCTTCAGCTACGGGTTCCGACCGGGGCGGGGGGCGCACGATGCGCTCGATGCCCTGGCCTTCGGGATAGAACGGCGCAAGGTCAGCTGGATAGTCGATGCAGACCTCCGGGCGTACTTCGACACGATCCCGCGGGATTGGTTGATCACGTTCCTAGAGCACCGCATCGGAGACAGGCGGGTCATCCGTCTGATCCGGAAATGGCTGAACGCCGGCGTCATAGAGAGTGGGTCATGGGCAGATACGGGTATGGGCACGCCGCAGGGGGCAATAGTCTCCCCCGTCTTGGCGAACGTGTTCCTGCATTACGTGCTCGACTTGTGGTTCCACAAGAAATGGCGCCCGAACGTCCCGGATGGCGAAGCGATCATCGTCCGTTACGCTGACGATATCGTTGTCGGGTTCCAACACAAGCGGGATGCGGAGCGGTACCTCCGCGACGTTCGGGAGAGGCTGGCCCGGTTCGGTCTCAGCCTCCACCAGGACAAGACCCGCCTCGTGGAGTTTGGCCGGTTCGCGGATTTGAACCGGCGCCAGCGCGGGGTGGGCAAGCCGGAGACTTTCGACTTTCTGGGCCTCACGCACTATTGCACGACGACCCTGAGAGGACGCTTTCGGCTTGGTCGCAAACCGGTCGCCAAACGGGTCAACAGGACCCTGGCGCGCATCGACGAGGTGCTCCGCAAGCGCTGGCACCACGACATCTGGGAAGTTGGTAGGTGGCTGGGGCGAGTCTGCAATGGCTGGCTCAACTACTTTGCCGTCCCAGGGTCAGGCCGGTTCATCCGTGCGTTCCTCCGCAGGCTGCAACGCCGGTGGATGCGGGCGCTACGCCGCCGGTCCCAGCGAGCCCGATTTAGTTGGAAGCGACTGGAGCGCATGACCGAAATCCTGTGGCCACGCGCCTCCATCCGCCACCCATGGCCGGACCAGCGGTTTGCCGTCAAGCACCCGAGGTAGGAGCCGGATGGTTCAACGACCACGTCCGGATCTGCGCGGGGGGTGCGCAGCAATGCGCATTCCTACCGTAACCGCGGGGGGTGCGCAGCAATGCGCATTCCTACCGTAACCGCGGGGGGTGCGCAGCAATGCGCATTCCTACCGTAACTGTTCAGGGAGAAGGATCATGAGCACGAGCAACGACAATGGGGGTTCCGACGACGGTGATTACCGGGTGGGCTATCGCAAGCCGCCGAAGGAACACCAGTTCAAGCCTAGGAAGAGTGGGAACGAGCTCGGCCGTCCCAGGAAGGTGAAGCCGGAGTCCATCGACATCGGGAAAGTCCTCGAAGAACCCGTCACTGTCAGGGTTTCCGGCACGGTGCGACAGCTGACGCTATTCGAGGCGAGCACCCGCAAGCTCGTCGGGCGGGCCATCAATGAAAAGTACCTTGGCGCCGCCCTCCGTTTCATTCGGTTATGCGAGACGTACGAGATCAGCCCACCTCCCCCGAAACCGATGCCCCTGGGCGGAGTACTGGTCGTGCCGCGCTGCTGGGATTGGGACAAGTGGATGGAGATGTTCGCGATGCATGGCCCGCCGCCATGGCCCGGAGAGCATGACGGTTTGACAGATGAGGCCCGCGCCCGACTGGAATCATATTAGGAGGATCACCGATGTCGAATACGGATGATCGGAAACCTGAAGCCGAGGAGAATGGAAATGATGAAAAGGTTGGCTACGGAAACCCGCCCAAACACTCGCGCTTCAAACCCGGGCGGTCGGGCCACCGCAAAGGAAGGCCGAAGGGAGCCGAGGGTCGAAAAGGCATCGTCGAGAAGATTGCCTCTGAGGTCCATCGCGTCAACGAAGGTGGCAGGTCTGGCCGCCGCACCACGTTTGAACTCGTGATTCTCACGCTCCGCGATCTCGCTCTCAAGGGTGATGTCCGAGCGCACGACGAAGTGCACAGGCTTCTGAAGAAATACGGGCCACAAGAGCCGGATCAACCGGCTGGTTACATTATCGCGCCTGAGACAATGCCGATGGCGGAATGGGAGAAGTACGCGCAAGAAGTCCAAGCGAGACTAGAAGATCTGTCATGAGAGAGCGAGCGACGATGGATCCAACCTTGCCCGAGCCGATCTTGGTGACGTCCCTCTGAAAGTCCTGGACTTCACCCGCCCGGCAAGCCCTGTTTGGTGTTGCCGAAGGGGAGGGCTGCCTTGGACGACGACAATCGGGATCTTATCCATCAGCTCTTTGCGCTCCTAACCGAGCGCCTCGAAGAGGCGCACGAGATCGCTGTCGAGGGCCAGGACGCCAGGCGGCCGCGGGAGAGCCTTGTCGGGAGTGCGCGGTGCCTGGAGGCGACGGCTCGGGACATTACCACGCTTTCCGCCGCGATCTCCGTCATCGCCAATACGGCCGCTGATCAAGGCCAAAGTCGGGACAAGGAAACCCTCTGAAACGACTGGACTTCCCCGCCAAGGCAAGCATTGCTGTGCATTGACGCGCCCCGGCGAATGACCCGGGCCGCGAGGCCCGGCCGGACTGTCGGCGGGGCTCTGGGTGGTGGGAGCATCGCGATTGCCGCGACGCCCGAGACGATGGAGACCACCCATGACCAAGCTAAACGATACTCAGCTCGTCATCCTGTCCGCCGCCGCGCGGCGCGCCAATGGCGCCGTCCTCCCGGTGCCGGCCAAGTTGAAAGTGACACCCGAAACTATACGTCGCACGCTCAATCGAATGCTCAAGGCGGGAGTCGTCGAGGAGCGGGCGGCGGTCGGTGGCGCCGAGATTTGGCGCGAGAGCAAAGACCGCGAGCGATTGATGCTCGCCCTGACCGACGATGGTCGGCGGGCGATCGGCCTTGACGTCAAGTCGGACGATCGCCATGCGGAGACGAGGGATGGTGCTCCCTGCCGACAAACCAAGCGCGACCAACTCGTCACCCTGCTGTCGCGACCCGAAGGTGGGAGTATCGTCGAGGCGATGGAAGTGACCGGCTGGCAGGCCCATTCGATCCGCGGCGCGATCAGTGGCGCGCTCAAGAAGAAGCTGGGCCTTACCATCACGTCCGAAGCCGACGAGATCCGTGGACGCATCTACCGCATCGTCGAGGGTAGCTGACGGGTCGCCAACATGTCGGATCGAAAGAAGCATGGCGATCTGAAGGGGGAGATCGAGCAACTCGCCGATCTCCCTCGAGACGAGCTGATCGAGCGATGGCAACAGCTCTTCGACCGTAGCGTTCTGAAAGGCATGAGCCGCCGCCTCATCATCCTCGCGGTCGCCTATGAGATGCAGGCCGAGTGCCATGGCGGCTTGTCCGCCGTGGCCCGGCGCCGGCTGAGAGACGGCGCGAGGCTCAGCAACGAAAGCGACGCTCGGTCACGGACGCCCAACACCGCTTCCGTATCCGTCGGCAGCCGCTTGGTTCGAGAGTGGAACGGACGAAACCATGTGGTCGACGCCGTCGATGGGGGCTTCCTCTGGCAGGGCTGTACCTATCCCTCCCTCACCGCCGTGGCCCGCGCGATCACGGGTGCCAAGTGGTCCGGACCCCGCTTCTTCGGCCTCGTGACGAGGGGTAAGCCATGAGACGGCTCCGCTGCGCCGTCTACACCCGCAAGTCGACCGAGGAGGGGTTGGACCAGGACTTCAACTCGCTCGATGCCCAGCGCGAAGCCTGCGCCGCCTTCATCGCCAGCCAAGTTGGCGAGGGGTGGCATGCAAGTCCGACCCGTTACGACGATGGCGGGTTCAGCGGCGGCAACATGGAGCGGCCGGGGCTCCGACGCCTGCTAAAGGACATCGAGGACGGCAAGATCCAGATCATCGTCACCTACAAGGTGGACCGCCTCAGTCGTTCGCTCACCGACTTCGCCAAGCTGGTCGATGTCTTCGAGCGCCACGAGGTGTCGTTCGTCTCGGTCACCCAGCAGTTCAACACCACGACCTCGATGGGGCGGTTGACCCTGAACGTGCTGCTGTCCTTCGCCCAGTTCGAGCGCGAGGTCACTGCCGAGCGGATCCGCGACAAGATCGCCGCCTCGAAAAAGAAGGGCATGTGGATGGGGGGCCTCGTGCCGCTCGGCTACGACGCCGCGGATCGGAAGCTCATCGTCAACGAGCAAGAGGCGGAAACCGTCCGAACCCTGTTCCGGCTCTATCTCGAACTGGGCACGGTGGACAAAGTCCACGAGGCGGCGGATCGGATGGGACTTCGCACCAAGGCGCGCGGTCCCAACAATCAGAAGCGGCCGGGGTACGCGCCGTTCACGTCGGGCCATCTCCATATGTCGGTGGCGATGAAAAACCGCGCTTAGATGGTGATTTCAGCGACATCGGGCATCGTGGCGCTGTAGCTGCGTGGTTTGCAGGCGGGAGTTGGCTCGGCGCAGCGGTGGGTAAGTAGCCCGCCGCAGCGACCGCCAAGAGTCTGGCGGCGGCGGGCTGCTTATCCACCGCGGGCGGGCGTCTCGATTCCTGTTTTGGCTGGCTGGCGGCGGCGGTTCCGCGGACCTGACAAGGGGAGCCGCGGGAGTACACTCGGGCCGCTGAGAACGATGCGGCGCCGGCCCCGTTTGCTTGCTGGCAACGACCGGCACCGCACCCCCCGAGCCATGCAAGGCACGACCCATATGCGCAGTATCGTGCGGGTTTGGGCGTGGGTCCACCCCGTTCTCATCGGCTGCGCGATGAAGAACACCGCCCGCCTGTTCAACTGCGCCTCGTGCCATCAACAGGTGGTTCTCTGCCGGCACTGCGACCACGGCAACATCTACTGTTCACGGAGCTGCAGCGATCGGGTGCGCCGGCGATCGCAGCGCCATGCCGGGCAGCGCTACCAGAACAGCCGGCGGGGCCGTCACAAGCATGCTGAGCGCCAGCGGCGCTATCGCGAACGCCGACGGCGCCGGACGCCGGTGAATCGGCGCCGCGGGCAGGAAGTGACGCATCACCCTTTGACCGCCGCGCGGCGGCGTCCTGTTGTGGTGCGGACGCCGGCAGGGCGTCCCGGAACACGGCCCTTCGGGCACGAGCGGCCCGCCAGGGTCTTCCGCTGCGATCGCTGCGGCCGGTTCTGCGGGCAGGCGGTCTATCCGGGGCTGCGCCCGACGGGAAAGGGGGTGAGATGACCATCGACAAGGAGACCCGCGCGGAGATCCTGCGCCTGTATCACGTCGAGAAGTGGACGGTCGGCACGATCACACGCCAGCTCGGCGTGCATCGCTACACCGTCGAGCGCCTCCTCACCGCGGCCGGCGAGCCCCGGGACGCGAGGTCGCCCAGGCCGTCGATGATCGATCCATACGTGCCGTTCATCGCCGAGACGCTGGCATCCTGGCCGACGCTGCCCGCCAGCCGGCTCTACCAGATGGTGCGCGAACGCGGCTATCCGGGCGGCGGCGACCACTTCCGTCATCTGCTCAGCCACTTCAGGCCCAGGCCCGTGGCCGAGGCCTATCTGCGCCTCAAGACCCTTCCCGGCGAGCAGGCCCAGGTCGACTGGGGACACTTCGGCAAGGTGACGATCGGCCGCGCGGAGCGCCGCCTGATGGGCTTCGTGATGGTTCTCAGCTACTCGCGGCGGATCTTCCTGCGCTTCTACCTCGACGCCGGGATGAGCAACTTCCTGCGCGGCCATGTCGAAGCCTTCGAGGCGTGGCAGGGCGTGCCCCGCGAGCTCTGGTACGACAACCTGAAGAGCGTCGTGCTGGAGCGCCGCGGCGCCGCCATCCGGTTCAATCCCCGGATCCTCGACCTCGCCGGCCACTACCACTTCCTGCCCAAGCCCGTCGCGGTCGCGCGCGGCAACGAGAAGGGGCGCGTGGAGCGGGCGATTCGCTATGTCCGGACCAGCTTCTTCGCCGCCCGCCGGTGGCGCGATATCGACGATCTCAACGCCCAGGCCCTGGCCTGGTGCCACGGCATCGCCGCCGACCGCCCCTGGCCCGAAGACCGCTCGATCACCGTGCGCGAGGCCTTCGAGCGGGAACGCGGCTCTCTCATCGCGCTGCCCGGCGATCCCTTCCCCGACCACGACCGGGTCGAGGTCGCCATCGGCAAGACCCCCTACGCCCGCTTCGATCTCAACGATTACAGCGTGCCGCACACCCATGTGCGGCGCACCCTCGTCGTGGTCGCGACGCTCGACGAGGTGCGCATCCTCGACGGTGTGGACGTCATCGCCAGCCATCCGCGCAGCTTCGACAAGGCGGCCCGCATCGAGAACCCCGAGCACATCGCCGAGCTGGTCAGGCGCAAGAGCCATGCCCGCCGCCTTCGCGGCCAGGACCGGCTGGTCCAGGCCGCGCCCAACAGCGAGCGCCTGCTCGCCGAGGCCGCCCAGCGCGGCGGCTATATAGGCGCCACCGTCGCCGCCCTGTTGCGCCTCCTCGACGCCTACGGCGCCGCCGAGCTCGAGGCGGCCATCGACGAGGCCCTGAAGCGGGACGTTCCCCATCCCAACGCCGTGCGCCTGAGCCTGACCCGGCGGCGCGAGCTGCGGCACCAACCCCCGCCCATCCCCGTCGAACTGCCCGGCGATCCGAGAGTGCGCGACATCACTGTCCGCGATCACGACCTCGTCGGATACGACGGGCTGGCCGGCGAACCCGAGGAGGACAGCGAGCAATGAACGATACCCTCATGGGCCGTGCCCGGGCGCTCGGCCTGCACGGCCTCGCCGCCCACTGGGGCGAGGTCGCCGGGCATGACTGGCCCGCTGCGCTGGTCGCCTGGGAAGAGGAGGAACGGCGAAGCCGCAGCCTCAAGCGCCGCCTCGGCGACGCCCGCCTCGGACAGTTCAAGCCGCTCGCCGACTTCGACTGGGCATGGCCGCGCCGCTGCGACCGCATGGCCGTCGAGGATCTCATGAGCCTCGAGTTCCTCAACGAGGCCGCCAACGTCGTCCTGGTCGGCCCAAACGGCGTCGGCAAGTCGACCATCGCCGCCAATATCGCCCACCGCGCCGTCCTCGAGGGCCACACCGTGCGCTTCGCCACCGCGGCCAGCATGCTCGGCGAGCTCGCCGCCCTCGACAGCGACACCCTGCTTCAGCGCAGGCTGCGCTTCTACGCCCGCCAGCACCTGCTGGTGATCGACGAGGTCGGATACCTGTCCTACAGCAACCGCCATGCCGATCTGCTGTTCAACATCGTCTCCAGCCGCAGCCAGCAGAACTCCACCATAATCACCACCAACCGGCCCTTCGCCGAGTGGGGTGAGGCCTTCCCCAACGCCGCCTGCCTCGTCGCCCTGGTCGACCGCCTCGTCCACAACGCCGAGATCATCGCCATCGACGGCGAGTCCTGGCGCCGCAAGGAGGCCGAGGAACGCCAGAAGCAGCGCAGCGCCGAGCGCCGCCGGCGGCGAGCCGGCAAGGCCGGCGCGCAGGACCGCGGGGAACCGCCGCCGGCGTAGCCATGGATGGTCCCCGCCTCTGGGACCGGCGGGTGCGGGCCGAGGCCCTGCGAGGCTATCCCCTCGAAGACGTCGTCCGCCGCCTCGGCTACCGCCGCGATCCCACCGATGCCGCGCGCTGGAGGCGTCCCGGATCCGTCGTCAGCATCAACGGCTTTATGTTCTACGAACATCTGCGCGGCGAGGGCGGGGGCGGAGCGATCGACCTGGTAATCCATGCCTGCCGGTGCACCGTGCCCGAGGCCCTCGGCTTCTTCTCGGAACTGCCGTGCCGTGACCGGTTCCCGGCCGATCGCCACCCGAAGCCGCCGTGCCCGGACCGCCACTGGCCCGCCATCCAGAGCTACCTCGTCGAGCAGCGCGGCCTCGCGGATGTGCTCGTCGCCCTGTGCCGCGACCTCGGCTTGCTCTACGCCGACCGCCACGGCAACGCCGTGTTCGTCCGCCGAAACGCGGCCGGCGAGGCTCTCGGCGCCGAGATCGTCCCTGCCGCGGCGCCACGCCGCCTCGCGCCGACCGGCGCCGCCGCGCGCGGCGGCTTCTGGATGTCGTGGGAACCCGACTGGCCGAACTCCGTCATCCTCGCCAAGAACGCAATCGACGCCCTGTCGGTCCTCTCCCTCCACCTCGTCCCGGCCGGGCGCAAGGGATGCGCCGTGGTCTCAACCGGCGGCGCCACCGCAAGCCTCCCCGAATGGATCGAGGCCTGGAACCCCGGCCGGATCTTCTGCGCCTACGACGCCACCCGCCAGGGCGATGACGCCGCGGCACGGCTCATCCGAAACGACAGCAGGGTCGTCCGCCTGCGCCCTGCCCTCGACGGCCTGGACTGGAACGACATGCTCATGCGCGACCGCGCCGGCGAACCGCTCCAGATCGATGACCGGCCCCTCGACTGAATAGCCACAGCGCGAAACAAAATCAGCCAAGCCCAAAAGCATCCCGTCAGCCAACCGCCACCGACCGCTCAAAAAGAGCACCATATAAGCGCACCCTGGAACCACCGCTAACACCATAAGCTGCTGCAGAACCCGATCTACGTCGGAGAGATCCGGCACAAGAGGGAAATCTACCCGGGCCTGCATGAGGCCATCGTTGATCGGGCCACCTGGGAGGCGGCGCAGGAACAGTTCCGCGGCAACTCGGCGCGGCGGCACCACGCGAGAAATCAACCCTCTCGGCATCTCTTCAAGGGGCGCTTGTTCGATCCTCGAGGGAGGCTGATGTCTCCGACGCATGCCCAAAAGGGAGATCGGCGATATCGATACTATGTGTCGCGGCAATCCGACGACGCGCCTGTGCCGAACGAAGATCTTTGGCGACTACGAGCCGAGACCATCGAAGCTGCCATTCTTCGCGGCCTGGCCGAGTTCCTGCGCGATCCCATACGGGTGATGAAGACGCTGGATCTCGAAAGCCTCGGCACCGTCGACCTGAAATCGATGGCCGGTGCGGCGGTGGCCCTGGCGGATCGATTGGCCATGGGCGATCGCGAGCCAGGGCTGCATCGAGAAATCGCCTGGGTCCGGCGTGTCGGTGTCGATACCGATGCCCTCGAGATCATCGTCGACCGTCAGGCATTGGCCAAGCGGTTGCTTGGCAATGCGTTGGACGAAAGCATTGAACTGCATCCCGTTACGGCCGAGATGACGGTCTCGACCCAGGTCCGTCGGCGCGGTGTCGAGGCGAAGGTCATACTCACCGGCGAGAGTATGGAGTCGGCTCCTCCCGATGCCGAGATGGTCTCCCTCCTGGCAACGGCGCGTCTCTGGAGGGATGAGCTGATGTCCGGCAAGGCCAACTCCGTCACGAACCTCGCACGACATCATGGCGCCGATCGCGGCGACGTCGGGAAGATTTTGGCGCTGGCCTATCGGGCGCCCGATATCGTCTCCGCGATCTTGGTCGGCTGCCAGCCCATCGAGCTGAATGTATCCAGGCTCAAGCGTCTAGTTTCATTGCCGCCAATGTGGGGCGACCAGCGCCGTCTGCTGGGCTTCGATTGACCGCTTGGCGTCGACCATCACGCAAAACTGGGGTCATGAAAGTCGGCCGGCGGAGACGGTCTTCAGTTTCGGTCGATATTCGGCCGTCACTGAGGTCTCTCTGCCTCAATTTGGCGCACTCATACGGCGCAACCTGCTGAATTATCGTGGGAATTTCCGGAGACGCCAAACAACCCGCGTTCGCTGCGGCGGGGGTGGTGGAGCCGAGGGGAATCGAACCCCTGACCTCTAATGCATCGGCATATTCCGTCCGATCTGCTGTTCCGAGGGCTCGGGGGCACCGCTACACTCTTGTCGTGTCGGAAAGGATACAACGGCGATGGGTAGCGGTCGTGGCCGCTGACGTAGTCGGGTAACGTCGGTCGGAAGATGGCGTGATTTTGCCTCAGTGTCGCCCTTCGAAAGGAGAGAGTTGATGAGATTCTTCGTGATAGCGACGCGTAGCCCAAACTCGTCCTCAGCTAACGGATGACCTGTTGGAATCAGAAGGGAAGCAGGCGCTCAAGCTAATGGCTGAGGATTTTATCAGAGAAATTTACAACCGCACGGACGGCACAGGTGGCGTCATTGTGGTTGAGGCCACCAGCGAGAACGAGGTCAAAGAGAGGCTCGGGACGCTGCCGATGGTGCAAAAGGGATGGCTCAATTCGTGAATTGTATGCGTCACCTTGTTACGGCGGCGGCGAGGCAGGCTCGGTCATTGGCGCCGGGGGCGAGGCCGACGAGGTGGAACCAGCTCAGGTAGTTGTCCAGATAGCGGGTGGCGATGCCGCGGCGGGGACGCAGGAAGTCCTTCAACCGGCTGTGGCGGCTGTTCACCGTCTGCACATGCAGATCGCCCCGAACCCGTTCCCCCATCGAGCGGTTGAGTGCTTCGTGGCTCACCCCGAGCGCGGCGGCGCACGGTGGGTAGCTCGCGCCGCCGTCGGAGACCAGCAGGGCGTCCTTCGCGACCACCGGGTCGAGGGCAGCCGTGAGCGCCGCCGCATCGACCCTGGGCAGCACCGCGCTGACCGTCGTTCCGCTCCGGTCCGCCGCCATGAGAACCGGTACCTGCTCGCGCGAGAGGCCGCGCTTCTTCGCCTTGCCGCCCCGCCGCCGTGCCTTGCGCCCCAGCCCGCGCGCGCCCTTCCGGCTCTCCAGGACGTAGGTCTCGTCCGCTTCCACGATCCCCTTGAGCACCTCCGAATCGCTCCGCGCCGCCGCCAGAAACCGGTGACGCCAGCGGAACGCCGTGCTCACCGCCACGTCGCAGCGCGCCGCCGACGCCTTCACCGTCTCCCCCTTCGCCAGCGACGCCCCGAACGACAGCCAGCGTTCCTTGTGGTGCAAGCCCGACAGCGGCGTACCGCTCAGCGCGTTGAAGGTCCTGCCGCAGCCCTTGCACTGGTAGCGCCGCAGACCCCGCGCCATACCGCGCGAAACCGCCCCTTCGCTCGCGCAGTGCGGACAGCGCCGGGCCTCGTCCACACCAAGCTCGATCGCGGCCTTCGATGCCTCGCCCTCGCTCCGGCCCGACAGCACCGCGAGCGCCTCGCGCCGCTGCGCGCGCGTCAGCCCGCGCGCCGCCGAAAGCCACACCTGGAAACCCTTGCCGTCCATAACCCAACCTCCTGACGTTCCAGGCACTCTATCACTAATGCATACAATTCACGAATTGAGCCAAAGGGATTGCTCTCCCTGGAAATACACGGCGTTAAGCTTTGGCGTGTATTCGAAGCGATGGCAAATGAATAAGTCCGGCACTGTTCAGGCGTAGAAATGTGGGGAGGGTTTCCAGTTGTCCCAGAGTTCAGGGTCGTGACAGATCACCAACTCACCATCGACCCTGACGGCAACGGCCTCGCCGATCACATAGGCGTCACGCAGAATGGCGGCCAAGGCGTCGCGGACCGGCTCGAACGACGCCAGGCAATGACCGGAAATCGCGATCATGGCGGATCCAATGGCGGACCTGCGTCTCGTCCGGCTAGGCCAGCCAGGCCGCCGGGCTCTCGATCAGCGCCTTCAGGTGAGCGAGATAGCGCGCGCAAGGGGCACCATCGACGACGCGGTGGTCGAAGGTCAGCACCAGATTGGCATGCTCGCGCACGGCGATCCCATCGTCGACCACCGCCGGTACCCGGCGCACCCGTCCGATGCCCAGAATGGCGCACTGGGGCGGGTTCAAGACCGGTGTGAACCAGTCGATGCCGAGGCCGCCGAGGTTGGTGACCGTAAAGGTGCCGCCTTCGAGTTCGGCCAGTCCGAGCTTGCCCGCGCGGGCGCGCTCGGCAATGCCGATGACGGCCTCGGCGAGCTCGCCGATGTTGATCTCGCCGGCGCCATGGATCACCGGCACGATCAGGCCGTCCTCGACCTCG
Organism: Alphaproteobacteria bacterium; assembly: GCA_965225945.1. Classification (GTDB taxonomy): domain Bacteria; phylum Pseudomonadota; class Alphaproteobacteria; genus JASLMY01. The sequence continues at coordinate 81,484 of CBDDBZ010000039.1, read as the reverse complement.
ACGGCGACCCCCAGGTTGATCTCCGGATATTGCACTATGGCGCCGTCGACATAGGCGGCGTTGAGCGCCATGTGGGCCTTGAGCGCCTCGGTCGCGGCCTGCAGGACGACATCGTTGATGGTCGGCTCGACGCCGTAGGCTTCGCGCCATACCGGCATCTTCTCGGCTCTGAGCGCCAGGCAGTCGGTGAAGTCGACCTCGATCCCCTCGGTCACCTGCGGCGTCTCGCGCCAACTGGCGGAGAGCCGCTCCGCCGCGGTGCGACGGATGCCGGTCAGGGGCGCGCGCGCGATGCCGTCCCCGCTCGTGTCGTTCGCGACCGCCGGCGCGCCGGATTCGATGGCGCGCTGCACGTCCTCCTTGGTGACCCGACCGTCGGGTCCGGTGCCCTGGAGCCCGTCGGCGTCGATGCCGTGGCGTTCGGCCAGGCGGCGGGCGACCGGCGTCACGCGGTTGGCCGGGGCGCTCGCCGGCGCGGGCGCCGGTGCCTCCGGCGCGTCCGGGATCTCCTCGCCGGCGTCGCCGATCCAGGCCAGCGTGGTGCCGACGGGGTATTCCACGTCGACCTCGCCGACGAGGCGCAAGATCACGCCCTCGACCGGCGAATCGACGTCGACCGTGGCCTTGTCGGTTTCCACCGCCAGGAGCGGCTCGCCCTCCTTCACCGTGGCGCCTTCGGCCACGAACCACTCGACGATCCGGCCCTTCTCCATGGTGTGGCCCAGCGCGGCCAGACGAAACTGCACTGCCATCTATCGTCTCCCGGGCCCTAAGCCATGACGCCGCGCACCGCCGCGACGATCTGTGGCACGTCCGGGATGACATGCTCGACGAGGCCGGCGCTGAACGGCATCGGCACGTGCGGCAGGCCGACCCGCTTGACCGGCGCCTTCAGGTCCGAGAAGCACTTGTCGGCGATCATGGCGGCGATCTCGGCGCCGCTGCCGGCGAAGCTCGAATCCTCTTCGCAGATGACAACGCGGCCGGTGCGACTGACGGACTCGCAGATCGTCGCCGTGTCGAGCGGCGACAGCGTCCTGGGATCGACCACCTCGATGTCGTAGCCGTCGTCCTCGAGCAGGATCCCGGCCTCGAGCGCCTTGTGCACCATCGGGCCGATGGCGACGACGGTGACGTCCTCGCCCTCGCGCTTGATATCGGCCTGGCCGAAAGGAATGGTGTAGTCGTCCTCCGGCACTTCGCCCTCGACGGTGTAGATGCGCTTGTATTCGAAGAACAGGACCGGGTCGGGGGAGCGCACGGCCGACTTGAACAGGCCCTTGACGTCCCTGGGCGTCGTCGGCACCACGACCTGCAGGCCGGGGACGTGCATGAACCAGGACTCCATGATCTGCGAATGCTGCGCAGCCAGCAGGCGGCCGTGGCCGCAGGGCAGCCGAATGGTGAGCGGCACGCTGGCCTGGCCGCCGGTCATGTAGCGCATCTTGGCGGCCTGGTTGACCACCTCGTCCATGGCGCAGGTGACGAAGTCGAGATACATCAGCTCGACCACCGGCCGCATCCCGGCCATCGCCGCGCCGACGCCGATGCCGACAATGCCGGCTTCAGCGATCGGGGTCTCGAAGATGCGGCCGGGGAAGCGCTCGTTGATCCCTTCGGTAACGGCGTAGGGGCCGCCATGCATGATTACGTCCTCGCCGATGACGAAGACCTCGTCGTCGCGCGCCATCTCCTCGTGCAGGGCCTCGCGCAACGCGTCGCGGAAGCTGATCGTCCTCATGGCCGGGCTCCCTCGGTGCTCGCTAGGACGTCGGTCAGTGCCGCGTCCGGAGTGGGATAGGGGCTCTCCTCGGCAAAGCCGACGGAAGCCGTGACCTCCGCCTTGGCCGCCGCCTCGATCTCCTCCGCTTCCCTCTCGCCGAGCCATTGGCGCTCCGCCATATGGGCGCGGAACAGCTTGATCGGGTCGCGGTTCTCGCGCCAGTCCTCGACTTCCTCGCGGCTGCGGTATTCCTCGCGGTCGCCGAGGCTGTGGCCGAAAAAGCGGTAGGTCCGGGCCTCGATCAGGGTCGGGCCGTCGCCACGACGGGCCCGCTCGATGGCCTCGCCAGCGGCCTCGTAGACTTCGATGATGTTCTGCCCGTCGACCGATACGCCGGGGATCGAATAGGAAGGCGCCATGTCGGCCACCGAGTCGACGACGGCGACATTCTTGCGCGGCACCCATTGCTGGTACTGATTGTTCTCGCAGACATAGAGCACCGGCAGCTTCCAGAGCGAGCCCATCAAAATGGCCTCGTGGAAGGGGCCGCGGGCGGCGGCACCATCGCCGAAGAAACAGACCGAGACCTGATCGGTGCCGCGGATCTTGCTGGCGAGTCCGGCGCCGGTTGCCGGGCCCAGGCCGCCGGCGACGATGCCGTTGGCGCCGAGGATGTTGAGCGAGAGGTCGGCGATGTGCATCGAGCCGCCCTTGCCCGAGCAACTGCCCGTTGCCTTGCCGAAGAGCTCGGCCATCATGGCGTCCATCGAGGTCCCCTTGGCCAGGCAGTGGCCGTGGCTGCGATGGGTGCCGGTGATGTAGTCGTCGTCCCTGAGCTGGCTGCAGACGCCGACCGCCACGCCCTCCTCGCCGCAGTACATGTGCAGCGCGCCCTGCACCGAGCCCAGAGAGGTCTGGCGGTTGGCTTCCTCTTCGAACAGGCGAATCCGCCACATATCGAGGTACATCTTTTTGGCGATCTCTTGCGTTAGCATCATGTCCCACCCTCCCGTGGCGTCCCGGACCCTTGTCAAGCGCAGCCTCGCCGACCCGAGACCCGCACTCTGTCGTTGACGTCGTCGGGTCGAGTATCGCGCCGTCGCGGCGGATTGGAAAGCGGTCGCGGATTGCCCGATGGTTCTCTTGGCAGGCTTCAAAGCTTCGAGCTTTGCGAATTCGAAACGGCAGGGGCCGCTCGCGGCGCGTCGCGAGTCCTTTCGAGCGAGGTGGGCATGGCGGCGGAAACCTTGGTCCTGACCTTCGATCCCGGCACGCCAGGTCGCGAGGTCGTCGAGGAGGCGCTCGAGGGCGCCAGCGCGGCAGCCTATCTGCCCAACCTGGCCGCGGCCGCCCGCGCGCCCTATAGTGACCGGGGTCACTGAGCCGAGGAGGAGGCGTCCGAGGCTAGAAAGGCCAGGACTTCCGCGACAGACGAGGTTTTCAGGAACCACGGCTTTGCTGGCGCAATCGAGTTTTGATCCGTCGTGGAGACAGGTATTTGACCGCTCTTTCGTTAGGCATCGACATCGGCGGTACCTTCACGGACCTCGTCGTCCACGATCCGGCGTTGGGACGGATCTTCATCGCTAAGGAATCGACCACGCCCGACGACCCCGCACGCGGTGTGATCGTCGGCATCAAGTCCCTGTTGGCACGCGAATCGATCGAACCTCGAACCATTGGCCGCATCGTGCACGCGACCACACTCTTCACCAACGCGATGATCGAGCGCAAAGGCGCGAAGACGGCGTTGATCACGACAGACGGCTTTCGCGACGTGCTCGAGATCCAGCGGGAGCGCAAATACGAACTCTACGACATTTTCATAGAGACACCGACTCCGCTGGTACCGCGGCGACTGCGCCGCGAGGTGCCGGAACGTATGGCGCCGGCCGGTGACATAGAGGTTGCACTCGACCGGGTAGCGCTAATGCGCGAGGTCGACGATCTGGTTGCGAATGGCGTGACCTCGATCGCCGTCGTGTTCCTGCATGCCTACGCCAATCCGATTCACGAACACGCGGCGCTCGAGAGCATCGCGGCTAGATACCCCGATCTCCTGCTCACGGCGTCCTGTGACGTCGCGCCCGAGATCCGCGAGTATGAGCGCGCCTCGACCGCCGTCGCGAACGCCTATGTCAAACCTCTGGCGCGCAGCTACCTCGACCGACTTGCCGGCGAAATCCACGGGCTCGGCATCGAAAGCCAATTCTTTCTGATGCTGTCCAATGGCGGCCTCACTCATATCGAGGAAGCCAAGCGCAGCCCGGTCCACCTGCTCGAATCGGGGCCGGCCGCCGGCGCTCTTGCCGCCGCCTATTTCGGCCGCAAAATCGGTGAAGATGAGTTGCTCGCCTTCGACATGGGCGGGACCACCGCCAAGCTCAGTCTCGTCGATGGTGGTGAGCCGCTGATCGCCTACAATTTCGAAGCGGCACGCGCCAAGCGTTTCATGGAAGGCAGCGGCTTACCGATCAAGATTTCCAGCATCGAGTTGATTGAGATCGGTGCCGGCGGCGGCTCGATTGCCTATGTCGACGAACTCGGTCTGCTCAAGGTCGGACCCGAAAGCTCCGGGGCCGAGCCGGGCCCTGCCTGCTATGGCCGCGGCGGTGGCGCCCCGACGGTAACCGACGCCGACCTGCTGTTGGGCTATCTCAACGCCGATTTCTTTCTCGGCGGCGGCATGACGATCGACCAGGGCGCGGCCGAGCGCGCCATCGAAAATCTCAGCGCCGCGACCGGTCTCACGCCGCTCGAGACAGCCTGGGGTGTGCACGACGTGGTCAACGAGAACATGGCGAGTGCCGCCCGCGTGCACATCACCGAACGCGGCCGTGAGCCGCGCGGCCATGCCATGCTGGCGACCGGTGGCGCCGGACCGGTGCACGCCTATCACGTCGCGGCCAAGCTGAACCTGCGCACGCTGGTCTGCCCGCCGGCGGCGGGCGTCGGCTCTACCATCGGGCTCTTGATGGCGCCGGCTCGTATCGACCGCGTCGCCTCCATGGTGCAGCGGCTCGATGCGCTCGACTGGCCAGCTTTCGAAGCGCTCTACCAAAAGCTCGAAGCGGATGCGCGGGCCGTGCTGGCCGACACCGGCGCGGATCTTACGGCGCTCGGCGTGCGCCGGCTCGCCGACATGCGGTATGTCGGCCAGGGCTCGGAGATCGCCGTTCCCTTGTCCGAGGGACCTTACGGCGCCGATTTCGAGCCCGCCCTCACCGCGGCATTCGAGACGCTCTACCGCCAGCTGTTCTCGCGCACGCCGCCCGATGTGGCCATTCAGATTATCAATCTCAGGGTCTCGGTCTCGGCGCCGGTGGACCTGGCCGAGATCGGCTTCGCGGGCCCCGCCGGCACGGGGCGCGACGCCTTCAAGGGTAGCCGTCAGGTCTATTTCGCCGAAGCCGGCGGCATGCTCGAGAGCACGATTTACGATCGCTACCTGATGCCGGCGGGGACGGTCGTCGAGGGCCCGGCCGTGTTCGAGGAGAACGAGTCGACGCTGATCGTGGGTCCGGGCGCGGTCTGCCATATCCTGCCGGATGGCAGCATCGTCGTCACCCTGCCTTCGGAGGCGCCACAGGGCAATCGCCAGAAGTGATGGACACGGCCTTGAACCTGCGTCGACCGCCGCGAATGGGCCATTGAGGCCCCGCGAGCCCATGCGAGCAGCGCCCGAGCGCCCGATTGCGCGCGCCCGGCGTGTGAGGGAACAAGAAGAATCCAGGGCAATCGCGTTCACGCGATTGCCCTGGGAGGCGCCAGCGGCGGAAGTAGAGTGAATGCGATGATAGCCATGCGATCCCGGTTCGATTCGGTCACGCTCAAAATCTTGTGGACGCGGCTGATCTGTGCCGTCGACGAGGCCGCCGCGGCCCTGATCCGTACGTCGTTCTCGACGCTGGTGCGTGAGTCGCACGACTTTTCCTGCATCATCACCGACGCCGAGGGCCGATCGCTGGTGCAGGCGACGCGCAGCATCCCCTCCTTCATCGGCACCCTCCCGGCGACGGTCAAGCATTTCATCGAGGCCTACCCGCCGGAGACCCTGGCGTCCGGCGATGTGCTGATCACCAACGACATTTTTCAGGGCACCGGGCATCTGCCCGACATCACCGTGGCCAAGCCGATCTTCGTCGAGGACAGGCTGATCGGGTTCTCGGCGAGTACGGCGCACGCGCCGGATATCGGCGGCAAGATCCGCTCGCCCGAGCCGCGCGAGGTGTTCGAAGAGGGCTTCCAGATCCCGATCATGAAATTTCAGGCGGCGGGCCGGACCGACGAGAGCCTGGTCAAGCTCCTGCGCAAGAACGTGCGGACCCCCGACCAGACGATGGGTGACCTTTGGGCCCAGGTGGTGGCCCTGGATCTCATGGAACAGCGCTTGCTGGCCCTGATGCGAGCCTACCAGCTCGAGGATCTCACGCCCCTGGCCAGCGAAATCCAGGGCCGCTCGGAGCGGGCCATGCGCGCCGCCATCGCCGAGCTGCCGGACGGGGTCTATCGCAGCGGGCTCGACACCGACGGGGTGATGGACAAGCCCATTCGCCTGGAGATGACGCTGACCGTGGCCGGCGACTCGATCGACATCGACTATACCGGCACCGATCCGCAGGTCGACCGGGCGATCAACGTGGCGATGTGCTACACTTATGCGCTGACCGTCTATGGGGTGAAGTGCTGTACCAGCCCCAATCTGCCGAACAACGAAGGCGCCTTCCTACCGATTACCGTCCACGGGCCCGACGGCTGCATCGTCAATCCGGTGTTCCCGGCCCCTGGCGGCTCGCGCATGCTGATCGGTCATTATCTGCCGGTCCTCGTATTCGGCTGCCTTGGCGGGGTGGTGCCGGAACGGGTCATGGCGGCCTGCGGCTCGCCGATGTGGGGGATGAATCAATCCGGCGTGAACGAAGCCGGCAAGCCATACGCCAACATGTTCTTTTACAACGGCGGCATGGGTGCCAGTCACCGTCGCGACGGCGCCAATTGCCTTAGTTGGCCGAGCAATGTGTCCTCGACCTCGATCGAGCTGTCGGAGCAGATCGCGCCGCTCAGGTTCCGACACAAGCGTCTGCGCACGGATTCCGGCGGACCAGGCCAGCATCGCGGCGGGCTCGGCCAGGAGATCTTCTTCGAAAGCCGATCCGAAAGCCCGATCGCGGTTTCCTTCCTGGCGGAACGCACCGTCATTCCGGCCTTCGGGATCAAGGGCGGCGAGGAAGGCGCCACCGGTGAGCTCAGGATCAACGGCGCCAAGGTCGATCCCAAGCGCCAGTACGTGCTGCAGCACGGCGATACGGTCAGTATGGCGACGCCGGGCGGCGGTGGTTACGGCGATCCGGCCAGGCGCGATCCCGCGTCCTTCCAGCTTGATCTCGAGGACGGCTACGTCACCGACGAGTCACGCTCCGGCTAGCATCGAGGACGTCGCGACGGTGCCGTGCCGCGCGGTTTGCAGGCTTGTCGCCTACGAGGCGTCCACGTCCCCGTTGCCGGCGCCGGGTCGGCACCAGTGATCTTGACTTCGTCGTGCCCGGGCAGGCTTTCGCCCCGGAACCCCATAGTCGTCGCAAATCGATGATCAGGCCAACTGGCTCGGTGCAAGATCGCCGATGGAGGCGGCCAGCGCGTCGTCCGAGTCCACCTCGGCCCGCCGCCCGCTAAGCCGGGGGTCAAGTCTTGTATTTTGTATAGCAATCAAGGGGCACCCATTTCCGCTGACCCCTATTGCGCGCATCGCGGGGGTGAGAGAATCGATCATTTATTAATAGTACTGCAAATACGGTATATTGGATATAAAATGGAAAAATCGAAGAATTTGCAGAACGAAATCCCACCGGCCGCACGCGGCTCGAGAAAGCCAATTCATTTCAATGCTTTGATCGATACCTTCATATTCCGAATTTAAGATATACCGCCGCCGACTCGTCGTTTTCGCCCGCGAACGGGCCGGATCGGGCGTCACCTTGCCATGTCGCGGGGCTCGAATGCAGCGCCCGTACGCCGAAATCCAGGGATCACCGCCGGGTCCCGCGCTCACCCACCACTCGCCCCGTCCCGAAAACCAGAAGGTCCTGCCGTCACCGGCCGGGCCTTCTCGGAGGACGGCGAAACCGCCTTCGCCGCGATATGCTTCGCCATGGAGTGAAACCCGGTCAATGGCGCCTTTTTCAACGGGCTGCTAAACATGGGCCAGGCTTGGAAATACGCCCCAAGCCGCCCCAAGCTGACCCGGGCCGCATTATCGCGGTTTCGAGAATGTGGCGAAGTACACGTGACGCGAAGCGAAGGACGTCTTCACGTGGGACTCAGCCCCTGAAGGGGTTGCGCGGATAGGTGCCCAGCAGTTTCATCGTCTTGCAGAAGAAATTGAGCTCGCCGAGCGCTCGCTCGACCGCGGGATCGTCGGGATGGCCCTCGATGTCGGCGTAGAATTGGGCCTGCTCGAAGCTGCCCTCGAGCATGTAACTCTCCAGCTTGGTGATGTTGACGCCGTTGGTGGCGAAGCCGCCGAGCGCCTTGTAGAGCGCCGCCGGCACGCTGTTGACGGCGAAGATGAAGCTGGTCATCACCGGCCCGTCCTTGGGGTGCGGCACGATCCGCTCCCGCGCCATGACGAGGAAGCGGGTGATGTTGTTGTCGTGGTCCTCGACGCCGTCGCGCAAGCTCTTCAGGCCATGGGTCTCGGCCGCGAGGCTGGAGCCGAGCGCCGCGATCGTCGAGTCGCCACGCTCCGCCACCATGCGGCAGGCGCCCGCCGTGTCGCCATGCTGAATCGGCTTCACCCCCAGCTCGCGGATCAGCTTACGGCACTGGGAAAGGGCGTGAATGTGGCTGTGCACTTCCCGGATGCTCTCCAGCGTCGCTGCCTTGAGGGCGAGGAGGTGGTGGTGGACCCGCTGGAAATGCTCGCCGATCAAGAACAGGTCGGAGTTGGGCAGCAGGTGGTGGATGTCGGCCACCCGGCCGGCGACGGAATTCTCGATCGGGATCATCGCCCGCGCCGCGCGGCCCTCGGAGCAGGCGGCGAAGGCCTCCTCGAAGCTCTCGGCCGGCAGGGGCGCGTAATCCGGTGCCGCCTCGCGACAGGCGAGGTGTGAATAGGCGCCCCAATCTCCCTGGAAGGAGATCCGAGGCTTGGCTTCGTTGCTATCGGTCATGCGCTGTCGATTTTCCCGCCGGCGTTTGGCTGTGCGCGAATCATGGCGAACGGCGTCAATGGTCGGCGCCGAGGAATATAGCCTCGGCCATCCGGGTCTCGTAGGCCACGGCCTCGGGTTTCAGGCGGATCGCCACCGGATACTCCTGGCTCACCAGGCCCTTGCGCTCCAGCGCCCGCCAGACCGCCTCGTTCCACAGGCCGCTCGCATCCTTGGTCATGACGATCCGCCGGCCGACGTGGATGTGATTGCCGTGCGGGCGCGGCAGCATGGTGATGAGGACCTCGCCACTCGCCTCGTTGGTCGTCGAGGTCTCCGGATGGCGCGCCAACTCCTGCAGCACGACAAGGGTGCGGAGCTGCAGCTTATTGAGTTTCAAGGGATTGAATCGGGGCGGCATGGCGGCGTTCCGGGCTTCGGCTTCGCGCTTCCTTACACGAGCCGGCGCCCAAACGCGATTCCCCGACCGCGGATTTTGGAACGGCGAAGCCATGCGCTATCGTGCCGCCTGCCGATAATCGGAGGAGGAGCGAGGCCACCTCATGGGACCACTCGAGGGACTCAAGATCATCGAGCTCGCCGGCATCGGCCCCGGGCCGTTCTGCGCCATGTTGCTGGCGGACATGGGGGCCGAGGTGTTGCGGATCGACCGCACCGCCGAGGCCGATCTGGGCGTCGCCACCGAGCGGCGCTTCGCTGTCCTGAACCGCAGCCGGCGGTCGATCGCCGTCGACCTGAAGAACCCCGAGGGCGTGGCGACGGTGCTGCGCCTGGTCGAGAACGCCGACGCCCTGATCGAGGGCTTCCGCCCCGGCGTCACCGAGCGTCTCGGTCTCGGCCCCGAGGTCTGCCTCGAGCGCAATCCCAGGCTCGTCTACGGCCGTATGACCGGCTTCGGTCAAGACGGCACGGTGGCGCACGCCGCCGGCCACGACATCAACTACATCGCGCTCTCCGGCACGCTGGATGCGATCGGCCAGAGCGGCGGGCCGCCGACGCCGCCGTTGAATCTGGTGGGTGATTTCGGCGGCGGCGGCATGTTCCTCGCCTTCGGCGTCGTCGCCGCGCTGTTGGAGACGCGCCAGTCCGGCGAGGGCCAGGTGATCGACTGCGCGATGACCGAGGGGGCAGCCTATCTCGCCACCTCCGCCTATGGCTGGCAAGCCTCGGGCTTCTGGTCGCCGGAACGCGGCAGCAACATCGTCGACACCGGCGCGCACTTCTACAACACCTATGAAACCAAGGACGGAAAATACGTCTCCATCGGCTCGATCGAGCGCAAGTTTTATCGCGAACTGCTGGAGAAGACCGGGCTCGACAACGAGGACCTACCCGAACAGATGGACCGCGCCAGTTGGCCCGCCATGAAGACGCGCATGGCCGAGATCTTCAAGTCCAAGACGCGCGACGAGTGGTGCGAAATCATGGAGGGCTCGGACATCTGCTTCGCCCCGGTGCTGAACTTCGCCGAGGTCGGCGAGCATGCCCACAACCAGGCGCGGCAAAGCTTCATCGAGGTCGAGGGCGTGTTGCAACCGGCGCCCACGCCGCGCTTCTCCCGCACCAAGCCCGAGGTCCAGCGCCCGCCGGCCGGCCCCGGCGACAACACCCGCGAAAGCTTGTCGGACTGGGGCTTCGGCGCCGATGAGATCGCCGCGCTGGAGGCCGCCCAGGCCGTACAACAAGCTTGAGGGGGGCTGTGGGCCGGCTCGGGTTCCGGCGGCGTCGCGTGTAAGCAGATCGAGCGCGATCTCGCATTTAGCCGACCAATTTCGCGCCGTGTTGGCGGTTGTGTCGCGTCGGGAAAAAATCGGGAAAAACGCCCTGGCGCGGTCGCAGGTTTGGCCGATTGACAATTAGTACAATATTTAGAGAACCGAAACACGAAAATTTTGACCATAGGGTTTGCAGGCGGCGAAAGTTTAAAGACAAATCTATGCCGTTTTATATCTCTAGCGCACTATTTTAAACCTAGCGCACTATTTTAAACAACGAGCCATTGCCGGGAAAATCAAGCTATAATCGTCTAGCAATCTCGGCGCAATTTTTTTAAAGAGATGGACAGTTGATACTCATATAATACCAATTGGCCTTGAGGGAGACTCACTTTGAGGATTCCCATGGTGGATGATTTCTGACTCAATTCCGGTGATTCGGAGTTGAGGAGGTTCACCATGGGAGCGGCGATCGGGTTACGAGAGGATTTCGATGCGGCGGAGCTGCGTCGCTTGGCGAAGCTTTCCAAGGATGCCGGCCAGAGCCGCCGGCTCTTGGCTCTCGCGGTGATCTATGACGGTGGGCGGCGGACGGATGCGGCACGGACCGGCCACGTGGGGCTTCAGGTGATCCGAGATTGGGTGTTGCATTTCAACGCCGAGGGCCCGGACGGCTTGATCGATCGCAAGGCGCCCGGTGCGGTGGCGAAGCTCGACGATGCACAACGCCAGGCGCTGGGGGCACGCGTCGATGCGGGGCCGAACCCGGCGGTCGACGGCGTGGTGCGCTGGCGGCTGAAGGATCTGGCGGGCTGGATCCGGGATATGTTCGCGATCTCGCTCGACGAGACCACGGTGAGCCGGGAATTGAAGGCGACGGGCTTCACGAAGATGACGGCGCGTCCGCGCCACCATGCCCAGGAGGAGGGCGTCATCGAGGATTTTAAAAAAAATCCCCGAGCTGGTGGCACAAGCCCGCCGGCGCCTGCCCGACGGCACCGAGATAGAAATCTGGTGGCAGGACGAAGCCCGTGTCGGCCAGAAGAACAAGATCACTCGGCGCTGGGCGCGGCGCGGAACCCGGCCCCGCGCACCGCATGACCAGCGCACCAAATCAGCCTATATCTTCGGCGCCATCTGTCCCGAACGCGGCGTCGGCGCCGCCCTCGTGCTCCCCCACTGCGACACCCAGGCCATGCAGCTGCATCTGGAGGAGATCTCCTCCCGGGTAGGCGCGCGCGCGCATGCCCTCCTGCTCCTCGATCAGGCGGGTTGGCACACCACGGACAAGCTGAAGATCCCCGCCAACGTTACCCTCCTGCCCCTGCCACCACGCTCGCCGGAGCTCAATCCGACCGAAAACATCTGGCAGTTCATGCGCGACAACTGGCTGTCCAACTTGGTCTTCCAATCCGACGAGCAGATCATCACCTCCTGCTGCGAAGCCTGGAACAAGCTCATCGATCAACCATGGAACATCACGTCCATCGGGCGGCGTAAATGGGCGCATGAGTTCTGATTAATGCCGATTGGTATAAGTCGATAAACGGTATGTTTTCGCATGCAAGGATTAAATCCTCGGTAATTTCCCTGGCAATGATAATTCCACGAACTTCTTGCCCTTCTTCGGCTTGGTTTTTTTGTATCCACGATATGTAACGCAAAATTTGACCCACCACCCTATCGTAACCACGCGAAACCTTAAGTTCTATAACTACAAGCCGGCTCCGATCGTCTTTCGCCAAAATATCGACAAAACGCCCACCAACAGGAAATTCAGTCCCGGTAACGCCTTCGTCTTCGTATAGTCTCAGGCCGGGTTCGAGTAAATTGAGATTTCTTGAAAGGAAGTTTTGTAAATCACGCTCATATGCAAATTCATTGCCGTCTGTTGTTTCGTCCGGTTCTGGCTCACTTTCTGTCGCGGTTTCTCCAGCGATAGAGGCAGTGGCAGTCGTATTAATCGGTTCGGGATCTGTATCCGCGTCATATAGCCGAAAGCGGCCTCTGTCGATCTGATAGAATACGTCATCTTCCCCTGGCTTCGCGTGATAATGCGTCCTACTTGGCGCATTAGTCGTCAACCTAATAAGATGCGCAGTTATAGTTCCCTGTTTTACCTTCGGGTAGTGTTCCCCAAACCAACTTATGAGTTGCCGGCGATAAAAATTTCGACCACCATCCAAGTTCAAACTCTCCACTAAATCTTCCCTCATTAAGTCCCTCACTGATTTATCATAGAGGGCCATATTCATAACTCCTTTAGACTGTTAATGCAGAAAATCGCCGCCGCCTTGTCTCGATCATTTGTCGTATGATAATTGTAGTATCGTGGGATACAGCCCCTAGTGCAAGCAATAACGGCAACAAACCAATTAGATCGTCACCACCCTGTGTGTCGCTCGGTCCCACGACACCAATCCCGCTTCCGGAGCTTCAACGCAACCTGTCTGGGCCGGTAGCTCGCGGGCGCGGGCAACCAACGTGCCGTCTAAGCTGGGCAGGTGTTCACACAGCCAGACCAAGCACTTGGCCTAATACCGGCGAGCTTGCGAAATGACTCATCGACTTCCCCGCTTCTCGGCGTCATCGCGAACGACCGAAGCGAGTGTGGCGATCCAGTAGGCGTCGAAGTCGCGCCAAAATCTCGAAGCGCTGGGCGCGCGGCCCTGGATCGCCACGCTTCGCTCGCGACGACGACTCGTGTGGCCGATGGGTCCGTTCATGGGCTCGATGGTATAATAGTCCAAGGGCGGTTGCGTCAACGCGCAGCCCGGAAGCTCGGCGGTGATTCTTCTGCGCGCGCCTCGATCGTCGATATATGCCCGCCGTCACCATGTTAACGTTTCCCTGCCGAAGTCCCTGGGTCTTTGCCCGGCCCTCGGGCGCTCACTATAGTCCACCGGCTGGGCCAGTGGGTCCGCCCCAACGAGGCGCTGTGCATGGGCGCGGTTCGAAACATCCTCTTCATCATGTGCGATCAGCTCCGCGCCGACTATCTCGGCTGCGAGGGACACCCGCACCTGGAGACACCCCATATCGACGCGCTGGCGGCGCGCGGCGTCCGCTTCTCCCGGGCCTATTGCCAGTCACCGGTCTGCGGGCCCTCGCGCATGTCGTTCTATACCGGGCGCTACATGTTCAGCCACGGCTCCAACTGGAACAACATCCCGCTCCGGGTCGACGAGTGGACGATGGGGGACTATTTGCGCCCACTGGGCCTGCGCGTGGCGCTGGTCGGCAAGACCCACATGGTCCCCGACCTCGAGGGGCTGGCCAGGCTCGCGCTCGAGGCCGAGTCGGCCGTAGGCCGTGGAATCGCCGAGTGCGGCTTCGAAGCCTACGAGCGCGACGACGGCCTGCACCCCGAGCAAATCGCCGATCCCGACCTCGCCTACAACCGCTATCTTCGAGAGCAAGGCTACCAAGGCGAAAACCCCTGGCACACCGCCGCCAACGCCGCCCTGGGCCCGGCGGGCGAAATCCTGAGCGGCTGGCACCTGCGAAACGCGCGCCTGGCGGCCCGGGTTGCCGAGGAACACTCCGAGACCGCCTACATGACAGATCGCGCGATGGCCTTCATCGAGGAGGCGGGCGCGGCGCCCTGGTGCCTGCATCTCTCCTACATCAAGCCGCACTGGCCCTATATCGCGCCCGCCCCTTATAACGACATGTACGGCGCCAACCAGGTCCTCGCCGCCAACCGCCACCCGAGGGAGCGGGAGGCGCCCCACCCCGTCCACGCAGCCTTCATGGCGCACGACGACAGCCGCGCCTTCCAGTCCGAGGAGGTCCGCCACCACGTCATCCCCACCTACATGGGGCTGGTGAAGCAAATCGACGACCACATCGGCCGGTTGACGGCGTTCCTGGCGCGGGCCGGGCGGCTGGACGACACGATGATCGTCTTCACCTCCGACCACGGCGACTATCTGGGCGACCATTGGCTGGGCGAAAAGGAACTCTTTCACGAGCCCGTGGCGCGGATACCACTAATCCTGGTCGACCCCGGCCCTGCCGCCGAGGCGACGCGCGGCACCGTCGATGCCCGCCTCGTGGAGGTTATCGATCTGCTGCCGACCTTCCTCGAAGCGATGGGGGGCGAGGCGGCGATCAGCGAGGCGGACTATTCGCTGCGCCGCGCCCGCCTGACGCTGGACCTGGCGCCGGCCGACGCGCGGGCCTTCATGGTCCGCACCGCGCGCTGGAAGTATTGCCACTACCAGGGCTTCCGCCCCCAGCTCTTCGATCTTCAGGAGGACCCGGAGGAACTGCACGACCTCGGCTCGGATCCGGCAGCAGTGGCGGTTCTGGCCGAGCTGCACGAACGGCTCTTTGCCTGGCTCCGCGCGCGCCGTACCCGGGTCACGCTGTCGGACGCGGAGATCGCGCGGCGCACCGCCACCTCGCGCCAGCGGGGCTATCTCATCGGGGTCTGGTAGCGGCCGGCCGGGCCCCGCGCGCGATGCGTCGTTACGCCAAAATTCTGCTCTTTCCGCTGTTGCTGGCGCTGGCGATGCAGCTCACCAACCATGTCCGCGACGGGGCACCGGTGCTGGAAGGCCGTCTCGTCGGCATCGACGGCTACACCCACTTGCTTCGGGCCGAGGCCCTGCTGGCCGGCGGCGACTGGTTCGACCGGCGCCTCGCGCGCGGCAATCCGCCGGCGGGCGACGACATCTACTGGCCCCGGCCCTATGACGTGCTGTTGATCGCCGGCGCGCTGGCGTTCCTCCCCTTCACCGAGCGGACCGGGGCGCTCTACCTCTCGGGCATCCTTGCCAGCCCGGTCCTGCATCTCCTCTCCCTCATGGTCCTGCTCTGGGCCGGGCGGCGGCTCTTCGACGATCAGGGCTTGGTCTATCTCGGCATCGTTTTCGCCCTCGGCCTCTTCGTCATCCACCTTTCCTCGCTCGGGCGTCCGGACCAGCACGCCTTGCTGCTGCTGCTCTTCCTTTGGCAGATCGGCGCGACGATGCGGATGCTGGCGGCCGACGCGGGACCCCGGCCTGCACTCCTGGCCGCCCTGCCGGCGGTGCTCGGCCTCTGGATCTCGCTGGAAGCGATGATCGCGAGCGGGATCGGTCTCGCCGCGCTCGGCCTCGGCTGGATCGTCGTGCGGGGAGACTTCGTGGCGAAGGCGGCGGTCCACGCCTCGGCCCTGGCGGTGGGGGCCGCGTTGGTGCTTGCCGTCGAGCACGGGACCGCTACCTTCGATCTCGTGGTCTACGACGCCCTGTCGTTGCCACATCTGACGCTTCTCGCCGGCGCGGCGGGCGGGCTTCTCATCCTCGCCAGCCTCGACCGCATGGGGGGGCTGGCGGCGGCGGCCTGGCGGCGGGCGCTGCTGGCGAGCTTCGCCCTGGCGCTACCCATCGGGCTCGTCGCTTGGCTCTTCCCCGCCTTCCTCGACGGACCTTACGCCGCGATGTCGGCGGAATCGATCCGCCGCTGGATCGACTCGATCGCCGAGATGCGGCCGATGCTCGACGCGCGCGACCTTTCCGCCACCCTGCCGCTCTTCGTCTTTCATCTCGGTGTCGCCACGCTGGCCCTGCCGGTGGCGCTTCACCGGGCCGTTCGCGGCCCACTGGACAGCCGGCGGGCCTGGCGCTACCTCACTGTCCTTGGCCTCGTCTTCGTCGGCTTCGCGGCCTACCAGCAACGCTGGGGCGGCTTCGCGCAATGCGCCCTGGCGATCCCCCACGCCGCCCTGATCCTCGCCTGCCTGCGCCGCGCCGACGGGCTGCCGGCGACGCTTCGCGCGCTCGCCCGCGCCGCCGCCACGGTCGTGTTGCTGCTGGGCTTCCCGATCCTGGGTCTGGCGCTGATCCCCTCTGGCGTGGCCCGGGTCGCGGGCGAGGCCGGGCTCTCCTGTCCGCTGAGCGAAACGGCGCGCTGGCTCGAGGACACGCCGGCCCTCGGCCCCGGCCCCCGACGTTTGATCACCCACGTCAATTTCGCGCCCGAGATTCTTTATCGTAGCCGCCACGAGGTGATCGCGACGCCGAACCATCGCAACTGGGCGAGCATCATGGACAGCCTTCACGCCCTCGAGGCCGCGCCGGAGGCCGCGCGGTCCATCTTCCGCCGGCGCGGCGTCGATCTACTGCTGGTCTGTCTCGGCGCCCCGGAGGCGCGCGAACTCCGCGCCCGGGCGCCGGCCGGTCTCGTCGCGGCGATCGCCGAGGGCCGCCCACCCCCTTGGCTCGCCGAGATCGAGACCCCTTTCCGCGCCCGAAGCGGCATGCGCCTCTACGCCGTGGCGCCATAGTGCATGCGAGGAGGGGTGGAACGGGTGGTTCCGTCAGGCCGAACGATGCGCCAAATTGAAAGGGCCCGCACGCGGCGGGCCCTTTCTCGCGAAGTCGTATCCGCTCACTCGACAATCTTCAGGTTTTCCGCCGAAGATTTGCCGTCGCGGCCCGGCTGCAGCTCGTAGTCGACCCGCTGGCCTTCATCGAGGCCGGAAATGCCGGCGCGCTCCAGCGCCGAAATGTGCACGAAGGCGTCCTTGCCGCCGCCATCCGGGGCGATGAAGCCAAAGCCTTTCACGGCATTGAACCATTTCACGGTTCCGATAGTCATTCGTCATATCCTTCAAGGTTCGTGGGCCACCGGCGCAACACGCGTCGGCGGGTCTCAGCTGATCAAGTTCCGAGGGGTATGACGACTTGGTCGGCGTGACGAAGCGAAATACGCCACGTATCTCAAAATGCTGGCGTGATCCATATAGGCCGTCCCTGGAAATATCGCAACAACAAAGCACGGCGCGACAAACCGCCCGGCGCTCCGATGTCGTACCGGGGCCACGCGCGAGGGGGGGCCGGCGCGAACGATCGGGTGTCGTGGCGAGGCCGTCGCCCGCCGTCGTCCGAGCGCGCGGCGCCGTGGCTCAGAAGTAAGGCCGTCCGTCCCGTCGCTTGCAATCGTTGCAGAGCCGATTGGCCCAGCCCGCACTGGAGAATATCTTGTTACAACAAAGGCATGGCCGTTCCGTCGGCCGATCGTTGGTCGGTCGATCGATGGCTTCCTGGACTGGTTCCGTTTCGAGATCCATGATTGTTCCCCTCCTCGCATAGCCGTTCATCGTCACCACCTTCGCGCGCCGTTCGGCCTCTTTCGAGCCGACCCGACGCCTCGGGCGTTGGCCGCCGAGCGTCCGAGCTTCGTCCAGACACCCCTCCCGGCCGCCTCGCCATTCATCCCCCACACGACGGCGGGCCGATTCCATGCGTTCGATGTCGAACCATCACCGCCGGGGTCGCTGGCCGGGCCCAAGGCCGAGACCATGTCGACCATCGGTGGCCACATGAATATCGAATTTACGTTAGATTATTCTGCCGCATATCGGACCGAATGTGAAGCGATCATATGAGCAATCGGCGCCGAATTCGATCCCCCGCGGCGCCGAATGCCGACGATGGCGCGAGTTGTCGGCCTATTGTACCACCATAAGGCAGCAACGCGCGATCTCGCGGTCGCGATCGAACTGCTCCATGGAGCCCAAAAACACCATATGGTCGGATCATGCTCTAAGCCTGTTGATGGCCTTCACCCTGTCGCGGGCGACGATCGGCGCCAGGCCTTCGTGCGGCTCGTCGAGGAGCGGCATGATCCGCTGGCGCGTCGTGCCCGACCTCAATCCAGCTTGACCAAGCGGCCGCCGATTCGCGTGCCGCCGAGGACGTGGAAGTGCAGATGCCCCACCTCCTGGCGCCCGTCCGCGCCGTTGTTGGCGATCAGCCGGCAGCCGCTCTCCGCCACGCCCATGAGGCGCGCGACCTCGCCCATGGCGCGGACCAGGTCGGCCTGCTCCTCGGCGCTGGCATCGCGGGCGAATTCGACCATCGTGGCGTAGCGGCCCTTGGGGATCACCAGCACGTGGACCGGCATGACCGGGTTGACGTCGTGAAAGGCCAGCGCGTGGCTGTTTTCGAAGACCTTCCGGCACGGAATCTCGCCGTCGATGATCTTGCGGAAGACGTTGCTCGCGTCATAGGCCATCGGTTGTCTCGCCGCTTCTACTTCCGCTCGGACGCGCGTTCGGCGAGCTCGGCCCAGACCGCCTCCGGCCGGATCCCGCGCGCCGCCAGCAGCACCATCAGGTGATAGATCAAGTCCGCGCTCTCGGAGACCAGGCGCTTGTCCGATTCGACCAGCGCCGCCACCACGGTCTCCGTCGCCTCCTCGCCGACCTTCTGGCAGATCTTGTTCAGGCCCCGATCGAAAAGCCGTGCCGTCCGCGATTCCTTCGGGTTTCCGCCCCGACGCGATTCGATCACCTCGTAGAGCCGATCGAGGATCTGGGCGCCGTCGCTCGCCTGCTCGTTCAAGTGCCGTCCCCCCTATGGTCGCGCCGGCGGAGTTTACCCCGATCACGCCTGGCCGCGAGCCCGGAGATCGGCGAGCCCGACATCGGGGGCGCGGGACGCCGTTGCGGGAGATCAGATCCGGCAGGCGCGCGCCGCCAGTTCGTCGATCAAGACGCGCTGGTTCTCGCCATAATCGACGGGCACCTCGACCACCTGGACGCCGCCCGCCCCGAAGCACCGTTCCAGTATCGGCACCAAGTCTGCTGTCGCCCCGACGCGATGGCCCGAGGCACCGTAGCTTTCGGCATACTTGACGAAGTCGGGGTTGCCGTATTCGAGACCCCAGTCGGGCAGGCCCTGGGCCGCCTGCTTCCAACGGATCATGCCATAGGCATCGTCCCTCAGGATCAGCACCACCAGATCGAGGCCGAGACGAACCGCGGTCTCCAGCTCTTGGCTGTTCATCATGAAGCCGCCGTCGCCGCAAATCGCCATCACCTTGCGGTCGCGATACAGCAACGCCACCGTCATCGCCGACGGCAGGCCCGCCCCCATGCTCGCCAGCGCGTTGTCGAGCAGCACCGTGTTCGGCTGCCGGGTTAGATAATTGCGGGCAAACCAGATCTTGTAGACGCCGTTGTCGAGCGCGATCACCCCGTCGTCCGGCATCACGGCGCGAACGTCGGCGACGATGCGTTGCGGGGCCAGCGGATAGCGCGGATCGTCCGTGCCCTCGGCGATATGCGCCAGCACTTCTTCGCGCACAGCCATGAAATAGTCGAAATCGTGGCTCGCCACCGGCTCCAGTTTGTCCGCGAGGCGGTGGAAGCTGGAGGCGACGTCGCCGATCAGCTCAAGCTGCGGAAAATACACCTGGTCGACATGGGCCGGGTTGAAGTTGATATGGATCACCTGCTTGCCGCCGTGCTCCATGAAGAAGGGCGGTTTCTCGACCACGTCGTGGCCGGCGTTGATGACGAGATCGGCACGGTCCACGGCACAATGCAGATAATCGCCGTCGGACAGCGCCGCGGTGCCGATGTAGAGGTGGTGGAAACCGCCGATCACCCCCTTGCCCATCTGGGTGTTGAAGAAGGGGATGCCGGTCTTGGCGAGGAAGAGCTCTAGCGCGTCGATGATCTGCTTGCGGTTGGCGCCGGCGCCGACCAGCAGCAACGGGCGCGTGGCCGCGCGGATCATGGCCGCGGCATCGTCGATCGCCGCATCGCTGCAATTCGGTCGCCGGGGCGTCGTGGCGGGAAACAGCGCATCGTCCGCCACCTGCTCGGCGGCGATGTCCTCGGGCAGTTCCAGCAGCACCGCGCCGGGCCGTTCCTCCTCGGCCAGCCGGAACGCCTCGCGCACCAGGCTCGGGATCGTGCCGCCGTCGACGATCTGTTTGGCGAGCTTGGTCACCGGGCGCATGATGGCGATGACGTCGACGATCTGAAAACGGCCTTGCTTGCTGACCTTGATCGGCTTCTGGCCGGTGATCATCACCATCGGCATCGCGCCGAGCTGGGCATAGGCGGCCGCGGTCACGAAGTTGGTGGCGCCCGGACCGAGGGTCGCCAAGCAGACCCCGGCCTTGCCGGTCAGGCGCCCGTAGGTCGCTGCCATGAAGCCGGCGGCTTGCTCGTGACGGGTCAAGACCAGCCGGATGCTCGAGGTCCTGAGCGACTCGAGAAAGTCGAGATTTTCCTCGCCGGGGACCCCGAAGACATACTCCACGCCCTCGTTCTCCAGCGCCCTGACCAAGAGATCCGAAGCTTTGATCCCCGCTTCCGTTCCCATCACGATAGCTTCCTCCTGCGAACGATGACGTTGCCTCGCTTGTAGGGGGCTCATGCTGCATCCCTCGAGGCTGGATCGACAAGCATTTGGTGGCCAGTGCCAAGCCGATTGCACTTGCCGCGCCGGGGCGTGGGCCGAAAATAACGATAACGTCGACGACTTGCCCAGGTCCCGCCAGGCGGGCGAGGGCGGTGACGAAATCGAATTCTCACATCCGATAGGTGGCGCGCCCGGCAGGACTCGAACCTGCGACCCCTTGATTAGGAATCAAGTGCTCTATCCGACTGAGCTACGGGCGCGTGGTCGCCTGTGGATGGATCGGCGCCTCATAGCAGATTTCTCGCGCGGCGACGAGACGGCGCTCGAGGGGTGCGCCACGGCCGCCAACGGCTCGCCAGTGTCGGTCGACGGGCGTATAAGAGAATTCAGCTTCTGATCCGAGGGGGGCGGCGATGAATCGCGCGTCCGACCGAGATGCTTCGGAGCGCGGCGCAAGCCGGCTCGCCGCGCGCCGGGCCAAGACCACGCCGAGCGGAATGGACCTCTCCACCTTTCCGGAGGAGAACCCGAACCCCGTGCTGCGCGTCGCCGGCGACGGCGCGGTGGTGTTCTCGAACGGCGCGGCGCGGCGACTGTCGGGATTGCTCGACGGCGAGGCGTTGACCACATCACTGCGGGAGGAAGTCGCCCGGGCCGACGGCGAAGGCGCCAACCGCTTCGCCGAATTCGAGAGCGAGGAGCGGATTTTCGTCTTCGCCCTGACGCCGGTGGAGGGCGCCGGTTACGTCAACCTCTACGGCCGCGACGTGACGGAGGAGCGGCGCGCGCTCCGCGAGGTGCGCGATCTCGCCAAGTTCCCCGAGGAGAACCCGAACCCGGTGCTGCGCGTTGCCGGTGACGGCGGGGTGTTGTTCTCGAACCAGGCCGGCCGGCGACTCCCGGGGCTGCTCGACGCGGGCGTGCTCGACCCGGCGCTCGCCGCCCAGGTGAGCGAGGCCTACGGCGAGGGCGCCAACCGCGTCGCCGAGTTCGAAGCCGGCGATCGCATCTTCGTCTTCGCCCTGACGCCGGTAGCGGGGGCCGACTACGTCAACCTCTACGGCCGCGACGTGACGGAGGAGCGGCGCGCGCTTCGCGAGGTGCACGACCTCGCCAAGTTCCCGGAGGAAAATCCGAACCCGGTGCTGCGCGTCCACCGCGACGGCGAGGTGCTGTTCTCCAACCAGGCCGGACGACGGCTTTCCGGCTTGATCGACGGCGCGGCGCTGGCGAGGGAATTGCGCGACGTTGTGATCGCCGCCGGCGCCGCCGAGGAGAACAGTTTCGCCGAATTCCACAGCGGCGAGCGGACCTTCGTCTTCGCGCTGACGCCGGTGGCGGGGGCCGACTACGTCAACCTCTACGGCCGCGACGTCACCGAGGAGCGGCGCGCCCAACAAGAGGTGATCGACGCCAAGAACTTCAACGAGAACATTCTCGAAAACCTCTCCAACGGCGTCGTCACCTTCGATCGCGAGCTCCAGGTCACCATGGCCAACCCGGCGGCCCGCGCGATCCTGCGATTGCAGGGGGCGGTCGAGGGTCTCGCCGCTCGCAACCTTTGGCCGGGGAACGAGGCCATCGTCTCCCGCCTACGGGAGACGATCGCGACCGGCGGCTCGGGCATCGAGCTCGACCACGAACTCGACGTCGGCGCCGAGGAGGCGATCTCGGTCAACCTGACGACGGTTCCCCTGGGTGGTGGCGCCGGCTGCATGTTGATCCTCGAGGACATCACCCGCGAGAAGCGGATCAAGGGGACCATGGTCCGCTTCATGTCCGACAGCGTCGTCGAGCGCTTGCTCGACAACGAGGAGGCCATGCTGCGCGGCACCAGTCAGGAAGCGGCGATCTTTTTCTCCGACATCCGCGAGTTCTCCAGCCTTTCGGAACGGCTCGACGCGCGGGAAATGGTGGAGATTCTGAACCGATATTTCACCACCATGGTCGACATCGTCTTCAAGCATGGGGGCACGCTCGACAAGTTCATCGGCGACGCGCTCATGGCCGTGTTCGGTGCCCCCTTCCAGGGACCCGAGGATGCCGACAACGCCGTCGCCACGGCGGTCGAGATGCTGGTCCAACTGAAGGACTTCAACGCCCGAATGCAGGCCGAGCGCGGCGAGCAAATCGTCATCGGCGTCGGCATCGACTCCGGCCCCGTCGTGGCCGGCACCATCGGCTCGCCGAGGCGGATGGACTACACCGTGATCGGCGATCACGTGAACGTCGCCAGCCGAATCGAGGGCGCCAACAAGTATTACGGCACCAGAATCCTGGTGAGCGAGGATACCCTCGCCCGCCTCAAGGCCGATTGGCGCTACCGGGAGATCGACCGCGTCCGCGTGCCGGGGCGCGAGCGGCCGATCATGCTCCATGAGATTCTCGATCACCACACCGAGGCGAGTTTTCCCCGCCTGGACGAGGCGCTCGCCGCCTTCGCCGAGGGCCGGCGGCTTTATCGCCAGCGCCAATGGCGGCAGGGGGCGGAGCGCTTCACCGAGGCCCTCGGGTGCAATCCGAACGATCGCCCGACGCAGATCTACCTCGACCGCTGCTGGCGCTACATGGCCCGACCGCCGCCGGAAAACTGGAGCGCCATCACCGAGATAACCGTGAAGTAAGCGCCGCTCGCCTCGACTTCGCGCGGCCGATGAGCTAGCTTTCGGCGGCTGTCGAGACAGTGCCGGAAGGGCGAGGGGCGCATCGCAAACGCGGTCCCTCGCACGGGACCGACACGCCGGACTGCGAGGGATGGCGATGGATTATCGGCTCATCCGTCGATTGATCGTCGACAAGCTGCACGATCGAGCGACTTACGTTCTCGCCGCCATCGTCGGCATCTTGATCAATCTCTATGGCCAGCTCCTGGTGCCCTGGTTCCGCACCGACAGGGACCCTTTCGCCATGTTCGCGCGCGAATTCGACCTCAGGCCGGGCCTGACGCTGTTCTCGGTGTTTCTCGCCTTTGCCTTCCCGTTCTGTGTCGGCATCTATTCGGCCGTGGCGGCGCGCTACAAGAACCGGCGGATCGAATCGATCGCCGATTTTCCCGAGCGTAAGCCCGATCCGGTGTTCCGCGCGACCCGGACCGGCGAACTGGTGGAGCTCGGCGCCACCACGCGACAGCTGTTCGAGCGTTATGAAATCGATTGTGCCCAGCGCATTCTGGGCGACGACGTCTGGAATCGCATCGTCGCCGACGGCGCTTCGGCGGGTACCACCAAGATCTATTTCGTGGCCGAGGACGCGGAGTATCTGGTGGCCCATGCGCCGACCCGCAACGAACAGATCAACATCTATCTGACCCGCTTGTCGAGCTGAGGCCCCGCGCCGCGCTCGCTCCGGGTTCGACCAGGGAGTCATCGCCATGCCCGACCGTCTGAGCCCCGAGCGCGAGAGCCTGCGCGCCAAGGCCCGCGAACTCGCCCTGGGCGAAATCCGGCCGCGCGCCTCGGAGGTCGACAGAAGCGAGCAATACCCCTGGGAAAACGTCGAGAAGCTGTGCGAGGCCGGCTTCTTCGGCATGACCATTCCGACGGCGCTCGGTGGCGGCGGCCTCACCTACATGGACGCGGTCCTGGTGATCGAGGAGATGGCGAAGGTCTGCGGCGTCACCGGGCGGATCGCGGTCGAGGCCAACATGGGCGCCCTCAGCGCCATCATGGCCTACGGCACGGAGGCGCAGAAGCGGCTCGCCGCCGGTCTTGTGCTGTCCGGCGACAACCGGCGATTCTCATCACCGAGCCGGATGCCGGCAGCGCCGCCAGCGAGATGACCACCCGCGCCGACAAGCGTGGCAACGCTTATGTCCTGAACGGCAAGAAGCATTGGATCACCGGTGGCGGCGTCTCGCGCCTGCACTTGATCTTCGCCCGGGTCTTCGACGAGGCCGGCGAGGAGGAGGGGATCGGCGGCTTCATCGCCGTCAGGGGCGAAACCGAGGGCCTGCGGATCGGCGAGCGCGAGCCGACCATGGGTCTGCGCGGCATTCCCGAGGCCGAGGTGATCCTGGAGGACATGGAGCTGCCGCCTTCGATGCTGGTGCTGCCGCCGAGGGGTCTGAAGAAGGGCTTCGCCGACCTGATGAACGCCTATAACAGCCAGCGCGTCGGCGCCGCGACCGTGGCCCTGGGGCTCGCCGAGGGGGCCTACCTCTTGGCCCTCGATTATGCCCGCGAGCGAGAGCAGTTCGGCCGCCCGATCGCCGAATTCCAGGGCTTGCAATGGATGCTGGCGGACATGAGCACCAAGCTCGCCGCCAGCCGCGCGCTGATCTGGCGCGCCGCCGAGAATGCCGGCGAGGGCTTTCCGGACGCGCTGGAGGCGGCGCAGGCGAAGATATTCACCTCGGAAGCGGCGATCGAGATCACCAACGCCGCCCTGCAGGTTCATGGCGCCGCCGGCTATTCCCGCAACAATCCGCTGGAGCGGATGTGCCGCGACGCCCGCATGTTCACCATCGGCGGCGGTACGGCGGAGATCCTCAGGACCGTGGTCGCCTCGCGCATTCTGGGGATGAAACTGCCGCAGAGCCGCGACGGCTTCCAGAAACTCGCCGAGGCCGAGGCGGCCCGCCGGGCGGCCCAATAGCCGGGCCGGGCCCGGCGCCGGTCCCCGGCGATAAATCCACGACTCCCTTCCCGGCGCAAACCGTTTCGCATGTATGATGGGGCGAGCCATCACCACCCGAGGGAACGGAGCGCGCCATGAGCGTCATCGGCATCGAGGAGATCTTTCTCAAGGTCAGGGACATGGAGAAGGCGCTGGCCTTCTACCACCAACTCCTCGGCATCCCGATCGACAAGCGAGACGACGAGCGGACCTACCTGCAGATGGCGCGCGGCCACATCGTGCTGCAGCTCCGCAACCACACCGGGCGACACCGGGGCGGCGGCCCGATGCACTTCGCGCTCACCGTCGAGGAGGAGGTCTTCGACCAGATCGTCGCCCGCTTCGAGGGCGGGAGGGACTTCACCCGGGGCCCTTACGGCGAACGGGGCAAGGGCCGCGCCCTCTTCATGATGGACCCCGACGGCAACGAGGCCGAGGTCAACACGAGGTATCTCTACGGCGTGCCGACGCGGTAGCGCTAAGGGGCGCCGCCCTCAGATCACCCTTCGCTCGGCCATGTCGCGCACCTCTTCCCTCGTGCAGCCGAGCCAGGCAGCGTAGATCGACTCGTTGTCGGCGCCCAGCAGCGGCGCACATTCCACCGGCACGTGGCTGTCGGACATCTTCAAGGGCCAGCCGGCGACGTTGACCTCGCCGCGCTGGGGATGCTCGACCTTGGTCATGATGCCGCGGGCATGCAGGTCCTCGTCGAACATCAGCTCCTTGGTGTTGAACACGGCGCCGCAGGGCACACCCGCTCCGGCCACTCGGGCCATCACCTCCTCCTTGGTGTGCCCGGAGGTCCAGGCGGTGATCGCCTCATTGACCACCTCCTTATGCTCCCAGCGGGCGGAGGGGTCGGGGAGCCTCGGATCCTCGATCAGGTCCTCCCGCCCGATGACCCGCGCCAGGCGGTGCCAATGGGCCTCGTTGGCACGGCTGGCGAAGATGAAGCAATAGTCGTCCGCCCCGCCCGGCGCGCAAGCGTAGAGCCCGCCCGGCGAGGTGCCGACGACCTCGTTCCCGGGGCGCGGCAGCACGCCCTCGAGCGGGACCTGCTTGCTCATGGGCGTGCGGATGTAGTTCATCATCGCGTCCCGCATGGCGATCTGGATGTGCTGACCGCGCCCCGTCGCGTGGCGCTGGAACAGCGCGCCCAGAATGCCGATGCAGCAGAGCATCCCGGTGCCGGTATCGCCGATGGTGGAGCCGGGGCGGATCGGCGGTCCGTCGGGCTGGCCGTTGACGGCCATGGTGCCGCCGGTGGCCTGCGCGATCATGTCGAAGGAGAGATAGTCCGCCTGCGGGCTGTCGGGGGCGAAGCCCTTGATCTGGGCGAAGATCACCCGGGGGTTGATGGCGCTCAGGCGCTCGTAGTTGAAGCCGAGCCGGGCGAAGGTGCCGGGCGCCATGTTCTCGATCACCACGTCGACCTCGGCGACGAGGCGGGCCAGCAGCGCCTTGCCCTCGTCGGACTTCAGGTTGCAGGTGATGCTTCTCTTGTTGAGGTTGTAGTAAATGAAATAGTTGGCATCGACGTTCGGCTTATCGCTGAAGCTCCAGCGCCCGGGCTCGCCCTTGTTCGGCTCCTCCAGCTTCACCACCTCGGCGCCCATCCAGGCCAAAGCCTCGGTGCAGGAGGGTCCCGCCTCGAACTGCGTCAGATCGAGAACCCGAATGCCGGCGAGCGCCGGCGCGCCGTCGGGGGGCGTGATTGCGTTCATCGTTGCTTTCTCCCGCGTTCGCTGTTCGGTGGGCGACGACCACGGACGATCGCCGCGCGCGGATCGGAGTTTATACCATGCGCCGCCGTGTGCGAATCCCACCGCCTTTATTCGGCGAGGGGCGCCGTCGCCTCGCAGGGCGCCTCGATGGCGGCGCAGCGAAAGAGCTCGGGGAAGGCGCCGGAATCGATCGCCATCAGCCCGAACCACAGCATCGAGAACAGCAGGCCGAGGACCGCCGCCCCGACCGGCGGCCATTGCCGAAGTCGGCTCCCCCGCCGGATCGCCACGGCGCCGAGGATCAGGGCCAGCGGCACGCCGAGCACGCCGAAGGGAAGATAAACCGCGCTGGCCCCGCCGCCGAGATAGGCGAGGATGCCGAGGGTCAAGGCGGTCTTGTCGCGCTCCGCTCCGCGCACCGCCACCGTGACCGTCGCGACGGTCACGGTCGGGTGAAGTGCTCGATCGCCGGCCCCGACACTCATTCGGCCGACCCCGCCAGTCGCCTGAGCGCCGCGTCGTCCGCCCTGTCGTCGATCTCCGGCTTGGAGAGATCGATCTGATACTTGGAGACGTGCGGCCGGCCGCTCATCCCGGGCCCGAGGGTCGGCCGGTTGTCCTCGCGGTTGTAAACGAAATAGGCGAGGCAGCGCGGCCGATCCGACAGGTTCTCCGAGGAGGCGTGTATGGCGAGGCCGGTGAGCATCACCACCGTGCCGGCCGGCCCCAGCAACTGAACCACGCCGTTCGCCTCGATCAGCGCCTCCAGTTTCGCCGGCGTGATCACCTGCTGGGCGAACTTGGCGGAGGTGGAATCCCAATAGCCCTCGTCCCGCCCCCCCGAGTGCGAGCCGGGGATGAGCTTTAGCGGGCCGTTCTCCGGCGTGCAGTCATCCACCATCACCATGAAGGTGACGACGTCGCGTACCCCGCCGCGCGGCATGCCGTCGAGGTACCAGTTGGCGTAGTCCTGATGCCACTGCCAGGCCTCGCCCTTGCCCGCCGGCTTGTGGTTCATGTGCGACTGCCAGAGGTAGATGTGGGGACCGATGAGCGCGCGGGCGCGGTCCAGCAGTCGCGGCAGGCGCGTCGCCAGGTAAAAGATCTCGCTATCGAGATCCATGGCGTAGCTCCGCCAGACGTGCCCGGTCTCGGCGTCGCGGAGGTTGGCTTCCGACAATTCCCGCTCCGGCGAGGCGATTCGCCCCGCCTCCCGCTTCAGCAGCGCGGCTTCGCGACCGTCGAACAACTGGCCGAGGTTCAGGTAACCTTCGGCCTCGAAGGTGCTGATCTCTGCCGCCGTCAGTGCCCCGGCGCTCACAACACCGCCTCGACGCCGGCGATTGCGGTGCGGTGCATCACGCGGCGCTGGCGCGCCTGGTCGTAAGGCATGACCAGATGCATGGTCCAGGTGTTGTTCCACATCACCACGTCGTGCGGCCGCCAGGAATGCTGGTAGACGAAGCGGTCTTGCGTGGCCCATTCGGTCAACTCCTCGACCAGAGCCCTGCTCTCGCTCTCCCCACGGCCGATGATGCGTTCCATGTAGACGGGGCTGATGTAGAGCGACTGGCTGCCGTCGCGGTGGTTGCGGATCAGCTTGTGGCGGACCGGCCGCACGCTCGCCGCTTCCTCCGGCTTCATCGGCGACAGATCGCGGTGGGTGCGCATCCAGACGAAACTATGCCGCGCCTCCAGGTCCTCGATGCGGGCCCGCAGCTCGCTCCCCATCTCGGCGAGCGCTTGCTTGAGGTTGGCGAAGCGGGTCTCGCCGCCACCGCCCTCGACCACCTCGAGACCGTGCAGGATCGCGCCCTTGCTCGGGATCGCCCGGTAGCAACTGTCGGTATGCCAGAACCAGGTGAGGGAGGCGAAGGTCACCGGCTCGCTCGCCGCGGGCAGGATCTCACCGTCCGGGCCGACGTTGGAGAGGGTGAAGATCTCCGGCAACCCGTCCTCGGTGTGGTCGCGCTCGGGCAGCACTTCCAGCTCGCCGAAATTGTGGCTGAAGGCGACATGCTCGTCGTCGCTGATGTCGGCATCGCGGAACACCAGGACGCCATGGGTTTCCCAGGCGGCGACGATTTCCGCCCGCGTCGAAGCGTCCAGCGGCAAGCCGAGATCGATTCCCGATACCTCGACGCCGAGCGAAGGGTGAAGCGCGCGGAGCGACAACGCCATGACGGGTCCTCCCACCGTTCCGGCCCCTGGGGGCCTGGTCCAGAACGGGACTATAGCAAACTCCGCCGGCGCCGCGGAAAGGGCGAAGGCCGGGGGAGCGGGCGGCGCCCTGGATGCGCTCGCCGCGGAACAGCGCCATCATCGCCTCGGCAACGACGGCGCTGGCGCGCCGAGCGGCTGGGCCGGAGCGGCGAGGACCGCTAAAGTCCCCTTTCGTTCGCCACCACCCACCCGCGTCCCTACCACAAGGCAACAGCGAGGGTTGCGTAGTTGTCGACGCCCGCGCGCGCCTCCCTGACGGCCCCGTTCGGGGTGCGCAGCTTCCGTTTCCAATGGCCGGCGGACCTGCTGACCGCCTGGGCCTTCGAGATGGAGACCGTGATCCTCGGCTGGTATGTGCTGGTCGCGACCGATTCGGTCTTCCTGCTGACCGTCTTCGCCTCGTTGCAGTTCCTCGGCACCCTGTTGGCGCCGATGTTCGGCGTGATCGCCGATCGGATCGGCCGCCGCGTGATGCTCTGCGGGCTGCGCGCGGCGTTCCTCGTTCTGGCGGGAGGGTTGATGACGCTCGGTCTCTTCGACCTGCTGGGCGTCCAATCGGTCTTCGCCATCGGCTTCATGGCGGGATTGTTGAAGCCGGCGGACCAGGTGATGCGGAACGCGCTGATCGGCGACACCATGCCGCCGATGCTGCTGATGAACGCCATGGCCGTGGCGCGGACGACGACGGATTCCGCCCGCATCGCCGGCGCACTTATCGGCGCCGGGCTTTTTGCCAGCTTCGGGCTGGGTCCGAGCTACGCTTTCGTCGCCGCCTTCTACGCCCTCGGCCTGGCGCTCACCTTCGGCGTCTCCAAGCTCCCGCCGCCCCGCGCCGAGCCATCGACGGCACCCAGGCCGTCGCCCTGGCGCGACCTTACCGAAGGACTGGCCTATGTCTGGAACACGCCCCGGCTGTTGGCGCTCATGTGGCTCGCCTTTCTGGTGAACCTGACGGCCTTCCCCATCAGCCACGGCCTGCTGCCCTTTATCGCCCGCGACGTCTACGGCGTCGACGCGACCGGCCTCGGCCACATGGTGGCGGCGCAAGCGGCGGGCGCGCTCGCCGGCTCGCTCGCGCTGGCGATCTCGGCCCGCGTCCGCCGTCCGCTACGGGTCTCGGTCGTGAACATCCTGCTCTGGTACGTCGCATTGCTGGTCTTCGGCCAGGTTGACGCCATGGCCGCCGGGCTGGGCTTGCTGTTCGTCATCGGCGCGGTGCAAAGCTTCGCCCTGGTCGCCATGTCGGTGGCGCTGTTGGCGACGGCGCAGCCGGCCTTCCGGGCCAGGGTGATGGGCGCGCGGATGCTCGCCGTCTACGGCCTGCCGATCGGTCTGATGGCTTCCGCCGCCCTGATCGATTGGCTGGGCTTCGCGCTCGCCGTCGGCGTCTATTGCACGCTCGGCATCGCCGGTAGTATCTGGATCGCGATCCGCTGGCGGGATGCGCTCTGGCGCTAGGGAGAGGCGATGAGGGAAACGTCGCGAAACGTCGAGCTGGCCGTCGACATCGGCGGCACCTTCACCGACCTGGTTTGCCGCCGGGGCGGTGGGGAAGTCGATGTTATGAAAGTGCCCACCACCCGTGCCAACCCCGCCGACGGCGTGGCCGAGGCAATCCGCCGCGCGCTCGCCGAGTGGAAGGTCGCGCCCGCCGACGTCGCCCGCTTCGTCCACGGCACCACGATCGCCACCAACGCGGTGCTGGAGCGGCGCGGCGCCCGTCTCGGCCTGCTCACCACCCGCGGCTTTCGCGACGTGCTGGAGATCGGCCGCCAGAAGCGGACAAGGATGTACGATCTGACGCTCTCGCCCGAGACGCCGGGATTCCTCGCGCCCCGCGCGCGGCGCAAGGAGATCGGCGGCCGCATTGCCGCCGACGGCAGCGAAATCGAGGCCCTGGACGAGGCCGCCGTGGCCGAGGCGGCCGACGCCCTGGTCGCCGACGGCGTCGAGGCGATCGCCATCGTCTTCCTCTTCTCCTTCGCCGCCGACGGCCACGAACGGCGCGCGGCCGAAATCGTCCGCGCCCGCCATCCCGACGTGGCGATATCGCTCTCCTCGGAGGTCGACCCGGCCTATCGCGAATACGAGCGGACGGCGGTCACCGCCTTCGACGGCTACGTCAAGCCGGTGCTGGACCACTATCTCCGCGACATGGCCCGAAGCCTGACGGCGGCCGAGATCCCGGCGCCCTTGCAGGTGATGATGTCGCGGGGCGGGGTCGCCTCGGCGGCGATCGCCGCCGAGCGCCCGGTGCGCATGCTGCTCTCCGGCCCGGCGGCGGGCGTCGTGGGCGGCAAGCGGGCGGGCGAGACGGCCGGCGCGCCGGACGCCATCACCGTCGACATCGGCGGCACCAGTTGCGATATCGCGCTTGTCGAAGCCGGCCGCCCGGTGATCCGGGCCGAGGGGGTGATCATCGGCTTTCCGATCCGCGTGCCGATGATCGACGTCAACGCGATCGGCGCCGGCGGCGGCTCCATCGCGTGGCTCGACGCGGCGGGCGGCCTACACGTCGGGCCGCGCTCGGCCGGGGCGGAACCGGGACCCGCCTGCTACGGCCAGGGCGGAGAGGAGGCGACGGTGACCGACGCCTCCCTCGTGCTCGGCTATCTCAACCCGGCGAGCTTCGCCGGCGGCGCGATGCGGCTTTACCCCGATCTGGCGCAACGGAGCCTCGAAGCGCGGATCGCGACGCCGATGGGGATCTCCAGCGATGCGGCGGCGCTCGGCGTTCACCGGGTGCTGAACGCGGCGATGGCGGAGGGCATTCGCCTGGTCTCGATCCGCCGCGGTCACGATCCCCGGGGCTTCGCGCTGGTGGCGCTCGGCGGCGGCGGACCGCTGCACGCCTGCGCGCTGGCCGAGGAGTTGGCGATTCGTCGCATCGTCGTGCCGCGCCATCCGGGCGTGCTGTCGGCCGCCGGCCTCCTGGCGGCACCGGTGGAGCAGGAGCTCTCGAGCGCCTTCTCGCGCCCCCTCGGCGAGCTGGGGCTGGAGGAATTGCGCCGGGGCTACGGCGCGCTCGATGGGCGTTGCCGAGCGCTCATGGCGGGTGAGGGACTCGGCGAGGCGCCGATCCGCGTCGGCCACTTCGCCGACGTCTGCTATATCGGCCAGGGCTATCACCTGGAGGTGGGGGTGGACCTCGCGGCCGAGGACCCGCTGGGCGATCTCTACCGAGATTTCCTCGTGGCTCACGATCGGATCCACGGCTATGCCGCCCGGACGCCGGCCCGGATCGTCAACCTGCGCGCGGTGCATGGCGCCGGCGGCGCGGAGACGCCGAGGCGGGCGAAACGCCCCGCGCCCCGCCCGGCGAGGCCCGAGACCACGCGGGAGATCCTGTTGCCCGAGCCCTGGGGCCGGGTCCAGGCGGCGATCCATTCCCGCGAGGCGCTGGCGCCGGGCGCGGCGCTTCTCGGCCCGGCGATCGTCGAGCAGGCCGATACGACCGCCTTGGTTTCGCCCGGCTGGCGTGGCATCGTGGACGCCGACGGCAACCTGATATTGGAGCGGGAGGAGTCCGATGATGACTGAAAGCGGCGCGGGCGAGGCGCCCCTCGATCCGATCACGGTCGAGGTGATCCGCCACAAGGTCGACGGCATCGCCAACGAGATGGAGGACGCGCTGCTGCGCAGTTCCTTCTCGCCGATCGTCAAGGAGGGACAGGACGCCTCCGCCAGCCTCTTCCTCGCCGACGGCACCACGCTGGCCCAGGCCTGCGCGATTCCGATCCATCTGGGCACCCTGATCCCGGCGGTCGGCCACATCATTGCCGAATTTCCCGTGGAGACGATGGGCGAAGGCGACGTCTATATCCTGAACGATCCCTATAGCGGCGGCACCCACCTGCCGGACTTCACCGTGGTGATGCCGGTGTTGCGCGACGGCCGGGCGATCGCCTTGAGCGCGACGATGACCCACCACCAGGACGTCGGCGGCATGGCGCCCGGCTCGGTTCCGACCAACGCCACCGAAATCTATCAGGAAGGCATCCGCCTCCCGCCGGTGCGGCTGCGCCGGGGTGCTGAGTTCGACGAGATGCTGCTTCGGATCCTGCGATTGAACGTCCGCATTCCGGAGGTCTTCATGGGCGACCTCAACGCCCAGATCGCCGCCTGCACCGTCGGCGCGCGGCGCCTGGGCGAACTCGCCGAACGCCATGGTGACAACCACCTCTCGGCCATCTTCGACGAGCTGATTCGGCGCTCCGAGACGATGACCCGCGAGGCGCTCGCCCGTTTGCCGCCGGGGCGCTACGCCTGCGTCGGCTGGATGGACAACGACGGGGTCGAGCTCGACCGCCCGCTCCGCATCGAGGTCGAGGCGAGGATCGGCGACGGCGCGATCCATTTCGACTTCACCGGCACCAGCTCGCAGGCCAAGGGGCCGATCAACTGCGTGCCGTCGGGCAGCGCGGCGGCGGCCTATTACGCGGTCCGCGCCGTCACCGACTCCGAGATTCCGACCAACGGCGGCTGCTTCCGCCCGGTCTCGCTGCACCTGCCCGAGGGCTCGCTGGTCAACCCGCGCCCGCCCGCGCCGGTGAACGCCCGGTCCGCGACGATCAAGACCATCACCAACACCATCCTCGGCGCGCTCGCCGAGGCCGCGCCCGAGCGGATGCCGGCGGCCAACGCCGGCGCGCTGCTGGTCCTCGCCTTCGGCGGCGCCGACACGGACCGCGGCGTCTATATCGTCAGCGACCTGATCGCCGGCGGCTCCGGCGCCGGGCCCACGGGCGACGGCGTCGACGTGGTCGAGAGCGACGCCACCAACTGCATGAACCTGCCGGCCGAAGCCCTGGAGATGGAGGCGCCGATCCGCCTGCTCAACTATTCGCTGCGCGTCGATTCGGGCGGCATCGGGGCGCGCCGCGGCGGTCTCGGGGTGGTCCGGGAATTCGAGATGCTGGCCGACGGGATCACCCTCTCGCATCGCGGCGAGCGGCATTTCAGCCAGGCCCCCGGCCTCGCCGGCGGCGGCGACGGGGCGTCCGCCTACTCGGTCGTCATCCGCGCCGACGGCCGCGAGGAAGTGGTGCCGTCCAAGTGCCAGACGGTGCTGAACCGGGGCGACCGGCTGAGGGTCGAGACCGCGGGCGGTGGCGGCCACGGCGATCCCGGGGCCCGCGACCCGGCGGCGCTGGCCCGCGATCTCGCCGACGGCAAGACCCACCCGGCGGCGGCCGAATAGCGCATGGCGAGCGCCGTCGTCAGAAGTCGCGCGCCAGCACCTCCAGCGCACCGAGCACGCTGTCGACCGGCCGCACCTCGAAGTCGCCGCGCGCCTCCGCCAACGCCAGGTCCCGCTCCTCCGCGCCGGCACCGGTGAGGACGTGGAGCGCGCCGGCGATGCCGGCGTTGCGGCCGGCGGCCATGTCGGTGGCGCGGTCGCCGACGATCCAGGAGGCCGCGAGATCGATGCCGAGGGCCGATGCCGCCTTCAGCAGCATGCCGGGATTGGGCTTGCGGGTCGGATGGTCCCGATGGATGTAGGGGCCCGCGCCTCGGGCGTGGAAGGGACAGGCCAGCACGCCGTCGACATGGGCGTCGGCCACCGCCAATTGCTCCAGGATGTGGTTCTGCACCAGCTCGAAATCGCGCCAGCGGAAGAGCCCCTGGCCGATGCCCGACTGGTTGGTGACGACGACGACATGGATGCCCTTGCGGTTGGCCTCGGCGATCACCTGCTCGACGCCGGGGATCAGCCGGATCTCGTCGACGCTCTGGAGGTGACCGGTGTCCTCGACGATCACCCCGTCGCGGTCGAGGAAGAGGGCCGGCGCCGGCCGCGCGGGCGAGCGCCACTCCGCCCAGACGAAGTCGGGGCCGACATGGCGAGGAAGCTCGGTCATGTCGCTTCGCCCAGCACCTCCTCGTTGACGCACATGGTGGGGTCGAGCTTGCCGTCCAGCGCGTCGAGGGTGTTTTGCACCGCCGTCACCGACATCCGTTGCATGCATTCCGGTGTCGCGGCGGCCGTATGGGGCGTCAGCACCACGTTGGGCAGCCCCAGATAGGGATGATCGTCGCCCGGCGGCTCGACCCGGGTGACGTCGAGGCCGGCCCCCTTCAGCCGCCCGTCGGCCAAGGCCGCCGCCAGGGCCTCTTCCTCGACCAGGCTGCCTCTGGCGCAGTTGACCAGGATCGCGCCCGGCTTCATGGCCGCGATCTCGGCCGCGCCCAGGACCAGCGAGCGGTCCCGGTTCCCCGGCAGGTGGAGCGTCACGATGTCCGCCTCCCCCAACGCCTCGCGGAAGTCGCCGACCCAGCGATAGCCCTGGTCCTCGACCGCGCGGCGCGGCACGAAGGGATCGGCGACCACCACCACCATGTCGAAGGCCTGGCAGCGCTGGGCCATGCGGGTGCCGATCCGCCCGAAGCCGACCACCAGGATCGTCTTGCCGGCGATGTCCACCGCGCCGGCCTGGTGGCGCACGTCGTAGTTGCCGGCCCGGACCTCGCGGTCCTGATGCGCCAGGTTCTTGGCCACCGCCAGCATCAGGGCAAAGGTGTGCTCCACCACCGAGAGTGAGTTGGCGGCGCCGGTGACGGCGAGCGGGATGCCGCGCGCCGTCAATCGGTCGACGTCGACGCTGTCGTAGCCGACGCCGTGCCGGGTCACCACCTCGAGCCGGGGCGCGGCGGCGATTAGCTCGGCATCGATGCGCGCGCCACGGACGACGATCGCATTGACGTCGCTCACATGTTCGAGGATCTCCTCCGGGCTGGGTGCCACGAGCATCTCGTAAACGATATCGTCCCGCGCCTCCAGCAGCGCGCGGCCCTCCGCCATGATTCGGCCGAGCAGCAGCACCCGCTTCAGGTTCTCCATCGGCTCACCATTGGTTGTATGGCCAGGGCCGATCGCGATCAGGCCGCGCGGGCCGCCGCGATCTCCGTCTTGGCGCCGGACGACATCAGGCGCGCGTCGTTCATCAGCGTGCAGAACTGGAAGCCCTTTTTGTACATCTCGTTGGCCATCTTGCCGGAGCCGCAATGGATGCCCGCGACGACGTCGTTGCGCTTGGCGGCGGCTAGGATGTCGTCGATCGCCGAGAGGACTTCCGGGATCTCCGGCACGCCGGCGGGCGGATGACCGAGGCTGATGGCGAGGTCGGCGGGACCGATGTAGATCGCATCCAACTCCTCGACGGTCATGATCTCGTCCAGCTTGGCCAGCGCCTCGGCGGTCTCGATCATGGCGAAGCTGATGATGGTATCGTTGGCCGCCTGGGCGTAGTCGCCACCGCCATAGAGCAAGCCGCGCGCCGGCCCGAAGCTGCGATAGCCGCGCGGCACGTAGCGGCAGGCACCGACGAAGCGCTCGCACTCCTCGCGATTGTTGATCATCGGGCAGACCACGCCGTAGGCCCCGGCGTCCAGGATCTTCATGATCGCGGCCGGGTCGTTCCACGGCACGCGGGCGAGCGGCGTCACGTCGCGGGTCGAGATCGATTGCAGCATCGAGACGGCGGCCTGGAAATCAACCATGCCGTGCTGCATGTCGACGGTGAGGCTGTCGAAGTCCTCGTGCGCCATCATTTCGGCGCTGAAGGAATTGGCGATGCCGAGCCAGCCGTTCACCGCGTGGCCGCCATCGGCCCAGATCCGTTTGATGTTGTTCTGTCGCATGGGGTTTTCCTCCGGTTGAAGTCAGTTTTGCGTTTCAGGTATTCGGCGCCCGCCTGGCGAGCCCGGCCTCAGATCGGATCCCAACTGAAGACGTCCTGCGAGCGGTCCAGCGGATAGAAGCTCGCGGCGAGCGACGGCATCGCGTGCTCGGCCACGGTCTCGGGCGTCCAACCCTCGCCGCGATGGACCGAGCGGAGCGGGCGCGACTGGCCCATCAGGAAGATCTCGTTGTTGCGGACGCCGAAGATCTGGCCGCTGACGTCCCGGGCCGCCTCGCTCGCCAGGAAGACGGCGATGGGCGCGATCTTCGCCGGCGTCATCTGTTTGATCTTCTCGACGCGGGCCGCCTGGGCCTCGTCGGTGATCGCGATGGTGCCGATCAACCGGCTCCAGGCGAAGGGCGAGATGCAGTTGGAGCGGACGTTGAAGCGCTGCATGTCGAGCGCCAGCGACTTCGACAGGCCGGCGATGCCGAGCTTTGCCGCGGCGTAGTTGGCCTGGCCGAAATTGCCGATCAAGCCCGAGGTCGAGGTCATGTGGATGAAGGCGCCGCTCTCCTGCTCGCGGAAGCGGGTGGCGGCGGCGCGGGAGACGTTGAACGAGCCCTTGAGGTGGACGTTGATGACCGCGTCCCAGTCGTCCTCGGTCATCCGGTGGAAAATGACGTCGCGCAGGATGCCGGCGTTGTTGACCACGACGTCGATCCGACCGAAGGCGTCGACCGCTTGGCCGACCATGCCCTCCGCGGCCTGGAAATCGGTCACGCTGTCGGTGTTGGCGACCGCGTCGGAGCCGAGATCCTTGATCTCCGAGACGGTTTCCATGGCCGGCGTGCGGTCCTCGCCCTCGCCCTTTTCGGTGCCGCCGAGGTCGTTGATCACCACCCGGGCGCCGTGCCGGGCCATCGCTAGGGCGATGTCCCGACCGATCCCCCGCCCGGAGCCGGTCACCAGCGCGACCTTGCCCGCCAACATCTTCTCGCTCGCCATTGCCGTCTCGAGCTCCCCATGGCTGTCGCTCGCGCGGTCTCTTTTTAGGACAGGTGACGGGCTGGGCGCTAGTCTCCATGTGCGAGCCATGTCGCCATCGGCGCATTTGCCCGCCGCCGCCCGCGAAGCGCTTGGGCACGACTTCGACTGATCGCGCGAAGCCGCTTGCCGGCGCGCGGCCGGCGGGACATGCTCGGGCGATGACGAGGGGCGAGGATCCAAACGAACGCGCGGGCGCCACAAATGCGCGGCGGCGAAGGCAGTCCGTGGCACTTCGCGCCAATCTCGCGCGGCGGAAGGCGCAGTCCCGCGCCCGGGCCGACGGGCCGGTGCCGGTCGAGCCCGATGTCGCCACGTTCCTCCCCTCGAATGTCTCGCCTGATTCCCCCTCGCGCTCGGGAGACCCCCCCATGAACGATAGCCCCGATACCGGCCCGCTCGCCGCCGTCGTTCCCCACCTGACGGTCAAGGGCGCGCGGGCCGCCATGGCCTTCTATGAGCGGATCTTCGGCGCGGTCACCCTCTTCGCCATCGACGTGCCGGGAAGCGATCTGGTGATGCACGCCGAGCTCTCCATCGCCGGCCAGGCGATCTACCTGGCCGACGAGAATCCGACCTTCGGCGGTCGGGGACCCGACCCCGCACGGCCCAGCCCGGTGACCATCCATCTGAACGACGTGGACGTGGATGCCGTCTACGCCGCCGCGCTGGAGGCGGGCGCCGAGGGCACCATGGCGCCCGAGGACATGTTCTGGGGTGATCGTTATGCCCGCCTTCGCGATCCCTTCGGCCACGCTTGGTCGCTCGCCCGAAAGCTGCGCGACGTGCCCCCGGAGGCTCTGGCGGATCTGGCCCGCGCCGCGTTCGAGGGCGAATAGCGCCATCTTTCGGGCAATTGCCCGCCGCCCCTTCTTTTTCCCGCGCCACGGGAGTATAGAGCCGGCGCGGGCGACGATTTCTACACCAACCCGATCTTCTACACCAACCCGATCCGGCGAGATCATGGAAAGCATTCGCATCACCGGTGGCCGACCGCTCGAGGGGCGGATCCCAATCAGCGGGGCCAAGAACGCGGCACTACCGCTCTTGGCGGCGGGTCTGCTGACCGAGCGGCCGCTCCGTCTGGCCAATTTGCCCCGGCTCGCGGACATCGAGACCATGTTGCGACTGCTGGCCGGGCACGGCGTCGACATCACGCTCGACAACGGCGGCGCGGATTCGGCCGGCCAACGGGTCACGCTGGCGACCCGGGATCTGGCCGACGCGACCGCGCCCTACGACATCGTCCGCAAGATGCGCGCCTCCGTCCTGGTGCTGGGACCGCTGCTCGCGCGCTGGCGACGGGCCCGGGTCTCGCTTCCCGGCGGCTGCGCCATCGGCAGCCGCCCCGTCAACCTGCACATCGACGGACTTCGCCGTCTCGGCGCCGAGATCGAGCTGGAGGACGGTTATATCGAGGCCCGCGCGCCCCGAGGCCTGCTCGGCGCGACCATTCGTTTTCCCAGCGTCTCGGTCGGCGCCACCGAGAACCTGATGATGGCGGCGGTGCTGGCCCGGGGCCGGACGGTACTGGAGAACGCGGCGCGCGAACCGGAGATCGCCGATCTCGCCCGCTGCCTCGTCGCCATGGGGGCGAGGATCGAGGGGATCGGCGGTGATCTCTTGGTGATCGACGGCGTCGAGGCGCTGCACGAAGCCGAGCACGATGTTCTGCCCGATCGGATCGAGACCGCGACCTATGCCGTCGCCGTCGCCGTCGCCGGTGGCGCCGTGACGCTCGCCGGCGGCCGCCTGGAGCTGATCGAGGCGACGGCGGGGGTGTTGCTCGACGCGGGTGTCGGGCTGGAGCAGCGGGGCGAGGATCTCCACGTCTGGCGAAACGGCGCCAGGGTGAGCGGCGTCGACGTGACGACCCAGCCTTATCCCGGATTCCCGACCGACATGCAGGCCCAGATCATGGCCCTGATGACGACGGCGGAGGGGGTGGCGGCGATCACCGAGACGATCTTCGAAAACCGCTTCATGCACGTGCAGGAGCTGCGCCGCATGGGCGCCGAAATCGTCGTCAACGGCGGAACGGCGCTGGTCCGGGGCGTGTCCAGGCTTTCCGGCGCGCCGGTGATGGCGACGGACCTTCGCGCCTCGGTCTCCCTGGTGCTGGCGGGGCTGGGCGCCGAGGGCGAGACCATGGTCAACCGAGTCTATCATCTCGATCGCGGCTACGAGCGGATCGAGGCCAAGCTCGCCGCCTGTGGCGCCTCGATCGAGCGGGTCGCGGGCTAGGTTTGGCCGGCGATGAGCGAACTGCTGAAATTGCGCGCCGAGGACCTGGAAGATCTCGAGGTGATCTCCGCCTGCCTGCAGGACGCGCTGACCTCGGTCTCGGACATGGCCTTCCTCTCGGAGGAGGCACGCTTCGCCGTCGTCTTCTCCCGCTTCATGTGGGAAGTGGTGGACCCGGCGCCGGGGGCGGAGGGGATGCGAATTCGCTCCGGTCTGCATTTCGAGGGGGTGCGGAAGGTGGTGACCCAGGGCGTCGACCAGGAACACCGGACAGGTCTGATCCCGCTGCTGGCGTTGACCGCCGAGGCGACGACGCCGGGCGTCGAGGTCACCTTCGAATTCGGTGGCGGTGGCCGGCTCAGGCTCGAGGCCGACTCGCTTGACGCCCGACTTTCCGACACCGGGAGCCCCTGGCCCACCGCCAACCGGCCCGACCACGCCCTGGACGGAGACGGCCAGGGTTAGCGATGCGGGGGCACGAAGGTTGAGCGCGAATGAACCCCTGGTAATCGCCGTCCCGAAGGGGCGCATCCTGCGGGAACTCCGCCCGCTGCTGCGGCGCGCCGGTCTGGAGCCGGAGGCGGCTTTCGACGATCCCGACGCGCGCCGGCTCCGCTTCGCCTGCAACGAGCGGCAAGTCTCTATCGTCCGCGTGCGCAGTTTCGACGTTGCGACCTTCGTCGCCTTCGGCGGCGCCCAACTCGGCGTCGTCGGTCGAGATGTCCTGATGGAGTTCGACTATCCGGAGATCTACGCGCCCCTCGATCTCGCCATCGGCGCCTGCCGGCTGGCGGTGGCCGAGCCCAGGGACCTCGCGGCCCGCGACGATCCCAGATCCTGGAGTCACGTCCGCATCGCCACCAAATATCCCCGCGTCACTCGGGCTCACTTCGCGGCCAGGGGCGTGCAGGCCGAGTGCATCGCCTTGAGCGGCGCCATGGAGCTGGCCCCCGCGCTCGGCCTCTGCCGGCGGATCGTCGACCTGGTCGCCACCGGCGACACGCTGCGCGCCAACGGGCTGGTCGAGGTCGAGGGAATCGCCGAGGTGACGTCGCGGCTGATCGTCAATCGCGCCGCCATGAAGACCCGACCGCAGCGGATCGGCGGTTGGGTCCAGCGCTTCGAGGAGGCGCTCGATGCCGCATAGGCTGGCAACGCGCGAGGCCGGCTTCGAGGCAGCGCTCAAAGCCCTGCTGGCCACCAAGCGCGAGCAGACTCGAGACCTCCAGGTCGAGGTCGCTGAGATCCTCGAGCGGGTGAGGCGGGAAGGCGACGCGGCGGTCCATGACCTGACCCGGCGCTTCGAGCGGGTCGATCTCGGGGCCGCCGGCAGCCGGATCCCCGAGGCCGAGATCGAGCTCGCCCTCGCCTCCATCGAGGCGCCGACGCTCGAAGCGTTGCGGATGGCGGCGAGCCGAATCGAGGCCTATCACCGCCGCCAGCTGCCCGCCGACGAGCTCTATGACGACGGCCTCGGAAAC
The DNA here is from genome assembly GCA_965225945.1 of Alphaproteobacteria bacterium. Lineage (GTDB taxonomy): Bacteria > Pseudomonadota > Alphaproteobacteria > JASLMY01. The sequence continues at coordinate 39,774 of CBDDBZ010000039.1, read as the reverse complement.
CGTCTCGGCCATCGCTGGCGCCCGGTCCCCTCGGTCGGTCTCTACGTCCCCGGCGGCTTGGCGGCCTATCCGTCGTCGGTGTTGATGAACGCGCTGCCGGCTCGAATCGCCGGCGTGCCCAGGCGGGTGATGGTGGTGCCGACGCCGGGGGGCAAATGCAGTCCCCTGCTGCTCGCCGCCGCCAAATTAGCCGGAGTCGAGGAGATTCATCGTATCGGTGGCGCCCAGGCGGTCGCCGCGCTCGCCTTCGGCACCGAAACGATCGCGCCCGTGGACAAGATCGTGGGCCCCGGCAACGCCTGGGTCGCGGAGGCCAAGCGTCAGGTCTACGGCCGCGTCGGCATCGACCTGATCGCCGGTCCTTCGGAGATCCTGGTGGTGGCCGACGGCGACAACGATCCCGATTGGATCGCTCTCGACCTGCTGTCGCAGGCGGAGCACGACCGGGCGGCGCAGGCGATCTTGATCACCGACGATTTGGCCTTCGCCGAGCGTGTGAGTGCGCGAATCGAGGCCATCCTCGCCGAGCTACCCCGCGCCGAGATCGCCGGCGAGAGCTGGGCCCGCCACGGCGCCGTCATCCTCGTCGGCGATCTAAGCTCGGAGGCGCCGGCGCTGATCGACGAAATTGCGCCCGAACATCTGGAACTCGCCGTCGCCGAACCGGAGGCGCTGGCGACAGCTGTGAGCAACGCCGGCGCCATCTTCCTCGGCCGTTGGACGCCGGAGGCGATCGGCGATTACGTGGCCGGCCCCAACCATGTGCTGCCGACGGCCCGGAGCGCCCGGTTTTCCTCCGGCCTCTCGGTGTTGGACTTCCTCAAGCGCTCCAGCCTCGTCGCCTGCACCGAAGCCGGCCTTAAAGCCATCGGCCCGAGCGCCGTCCGCCTGGCCGAGGCCGAGGGCTTGGACGCGCACGCCCGCTCCGTCGCCACGCGGCTCGACGCGCTGGTGTGATCGCGATGAGCGCCGCCAGCTATCGGATCGCCCATATCAGCCTGGACGAGAGTTCCGTCTCGCGGCGCGCGCCGCACCTGGAGCAGGAACGCCGCGTCGCCATGGCGGACCTGCTGCACGAGAACTACTTCCGGCCGCGCGACAACGAGGGCGGGCCCTACGACGTTCGCCTCGCCATGCAGGAAAACCGCCTCGCCATCGCCGTCAGCGATGGCGAGGGGGCGCATGTGGGGCTGTTTCTCTTGTCGCTGACGCCGCTGCGCCAGGTGATCCGCGACTACGCCACGGTCTGCGAGGGCTACTACGCGGCACTCACCTCCACGCCCTCGCGGGTGGAGGCGATCGACGTCGGCCGCCGGGCGCTCCACAACGAGGGCTCGGAAGTGCTTCGCCGGCGCCTCGACGGCGAGATCGACATCGATTTCGAGACCGCGCGGCGCCTCTTCACCCTGATTTGCGTGCTTCGAGGCCGAGGCTGAGGGGCGGGATCGAGCGATCCGGCGACGCGGTCGCGCCGCAAACAGGTTGATTTTTGCCGGCCGCCTCCGCATCTTGTGCCCGCCCTGGCGATACACATGACTTGGAGACGGAATGGCGAAAGAGGAATTGTTGGAGTTTCCGGGCACGGTGAAGGAGCTGCTGCCCAACGCGATGTTTCGCGTGATCCTCGAAAATGGCCACGAGGTTCTGGCGCATACGGCGGGGAAGATGCGCAAGCATCGGATCCGCGTTCTCGCCGGCGACAAGGTGCTGGTGGAGATGACGCCGTACGACCTGTCCAAGGGCCGCATCACCTATCGCTACAAATAACGCCTCCGGGGACGCGCGCGGCGCGACGTCGCACGGCGCGCCCCGGCTGATTCTGGCCTCGGCCTCGCCCCGGCGGCTGGAACTTCTGCGCCGCGTCGGCCTTGCCCCGGACGCCACCCAGGCGGCGCAAATCGACGAGACGCCCGAGGCCGACGAGACGCCGATGGCGCTGGTCCAGCGTCTGGCGAGCGCCAAGGCGGCGGCGGTCGCGCGGAATTGGCCCGGCGAGTTTGTGCTGGCGGCCGATACCGTGGTCGCCATGGGCCGGCGCGTATTGCCGAAGGCCGAAGACCCGGCGACGGCCGAGCGATGCCTGCGCCGTCTCTCCGGCCGGCGCCATCGCGTGATCACCGGGGTCGTGGCTATCGCCCCCGACGGCCGGGCGGGCCAGCGCCGCGTGGTCTCGACGGTCGGCTTCAAGCGCCTGAGTCCGCGCGAGATCGCCTGGTATCTCGCCTCCGGCGAATGGCGCGGCAAGGCCGGCGGCTATGCCATCCAGGGCCGGGCCGAGGTGTTCGTCCGGAGCTTGAACGGCTCCCACTCCAACGTCGTCGGATTGCCGCTCGCCGAGACCTGGAATCTCTTGGGCGGGCTCGGCTATCCGCTGCCGCCCGGGACGGGCGAGAGCCAGCCGTGAGCGAGGCGGAGATCAGGATCGAGGTCGGGCCGATCGAGACCCGGGTGGCGCGGCACGGCGCCGGCCGTCTGCTCGAGATCGAGATCCATCCTCTGGGCGAACGCTTCGTGGTCGGCGCGCTTCATCTCGGCCGGGTGCGCCGTGTCGTGCCCTCGCTCTCCGCCGCCTTCGTCGAATTGGGCGGGGGCCCGGACGGTTTCCTGCCGCTCGGCCACGGGCGACGACCGGCGGAGGGCGCGGCCGTGCTCGTCCAGGTCACGCGGCCGCCCAGTGCCGAGAAGGGCGCGCGCCTGACGACGGCGGCAACGCTGGTCGGCCACCGCTTGGTGCTGGCGCCGTTCGCCGATGCCGTGCGCCTATCGCCGCGTCTCCGTGACGCAGGGGAACGCCGCCGACTCGAAGCCTGGGCCGGGGCAGCGATGGCGGCGCACGGTTTCGCCTTCGTCGTTCGCTCCCGCGCCGAGGGTGCCAAGGACGCCGCGCTCGCCGCCGAGGCCGAGGATCTCGCGGGCTTCTGGCGCGACATCGTGGCCCGCGCCGAGTCGGGCAGCGCGCCGATGGCGCTCGATCTCGACGACGACGTGGTCCGCCGCGTGCTGCGCGAGATGGCGGACGGGCCGGTGGATATCGTCATCGACGATCTCGACGCACTTGCCCGGGCGCGAGCCTGGTGCACTCGCCACCGGCCGGACGCGCTCGATGGGCTGCGCCATCACGCCGCGCGGCAAGCGCTGTTCGAAGCGCACGACATCGAGGCCGCGATTCTGGCGGCGCTGGCGCCGGAGGTGGCGCTGCCGTCGGGCGGACGGCTCATCATCGAGCCGACCCGGGCGTTGGTTGCGATCGACGTCGACAGCGGGACCGACGGGGCCGAGGGCGGGCGGGGGCGGACCGCGCGCCGGGTCGACCTGGAGGCGGCGGTGGAGATCGCCTGTCAACTCCGTCTCAGGGCCATCGGTGGCCTGATCGTGGTGGATTTCCTGAAGCTCGATTCCCGCGCCGACCGCGACGCCGTCATCGCCGCCTTCGATGCCGCGCGGGCCGAGGATCCAACACCGACTCGCCACGGCGGCTTCTCGCCCCTCGGCCTGGTGGAGATCGCCCGCGCGCGCAACCGGCCCTCGCTGGCCGAAATGCTGCTGCAACCGGGAACCCCGGACCTCACCGCCCGTGCCCTGGCCGCGCGGATGCTACGCGAGGTATCGAGGCCCGAACCCGGCGCGACATACGCTTCGACAACATTGCGGCTGGTCGCGGTCCCCGAGGTGATCGCCGCGATCCCCGATTCCGATAGCGTGGCGGTCGCGCTCGGGCAGCGCCTCGGGCGCTCAATCGAACTGGTGGCGGAAATCGGGCTGGCGCGCGAGACTTGGCGCCTCGAAGCCGGAGGCTCGCCATGACGGCGAAGAAGACTTGTGCGATTTGCGGTCGCGATGTGGTGCAGCGCTACCACCCCTTCTGCTCGCGCCGTTGCGCCGACGCCGATCTCGCCCGCTGGTTCGGTGGGCACTACCGGCTGACCGAACAGGCACCCTTCGACGAGCTGGAGCCCGACGAGCTGGCGGAGCTGGAGGAAGCCCTGGCCGAGGCCCTGACGGACCGCGACGAAGTTCCATAGGCGTTCAAAAACGGTCGGCGCGGAAGGGCGATGGATCGACTGCCGGCGAACGCCCCGTCATCATATCGGCGATCATCCGTCCCGTGACCGCCGCCTGGGTCAGGCCCAGGTGGCCGTGTCCGAAAGCGAGGTAGACGTTGCGGAAACGCGGCGAGCGGGCGATCACGGGCAGCGAATCCGGCAGCGAGGGACGCCGGCCCATCCAGCGCTCGACGCCCGCGTCCCGGAGCCCGGGCAGGACCCGCTTGGCCTTGGTCAGAATCGCCTCGGCCCGGGCGTAATTGGGCTCGGCGTAGACCCCGGCGAACTCCACCGTGCCGGCGCAGCGCAGGCCGTCGGCCATCGGCGTCACGCCGAAACCCAAGCCGTTGAACAGCATCGGCAGACGGACGTCGATCCCGGGATCGGGCAGCATCACGTGATAGCCGCGCTCGGTCTCCAGGGGCACGCTGGCCCCGAGCCGGCGGGCGAGCGGGCGGGAATAGGCGCCGGCGGCGATCACCACCTCGTCGAAGGCATGGCGCGCGGCGTCGGTCACCACATGGCTCGGTCCCTCGGGCCCGATGTCGAAATCCACCACCTCTTCCCGGTGAAAGGCGCCACCCCGCTGCTCGAGCAGACGGGCGAAGGACTGGCTCAGCGCCAGCGGATTCAGGCAATGGCCGGCTCCGGGCAAGAAGATCGCGCCGGCCAGATCGGGCGACAGCGCCGGGACCATCTGGCGCAATTCGTCCGGGCCCAGCGGCTCGAACTCGACACCGTGGCGGCGGCGAAGCTCGATGCCGAACTGGGCGTCGGTCAGCTCGGCCTCGGTGGTGAAGACGGAGAGCGAGCCGGAACGGCCGACCAGATCGCGGGCGCCCGCGTCCTCCAGCAACGGCTCGTAATGGGCGATCGACGACAGGTTGAGCGAGGCCATGGCGCCGGAGATTCGCACCACCTCCTCGTGGCTGGTGTGCTTCAACATCCGAAGCAGCCAGGGCGCGATCCGCGCCAGGTAGGACCAGCGAATGGTGAGCGGGCCGAGCGGGTCCAGCAGCATCCCCGGCACCTGCTTGGCGATCCCCGGCATGCCGACGGGCAGCACCGAGCCCACCGCCATGACGCCGGCGTTGCCGTAGGAGGCGCCCTCGCCCACCCCGCCCTTGTCGAATAGCGCGACCCGGAAGCCCTCGCGCTGGAGATAGAGCGCGGTGGCGAGGCCGACGATCCCGGCGCCCACGACGGCGACGCGGCGCTCGCCCAATTCGGCGTTCACCGCGGGCGCCCCTCAGGCCTCGGGAAACAGGCGGAAGCGGTGATCGCCGTCGCGGGCGATCTGCGCCACCAGGTTCCCTTCCCAGGTGAGATAGGCACGCATCCTCTCCTCCACGTCGCCCGGCTGTTGATAGGGCCTGAGCCAGGCATCGTTGCGCGCGTCGGCCATGTTGGGGAGACCTTCCTCTAGCGCCCCTCCGGCCGTGCGCCAGGCGTGTGTGCCGCCGGCCAGCACCTTGACCGCTCGGGCCGTCAGCTCCGAGGCCTCGGGTGCGGCCAGCCGGGCGAGGATGCCGTCGGGCGAGGTCAGCACGATCGCGCCCGCGCCCGGCAGTTTCGCCAAAGTGGTGGGGAAGTGGGCTCGGACCGCGTACCAGGCGCCCGGCACGTGGCCCATCTCGTGTTCCGCGCTCGGCGCCAGATCGACGACCACCGCCTCGCCCGCCTCCAGCATCGCCCGCAAGCCCTCGGGCGAGACCTGGTCATGCGCCGCCTCGGCGATGGCCGGCATCGTCCGGCGCCAGGGACCCTGTTCCAGCGACCGACCCTCGAAGGGCGCGTCGAGCACCGCGACCTCGCCCCAGCCCGATTGGACCAACCAGGAAGCGGTCAGCACCGCGCGGACCATGGCGTCGTCGATCAGCACGATTCGGCCGCCCAGCGTGGCGACCCAGGTTTCGGTTTCCTGCACCAGTTGCCCGCCGGGCGCCCAGCCGGAGCCCGGCAGGTGACCGGCCTCGTAGTCCTCGCGCGCACGGACGTCGAGCAGGTAGAGCGAGCGGGTGTCCGCCTCGGCCCGCCAGGCCTCGAGCCTCGCGTGATCGATGACCTCGACGCCGAAGCGTTGCTTGAGCCGTTCGACGCTCTCCCGCAGGCCGGGCCGGGCGGCCTCGCTCACCGATCCGTAAGTCCGGCTTTCGCCGTGCTCCAGCGCGTGGCCGGCCAGATGCCAGCCCATGGTGCCGTTCTCCAGCGCCACCACGCGGTTCGGAATGCCGGCGTTGATCAGCGATTGGGCGCCGATGATGGAGCGGGTGCGCCCGGCGCAGTTGACCACCACCGTGGTCTGGGAATCGGGCGCGATATCGCGCACCCGGTAGGCCAGCTCCGCCCCGGGCACGTCGATCCCGCCCGGGATGCTCATGACCGCGAACTCGTCGAAGGGGCGGCTGTCGAGGATCACGAAATCGTCAGCCCCGTCCATCATCGCCTTGAGCGTGTCGGCATCGATATGCGGCGTTCCGTAGTGATGCTCGACATATTCGCCGAAGGCCTTGCTCGGCACGTGGACGCCGCTGAAGAGCTCGAAGCCCGCCGCCTCCCAGCCCGGCGCACCGCCCTCCAGGATCGCCACCTCGGTGTAGCCGAGGCCGGCCATGCGCGTCGCGGCGCGCCGGCTGAGGTCGGTGCCGTCGTCGACCAGCACGACCGGCGTCGCCTTGCGCGGCACCATATCGAGGACCATCAGCTCCAGCCGGCCGAGCGGTACGGGCGCGGCATAGAAGGGGTGGCCCTGAGAATGCGCGCCCTCCTCCCTGACGTCGAGGATCGCCAACTCGGCACCGGCCGCGATTCGGGCCTTGAGTTCGACCGGACTAATCATGGCCGCCATGGTGACCCTCCCCTCGTTCGTTGCCGCGAGAGAGCGATACTAGCGACGCGGGGCGAGACATCAACTCGGCTCGGGCGTAAGATTCTGGAAGCCCAGCGGGGAGACGACGAGATGAGCGGGTACGAAGTTCGCGACGATATCGTGCAGAGCCAGCGGCGCGCCTGGGATCGGCTCAAAGCCCCCGGCGTCTGGTGGAGCGGGACGGAGCGGGTGGCAATCGCGGCGGAGACCAGGCACGCGGTCGATTGCGAGCTCTGCCTCCGGCGGCTGGATGCGCTCTCGCCCCGCGCGCAACGTGGCGAGCACGACCATCTGGGCGAACTGCCGGCGCCGGCGGTGGAGGCGATCCACGCGATCCGCACCGATCCCGGCCGGCTCACCCGCGATTGGTACCAGGGCGTGCTGGCCGGCGGTCTCTCGGTCGAGCACTATGTGGAGCTCGCGGGCGTGGTCGCGACGGTGGTGTTGATCGACAGCTTCCATCTGGCCTTGGGCCAGCCGGCCCCGGCGCTGCCCAGGGCGCTCGCGGGCCAGCCGTGCGAGCGACGCCCGGCGGGTGCAGCCATGGCCCATCACTGGGTGCCGACGCTGGCGCCCGACGAGGTCGGACCCGACGACCCGGAGCTCTATGCCGGCGGGCGCGGCGCCAACATCCCTCGGGCCCTGAGCCTGGTGCCGGAGGAGGTGATCGGCTTCTTCGACCTAGGCGAGGCACACTATCTCGACGTGCCCAGGATCCGGGGCGGCGCGGCGCTGAATCGCGCCATCGACCGAGCCCAGATCGAGCTGCTGGCGGCCCGGGTTTCGGCCTTGAACCAGTGCGTCTACTGAACCACCTCGCACGTGGCGATGCTCCGTGAGAGCGGCCGAGAGAGCGGTGGAGATTATGATCTGGAGGTGGTGAACGGCGGCCGGGGCGACGGCGGCATCGCCCACGGCGCCCTGCTCGTCGGCTTCGCCGAGGCGGTGCTGGCGGCGGACACGACGGCTATCCGGGCCGCGCGAGACGCGATCGCCGAGGCAATGGGAGAGCCCGCGCTGGTCGACGCGGCGGCGGTGATCGCCCAGTTCGACGCCATCGACCGGGTGGCCGACGCCACCGGCACGCCGCTGGAATTGGCCAAGGCCGAGGCGAGCGCGGATTTTCGCCCGCTTCTCGGCATCGACGACTACCCCTCGGCCGAGGGCAAGATCTAGTGGATTCTATCCACTAGCCGTGCGCCCATGGCCGCGCTGATCGCCGTCGACTGGGGGCTGACTCGGCTCCGCGCCTATCTGTTGGACGCGGCGGGCGGCGTGCTCGATTCCCGGGAGAGCGCGGCCGGCGTCCTCAGGATCGAGGGCGGCGCCTTCGAAGCAGCACTGCTGGCTGAGATCGAGCCCTGGCTCGGCGACCATCCCGCCGCCGCGATCCTCGCCTCCGGCATGATCACCAGCCGACAGGGATGGGTCGAGACGGCGTATCTGCCCTGTCCGGCGGGCGCGGCTGAGATCGCCCTCGGGCTGATGGCCCACGGGCTCGCCGAGGGGCGCGAGATTCACTTCGTGCCCGGCCTGGTCCATGACGGCCCCGGCGACGTGCCCGACGTGATGCGCGGGGAGCAGACCCAGATCCTCGGCGCGGTTGCCGGCGCGCCCGAGGCACGGCTGATGCTGCTGCCCGGCACCCACAGCAAATGGGCCAGCGTGGCCGACGGCCGGGTGCTCGGCTTCGCGACCTTCATGACCGGGGAGGTCTTCGCCGTCCTCTCAGAGCACAGCATTCTCGGACGGATGATGGCACCAGCCAAAATCATCGACCTCGACGCCTTCCGTCGCGGTCTCGATTACGCCTGGTTGCTCGGGCCGGCGGGTGGCCTGCTGCACCGTCTGTTCAGCGCGCGGACGCTGGCGCTGTTCGACCAGATGTCCGATACGGCCACGAGCGACTACCTCTCCGGTCTGCTGATCGGCCAGGAGGTGGCGGAAGCGCTGGCCATGAACGCGGGCGGCCCGGTTTTGACCGTCGGCACGCCCGAGCTGGCGATACGCTACGGAATCGCGCTGGATCGCCTCGGTGTCTCGTCCCGCCCCGCCCCCCGAGACGTGGCGGCAGCGGGCCTCCACGCCGTCGCCCGGGCCGCTTGCCTGATTGGAGAAGAGAGATGAACGAACTCGACCGCCATCTGGCCGGCCTACCACTGATCGCGATACTGCGCGGCATCCGGCCGGCGGACACGGTGGCCGTCGGCGCGGCGCTGATCGAGGCCGGCTTCACCATCATCGAGGTGCCGCTCAACTCGCCCGATCCGCTCGACAGCATCCGCCTGCTGGCGGATCGTTTCGGGGCCGAGGCGTTGATCGGCGCCGGCACGGTGCTGGACGTGGCCTCGGCCCGCGCTGTGGGCGAGGCCGGCGGGCGCCTCGTCGTGATGCCGCACTTCGACGCGGACGTCGTGGCCGAGGCCAAGCGCCGTGATCTTCTGGCGGTGCCGGGGGTGGCGACGCCGAGCGAGGCCTTCGCGGCGCTTCGCGCCGGCGCCGATGGCTTGAAGCTCTTCCCCGCCGAGGCCCTGCCGCCGCCCGTGGTCAAGGCCTGGCGGGCGGTGCTGCCGGGCGAGGTGGCGCTGATCCCGGTGGGCGGCATCGGCGCGGAAAGTTTTACGCCCTACCTCGCCGCCGGCGCCCGAGGCTTCGGCATCGGCTCCACCCTCTACAAGCCCGGCCGCCCGGCGGCGGAGGTGGGGCGCATTGCCGCCGAACTCGGGCGCGCCTACCGGGAGTCGGGCGGGTTCGAGCAATCTTGAAATGTTCCAAGTGCCTTCGTCGTATGGCTCCCCGCGCGGCCCGGCGACGGGAACCTCGCGAGAAAGGCGTAAATTTCGTAGGCTGGCCCGGAGGGGAGCAGCGGCGATGACCGAGACGGGAAGCGGCGAGAAGGTCATCCGGCCGCCGCTATTTTTCCTGGGCGGGCTGGCCATCGGGTTCGGCCTGGAACATTTCTGGCCGTCGACTTTCGTCCCCCTCGGGCTTCGCTGGTGGATCGGCGGTCCGCTCGTCGCGTTGAGCCTGCTGCTGCTCGCCGCCGCCTGGTGGGCGCTCGCGCGCCACGCGACCAGCATCGATCACCGCCGGCCGACCACCGCGATCGTCGACGACGGCCCCTACGCACGCTCTCGCAATCCGGTCTACGTCTCGATGACGCTCTTCGTCGCCGGCGTCGCGACGATGGCCGACAGTCTCTGGGTGCTGGCGACGGCGGTGCCGGCCGCGCTGCTGGTCGACCGCCTGGTCATTACCCGCGAGGAGAGCTTTCTGGAGGTGAAATTCGGCGCGGCCTATCTCGACTACAAGGCCCGGGTCCGCCGCTGGCTCTGAGGGAGCGAGAGATGAAATTCGAGCTTTCCAGCGAGCAGGTCATGATGCGGGACTCCACCCGCCGCATGACCGCGCGCGACATCCGCCCGATCCTCGACGCCCACGATCCCGATCGCCCCCTTCCCCGGGCCGCGATGTTGGAGATATACGGGCTGCTGGCGCGCCACGGCCTGATGGCGCCCCGGGTGCCGGAGGCCGACGGCGGGGCTGGGCTCTCGATGCTCGACTACGGCATCATGTTCGAGCAGTTGCCGCCCACTATCGCCATATCGCTGATGGGCCACGAGGTGACCATCACCCGGCTCAATCTCGAGAGCACCCCGGAACAGCGCGAGCGTTTCCTCCCCGACCTCCTCGCCGGGCGCAAGTTCTGCGCCACCGGGACCACCGAGCCGGACGTCGGCTCCAATCCCCGCGAGGTCAAGACCCGGGTCCGCCGGGACGGTGACGCGTTGGTGATCGACGGCGCCAAGTCCTGGATCACCAACGCCTCGATCGCCGATTTTGCCAACGTCACCTGCGTCGAGACCGAGGGCGAGGCCAAGGGGCGGCTGCGCCGCGTCGTCGTCGAACGTGCCGTCTCAGCCTTCGAGGCCCGCGAGATCCCGGTGCTGGGGCTGAACCAGGGCCATCTCGGCGAATGGCTGTTCGAATCGTGCCGGGTCCCGGCGGAGAACGCCCTTGGCGAGGCCGGCGACGCGGCCCGCCTCCTGACGCTCACCTGGAACGTCAACCGGCCCTTGGTCGGCCTCGCCGCGGTCGGCTTGGGCCAACGCGCCTTCGAGGCGGCGGTCGATTATGCCGGCGTCCGCCAGCAGTTCGGCAAGCCGATCGCCGGCCACCAATTGGTGCAGAAGAACCTGGCCGACATCGAGACGGCGGTCACCACCAGCCGCCTGCTCTGCTACCTGGCGCTCGACACGGTGGATCGGGGAGAGCGGGCGAACGGCGTCTCGGCGATGGCCAAGCGGCACGCCACCACGGCCTGCGAACAGGCGGTCTCGTTGGCCATGCACGTCCACGGCGCCATGGGGATCGGCCGCGAGAGCGGGCTGGAGCGGCTCTGGCGCGACGTCCGCATGCTGGCGGTGCCGGACGGAACGAACGAGATCCTGACCCTGATCCAGGGCCGCGAGCTGACCGGCATCGGCGCCTTTCGTTGAGGATGGGGAGATGACCAGACGACCGCTGGAGGACCTGCTGGTCGCCGAGATCGGCGCGCGGATCGGTGTCAGTGCGGCGGGCGCGCTGCTGGCGGAACTCGGCGCCGAGGTGGTGCTGGTGGAGCCGCCCGGCGCCAGCGGGCACAAGTGGCGCCACCGGGCGAGCTTCGCCGCCGGCAAGCGCAGCCTCGGGGTCGACACCAGGAACGCCGGGGACCGGGAACTGCTGGGGGCGCTGGTGAACCGCGCCGACGTGATCCTCGCCTCCAGCGACGACGGCGGCCCGCTGGCCGAGACGCCCGCTGGCGACGGGGGCGCGATCCATTGCGATTTCACCGCCTTCGGCGCCGGCGGCGAGGGCGCGAGCGACGGCGAGATCCAGGCGATGACCGGGATCATGGAGACGACGGGGCTCGCCGAGGGGCCGCCGGTGCCGATCGGCGCGCCGGCGCTGGAGTTCTCGGCCGGGCTCTATGGCGTCGCCGCGATCCTTTCGGCGCTCCGGGTCCGGCGCCGGGGCGGTCCGGCGCAGGCAATCGAGATCGCCCTCTTCGACGTCGCCATCAACGCGCTTCCGACCTTCCTGCCGGCCTATTTCGGCGGCCAGGAGGTCGGGCGCATCGGCAACGCCCATTCGCTGACCGCGCCCTGGAACGCCTACGCCTGCGCCGACGGCTGGATCCTCTTGTGTTGTCCCTCCGAAGCACAATGGCGCCGCCTCTGCCCGGCGATGGGGGCGCCCGAACTGGTCGAGGCCGCCGGTCTCGAGAGCGTGCCGGCGCGAGTCGCCAACCGGGAGCGGCTGGACGCGCTGGTCGGCGAATGGACCGGCGGGCTCACCATCGCCGAGTGTTTGGCGGTGCTGGAGGCGGCGAGTATCCCCGGCGGCCCGATCGTCACCATGGCCAAATTCGAGGCCGAAGCGAACATCCGCCACCGCGAAATGGTGCGCCGGCTCGACGATCCGGTCTCGGGCGCCGAGGTCCGGGTGCCGGGCCCAATATTGCGGGCGAGCGGCTGGGCGCCCCGGCCCGCCGAGGCCATCCCCGCGCCCGACGAGGCGCGGGACCATGTCCGCTCGCTTCTCGAACGACCGGCCTCGCTCCGGCCCGAGGCGGCAGCGGCGAGGCCGGAGCTGCCGCTCGCCGGCCTTCGGGTCCTGGAGATCGGCCAGTACACAACGGCACCTCTGGCCGGCCGCCACCTCGCCGCGCTCGGCGCCGAGGTCTTGAAGATCGAGCCGACGGAGGGTGATCCGGGGCGGACCTGGGCGCCGCATCAGGACGGGCTCAGCTACTATTTCGCCTTCTCCAACAGCGGCAAGACGGCGCTGGCGCTGGACATTGGCAGCGAGACCGGCGCCGACGACTTCCGCCTGCTGCTGGCCGGCGCCGACATCCTGCTGGAGAACCTGAAGCCGGGGGCACTGGCCAAGCTCGGCTTCGATGCCGCCGCGCTGGCGCGGATCAACCCGCGCCTGATCTATTGCGCGATCACCGGCTTCGGCGCCGATTCCGCCTATCCGGGCCGCCCCGCGGTCGACACCATCGTGCAGTCAATGTCCGGCTTCATGGACCTGACGCGGGACGGCGAGACGCCGCTCAAGTCGGGCGTCTCGATGGGCGACATCGCCGGCGGTCAGCTCGGCCTCGTGGCCTTGCTGGCGGCGCTGGAGCAGCGCGAGATCACCGGCCGGGGCCAGACGGTCGACATCGCCATGCAGGACGTCGCGCTGTGGATGACGCGGACGGCCTGGAACGCGGGCGACGCGCAGGCACCGAAGCGCCGCGTCCTCGAATGCGCCGGCGGCCATGTCTATGTCGAAGTTGACCGACCGCTCGACGACGTCGGCGCCCTGGCGCGCGGCGAAGCGGTGGCCGCGCTCCGCGCCGCCGGCCACCGGGCGGCGGCGATCGTCGGCATAGCCGAGGCGGCGGAACATCCCTTGACGGGGAGCCGAGAGCTCATTCCGATCGCGCGAGACGCCGAGGGTCGGGAGTGGCCGGCGCTCGGCTCGCCGATGAAGCTGGCGCTGACCCCGCCCAGGGTGTTGGCGCCGATCGGCCAGGCCCGCCCGCTCGACGCCGCGCTTCGCCAGGCGCTCGGTCTCCAGGCGGCGGCGGAGTAGGGCGCGGCCGAGTTTAGTTCGTCCCCGCGAAGCCCGGGTGCTGGCGGTAGGTGACGTGGGCGAGCCAGCCGGCGTCGACCGGCAGGCTGATCCCGGTGACGGCGCGGGCGGCATCGGAACAGAGGAAATGGATGGCGTCGGCGATCTCCGCCGGTTCCACCATGCGGCCGAGCGGCGATTGCCGCTCCATCATCACCGGATCGCGGTGGCCTGACGCGATCCGCGCCTTCATCTGCTCCGTCAACACGTAGCCCGGCATCACCGCGTTGACCCGAATGCCCTTGGCTCCGAGGTCGGAGGCCAGGATCGCCGTCAGCCGATCGATCGCCGCCTTTCCGGGCCCGTAGGAATGGAGCGGGAAGGCGGCGACGGCCGAGGTCGAGGAGATGTTGACGATGTTGCCGCCGCCGCGCGCCGACATGGTTCGGGCGAAGGCGCGCGCCGCGAGCAGGGTGCCGCGATAGTTGACCGCCCAGATCCGGTCGTGCTCGTCCATGTCGAGGCTCTCGATCTCGCTGATGTTCTGCAGCAGGCCGGCGGAGTTCACCAGGACGCCCGCGTCGGCCGCCGCCTCGGCCAGGCCCGAGACCGAGGCCTCCTCGGCGACATCCACGGCGTGGAAGCGGGCGCGGCCGCCCGCCGTCTCGATCTCGGCCACCACGCCCGCGCCCGCATCGGAATTAATGTCGGCGACGACCACCTCGTCGCCGGCCTGGCCGAAGCGTCGCGCCGTGGCCCGGCCGATGCCGCTGGCGCCGCCGGTGACGACGACGGTTCTGCTTTCTCTCATTTCGTTCTTCCCCTCGCTCGCTTCGGTAGTTGCATGGTGTCGCGGCGGAGAGTAGCAGAGGGCTCGCGCGCCGCCCATGTTGGGCTCGCCGCTCGCCGGGGAACGGAGACGCCATGAACAACTCCGAACTGATCGTCTCCATCTTGCAGGCCGCCGGCGTCAGCCATGGCTTCGGTATCCCCAGCGGCAACGTGCTGCCGCTGATCGAGGCGATGCGGACGGGTGGTATCGAATACGTCCTGACCGCGCACGAGGGCTCGGCCTCCTTCGCCGCCGACGTCATGGCCCGGCAGACCGGCAGGCCCGGCTTCTGCCTGGCGACCCTCGGGCCCGGCGCCACCAACTTGGCGACCGGCGTGGGCGGTGCCTATCTCGACCGATCGGCGATGATCGCGATCACCTGCAACCTCAATTCCGACCAGTTGGGCCGCAGGCTGCAAATGCTGATCGACCATCACGCGCTGTTTCGCCCCATCACCAAGGCGAGCTTGCCGCTTCGATTCGACAATGTCGCCGAGACGGTGAGCCGGGCACTGGAAATCGCCCTCGCCGAGCCTCAAGGCCCGGTGCATCTGGACCTGCCGGAGGACGTCTCCCTGGCGCCGGCGCCGGAGGGCGCGGGGGTGCGCGCGCTCGAGATCGCACCGCTGGCGGCGCCGGCGGCGGCGGCGGTGGCGCGCGCGGGCGAGATCCTGGGCGCCGCGAGCCTGCCGCTCGCGATCATCGGCTCGAACGCCATGCGCCTCTCCGACCCTGGCCTGCTCCGTCGCGTGGTCGAGCATCACAACCTGCCCTTCCTCACCACCACCATGGCCAAGGGCCTGATCGACGACGACCATCCCCTCGCGCTGGGCTGCATCGAGCGGGCCCGGCGCCAGCTGCAGCGGCGCTTCGTCGCCGGCGCCGATCTGATGGTGGGCCTCGGTTACGACACGGTGGAGGTGGAGTACGAGGCCTGGCTGGGCGAGGTGCCGCTGCTCCAGGTCGATATCGAGCCGGTGGACGTCGCGCCCTCGGTCAGGATAGCGGGCGAGGTGACCGGCGATCTCGCCGCCGGACTGAAGGCGCTGCTGCGGTTGCCGGCGGCAGGCCCGGGTTTCGAGGCAGCGTCGCTCGATGCCCATCGCCGAGCCTTCGGGGCCTCGCTCCGCCCCCAGAGCGCGAACTTCACGCCGCACGAGGCGATCGACGTGGTCCGCCGGGTGTTGCCGGGCGACGGCATCCTCGCCTTCGACGTCGGCGCGCACACCCATCAGATCGCCAGCCAGTGGGCGGCGCCGGCGCCCGGTCGATTCCTCATCACCAACGGCTGGTCGTCGATGGGCTTCGGCCTGCCGGCGGCGATCGCCGCCAAGCTCGCCGAGCCCGAACGCCCCGTCGTCTGCGTGCTGGGCGATGGCTGCTTCCAGATGACCTGCGGCGAAATGGCGACGGCCGAGCGGCTGGGGCTTGCGCTCCCGGTCGTGGTGCTGGACGATTCCTGGCTCAGCCTGATCCAGATCAAGCAGGCCCAAAGGCAATATGGTCTCTACGGCTCGGGCCTGCGGGAGGAGGCCTACGGCGAGCCGCCGGCGCATTATTTCGGCGCGCCGGCCACCGGGGTCCGCGACGGCCCGGCGCTGGCCGCCGCGCTGGAACGGGCGCTGGCCGCCGACGGGCCGACGGTGATCGAGGCGGTGGTCGACGGCGACCATTACAGAGAGACGGTGTTCGATTGAGGAGGCGCTCATGACCACCAAGACGCGGCCTCGCATCGCCATCATCGGTACCGGTGGCACGATCTCCTTCGCCGGGCGCGACAGCCTGGACGTTTACGAGTACATGGAGTTCGGCCAGCGCCAGACGGTGGCGGAAATCTTGGCCCGCTTCCCCGAGGTCGAGGCGGCGGCGGAACTCGACCTGGTGGACCAGGCCCAGCTTTCGAGCTCCGGCGTCACGCCCGAGGACTGGCTCGGCTTGGCCCGCCGAATCCAGAAGGTGGCCGCTCGGCCGGTGCCGCCGGACGGCATCGTCGTCACCCACGGCACGGCGACGCTGGAGGAGACGGCCTATTTCCTCCATCTGACCCTGAAGGTCGACCTGCCGGTGGTGCTGGTCGGCGCGCAGCGGCCGAGCACGGCGCTCGGCACCGACGCGGGCACCAATCTGCTGGGCGGCGTCCGCGTGGCGGGAAGCGCCGAGGCGCGCGGCATGGGCGTCCTGGTGCTGCTGAACGACGAGATCCAGGCCGCCCGCGAGGTTTCCAAGACCTCGACCTTCCGGCTGGAGACCTTCCGCAGCCCCGATCTCGGCATGCTCGGTTACGCCGACGCCGACGGCCGCGTGGTGTTCTATCGGAAGCCCGTGCGTGCGCACACGCACGAGACGCCGTTCGACGTCTCGAATATCGAGGCGCTGCCTCGGGTCGATATCGCCTATAGTTACGGTGGCGCCGACGGCGTGGCCATCGACGCCTTCGTCGAGGCCGGCGCGAGGGCGATCATCGTCGCCTCGCTGGCGCCGGGCATGCCGGCGACGACGCAGATGGACGCGTTGGCCCGCGCACGAGAGGCCGGCGTGGTGATCATCTATTCGAGCCGCGTCGGCAGCGGCCGGGTGCTCCGGCGGAGTTCGATGAAGCGCGACGGGATCGTCGCCGCCGACAACTTGAACCCGCAGAAGGCCCGGGTGCTGGCGATGCTGGCGCTGGGCCATACGCGGGAGTCGGAGGCACTGCAGGCGATCTACGATCGCTATTGAGTTGATCGGGAATAGGAACGGGATCACCAACATGACCGATGTCCCCGTCATCGACCTCGCCCCTTATTTCGCCGCCACGGAGGCCGGAAAGCGGGAGGTCGCCCGCGCCGTGGGCGAAGCCTGCGAGCACATCGGCTTCCTCGTCATCGCCAACCACGGCGTCTCGGAGGCGGCGATCCAGGACGCCTTCGCCGTCTCCCGCGCCTTCTTCGACCGGCCGGTCGAGGAGAAACGGCGCTACGCCCCGGCCGACCCCTCGGTGCCGCGCGGCTATACCGGCTTCGCCACGAAGAGCTTGGCGCGCACCCTCGGCCTGGACGCGGCGGCGGACCTGCGCGAGCAGTTCTTCATCGGCCCGCTGGACGGCGAGCCGGAACGCTTCGCCCATATCGAGGGGGCGGCGCGCTTCTACGGCGCCAACGTCTGGCCGGCGACGCCCGCCGAATATAGGCCCGTCTTCAGCCGGCTCTACCGGGAATGGGAGGGGCTGGCCTTCGCCCTGATGCGGATCTTCGCCCTCGCCCTCGATCTGGACGAGAGCTATTTCGACGACAAGATCGACCGGCATTTCAGCACGCTGCCCTCCAACCACTATCCCCCACCGCCGGCCAATCGGGAGGCGGAACAGATCCGCGCCGGCACCCACACCGACTTCGGCAGCCTGACAATCCTGGCGATCGACGGTGCCGCGAGCGGTCTTCAGATAGATATGCCCGGCCTCGGCTGGCGCGACGTCCGCCCGACCCCGGGAGCCCTGGTGGTCAATCTCGGCGACATGATGGCGCGCTGGACCAACGAGCGCTGGCGATCGACGATGCATCGCGTGGTAAACCCGCCGGAGGCGGTCGAGGCAAGTGCGCGGCGGCAATCCATGGGTTTCTTCCTGCATCCCAACTACGACGCCGTGATCGCCTGCCTGCCGAGCTGCCTGGCGCCCGGCGCGGCGCCGAAATACCCGCCGATCCTGGCCGGCGCGCACATGGCCGAAAAACTCGAACGCCGGGTGGTCTAGGGCCGTGAAGCTGGGTTTCATCGGCCTGGGCGTCATGGGCGGCGCCATGTGCCGCAACCTCGCGGGCGACGGGCGTTGGGCCGTGCGCACCCACGATCTCGACCCGGCGCGCGTCGTCACTGGCGCGACGGCGGTCGAGACCTCGGGCGCTGTTGCTGAAGGCGCTGGCATCGTCTTTCTGGTCCTGCCGGGGGAGGCGGAGGTGCGCCGGGCCGTGCTCGGCCGCGGGGGGATGATCGAGCACATGGGCGCGGGCGCGATCCTGGTCGACTGCGGGACCTCGCCGCCGGCGCTGGCGCGTGAGCTCGCCCAGCGTCTCGGCGAACGAGACATCGGTTTCGCGGATGCACCGATCGCCGGCACGGCGGCGAGCGTGGCGAGACGCGAGATCAGCCTCATGGTTGGCGCCGAGCCGGCGATTTTCACGACGATCGAGGCGCCGCTCCAGGCAATGGCGAAGACCGTCATGCGCTGCGGCGGCTTCGGCGCCGGACAGACCGTCAAGCTGCTGCTCAACATGGTGCTGGCCGAGCAGGTGGGCGCGCTCGCCGAGGCGCTGGTGCTGGCGCGCGCGGCCGGCGTCGAGGGCGCCATCTTGTTCGAGGCGCTGGCCGGCGGCGCCGATTCCTTCGCGCTGCGCCAGCACGGCTTCGACGCCCTGCTGCCCGACGACTTTCCCGAGGGCCGCTTTCCGACCCGCTACATGCTGAAGGATCTGGACTACCTGGAGACGCTCCGCGCCGAATTGGGCGTCGAGCTCGAGGGCCTGGCGTTGGCGCGCCGGCGCCTCGCCGCCAGCATGGCCGCCGGCGACGAGGACGCCTATTGGCCGGCTTTCATCCATTCCCTTTGAGAAGCCGCTCGAGGACGGCGCGCATCGCGGCCAACAACTCCGGGTCGAGCCGATAGTTCGGGATCACCAGGCCGTCGCGGCGATAGGTCTCGACTTCTGCCTCGCTCAATGGATTTCGAGCCATGGCGGCACTCTCGCTCTCGGCCCTCGTCCCAAACCGGCGAGTGCCAGGGCCGTCCCGCTTCCCTTCCAGGCCAGTGCTGAGTCTTCCCCAAGGTGGCGTGGCGCGCGATGCCGCCGCTTGACAGACCATGTGTCGACACATGCCAATGGGAGATGCTGCGCAATCTCGGGCTCTGGGTTTCTTTCGGCGTGCTGCTGCTCAGCTTGGCGCTGCTCGTATGGAATCCCGGGCCGGTCCAGGGACTGCGCAACATCGCCTTCGACGGCTATCAGCGCCTGGCGCCTCGGGTCTACGAGGACCGCAAGGTGCGGATCATCGATATCGACGAGGCTTCGCTGGCCAAGCTCGGCCAGTGCCCCTGGCCCCGGACGCGCATGGCGGAATTGGTCGAGCGGGCGCATGGCGCCGGCGCGCGGGTGATCGCCTTCGACGTCATATTCGCCGAGCCGGACCGCAACGCGCCGCTCAGGGTGCTGGAGCGCTGGGGCGCGAACGAGGCGTTGAAGGCCATCGCCTCGGTTCTGCCGGACGACGACGAGGTCTTCGCCGAGGCGCTGGCGAAGGCACCGACGATTTTGGGCTTTGTCCTCACCTCCCAGGAGACGACCTTCCGGGCGCCGACGCCGAAGATGCCGATCGCGGTCCGAGGCGACGACCCCGGGCCGTTCCTCCAGCGTTATCGAGGCGTCGTCGCGCCCCTGCCGGGCCTGCTCGAGGGGGCGGCCGGCCTGGGCGCCCTCGACTTCACCACCGATACCGGCGGGATTATCCGTTTCGTGCCCATGGTGGTGAGCCTAGGGGACCAGTTGTACCCCTCGCTCGCGGTCGAAATGGCGCGTCTCGTGACTGGCGCGGAGCGGCTGGTCCTGCGTTCCTCCGGAGCCGAGATGGACGACAGTTTCGCCGCGACGAGCGGTATCTCCGGGCTTCGGATCGGCAACCGAGAGGTGGCGACGGATGCCGCCGGAAACCTCTGGCTGCACTTCACAGCCCCGGGGCGGGAGCGCTACCTCTCCGCCTGGAAGGTGTTGGAGAACCAGATCCCGGCGCATTCGCTCGACGGCGCCATCGTCATCGTCGGCACCTCGGCGGCCGGCCTCCAGGACATCCGTTTCACGCCCTTCGGCTTGACGCCGGGGGTGGAACTGCACGCCCAGGCCATCGAGCAGATGCTCGCGGGCGACTATCTGACGCGGCCCGACTGGGTGCGCGGCGCCGAAGCGATCTTCCTCGTCCTCCTCTGGCTGGCGCTGGTGCCGCTCATCATGCGGCTCGGCGCGCTCTGGTCGGCCGTGGTCGTGGTCGTGGTCATGGCCTGTGCGATCGCCGCGTCCTGGTTCGCCTTCACCGAGAGCCGGTTGCTGATCGATCCGCTGCTACCGACGATCACGGCCGTGGCGCTCTATATCGGCTGCTCGCTGCCGCGCCACATCCAGAGCGAGCGGCAACATAAATGGATCCGCGACGCCTTCTCGACCTATATCTCGCCCAACCTGGTGGAGCATCTGATCGAGAACCCGGAGACCCTGGCGCTCGGTGGCGAGCGGCGCGAGTGTTCCTTCGTGATGACCGATCTCGCCGGCTTCACCAGCCTGGTGGAAGGGGCCGACCCGGCCCGGATCGTCGTGCTCTTGAACGATTACCTGGACGGCATGATCAAGCTGGCGCTCCGCCACGAGGGCACGATCGACCGGATCATCGGCGATGCCGTGGCGGTGATGTTCTCGGCCCCGGTGCCGCAAGCCGACCATGGCCGCCGCGCGGTCGACTGCGCGCTCGCCATGGACGCCTTCGCCCGCGATTTCGCGCGGCGCCAGCCAGGAGCAAGGTGTCATGGTCGGGCGGACGCGGATCGGCGTCAACACCGGCCCGGTGATCGTCGGCAACGTCGGCGGCGCCTCGATCTTCGACTATCGCGCGCTGGGTGACGCGGTAAACACCACGGCCCGCCTCGAAAGCGTCAACCGGCAACTCGGCACCAACATCTGCGTCAGCGCCAGCGCGGCGGAAGCGGCGATCGGTTTCATCGGCCGCCCTGCCGGCAACCTGGTGCTGGTCGGCAAGTCGGTCGCGATCAAGGCTTATGAACCCATGACCGGCGAGGCGATGACCCGGGCCCACGTCCGGGACTACATGGCGGCCTACGAGCTGATAAAGGCGGAGGACCCGGGGGCGCTCGCCGCTTTCGAGGCGGCGGCCGCGGCGCATCCCGACGATCCCCTGATTGTCTTCCACTTGGCCCGGCTCAGGGCCGGCGAACGGGGCGAGACCATCGTCTTCGCCGCCAAGTAGCACCAGTGCTCATGAGTCCCGGCCGCCCCGCTCCAGGCCCCGGGCGATGAAGTGCGGATTCTCGTGCCCGGGCTTGCCGTAGCGAAGCGGCGCGCCGTCCAGCGTTTCGACCCGGCCGCCGGCGGCGATCAGCACCGCGTGGCCGGCCGCCGTGTCCCATTCCATGGTACGGCCCAGCCGGGGATAGAGGTCGGCGGTGCCCTCCGCCAAGCGGCAGAACTTGAGGGAGCTTCCGGCCCTCGTCAGGCTCTCGATCCGGACACCCGCGAGCCAGGCCTCGGTTTCCGTCGTCATGTGGGATCGGCTGGCGACGACCACCGCGCCGCCTTCGCCGGGCGCGCGGCAGGCGATGGCCTCGCGCGCGCCGCCGCCGCGCCAGCGCCACGCACCCCGGCCGAGCGCGCCGGCGAAGCCCAGCTCGGCCGCCGGCGCGGTGACGACGCCCAGCACCGGTTGGGAATCGCGAATCAGCGCGATGTTGACCGTGAATTCGCCGTTGCGGCCGACGAACTCGCGGGTGCCGTCCAACGGGTCGACCAGCCAGAAGGGGCCGTCCTCGATCCTCGGCGCCCGACCGGCCGCGACCATCTCCTCCGCCACCACGGGGATGTCGGGCGTCAGTTCCTTCAGGCCCGCGACGATGATGACCTCCGCCCGCTCGTCCGCTTCGGTCACCGGCGAGGCGTCGGCCTTCGCCCGGACGTCGAAGTCGCGGGCATAGACCTCCATGATCGCGGCACCGGCCAATTCGGCGAGACGCGCGAGACGGGCGAGCAACGCGGAAACATCTTCGGTCATCGCGGGACTCCGGGCGAGGGCGGGCGGAGGGGATCACGGCCTTCCGGCCTCGGTCAAGCGGCGAATTGGTGCATCGTCCGATCGCATGGAAAGGCTGACACTTCGACATCGTCGCAAGGTTTGGCGCGGACCAAAACCTCGTCGTCGCGAAGCGCGAAGCACCGTGGCGATCCAGGGCGGCGCTCCGCGAGGATAAAGGGACGCTATACTTATCCTTGGAAGATAAGTATAGCGTCCCTTTATCCTCGCTCGCCATGATGCCCTCTCGCGGCGTCGAGGAGCGCCATGGGCCCTCGAATCGAATATATTTCGATATTTCCAGAAATATCGTTGCAATGGTGTCGCCGCGCGGCCATATTGCCGCCATGGACGAACTCGACGAACTGCAGACCGTCGCCGCCTGTCTGGAAGCCTTGGGCAACGAGACCCGGCTGTCGATCTACCGTCTGTTGGTCAAGGCGGGGCCGGACGGCATGGCGGTCGGCGCGTTGCAGCGCGAGCTGGGAATCCCGGCCTCGACCCTGACGCACCATCTCTCGCGGCTCATTTGGGTCGAGCTCATTCACCAGCGGCGCGAAGGGCGGCGGCTGATCTGCACGACCGATTTCGAGGGCATGGAATCGATGCTGGCCTTCCTCACCCGGGAATGCTGCGCCGGGCCCGAGCAGCGGGCGCGGATCGCGGAACACCTACACGCCAAGGCATAGGCGACGAGGCGATGCGGTGGGAATCGCGCATGGCTGGAAATTTCGATAATTCCGGGAGCATGGGACAATGACGAGCTTGACGGCGACGATGACCCGTTTCGCCCAGGGCGCTGGCCGGGTGGACCGGGTCTGGCTGTCGCTCGGCCTCGCCCTGCCGGCCGGCCTCGCGCTGGCGCCCGGCGTGACGCTGGAAGCGCTCGCCTTCGTGCTCGAGGCCCTGCTGTCGATCGCGCCGTTCCTGGCGCTCGCCATCGCCACGGCCGCCGGCACCAAGGCGAGCGGCGCCGACGGCCTGATCGCCCGCGCCTTCTCCGGCCACGGCGGCAAGGCGATCGTGGTCGCGGCGATCTTCGGCGCGCTCTCGCCGTTCTGCTCCTGCGGCGTCATTCCGCTGATCGCGGCGCTACTGGCGATGGGGGTGCCGCTGCCGGCGGTGATGGCCTTCTGGCTGGCCTCGCCGATCATGGACCCGGAGATGTACTTCCTGACCGCCGGGCCGCTCGGCTTCCTCTTCGCCACGGTCAAGACATTCGCGGCGATTGCCCTCGGCCTGCTGGGTGGTTTCGCCACCTGGGCGGTGATCGCCCGGGGCGGCTTCGCCGACGCTTTGAAACCTGGCGTCGGGGGGGACGTCGGTGGCGGGTGCGGCGGCGCGCCCAAGCTGGCCCAGGCGAACGTCGAGTGGCGCTTCTACCGGGATCCGGAGCGGCGCCGGGTGTTCGCCCGGGAAGCGCTTTCGACCCTCGCCTTCCTCTCCAAGTGGCTGATCCTCGCTTTCGCGCTGGAGAGCCTGATGTTGCGCTGGCTGCCGGCGGATCTGGTGGCGAACCTGATCGGCGGCGAGAGCGCGCTGAACGTGCCGCTGGCGGCGCTGGTCGGCATGCCGGCCTATCTGAACGGCTATGCCGCCATACCGCTGGTCGATGGGCTGATGGACCTCGGCATGGCGCCGGGGGCGGCGCTCGCCTTCATGACGGCGGGCGCGGTCTCCTCGATCCCCGCCGCGATCGCGGTCCATGCCCTGGTGCGCTGGCCGGTCTTCCTCTGGTACCTGGGCGTCGCCTTCGCCGGCTCGGTCATCGTCGGCTACGCCTTCCAGTACAGCCTCGCCTGAACCTCGGCGGCTGGCGCCGGCCTTACGGTTGGCGCATAGTCGAGCGATGGAGGAATTCGCCCTCAAGCCCGATCCCGAGGATGGCCGCCTGACCGAGCGGGTGGTCGGAGTCGACCATACCGGCGCCACCACCGAGACCCGGGTCGTGGTCGAGCGACCGCTGACACTGTTCCTCAATAGCGCTGAGATCGTCACCATGATGACGGTCGGCGACCACCCGGACTATCTCGCCGTCGGCTACCTCTTGAACCAGAACATGCTCCGGCCCGGCGACGAGATCACGGCTATCGATTTCGACGAGGAACTGGACGTGGTCGTCGTTCGCACGGGCCACGAGACCGATTTCGAGGAAAAGCTCGCGAAGAAGACGCTCACCTCCGGCTGTGCCCAGGGCACCGTCTTCGGCGACGTGATGGAGAGCTTCGGGAGCGTGCGACTGCCGGAGGACGCGATCCTTCGCACTTCCTGGCTCTATGGCCTGACCCGCAAGATCAACACCCAGCCGAGCCTCTATCTCGCCGCCGGCGCGATCCACGGCTGCGTCCTTTGCGAAGCCGATCGGCCGTTGGTCTACATGGAGGACGTCGGCCGCCACAACGCAATCGACAAGATCGCCGGCTGGATGTTCCTGGAGCGTGAGGGGCCGGAAGGCAAGATCTTCTACACCACGGGGCGGCTCACCTCGGAGATGGTGATCAAGTGCGTGCGAATGGGAATCCCGATCGTGATCTCGCGCTCGGGCTTCACCGCCTGGGGGGTGGAACTGGCCCGCCAGGCCAACCTGACGCTGATCGGCCGCGCCCGGGGCCGGCGCTTCCTCTGCCTCGCGGGGCCTGAGCGGCTGGTCTACGACGTCGATCCGGCGGCGGTGCCGGCGGAATCGAAGCGCCACGGGCGAAAGGCCGCTCGGGCCGATGACGCCGCCTGAGGCGGCGGCGGACGTCGCCGGCGTGCTGTTGGCCGGCGGCCGGGCGCGCCGCATGGGGGGCGGCGACAAATGCCTGCGTGCGCTGGCCGGGCGGCCGCTGCTGGCCCACGTGATCGAGCGGGCGGCGCCCCAGGTCTCCCGCCTGCTGCTGAACGCCAACGCCGATCCCGCCCGCTTCGCCGAATTCGGGCTGGAGGTCGCGGCCGACGAGATCGACGGCTTTCAGGGCCCACTCGCCGGCATCCTGACGGCGATGCACTGGGCTGGGCGAACTGTGCCGGCGGCGCGCTGGCTCGCCAGCTTCCCGACCGACGCGCCGTTCCTGCCGAGGGATCTGGTGGCGCGCTTGAAGGCGGCGGCCGAGGCCCGCGACCTGCCGCTCGCCTGCGCCGCCTCGGGCGGGCGGAGCCATCCGGTGATCGGCCTCTGGCGGCTCGATATGGCCGCCGACCTGGGCCGGGCGCTGGGCGAGGAGGGCCTGCGCAAAATCGACCTCTGGACCGCGCGCCACGGCATCGCCGAGGTCGCCTGGGAGACGGCGCCCCACGACCCCTTCTTCAACGCCAACCGGCCCGAGGATTTGACCACCGCGGAGGCCCTGATCGGCGGCGGTTGAACGGCATCGAGGCCACCGCCCGACGGGCGGATCTCGATCCCACTCATGGAACCAATCCTGGCGCTAAAAGACGCTTCTGATCGCCTCGGCGATCCGCTCCTGGCTCGGGATCACCGCCCGCTCCAGCTCGTCGTTGTAGGGAATCGGCACGTCGAGCGCGCCGCAGCGCACGATCGGCGCGTCGAGGTCGTCGAAGGCCTTTTCCACCACCATGGCCGCGACCTCGGCTCCGAAGCCGCCCTTCTGGCAGGCCTCGTGGGCGATCACCAGGCGGTTGGTCTTGCGCACCGAGCCGAGAATCGTTTCCTCGTCGAGCGGGCGCAGAGTCCTGGGGTCCACCACCTCGACGCTGATTCCGGCCTCGCGCTCCAACTGCTGGGCGACGGAGAGCACGCGGGGCACCATCGCCATGGTCGCGACCACGGTGACGTCGGTGCCTTCCCGCTTGACTTCGGCCTTGCCGATCGGGATCGCATAGAGCTCCTCCGGCACCGGACCGTTGCTGGTCATGTAGAGCATCTTGGTTTCGAGGAAGATCACCGGATTGTCGTCGCGGATCGCCGCGACCAGCAGGCCCTTGGCGTCGTAAGGCGTCGAGGGCGCCAGCACGACCAGGCCCGGCACGTGGGTGAACCAGGCCTCGAGGCTCTGGCTGTGCTGCGCCGCCATGCGAATGCCGCCACCTTGCGGCCCGCGCACTACCAGCGGCACCGTGTCCTTGCCGCCCAGCATGAAACGGAACTTGGCCGCCTGGTTGACCAGCATGTCCATGGTCAGCGCCACGAAGTCGAAGATCTGGAGCTCCACCACCGGGCGCAGGCCGGCGATCGCGGCGCCGACGCCGCAGCCGACGAAGGTCGCCTCCGAGATCGGCGTGTCGCGCACCCGGTCCGCGCCGAAAGCCTCCATCAGGCCTTTAGAGACGCCGAAGATGCCGCCCGTGGCGCCGATGTCCTCGCCCATCAGCAGGACCCGATCGTCGCGCGCCATCTCCTGATGCAAGGCTTCGTTCAAGGCCTCGGTGAAGCTCAACTCGCGCGCCGATTTGGGGCCCGGCTCCTGAAAGGCGACGTGCGGCGCGTAGACCGCCGCGTTCATCACCTCGATCATCGATTCCGGGCTCTGGCGGCCGAACTCGATCGCCGTGTCGAGCTCCTGGTCCGCCTGCCGGCCGATCTCGTTGATCCGCTTCTTGCTTGCCGCCTTGCTCTTCACCAGGTCCTGCTCGGTGAGTTTGAGCGGATCGCGCGCCATCCAGGCCTCGAACTCGGCCTCCGGGCGCGGATCGCGCAGATTGGCCCGCATCGAGTGCTGGCCCCAGCGATAGGTCATCGCCTCGATCAGCGTCGGGCCCTCGCCGGCGCGGGCGCGTTCCACCGCTTCGGAGACCACGTGGTAGACCTCGACCACGTCGTTCCCGTCGATGGTAATCCCGGTCATGGAGTAGGCGCCGGCCCGGAGGGCCACCTGATCCACCGACGTGGTCTGGCGATAGGAGGTCGACAGCGCATACTGGTTGTTCTCGCAGATGAAGATCATCGGCAGCTTCCAGATCGAGGCGAGATTCATCGACTCGTGGAAGATGCCCTGATTGGAGGCACCGTCGCCGAAGAAGGCGACCACCACCTGACCCTTGCCCTCGAGCTTGGAGGCGAGCGCGGCGCCGGTCGAGAGCGGCATCGCCGCGCCCACGATTCCGTTGGCGCCCAGGATGTTGAGCTCCATGTCGGCGATGTGCATCGAGCCGCCGAGGCCCCGGCAATAGCCGGTGTCGCGGCCCATCAGCTCGGCCATCATCTTGTCCATCTGCGCGCCCTTGGCGATGCAGTGACCATGGCCTCGATGGTTGCTCGCCATGTAGTCGTCGTCGTTGAGGACGGCGCCGACGGCGGCCGCGATCGCCTCCTCGCCGACATAGCTGTGGGCGGTGCCCTTGATCTCGCCGGCCTTGAACAGCTCCGCCACCTTTTCGTCGAAGCCGCGAATGCGGCGCATGGTGACGTAGAGATCCTCGAGCTGTTTCGGCGGCAGTTTCAGGTTGCCGCGGCGCTTGGCCGTTGCCGTTGCCGTTGCCCTTGCCGTTGCCGTTGCCGTGGTCATCGGAGCTCTCCCTCGCTTCCCTCGCCGGTCCGCGCCGAACGGCGCGCATTCGTGCGGGAGCGAGTTTAGCAAGTCGGCGCGGCGAACCAAAGGGCCGGCCGAGGGAGGACGGACTCGCGCGGCGTGCCATGGCATCGTCCGAGCCGGCGCCACCACCCGCTCCCCCGCTCAACCCCCACGGGATGGTGGGGCGGGGGAGCGGGTGGCCAGGCGTTTCAGCGTGAGCCGATCATGCCCTAGAGTCGGGGGCCAAGAGATTCCAGAGCAGCAGCAGCATGAACAGCAGCGCGAAGAGGATCGGCATCATCAGCTCGAACCAGCTCACCGCCATGAGCTGCGCCGTCTGGCCCTGTTCGGCCAATCGCCGCTCCCGCTCGCCCTCGAACAGGCGGGCGGGGAGCTTCTGCTCGATTTCCCGGATCACGGCGAAGGTCGAGAAGTTCATCTTCGAGCGGCTCCAGACGAAAACCAACCAGCCGACGCAAATGTAGGAGCCGAGCAGCGGTACCAGCGTGCTCAACTGCGCGCCGACGCCGATCGAGTGGGTGACGGCGAGCGCGGTCAGGACGACGAAGAACAGACGGTTGCCGCTCTCGCGCCGCGCCGCCGTGGTGTCGGCCCGCGCCACCGCCATCTTGTATTGCTCCAGCAGGTGCTGGGAGTAGTTCGAGCCGTATTCTTCCGGCGTCTTGTGGACGATCGGTTTTAGAGGCGCCGACGCGTCGCTCATGTTAGCCCCCGTCGTGGCACACGAACCTCGGGCCGGATATGACCGGGCGAATCGAGGTTCACCGCCGTGAGCATAGCCTTATCGCGACGCATGGAAAACAGTTAGAGTCGGTGCCGAACGCCGCGCCGATGCCGAGGGCTTCCGGCGCGGCGCCATGAGTTGGCGAGAGTGGAAGCGAGTAGCGTGCCCAGAATCATGAAAGATCCGGTCCAGCGTCATCCGACCCGGACGGAGCAGCTGGATATTCTGACGACCGTCATCCAGGATCTGGTGCCGCCCGGCGGACGGGTGCTGGAGCTCGGCATCGGCAAGGGCTACGTCGCCCATCTGTTGGTGGAGAAGCGGAGCGATTTCCGTCTGGTCGGGGTCGACAAATCGGACGACGCCTTGGTGGAGGCGGAGCGGAACCTCGCCGAGCGGGCTTCGGCGCTGACGCTGGTGGCCGGCGATCTCGCCGAGTTCGACACGCTGGCGCTGCCGGAGGGTCCTTATGACGCGATCCTGGCCGCCCTGGTGTTTCACGATCTCGACGACGCGGCGAAGCGGCGCGTGATCGCCGGTGCCGCCGGGTTGCTGGCGCCGGCCGGCATCTTCCTGCTCTACGACCGGGTGCGGCTGACGGAGGCGGCGCTGTTCGAGGCGCAGCGGAGCTTGTGGCGACGGATCGAGCGGGTGCACGGCACCGCCATGCGAACCGCCGAGGACTTCGAGAGCTATCTCGCCGACCTCGGCACCGACAACCGGCCGGCGGCGCTCGCCGAATATGGTCCCTGGTTCGCCGAGGCGGGCCTGTCGATGGCCTGCCTGCATCTCCACGGCAACGTCGCGCTGCTGGCCGGAGCGCGCGCCCGGTGACAGCCGCGGTCGGTGCCAAGGGACGCGACGCCGAAACCATCGGCCTCGTCAGCACGGGCCATTTCCTCAGCCACTACTATCTGTTCGTGCTGCCGCCGCTGTTTCCGATCATGAAGGAAGCCCTTGGCGTCGGCTATACCGAGCTCGGCCTACTGATCACCGCCTTCTCCGTTGGCTCCGGCGTGACGCAGATTCCGGTCGGCTTCCTGGTCGACAGGATCGGCGCTCGAGTCATCCTGATCGGCGGCATCGCGTTGGAGGCGGCCGCCTTTCTCGTGCTCGGCCTCTCCGGCGTGTATTGGGTCATGCTGGTCTGCATGGCGGTGGCGGGCCTGGCCAACAGCGTCTATCACCCGGCCGACTACGCGATCCTCTCCGATACGGTGGCGGACGATCGCATGGGCCGGGCATTCTCTATCCACACCTTCTCCGGCTTTTCGGGGAACGCGGTGGCTCCGCTCGTCGCCGTCGCGCTCGCGCAGGCACTCGGCTGGCAGGCCGCGCCGATCGCCGCCGGCGTGCTGGGCTTCGCGGTCGCCCTCGCCATGCTGGCGCGCGGCGAGGCGCTCCGAGGGGGCGACATCGCGGCGAACCGCGCCGGACATGGCGCGCGCCAGGGCGGCGAGACGGGCGAGGGTCCCGGCGGCATGGCGCTCTTGCTGTCGCCGCCGATCCTGATGTGCTTTCTATTCTTCACCATGCTGTCGATGTCGTCGGGTGGTCTCAGCACCCTCGGCGTGTCGGCCCTGGTGACGCTCTACGAGATCGAACTCACGCCCGCCAACGTGGCGCTGACCGGATTCCTCGCCGCCAGTGCTGTCGGCATCCTCGCCGGCGGGGTGATCGCCGACCGTACCCGCCGGCACGAGCTGGTGGCGAGCGTGGGTTTTGCCTCGACGGCGGTGATCGTCTTCGTTATCGGCTCGTTTGTCCTGCCGACGCTGCTGATGATCGCGCTGTTCACGCTGGGCGGCCTGCTCTACGGCATGATCATGCCGTCACGCGACATGCTGGTGCGCGCGGTGACGCCGCCGGGCTCCATGGGCAAGGTGTTCGGTTTCGTCTCGACCGGCCTCAGCCTCGGCTCGGCGGTGACGCCGATCCTGTTCGGCTGGTTGTTGGATCACGGTGATGCGCGCTGGCTCTTCTGGGGCGCCTCGGGCTTCATGATTCTTGCCCTCTGCACGGTCTTGCTGGCCAAATCCACGCGGTAGTCCCCGGTTGAAAAGTCCTTCGCTTCGCCTCGGAGATAGATCGCCGGGGCGCTCGGTTTCAGAGGATGAATTTGGAAAGGTCGCTGTCGCGGGCGAGATCGCCGACGTGGGTCTCGACATAGGCGGCGTCGACCTCGACCCGCTGGCCGGGGCGGTCCGATGCTTCGAAGCTGATGTCTTCCAGCACCCGCTCCAGAATCGTGTGGAGCCGCCGGGCGCCGATGTTCTCGACGTTGGCGTTGACCTCCGCCGCCAGGCGCGCGAGCGCGTCGATCCCTTCCTCGGTGAACTCGAGATCGACCTCCTCGGCGCCCATTAATGCGACGTACTGGCGGGTGAGGCTCGCCTCCGGCTCCACCAGGATCCGCTTTAGGTCGTCCACGGTGAGCGCGGCGAGCTCCACGCGAATCGGCAACCGGCCTTGCAGTTCCGGCAACAGATCGGCGGGCTTGGTTTGGTGAAAGGCACCGGAGGCGATGAAGAGGATGTGATCGGTCTTGATCGGCCCGTGTTTGGTCGAGACGGTGGTGCCCTCGATGAGCGGCAGCAGGTCGCGCTGCACGCCCTCGCGGCTGACGTCGGCGCCCATGCGCTCGGAGCGCGCGGTGATCTTGTCGATCTCGTCGAGGAAGACGATTCCGTTCTCCTCCACCGCCTGCAGTGCCTCGCGGATCATCAACTCCTCGTCGATCAGCTTGTCGCTCTCCTCCGCCATCAAGATGTCGTAGGAATCGGCGACGCTCAGGCGCTTGCGCTTGGTCCGCCCGCCGAACGCCTTACCCAGCATGTCGTTGATGTTGATCATCCCCATCTGGGCCCCCGGCATGCCGGGAATGTCGAAGGTCGGAAGCCCGCCGCCGGTGTCCTCCAGCTCCAGCTCCACTTCCTTCTCGGCGAGGGAACCATCCCGCAGCCGCTGGCGAAAGGAATCGCGCGTGCCGGCGCCGGCGTTGCCGCCGACGAGTGCATCCAGCATCCGCTCCTCGGCGTTGAGTTCCGCCTTGGCCTGGACCTCGGACCGGCGGCGCTCGCGAACCATGGAAATCGCCACCTCGACGAGGTCGCGGATGATCTGCTCGACATCGCGGCCGACATAGCCGACCTCGGTAAACTTGGTCGCTTCCACCTTGACGAAGGGGGCGCCGGCGAGCCGCGCCAGGCGGCGCGAGATCTCGGTCTTGCCGACGCCCGTCGGGCCGATCATCAAGATGTTCTTGGGCAGCACCTCATCGCGCAGGTCGTCGTCGAGCTGCATGCGTCGCCAGCGGTTGCGCAGCGCGATGGCGACGGCACGCTTGGCGTCGGCCTGACCGACGATGAAGCGGTCGAGCTCGGAGACGATTTCACGCGGGGAAAAGTCGGTCATCCCTCGATGGTCTCGATAGTCAGGTTGTCATTGGTGTAGATGCAGATCTCGGCGGCGATCGCCATCGCGCGCCGCGCGATGCTCTCGGCGTCATGATCCTCCCGGTCGAACAGCGCGCGGGCGGCGGCCAGCGCGAAGGCGCCGCCGGAGCCGATACCGATCAAGCCGTCCTCCGGCTCCAGCACGTCCCCGGTGCCGGTCAACATCAGGCTGGTCGTGGCGTCGGCCACCGCCATCATCGCCTCGAGGCGGCGGAGGTAACGGTCGGTGCGCCAATCCTTGGCGAGCTCGACCGCCGCCCGGGTGAGGTTGCCGGGATGCTGATCGAGTTTGGCCTCCAGGCGCTCGAAGAGAGTGAAGGCGTCCGCCGTGGCGCCGGCGAAACCGGCGATCACCTTGCCTTCGCCCAAGCGTCGAACCTTGCGGGCGTTGGATTTTATGACCGTCTGCCCGAAGCTCACCTGGCCGTCGCCGGCGACCACCACGCGGTCGTCTTTGCGGACGCTCAGGATTGTCGTGCCGTGGAAAAGGGGCGAGGAATCACTCACGCGGTCGTCCCATCGTCGGTTGCGCGCAACTCGGCGGAAAGGCGCCGGGCCGGGGGGCCGACGCCCCCCACGATGTAGGCGAAAGCGCCGCTGGGTCAAGTCGGTGGGTGCGCCTTGCGCCGGTGGAGGTTTCGCGAAACTGTCGCCCTCGGCGGCGATCGTGCCGTGCCGAGGGGAGTGAGTGGAGATGAACGGCTTCGGGATGCGACGTCGACTCGTGGCGGAAGGCTTGGGCACGGCGCTCCTTCTGGCGACCGTGGTCGGCTCCGGTATCATGGGGGAGCGGCTGGCCGACGGCAACGTGGCGCTGGCGCTGCTCTGCAACGGAATCGCCACCGGTGCGATCCTGATGGTGCTGATCCTGATCTTCGGCCCGATCTCGGGCGGCCATTTCAATCCCGCCGTGACCCTCGCCTTCACCGTCCGGCGCGAACTCTCGGCCGGTGACGCCGTCGCCTACGTGCTCGCCCAAATCGCCGGCGGAATCGTCGGCGTCGTCGTCGCCCATGTGATGTTCGAGGCCCCTGTCCTCGCCGCGTCCCTCAACGTGCGGACGGGACCGGCGCAATGGGCGAGTGAATTCGTCGCCACCTTCGGCCTGCTGGCGACGATTCTCGGCTGCCTGCGCTTCCGCCCCGACGCGGTGCCCTATGCCGTCGGCCTCTTCATTACCGCGGGCTACTGGTTCACCGCCTCCACCTCCTTCGCCAATCCGGCGGTAACGGTGGCGCGTACGCTGACCGACAGCTTTTCCGGCATCCGGCCGATCGACGCGCCCGGCTTCATCGCCGCCCAGCTCGTCGCCGCCCTCGTCGTCGTCCCGCTCTTTCGCTGGCTTCATGCCGAGGCGGCGGCGGATCAGTCAAAATAGACCACGGCACCCGTGTGGATCGAGGCCCGGCAGGCGGACCTGAGCGCCACCAGGCAATGGGCGGCGTCGGCATGGGCGCGCCAGGTCGGCGGATGATCCGCCTCCTCCGCGTCCTCGGGCGTCCAAGATTGCTCGAGGTCGGCGTATTCGTAGTCGACCGGCAGCTCCAAGCGTTCCGGCCAGGCGCCGCATCACGAGCCGGAGGAACTGGCGGAGGAGGCGATCATCCAGCTCGAGCTGGCGGACCATTCCCACCTCCATCTGTTGCGCCAGATCGCCGCGCACGACGCCCTGAGCGCCGGCTTGCCGGCCTCGTCGCCGGAGGCGGGCGAAGCGGACGAGGACGAGGACGGGGTCGTCGACCT
Source organism: Alphaproteobacteria bacterium (assembly GCA_965225945.1). GTDB lineage: Bacteria > Pseudomonadota > Alphaproteobacteria > JASLMY01. The sequence continues at coordinate 6,213 of CBDDBZ010000039.1, read as the reverse complement.
CTATTACGACCGGGGCGGGGCGCCGATCGCGCCGGGCATCTTCGGCTTCGTGAGCTCCTTCGTCTGGCGCCGTCCGCCGGTCTACCAGCATCTCATGTTCCACGGCGATTCCGCCGGATTCTATCTGCCGCGCGACTTCAAGAACGTGATCATCGCCGATGACGAGCTGGAGGTGCCGGGCAACATCGTCGGCTCGGCGCAACGCCTGCTCGACGAATGCCGGCGCCTGGCCGAACGCTTGGAGCTGCCGGTCGACTACGAATACGCCGACCTCGAGCAATCTTGGACGCTTGCCTATCCGGTTATCACCCACACCCACTATATGTAGTGTGCACCCATTTTCCTGAGTAAAGCTCGGTGCAGGTCGAAGCGGAGATATCTCCGGCGATGCCGAGCAGGGACTCGGACGGCATTGTAGCGCCTTTTAGGCGACACTTTAGCGTGGTGGAAATCCTAATCATTGAGTCGGATTTGGCAAAACGCCACGTTGCATAAAGGACCGTCACTTCATTGAAATTTATCTGAAATCGGAGGTGAACGACACCGATGGAATATTCCAGGAAATCAGAGCTTCATTGAATTGTAGGATTCGAGTGCCGGATTATTCACAAATAGCTCTGTGAACTGGTTTTCAAGTTCGCTCAATACGTCATATGAAGTAAACGGATTGAGGATCACGTTCTTGCGTGTCGCTTCGTCTTCGCTGCGACTCAAAACGCGCAGGAGACTAACAGGCGCGGACGGGTTCTTCGCAACGATTCGTGCCAGCGCGTCGCTTTCTTCGACTAGTGCCGTCAATCGCTCAGACGATGTCGTTTCATCAGCAGCTTCCCGTCTGGCCGTGGGTTTCTTCGTTTTTCCCTTGGTCGCCACCGTTCCGTCCCCCGATGTTAAGTACGTGACGTGAATTAAACTCCGGTTCGGTTTTCAGAACAATCAAGAATTAGCCGGATCGCCTCCTCAATGCGCCTGCGCCGGCCCTTGCCTGCAGTCCAAGGAGACACACTACATATAGTGGGTGTGGGTGATAACCGGATAGGCAAGCTTGGACGCCCGAGGACGCGGAGGAGGCGGATCATCCGCCGACCTGGCGCGCCCATGCCGACGCCGCCCATTGCCTGGTGGCGCTCAGGTCCGCCTGCCGGGCCTCGATCCACACGGGTGCCGTGGTCTATTTTGACTGATCCGCCGCCGCCTCGGCATGAAGCCAGCGAAAGAGCGGGACGACGACGAGGGCGGCGACGAGCTGGGCGGCGATGAAGCCGGGCGCGTCGATCGGCCGGATGCCGGAAAAGCTGTCGGTCAGCGTACGCGCCACCGTTACCGCCGGATTGGCGAAGGAGGTGGAGGCGGTGAACCAGTAGCCCGCGGTAATGAAGAGGCCGACGGCATAGGGCACCGCGTCGGGGCGGAAGCGCAGGCAGCCGAGAATCGTCGCCAGCAGGCCGAAGGTGGCGACGAATTCACTCGCCCATTGCGCCGGTCCCGTCCGCACGTTGAGGGACGCGGCGAGGACAGGGGCCTCGAACATCACATGGGCGACGACGACGCCGACGATTCCGCCGGCGATTTGGGCGAGCACGTAGGCGACGGCGTCACCGGCCGAGAGTTCGCGCCGGACGGTGAAGGCGAGGGTCACGGCGGGATTGAAATGGCCGCCCGAGATCGGGCCGAAGATCAGGATCAGCACCATCAGGATCGCACCGGTGGCGATTCCGTTGCAGAGCAGCGCCAGCGCCACGTTGCCGTCGGCCAGCCGCTCCCCCATGATACCGGAGCCGACCACGGTCGCCAGAAGGAGCGCCGTGCCCAAGCCTTCCGCCACGAGTCGACGTCGCATCCCGAAGCCGTTCATCTCCACTCACTCCCCTCGGCACGGCACGATCGCCGCCGAGGGCGACAGTTTCGCGAAACCTCCACCGGCGCAAGGCGCACCCACCGACTTGACCCAGCGGCGCTTTCGCCTACATCGTGGGGGGCGTCGGCCCCCCGGCCCGGCGCCTTTCCGCCGAGTTGCGCGCAACCGACGATGGGACGACCGCGTGAGTGATTCCTCGCCCCTTTTCCACGGCACGACAATCCTGAGCGTCCGCAAAGACGACCGCGTGGTGGTCGCCGGCGACGGCCAGGTGAGCTTCGGGCAGACGGTCATAAAATCCAACGCCCGCAAGGTTCGACGCTTGGGCGAAGGCAAGGTGATCGCCGGTTTCGCCGGCGCCACGGCGGACGCCTTCACTCTCTTCGAGCGCCTGGAGGCCAAACTCGATCAGCATCCCGGCAACCTCACCCGGGCGGCGGTCGAGCTCGCCAAGGATTGGCGCACCGACCGTTACCTCCGCCGCCTCGAGGCGATGATGGCGGTGGCCGACGCCACGACCAGCCTGATGTTGACCGGCACCGGGGACGTGCTGGAGCCGGAGGACGGCTTGATCGGTATCGGCTCCGGCGGCGCCTTCGCGCTGGCCGCCGCCCGCGCGCTGTTCGACCGGGAGGATCATGACGCCGAGAGCATCGCGCGGCGCGCGATGGCGATCGCCGCCGAGATCTGCATCTACACCAATGACAACCTGACTATCGAGACCATCGAGGGATGACCGACTTTTCCCCGCGTGAAATCGTCTCCGAGCTCGACCGCTTCATCGTCGGTCAGGCCGACGCCAAGCGTGCCGTCGCCATCGCGCTGCGCAACCGCTGGCGACGCATGCAGCTCGACGACGACCTGCGCGATGAGGTGCTGCCCAAGAACATCTTGATGATCGGCCCGACGGGCGTCGGCAAGACCGAGATCTCGCGCCGCCTGGCGCGGCTCGCCGGCGCCCCCTTCGTCAAGGTGGAAGCGACCAAGTTTACCGAGGTCGGCTATGTCGGCCGCGATGTCGAGCAGATCATCCGCGACCTCGTCGAGGTGGCGATTTCCATGGTTCGCGAGCGCCGCCGGTCCGAGGTCCAGGCCAAGGCGGAACTCAACGCCGAGGAGCGGATGCTGGATGCACTCGTCGGCGGCAACGCCGGCGCCGGCACGCGCGATTCCTTTCGCCAGCGGCTGCGGGATGGTTCCCTCGCCGAGAAGGAAGTGGAGCTGGAGCTGGAGGACACCGGCGGCGGGCTTCCGACCTTCGACATTCCCGGCATGCCGGGGGCCCAGATGGGGATGATCAACATCAACGACATGCTGGGTAAGGCGTTCGGCGGGCGGACCAAGCGCAAGCGCCTGAGCGTCGCCGATTCCTACGACATCTTGATGGCGGAGGAGAGCGACAAGCTGATCGACGAGGAGTTGATGATCCGCGAGGCACTGCAGGCGGTGGAGGAGAACGGAATCGTCTTCCTCGACGAGATCGACAAGATCACCGCGCGCTCCGAGCGCATGGGCGCCGACGTCAGCCGCGAGGGCGTGCAGCGCGACCTGCTGCCGCTCATCGAGGGCACCACCGTCTCGACCAAACACGGGCCGATCAAGACCGATCACATCCTCTTCATCGCCTCCGGTGCCTTTCACCAAACCAAGCCCGCCGATCTATTGCCGGAACTGCAAGGCCGGTTGCCGATTCGCGTGGAGCTCGCCGCGCTCACCGTGGACGACCTAAAGCGGATCCTGGTGGAGCCGGAGGCGAGCCTCACCCGCCAGTACGTCGCATTAATGGGCGCCGAGGAGGTCGATCTCGAGTTCACCGAGGAAGGGATCGACGCGCTCGCGCGCCTGGCGGCGGAGGTCAACGCCAACGTCGAGAACATCGGCGCCCGGCGGCTCCACACGATTCTGGAGCGGGTGCTGGAAGACATCAGCTTCGAAGCATCGGACCGCCCCGGCCAGCGGGTCGAGGTCGACGCCGCCTATGTCGAGACCCACGTCGGCGATCTCGCCCGCGACAGCGACCTTTCCAAATTCATCCTCTGAAACCGAGCGCCCCGGCGATCTATCTCCGAGGCGAAGCGAAGGACTTTTCAACCGGGGACTACCGCGTGGATTTGGCCAGCAAGACCGTGCCGAGGGCAAGAATCATGAAGCCCGAGGCGCCCCAGAAGAGCCAGCGCGCATCACCGTGATCCAACAACCAGCCGAACAGGATCGGCGTCACCGCCGAGCCGAGGCTGAGGCCGGTCGAGACGAAACCGAACACCTTGCCCATGGAGCCCGGCGGCGTCACCGCGCGCACCAGCATGTCGCGTGACGGCATGATCATGCCGTAGAGCAGGCCGCCCAGCGTGAACAGCGCGATCATCAGCAGCGTCGGCAGGACAAACGAGCCGATAACGAAGACGATCACCGCCGTCGAGGCAAAACCCACGCTCGCCACCAGCTCGTGCCGGCGGGTACGGTCGGCGATCACCCCGCCGGCGAGGATGCCGACAGCACTGGCGGCGAGGAATCCGGTCAGCGCCACGTTGGCGGGCGTGAGTTCGATCTCGTAGAGCGTCACCAGGGCCGACACGCCGAGGGTGCTGAGACCACCCGACGACATCGACAGCATGGTGAAGAATAGAAAGCACATCAGGATCGGCGGCGACAGCAAGAGCGCCATGCCGCCGGGACCCTCGCCCGTCTCGCCGCCCTGGCGCGCGCCATGTCCGGCGCGGTTCGCCGCGATGTCGCCCCCTCGGAGCGCCTCGCCGCGCGCCAGCATGGCGAGGGCGACCGCGAAGCCCAGCACGCCGGCGGCGATCGGCGCGGCCTGCCAGCCGAGTGCCTGCGCGAGCGCGACGGCGACGAGCGGAGCCACCGCGTTCCCCGAAAAGCCGGAGAAGGTGTGGATAGAGAATGCCCGGCCCATGCGATCGTCCGCCACCGTATCGGAGAGGATCGCGTAGTCGGCCGGGTGATAGACGCTGTTGGCCAGGCCCGCCACCGCCATGCAGACCAGCATGACCCAATACACGCCGGAGAGGCCGAGCACGAGAAAGGCGGCCGCCTCCAACGCGATGCCGCCGATCAGGATGACTCGAGCGCCGATCCTGTCGACCAGGAAGCCGACCGGAATCTGCGTCACGCCGGAGCCAACGGAGAAGGCGGTGATCAGTAGGCCGAGCTCGGTATAGCCGACGCCAAGGGCTTCCTTCATGATCGGAAACAGCGGCGGCAGCACGAACAGATAGTAGTGGCTGAGGAAATGGCCCGTGCTGACGAGGCCGATGGTTTCGGCGTCGCGTCCCTTGGCACCGACCGCGGCTGTCACCGGGCGCGCGCTCCGGCCAGCAGCGCGACGTTGCCGTGGAGATGCAGGCAGGCCATCGACAGGCCCGCCTCGGCGAACCAGGGACCATATTCGGCGAGCGCCGCCGGCCGGTTGTCGGTGCCGAGGTCGGCGAGATAGCTCTCGAAGTCCTCGGCGGTTCGCATGGCGGTGCCGTGCACCCGCTCGATCCGTCGCCACAAGCTCCGCTGCGCCTCGAACAGCGCCGCCTCCGTCAGCCGCACCCGGTCGTAGAGCAGGAAGATGCCGGCCGGCGCCAGCAACCCGGCGGCACCGGCGATCACGCGCCGCTTCGCCGCGTCGTCGAGATCGTGAAACACCAGGGCGGCCAGGATCGCGTCATAAGGACCCTCCGGCAGCGCCAGCGTGTCGAACTCGGCGAGATCGCCGGCCACCAGCGTCAGTGCCGAAGCCCGCTCGGCGAGGTTCCGCTCCGCCTCCGCCAAGGCGTCGTCCGATTTGTCGACCCCGACCAGACGGAAATCGCTCCGCTTCTCCACCAACAGATGGGCGACGTAGCCCTTGCCGATGCCGAGCTCCAGCACCCGTCCGCCGGGCGGCACCAGATCCTGGATGACGGTCGTCAGAATATCCAGCTGCTCCGTCCGGGTCGGATGACGCTGGACCGGATCTTTCATGATTCTGGGCACGCTACTCGCTTCCACTCTCGCCAACTCATGGCGCCGCGCCGGAAGCCCTCGGCATCGGCGCGGCGTTCGGCACCGACTCTAACTGTTTTCCATGCGTCGCGATAAGGCTATGCTCACGGCGGTGAACCTCGATTCGCCCGGTCATATCCGGCCCGAGGTTCGTGTGCCACGACGGGGGCTAACATGAGCGACGCGTCGGCGCCTCTAAAACCGATCGTCCACAAGACGCCGGAAGAATACGGCTCGAACTACTCCCAGCACCTGCTGGAGCAATACAAGATGGCGGTGGCGCGGGCCGACACCACGGCGGCGCGGCGCGAGAGCGGCAACCGTCTGTTCTTCGTCGTCCTGACCGCGCTCGCCGTCACCCA
>CBDDBZ010000038.1:0-562657 GCA_965225945.1 Alphaproteobacteria bacterium | reverse complement strand
CACGATCCCGCGGGATTGGTTGATCACGTTCCTAGAGCACCGCATCGGAGACAGGCGGGTCATCCGTCTGATCTGGAAATGGCTGAACGCCGGCGTCATAGAGAGTGGGTCATGGGCAGATACGGGTATGGGCACGCCGCAGGGGGCAATAGTCTCCCCCGTCTTGGCGAACGTGTTCCTGCATTACGTGCTCGACTTGTGGTTCCACAAGAAATGGCGCCCGAACGTCCCGGATGGCGAAGCGATCATCGTCCGTTACGCTGACGATATCGTTGTCGGGTTCCAACACAAGCGGGATGCGGAGCGGTACCTCCGCGACGTTCGGGAGAGGCTGGCCCGGTTCGGTCTCAGCCTCCACCAGGACAAGACCCGCCTCGTGGAGTTTGGCCGGTTCGCGGATTTGAACCGGCGCCAGCGCGGGGTGGGCAAGCCGGAGACTTTCGACTTTCTGGGCCTCACGCACTATTGCACGACGACCCTGAGAGGACGCTTTCGGCTTGGTCGCAAACCGGTCGCCAAACGGGTCAACAGGACCCTGGCGCGCATCGACGAGGTGCTCCGCAAGCGCTGGCACCACGACATCTGGGAAGTTGGTAGGTGGCTGGGGCGAGTCTGCAATGGCTGGCTCAACTACTTTGCCGTCCCAGGGTCAGGCCGGTTCATCCGTGCGTTCCTCCGCAGGCTGCAACGCCGGTGGATGCGGGCGCTACGCCGCCGGTCCCAGCGAGCCCGATTTAGTTGGAAGCGACTGGAGCGCATGACCGAAATCCTGTGGCCACGCGCCTCCATCCGCCACCCATGGCCGGACCAGCGGTTTGCCGTCAAGCACCCGAGGTAGGAGCCGGATGGTTCAACGACCACGTCCGGATCTGGTGCGCCAGGCGAACTGGCAGAAGGTAGGGGGTGCAAGTCCCCCGGAACGAAGGAGTAACCGAACCACGTTTCTCCGCGAGCCGTGCGTTGGCTCCCGTGAGGGGGCAGGCGAAGCGTCGGTAGCGGCATGGATGGGCAGGGCTATTGAGCACCGTAAAAGCGATGGTCCGGGGTGCCGAGGCTTTCAGATCGGTCGAAGGCAATATCGCAGGCGTCGTTTTGGTGAGATGTCGGCGAGCCCCGCGGTGTCAGAGAACCCATGCACGTTCGCACGCCTTCTGTTGGGACCCTGGGAGGTCTTCAAACTGCCCCGGTTGTCGTAAAGGGGCCGCGTAGGGAATGGAGAAAACCGAAGCCTATGATGAACGGTTTGAAGAAGTCGGATGAGGCCGTACGACCTGTGAGGGCGGCGAACAAGGGAGCGCGAGCTTCTGCGGAGTCGCCGGAGGAAAGGGCCTCAACCAAGGGGAATCCGGATTGCCAAAGCACGCGCCGAACACAGTGTCGGGTAAGCGTGCCACAGGCGGCGGCCCGGATACGGAAAGCTGCAGAGAGAAACCCGAAGGAACGTCTCACTGCGCTCTTCCACCACATTACGCCGGACGCGCTCGGTGCGGCCTACTTCGCATTGAAGAAGGACGCAGCAGCCGGTGTCGACGGCGTTACGTGGGACATGTACGGCGAGGGTCTGGATGAGCGCCTGCTCGACCTGCACCGGCGCCTGCACAGAGGGGGAGCGTACCGGGCGCCGCCGGTTCGGCGGGTAGAGATACCCAAGCCGGACGGGGGGACACGACCGCTCGGGATCGCGGCGCTGGAGGACAAGGTCGTCCAGAAGGCGGTTGTGGATGTGATCCTGACACCGATCTACGAGGTGGTGTTTCTTGGCTTCAGCTACGGGTTCCGACCGGGGCGGGGGGCGCACGATGCGCTCGATGCCCTGGCCTTCGGGATAAAACGGCGCAAGGTCAGCTGGATAGTCGATGCAGACCTCCGGGCGTACTTCGACACGATCCCGCGGGATTGGTTGATCACGTTCCTAGAGCACCGCATCGGAGACAGGCGGGTCATCCGTCTGATCTGGAAATGGCTGAACGCCGGCGTCATAGAGAGTGGGTCATGGGCAGATACGGGTATGGGCACGCCGCAGGGGGCAATAGTCTCCCCCGTCTTGGCGAACGTGTTCCTGCATTACGTGCTCGACTTGTGGTTCCACAAGAAATGGCGCCCGAACGTCCCGGATGGCGAAGCGATCATCGTCCGTTACGCTGACGATATCGTTGTCGGGTTCCAACACAAGCGGGATGCGGAGCGGTACCTCCGCGACGTTCGGGAGAGGCTGGCCCGGTTCGGTCTCAGCCTCCACCAGGACAAGACCCGCCTCGTGGAGTTTGGCCGGTTCGCGGATTTGAACCGGCGCCAGCGCGGGGTGGGCAAGCCGGAGACTTTCGACTTTCTGGGCCTCACGCACTATTGCACGACGACCCTGAGAGGACGCTTTCGGCTTGGTCGCAAACCGGTCGCCAAACGGGTCAACAGGACCCTGGCGCGCATCGACGAGGTGCTCCGCAAGCGCTGGCACCACGACATCTGGGAAGTTGGTAGGTGGCTGGGGCGAGTCTGCAATGGCTGGCTCAACTACTTTGCCGTCCCAGGGTCAGGCCGGTTCATCCGTGCGTTCCTCCGCAGGCTGCAACGCCGGTGGATGCGGGCGCTACGCCGCCGGTCCCAGCGAGCCCGATTTAGTTGGAAGCGACTGGAGCGCATGACCGAAATCCTGTGGCCACGCGCCTCCATCCGCCACCCATGGCCGGACCAGCGGTTTGCCGTCAAGCACCCGAGGTAGGAGCCGGATGGTTCAACGACCACGTCCGGATCTGGTGCGCCAGGCGAACTGGCAGAAGGTAGGGGGTGCAAGTCCCCCGGAACGAAGGAGTAACCGAACCACGTTTCTCCGCGAGCCGTGCGTTGGCTCCCGTGAGGGGGCAGGCGAAGCGTCGGTAGCGGCATGGATGGGCAGGGCTATTGAGCACCGTAAAAGCGATGGTCCGGGGTGCCGAGGCTTTCAGATCGGTCGAAGGCAATATCGCAGGCGTCGTTTTGGTGAGATGTCGGCGAGCCCCGCGGTGTCAGAGAACCCATGCACGTTCGCACGCCTTCTGTTGGGACCCTGGGAGGTCTTCAAACTGCCCCGGTTGTCGTAAAGGGGCCGCGTAGGGAATGGAGAAAACCGAAGCCTATGATGAACGGTTTGAAGAAGTCGGATGAGGCCGTACGACCTGTGAGGGCGGCGAACAAGGGAGCGCGAGCTTCTGCGGAGTCGCCGGAGGAAAGGGCCTCAACCAAGGGGAATCCGGATTGCCAAAGCACGCGCCGAACACAGTGTCGGGTAAGCGTGCCACAGGCGGCGGCCCGGATACGGAAAGCTGCAGAGAGAAACCCGAAGGAACGTCTCACTGCGCTCTTCCACCACATTACGCCGGACGCGCTCGGTGCGGCCTACTTCGCATTGAAGAAGGACGCAGCAGCCGGTGTCGACGGCGTTACGTGGGACATGTACGGCGAGGGTCTGGATGAGCGCCTGCTCGACCTGCACCGGCGCCTGCACAGAGGGGGAGCGTACCGGGCGCCGCCGGTTCGGCGGGTAGAGATACCCAAGCCGGACGGGGGGACACGACCGCTCGGGATCGCGGCGCTGGAGGACAAGGTCGTCCAGAAGGCGGTTGTGGATGTGATCCTGACACCGATCTACGAGGTGGTGTTTCTTGGCTTCAGCTACGGGTTCCGACCGGGGCGGGGGGCGCACGATGCGCTCGATGCCCTGGCCTTCGGGATAAAACGGCGCAAGGTCAGCTGGATAGTCGATGCAGACCTCCGGGCGTACTTCGACACGATCCCGCGGGATTGGTTGATCACGTTCCTAGAGCACCGCATCGGAGACAGGCGGGTCATCCGTCTGATCTGGAAATGGCTGAACGCCGGCGTCATAGAGAGTGGGTCATGGGCAGATACGGGTATGGGCACGCCGCAGGGGGCAATAGTCTCCCCCGTCTTGGCGAACGTGTTCCTGCATTACGTGCTCGACTTGTGGTTCCACAAGAAATGGCGCCCGAACGTCCCGGATGGCGAAGCGATCATCGTCCGTTACGCTGACGATATCGTTGTCGGGTTCCAACACAAGCGGGATGCGGAGCGGTACCTCCGCGACGTTCGGGAGAGGCTGGCCCGGTTCGGTCTCAGCCTCCACCAGGACAAGACCCGCCTCGTGGAGTTTGGCCGGTTCGCGGATTTGAACCGGCGCCAGCGCGGGGTGGGCAAGCCGGAGACTTTCGACTTTCTGGGCCTCACGCACTATTGCACGACGACCCTGAGAGGACGCTTTCGGCTTGGTCGCAAACCGGTCGCCAAACGGGTCAACAGGACCCTGGCGCGCATCGACGAGGTGCTCCGCAAGCGCTGGCACCACGACATCTGGGAAGTTGGTAGGTGGCTGGGGCGAGTCTGCAATGGCTGGCTCAACTACTTTGCCGTCCCAGGGTCAGGCCGGTTCATCCGTGCGTTCCTCCGCAGGCTGCAACGCCGGTGGATGCGGGCGCTACGCCGCCGGTCCCAGCGAGCCCGATTTAGTTGGAAGCGACTGGAGCGCATGACCGAAATCCTGTGGCCACGCGCCTCCATCCGCCACCCATGGCCGGACCAGCGGTTTGCCGTCAAGCACCCGAGGTAGGAGCCGGATGGTTCAACGACCACGTCCGGATCTGGTGCGCCAGGCGAACTGGCAGAAGGTAGGGGGTGCAAGTCCCCCGGAACGAAGGAGTAACCGAACCACGTTTCTCCGCGAGCCGTGCGTTGGCTCCCGTGAGGGGGCAGGCGAAGCGTCGGTAGCGGCATGGATGGGCAGGGCTATTGAGCACCGTAAAAGCGATGGTCCGGGGTGCCGAGGCTTTCAGATCGGTCGAAGGCAATATCGCAGGCGTCGTTTTGGTGAGATGTCGGCGAGCCCCGCGGTGTCAGAGAACCCATGCACGTTCGCACGCCTTCTGTTGGGACCCTGGGAGGTCTTCAAACTGCCCCGGTTGTCGTAAAGGGGCCGCGTAGGGAATGGAGAAAACCGAAGCCTATGATGAACGGTTTGAAGAAGTCGGATGAGGCCGTACGACCTGTGAGGGCGGCGAACAAGGGAGCGCGAGCTTCTGCGGAGTCGCCGGAGGAAAGGGCCTCAACCAAGGGGAATCCGGATTGCCAAAGCACGCGCCGAACACAGTGTCGGGTAAGCGTGCCACAGGCGGCGGCCCGGATACGGAAAGCTGCAGAGAGAAACCCGAAGGAACGTCTCACTGCGCTCTTCCACCACATTACGCCGGACGCGCTCGGTGCGGCCTACTTCGCATTGAAGAAGGACGCAGCAGCCGGTGTCGACGGCGTTACGTGGGACATGTACGGCGAGGGTCTGGATGAGCGCCTGCTCGACCTGCACCGGCGCCTGCACAGAGGGGGAGCGTACCGGGCGCCGCCGGTTCGGCGGGTAGAGATACCCAAGCCGGACGGGGGGACACGACCGCTCGGGATCGCGGCGCTGGAGGACAAGGTCGTCCAGAAGGCGGTTGTGGATGTGATCCTGACACCGATCTACGAGGTGGTGTTTCTTGGCTTCAGCTACGGGTTCCGACCGGGGCGGGGGGCGCACGATGCGCTCGATGCCCTGGCCTTCGGGATAAAACGGCGCAAGGTCAGCTGGATAGTCGATGCAGACCTCCGGGCGTACTTCGACACGATCCCGCGGGATTGGTTGATCACGTTCCTAGAGCACCGCATCGGAGACAGGCGGGTCATCCGTCTGATCTGGAAATGGCTGAACGCCGGCGTCATAGAGAGTGGGTCATGGGCAGATACGGGTATGGGCACGCCGCAGGGGGCAATAGTCTCCCCCGTCTTGGCGAACGTGTTCCTGCATTACGTGCTCGACTTGTGGTTCCACAAGAAATGGCGCCCGAACGTCCCGGATGGCGAAGCGATCATCGTCCGTTACGCTGACGATATCGTTGTCGGGTTCCAACACAAGCGGGATGCGGAGCGGTACCTCCGCGACGTTCGGGAGAGGCTGGCCCGGTTCGGTCTCAGCCTCCACCAGGACAAGACCCGCCTCGTGGAGTTTGGCCGGTTCGCGGATTTGAACCGGCGCCAGCGCGGGGTGGGCAAGCCGGAGACTTTCGACTTTCTGGGCCTCACGCACTATTGCACGACGACCCTGAGAGGACGCTTTCGGCTTGGTCGCAAACCGGTCGCCAAACGGGTCAACAGGACCCTGGCGCGCATCGACGAGGTGCTCCGCAAGCGCTGGCACCACGACATCTGGGAAGTTGGTAGGTGGCTGGGGCGAGTCTGCAATGGCTGGCTCAACTACTTTGCCGTCCCAGGGTCAGGCCGGTTCATCCGTGCGTTCCTCCGCAGGCTGCAACGCCGGTGGATGCGGGCGCTACGCCGCCGGTCCCAGCGAGCCCGATTTAGTTGGAAGCGACTGGAGCGCATGACCGAAATCCTGTGGCCACGCGCCTCCATCCGCCACCCATGGCCGGACCAGCGGTTTGCCGTCAAGCACCCGAGGTAGGAGCCGGATGGTTCAACGACCACGTCCGGATCTGCGCGGGGGGTGCGCAGCAATGCGCATTCCTACCGTAACCGCGGGGGGTGCGCAGCAATGCGCATTCCTACCGTAACCGCGGGGGGTGCGCAGCAATGCGCATTCCTACCGTAACCGCGGGGGGTGCGCAGCAATGCGCATTCCTACCGTAACATTCCTTGCCCCTCGTCCCATCATGGCGATAGTGGGGGGAGATTGGGGGAGCAGGGCGCGACGATGGCAACTCCCGAGTCCGGCGATGCCCGCGTGGGCGCCGCCAAGCGATACCTGCCGATCGCGCTGATCGTCCTGGGCCTCGTGGTCTTTTTCGCCGCCGGTGGACACCGCTACGTCAACTTCGACACGCTCCGCGCCCATCGCCAAGTCTTGCAGGACTGGGTCGCCGCGCAGAGCGTTCTCGCCGTCGCGCTGTTCTTCCTGACTTATGTCGTCGTCATCGCCTGTTCGGTGCCCGGCGGCTCGCTATTGACCACCGTTGGCGGCTTTCTCTTCGGCACCTGGCTCGGCGGCGGCGTCGTCGTCTTCGCCGCGACGCTGGGCGCTTGCCTGCTGTTCCTGGCGGCGCGCCACGCCTTCGCCGACCTGCTCAGGCGCAGGGCGGGACCGGCCCTCCAGCGGATGGAGGCCGGCTTCGCGGAGAACGCCATGAGCTATCTGTTGATCCTCCGGCTGGTGCCGCTCTTCCCCTTCTTCCTCGTCAACCTGGTGCCCGCCTTGCTGGGCATCAGGCTGTCGACGTACGCGATCGCGACCTTCTTCGGGATCATCCCCGGAACCTTCGTCTACGCCAGCCTCGGCAACGGCTTCGGTCGGATCTTCGAACAGGGGGGCGAGCCCGACTGGGGCATCGTCTATAATCCGGAAGTCTTCGGCCCTCTCGTCGCGCTGGCGCTGCTGTCCAGCGTGCCGATCCTCTATAAGCGGCTGAAGCGACGCGGCCCGCCGGCCTGAGCCGGGCGCGGCAGGCGTGCCGGGCGAGGCCGGGAGGAAGCTGGTGGCGAAGCGCGACAAGGTCGACATCTGCGTGATCGGCGCCGGGGCGGGCGGCCTCTCGGTCGCCGTGGGCGCGGCGCGGATGGGCGCCTCGGTGGTGCTGATCGAGCGGGGCGCCATGGGTGGCGACTGTCTCAATTACGGCTGCGTGCCCTCCAAGGCGTTGATCGCCGCCGCGCAGGCGTGTTCCCAGGCCGACCGCGCCGACCGCTTCGGGCTCGACCGGGCGGCGCTCGCCTCGGGCGACATGGCGGGGTTGCGCGATCACGTCCGGGGCGTCATCGGGGCGATCGCGCCGCAGGATTCCGAGGCCCGGTTGCGGGGCCTCGGCATCCGCGTGATCCGGGCCGAGGCCCGTTTCACCGATGCCCTGACCGTGAGCGCCGGCGAGGAGCGGATCCGCGCCCGGCGCTTCGTCGTCGCCACCGGTTCCGCGCCCCTGGTCCCACCGATCCCCGGCCTCGATTCGGTGCCCTATTTCACCAACGAGACCCTGTTCGAGAACACCGAGCGACCCGGCCATCTGATCGTCGTCGGCGGCGGACCGATCGGCCTGGAGATGGCCCAGGCCTATCGCCGGCTGGGCGCCGAGGTGACGGTCGTCGAGATGCTCACGATCCTGTCGCGCGAGGACCCGGAGGTGGTCGAGGTGCTGCGCGGCCTGCTCGGGGGTGCGGGCATCCGGCTGCTGGAGGGCTGGCGGGTCGAGGCGGCCTCCGGCGGTCCCGGCGCGATCTCGGTCCGCCTCGCGCGGGGCGAGGAGGTGCTCGAACTCGACGGCAGCCACCTTCTGATCGCCGCCGGTCGCCGGCCGCATCTCGACGCCCTGGACCTGGCGGCGGCGGGCATCGAGGCCCACGCCGGCGCCATTGCACTCGATCGTCGCCTCAGGACCAGCAACAAGCGGGTCTATGCCGTCGGCGACGCGGCGGGCGGGCCACAATTCACCCATGTCGCCGGCTATCACGCGGGTATCGTGCTCCGCAACGCGCTCTTCCGCCTGCCGGCCAAGGTCGACCATCGCCTGGTGCCGCGCGTCACCTTCACCGACCCCGAACTCGCCCACGTCGGCTGGAGCGAGGCGGAGGCTCGGACCGCCGCGCGCGAGGTCTGGGTACTGCGCTGGTCCTTCGCCGAAAACGACCGGGCCCAGACCGAACGGGCGACGGACGGGCTGGTCAAGGTGGTGGTGGACAAGCGGGGCCGCATCCTGGGCGCCACTCTGCTCGGCCTCCGGGCCGGCGAGCTGCTGCAGCCCTGGATCCTGGCCATGAGCAACGGTCTCAAGATCGCCAAGATGGCGGCCGTCATGGCGCCCTATCCGACGCTCGGTGAGGTCAACAAGCGCGTCGCCGGAAGCTTCTTCGCGCCGACCCTCTTCGGGCCCCGGACGCGGCGGCTGGTCCGCCTGCTCGCCGCGTTCGGCTGAGTCGGGGACGGGCGATGCAACCCCCCGGTCCCGGCCTCGGTGGCATCGTGCGCGGTCTCTCGGCCCGCCTCCTCGTCCTCACCGTCTTCTTCGTGATGTTGAGCGAGGTGCTGATCTACGTTCCCTCGATCGCCAACTTCCGCCACAACTATCTGGAGGCGCGGCTCGCCGACGCCAACCTGGCGGCGGTGGCGCTGGAGGCGAGGCCCGACAACGAGGTGAGCGTCGAATTGGCGCGAGATCTGCTGGACGCGGCCGACCTGATCATGGTGGCGCTGAAACGCAAGGAGACGCGGAGCCTGCTGCTGGTGCTCGACATGCCGCCAGAGGTCGACGTCACCTACGACATGCGCGCGCCCACGGTGATGGCGCTGATCATGGATGCCTTCGAGGCCCTGGCGCGAGGCGAGCGGACGCTGCACGTCATCGGCGCCTTTCCCGACGGCAGCGAGGGCTTCCTCGAGATCATCCTGGAGGAGCGCGCGCTGCGCGACGCGATGCTCGCCTATTCGACCAACATCTTGCAGCTCTCGATCGTCATTTCGCTACTCACCGCCAGCCTCGTCTTCCTCTCGCTGCACGTCCTCTTCGTCCGCCCGATGCGCGATATCACCGCCTCGATGATTCGCTTCCGCGAGGCGCCGGAGGATGCCGGCAACGTCGTCGGGCCGAGCGCGCGACGGGACGAGATCGGTGCCGCCCGGCGTGAGCTGGCGCGGATGCAAGACGAAATTCGCGCCGCGCTCAGCCAGAAGACCCATCTCGCCGCGTTGGGGGCCGCCGTTGGCAAGATCAACCACGACCTCCGCAACATGCTGGCGACGGCGCACTTGGTCTCGGACCGGCTGGCGGCCAGCGACGACCCCGAGGTTCGCCGGGCGACGCCGACGCTGCTCGACGCGCTCGGCCGCGCCATCACGCTCTGCTCGGCGACACTCGATTTCGGCAAGGGGGAGGAGCGCGCGCCCCGACCGGAATGCTTCCGCCTGCGCCCGCTGTTCGACGAGCTGATGGCCCATGTCGGGCTCGAGAACGACAGCCGCGTCGCCTGGCTCAACGACGTGGCGCCGGATTTCGAGATCACGGGCGACCGGGAGCAGTTGTTCCGGGTGTTCCAGAACATCGCCCGTAACGCCATGGAGGCGATGGATTACGACGGCGGCTTCACCACCACCGCCTGGCGTGACGGCGACTGGAACTGCGTCGAGCTCGCCGACGACGGCCCCGGCTTGGCTCAACGGGCGCGCGATAACCTGTTCCAGCCCTTCGCCGGATCGGCGCGGCGGGGCGGCACCGGCCTCGGTCTCGCCAACGCGCTGGAGCTGGTACGCGCGCAGGGTGGCACGTTGGAGCTGGCCAAGAGCGACGCGGCGGGCACGACCTTCCTGGTATCGCTGCCGGTGACCATGGCGGGCCAGGGCGAACGACCCGCCGCCTGAACCAGCGGCACGGACAGAAGAGAAAAAAGCCATGCGGTGGGACCCGGAACAGTATCTAGCCTTCGACGATTTCAGGTCGCGGCCGGCGCTCGACCTCCTGGCGCGGATACCGGGCGAGGTCGCGGGCCCGGTCGTCGATCTCGGCTGCGGGCCGGGAAACGTCACCGGCGTCCTCGCCCGGCGCTGGCCGAGCGCCGAATTGGTCGGCGTCGACAGCTCGCCGGAGATGCTGGCCCGGGCGCGCGCAGGCCTGCCGGAGGCCCGCTTCGTCGAGGCGAGCATCGCCGAATGGTCGCCCGAGTTCCCGCCAGAGGTGATCTTTTCCAACGCGGCGTTGCATTGGCTCGACGATCACGACGCGCTCTTGCCCCGGCTGTTCGGCCATCTGGCGCCGGGCGGCCACCTCGCGGCGCAGATGCCGCGCAACCACGCAGAGGCCTCGCACCAGGCGATGATCGAGACGGTGGAGGGCGGGGCCTGGGCCGATCGCCTGCGCCCGCTGATCCGCGAGGCCCCGGTGGCGGCGCCGGAGACCTATTATCGCCTGCTGGCGGGCGACGCGGCGCGGCTCGATATCTGGGAGGCGGTCTACCTGCAGGTGTTGGAGGGGGAAAATCCGGTCAAGGAATGGACCAAGGGCAGCGCGCTCAGACCGTTTCTGGCGGCGCTCGAGGGCGCCGAACGCGAGGCTTTCGAGGCGGATTACGCGCGCCGCATCCTGGCGGCCTATCCGCCGGAGGGGGACGGACGCACGCTCTTCCCCTTCCGCCGGCTCTTCATCGTCGCGCGGCGGGCTTGAGAGGGAACGGGGCCGGGTGATCGCGCTATTTACCGATTTCGGATTGGAGGGGCCCTACGTCGGCCAGGTGAAGGCGGTGCTGGCGCAAGAAGCGCCGGGGGTGGCGGTGATCGACCTCTTCGCCGACGCGCCCAGCGGGGCTCCGAAATTCGGCGCCTACTTGCTGGCCGCCCATGCGGCCTGGTTTCCGCCCGGCACGATCTTCCTCGCGGTGGTCGATCCGGGCGTCGGGGGCAAGCGGGACGTCGTCGCGCTGGAGGCTGACGGGCGCTGGTACGTCGGACCCGACAACGGCCTCCTCGCGCTGGCGACGCGGCGGGCCGGCGAGGCGCGTTGTCAAATCATCGCGCCGGACGGCCGGGCCCTCTCGCCGAGCTTTCACGGCCGCGACCTCTTCGCGCCGGCGGCGGCCCGCCTGGCCCGGGGGGACCATGCGCTCGGCCCCGAGGTGGCGGTCCAGCGGCTCGACCGGGCGGACTGGCCCGACGACCTGGGGCAAATCGTCTATATCGACCATTTCGGCAACGCAATGACGGGCTTGCGCGCCTCGGCGCTCGGCGACGGCGCGCGGCTCCGGGTCGGCGCGCACGCGCTCGCCCGGGCACGGACCTTCTCGGACGTCGCGCCGGGCGCGGCGTTCTGGTACGTCAACGCCAACGACCTGGTCGAGATTGCCGTCAATCGAGGCCGCGCCGACGTCGAATTGGGACTCGCGCTCGGCGCGGCAATCGAGATCAGCGCCACCTGAGCCGCGAGCAGCGAAGGGGAGCCCGATGATAACAACCGGCCGCTTGAACCTGCTGACCGACGTGGCGGGCCTCGCCGTCGGCAACGCGGAGGACGCGGATCTGCTGACCGGCGTCACCGTGGTGTTGTGCGAGCAGGCCGCGGTCGCCGGGGTCGACGTCAGGGGCGGCGGGCCCGGCACGCGGGAGACCGACCTCCTGCGCCCCGACTGCCGGGTCGAGCGGATCGACGCGCTGGCGCTCGCCGGCGGCTCGGTCTTCGGTCTGCAAGCGGGCGACGGCGTCGTCGAGTGGCTGGCGGCACAGGGCCGCGGCTTCCCCGTCGGGCCCTGGCGGATGCCGATCGTGCCGGGCGCGATCATCTTCGATTGGCGCCAGGGTTTCGAGGGGCACGGGGCGATGCTGTGGCGCGATTTGGCGAAACGGGCCTGCGCGGCGGCGGGGGAGACATTTGCCCTCGGCAACGCCGGCGCCGGCATGGGCGCCACCGCCGGCCGGCTCAAGGGCGGGCTCGGCGCCGCCTCGATTCGGACCGGGGACGGCCTGATCGTCGGCGCGCTGGCCGTCGCCAATCCCGTAGGCTCTCCGGTGCTGGGCGAGAGCGGCCGGCTCCGGGCCTGGGATCTGGAGCGGGCCGGCGAATTGGGCCGCCAGCGCCCGCCCGAGAGCCCACCCGAGCCCGACGCGGGCCCGCTGGCCGAGAGCCGCCTCGGCGCCAACACGACGCTGATCGTGGTCGCCACCAACGCCCCCCTCGACAAGGCCGGCGCCAGCCGCGTGGCGATGATGGCGCACGACGGCCTGGCCCGGGCGGTGCGCCCGGCGCATACCGGCTTCGACGGCGACATCGTCTTCGCGCTATCGACGGGCGAGGGTGCCGCCGTCTCGCCCGAGGCCTTGGCGACGATCGGCGCGCACGGCGCCGACTGTGCCGCCCGCGCCGTCGCCCGGGGTGTCTTCGAGGCAAGCCCGATCGCCGGCATCCCCGCCTACCGCGAGCTCCACCGGCACGCCTTCGAGGCGGATTGAGGCGGATTGAGGCGGATTGAGGCGAGGTTCGGGATCGAGCTTCAAGGGCGCGCGGGGCTTCCGAAGCTCGAGTTCGGCGTCTCCAGGAAGGCCAATTCCTCGGCCGTGCTTTCGCGGCCGAGGACGGCGTTGCGGTGGGGAAAGCGGCCGAAACGTTCGATGATTTCTTCAAGGGCGCGCGGGGCTTCCGAAGCTCGAGTTCGGCGTCTCCAGGAAGGCCAATTCCTCGGCCGTGCTTTCGCGGCCGAGGACGGCGTTGCGGTGGGGAAAGCGGCCGAAACGTTCGATGATTTCAGCCCGCGCGCGCCCTGGTGGCGGAGGGCGGTCTGGTACTGCCTGTCGCCCCGCTCGGTGCCGCGAAAGGTTCCGAACAGCGTGAGGGAGCGCTGCTGATCGCAGAGCGCTTCGCTGTGCTCCAGCGGGAGATAGAAGAAAGCTCGAACCGGCGGCGGAAGGCCCTCCTCGAAGCCGGCGTCGAGCGCCTTCTTCGCGATCCCGCGCGCCTTCTCGTCGCTGGCATAGGCCTGGGCCGTGTCGCGGAAGATGTGCCGGGAGAACTGGTCGAGCACCAGCACGGCGGCGAGCGCGCCGCTCGGCGTCTCCACCCAATGGTCCAACTCGCCGGCCATCAGCGCCGCGTGGGTCGCCGTGAAGCTCTCGGCGATCTCGCGGTCGAAATCCGCCGGATCGAGGTTTTTGTCGCGCCCGAACCAGCGCAACCTGGGCTCGCCCCAGTCCGGCGCGTCGGGCAAACCGAACCAAAAATCATGCACCTCGTCGATGCTCTTGACGCCGCGCTGGCTGAGCTCGCATTCCCGCGCATGGCCCTCGATCCGTGCCCGCCAGGCCTCGGGGAAGGGTTCGGCGCGATGGCCCGCGCGGTCGACCAGCGAAGAGGTGAGCCGGGCGGTGAACACGGGCTCGTCCCGCTCGACATGGCGCGCCTCGACCCGGAGCGTGAGCGAGGCGCGCCCCAGCTTCTCCAGCCGGACCACGAGATCAACCCGCTCGCCCGCGCGCACCGGCGAGGTGAAGTCGAACTTCATGGCGACCATGGGTGAACCCAGGCCGTGCTCGACGCCGAGGCGATACCAGTTCTGGTCGAGCACCGCCTCCCACCAGTACTGCGCCGCCTCGATGGCGAAATCGACCAGGGCGCTGGTGTAGCCGATCTGGGCGCTGTCCGTGTCTCCCCAGTGTACCCTCCGACGGATGGTGACCGGTACGCGCCCGCGCGCGCCGTCGCCGCGCGCGCGATCCCAAAGCGATGACATCGCGCACCTCTCCATTGCCTCGCCGCCGGCGGGTAGCGGCAAAGTATCTTACAATCTAACGTAGTCGAATTCGATTGGTTGACCGTTGATTCCGCGGGGCGGCGGGGCGATCCAGTTGGCGAACTTGCCGGGCTCCCAGACCCCGTGCATCAGCGAGACGACGAAGGCCTCGTCCTCCGCCGTCGGCAGCCAGTCCCGCGCGCCGGCCCGCCACGCCTCTTCCGAGACGATGTCGCCCTCGGGCGTGACGTGGAGATCGGCGAAGGCGCCGATCTTGCGGTTGAAGGCGCGGTGCGGCAGCTTCAACTCGACCTCGATGCCATGCTCGCGCAGCACCTTGTTCCAACGCTGCACGCCGCGGTCGCAATCCTTGACGTAGTCGTCGCGCAGCCGCTCGTTGATGGCGGCGAGCGCGCCTTCCTCGCGCGTCACCAGCCGCTCGCCCTCCTGGACGATCACCGGGTAGCGGTCGTCGCGTAGCCGATGGTCGTCCGCGATCCGGGTCTCCCGATAGCGGCCCTTGATGCCCATGGTGTAGTAGTTCGCCGCGTTGCTCGACAGCTCCGAGCCGAACAGGTCGACCGAGATCGAGAAGTGGAAGTTGAGGCTACGCTGCAACGTCGCCAGATCGATCGCGCCGAAGGGACGGACGTCGTCGGTGTCGTGCTCGCGCATCAGCTCGGCGGTCCGCCGCACCACCCGGCCGACGCCGGTCTCGCCGACGAACATGTGGTGGGCTTCCTCGGTCAGCATGAAGCGGCAGGTCCGCGACAGCGGATCGAAGCCGCTCTCCGCCAGGCTGGCGAGCTGATACTTGCCGTCGCGATCGGTAAAATAGGTGAACATGAAGAAGGAGAGCCAGTCCGGCGTCTTCTCGTTGAAGGCCCCCAGGATGCGCGGATGGTCGGGATCGCCGGAGCGGCGCTGCAACATCGCGTCGGCTTCCTCCCGGCCGTCGCGACCGAAGTGGGCGTGCAGCAGATAGACCATCGCCCAGAGGTGGCGGCCCTCCTCCACGTTGACCTGAAACAGGTTCCTGAGATCGTAGAGCGAGGGGCAGGTATGGCCGAGGTGGCGCTGCTGCTCGACCGACGCGGGCTCGGTATCGCCCTGGGTGACGATCAGGCGGCGGAGCGTTGCGCGCAGCTCCCCCGGAACCTCATGCCAGGCGGGCTTGCCGATGTCGCCGCCGAAATTCACCCTCCGATCCTCCTCCGCCGGGCTAAGAAAAATCCCCCAGCGATAGTCCGGCATCAGGACATGACCAAAATTCGCCCAACCGTCGCTCTCCACGCTGATCGCGGTGCGCAGGTAAATCTCCTTGTCCTGGAACTGCTCCGGCCCCATCTCGCGCCACCAGGACTGGAAGCCGGGCTGCCAGGCCTCGAGCGCCCGTTGCAGTCGGCGATTTTCCGAGAGATCGACGTTGTTGGGGATCCGCTCCTGGTAATCGATACCCATGTCGTCAGGTCCTCTTCATATCGAACTCGGCGCGCCGGCCGGTGCCGTAGAGCGAGAGCGCGCCCGCCTCGCCGACCGCGTTCGGCCGCTGGAAGATCCAGTTCTGCCAGGCCGACAGGCGGGCGAATATCTTCGATTCCATGGTTTCCGGGCCGGGAAAGCGCAGGCTCGCCTCCATCCCCGTCAGCGCATCGGGCGAGAAGGCGGCGCGTTCCTCGACGGCTACCCTGACCTCGTCCTCCCAGTCGATATCGTCGGGGGCGAAGGTGACGAGGCCGAGGGCGTCCGCCGCCGCCGCCTCGAGCTCGCGGCCTACGCCCGCGCGCGCGGCGGCGAGCGCCTCGGCGTCGTCGAGAAAGCGGGTTTCGAGCCGGGAGAGGCCGTTGACGCCGGGATAGGCGCCGAAGTTCGCGGCCCCGAGGCGGAGCGTCGCGGGCGGCCGGTTATCGCCCTCGAAGCCGCCGTCGAGCATGTAGCTCCGGTCCGCGGCCAGCACCAATTCGAGCAGCATCCCTGTGAAGCAACTCCCCGGCTCCACCAGGGCGAAGAGCGAGCGGGCCGAGACGTCGAGCCGCTTCAGCACCCGGCCCCAGAAGAGGGTGATCTCGCGGGCGAGCCAATGCGTGCCATGCTCGGCGAGGAAGGCGTCATGGGCCGCCACCAGATCCCCCTCGCCCTCGCATCTGATCAGCCAGAGGCCGATCTCCGGGCGATTGAGGCGGAGGTGCAGGATCGCGTCGTCCATTTCGCGCGCGAGCGCCAGGGGCCAGAAGTCGACCCCCGCCTTTTCCATCGCCTCGGTGCTCTCCGGCGCTGCCGTCTCGGGGCCCATGACGCGGAATTCCGCCGTCCGTGCCTCGGCATCGACCCGGACGCCGAGGTGGGCGTATTCCAGATCGCCGCCGTTTTCTCGGCGCGCGAGCGGGCGGAGCGCGATGCCCTGGCCCGCGTCGGGCCGGTCGGAGCGCGTAGCCGCCCGGGCGATACGCGCCGCCATCACCTCCTCCAGGCGGCTGCGGGGCGCGACCGCATCGACCAGGCGCCACTCGGCCGCGCGCTCGCCCCGGATCCCCTCCTCCAGCGTGCAGAAGAAATCCGCCCGGTCGCGCCGGACCTTGCGCTTGTCGACCAGCCGGGTCAGCCCGCCGGTGCCCGGCAACACGCCCAGCAACGCCACTTCCGGCAGCGCCACGGAGGTGGCGCCGTCGTCGACCATGACGATTTCGTCGCAGGCGAGCGCCAGCTCGTAGCCGCCGCCCATCGCCGAACCGGCGATCTCGCAGATATAGGTCTGACCCGAGGCCGCGCTCGCCTGCTCGATTGCATTCCGCGTCTCGTTGGTGAACTTGCAGAAGTTGACCTTGTGCGCATGGTCGCTCGCGGCCAGCATGCGGATGTTGGCGCCGGCCGAGAACACCCGCTCCTTGCCCGAGGCGATGACGACGACCTTGACTTCCGGATGCTCGAAGCGAAGGCGCTGCACCGCGTCGTGCAACTCGATGTCGACGCCCAGGTCGTAGGTATTGAGCTTCAAGTCGTAGCCCTCGGCGAGGCCACCGTCCTCCGCCACATCCAGCGCCAGGCGCGCGACGGCGCCGTCGACCTCCAGCCTCCAATGGCGCCAGCGATCCGGGCTGGTGCGAAAATCGATCATTCCGTCTCCGTTATCTTTGGTTCTCCGACCTCGGACTCGAAAGTCACCGCTGGCGACGTTTTGCTCAGACACCGAGTATAGCAGGCGAGATCGGGGCGGCCTCGCCTCGATACTGGACAGGCCTTCGATAAGCCGGCTTAGAGCACTTTCCGATCAGGTTGAATCGTTTGATGGGCCAAATCGGCCCCTGGGGCAGGCGCGCCGCGCCGCGCGATGTGGGTTCATCGGGCAAGCGGCCGGGCGCACCCCAGGGGCCGATTTGGCCCACCGACGGCCGGGTTCTTTCGCGCCGTGGCGGCGTTCCGCTCAGCTACCGATACCCCGCATCGTCGTCGCGAGCGGAACGCCGCCACGACCCAAAATCATCCCGGTCAAACGTTTCAACCTGGTCGAAAAGTGCTCTAATTGCGCCACGGTCGGCGCGGCGGGGGGAGGCGGCCCGGGGGAGGCAACGTGGCTACATCGGCGATTAGATCGAGCCTCTGGGCGGCAACGGCGAGCCCGGCGCCCGAGACCCCGCCGCTCGCCGGCGAACGCCGCGCCGACGTCGTCGTCGTCGGCGCCGGCTATACCGGCCTTTCCGCGGCCCTGCATCTGGCTCTGGCGGGCAGCGACGTCGTCGTCCTGGAAGCCGAGCAACCGGGCTTCGGCGCCTCCGGCCGCAACCACGGCCAGGTGATCCCGGCGCTCGGCGCGCACGGCCCGGACGATCTGGTGGCCCGCCTGGGGCCAGAGCGGGGCGAGCGGATGAACGCCTGGATCGCCGGCTCCGCCGAACTGGTGTTCGAGCTGATCCGCGAACACGAGATCGACTGCGACGGGCTGCAAGTCGGCTGGCTGATGCCGATCGACTCGCCCGCCCGCGAGGCCCTGGTGCGCGGCCGCCACGATCAATGGGCGGCCCGCGGCGCCAAGGTCCGCATGCTCGACCGCGACGCCACCCGAGAGATGGTGGGAAGCGAGGTCTATTACGGTGCCTGGCTGCACGAGCGGGGCGGCAACATCCAACCCTTGAGCTATGCCCGGGGGCTGGCCCGGGCGGTAATCGCGGCCGGCGCCCGAGTCCACGGTGCCTCCCCCGCGACCCGCCTCGCGCGGCGGGGCGGCGGCTGGCGGGTGGAGACGCCCCGGGGCGTGGTCGAGGCCGACGCGGTGATCCTGGCGACCAATGCCTATAGCGGCCGGCTCTATCCCGGCCTGGAGAAGAACGTGGTGCCCTTCCGCCTGTTCCTGGGCGCCACCCGCCCGCTCGGCGACAACCTCCGCCGGACCATCCTGCCCGGCCGCCAGAGCCTCTCCGACAGCCGCGCCGTGCTCTGGCCGTTCCGCTACGACCGCGAGGGCCGGCTGATCACCGGCGGCGACCACGTGATCCCCGCCTTCTCCCGCGAGCGGGCGGCCCGCGCGGTGGCGGCGCGGATCCGGCGGACCTTTCCGCAGGCCGGCGACGTCGAAATCGAATATGTCTGGGACGGCAAGGTGGCGATGACCATGGACCGCCTGCCGCGCTATTTCGAGCCGGCCCCCGGCCTTTTCGCCGGACTGGGCTACAATGGGCGCGGAATCGCCCTCGCGACCGCGATGGGTAAGCTGCTGGCGGCCCGCGTCCATGGCTTGGCGGACGACGAGATGCCGATACCGCGCGACCGGCCGAAGAGCCTGCCGTTCCATGATCTGGCGGTGCCGCTGGCCCGGCTGGCGCTGATTCCCTATCGCTGGCGCGACTTCCGCGCCGCGGCCACGCGAGATGATAGGCCATGAGCACGTCCGAGATCGCCGCCATACCCGCCACCGATGAGGCGCCGACCCGCCGAATCGCCGCGTGGCTCGCCGGATTGCGGCCGGAGCATCTGCCGGCGCGAAGCCGCGAGGCGATCCGCCTAGCGCTGTTCGACACGCTGGCCGCCGGGCGCCACGGGCGCGAGCGGGCCTGGTCGGGCGCCGTCCGCGACTGGCTCGACGACTATCCGCCGGCGCCCGGCACGCACCGCCTGGCCACGCTCTGGGGCGAGGCGAGGCGTGACCGGCGCCCGGCCGACGCCGCCATGGCCAACGCCGTCGCCGCGCACGCCTTCGAGCTCGACGATTTCCACAACGCCAAGCTGCACCCGGGCGCGGTGGTGATCCCGGCGGCCTTGGCGCTCGCGGAAGCCCACGACGCGCCGGGCGCCTTGCTCGAGACGGCGATCGCCGCCGGCTACGAGGTCATGATCCGCACCGGCCTCGCCCTCGACCCCTCGGTGGCGCGCCTCAGGGGCTGGCACCTGACCGGCGTCTGCGGCCCCTTGGGCGCGGCGGCGGCGGGCGCGGTGCTGCTCGGCCTGGATGGCGAGCGGTGCGCCTGGGCGCTCGGCCTCGCGGGCACCCAGGGCGCCGGCCTCTTCGCCTTCAACGCCGACGGCACGATGAGCAAGCGGCTGCACCCCGGCTTCGCGGCCCGCGCCGGCGTGACCGCCGTTCAGCTCGCGGCCAGGGGCGTCAGCGGCCCGACGCAACTCTACGAGGCGGCGGACGGCGGCTTCCTCGCCGCCTTCTCCGACGTCACCCACGCAGACGCGCTGACCGCCGGCCTGGGGTGGGCCTGGCGCTTGGACGATACCGCCTTCAAGCCCTATTCCTGCTGCGGCAGCCTGCACGCCTATATCGACGCGGCGCTCCAACTCAGGCGTGAGTTGGGCGGCCCGCCCGCGGCCGAGCTCGCCGTCACCGCCGGTCTCGCCAAGGTGGTCGAAGTGCAATGTGGCTACGACTACACGCCCGGCACCGAGCTCAACGCCCAGATGAGCGCGCGCTACTGCATCGCCGCCGCGCTCGCCGACGGCCAGGTCCTGCCGCCGCAGTTCACGCCCGAGAAGCTGGCCGACCCGGACCTGCTGCGCCGCGCCCGGGCGATGCGCCTGGTGCACGATGCAGCGCTCGACGAGGTCTATCCGGCAAACTTCTGCGGCTGGGTCGAGATCGAGGCGGCCGGGGGGCCGAGGCGGATCCATGTCCACGACCCCTCCGGCGCCGCCACCAATCCGGAGCGTGCGACGGCGCTCCGCGCCAAGGCGCGAGGGCTGTTGGCGGAGCTGCTGCCGGCCGCCGCGATCGACGCGCTGGAGGTGGCGATATCGAGGCTCGAGGACCACCGCGCCGGCGACCTCGTGGCCCCCCTCGCCCAAACCGCGGCGTGAGGCACGGATGGCGATCGAGAACTATTACGCCGACGGCAACTTCGATCGGGCCGACGCGCGGCGGATCGACGTCGCGTGGCTGGCGACGCGGCTGAGCGAGCCGGAAACCCGGATCCACCCGGTATGGCGCGGACGCTGCCTGGTGGCGGCGGACGAGCCGTCGCGACCGGGCACGGTGGCGCTGGCGCGGCTCGGCGACATCGAGGTGGAGCAACTGATCCTGCTCGGCATCGACGGTGGCGTGGCCCGCTTCGCCTTGCCGCTCGACGATCCCACCGGTCTCGGGCTGGCGGAGCACGAATTCCACGACCTTCGCGATGTGGCTCTCTCCATGTCCCGGCGCGACGCCGCCGTGCTGGCCTATGCCCGCGGCCTGGTGCATTGGCATGGCACGCACGGCTTCTGCGGCGCCTGCGGCTCGGCCACACGCTCGGAGCGGGCGGGCCACATACGCCGCTGCGGAAGCGAAGACTGCGGGCGGATGCACTTCCCCCGGACCGATCCGGCGGTGATCACGCTGGTGACCGACGGGCCCAGATGCCTACTGGCGCGGCGCGGGGTCTGGCCGGTCAACCGGCGCTCGACCATCGCCGGCTTCGTCGAGATCGGCGAGATGCTGGAGGACGCGGTCCGCCGCGAGACTCTGGAGGAGGTGGGGATCGAAGTCGACGAGGTGCGCTACCACTCCTCGCAGCCCTGGCCCTTCCCCTGCTCGTTGATGGTGGGCTTCACCGCGGCCGCGAGCAGCACCGAGATCCGGGTCGACGGCGAGGAGATCGTCGCCGCCGCATGGTACACCCGCGACGAGATCGCCGAGCAGACGGCCTCCGGCGAGCTGATCCTACCGCCCGAGGATTCGATCAGCCACCGCCTCGTCGCCGACTGGATCGAGCGTGGGGAATAGCGACGGGAGGCGGCGTTTCAGGCGGGAATTCGAGCTGTGGGCGGTGTCGCGAATGGCGGCATGCCCGGAGTTCGCTCGGGTTTATCAGGGGGAAAGGCTCGGACATCGGAACGGATGTCGGGTAGGGGCGAGGGCGATCCATTCGAAGCTGGCAAACAAGCCAGCATCGCAAAGAGAACCGTTGACAAACGTATATACAAAAGTATGTACAAGTTGAATGAGTACATTTGTTTCAGGTTTTGATTGGGATAGCGGGAACCGGGCCAAATGCCAGAAGCACGGCATTTCCGTCGACGAGATCGAGGGGTTGTTTGCGCGGCCCATCCTGATCTTGCCCGACACGGACCACTCGAACACCGAGGAACGCTTGCGGGCAATCGGAAGAACCGATGTGGGCCGCTACATGCATCAGAAGGAGATCGACAGCTATGAAGAAGAAAATCCCGGCCTTTGAGACCGACCGGGAAGCCGAGCGCTTCGTCGATACCGCCGACCTTTCCGACTACGACCTTGCCGGCGTGGAGCCGGTACGCTTCGAGTTCGAGAAAAGAATGCACGGGTCAATATGCGCCTACCGCAGCCCCTGCTAGATGCGCTGAAAGAGCACGCAAGGCGGCGTGGAATTCCTTACCAGCGGTTTATCCGTGAGGCTCTGGAACGGGCCGTGACGGCGCGCAAGTGACGCCGAAACATCGGAGCACCGTACCCTGAAATCGTCGTTGGCCATGCAGCGGGAGGTGATGACGTGGAGCGAGCAGTCAGGTTCAACAGCGACGGCGTTCAAATCGCCGGGGTTCTCTTCGAGCCCGAAGCGGCGGGCGAGGGCTCTTGTCCGGGCGTGGTTCTGTGCCAGGGCATGATCGGGGTGAAGGAGTATTTCTGGTTCCCCACCATTGCCCGGCGCCTGGCCGAACTGGGCTATGTGGCATTGATTTGGGACTACCGTGGGGTGGGCGAAAGCGAAGGCGAGCCGGGACGGCTCTATCCATTGGAGCAGTCGAACGACATCAGAAATGGACTGACGTTTCTCGAGACCAATCCGCTGGTCGATCCCGACCGCTTGGCCCTGTTGGGTTACAGCTTCGGCGCCGGCATGGTGCCTTACGTCGCGGGCGTGGACGCGCGGGTGAAATGCGCGGTCGCCGTGGCGGGCTTTGGAGACGGCCGGCGTTGGATGCGCGGCATCCGACGCCAGGGCGAGTGGCTCGATCTGCTGCGGCGCATCGAGGCCGACCGCAAGGCGCGTGTCACGACGGGCACGTCCGAGCTCATGGGGCAATTCGGCGGGATTTTGGTCGGGGACCCGGCGGCCGCCCGGGTCAGGGAGGAGGTCACCAGGAACATCGCGGGAATGGAAAACGCTATAAGCACCGATTATTCCCTGGCGAGCGCCGAAAAGCTCTTGGAGTTCAAGCCGGTGGAGGTGGTGGAGCAGATATCGCCGAGGGCCATCATGTTCATCGCCGCCGAGCTGGACGCGGTGACGCCGGCCGACGATGTGGTGGATATGCATGACCGCGCCGGGGAGCCGAAGAAGCTATGGGTTATTCCGGGCGCCGTCCACTATGACATCTACCGAGACGCGCTTTGGAAGAAAATCTTCGACATGTCCGTCGCCTGGATGGCGGAGCATATGGCGACGGATTGATCCGAGTCGGGTTCGGCTCGACAGGAAATACGAGGGCCTTGGAGACGGTAAAAATAGACTGCCCCCACATTTCGATCAGGTCGGCGCCGCATCTGGGAATCGCCTGTCCCCAGTTTTCGCATATTCCACGAAGTCCGCCCTTCTCGCCGGGTCGAATCTGTAGCGGATAAAGCAGGTGATCATCGTTATCTCCGATTTTCTGGCGACCGTTTTTCCCATACCCTGGGCCAGCGATGCTTCGGTCACGGCCGAAGTGTCCACCGGGAGAATCGAGTAGTCTGATTTGCCGGAGGATTTAGCAGTGGCCAACACCAACCAGATTGCGGAGATCGGGCTGATGGTCGGAGAACCGGCGCGCACGGCGATGCTCGTGGCGCTGATGGACGGCCGCGCCCTGACCGCCGGCGAGTTGGCCCGTGTTGCCGGAATCTCAGCCCAGACGGCAAGCGGTCATCTCGCCAAACTCGCCTCGGCGGGCCTCTTGAAAGTGGTTTCGCAGGGCCGCCATCGCTATCACCGGCTCGCCTCTGCGGAGGTGGCGGGGTTGCTCGAAACCATCACGCGGATCGCCGCCGTCTCCCGGCCGCCAGCGCATCGCCGGCTGCATTTCGGACCGCGAGACGCGGCCATGCGCGCGGCTCGAACCTGTTACGATCACTTGGCCGGAGGGCTCGGCGTCGCGATCGCGGATGGCTTGCTCGATCGTGGGGCGATCGAATTCGACGACGGCGCCGGCATGATCACCGAGTCCGGTCTCGCCCTGCTGACCGAGGCCGGCATCGCGATGCCCGAGCGCTCATCGACGTCATCGCGACCGCTTTGTCGGCCGTGCCTCGATTGGAGCGAACGCAGGCCGCATCTGGCCGGAAGGCTCGGGGCCGCGATTTGCATGCATTTCTTCGACCATGGCTTCGTCAAACGGTTACGCGGCACCCGGGCGCTCACCGTCACGCCGAGGGGAAGGCGCGCACTCGGAGAATTATTCGATATCCGCGAGTGGGCTTGAAATCGGGCAAAGGGAACGCGCCACAATTCCGCCTGGCCGAGGCCGGCACCCGCGACCTCCGCAGGACGCCGAGGCGTTGTCGACGGCGAGGAGATCGCCGCCGCCTGGTGCACCCACGACGAGGTCGTCGACCGGACCGCCTCCGGCGAGCTGATCCCGCCGCTCGAGGATTCGATCAACCACCGCCTCGTCGCCGACCGGATCCCGAGCGCGACACGAGCGACCGCCTTCGGCAATTGGTGTCTTAATATTTGAAATTTATCTTAAAACTTCAAGCAGAAATTGTAAGTTGCCCTAACTTTTCGTAATCACCGACAGAAACCCCATTTTTGCGAAACGGATTTTCCGCCTGCCGCCGAGAACTCGCCTTGCGACGCCATGGCCTGGAGTGGTGGGCTTCGAGCGCTACAATTTCGCCGTAACTTTCCCTTTTCCCTACCACGAAACACAGGCCGGTCCCCGAGCCTTTTCCCCGAAGCCGGCGTCGCTCGCTCGCCCGTTCCGGCGAGCGAGGGTGACGGAGGGGGGCAGGCGGGCCATTTTCCCTGGTGAACCCGAGCGCGCCACGAACAAGCCTCTTCGGCAGATGGCGTCTCGAGTGCCGCAACCCTGAAAGATGACCGCTACCCGATCGTCACCAGGTAGTTTCCGCCCGCGTCGACGCGGGCCACGTGGCCGGGGAGGAGGAAGGTGGTGAAGGTCGCAGACTCGATCAACGCCGGGCCCGCGATACGGGCCCCGGGGGCGATGGCGTCGGCCTCGTAAACCTCGAGCTCGACCATTCCGCCCCGGGCGTGGAGGTAGACCGGGCGGCGCGACTTCGGGCTCGGGCTCGGTGCCGCCGCAGTTCCCTCGCCGCCCGCCAGCCGCCCAGCCAGATGGTTGCGGCCGACGGCGCGGACCCGCCAGCTCGTCATCTCGACCACGTCGTTGCGGTCAAAAATCGTGTAGATCCGCTCGTGCGTCCGATGGAAGGCCTCGACCAGTTCGGCCACGTCCGCCGCCGCCAGCAGCTCGCCCGCGGGCGTGAACGGCACCTCGATATCCCAGGACTGGAACTCGTAGCGGCCCTGGTAGGCGTATTCGAAGCGGCGGTCCTGCGGGGCCACGCCGGCGCGCTCCAGGAAGGCCTCGCCCCGGCGCTTGAGGTCGGCCAAAGCCGCGTTGACGCCATCGAGGTCGAAGTGCCGGCCGTCGGTCGGCAACGTCGCCGTCTCGGCCCAGCGAAGCTCCGAGATCAGGCCGCCGAAGGCGCTCAAGCCGGCCGCGAAGCGCGGGATCATGAAGCGGTCGATGCCGATGATCTCGGCCATCTCGCCGATGTGGCAGGCCGTGGCGCCGCCGCCCGAAACCAGATAGCTCTCCCTCGGGTTGATGCCCTCGCGCACGGTGATGTCCTCGATCGCGGTGATCATGTTGTGGTTGCTGGTGGTGTGGATGGCGTAGGCGGCGTCCACGGGGCCGAGGCCCAAGGCGGCCGCGACCGCGCCCACCGCGGCCTCCGCCGCGCTGGCGTCGAGCCGGATGCGCCCGCCCAGGAAATAGTCGGGATCGATGATGCCGAGGACGACGTTGGCGTCGGTCACCGTCGCCGCCTCGCCGCCGGCGCCGTAGCAGGCGGGCCCCGGCACCGCGCCCGCGCTCGAAGGCCCGACCCGCAACAGGCCGCCGACATCGACCCGGGCGATGCTGCCGCCGCCGGCGCCGATCGAGCGGACGTCGACCTTGGGGATGCCCAGCATGTCGTGGCCGATCATCGCCTCGGCCGTGACAATCAGGTTGCCGCCCCGGATCGCGGAGACGTCGAAGGTGGTGCCGCCCATGTCGACGACGATGACGTCCAATTCCTCGGTCAGATGACCGGCGGCGATCGGCGCCAAGGTCGGCCCCGACATCACCGAATAGATCGGCTTGGCCACGATCTCCTCCGGCGGCATCATGCCGCCGACGGAGTTGGCGACCAGCAGCTCGCGGCGATAGCCGTTCTCGGCCAGCACTCCCGTCAGCGCAGCCATATAGGCGCCGACGATGGTCCGCAAGCTGGCGTCGATCACGGTCGAGACGGCGCGGCGGTATTCCCTCGGTATCGGGTTCAGCAGGTGGCTCAGCGTCACCGGCAGGCCTGGCCATTCGGCGGCGATGATCTCGGCAATTCTGCGCTCGTGCGCGCCGTTGACGATCGACCAGAGCAGGCAGACCCCCACCGCTTCCACCTCCAGGCGGCGGAAGCGCTCCATCGCCCGAACCACGGCGTCCTCGTCCAAGGGCTCCAGTTCCGCCCCCAGCGCGTCGATCCGCCCAGCCACGGTGGCCGTCAGGTTGCGCGGCACGAAGGGGGGCGGAAAGTCGAGCCGCCATTCGAACGCCCGCTTCCTCGGCCCTTCCCTGAGCGTCAGGATGTCGGGGAAGCCCTCGTTGGTGATGAAGCCGACGCGGGCCACCTTGCCCTCGATCAGCGCGTTGGTGGAGACCGTGGTGCCGTGGACGATTCGGCCCGTCAGGGCGAGCAGGCCGGGAAGGTCGGTGCCGTATTCGCCCGCCGCGAGCCCCAACACGTCGAGGAAGCCCTTCTCGAAGGCTTCCGGCGTCGAGCGGGCCTTGAAGATCCGCACCTCGCCCGCCTCGTCGGCGACGACGCAGTCGGTGAAGGTGCCGCCGATGTCGATCGAGATCTCGAACCCCATGGCGCGCCCGCTCAGCCGTCCTCGGCGCGGAGCGCCCGGGTGCGCGCCGCGTCGACCACGTAGTCGATGCCGTTCTCGGCCCATTCCAACGCCACGCCGTAGACCGCTTCCGCCTTCGCCGGCGTGAGCCAGCCGCGGTTCGCCGTCGCCGCCACGCGGGCCGCTTCCCGCCTCCGGGGATCGCCGTAGCCGCCGCCGGCGCCGGCCTGGCAGACCACCGCCTCGCCCGGCCGGAAGACCTCCTGGTGGAAGGCCGGCAGGCGCAAGAGCGTACCGTCGGCCCGGCGCTTGTAGTTGGCCGCAGGCGCGCCGGCGCCGCCGCCGCCGACGCCGAGCGCCGGATTGATCTCGCCATCACTGGCGTAGATCACCGTCATCTCGTCGGCGATCGGCCGGTAGACCAGCTTCACGCCCGGCGCGCCGTCGAACTCGCCGGGGCCGAGGGTGTCCGGCTCCAGCCAGCGGCCCTCGACCACGATCGGATACATGCTCTCGTCGATCTCGATCGAGTCGAGCACGATCATCCCGCCGTTCTCCGAAGCGAGATAGGTGATCCAGCCGTCGTGACCGTGGATGCCGGGGCCGCTGGCATAGCCGATGAACATCTGGTTGACGTAGGGCTGGTCGTCCTTGCGGCTGTCGCGGCCGGAGATGACCGCCATGCCGGCCGCCTGCATATGGCCGCCCTCGGCCATGCCGTGGGGCGGCCCCATCTGGGCGAAGCAGGCGGCGACGGCGATCACCAGCCGCTCGTTGACGTTGGTGGTGGCGACGGAGGTGCCGACCGGATAAGCGGGCCGGCCGACGACGCAGCCGTCGCGGAGCAGCACCTCGATGCGGCTGGCGCTGCCCTCGTTGTGGGGGATCGTGGGGTCGAGGTTGTAGAACACCCCGATCCGGCAGCTTCCGGTGGCCGTCGCCTCGGTCAGGTTGATGCCGCCCGGCACGCAGTCGATGTTGTCGCGGGCATCGACGGTGATTCTGCCTTCGTCCGGATCGACGGTGACCGTGACCCGGACCGGCACGCCCTCGTCGGCCACGGTGGGCACGGGGTCGTGCCGGGTCTCGTAGCTCCAGGTGCCCTTGGGCAATTCGGCTATGGCGGCGATCGCGCGCCGCGCGCCATAGGCCATCCATTCCTCGATGAAGGCCCGGATGGTGGGAAGCCCGTGGTGGGTGACCAACTCCCCCAGCCGCCGCTCGCCGATCCGGCAGGCGCCGACCTGGGCGCGATAGTCGCCATACCAGAGGTCGGGCACGCGGATCTTCATCCGGCACATGCGGATGATGTCGTCGAGATCGCGGTGGTTCCGCCGCACGCGGACGCAGGGGAAGTGCAGGCCTTCCTCGTAGACGGTGCGGGCATAGGGCAGGTAGGTCGTCGGGATCGGCGCGCCGATATCGGCGTGATGCGAGCGGGCAAGGACCCAGAACAGCGGCTCGCCTTGGTGATAGACCGGCACGCAGACGGTGAGGTCGGCGTGGTGCGTCGCCCCGGTATAGGGACAGTTGTTGAGGAAGGCGTCGCCTTCCGCGATATCGTCGAAAAATTCGGTGATCGGGCGGGTCGTCAAGTCCAGCGCGGTGATGTGGATCGGAATGCCTTCCTCCACGCTCAGCAGGCGGTGGTCATAGGTCAGGATGCCGCAGGACATGTCGCGGGCGTTCTTGATCACGGCGGAGCGGCTGGCCTTCATCACCGTGTTGGTCATCTCGCGGATGATCGCCTCGAAGCGACTGGCGAGCACGGACATGAGGTAGGGCGGAAAGCGGCTCTCGTCGGTGGCGGCGGCGCTGGTCATGGCATTACCCGGTCGTTGCGGCGACGCCATCATAGGCGGCGCCGGCGGGCCATCTCAATCGACCTCGTCAAGGCTGACGGGCGCGCCGCCGCGTTTGGACGACTCGTAGACCGCGCGGATGATGGCCACCGCCTTGCGGCACTCGGCCCCGTCGATCGCCAGCGGCCCGCCCGCTTCGACCGCCGCCAGGAAATCGCGGAAGATCGCCCGGTGCCCCTCCGCGTCGACCCCGGCCGAGGGGTCGGCGGCGCCGACGCCGGCGCCCGGCAAGGCCAGGTGTCGGCGCCGGATCTCGTCGTCGCGCGCGTCCTCCTCGCGGAAGCGCCAGAACAGCAGGCCGCCGTCGGCGAGGCTGGCGGTGCCGTTCTCGCCGGCGATGGTCAGCGTGCGGAAGTGACCCGGCCACATGGCCGTCGCGCAGGCGATCTGGCCCAGCGCGCCGTTCTCGAATTCCAGCACCGCCGCCCCTGTGTCCTCCACCTCGATACCGGCGTGCGCGAGCGTGGCGATCAGCCCGGAGACGCTGGCGACGGGCGAGGCCACCAGCCATTGCAAGAGGTCGATGGCGTGGATGCCCTGGTTCATCAAGGCGCCGCCGCCGTCGAGCCGCCAGGTCCCTTTCCACGCGCTCTGGTCGTAATAGGCCTGGTCGCGCCACCAGGGGCCGATGGCGGAGGCGAAGGTGAGGCGGCCGAAGCGGCCGGCCTCGACCGCCTGTTTCATCATTCGAGCCGCCGGCGTGTGCCGGGTGTTCAAGATCCCGCCGAGCCGGGTGCCGGCGGCGCCATGGGCCCGGATCATCTCGTCGACGCGGGCCAGCGTGATCTCCAGCGGCTTCTCGACGATGCAGTGCTTGCCGCAGGCCGCGGCGGCCAGCGCGGCGTCGAGGTGCGCGCCGCTCGGCGAGGCGACGGTCAGGATGTCGATGTCGTCGCGGGCTGCGAAGGCGGCGATGTCGTGGCTACCGGCGAGATCGAGCGCCGGCGCCAGCCTGCGGGCCTTGCCGCTGCCGCCGTCCATGATGGCGGTGACCTCGACGTCGGGCAGGCCGCGCAAGGCCTCCAGGTGAATGGCGGCGATCATGCCGGCTCCGACGATACCGAATCGCGTCGTCATGGCTCGTTTCCCTCGGCCGTGGTGAGCGGGCGTGGCCTGCCGTTCGCCGCTTATACCGACGAGCCGGCAGCGATTATCGGCTATCCTGACGCGGGCGTCCCAGGTCGCGGAG
Source organism: Alphaproteobacteria bacterium (assembly GCA_965225945.1). Lineage (GTDB taxonomy): Bacteria > Pseudomonadota > Alphaproteobacteria > JASLMY01. The sequence continues at coordinate 532,871 of CBDDBZ010000038.1, read as the reverse complement.
AGAGAGCCATGCAAAGCTACGAAGGCAGCTCAACCGAGGCCCGGGCGGGAGGTACGCAATGGCGATGACGGCGAGCGCGAGGCTCAGGGAATTGTTGGCGGCGGACGGCCCGCTGCTGGTGCCCGGCGCCTATGACGGCGCCAGCGCGCGGGTGGTGGAAGCGGTGGGCCATCGAGTAGTCTATCTCTCCGGCTTCGGCATGGAGGCCTCGATGCTCGGCATGCCGGACATCGGCCTCGCCAGCCAAGCAGAGGTGGTGGCGCATGCGGGCCGGATCGCGGCCGCGGTCTCGATACCGGTGCTCTCCGACGCCGACACCGGCTATGGCGGCCTGGTCAACGTTCACCGCACCATCCAGGAATTCGAGCGCGCCGGGATAGCCGGCGTCCACATCGAGGATCAGGCCCTGCCGAAGCGTTGCGGCGGCTTGGCCGGCCGTCGCGTCGTGCCATGCGAGGAAATGCTGGCGCGGCTGCGCGCGGCGCTGGCGGCACGGCGTGATCCAGACTTCGTGATCATCGCCCGCAGCGACGCCAAGGGCGAATTCGGCCTCGGCGGCGTGATCGAGCGGCTCAACGCCTATCTCGACGCCGGCGCCGATCTGGCGATGATCGCCGAGAGCTTCGAGATCGACGAATTGCGCCGTCTCTGCGCCGAGGTGAAGGGACCGGTGACCATCGTCGGCGGCGTGCCGGAATGGCCGGAATCGATGCTGTCGAAGGATGGGCTCGCCGAGCTCGGGGTGAAGCTCGCGCTCTACGCCGTGACCGGGCTCGGCGCCGCGCTCAAGGCGCAGATGGCGGTCTACGGGGATCTGCTGGCCAACGGCGCTCTGGGCGCGGCGAGCGGCGAAGCGTTGATGGGCCTCGAGCCGTTGAGCGAGCTGATGGGCCTCTCGCGCTGGAACGCGATCGAGGCGGCGGCCTCGGGCGAGGAGGATTGAGGCGGCGAGGCCGCCATCTCCAACCCCTCGCTGCCGGCGACGCGGCCCGGCGCCGGCACGCCCGCGACTTCGAGCAAGAGCTTGCGCAGCACCGCCTCGGCGAAGCTGCGATTGCCGTCGGCGGTGACGACGAAGGCGCCTGGGCCGCCGATGATGTAACGGCGATAGGCCTCCTCCAGGTCGTAGCCGACCGGCCGGCCGCTGCACCCCGGGGTGCGGCAGAGGATCGCCAAGCCGTTGATGGTGATGTCGTCGCCGAGCGCCAGCACCCGGGCCTGATCGACGGGAATGCCGCCGAAGCTGTAGGCGCTGTCGCCCGAGAAATCGATGATCCGCCGCGTGCCCTGGAGATCGTTGGCTTCGATCAGGGCATGGCCGGTGGCGATGGCGCTGCCGATCGCGTTCGGCCCGTTGGCGATGCGTGGGCGCGACCTGAGCGCGGCGATGAAGGCGGCAGCACTCCTCGGCCCCTCGATGATCGTCCAGGGCACCACGATGTCCTGCGATTCGGCGCTTCCCCATTCGACGTAGGTGACGGCGATCCGCCGATGCAGGCCGCTGGTGATCGTGCCCAACACCTGCGCGTGGGAGAGCGCGGCGGCATAGCCCTCCCGCTGCAGGCGGATCTCCTCGTCGTCGATCGAGCGCGAGGCGTCGGCCAACAGCACCAGCTCCAGATCCACCTTCTCCGCCGCCGCCACGGACCCGGGGCTGAGCAGACAGGCCATCGCCAGGGCGGCGAGCCGCTTCGCCAAGGTCATCCCTCCGCTCCCTCGACCGTGGCGCGTTCCACCGCCAGCAGGCGCTCGAGGTCGATCGCCTCGTGCAGCTCGTCCTGCAGGCGGGCGCATTCCTCGGGGCCGTATGCCGGGTCGACCAGGCCGTCGGCCAGCGCCCGGTAACAGTCCCGCCAGACGCGGAAGGCCGCCAGAAGCGGCGTCTGCGCGTCGACCAGGAGCTTGAAGCCGAGCCTGCCCAAGTCGTCCGCCGTCATGTCGAGCGCCGCCGGCCCCCCGCGCGCGGCGAGGAACATCAGCGGGGCCGGCAGCCGGTCGGCGAGAAATCGCGCCTCCTCCTGAGTCCGGGGCGAGGGCAGCAGCAGGTCGGCGCCCGCCTCGTGATAGAGCAGGAGGCGCCGCACTGCCTCCTCCGGCGAGGCAACGCGGACCGCGTTGGTACGCGCGACGACGAGGAATTCCGAAGAGCGGCGGACCGCCAGCGCCTCGCGCACCTTGGCCGCCATCAGCTCGGCCGGGATCATGTGCTCGACGCCGATGTGATGGTGGGCCCGCTTCGGCAGGTGCTGGTCCTCGATTTCTATCGCCGCGAAGCCGGCGGCCTCGGCGGTGGTGACGGTTCGGTGCATGTGCATCGGATCGCCCCAGCCGCCGGCGGCATCCAGGATCAGCGGCAGGGCCGAGGCGGCGCGGATTTCGACGCCGGCCTGTGCCAACTCGGTCACCGTGAGGTTGGCCTCGAGGAAGACCTTGGTGTAGCCGGTGGCGCCGCCGCCGAGATAGAGCGCCTCGAAGCCCTGGGCCTCGGCGAGCCGCGCCATCAACGGGTTGAGCACCAGGGGCGCCAGCACCGGCGCCGCCTCGCCCAAGCGTTCGCGAAGCCCGCTCATCGTCTCGTCCTCCCCTCCGACTACCGTGCCGGCGGGGAGCATAGCGCGGAAACGCGGGCGCGATCAGCCGCCGCCCTTGCCATCGACCAGACGATCGACCGCGCGCATGACGACCCCGCTCCCGTGACGGCACGGCGGAAGTGGCGCCGGCCGTCGGCGGCGTCTCTCGACGACTCCGCAAAAAGGGGTCATTCTACTTCCTGATTACGCACTTTACTCAGCCGGATCGATTTAGTACAAATCATAAACATTTGGTAACTACCCAGGTACCCCGCTCTTGACCGCGAGAGGATGATGTAGGTGGTCGCCGGGGCCGGGTTTCCGCCGCCGCGTCGTTGATCGTCTCTTGACTCCATAGAATCGGGCGTCTATGGGTTGCGCTCTCGTGTGACGGGAGCGGCGCGTGGAATATTTTGGGTCGAAGGCGACGAGCGGTCTGTGCCAGGCGCTGATTGCGCTGATGCCGCCGCACAGCGTTTACATCGAGAGCCACCTGGGGGGCGGTGCGCTGATGAAGCGCAAGCCAACGGGCGTGCGCTCGATCGGCATCGACCGCGATGCGCAGGCGCTCGAGGCCTTTGCCTGTGACTACCCGGTCGAGTTGGTGCATGGCTGTGCCCATGCCTTTTTGGCCTCGTTCCCGTTTCTGGGCCCGGAGCTGGTCTACAGCGATCCCCCCTATCTGCACGCGACCCGCCGTTCGGCACGGCGCTATCGCTTCGACTACGAGGAGGTCGACCATGTCGCGCTCCTGGACCTGCTCAAGGATCTGCCCTGCCAGGTGATGGTCTCGGGCCATCCCTCGGCGCTCTATGACGAGATGCTGGCGGGCTGGCGCAGTCTGGCGCTGCAGGTGACGACCCAGGCCCAGGTGCGGACCGAGGTCGTGTGGTTCAACTTCGCGCCCGACCGGGTGCATTGGGCGAGCTACGCAGGCCGGAACTTCACCGACCGCCAGCGCATCAAGCGTAAGGCGGCCAACTGGGGCCGGCGTTACAAGGCCTTGCCGGCGGGCGAACGCCTCGCGGTGCTGGCCGCCATGATGGCCGTCGATGCCGAGGACCCGTGACGCTGTCGCGCTGGCACGAGGACCTCGCCGCCCATGACGAGGCCTTCGCGTGCCTGCAAGATCTTCTTGACCCCTCATCCTTCGCAATCACAGTCGTCAAGGCCTTCCGGGAATGGGGCCAGGGGCTGTTGCGCCTGGCCACGGCGCTCGTCCGGGAGAATGCCGCGCTCGAGCGGGAGAACGCGACCCTGCGGGACCGCATCGCCGAGCTCGAGCGGAGCGCGGCGCTTGACAGCACCACCAGCAGCAAGCCGCCCGCCAGCGACGGCCTGCGCAAGAAGAGCGGAACCCAGAGGCGCACCCGAAGCCAGCGCGGCAAGTCCGGCAGGCCAAGCGGCGGCCAGCCGGGCCACAAGGGAACGACGCTGGCGCGGACCGAGAGCCCGGACCATGTTGTGGATCATGACCCCTCCGCCTGTTCGGGCTGCGGCGCACCGCTGTCGGACGCCGACCGTCACCGCGCGCCCGTCTGTCGACAGGTCTTCGATGTGCCCGAGCCACGCCCCCTGGAGGTCACCGAACACCGCGCCCATCGCTGCCTCTGCGGCGCCTGCGCCACCGTGACAGGAGCCGTCTTCCCGGACGGCGTGACCGCCCCGGTCCAGTACGGGCCACGCATCACCGCCTGGGTGAGCTACCTGCTGTACGCCCAGTTCGTTCCCGAGAAGCGCTTGGCCGAACTCATGAGCGACCTCTTCGCAGTGTCCATCTCCACAGCCACGATCACCGCCATGGGCCGGCGAATCGCCAGGCGCTTCGAGCCCTTCCTCGCCCATGTCGCAGACGTGATCCGCACAGCGGTCCCGGTCAAGCACCTCGACGAAACCGGCCTGCGGATCGCCGCCCGTACCCGCTGGCTCCACGTGCTGTGCACCCCATTCCTGACCGTCCTGCGCATCGGCGCGGGACGCGGCGATGTCGAAAAGGACCTCGAAGGCATCCTCATCCATGACGATTACGCCGCCTACTTCACCCTCAAGGGCGTGCGCCACGGCGCCTGCAACGCCCATCACCTGCGCGAACTCCAGGCCCTGATCGACATCGAGAAGGAAGACTGGGCAAAGAGCATGCACCGCCTCCTTGAGCGCGCACACAGGGCTACCCGCTTCTCCCGTGAGAACGGCCGCGACGTGCCCGCCTCCCTGGTGGCCCGGATCTCGCGGGCCTGGGCCCGCATCCTCGACCACGCCATCGCCTTCCACGAGGCGCAGCCGCCGCTCCGGACCGGCAAGCGCGGACGAAAGAAACGCCGCATCGGTCATAACCTCGCGCTCCGCCTCCGCAAGCACAAGGAGGGATGCCTGCGATTCCTCACCGACCCGCGCACGCCGTTTACGAACAATGAGGCCGAACGTGACCTCCGAATGGCCAAGCTGCGCCAGAAGATCTCCGGTGGCTTCCGCTCCGAGAGGGGTGCCTACAACTTCGCCAGAATGCGTGCCGTCATCGCCACCGCCCGAAAGCAAGGCTGGAACGTCCTCCAGACCCTGGTGCATCCCGATCCGATGCAACTAATCCCCCAACTGCGCCTCTGAGAACACCGGCACCGCTACCAGCCCGGACCCCCACGATCCCTCACATACAAACGCTCGGGCCAATCAGACCTGGGTAGTTACAACATTTGGCGGTTTTTCAGGGGGTTCACGATGCCACGCAACAAGGTTCAGTTCCAGAAGGGGCTCAGCGAGCCGCGTTTTCGTGAGTTGTACGGTACCGAGCAGCAGTGTCGCGAGGCCCTGTTCCGCTGGCGCTGGCCGGAGGGCTTCTCCTGCCCCCGATGCGGCGCCACGCGCCATTGCGAGATCGCCGGCCGCAAGCTCTACCAATGCGCCGCCTGCCGTCATCAAGTCTCGCTGACCGCCGGCACGCTCTTCCACGCGACCAAGCTGGCGCTGACCCTGTGGTTTTCGGCGATCTATCACATGACCCAATCGAAGAAGGGGATCTCCTCCATCGAACTCGGCCGCCGGCTCGGCGTCACCCAGACCACGGCCTGGAAGATCAAGCAGAAACTGATGCAATCCATGCTCGAGCGCGACGCCAAATTGCCGCTCACCGGGCGGGTGGAGATGGACGACGCCTACCTCGGCGGCCGCCGTTCCGGGGCCAAGCGCGGCCGGGGCGCGCCGGGCAAGACGCCGTTCGTCGCCGCCGTCCAGACCACGGCGGAGGGCCAGCCCGTGCGCATCAAGCTGCGCCGCGTCAAGGGCTTCCGCAAGGCCGAAATCGCCAAGATGGCCAAGCGCGACCTGAGCCCCGGGACGAGCGTCTTCAGCGACGGGCTCAACTGCTTCACCGCGGTCACCGCGCAAGGCTGCGCCCACCATCCGATACCCACCGGCTCCGGACCAGGGGCCGTCGCCGTGCCGGCCTTCAAATGGGTCAACACCACCCTCGGCAATCTCAAGAACACCCTGCGTGGCACCTACCATGCGATCCGGCCCAAACACGTTCCGCGCTACCTGGCGGCGTTCCAATACCGATATAACCGCCGCTACCGGCTCGCCGACATGATCGAGGCCCTCGGACGCGACGCCCTGCGCACGCCCCCCATGCCATATCGGCTCCTCAAATTGGCTGAGGTTGATGCGTAATTAGATTCTACTTAATCGGTCGCTGCGGCGGGCCTCTTCGTGGCTCGTGTCGCCAGCGCCAACCGAGGCGGAAAAGTAGAATGACCCCTTTGTCTCTTCTAAGTGTGTAACTTGCTCGGCTGACCACCAAAGTTCGTGCGAGGTTGCCAATGGCAGGACGCGCTTTCTGCCCTTCGAACGTGGGCGCGACTGTGGGGCCGGGCTTTGTACTGCTTGCCGGTCAACATCGATCCCGGGGATGCTAACTCTCCAGGGTTGGTTTTCTGCCGAAGCTGAACAGCGTTTCCTTGCCGGGTGACGGCCGCGTCGGCACGTTGCAGGCAAGCAGCAGGGAGAAGGCCGCCATGGCGCCGCCGGTCAGAAATACCATGGCCGGCGAGGTCAGCCATAGAAAACCCAAAACCACGGGGATGGTCACCGCCGCCGTATGGTCGATGGAAAAGCCGACCCCCGCCGTCGAGGCAATGTCGGCGGTGTCGGCAATCTTTTGAAAGTAGGTATTGATCGCCAGGGCAAGGGCGAAAAACAGATGATCAACCACATAGAGGCCGGCGGCCAGGGCGGCGTTCTCGACCAGGGCGTAGCCGACGAACACGCCGATCAGACCGCTATATTCGAAGATCAGGACGCGGCGTTCTCCCCAGCGCGCAACAAGCCGTCCGACGCGTGGCGCCAGCCACATGTTGATGGCCGCGTTCAACAAGAACAAAAGGGTGATGTCGTCGACTCCGAAGCCGAACTTTTCGACCATCAAAAAGCCGGCGAAGACGACAAAAATCTGCCGCCGGGCGCCGCCCATGAAGGTCAATAGATAGAACAGCCAATATCGCCGCCTGATCACCAGATGGCGATGCTGCTCCACGGCGCCGGTATACCGTGGATAGGCGGTCCAGCAGGCCAGCGCCGCGGCCGCCGTCACGCCGCCGCCGATCATATAGACCCAGTGAAATTCGAGGGCGGCGAAGTCGTACGCCAGCCAGATTATGCCAAAGGTGACGATCGAGGTCGCCGACCCCACGGCGAGGATGCGGCCCAACATTTCGGGCGTCTTCTCTGGCACGATCCATTGCAGGGTGAGAGATTGCTGCATGGTCTGGTAATAGTGATAGCCGAGCGACATCAGCACCGTCGTGCAATAGAGGCCGACCACCGTGGGGAACCAGCCAGCCATCGCCGTACCGATTCCGAGCAGCAGAAGAGACGCCAGCGCTAGGGTCTGCTCTCGCATCAGGATTAGAACGAACACCACCCCGAAGGCCAAGAAGCCCGGCACTTCGCGCAGGCTTTGCAGGATGCCGATTTCGGCGCCGGTGAAGGCGGCGCGTTCGATGACGAAATTGTTCAGCAGCGCGCTCCAGGTGGCAAAACTGAAAGGCACGGCGCCGGCCATCGCCAGGATCAAAACCTCGGGCCGCCGCCAGCCACCGTCGCGAAATTCGCGAAACCGTTCCATGGCGTCTATGTAGGGCCATTCTGGTTAGCTGTCGAACAAACTCGCCCCGACGGTGACACGGCAAAGTTAGTGCTCAAATTGCAACTGCAGATGTGTTCACGCCAAGAAGACCGTGACCATTGGCTCGAAGATTACCCAACTATTGCCGGCGTGAGGCAAATGGAAAAGGGGTCATTCTACTTTATCGGTCGCTGCGGCAAGCCTCTTCGTGGCTCCTGTCGCCAGCGCCAGCGGAGGCGGAAAAGTAGAATGACCCCTTTCCCCCTTTTCAAATGCAAGACCGGCTTCACACCCTGCGTGAACGCGCGCTTTCCTCGACCTCGGCCGCCGCGATCGCCCTGGCGAGCGCGCCGCTCAGCTCCTTGGCCGAGCCGAGCGTGAGCTCGACCGCGGCGCGCGCGCCGGGCCCGAGCGCGGCGTTCACGAAGTCGATGGTAATGGCCTCTTCCAGCAGAGCATGGTGCGGGTGGTCGTAGGACACCACCGCGTGGGTGAGCGCGAACCACCCCCCCTCGCCCTTGCCGGCGCCGTCCGCGGCGGCGATCTCGACGATCGAGGTACACATGCCCGCGACTATGCGGCCAAGTGTTCGGCCAAGAACGCGAACACCTTTTGCCAGCCGTCCACCGCCTGCTCGATGCGGTACATGGGCCGGTCGTAGTAGAAGAAGCCGTGCCCAGCACCGTCGTAGCGGTGAAACTCGAAATCCTTACCGTGCTTTTCGAGCTCGGCCTCGTGCTGGTCCACCTGCTCCGGGGTCGGCGCGCGGTCGTCATTGCCGAAGAGACCGAGCAGAGGGCAGGAAAGGTCCTTCGTAAATTCGATCGGCGCCCTCGGCTGCTTCTCCGTCAGCTCCTCCTCGCTCATCACCACCCGGCCGCCCCAAAGTTCGACCGCGGCGTCGATGCTCCCGGTATGGCAGGCGAACAGGAAGGTATGGCGCCCGCCCGAACAGGTGCCCAGCACGCCGACCTTGCCATTGAGCCAGGGCTGAGCGCGCAGCCATGCCACCGCGCCTTCGGTATCGCCGATGACCTGGGCATCCCCGACGCCGCCCTCGGCGCGCACCTTGGCGGCGACATCGTCGGCTTTGCCTTCGCCGGCGCGGTGATAGAGGTTATGGCTGATCGCCGCATAGCCGTGATGGGCGAACTTGCGGGTCGCCTCGCGGTACCATTCGTCCCAGCCGGGGACATGATGAATCAGCACGATGCCAGGGAAAGGCCCTGGACCCAGCGGCCGCGCAACATAGGCCGAGATCGGCTCGTTCTCGTCGCCGTTGATCGAAATGCTCTCCGCAATCATGCCTTCGTAGGCCATGGTCGCCGCCCCCTATCGATGAAAAAAGTGATCGCCGCTGCCGTCCGAAACTCGAGCGGTCCGCGACATTACCACACCCAAGGCCGGTTACCCCAGCCGAGACGATCGCCGCCGGGTTGCGGAATCTCGCCGATCCGTCAGAGTGGCCGGCGGGCGCGGCGGTGGGACCGCGCGGGGGGGGAGGCCGGAGCATGGCGACCATCGAATTCTTCTTCGACTATTCGAGCCCCTGGACCTATTTCGCCTTCGAGAGGATCGAGGGCTTTTGCGCCGACAACGGTGCCGAACTGGTCTGGAAGCCGTTTCTGGTCGGCGCCGTCTTCAACAAGGTGAACCCCTCGGTCTATCACCGCCGCGAGAATCCGGTACCGCCGAAGGACGACTATTACCGCAAGGACATGGTCGACTGGGCCCGCCACCTGGGTCTGGCGGTGAAACGTCCCAGCGTCTTCCCGTTGAACAGCGTCAGAGCGCTCCGGGGCGCCCTCCTCGCCATCGACGAGGGGCGGGTTTCGGCCTATTCCCGGGCCTGCTTCGAGGCCTATTGGTGCCACGACCGGGATATCTCGGACCCGGCGGTGTTGGCCGATGTCGCCGCCTCGGCCGGGTTCGATCCGACCGAATTTCTCGCCCAAATCGGCGAGGACGCGATCAAACAGCGGCTCTTCGCCAGCACAGACGAGATCATCGCCCGGGGCGGTTTCGGCACCCCCACCTTCTTCATCGACGACGACGACATGTATTTCGGCAACGATCGCCTGGAGGTGATGCAAAGCGCCCTCGAGTCCGGCCGCGCCGGCTAGCAGTCGCCATGCGGTTCGGTAACTTTTTGTTCCCCGAAAGCCGGGTGCCCGAGCGCGACGGCCAGGTGATCGACGAGACGCTTGCCGAGGCGCGCCTCTCCGACGAACTGGGCATGGAAGTGCTGTGGCTCGCCGAGCATCACTTCGACGGCAACTGCGCCTATGTCGATTCCGTGAGCTTCGCCGGCGCCATCGCCGCCTCGACCCGGCGGATCCAGATCGGCTTCGCCGTGGCCCAGGTCTCGCTGCACCACCCGATCCGTCTCGCCGAGCAGATGGCGCTCTTGGACAACATCTCCCACGGCCGGCTGATCATCGGCCTCGGCCGGGGCACGGCGCACAACATTTACGAATACATCGGCTATGGGATCGACCCCGACGAAGCCCAGGCGCGGCTGATCGAGGCGGAGGAGATCCTGCTCGGGGCCTGGACGACGGAGAATTTCGAGCATCGGGGAAGGTTTTGGACTCTCCGCCTGCCGTTGCTGCGCCCGCGCCCCTATACCCGGCCGCACCCCCGGATCATCCGCGCCGCCAGCGGCGAAGTCTCGATGCTGGAGATGGCGCGGACCGGCCGCCCGTTCATGATGAACGTGCAGTCGAGCGCGACCGTCGCCCACCGCCTCGCCCTCTATCGCGAAGCGATGGCCGAGGCCGGCCACGACCCGGCGACGATTCGGCGTTGCCTCGCCGAGAGCTGGGCCTGGCGCAACGTCTTCGTGGCGGCAAGCGACGGCGAGGCGGAGCGCATCGCGCTGCCGGCGTTCCGCGAACAGGCGGCGCACCGCGCGGCGATGCGCGAGCGGGTCTACCGGGAACAGGGCCTCCGCCTGCACCACGAAGGCGGCGAAATCGCCCGCAACCGGCCGGAAGACGCGCTGATCATGGGCGCGCCGGCCACGGTTCGCGAGCGAATCGCCGAATTGGCCGCGACCGGCGTCGGCGGCCTGATCTTGAGCTTCCGCCTCGGCCCCATGGCGCACGAGGATGCGATGGCGAGCCTCCGCCGCTTCATGGCCGAGGTCGCCCCCCACTTCCGGGCGCAAGCGGCGGCGTAAAGGCTCAAGGTCGCCGCCCGCTCACCCGCCGATCACGCCGCCGTCCTTCTTGGTGACCACGACCACGCTCGGCCTGACCGGCATCCCGTCGTCGAAGTCGGGCCAACGGGTGGCCGGATCCTCGAACGTCGAGGCGCGCTCGAAGTCCTTGTAGTCCTTGGTGCCGTCGGCGGCCGGATGCTGCACCGCCAGGAACAGCGTGCGGTCGTCCGGGGTGAATACGGGGCCGCACATCTCGGCGCCGATCGGCGTGCGGAAGAACATCTTGGAATGGCCGCGCATCTCGCCTTCTGTCTCCACCGCGTAGACGCCGTCGGCGGTCTGCGTCTTGCCCCAATTGCGACCCTGATCCGTAGTCACCCTAAGCCGGCCCTGGTTGTCGACGGCGCAGTTGTCGGGTGAGGCGAACCAGCCGTTCTCGGACGTCGCCGGGTGATACATCGCGCCGACCTTCGCGACCCTGGGATCGCCCGCCTTGATCAGGATTTCCCACTTGGCCGTCGTCGCCGCGTGATCGCCCTCGGCGGGCGTGATCTCGACAATGTGGCCGAAACTGTTCTTCGCCCTGGGATTTGCCGCGTCCACCTGGTCGGGCTTGCGCTTCGAATTGTTGGTGAGCATGACGTAGACCTTGCCGGTCTTCAGGTTCGGCTCGACATCCTCGGGTCGGTCCATCGGCGTCGCGCCCACCGCGTCGGCCGCTTGGCGCGTGCGAATGCAGATGTCCGCCTGCGAGGCGAAACCCTTCGCCGTGGTCAACGGCCCCCGGCCGTGCACGAGCGGCAGCCAAGCGATGGACCCGTCGGCGTCGAACCGGGCGACGTAGAGCGTGCCGTCGTCCAGCAGGTCGCGGTTCGCGGCGCGATCGTCGGCATCGAAGCGGCCGACGGAAACGAACTTGTAGAGGTATTCGAAGCGCGCGTCGTCTCCGGTGTAGGCGACGACGCGACCGTCGCCGTTGACGATGACGTTGGCCCCCTCGTGCGCCATCCGACCGAGCGCGGTGCGCTTTATCGGCACCGAGTCCGCATCATAGGGATCGATCTCGACGATATAGCCGAAGCGGTTGGATTCGTTCGGTTCCTTGTCGATGTTGAAGCGATCGTGGAACTTGCCCCAGGCGTACCACTTGCCGGGAACACCATAGCGTTTGTAACGCTTGGCGACCTTCTTGCGATCGCCGTCGGTCCAGAAGTAGCCGCGAATGTTCTCCTCGCCGGTCAGCACCGTGCCCCACGGAGTGGTTCCGCCAGCGCAATTGTTGAGCATGCCGACGACCTTGGTGCCGGTCGAATCGGCCGAGGCCTTCATCGCCTCGTCGCCGGCGGCGGGGCCGGAGAGCACCATCGGCGTGGTCCGCGTGGTGATCCGCCGCGCATGGCGGCTGCCCGCGACCACCCGCCACTTTCCGTTTTCCTTCTTCACCTCGATGACCGAGCCGCCGTGCGCCGACATCTCGATGTCGATCAACGGCCGCGTCATGCCGGAGAACTTCGCCTTGCGATCCTGCTTGCCGAGGCCGGGAAACATCAGTTCCTCGTTGGTGTATTCGTGATTGACGAAGAGCAGGCCGTGCTCGGAGTTGTCGGAACCGGCCGGCAGCGGCAGATAGCCGATATAGTCGTTGTTGTAGCCGAACTGCCGCTCCTGGGCCTCCGGCGTCTGCTTGTGGGGATCGAAGGCGGGCGCGTCGGCGGTCACCGGATCGCCCCAACGAATCAGAATATCGGCATCGTAGCCGGGCGCCACGTGATGGGTTCCGTCGGCCCCGTGTTCGATCTCCGTGAAGGAGAAACGTCCCGAGGCGGCGCGTGCCTCCCGTGCCGCGCTGAGGACGCCCGATCCCGCCACCGCCGCGATCGCCGAGACCGCCAGCGCCCCCTTGAGCACCGTGCGGCGGCGGTAACGCCGGTGGATGACGTCGCCCAGCGTCGCGGCGTCGGACTGGTTGGTCGGAATTTCCTCCGACAGGTCGTAGGCTTGGCCCTTGTTGGTCGCCGCGGCCATCAGGCGCATGATCTCGCGCGACATAATTCGTTCTCCTCCCTCGCGTCAATCGTCGCGCCTTGTTCGCCGGCCGACGTCGATTCGGCGACCCCCTCGGCGGCGCGATCGGACAATCCCTTATCAGATCTGCATTTCAAGCGGTCGCGTAGGGAGCGAGCGAGCGAGGTGGCGCGCGCTCCGACCCTTGTCTCGATGACTCTCCGTCCGGGATGATGGCGTGGCAAGGAGGTCGAACGACGCATGTCGAGGCTCTTGAACGCATTGGAGCGAATGGTGGCGTTCGTCGGCATCGCCTCGGCGGTGGTGCTGTTGCCGCTGCTGATCGGCGTGCGTTGATACGAAATCGTGATGCGCAAGATTTTCAACGCGCCGTCGACCTTCCTGCAATTCATCGAGTGGGAAGCCTTCACCCTCTTGGTAGTGCTCTCGCTCGGCTTCGCCTATGTCCGCAACGCCCATGTCCGGGTGGACATCCTTCGCGACCGCCTGCGGCGGGGCTGGTCGGCGCCTCGGTGGTGACGCTCGCGCTCATTGCGCTCCCGACCATGCTGGCCCAGGGCTATCGGCCGAGCCTCGCCGCCGGCACCGTCGGCATCATCCTGCCGCCAGCGGTGATGCTGTTCTTTCTGGCCGGGCAGTTCGGCGTCTCGATCGGCCATATGTTCCTGGCGACGTTGCTCCCCGGCGCCGTGCTTGTAGGCCTCTATCTGGTCTACTACGTCGCCACCGGCGTGCTGGATCCGCCGCGGCGCGGGGTCGAGGCGGAAGCAAGGCCGGAGTCGCTCGGCCAATGGCTCGGCTTCCTGACCCGGGGCCTGGTGCTGCCGGTGGGCCTGGTCAGCCTGGTCCTGGGCTCCATCATCTTCGGCTGGGCGACGCCGCCGCAGTCGGGCGCCATCGGGGCGGCGGGCGGCCTGTTGCTCATGGTGGTGAACCGTCGCTTCTCCCGGCGGCTGTTACTCGAGGTGGTGGAGACCACGGTGCTGATGGTGGCGATGGTGTTCTTCATCATCATTGCCGCCGTGGTGTTCTCCTACCCCTTCCGCTATTTCGGGGGCGACGAGGTGATCGCGAATGCACTGGCCGGGCTCGACATCGGTGCCTGGGGCACGCTCGTGCTCGTCGTCTCGTTCATTTTCGTGCTCGGCTTCTTCATCGATTGGATCGAGATCACGGTGATCACCCTGCCGTTGTTCGCGCCGGTGCTGGCCGGCCTCGATTTCTCAGGCCATAAGGGCGAAGGCAAGGTTCAGATGCTCTGGATGGCCACGCTGGTGGCACTGACGTTGCAGACTTCGTTCCTGACGCCGCCCTTCGGCTTTGCCCTCTTCTTCCTCAAGGGCGCGGCGCCGCCGGTTCTTCCTCAAGGGCGCGGCGCCGCCGGGAATCACGCTCGGCGATATCTATCGGGGTATCGTGCCGATCGTGGGGGCCCAGCTCGTCGGCATCGCCCTGCTCCTGGCCCTGCCGGTGATCGCGGTTTGGTTGCCGGGCCTGGTGTTCGAATTTTGACGCGGACCGAGGACATGGCGACGCGGCAAAACGGCGTCTCGCCGGACGATTTCTCGATGCGCCTGGTGGCGATCGTCTCGCTCGGGGCCGCGGCCGACGGCGCGGGCGAAGTGCCTTTCGTGGTAATGAATTCGATGGTGACGCGCCACGGTGGCGTGATCGTCGAAAGCTCTCCGGAAAGGCTCCTTGCCACCTTCGGGCGGCTGGACGCAGCGACGGCGTTCGCCAGGGCGGTGCAAGAGGGTGGGCAATCGAGCGATCAAGCACCGCTTGCGATCGGCATCAACCTCGGCGCTCTTAGCGGCACCGAAAGTGAACGCGACATCGCCTTTGCGGACCGACTCCGCGGGCGCGCCGGTCCGGGCGAAATCTGCATTTCCGCGGTGACCTCCGACCGCCTGACGTCGCGCTTTCGGCCCGGCCGCAAAACCACGATACCGCTTTGGCGTATTTGCCTTTTCTCCGGCTTGGCCCTGTTCGGCTTTCTCGGCTATTTCCTCGGTTGGTTCTACGCCATCTACCTGCAGGTCTCGAACCTGATCACCGACGGCGCATTCGCCTGTTGGCCCGAATTCATGTGCCGGTAGGGAGGTTCGAGGGCCGATCGCCGCTCAGCCGGCAGCCGTACCCGTGGGCGTATAGTAGGTGCCCTTGCCTCGGCGGGCCTCGATGCCGGCCCGGCCCTTGTGCAGCACCACGCCCGGCGCCATGGGGCGGTCGTCCTCGCGCAGCCAGAGGCGCAGCAGGTGGCGTTTCAACGCCGGCTCGCCTGAGTCCTCGAAGGCGGTGCGGGTGTGCAGCAGAAGGCAGTTGTTGGTAAAGCTCATTTCGCCCGGCTCGAGGCGGAAGTCGAGCCGGAGCTCGGGCCGATTGGCGACCTGGTCCAGGAAATCCAGCGCTTCGAGTTCCCGTTCGCTCAAGGCGACGTGGCCCTCGGCGACGGCGAGGTTGATGTAGCCCCGGATGTAGATCACGCTCGGCAAGTCGCCGGTCACCGAGAAGATCGGAATACGCTCGGCCGTCACCGGCGGCTCGCCCGGCGGCTGCTCGCCGAAGCGATGGTGGAAATAGCCCCGGTAGAGTGGCGCCAACAGCTCCGGCCGTTCCGCCAGGATCGTGTTGTGAATGGCGAGCGCGCTGGCATGGCCGGTGATGCCGCCCGCGAGCGCTGTACGGATGCAGAGCATGGCGACGTGATCGCAGCGATCGGTGTGGAGATTGAGCGCCCGGCTGCCGCGATAGGCCCGCTCGCGCTCGTCCTTGCCGCCGACGTCGACCACGTCACCCACCAAATCGCCCATGGCGCTCTGTGAGACCGGGCGGCCGAAGTGGACGCCGAGACCGAGATACATCAGCCGCAGACGGTCGAGCGGGATATCCGCCACCGGAAAGCCGCGCAGCAGCAGAAGACCGCGTCCTTGCCATACCTCCTCCCGCCAGGCCCGAATATCGTCCTGGATCGCGGCCAGCGGAAAGCTTTTCCGATCGATCGCGTCGTGCCCGGGGAGAGCATCGCCGAGGCGATCGACCTCCGCCGCCAGCGCGCGAAGATGGCGATCCTCCAGGTCGACGGCGAAATCGTCCTTGGCGCCGAAATCGCTCGCCTTCCAGGCGGCGGGATGGTCGAAGGGGGCGAGGTGCCGTTCGGGCATGCGGGAGCCTCGGGTACGTCGGTTTTTCGCGACGGCCACAATCAGCCGGGCGGGCCGCGCCGTCAATCGCCCGCGCGCGGCCCGGCCTCGGCCGGATACTCAGCGAAGCTCCGGATAGCCCTCGCGCGCCGCCGAATCGCGAAATTCGGCGATTTGGCGATAGTTCTCGACCTCCGTCGCCTCGACCCCGTCGAGTCGCAAGGCCTCCCGCGTCGATGCCAAGTCCGGCCCGTCGAAGGTTCGCAGGATCGCCGCGCGCATCCGCGCGACGACCTCCGCGTCCTCGCTCGCCGGCGTGACATAGGGAACGCCCGGCGCCCACTCGGTGACGCCGAGCTTGCGCGTGCCGTCGAGTGCCTCGGGGCGGTAGCGGCCGAGCAACGCATGGGTGACACAGTCGATCGCCGCCACGTCCGCCTCGCCGCGGGCGACCGCCTCGATGCTGGCCGCGTGCGTGCCGCTTTCCACCACCGAGGTGAAGAAGCGACCGTCGCGACCGAGCGGCGCCACCAGGGCGCGGAGCGCGTTCGCGCCGGAATGGGATTCCAGCCCGTTGACGACGCATCGGGTGCCGCGCAAATCGCGGATGTCGTCGGCTTCGCGATCCTCGGCGACGACAATCACGCTGGCATAGTCCCGCCCGCGGCACTCCGGCACGGCGAACCGGGGCGTCGCCAGGGGCTGGAGGCGGCCGCGATAGCGGGCGATCAAATCGTGGCCGCAGCACTGCGAGAACCAGACGTCGGGAGCGTCCCACAAAGTCCGCAAGGCCTGGCCGTGAATGAGCCGCGCCGGAACGTCCGCAAGCCCCTCAGCCGCGAAATTGCAGGCAAAACCGGCCCAGAGATCGTCGAGCGCCGAGGCGATTTCCGCCATGTCGTACATCGGCATGCTGGCGCGCCGCGCCATGACCTCTACGCCTCGCGCCGGAAGGGTTGCAGCAGCATGGCGTCGAGGCGGAGATCGGCGGCGGTCCGGAACCGCTCGAGCCCGATCACCATTCGCTCGTGCCCGTCGTCCGGCTGGGCTCGGTAGGTGGCGAACAGCCGGTCCCACCAGGGGACATTGAAACCGAAGTTGCTGTCGGTCTCCTCGCGCCGGATCGAATGGTGGACGCGGTGCATGTCGGGCGTGACGATGAAGAGGCGGAGGACGCGGTCTAGCCCGAAGGGAATGGCGACGTTGGCGTGATTGAACATCGCGCTCGCGTTCAAGCCCACCTCGAAGATCAATACCGCCAGGGCCGGTGGGCCGATCGCCACCACGACCGCCAGCTTGATGGCCAAGGACAGCAGGATCTCGATCGGGTGAAAGCGGATACCCGTCGTGACGTCGAAGTCGAGATCGGCGTGATGCATTCGGTGCAGACGCCACAGTGACGGCACCGCGTGGAACAACCGATGCTGCCAGTAGATCGCCACATCGAGCAGCACCAGAGCCGACAGGCCGGCGAGCCAGCCGGGCACGTCGACGAGATTGAATAGCCCCCACGCCCTCGCCGTCGCCAGTTCCGCCGTGGCAACCACCGCCAGCGGCGACAGCAGACGCACGAGGCCGGCATTGACGACGACGATCCCGAGGTTGCTGGGCCACCGGGCGAGCCGGGAATGAAAGCGCCGGCGACGGGGCGCCAGATGCTCCCAGGCTGCCATCACCGCCAGGACGCCGAGGAAAAAGCCGAGCCGGATCGTCGGCTCGTTATCGATGATCGTCTCCGCCATGGGCCGCGCTCCGGGACCGGCCCATTCTAGCAGATCATCGCCGCCGCGCGCCGATACCGCGCCGACTTAGCCCATCGTCCCCCCGGGCGAGAGGTAGCGGAACCAGTCGCGGGTGGCCTCGGCGATGCCGTCGGGGGTCCAGACAGGGGCGTCGCGCCAGTAGCCGACGTTCGCCAGCATGGCCTCGACCCCGGTCTCGATGTCGGTTCGCGGTTCCCAGTCCAGGACGGCCCGGATCTCGTCGATGGCGGCGAGGGTACGGTCGGGTTCGCCCGGTCACTTGGGGATGTGGACGGCGCGGCGCGCACCCAGCAGCTCGACGATCCGGTTGACGCTGACGTCGCGGCCCGAGCCGACGTTCAGGATCCGGCCCTCGGCCCCGCCCTCGCCCGCCGCCAGGATCGCCGCCACCACGTCGCCAACCCAGGTGAAGTCGCGACTCTGGGTGCCGTCGCCGACGATGGTGAGCGGCTGGTCCGCCAGCAGTTGCGCCAAGAAGACGCCGAACATCGCGCCATAGGCGCCGGAAGTTCGGCTCCTGGGCCCATAGACGTTGAAAAAGCGGAGCGAGGTGACTGCGAGCCCATAGACCTCGCCCCAGTGCAGCACGCTCTGCTCACCCAGAAATTTGGTCAGCGCATAGGGATATTGCGGCCGGATCGGCGCCGTCTCCGGCGTCGGGAACTGGTCGGGGATGCCGTAGCAGGAGCCCGAGGCGGCGTAGATCAGGCGCTCGACGCCGGCGGCACGGGCCGCCTCCAGGACGTTGAAGGTGCCGGTGACGTTAGCATCGAAGTAGTGCGCCGGATGCTGGATCGAGGGCACGATGTCGGCCATCGCCGCCAGATGGAAGACCCGCCGGGCGCCGGCCGTCGCCTCGCGTAGGACGTCCCGGTCCCGGACGTCTAGGCGCCTCAGCTCCAGCCCCGGATCGTCGGCCCGATGGGCGAGGTTGTGGGGGCCGCCGGTCGCGAAGTTGTCGATCACCCTGACCTGTCGGCCGCGATCCCTGAGGCCGTCCACGAGGTGCGAGCCGATGAAGCCCGCGCCACCGCTCACCAGGTCGAAGTCGTGCCAATACTGGCCGTTGTCGCGTTCGCTCAACCGTGCCTCCTCCGTCGTTTATGGCCCGACGCTCGAGCGGTCAGATGAAATCGAGTAGCGAAACTCGGCTCAGCCGCGCCATCACCTGGATCGCGGCCTCGAGCGCCGTTTGATCTTGGGTCAACTTGGACACCGCCTCGGCCATGTCGACGTTCTCGATTTCCGAGATGAAGGTTTCGAGGAAGACCAGCTCGTCGTCATGGCGGCCGGTGAGCTTGTCGAGTTCGTTCATCCGCACACCGTTCGCCGCCTCCGCATTGCGCAGCGTTTGGATCGTGGTTGCGATGGTGCCCAATTCACCCAGCAGGAAATCGCGCTGCGCGATCGTCAGTTCGGTGTCGAAGGAGCCGGCCGGGCCGCCGCCCGCCGCGGCGGGTGGCAGTATGCCGTTCTCGAATTGCATCAGCCGGCGGAAGCCGTCGAAGAGGCCTTCCGCGATATCGCTCGCCAGCACGCCATAGCGTAGCGTCCGGCCCTCGTCGACTTCCGCCGAGAGCACTTTCTGGTTGTTGTCGAAGCCGTCGCTGGTCATCGCCAGTGCCAGCTCTGGTTGTTGTCGAAGCCGTCGCTGGTCATCGCCAGTGCCAGCAGTTCGGCCTCGCTGCCGGCGTTGAAGGGCGGCGTATCGGTGCGGGTGCCGGCGAAGATGTGGCGCCCGTCGAAGCGGGTGTTGATCGCGTCGAGCGCCCGCTCGAAGAGGCCGCGTATGTTGGCCATCAGCGCGATGCCCGAATTCTGGCCGGACGCCGTGATCACCACCTGACGCAAGCTGTCGGCGATCTCCGCCAGCGAGCCGAGGGCGATGTTGTTCATCTCCAGACGCTGGTCGACGAGCCGGTTGGCCTCGATCGTGGCCAGGATCCGCGACTTCACCGCCTTGGTGGCGAGAAGGCTCGGCGCCTCGTTGCCCAAGCCGTCGAACCGGGTCACCTTCTTTCCGGTGGCTATCTTGCGGTTGCTGTCGAAGACCGTTTCCTGATTCCGCATCAGGCTCTGGAGGAGGGCCTGGTGCTGTCCGAGGTTGGTGACCCGTGTCATCGCCGGACCCCGCCTAGTTGGCGATCGACAACAGGACGTCGAACATTTCGTTGGCCGTCTTGATCATCCGCGCGGCCGCGTTGTAGGCGTTCTGGTAGAGGATCATGTTGGAGAGTTCCTCGTCGAGATTGACGCCGGAGAAGGACTGGCGCCGTGCCTCGATCTCCTCCAGTAGGATGTTCCGGTCTTCCGCCAAGCTGGCGATGCGCGCCGCCTCCTGGCCGATCCCGCCCAGGATCAAGGCGGCGTAGCGCGGCAATTCGGCCATCATGGCCGGCAGTCCGCCCGCGGCGCCGAAATTCTGGATGGTGGATTCGATCGCCTTCAGCGCCATGGCGCCGGCGTTGTCGCCAACAACGAGCACCGGCTGGCCGGCCGGGGCCGCGAGATCGACGCCCGCCGTGGCCAAGAGGCCGGGATCGTCGGCGATCCGATCCACCACCGCGACCGAGCGTGCGGTCTCCATGGTGAAGCGGCGGCCGAGGCCGAAGAGCTCGGAGAAGGTCTGGGTGCTGGTGCCGCGCGTCGTGGTGTCGGCGCCGACCGAGAGATGAAAACTCTCGTATGCCGGCGCCAAGGTCGTCGTGAGCCGGCCGTTCGCGTCGAGCGCGAAGGTCGCGAAGCCGCCGAACGCGGTATTCAGATCGGCCAGGACGTCGCCAAAGGAAACGAAGCCCGAGGCGAAGTCGAGGGTATAGGCGCTGATCGTCTGGCCGCCCGGCCCGTCGATCCTGAAGTCGACCGTGCCGACGGCGCCGAAGCCATGGGCGTCCGCGGTGGTGAAGCCGGTGTCGAAATGGCTCGGTGCGGCGGCCCTCATCAGGTCGTTCAGACCGAAGAAGTGGGCGAAGCCGCGACCGCCGCGATCCGACGCCGTCGTCGCATCGTCGACGACGGCGACGCCGCTGCCCGGCGCGGTGGCCGAGAAGGTGAGAACGCCGCCCACCAGGGCGAGTCCGGCGCCCGGCAGTGCCGCATTCACCGCCGCGACGACGTCGGCGAGAGTGACGAGCCCGGGATTAGCGAAGTCGATCGTCGCCTGTGCCTGAAGGGTGCCGTCGGCGGCGAGTTGCACGAAATCGACGATGCCTGTAAAGCCGTGCGCATCGTCGGCGGCGAGGCCCGTGTCGATGCCGACCAAGCTCGCCGGCGCGGGGACCGCCGAGCTGGCGTTGTGGGCGCGATTGATCTGGTCGATCAGCATCGACGAGATGTTGCCGATCCTGGCGGCGAGATCGGGAAGCTCGATATCGCGCATGTCGATCAGGCCCTTGAGCGCGCCCGAGCGGAGTTTCGGATAGAGCGGATCTCCCGTGCCGATTTTGTTGCCGCCCAGATCCAGCCTGAAGACGCGAATGGCATCGAAGGGGGTGGCCGCATCGACGATGCCGGCGGCATTGTATTCCAGCATCCGGAGGTTGCGGTCCAACAGCGTCAGGCCGGAGCGGGTAAAGATATCGATCTGACCGTCGCTCTTTTCGATCACGTGGAGATCGATCAGCTCGGAGAGCTCGTTCAATGCACGCTGGCGCTGATCCACCAGGGCCGACGCGTCACCGTCGATATGGTTGAGGTTGGCGATCTGCGGATTGAGCTCGTGGATCCGCGCGAGCGCCGAGTTGATCCGGGTGATGTTAGAGGAGATCCGGGTCTCGGCTTCCGCCCTGAGGTAGTGCAATCGCTCGCTCAGGCGATTGATCTCGGTCGCGAGGGTCATGAGGCCCTCCAACGTCTGAAAGCGGCGAGCGAGCTCGTCCGGCTCCACGGCGAGCTGCGAAAATGCCGCGAAGACCTCGTTGAGTCGGGCGGACAGGTTCATATCCAGATCCGGGCGGCCGAGGAAGTCCTGCAAACGGCTGTGCAGGTCCGCCTGGGCTTGGTAGAAACCCGTGGCCGCCGACACACCAATCAGTTCGGTCTGGAGGAAGCGGTCGATCACTTGCAGGGCCTGGCCCAACTCGACCCCGGCGGTCTTGCCGTCGATGACCAACGGATCGAACTGCACCTGCCGACGGGCATAGCCCTCGGTGTTGACGTTGGCGATGTTGCTCGAGGTGATGTCGATGGCGCGCGCCTGGGTGTTGAGCGCGCTGACCGCCGACTGCATGACCTGGGTGATAGACATGACCGATCCTCACGCCCACGCTCGAGACGACCTGCCCGCCGGCAATTCCTGCCGCCGTCCGCATGCTCGCCCGGTCTCGGTCGAATCGCCGCCGAGGTCGGTCTTTTCGGGGCTTTCCGTGCCGCTCATCCGTCGGTCCCTCGATCGATACGCCCGCGCCGGGGCCGTTCGATCAAGCAGCTGCAAGGTTCGGGCCACTCCGAAGTCGTCGCAACACCAACAGCCTTGACGGGCGACTCCCCGTGCCGCCCCACGCCCCTTCCCAACGACCCGCGAGGCTACCCGTCCTGGGTGGTCGGCGGGGCAAGTGGGGCCCTCGAGTGAAGTTCATGTCCATTGGTCTAGGATGGGGCGGTCGAGTTCAACGCCCGCCGACGCTATTCGGCCTCGGCCCGCAGCACGGCCAGGTTCTTGACGGAAAGCTCGTAGCCTTGCTCCGCGGCGCGCTCGAACCAGGCCAGCGCCTCCTCGTCGTCGGCTTCGACGTCCCGGCCATCGCTCAACATCACGCCCAGATTGTGCTGCGCGGCGGCGAGGCCCGACTCGGCGGCGACGCGATAGAGCTTCACCGCGCGTTCCCGGTCCGTCTCTAGACCGATGCCATTTTCGCACATGACGCCCAGATTGAAGACGGCGACGACATTGCCGCCCTCGGCCGAGCGGCCGTAGAGGTCGACGGCCTTGTAGAAGTCGCGGGTAACGCCTAATACCAATTGGCCTTGAGGGAGACTCACTTTGAGGATTCCCATGGTGGATGATTTCTGACTCAATTCCGGTGATTCGGAGTTGAGGAGGTTCACCATGGGAGCGGCGATCGGGTTACGAGAGGATTTCGATGCGGCGGAGCTGCGTCGCTTGGCGAAGCTTTCCAAGGATGCCGGCCAGAGCCGCCGGCTCTTGGCTCTCGCGGTGATCTATGACGGTGGGCGGCGGACGGATGCGGCACGGACCGGCCACGTGGGGCTTCAGGTGATCCGAGATTGGGTGTTGCATTTCAACGCCGAGGGCCCGGACGGCTTGATCGATCGCAAGGCGCCCGGTGCGGTGGCGAAGCTCGACGATGCACAACGCCAGGCGCTGGGGGCACGCGTCGATGCGGGGCCGAACCCGGCGGTCGACGGCGTGGTGCGCTGGCGGCTGAAGGATCTGGCGGGCTGGATCCGGGATATGTTCGCGATCTCGCTCGACGAGACCACGGTGAGCCGGGAATTGAAGGCGATGGGCTTCACGAAGATGACGGCGCGTCCGCGCCACCATGCCCAGGAGGAGGGCGTCATCGAGGATTTTAAAAAAAATTCCCCGAGCTGGTGGCGCAAGCCCGCCGGCGCCTGCCCGCCGGCACCGAGATAGAAATCTGGTGGCAGGACGAAGCCCGTGTCGGCCAGAAGAACAAGATCACTCGGCGCTGGGCGCGGCGCGGAACCCGGCCCCGCGCACCGCATGACCAGCGCACCAAATCAGCCTATATCTTCGGCGCCATCTGTCCCGAACGCGGCGTCGGCGCCGCCCTCGTGCTCCCCCACTGCGACACCCAGGCCATGCAGCTGCATCTGGAGGAGATCTCCTCCCGGGTAGGCGCGCGCGCGCATGCCCTCCTGCTCCTCGATCAGGCGGGTTGGCACACCACGGACAAGCTGAAGATCCCCGCCAACGTTACCCTCCTGCCCCTGCCACCACGCTCGCCGGAGCTCAATCCGACCGAAAACATCTGGCAGTTCATGCGCGACAACTGGCTGTCCAACTTGGTCTTCCAATCCGACGAGCAGATCATCACCTCCTGCTGCGAAGCCTGGAACAAGCTCATCGATCAACCATGGAACATCACGTCCATCGGGCGGCGTAAATGGGCGCATGAGTTCTGATTAATGCCGATTGGTATAAGCCCTTCTCGTAGAGGATCGCCAGATTGCATTGCGCCAGCGCGTGGCCCTTCTCGGCCGCCCGGGTGTACCAGTAGGCGGCTTCGGCTGCGTCGTCCTCGACGCCGAGACCGGCGTTGAACAGCACGCCCAAACAGTATTCCGCCTCGGGGTGGCCACGTTCCGCGGCCTGTTCGAAGTAGGGCTTGGCCGCCACATGATCCCGTTCGGCGCCGCGTCCGTTGCTGTGCATCAGGCCCAGCTCGACCAGCGCCTCGACGTCGCCCGCCTCGGCGCCGCGAAGCCAACACGCGCGCGCGGTTTCGAAGTCGGCGCGCTCGAAAGCGGCGGCGGCGGCTTCGCGTTCGGCGGCTGTATCCAGGTTCGAAGTGATCATGTCGCTAGATCCCCGATGGTCGCGGACGGACCGCGCGGCGACCCGTCGATGCGCCATCCTCGCGGAGCGGCCTTAAGCTTCGGTTAACGATGAATTCGCCGAGCGCGATCGGCAGCATCGACCGGGACGAGGTGCAGAACTTGCCGTCGGTGAGCCGTCTCGGCGCCGTGCCCCGACCGGGAATGGCACAATTTCGCGGCTTCGATCTCGAGACTCGCCTTGGCCCCGATCTTGCGATGGTCCGACCGTCGTCGTCTCCGAGTCCCGGCGAGCGACGGAACGGAAGCAGTGAAACCGAAGCGGACCCCGACGATCCTTTCCATGCCAGCGCCCCTTCCCCTTCCCCAGACGACACCGACGGCACCGACGCCGGCGACCACCGGGTCGATCGCGCGACCCGGCCCGGAGCGGATCCCGAGCGAAAGCTCAGGTGCCGGCGCGGACGGAGAGACTACGGAAAGCTTTGCGACCTTGATCGAAGGCTCCGAGACGGCGGCCGGTCCGGCTTCATCGCCAACACGAACCGACGGTGCCGAGAACGGCGGTGCCCCGCCGGCGTCCGGTGACGCGAGGGTATTCGATACCCGACTGTTTCCCACCAGAGTCGCCGAGCCCTCCACGCCCATCGTCATCGCCGTGCCGACGCCAGCGTCAATCGTCAACGTCGTCGCGCCCGCTCTCATCCAGGACGTGGGTCGGATCGCCGTTCCCGCGCCGGTCGACGCCGGACCGATGGCGTCGCTCGCGCCTGTCGCCGCGCCTCCCACGGCCGACGGCACCAGGGATGCCACGACGACGCCAACGTCGACATTGCCCGTCGTCGCGAGACCCGTGGCCGTGCCGGCAAGCCCCCCCACCGCGACACCGAACCCGACCACCGCCTCGCCGATTGCCTTGCTCGCCACTGCAACGCCGGCGGCCGTGGCCGCGCCGGCAAGCCCCCCCGCCGCGACACCGAACCCGACCACCGCCTCGCCGATTGCCTTGCTCGCCAGGGCGACGCCGGCGGCCGTGGCCGCGCCGGCAAGCCCCCCCGCCGCGACGCCGAACCCGACCACCGCCTCGCCGATTGCCTTGCTCGCCAGTGCGACGCCGGCGGCCGTGGCCGCGCCGGCAAGCCCCCCCGCCGCGACGCCGAACCCGACCACCGCCTCGCCGATTGCCTTGCTCGCCACTGCAACGCCGGCGGCCGTGGCCGCGCCGGCAAGCCCCCCCGCCGCGACACCGAACCCGACCACCGCCTCGCCGATTGCCTTGCTCGCCAGGGCGACGCCGAACCCGACCGCTGCGTCGCCGATTGCCTTGCTCGCCGGCGCGACGCCAAACCCGAATGTCGCATCGCCCACCCCTCTTGTCGCCACGGCGCCACGGGCGAGCGGCGTAGCACCTCGGGCTATCGCGACGCCGAACATCGGGCTCGGCCTGTCCGTCGAACCGGAGATCGCCACCGAGAGCGGAGGTGATCCGGCGGCGCGGACTCGGCTCACGATCCAATCGGCCGCCACGGCGCCCGAAGCTTCCGCCCGCCCGCATGTCGGCGGTGTCTGGGGCATGCTGGACGGGACCGCGACGGTGTCGCAAATCGCCGGCGCAAGCTCGATGCGATCGGTCGCCCTCGGGCTCGCGACACGCGTCGGCGGCAACCCGACGGCGGCCCCGCTCACCGAAACCGTGACGCCGCCACCGTCGAGCGCTCCCGCGACGACCGCCGACCTCGCCCCGCGCCCGGCCGGCCTCGTGCTGGCGAGCGAGGGCGGCTTCGCGGTCGACCTCGAAGGGGCTGGCGGGCCGGCCCAGGAAGCCACGTCGAGCGATTCGGCG
Organism: Alphaproteobacteria bacterium; assembly: GCA_965225945.1. GTDB lineage: Bacteria > Pseudomonadota > Alphaproteobacteria > JASLMY01. Next base: position 506,768 of record CBDDBZ010000038.1, on the reverse strand, counting down.
AGCCGCCTCGGCGCGGCCACGACACGCCCGGCCGCGCCGCCACCGCCACCGACGGTTCAAGTCGCGGCGCGGATCACCCAGGGTGTCGAGGATGGCCTCAGGCGGATCAACGTCCGGCTGCATCCGGCGGAACTCGGACGCGTCGACATCAAGCTCGACATCGGCTTCGACGGCCGGGTGCTGGCGGTGATCACGGCGGACCGGATCGACACTCTTGAGCTGCTGCAGCGCGATGCCCGCCTGTTGGAGAAGGCGTTGCAGGATGCCGGTCTGGATACCGGCTCGGGCGGCCTGAGTTTCTCCCTGCGTGGGGAGTCCGAAGGCCGCGAGGGCGATGGCTTCGCCGGAGACGATCCGAGTGGCCGGCCTGGCCGCGACATCGAGACCGGTGGCGCGGCGACGATCGCGGCGAGCGATGCTCGTCGAACGGCGACGGATCGCCTACTCGACATCAACGTCTGAGCCGAAGAGAGGAGCCAGTCATGGAAATCCCCGGCCTCGCGAGTTCGACGGCGACGAGTGGTTCGGCGCGCGCCGGTGCCTCCATCGCCGAAACCTTCGACAATTTCCTGACCCTGCTGACCACGCAGCTGAAAAACCAGGATCCGCTGGATCCGGTCAGTTCGTCCGAATTCACCGAAACAGCTCGTCCAGTTCACCAACGTCGAACAGAATATCGCCACCAACAAGCACCTGGAGAACATACTGAGCCTGTCGCGGGCACAGTTGACCGCCGCCGCCGCCTCCTATCTCGGCCGCACGATCGAGGCGGATGGGAACACGACGCACCTCGCCGCCGGCGCCGCCGACTGGACCTACGAGGTCGAGGGCGCCGCCAACGCGATCGTGCTGACGATCACCGACGCGAACGGTCGACTGGTCCGCACGGTGGGGGGCGATACGACACTCGGCGAGCGAAGCTTCGTCTGGGACGGCAACGACAACGCAGGCAACGCGGCGCCGGAGGGCGTCTACCGGCTCACCGTCACGGCGCGTAGCGCCGAGGGCGTGGAACTGCCGACCCGAATCGGCGTCGTCGGCCGGGTCGACGGGGTCGAGACCGCGGACGGCGAGACCCGGCTGATGATCGGCGAGGCCGCCATACCGCTCTCCAACGTTCGGCGGCTGAGCCTCGACGCGGCGGCCGCTTGAGGCTGCCAATCAAGGTAACGCCGCACCCGAAGAGCGGGCGTCGGCGGCAACGGAGGAAGAAGTCATGAGTCTCTACAGTGCACTGTTTTCAGGCGTTTCCGCCCTCGCGGCACAGAGCCAGTCGATGGCGATGATCGCGGACAACATCTCCAACGTGAACACCATCGGCTACAAGTCCACCAAGGCTGCGTTCTCCACCCTGGTGACCCAGACCCGAAGCGCCACCACCTATTCCGCCGGCGGCGTCCGTTCCTCGCCGCAAGCCTTGGTCAACCGTCAGGGGCTGCTCCAGGCGTCCGCCTCGCCGACCGACCTGGCGATCTCCGGCAACGGCTTCTTCGTGGTTCATACCGCGAACCAGCCGACCCCCAGCAACGGCAATTATTTGTTCACGCGCGCGGGCTCCTTTAGCGCCGATGCGGACGGCTACCTGCGCAATCCGGCCGGTTTCTACCTACAGGGCTGGGCGATGGACACCAACGGCAACATCCCCGCCAACCGCGTCGATCTGAATATCCTGGAGAGCGTCAACGTGCAGTCCCTCGTCGGTACCGCCGAGCCGACGACGCTGATCTCGATGCAGGCCAACCTGTGGTCCTCGCAACCGATCAACCCGCTGGTCACCTCTCAGCCCTACGCCGCCGGCGACATGGCGCGCCCGGACACCGATCCGCTGCAGATCATCGCCGACTTCGAACGCAGCGTGCAGGTGGTGGATTCCAAGGGCGGCACCCGCGATCTCACATTCTCCTTCCTCCGCGCCGACCCGGCCGGTGCCGCCGGTCCCAACGCCTGCTACGTGGAAGCCTATGTCGAGCCCGCCGCGGACGTCGACCTCCCCACGCACCCGAACGGCCTGGTCTCCAGCGGCATTCTGAAGTTCAACCCCGACGGCACCTACAACGCGGCCGGAACGACGATGCCCACGACCTTGAACATCACCTGGGCCACCGTCCTCGGCCTCAATCCCGCGGCGCTCACCGTCGATCTCGGCACCGACGGCAACGCCGACGGCGTGACCCAGTTCGATTCCGCCTCGATCCTGGTCAACACCAACGTCAACGGCGCCGTGTTCGGCGGCCTGGTCGGGCTCTCGGTGAACGAAGACGGCATCGTCACCGCGCTTTTCGACAACGGCGAGCGGGTCAATGTCTTCAAGCTGCCGCTCGCCAACTTCCCCAATGTCAACGGCCTCAGCAACAGGACCGGCAACGCCTATATCGCACCCTCGATTCCGGCGCCTTCACGTTGCAGGAAGCCGGCAAGGGTGGGTCCGGAAACGTGGCGCCTTCGGCCCTCGAGGCCTCGACTGTCGAACTCGCCGAAGAGTTCTCGTCGATGATCGTGACGCAACGCGCCTTCTCGGCCGGTGCGAAGATAATCACGACCGCCGACGAGATGCTCGACGAGCTCGTCCGCGTGCTGAGATAGCCACCGTGACATCGTTACCACGCCGTTAACTCTGCCGCTTAGATTTTCCTTAAATTCAAGCGATTAGCTTGGCGCTCGGAACACAATCGCAGGCAAGACAGAAGCACCGATGGAACATCGTACGGACAGTCGGCAACCCAGGGTGATCGGACCGGACGGCGAGACATTGACGCTCGACGACCTACCGCCGCCCAACACCAGCCGCTGGGTGATTCGGCGCAAGGCGCAGGTGGTCTCCGCCGTGCGCGGCGGCCTGATCAGCCTCGACGAGGCCTGCCGACGTTACGTTCTGTCGGTCGAGGAGTTCCTGTCCTGGCAGCGGGCGATCGAGCGTCATGGCCTAGCGGGTCTGCGAACCACCCGACTGCAGGCCTATCGGGACGCCGAGCGGACCTGGGATAGGATCCGCGAGGACAAACTCGGCCACGGCGAATACGCGCCCGGCCTCGGCGACTGAGAGCTGTTGGCCGCGCCGGAGGATAGCGCGCTAGGGCATTTCAAGATTGGTCGAGGCCGCCCGTTCCCCCGGCGTATAGCTTCAAATCCGAAGCGCGCTAGGCAAGGTTTTCCGCCGTTAACTGCATCTTCATCCCGCTTGGGCAGTATTTGCCGAGCCGCCGATCGGACCCGTGACGTCGGCGCTTGGCGGATGGGCGGTGTTCCGCGCCCTGGCTTCCAGGAAGGTCGGCGACGAACGGTTTTGTCGAGAACGTGCGTCGTCTCGGACCGACCCGCCTGCTTTTGATCGGCACCCTCGGCGCGGCGCTCCTGGCCGCCTTCTTCGTCCTCGCCCAGCGGGTGGGCGCGCCGAAGATGGCGCTCCTCTACGGCGATCTCACGGTCGAGGATTCGAGCGAGATCGTCGTCCAACTCGAGGCCCAGGGCGTTCCCTTCGAGCTCGAGGCGAATGGTCGCCGAATCATGGTGCCTCGGGATCGGGCGCTTCGGCTTCGCCTGGCGATGGCGCGCGAGGGGCTGCCCGCCGGTGGCTCGGTCGGCTACGAACTCTTCGACAAGGGCGAGAGCCTCGGTAGCTCCAGCTTCGTGCAGAACATCAATCGCCTCAGGGCACTCGAGGGCGAGCTATCCCGGACCATCCGAAGCATCGATCGGATCGCGGCGGCGCGGGTCCATCTGGTGTTGCCGCGCCGCGAGGTCTTCGCCCGCGAGCGCCGCCGGCCGAGCGCCTCGATCGCCATCCGCATGCGGGGCGCGAGCCGGCTCGACGCCGGCCAAGTCCGGGCGATGCAGCATCTGGTCGCCTCCGCCGTACCGGACCTGGAGCCGGAGCGGGTCTCGATCGTCGACCAGCAAGGCCAGTTGCTGTCGCGCGCCGGCAAGTACGGCGGCGCCGGCGCCAGCGGCCTGGCGGATGCCCGGACCGCCGAGGAAGGCCGTCTGAAGGACGCCATCGAATCCCTGGTCGAGCAGTCGCTCGGCGTCGGACGGGTCAGAGCGGAGGTCTCGGTCGACATGGATCTCGACCGGATCACCACCAAACAGGAAATCTACGATCCGGAAAGCCAAGTCGCCCGCTCGACCCAGACGCTGGAGGAGACGACGGCGACGAGTGAGAGCGAGGCGGACACATCGATCACGGTAGCCAACAACCTGCCCGAAGCGGAGGCCGGCGAGGACGCCTCCAACGAAAGCCAAACGCAGCGCACCGAGGAGACCGTCAACTACGAAATTTCCAAGACGACGAAGACCCAGATTCACGAATCCGGGCGGCTCAAGCGAATTTCCGTCGCCGTGCTGGTCGACGGCGCCTACACCACCGGGCAGGACGGCGCCATGGTCTACGCGCCGCGCAAACAGGACGAGCTCGACAAGATCGCGACCCTGGTGAAATCGACGATCGGCTTCGACCAGGGGCGTGGCGACACGGTCGAGGTCGTGAACATGCGATTCCAGCGCTTTCAGGAGCCCTTGGAGGACACCGTTGTCGGCTTCGAGGTCATGGGCTTCGAGATCGGCGACGTGATGCGGGCGGCGGAGATGGTGGCGCTGGTTTTGGTTGCCTTGCTGACGCTCCTGTTCATCGCCCGCCCGTTGCTCGCCGCGATCCCGTCGACGGGAGGCGCGCCCGCCAAACAACCCGCGCTCGCCGCGCCCGAAGCGGCGGCGGCGCTGCCGGCGCCCGCCGCGTCCGGCATGCCGGCGGCCGAGCGCGAGGCAATCATCGCCGCCGTCGAGGCCGGCGAGATGCGGCCCGAGGAAGCCAGGCGCCTGCTGACCGGTGAGTCCACTTCGGCCGGCGAGGACAACGAAGTGATGATCGACATCGCCCGCGCCTGCTGACCGGTGAGTCCACTTCGGCCGGCCGGCGACATCGCGAATCGAGGGCCAAGTGCGGGCTTCCTCGGTGCGCAAGATCGGCGAGTTGGTCGAGCAGCACCCGGATGAGGCGCTCTCGATCCTGCGCACCTGGCTGTACCAGGAGAGCTAGGAAGCAACGATGGCGAAGGCACGCTCCACGCGCCAGGGACTGAGCGGTCCGGACAAGGCCGCCGTGCTGATGCTCGCCCTCGGCGAGGAGCAAGGGGCGAAGCTCTGGATCCTGATGGAGGACGACGAAATCCGCGAGGTGTCCACCGCGATGGCCAGTCTCGGCGCGGTCGAATCCGGCACCGTGGAGCAGCTCTTCGTCGACTTCGCCGATAATATGTCCCACACCGGCGCGCTGGTCGGCTCCTACGACAGCACCGAGCGGCTGCTGACCAAGATCCTGCCGGACGACCGGGTCGGCCAGATCATGGAAGAGATCCGCGGACCCGCCGGACGCACCATGTGGGACAAGCTCGGCAACGTGAACGAGACGGTGCTCGCCAATTACCTCAAGAACGAATATCCGCAGACCGTCGCCGTCGTGCTCTCCAAGGTGAAGGCGGAACATGCCTCCCGCGTTCTCGGCGCGCTGCCCGAGGACTTCCCGATGGAGGTGGTGATGCGCATGCTGCGGATGGAAGCGGTGCAGAAGGATATTCTCGATAAGGTCGAGCGGACGCTCCACGTCGAGTTCATGAACAATCTCGCCCGCACCAGCCGGCGCGACAGTCACGAAATGATGGCCGAGATTTTCAACAATCTCGACCGGTCCACCGAGAACCGGTTCATGACTTCCTTGGAGGAGCGCAATCGCGAGTCGGCGGAGAAGATCAAGGCCTTGATGTTTACTTTCGAGGATCTGATCCGCCTCGATCCCGGCGGCGTGCAGACCCTGCTCCGCGGGGTCGAGAACACCAAGCTCGCGATCGGTCTCAAGGGCGCCTCGGACACCCTCCGGGATCTCTTCTTCTCCAACATGTCGGAACGCGCGGCGAAGATCCTGCGCGAGGACATGGAGATGATGGGCCCGGTCCGCCTGCGCGACGTCGACGAGGCACAGATGGACGTCGTCACGGTCGCCAAGGAACTCGCCGACCGGGGCGAGATCATGCTGACCGAAGATCGCGACGAAGACGAGCTGATTTATTGAAAGAGGACCGACGGTGAACGCGCCATCCCCGACCCGCTTCAAATTCGACACGGTGTTCAGTGCCGCCGGCGACGTCGACGACCCGCGCGCCCACGTCTTGGATCAGGCCCGGGCGGAGGCGTTCGCGGAAGGCGAGACGGCGGGACGACAAGCAGCGCTCGACGGGATCGAGCGCGCGCTCGCCGAGACGATGACGGCGATTTGCGCCGGCCTCGAGACCCTGGACGACGCGCACCGCGCCGGCCTCGAGACGATCAGGGATGATGCCGCGCGCCTCGCCCATTTGATCGCCAGTAAATTGGCGCCGGTGCTGATCCGGCGCGCGCCGGTCGAGGAGATTCTGGCGCTGGCGGGCGAGTGCCTCACCCGCATGCCGACGGAGCCGAGGATCGTGCTCAGGGTCGAGGAGTCGTTGGTCGAGGCGACGAGGGCACGGATCGACGAGGTCGCCACCGGCGCCGGCTTCTCCGGCGCGGTCATCCTGCTCGGCGATCCGATGCTCGGCCCGGGCGAGTGCCGGGTGGAGTGGCCCGACGGAGGCGCCGAGCGCGACCCCCGAGCCTTGGCCGGCGAAATCGAGGAGATCATCGAGCATCATTGTCGCTCGTGGAACCTGGACGCGGGACCGACGGGGCATGCGGCGCCGTCGAATGATGGGAGCTGGTGATGAGCGAAGACGAGGACAGTCTCACCCTCGAGGATCTGAGCACGGACGCCGCGCCGGCGGCGGCCGGGGCGGAGCCCGAGGCCGACGGCGCGGCGCCCGAGGCCGACGGCGCGACGCCCGAGGCCGACGGCACGACGCCGGGGCTCGAGGCGATCGAGGAGACGGACACGATTCGCACCGCCGCCGATCTCGCGGCGGTCTACGACATCCCGGTCCATGTCTCGGCGGTGCTGGGCAAGTCGAAGATGCAGGTGAGTTCGCTCCTGAAGCTCGGTCGGGGCGCGGTGATCGAACTCGATCGGAAGGTCGGCGAGGCGATCGACATCTACGTCAACGATCGCCTCGTCGCCCGCGGCGAGGTGGTGATCGTCGAGAACCAGCTCGGGGTGACGATGACCGAAATCATCAAGGGCGACCAAGGTTGATGCCAGCGGGCCGGATACGCGGAGGGCCAACGCATGCGACATAATGGTTTCGATTTCGCGACCGTGCTCGGCCTGCTGTCGGGTTTCGGGCTTTTAGTCACCGCCATGGTTCTGGGCGGCGCGCCGGCGGCTTTCTTCGACCTCTCCTCGCTGCTGATCGTACTCGGCGGGACCTTCGCCGTGACCATGGTGTGTTTTTCGCTGGAGGATATCGCCCGAGCCCAGATGGTGATGGCGAAGACCGTCTTCCATCGCCTGCCCGACCCCGCCCAGACCGCCTATCGGTTGGTCGAGCTGGCGGAGCTGGCGCGCCGCGACGGCGTGCTGGGGTTGGAATCCAGACTCCGACAGCTCGGCGCGGAACCGTTTCTTCACAAGGCATTGAGCCTGGTCGTCGACGGCACGCCGGGCGAGGATCTCGATCGTATCATGCGCCACGAGCTGATGGCGATGACGACCCGCCACGAAAAGAGCGCCAGCGTCTTCCGCAAGGCGGCCGAGGTGGCGCCGGCGATGGGCCTGATCGGGACCCTGATCGGCCTGGTGCGGATGCTGGGCAGCCTCGACGACCCCTCGACCATCGGCCCCTCCATGGCCGTGGCGCTACTCACAACCTTCTATGGCGCCATTCTGTCCAACATGGTGTTCGGACCGATCGCCTCCAAGCTGGAGCGAAATTCCTCTGAGGAATCGCTGTTGCAGAACTTCTATCTGCTCGGCGCCGGCTCCATCGGCCGACAGGAGAACCCGCGCCGGCTCGAGATCCTGCTCAATACCCAGCTGCCGCCGACGAAGCGGCTCCACGTCTACGACTAAGAGATCCGGGAGTTCACGGAATGCGTTTACTGATCATCGGCTCGTTGGAAGGCCAAGTCGTCGCGGCGACCCAAATCGCCATGCGCCGGGGTGCCAAGGTGGCACACGCGGAGACGCCGGCGATCGCGCTCGGCGAGCTGCGCGGCGGACGCGGTGCCGATCTGGTGTTGATGGAGGTCGGCCAGGACATCCGCGGCTTCGTCGAGAACCTGGCCAGCGAACGCTTCAACATCTCGGTCGTGGCCTGTGGCGTCGGCGCCGACCCGCAAGCCGCCAGTGCCGCGATCCGCGCCGGAGCCAAGGAATACCTGCCGCTTCCGCCCGAGCCGGCGCTGATCGCCGCCGTGCTGGAGGCGGTGGCCGAAGAGAATTACGCGCTCCTGTACGAGGACGAGTCGATGCGCGAGGTGGTGCGGCTCGCCGAGCAGGTGGCGCCGAGCGAGGCGAGCATCCTGATCACCGGCGAATCCGGCACCGGCAAGGAGGTGATGGCCCGCTACCTCCATCGCAAGAGCCGCCGGACCCGCAATACCTTCGTCTCGGTCAACTGCGCCGCGATCCCCGACAACTTGCTGGAAAGCGAGCTCTTCGGTCATGAGAAGGGGGCCTTCACGGGCGCCGTCGCGCGCCGTATCGGCAAGTTCGAGGAGGCGGACGGTGGCACCCTTCTCTTTGACGAGATCAGCGAGATGGAGCCCCGGCTTCAAGCCAAGCTGTTGCGCGCGATCCAGGAACGCGAGATCGACCGGGTCGGAGGCGGACGGCCGATCCCGGTCGACATCCGCTTCATCGCCACCTCCAACCGCGACCTCGCCGAGGCGGCGCGCAACGGCGCCTTCCGCGAGGATCTGCTGTTCCGCTTGAACGTGGTCAACCTGCAGCTGCCACCGCTCAGGGGTCGACCGCGCGACGTCGCCCTGCTGGCGCGCCATTTCGCCGCCAAATACGCCGAGGCGAACGGGGTTCCCGAGCGCCTGTTGGCGCCGGCCACCATCGACCTGCTGACCCGCCAGGCCTGGCCCGGCAATGTTCGCGAGCTCGAGAACATGATGCACCGCGCGGTCTTGCTGTCGAACGGCGATACCATCGAACCCGAGGCGATTCTGACGCCCGACGGCCGCCGCTCGACAGTGGCGCCCCGCGCCGAGGTGGGCGCGTGCGAAGCCGTCCTCGCCGAGGAGGACGGCGAGGCCGTCACCCAGGCGCTGGTCGGCCGTACCGTGGCCGACGTCGAGCGCGACCTGATCATCGACACGCTCTACCACTGCATCGGCAACCGCACGCATGCCGCCAACATTCTCGGCATCTCAATCCGCACCTTGCGCAACAAGCTTCGCCAATACGGCGACGATGGGGTTCGCGTGCCCTCGCCGGGCGAGGCGCGGAGCGCGCCGGCCTGAGGATCGAGGCTGAACGATCATGAGTGAGAGCATGGAGCCGAATCGCGAGAGCAAGGGCGCCGTCGGGCCGCTGGATTTCCTCGCCCCCTATCTCCGCCACCTGCCGCAGAGCGACGTCGCACTCGCCCTTGGCGTGGCGGCGATCCTGGTCGTGCTGATCCTGCCGATGCCGAGCTGGCTGCTCGACTTCTCGCTCGCCATCTCGATCACGTTCTCGGTGCTGATCCTGATGACCTGCCTGTTCATCCAGACGCCGCTGGAATTCAGCGTCTTTCCGACGGTGTTGTTGCTCGCCACCATGCTGCGCCTGGCGCTCAACATGGCCTCGACGCGGCTGATGCTCTCCGAGGGCCACGAAGGCACCGATGCCGCTGGCCGGGTCATCGAAGCCTTCGGCGGCTTCGTCATGGGCGGTAACTTCGTCATCGGCATCATCGTCTTCGCGATCCTGGTGATCGTGAACTTCGTCGTCATCACCAAGGGTTCGGGCCGGATCGCCGAAGTGGCGGCGCGCTTCACGCTCGATGCCATGCCCGGCAAGCAGATGGCGATCGACGCCGATCTCTCGGCCGGCCTGATCAGCGAGGACCAGGCGCGCGCCCGGCGCCGCCAGCTCGAGGACGAGAGCACCTTCTACGGCGCCATGGACGGGGCCGCCAAGTTCGTTCGGGGCGATGCGATCGCCGGCCTGCTGATCACCTTCATCAACATTATCGGCGGCATCATCATCGGCGTCGCGCAGATGGATCTGAGCTTCGCCGAGGCCTCGGCCACCTACACGATGTTGACCGTGGGCGATGGTCTGGTCTCGCAAATTCCCGCCCTGATCGTCTCCACGGCGGCCGGCCTTCTGGTCTCCAAGGGGGGCGTCACCGGACCGACCGACAAGGCGCTGTTGAACCAAATGGGCGGCTATCCGAAGGCGATCATGCTCAGCGCCGGCCTGCTGCTGGCGCTGAGCGTGTTGCCCGGCATCCCGATGTTGCCCTTCCTCGCCGTCGCGAGCGTGTTGGGGGTGGCCGCCTGGCGCGTCACGCAAAATCGCGAGGCCGCGGCCAAGGAGGCGGTGGCGGCCCACGAGGCGGAGATGCCACCGCCACCCGAGGAGCCGATCTCCTCGGCGCTCGCGATCGACGATCTCAGGGTCGAGATGGGTTATGGCCCGCTGCCGCTGATCAACGACGCGCGTGGCTATCGCCTGACCGACCAGATCAAGGCGCTACGTCGCCAGATCGCCAGCGACATGGGTTTCGTCATGCCCTCGGTGCGCATTCTCGACAACATGCAGCTTCCGAGCAGCAGCTACGCGATCCGGGTCAAGGAGGTCGAGACCGCGCGCGGCGAGGTCCGCACGGACAAGCTGCTGATCATGGATCCGCGTGGCGCCGAGCTGACGCTGCCGGGCGAAACGACGACGGAGCCCACCTTCGGCCTGCCGGCGATGTGGGTCGAGGAATCGCTCCGCGAGGAAGCCGCCTTCCACGGCTACACGGTGGTCGATCCGGCCACCGTGATGACCACGCACCTGACCGAGGTGATCAAGGAGAACATGGCGGAGCTGCTGTCCTATGCCGCAACGCAGCGTCTGCTCGACGAGCTCGGCGAGGAGCACAAGAAGCTGGTCGACGATCTCGTGCCCTCGCAGATCTCGGTCGCGGCCTTGCAGCGCGTGCTCCAGCGCCTGTTGGCCGAGCGAATCTCGATCCGTGATCTGCCGACGATCCTCGAGGGCGTGGCGGAGGCGCTCAGCTTCTCGCAGGGCGTGATTCCGATCGCCGAGCACGTTCGCGCGCGGCTTGCCCGACAGATCAGCCAGGTGCACACCTCGCCCGCCGGCCATATCCCATTGGTCACGCTCTCCTCGGAGTGGGAGCAGAGCTTCGCGGAGGCCATCGTCGGTCAGCCCGGTGAGCAGCAGCTCGCGATGGCGCCGAGCCGGCTACAGGACTTCATCGCCCGGGTGCGCGGCGTGCTCGACGATCTGGCGATGCGCGGCGAGACACCCGTGCTGTTGACCAGCCCCGCGGCACGGCCCTTCGTCCGCTCGATCATCGAGCGCTTCCGTCCCACCATCGCCGTGCTGTCGCAGAGCGAAATTCACCCGCAGGCGAAGATTCGCACCATGGCACAGATCTGAGGGGATCGGCGGAATGCGTCTCAGAACCTTTACAGCGGCGACCATGCGCGAGGCGATGACCCAGGTGCGCGAGATCCTGGGCGAGGACGCGGTCATCCTCTCGACCCACGACAGCGCTCGTGGCCAGGGCGTCCGAGTAACGGCAGGTGTCGACGACAGTCGCGCGACTCGCGAGCCCGCCACCGCCCCGCCGTCCTCGTGCCTCGCCGAGACGCTCGGCCCCTACCTCGACTATCACGGCGTTCCGGGCGAGCTGTCGGTGCGCCTGATCCGCACGGCCGACCGACTGGGCAAAACAGAGTCTACGGACGCGCTCGCGGGCGCGCTCGAGCGTCGGATCGCCTTCGAGGCACCGGAGCCGGAGGCCGAGCGTCCACTGGTCCTGGTCGGGCCCAGCGGGGCCGGCAAGACCTCGACCGCGGCCAAGCTCGCCGCCCGCCGCGTGCTTGCCGGCGAGACCGCGCGACTGTTGACCACCGATACGCTGCGTGCCGGCGCGGTCGCGCAACTGGCGGCCTTCGCGGGCATCCTGGAGCAGCCGATCGCCACCGCCAAGACGCCGAAGCTGTTCCGTCAAATCCTGACCGAGGGCGCTTCGGGTCCGCCGACGATCGTCGACACGCCCGGCACCAATCCCTTCGAGAGCCGCGAGCTCGACGACCTCGCGGGATTTCTCAACGCCGCGCCGACGCGCCCGGTGCTGGTATTGGCGGCGGGCACCGACGCGCTCGAGGCGGCGGAAACGGCGAGGATATTCGCCCGCCTCGGCTGCCGCCACTTGGTCGTGACCCGCATCGACGCGGCCCGCCGCCTGGGCGCTCTGCTGTCCGCCGCCGACGCCGGCGACCTTGCCCTCGCCGAAGTCGGGATCACGCCCTCCATCCCCCGAGGGCTGCGCCGTCCCGACGCGGCCGCCCTGGCCCGCGTCTTTTGCCACGATCCGTGCGCCGAAGACCGGATTGCCCCACTGGAGAGCCTCGAGACATGAGAAGTCCATCGCGCCAAACCGATCACCCCCGGAGCGTCGCTAGCGAGCGACACATCGTCTCCATCGCCTCCGGCAAGGGCGGGGTCGGCAAGACCTGGCTCGCCATCACGCTGTCCCATGCGCTGGCCCGCATGGGCACCCGCACGCTGCTGTTCGACGGCGACCTGGGGCTCGCCAACGTCGACGTTCAGCTCAACCTCGATTTGCGTCACGGCATCGTCGACGCGGTCGAGGGTCGGATCGAGATCGAGGAGGCGATCACCCACTACGCGGAGGGCTCGTTCGACGTCGTCGCCGGCAAGTCGGGCTCCGGCGCGCTCGCCGACCTCGGCGCCGAGGCGGTTGCCAATCTGGGGCGCGCGCTCGGCCAGATTGCCGGCCGTTACCAATGGGTCGTGCTCGACCTCGGCGCCGGCATCGACGGCCCGGCTCGGGCGTTGATCCAGGGCGGTGGACCGCTGCTGGCGATAGTCACCGACGAGCCGACCTCGCTCACCGACGCCTATGCCCTGATCAAGCTGACGCTCAGGGACAATCCCAAGGCCTCCATCCGCGTGGTCGTAAACATGGCGGAGACGACACGGACCGGCGAGCGAACCTATGCCGCGCTGGCCAACGCCTGCCACAACTTTCTCGCGATCACGCCGCCGCTGCTGGGCGTCGTGCGGCGCGATCCGAAGGTTCGCGAGGCCATCCGCCACCAGGCACCGTTGTTCACCCGTTATCCCGTCAGCGAGGCGGCGGGCGACGTCGAACGGCTGGCGACGGCGCTGGTCGAAACGATGCAACCCGGCGGAAGTTGAGCTGCCGGCAAATAATTTTCTTCGAACGGCGAAGCCGAGGGACCGATGCGCGACCAACCGTCGCGTGGCTGAATCAGTCGTCGGGGACCCAGGCGATCCTGAGCGTGTTGGTGGCGCCCGGCGTACCGAAGGGAACGCCGGCCGTGGTCACCAGGCTCTCCCCCGGTTCGGCGAAGGCTTCGCGTCGGGCCAATCGGCAGGCTTTGTCGACCATGTCGATGAAGTCGCTGGCATCCTCCGTCCGCACGCAATGGAGACCCCAAGCGAGCGACAGGCGGCGCGCGGTATCGAGCCTCGGCGTCAGCACCAGGATCGGTACCCGCGGCCGCTCGCGCGACGCGCGGAGCGCGGTCGAGCCGGAGGTCGTATAGGTGACGATGGCGCGCGCCGAGATCGTCTCCGCGACTTGGCGCGCGGCCAGCGTGATCGCGTCGGCGGCCGTCGCCTCCGGTTCAAAATGCACCGCGTCCATGATCGAGCGATGGAGCGGATCCGACTCCACCTCCTCCGCCACCCGGTTCATCACCTCGACCGCCGCCACCGGATTCTCGCCCACCGCCGTTTCGGCCGACAGCATCACCGCGTCGGCGCCGTCGTAGACGGCGGTGGCGACGTCCGAAACCTCGGCCCGGGTCGGCACCGGCAGATGCACCATGCTCTCCAGCATCTGCGTCGCCACCACGACCGGTTTGCCCATGCGCCGCGCCAGGCGGACCAGGCGCTTCTGTGCCCCCGGCACCTCGGCCACCGGTAGTTCGACGCCGAGATCGCCGCGCGCCACCATGATCGCGTCCGCCAGCTCGACGATGTCGTCGATCCGGCTGAGTGCCGCCGGCTTCTCGATCTTCGCCATCACCGCCGCGCGGCCGGCGATCAGACGGCGTGCCTCGGCCACGTCGTCGGCCCGCTGGACGAAGCTGAGGGCGATCCAGTCGGCGCCGAGATCCAGCGCCAGCGAGAGATCGCGGCGATCCTTCTCCGTCAGCGCGGAAAGCGAGACGACGCTATCCGGCAGGTTGACGCCCTTGCGGTCGCTCAAGCGACCGCCGACGATGACCCGAGTTTCGGCGAAGCCGTCGCCGATCCGCTCCACCCGGAGACGGATGCGCCCATCGTCGAGCAGCAGCTCGTGGCCGCGCTGCAGGGCCTCGAAGACCTCGCGATGCGGCAGCGGCGCGCGGCGCCTGGTGCCCGGATTCGCCTCGAGGTCGAGGCGGAAGCGCTTCCCCGTTTCCAGCATCGCCCCGCCGTCGGTCATCCGACCGACCCGGATCTTGGGGCCCTGCAGGTCGGCAACGATGGCGATCGGCCGGCCGACCTCGCTTTCCAAGGCGCGGATGATCGCGACCAGGGCCTCGTGATCCTCCGGCCCGCCGTGGCTGAAATTGAGGCGGAAGGCATCCGCGCCCGCCTCGAACAGGCGGCGGATGGTCTCGGGCGACGAACTCGCGGGGCCGAGGGTGGCGAGGATCTTGGTATTGCGTCGGCGGCGCATCGGCCGGACCTCCGATACCATTCGGGACGGAGTCGACGACTCCGCCCATTCGGCTGCCAACTTACCAGCTTCAGCGAACCAGAATGGCGCGAAAGTCGTTCACGTTGGTCAACGTCGGGCCGGTGACGACCAGGTCGCCGAGGGCTTGGAAGATCGAATAGGCATCGTTCCGCTCGAGCGCCGCGCGGGCATCGAGGCCGAGGGCGCGGGCTCGGGCCACGGTCTCGGGGTCGATCACCGCGCCGGCGTTGTCCTCGGTGCCGTCGATCCCGTCGGTGTCGCAGGCGATGGCGCGGATGTCGGGCGTGCCGTCGAGCGCCAGGGCCAGGCCCAGCAGGTATTCGGCGTTGCGCCCACCGCGCCCCTCGCCGCGCACCGTCACCGTGGTCTCGCCGCCCGACAGCAAGGCCAGCCGGTTGGCCTCGCCCGAGCGGCGGCGGGCCAGCGCGGCGTGCGCGGCGGCGAGCTCGCGCGCCTCGCCTTCCAACGCATCGCCCAGGATCTCGACCTCGTAGCCGGCGGCCCGAGCCACTTTCGCCGCCGCCTCCAGCGCCATGGCGGGGGCGGCGATCACATAGGTCTCCGCCCGGGCGAGCTCGGCGGCGCCCGGCTTCGGCGTCTCGGCCGCGCCGCCGTCGAGAAAGGCGCGCACCGCCGGGGGCGGTGTCAACGCATACTTCGCCAGGATCCGCTTCGCGTCCGCCACCGTGGTCGGATCGCCCACCGTGGGGCCAGAGCCGATCACCGCCGGATCGTCCCCGGGAACGTCGGAGATCGCCAGCGTCACCACCCGCGCGGGCGCCGCCGCCTCGGCCAGCCGGCCACCCTTGATCGCCGATAAGTGCTTCCTGACGCAGTTCATCTCGTCGATCGGCGCACCCGAGGCCAGGAGATCGCGGTTCACCGCCTGCTTGTCCGCCAGGCTCAGGCCGTCCGCCGGCAGGCTCAGCAGGGCCGAGGCGCCGCCCGATATCAGCACCAGGGCCAGATCGTCCTCGCCCAGATCTCGGACCAGGCGCAGAATCCGGCCGGCCGCATCGCGACCGCGGGCGTCGGGGACCGGATGGGCGGCCTCGACCACCTCGATTCGGCCCGTCGCCACGGCGTGGCCGTAACGGGTGACCACCAGGCCGGAGAGCCGGCCGTCCCATGCCCCCTCCACCGCAGCCGCCATGCTGGCCGCCGCCTTGCCGGCGCCGACGACGACCGTGCGGCCCCGGGGTGGCGGCGGCAGGTGCCCCGGCACCGCCAAGGCCGGGTCGGCGGCGGCCACCGCCGCGTCGAACAGCGCCCGAAGCAGTGCTCGCGCCGCCGCCTCGACGTCGCCCATTAGCCTGGTCTCGTCACTTGGACCGCTTCGTCGTCGGCCGCACAATCGGTGCATCGTCGACCAGGATCGCCTCGACCCGCTCCTGCGGGAAGCAGAGCCGGTGCTTGATCGAAGCGCACTCGGGCAGGGGGTCGGGATAGCTCCAGACCAGGTCTTCCTCGCGGCTCTCGCCGTCGACCAGGCTCCAATGGATCGCCTCGCCCTTGTAGGGACACCGGCTGCGCGTCGCCGTCGCCTCGAGGCGGGTCATGTCGACGTCGTCGGCCGGCAGATAGTAGCGCGTCGGCAGACCGGTCTCGAAGAGGAAGAGGGCGTTCTCGCTGCGAGCGAGCGCGCGGCCATAATGGCGGACCTCCACCGGGCGCCGGCTTCGCAGCACGTCGAGGCGAACATAGGGATCGCGGGCGTGGACGAAGACCTCCTCGTCCTCCTCCATCCAGGAGTCTATGCGATTCCAGTAGAAGGCCATGTAGTCGCGTATCTCGGCGGTCTCGGGAAACGGCTGCTGGTAGCTCCAGACCGTGTTCTCGGCTCGCTGCGCGCCGGCGCCGATGGTCCAGTAACTCGCCTCGCCCTTGTAGGGACAGAAGGTCGAATGTTCGCTCGGACTCAGCAGATCGAGGCGAACGTCGGGCCGCGGGAAGTAGTAGACTGGCAGGTGCGCCGTCTCGTGCATCCGCATCACCCCGGTCGAATCGGCGATCGCCTCGCCGCCGAGGAAGACACGGACCCGCTTCGGGCAGGGCTCGAAGTGGACGTCGTAGTCCGGGTTGGCGGCGTAGCCCGAGGCGCGGGGCGCGGTCTTGGTCTCGCTCATTGGATTCCTCCTAGTCGGCGGCGGCGCGGGCCTCCAGCGCCTCGTGGCGGGCCAGCAGGCGTTCGGCGCGCACCACGACGGGGATGTCGATCATCCGGCCGTCGAGCTGGAACGAGCCGCGCCCCGCCGCCTCGGCCTCGCGGAAGCCATCGACCACGCGGCGCGCATGCGCCACCTCTTCCGGGCTCGGTCCGTAGAGCTCGTTCAGGATTGGCACCTGAGCGGGGTGGATGCAGGACGAGGCGACGAAGCCCAAGGAACGCGACCGCTGGATCAGGGCGCGAAAGGCGTCGAGATCGCCGAAATTGGCGATCGAGCCGAGGAAGCCCAGCGGCATGATGCCCGCCGCCCGCGCGGCGAAGACGCATTCGAGCGTCGGCGGATAGAGCCCGTCCACGTCCGGCGCCATGCCGGCATCGAGGGCGAAATCCTCGCTTCCGAGCACCATGCCGATGATGCGTTCGTGGGCGCCGGCGATGTCGCGGGCATGGAAGAGGGCGTCCGTGGTTTCCACCATGGCCAGGAACTTGGTGTGGCCGGGCGTCATGGCGCGCTCGGCCTCCAGCTCGTCGCAGATCTCGGCGACGGCGCGGATGTGGCCGCCGTCCGCCACCTTCGGCAGCGCGAGCGTGTGGATCGCCGGCGAGACCGAGGCCTCGATGTCGCGCACCGCCAGGCGCCAGGGCCGGTTGATCCGGACGATGACGTCGGCGCCGTCCCGGCTCACCTTGGCCGCGACTTCCGGCACCAGCTTGCGGGCGGCGGCCTTCTCGGCCGGAACGACGCTATCCTCCAGGTCGATGATGATGGCGTCGGCGCCACGGGTGTGCGCCTTCTCGACGAACCTGGCCACGTTCGCCGGCACGAACATCATCGAGCGCCAGACCGGCAAATCTTCTCGCATTCGTCCCTCTCCTCTTGTCCCCTCCACGCCACCGGGGGTGGCCGGCCCTTTGTCCCCTCCACGCCACCGGGGGTGGCCGGCCCTTCCGTCCGCTCCGCTAGGATGGCCCAATTCGAAGTCCCGCGAGGCCGCCACGCATGGAAGATCCCGTCCGCCTGGAGCTAATCCGCGAATCCCTGGTCGCCGTCGTCAACGAGATGCGGGCCAACATCATCCACGCTTCCTATTCCTCGATCATATACGAAGGGCACGACTTTTCCTGCGGCTTGATGAGCGCCGACGGCCGCCAGGTGGCGCAATCGCTGGACGATCATCCCCTCCACATCTTTCCCGTGCCCTATTCGACCCGCGAGGTCGCGCGCGCCTTCGCCGGCGACATCAATGAAGGCGACATCTTCTTTCACAATGATCCCTACACCGGCGGCACGCACCTGAACGACGTGCTGATGCTCTATCCCGTCTTCCACCAGGGCGCGCTGGTGATGTTCGCCGCCGCGCGGTGTCATTGGGGCGACGTCGGCGGCATGACACCCGGCAGCCTTTCCGGCCGCGTCGACGAGATCATCCAGGAGGGCATCCGGATCGAGCCGACGCGGATTTGCCACAAGGGCCGGATGAACACGGCGTTCCTGGAGCTGATGTTCAACAACATGCGCGGCCAGCAGGAACGCCGCGGCGACTTCAACACCATGCTCGGCACCTGCCGCAAGGCGGCGGAGCATGTCGAGCGCCTGTTCGAACGCTTCGGCGGCGCGCTGATGGCGGACGTCGAGACCATCTTCGCCAAATCGGAGGCGCTGATGCGGGCGCGGATCCGCGACTGCCCCGACGGCGTCTACCGGGCCGAGGGCTATATCGAGAGCGACGGCCACAACCCGGACCCGCTGGTCGTCCGCCTGAGCCTGACGATCCGGGGCGAGGAGCTCACCGCCGACTTCACCGGGACCTCGCCACAGACCAACGGGCCGACCAACGTCGGCCCCGCCATGGCCCTCAATGCCGTCGGCACCATCGTCAAATCCTTCCTCGATCCCTCGACGCCGATCAACCACGGCGCCTTCGCAGCCATCACCGTGATCGCGCCGGAGCGAAGCTTCATCAACGCCCGCTATCCGGCGCCCTGCGGCGGCATGGTGGAATGCAAGGCGCTGATGGACACGGTGGTGACGGCGGCGATGAGCCAGGCGGTGCCCGAGATGGCGACCGGCGACAACAAGGGCGGCGGCAACCACGTCTATGTCTCCGGCCCAAATCCGGACCGCGACGGCATCTACCTGCTCTACGAATGGCCAGCGGGCGGCACCGGGGCCTCCGGCTTCGGCGACGGCAACAACGCCGCCCGCTATTTCAGCGAGGGCGACTTCAACTCGATCAACTCCTCGGAGGTGGTGGAATCGCTCTTTCCGCTCAGGATCGAGCGCTGCGAGCTGCGCGAGGGGCAGGGTGGCGACGGCCGCGACCGGGGCGGCTTGGGCCTGCGCCGCGACATCCGGGTGCTCGGCGAGGGCGCGGTGATGTCGGTGCTCTCGGAGAAGAACATGCTGCCGCCGGCCGGCGTCGACGGCGGGGGGCCGGGCGCCGGCAACCGCTTCACCGTGGTGCGCGATGACGCGGTGATCGAGCCTTCGCCGGTGCCCGGCAAGGTCTCGGGCTTTCCGCTTCGCCCGGGCGACATCGTCCGGATCGAATCCTCGGGCGGCGGCGGGGCCGGCGATCCGCTGGAACGCGCCCCCGATCGCGTGCTCGAAGACGTGTCCGAGGGCTACCTGAAGGTGGAAGAGGCCCAACGGCGCTACGGCGTGGTGCTGGACGGCGCGGGCGCGATCGACGGCAGGGCGACGGAGGTGCTGCGAGAGGCGTTGCGGGGGAGGCGCGTCCTGGTCCGGCTGGCGCCGGCGAACGAGGAGATCTTCGAGGGCGTCAAGAGAATCTTCCGTCTGGCCCCGGACCTCGCCCTGCGCCTCGAGGTGGAAGCCGGCGGCTTGGTCGAGATCACCGGCGGGCAGGGCGCGGTGCTTCGGGGCTGGGTCCAGATCGCCGAGGGGCAGGAGAGCGACGCACTCCACCTCGGCGCTAGCGGCCTCGACATGATCCGGACCCGCGACGACGGCCTGGTCGAGCTTCGCAAGGTCGTCCCGTCGCTCCGAGGCGGCTAGTCGAGCCGCCGCGCGGGCCGCCCATGCCGGAGCGTCGGGGCGCGGATCAGGGGTTAGCCGATAAACTCCAGCACGCTGTCGAACGTGGGCTCGCGGATCACAACGCGGTCGGACTCGACCTTCGCCGTGTCCATCTCGGCGGCGAGGCGACGGACCGCCGCCAGATCGGCGACGCGAAAGACGATGGCGCCGAAGATCGAGTCCCGCCCCCCCATCGCGGACGCCAGCGCACCGTAACGCGCCCCGTAGGCGGCAGGCGTCATCACCCGGATGCGGCCGCCCTGGTAGGCGACATCGGCCACCCGAGCATCGCCCGTGGCTTCGCAATTCAGCAGTTGGGCGAAGCGCCGCGCCGCGCCCTCGACGTCGCCGTCGACCACGACGAACTCCGCCATCGCCCGGGCCTCGTTGGCGTGGCGTTGCCACTCCGGACGCCAGACCAATTCCGGCGTTCCATGCTCGCAGAAATAGACCCGCCCGCCGGGAAACACATCCGGTCGGACGTGCACCGTGCGGAAGCGGGCATCGAAGGTGCCGTCGGGCAGGGTGACCGGGCGGCTGAAGGCATTGGGCGCCGCGCCGTCCATGTCGAGCGCCCGTAGATGCGCGAAGGTCCGATCGACATCGTCGGTCTTGAAGACGAGGCCGTTGATGCCGTGCGGCGCGCCGGAGATATCCGGGCGATCGTGCGCGACCCCGGCGGGGAGGCCGATCAACTCCAAATAGTCGGTGTCGAACATCATCAGATGGTTGATCGAGCCGAGGCTGTGATAGCCGCGTTTCGTCAGCGAGAATCCCAGATCGGTGAAGATCGCCTGGGCCGTGTCCATCTCGAAGCCGACTTTGATTACCGCATGGTCGAGCCGCGCGCGTTCCGCCATCTCCGCTTCCTCCCGCCTCCCGCCAAAATCAATCTCGTCGGTGATGGTCGTCGAAATCGCCGCCGCCGGCAACGCGGCTTGCGCGCCGTCGCTCCGGGAGGCACCATGCGCGGTGGAACGCGGTCCCCTCGCCCAGGGACCTTGAGATCGAACCGGAAGCGAGCGCCCTTGACCTCATCCGTGCCGGAAATTCTGAAAACCGCCTGCCCGCACGACTGTCCCAGCGCCTGTGTGCTCGAGGTCGAACGCCTGGCGCGGAACCGGATCGGTCGGGTCCGGGGCGCGCGCGACTTCGACTACACCGACGGCGTGGTCTGCGCCAAGGTCGCCCGCTACGCCGAGCGCGTGCATCACCCGGACCGCCTGACGCGGCCGCTGCAACGCGTGGGCGCCAAGGGCGACGGCGAATTTCGCCCGATTTCCTGGGATGCGGCGCTCGACGAGATCGCCGGGGCCTTCGTGCGCGCCACCGGGGGCCAAGGCCGCGAGGCGGTCTGGCCCTACCACTCCGGCGGCACCATGGGAATCATCCAGCGCTACGGCCTCGATCGTCTCAGGAACGTCATGGGCTATTCCCGGCAGAAGACGACGATTTGCGTCGGCGCGGCGGACCCCGGCTGGCGGGCCGGCGTCGGGGAGTTGCGCGGCACCGATCCGCGCGAGATCGCAAACGCCGACCTGATCGTGGTCTGGGGCGGCAATCCGGTCTCCACCCAAGTCAACCTGATGCGCCACATTCAGCGCGCGCGGAAGGAGCGTGGGGCCAAACTCGCCGTCGTCGACTGCTACCGGACGCCGACGATCGAGGCGGCCGATGTCGCCATCGTGCTTCGCCCCGGCACCGACGCGGCGCTCGCCTGCGCGATGATGCAGGTGATGCTGGCCGAGGGGCTGGCCGATCGCGACTTCCTGGCGAGCCACAGCGATTTCGACGCGGGCGTGGAGGCGCACCTCGCGGCCCGGACGCCGGAATGGGCGGCGGCGATCACCGGGCTCGACGCCGACACCATCCGTGACTTCGCCCGCCTCTACGGCGCCACGGAACGCGCCTTCCTCCGCCTCGGCTTCGGCTTCACCCGCTCGCGCAACGGCGCCCCCAACATGCACGCCGTCACCGCGCTCCCGGCGGTGAGCGGGGCCTGGCGGCACCGGGGCGGCGGCGCCTTCTTCCTCAATCTCGACAATTGGAAGCTCGATCTCCGCCTGGCCCACGCGACGGATCGCATCGACTCCTCGGTCCGCCTATTGGATCAGGCGCGGATCGGCCCGGTGCTCAATAACGACCCCGAGGCGCTGAAGGGCGGGCCGCCGGTGACGGCGATGGTGATGCAGAACGCCAACTCCGCCAACGTGGCGCCGGACAGCGCTCTGGTGCGGCGCGGCCTGACCCGCGAGGACCTGTTCCTTTGCGTCCACGAGCAGTTCATGACCTCGACCGCCGAGTGCGCCGACATCGTGCTACCGGCCTCGATGTTCCTGGAACACGACGACATCTATTACGGCCTCGGCCACACCGCGATCACGGTCGGCCGCCGGGTGCTGGAGCCCCACGCGGAGTGCCGCGCCAACCACGAGGTCATTTGCGGCTTGGCCGAGCGGCTGGGCGCCGCGCATCCGGGCTTCGCCATGAGCGCCTGGGAGCTGGTGGACGCGACGCTCCAGGCCTCCGGCCTCGGCACGGCGGAAGCGGCCTGGAAGCGCGGCTATGTCGAGCGGGGGCCAGACTTCGACGAAGGCCATTTCACCAATGGCTTCCCCAACCCGAGTGGCCGCTTCCGCTTCCGGCCCGACTGGGCGGCGCTCGGCCCCTACGCCGAGCGCCTGCCGGAGATGGTCGACTTCGCCGACCTGATCGAGCGCGCATCGGTGGAACACCCCTTCCGCATGGTGGCGCCGCCCGCCCGTAGTTTCCTCAACTCCAGCTTCACCGAGACCCCGGGCTCGCGCGCGCGGGAGGCGCGACCGACGGTGAGGATCCACCCCGAGGACGCCGACCGCCTCGCCATCGCCGACGGGATGGCGGTCCGGCTCGGCAACCGGCGCGGCGAGGTGGTGCTGCACGCGATGCTGTTCGATGGGCTGCACCCGGGCACCCTGGTCGTCGAGGGCGTCTGGCCCAACCGCGATTTTCCCGACGGCTTGGGGATCAATCACCTGATCGGCGCGGACCCCCTGCCGCCCGGTGGCGGCGCCGGCTTCCACGACACCGCCGTCTGGCTCCGCGTCGAAGCGGGCGTCAGGGAAGCCGCCGAGTAGCCATATCCGATCATCCGACAAAACAAAGGGGGAAAGCGCGATGGCCCGGGCCTACATGTTCAGCGTCAACCCCAACACGCCGCCCGAGATGCATATCCAACCGGACGAGGAGGCGACGGAGGACGCCTCGCGCGCCAGCGTCGAATTCGTCGCCGAGAACACCGGGTTGAATCGCGAGGAGGCCTATATGCTGCTCGATCTCGTGGGCGAACCCGGGATCGGCACCTCGCCCCGGCCGATGATGGCGGCCCGCCTGATGATCCCGAGGCAAGTGCTGGGCGATGCCGGTTTCGCCGGCCTTTGACGCCGGGAGGTGCCGAGATTGAGCGATCCCCTGCTCCGCCCGCTGACGCTCAAGGGGCTCCGACTGCGCAACCGGGTGATGAGCACCAGCCACGCCTGCGGGCTGGAGGAAGGCGGTCTACCGCTCGAGCGCTATCAGCGCTACCACGAGGAGAAGGCCCGGGGCGGCCTCGCGCTCACCATGTTCGGCGGCTCCTCCAACGTCGCGCCCGACAGCCCCTCGGTGTTTCGCCAGCTCTATGTCGGCGACGACGCCATCGTGCCCCATTTCCGCCGGTTCGCCGAGCGCGTGCACGCTCACGGCGCGGCGTTGATGTGCCAGATCACCCATCTCGGCCGGCGGGGCGAGCCCTATGCCGACAACTGGCTGCCCACCATCGCGCCGACGGCGATCCGCGAGACCCTGCACCGCAGTTTCCCGAAGGAGATGGACGAGGACGATATTCGCCGCGTCGTGGAAGCCTACGGCGATGCCGCGCGGCGCTGCCGCGACGGCGGGCTGGACGGCATCGAGACCTTGACGGGGGGCCATTTGATCGGCCAGTTCCTCTCGCCCGCGACCAATCATCGCAGCGACCGTTTCGGCGGCTCGTTGGAGAACCGTTGCCGCTTCGCGCTGATGGTGCACGAAAACATCCGTGCCAAGGTCGGCGACGAATTCGTCGTCGGTATCCGCTGGGTCGTCGACGAGGCACTGGAAGACGGGCTCGGCGCCGAGGAGGCGCTGGCGGCCGCCCGGATTCTGGAAGCGTCAGGCGGAATCGACTTCTTCAACGCGATCTACGGGCGGATGGATACGGCGATGACGCTCGCCACCGACAACATGCCGGGCATGGCCTCACGAATCGCGCCGTGGCTCCGGCCGGTCGCCGCCTTCAAGCGCGAGGTCGCCCTCCCGGTCTTCCACGCCGCCCGCATCGCCGATATCGCCACCGCGCGGCACGCCATCGCCGAGGGCTATCTCGACATGGTGGCGATGACGCGCGCCCATATCGCCGATCCGCACATCGTGGAGAAGCTACTGCGTGGGGAGGAGGCGCGGATCCGCCCCTGCGTCGGCGCCACCCATTGCATGAGCCAACACCGCCCCGCCTGCATCCACAACGCCGCGACCGGCCGGGAGGAGACGCTGCCGCAAGTCGTGACGCGCGCCGAGCGGCCGGGCCGAAAGGTTGTGGTGATGGGGGGCGGTCCGGCCGGGCTGGAGGCCGCGCGGGTTTGCGGCGAGCGCGGCCACGATGTGGTGCTGTTCGAGGCCACGGCCACGCTGGGCGGGCAGATCCTCCTTGCCGCCCGCGCCAGTTGGCGGCGCGATATCCTCGGCATCGTCGAGTGGCGGGAACGCGAATTGGACCGCCTCGGCGTCGCCGTGCACCTCGAGCGTTACGCCGAGGCGGCGGACGTCCTTGGCCAGACGCCCGACGTCGTCATCGTCGCCACCGGTGGCCTGCCCGATCTCGACTGGCTGGAGGGGGCCGGGCATGCGACCGACGTCTGGCGCGCGCTCGACGATCCTGTGCCGGCGGGCGAAGAGGTGATCGTCTACGACGGCACCGGCCGGCATGGCGCGGCAAGCGCCGCGGAACGCTTGGCGACGGCGGGGCGGCGGGTCGTCTTCGTCGCCCTCGACGATTCCGTCGCGCCGGAGATGAACTATGCCGAGCGGATGATCTGGAAACGGCGGCTCTACGAGTTGGGATTGGAGATCGAGGTTGATCAGCGGCTGATCCGGATCGAGGGCCAGGGCAATCGCCTCGCCGCGACGTTCCGCAACGAGGTCACGGGCGCGGTGCGCGAGCGGCTGGCCGACCGGATCGTGGTCGAAGGCGGGACGGTGCCCCTCGACGCGGTCTACAGCGAACTCCGGCGCCAAGCGGCGAACGACGGGGTCACCGACATCGAGGCGCTGTTGGCCGGCGCGGCGCAGCCCGGACGGGACGGCGGGTTCGAATTGCACCGAATCGGCGATGCGGTCGCCTCGCGCAACATCCATGCCGCGGTGCTCGACGCCTTGCGGCTTTGCCGCGCTCTTTGAGCGCATCGAACCAGGGAAATATGCCCACATGATCGATCCGATTCGCCTGGAGCTGATCAAGAATGCGCTCACCATGGTCTCCGACAATATGATGGTGTCGGTGCTCAGGACCTCGCGTTCCACCCTGGTCAAGGCCAACATGGACTTCTCCGCCGCGACCTTCGACGCGGCGGGCGACATGGTGGCGCAGGGGCTCGCCTTGCCGGGCCACCTCGGCGCCATGATGCCGGCGCTGCGCGGCTGCCTCGACTATTTCGGCGATTCGTTAGCGCCCGGCGACATTCTGGCCAACAACGACCCCTATGCCGGCGGCAGCCACCTGAACGACATCTTCATGTACAAGCCGGTGTTCCACGAAGGCGCGTGCATCTGCTTCCTGGGTTTGATCCTCCACCACACCGACCTCGGCGGGCGGGTCGCCGGAGGCCAGGCCGCCGACAGCGACGAAATTCAGCAAGAAGGGCTGCGCATCCCACCGAGCAAGATCCACCAGGCCGGCCAGCCCAACGAGACCCTGCTTCGCCTGATCGAGCACAACACCCGGGTGCCGGACAAGATGCTGGGTGACATCCGCGCGCAGATCGCGGCACTGGTCGCGGGCGAAGCCGAGATTCTGAAGCTGGTGGCGACCTACGGCGTCGAGGAGGTGAAGACCTACATGGTGGCGCTGGTCGACTATACCGAGCGCTTCGTGCGCGCCGCCATTCGCGCGCTGCCCGACGGCGAGGCCGAGTTTACCGAGTGGAACGACGACGACGGGGTCGGTGGCGGGCCGGTCCGGATCCAGGTCAAGGTCACCATCGCGGGCGACGAGATCACCGCCGACTTCACCGGCACCTCGGGCCAGATGGGCGGCGCGCTCCATACCAACTACTGGTTCACCGCCTCCCTCACCTATGCGGCGCTGCGTGCCGTGCTGCCGCCCGAGACGCCGAACAACGCCGGCTTTTACCGTCCGATCAAGGTCATCGCGCCGGAGGGCAGTTGGGTCAATCCTCTTTTTCCCGCCGCCCTCGGCGCCCGGGGGCAAGGCGGCTACCGGGTTCGTACCGCGGTCACCGGCGCGCTGGTCAAGCTGTTCCCCGATGCCATGCCGGCCTGCCCCGGAGGTAACGAGTTCGGCCTCTCCGTCACCGGCCTGACGCCCGAGCGCAAGCGCTTTCTCCATGTCGAATTCCACAACATGACCGGGCGTGGCGGCGGCCCCGACCAGGACGGACAGGACGCCGGGCCCTACTGGCTCGGCAACCTCTCCAATACGCCGGTGGAGGTGATCGAGGCGGAGAACCCGCTGCTGATCGAGGAATACGGCTTCCTTCCCGACACCGGCGGGCCCGGCAAGTATCGCGGCGCCCTCGGCATGACGCGGCAATACCGCATGCTGAACGACGAGGCGATCGTGCAGCAGCGCGCCGATCGCCACGTGCATCCCTGCTGGGGGATTTTCGGCGGCAAGCCGGGCGCGCTCTCCCGCTCCTACTTCATCCGCGACGGCAAACGGGAGGAAGCGCCCGCGAAGTTCGTGCGCCACATGCGCCGGGGCGAGGTGTTCCGCAGCGAGATGGCCGGCTCCGGCGGTTACGGCGATCCCCTGGAGCGGGACGCGAACGCCGTGGCGGAGGACATCCGCCAGGAGAAGATCACGCCCACCCACGCAAGAGCCGAATACGGCGTCGTCGTCGAGGCCGGAACGCTGCGCCCCGACGAGACGGTGGCGCTCAGGCGGCGCCTCGCCGAGGCCCGGGACGCATGAGCGACTATCGGCTCGGCATCGATATCGGCGGCACCTTCACCGACATTACGATCCTGGGTGGCGACGGGCGGCTCTGCACGAAAAAAATCCTCTCCACCCCCGACGACTACAGCCGGGCGATCGAGGAGGGCGTCCGCGCCCTGCTGGCGGAGGCCGGGATCGGCGCGAGCGAGATCGGCGAAGTCGTGCACGGCACCACGATCGCCACCAACGCGATCATCGAACGCCAGGGCGTCCGGGTCGCGCTGGTGACCACCGAGGGCTTTCGCGACGTCCTGGAAATCGCCCGCTTCCGCTCGCCCCGGCTCTACGACGTCGGTTTCCGCAAGCCCGAGCCGCTGGTCGAGCGACGGCTCCGCTTCGAGGTGGGAGAGCGGATTTCCGCCGCCGGCGAGGTGGTTCGTCCGCTGGACGAGGCGGGCGTGCGCGACGTCGCGCGCCGCATAGCCGAGGCGGGCGTCGACGCGGTGGCGGTCTGTTTCCTGAACGCCTATGTCGACCCTCGCCATGAGGAGCGGGCGGCGAGCCTCCTCCGCGAATACCTGCCGGACCTGCCCGTCACCGTCTCCAGCGAGTTGGTGCCGCAGATTCAGGAGTACGAACGTACCAGCACGACGGTGGTCAACGCCTATATCCGGCCGGTGATCGAAGGCTATGCGCGGCGCCTGGAGACCCGCTTGTGCGATATCGGGATCACCGTGCCGCTCAACATCATGCAGTCGAACGGCGGCGTGCTGCCGGCCCCGATGGCCGCCCGGAAGCCCATCTTCGTCATCGAATCCGGACCCGCCGCCGGAGTCGTCGGCGCACGGCGGCTGGCGGAACGGCTGGGCATGGCCGATTGCATCGTCTTCGACATGGGCGGCACCACGGCCAAGGCGGCGATCATCGAGGGCGGCGAATTCGCGCTCGCACCCGAGACCGAGGTCGGCGGCGAGGCGTCGCTCGGCCACCGGATGGTGAGAGGCGGCGGCTATGTGGTGCAGGCGCCGACCATCGATATCGCCGAGGTCGGCGCGGGCGGCGGTTCGATCGCTTGGATCGATCCCGGCGGCGGCCTACAGGTGGGACCGAGAAGCGCCGGCGCCGCGCCGGGTCCGGCCTGCTATGGCCAGGGCGGCACGGCGGCGACGGTGACCGACGCCAACTTGGCTCTCGGCTACCTCAACCCCGACGCGCTGGTCGGCGGCGACCTGGTGCTCGATCGCGAAGCCGGCGAGCGCGCGGTCGACGAGATCGCCCGGGCGATCGGGCGGCCGTTCATCGAGGCGGCGCACGGCATCCACCTGATCGCCAACTCCCGAATGATGCGCGCGCTCGGCGCCGTTTCCTCCGAACGTGGCTTGGACCCGTCGCGGTTTCCCCTCTTCGCCTTCGGCGGCAACGGCGGTGTGCACGTCGCCGGCCTGGCGGAGGCGCTGGGCACCGAGCATGTGCTGGTGCCGCCGGCAGCGGGCCTCTTCAGCGCCCTCGGCCTGCTCTTCGCCGACACCGAGCATCAATGCATCCGCGCCTTCTATCGGACCTTCGACGAGCTCGAGCTCGATCCGCTCGAGGCCGAGATCCTGACGCTTCGGGCCGAGGCGGAAGGCTTGCTCGCCGCCGACGGCTATCCGCCAGAAGCGCGCGAGCTCGCCGGCTCGGCCGAGATCAAATACGTTTCGCAGAATGCCGCGTTGTCCCTGCCGCTCCCCGAGCCGCCGCTGGGGGCGGAGGATCTCGACGCCCTCGCCGAAGCCTTCGCCCGGGCCCACGAGGCGACTTTCGGTTACCGTTCGGACGAGGAAGGCATACAGTTCGTCTCGCTCAAGGTCGTCGGACGGGGCCTCGCGGCAAGGCCCCGCCTGCCGGCGAAAATCACCCTCGACGCCGAGGTGGCGCCCGCCACGGGAAGTCGCCGCGCCTATCACGGCCCCGAGCACGGCTGGTTGGAGACTCCTGTCGTCGGTCGCGGCGGTCTGGCTGAGGTGGCGCGGGCCGGGCCGTTTATCGTCGAGGAATACGACAGCACCACCGTCGTCCGTCCGGGCTGGACGGCGCGGCTCGATGGGTGGAACAACATCGTCATGTCCCGCATCGAGGGGAGAGCCGCCCCGTCTCGGGGCACCGAGGAGAATTGAACATGATGACCACGTCGTCGAATTCCCGCATCCTTGCCGCCTACCGCGAACGGACGCCCGCCTCCGAAGCGCTGGCCGCCCAAGCCCGGGACACCTTCCCGAGCGGCATCACCCACGATTCCCGCCGCCTGCTGCCCTACGGCATCTACGTCGAGCGGGCCAAGGGCGCGCGCAAGTGGGATGTTGACGGCAACGAATACGTCGATTTCTTCGGTGGCCACGGCGCGCTGCTGCTGGGCCACGGCCGGCCGGAGGTGGTGGCCGCCGTGCAGGCGCAGATGGAGCGCGGCACCCACTTCGGCGCCTGCCACGATCTGGAGGTGCGCTGGGGCGGCCTGGTCAAGCAGATGGTGGCGAGCGCCGAGACCGTTCGCTTCACCGCCTCCGGCACGGAAGCCAACCTGATGGCGTTTCGGCTGGCCCGGGCCTTCACGGGACGGCGCAAGATCCTGCGCTTTCTGGGCCACTTCCACGGCTGGAACGATCATGTCGCCTTCGGTGTCGGCGATCATTTCGACGGCAGCCCGACGCCGGGCGTGCTGGCGGAAATTGCGGCCAGCACGGTGCTGCTGCCGGCGGGCGATATCGAGGCGGTGCGCGCGCTGTTCGAGGCGGAGGACGACATCGCCGCCGTGATCTTGGAGCCGACCGGCGCCAGTTCCGGCCAGATCCCCGTGGACGGCGAGTTCCTGCGCGGGCTCCGCGAGGCGAGCGCGGAATTTGGCGTGGTTCTGATTTTCGACGAGGTGGTGACGGGGTTCCGCGTCTCGCCCGGCGGTGCCCAGGGCCACTACGGCGTCACTCCCGATCTCACCAGCCTGGCGAAAATTCTGTCCGGCGGGCTGCCGGGGGGCGCGATCTCCGGCCGCGCCGAGATTCTGGAGCTGTTGGATTTCGACGTGGCCGAGGCCAAGGGCTTCGAGAAGATCGGCCACCAGGGGACCTACAACGCCAATCCGCTCTCGGCCGCGGCGGGGGTGGTGGCGCTACCGATCATCCGCGACGGCGATGCTTGCGAGCGCGCCAACCGCCATGGCGACCTGTTGCGCCGGCGGTGGAACGAGGTGATCGCCGAGGCGGGCCTCCCCTGGGCCTGTCACGGGAGCTTTTCGAGCTTCTATCTGTTCCTGAACCCGCAAGGCCTGGCGGTCGAGCCGGGTGAATTCGACGCCTCGGCCCACGGCGCCGAGATCTTCAAGGCCAAGAGCCCACTTCTGACCAAGCTCCGGCTCGCGCTCCTGGTGAACGGCATCGACCTCAACGGCAAGCCGGGCGGCACGGTCTCCGCCGCCCACGACGAGGCCGACATCGAGCACGCGGCGGCCGCACTTCGCGCCGCCATCGAGATGCTGCGCGCGGAAGGCGATCTCCCCTCCTGAACGCGGTGAGAACGCTTCGGATTCGAAGCGATTCGCCGGGTCGCGGCAGGCGCTGGCTGGCGAGGGCGCGAAGCAACATCGATGCGGAGTCCGAATTTCCGGCCGAATCGCAGGCATGACGGAGCGGCCCGAGATCACGGGCTCGATCACGGCCCTTTGGGATGCCAGATGAGACGAAAAGCAAGCGCGGGCAACCGACGTCAGCTGCCGAAAGCGCCCATACGCTGCTCGATCTTGCCGTCGAAGTATTCAAACATTTCGCGCACCTCGGAACCGATGGCGAAGATCGTCGACAGGATGGCGATCGCGATACCGGTGACGATAAGGCCGTACTCGATCCCCGCCGCGCCCGAATCGTCACGCAGGAAACGACGCAATTGCGTCGTGGACGCCACGATCAGCACATATGTCGCGAGAGGCGCATCGCCGAGCCTACCGTTCATCGTGAGAATTTTGCCGCCGGCGCGGACGCGATCCACAATCCGACCGCCACCGCCGTTCGTGCCACGGCTCATGGGAATCTCCCAATTATCATTCCCGCCGAACTCAACCGACCCGCCATCGAGATGTGTTTCCCGGCACATCCCAAGCAGGCACGGCGAGATGATCGCGCCCTCGACTAAAAAATTAGGCTCAATTCGTGAATTGTATGCGTCACCTTGTTACGGCGGCGGCGAGGCAGGCTCGGTCATTGGCGCCGGGGGCGAGGCCGACGAGGTGGAACCAGCTCAGGTAGTTGTCCAGATAGCGGGTGGCGATGCCGCGGCGGGGACGCAGGAAGTCCTTCAACCGGCTGTGGCGGCTGTTCACCGTCTGCACATGCAGATCGCCCCGAACCCGTTCCCCCATCGAGCGGTTGAGTGCTTCGTGGCTCACCCCGAGCGCGGCGGCGCACGGTGGGTAGCTCGCGCCGCCGTCGGAGACCAGCAGGGCGTCCTTCGCGACCACCGGGTCGAGGGCAGCCGTGAGCGCCGCCGCATCGACCCTGGGCAGCACCGCGCTGACCGTCGTTCCGCTCTGGTCCGCCGCCATGAGAACCGGTACCTGCTCGCGCGAGAGGCCGCGCTTCTTCGCCTTGCCGCCCCGCCGCCGTGCCTTGCGCCCCAGCCCGCGCGCGCCCTTCCGGCTCTCCAGGACGTAGGTCTCGTCCGCTTCCACGATCCCCTTGAGCACCTCCGAATCGCTCCGCGCCGCCGCCAGAAACCGGTGACGCCAGCGGAACGCCGTGCTCACCGCCACGTCGCAGCGCGCCGCCGACGCCTTCACCGTCTCCCCCTTCGCCAGCGACGCCCCGAACGACAGCCAGCGTTCCTTGTGGTGCAAGCCCGACAGCGGCGTACCGCTCAGCGCGTTGAAGGTCCTGCCGCAGCCCTTGCACTGGTAGCGCCGCAGACCCCGCGCCATACCGCGCGAAACCGCCCCTTCGCTCGCGCAGTGCGGACAGCGCCGGGCCTCGTCCACACCAAGCTCGATCGCGGCCTTCGATGCCTCGCCCTCGCTCCGGCCCGACAGCACCGCGAGCGCCTCGCGCCGCTGCGCGCGCGTCAGCCCGCGCGCCGCCGAAAGCCACACCTGGAAACCCTTGCCGTCCATAACCCAACCTCCTGACGTTCCAGGCACTCTATCACTAATGCATACAATTCACGAATTGAGCCAAAAATTATATCAATCGCGGCCAAATGTCCAATTGCCTTTGGCCCATGACGTCACCTCGGTTGCCTTCCGCCACCGCCACCATATCTCCTTTCGCGCGCGTCCCGGCTTCGCTACCATAGTCGAGCGGAGCCGCCCGGGCGATGCGGCCTCGGCCGAACATCGTCTATCATTCGCGATGGGGTACGATGATCGGAGAGGGCCATGACACCGGGCGAGGACGCGACGTTTCGGCTCGACGGGCGGGTGGCGCTGGTCAGCGGCGCGGGCCGGGGGCTCGGCGTCGGCATGGCCGAGGCGCTGGCGGTGGCTGGCGCCGAGGTGGTGCTGGTCAGCCGGACGCAAAGCGAGCTCGAGGGCGTGGCCGACGGCATTCGCGCGGTGGGCGGCACTTGCCGGGTCCTGCCGCTCGACATCACCGACGGCGCTCGCGTGGACCGGGCCTTCGGCGCGTTGGAGCGGCTGGATATTCTGGTCAACAACGCCGGCACCAACATTCCCCAACCTTTCGTGGAGGTGAGCGAGGCGGCGCTCGATACCATGTTGGGCTTGAACGTCCGCGCCGCCTTTCGGGTCGCCCAGGCGGCGGTGCGGCGGATGCTCGCCGACGAGGACCGGCCGGCGCGGGGCGGCGCCGTGATCAACATCACCTCCCAACTCGGTCACGTCGCGCTGAAGGACCGCAGCGTCTATACGCTGACCAAGCACGCCCTCGAGGGTTTGACCAAGGCGATGGCGATCGAGCTGGCGGAGGCCAATATCCGGGTGAACGCGGTGGCGCCGACCTGGGTCGACACGCCGATGACCCGTCCGGCGCTGGCGGATCCGGATTTCCGCAAGGGCATCATCGATTCGATCCCGATGGGGCATCTGGCCCGGATCGAGGACATCGCCGCCGCCGTGGTCTTCCTCGCCTCGCCAGCCGCCGGCATGATCACCGGGACGAGCCTGCTGGTCGACGGCGGCTGGACGGCCCGTTGAGGCACGCTTCGGGCCGACTGTCTCCCTCCGACCCCGCCGGGAACGGGTGACCCAGGTCCGCGCGAGCCGATAACGCGCCCCTGTTAAAAAGTCCTTCGCTTCGCTTATGGCGGTTGGTATCCACCCTCAGCCGAAGAGCTCCGGCAGACGCCGCTTTTCCAACTTGCCGGTGCTGGTCAGCGGCAACGCGCTCGCCTCGACGAAACGAAAGTGGCGCGGCACCTTGTAGGCGGCGAGGCGCTCGCGGCAATGCGCCTTCAACGCATTCTCGTCGGGTGGCGCGTCGCCCCTCGGCACGATCACGGCGGCCAGCGCCTCGTCGAGCCGGTCGTCGGGCAGGCCGGTGACGAAGGCCAGCTCGACGTCTTCGTGGCGGCGGAGCGCATCCTCCACCTCGGCCGGCGCCACGTTGATGCCGCCGGTCTTCACCATCTCCTTCAGGCGGCCGCGAAACACCAGGTTGCCGGCCTCGTCCAGCACTCCGAGGTCGCCGGTCTTGTGAAAGCCCTCGCCGTCGAAGGCCTCGGCCGTTCGGGCCGGATCGTTCCAGTAACCGGCCATGAGATTGCCCCTCACCCGGATCTCGCCGACCTCGCCCACGGCGCGCGGCACCTCGCTCTCGGGATCGACGATCCGAAGCTCGACGCCGCCGAGCGGCGGGCCGGAACAGGCGATGCGGCGCTCGAGCGCCATTCGGCAATCGGTGACCGCGGAGTTGCCGAAGGCCTCCGTCAGACCGTAGGCGTTGCAGATTTCAGCGACGCCGAGCTCGACGACGCGCATGACCTGTTCCGGCGTGCCGATGGTGACGCCGGTCCGAAGCGAGGAGAGATCGCGCGACGCCCGCTCCGGGTGCTCGTGCATGGCGAGCGCCATGTTCGGGGTGCCGTAGAACACGCTGCAGCGCTCCCGCTCGATCAGCCGCAGCGCGCGCCCCGCGTCAAAATGCGGCTGCAGCACGATCGCGCCGCCGTGGGTCAGCAGCGCGAAGACCGCGTTGACGCCACCGAAGGACCAGAAGAGCGAGACGGCGAGCCACAACCGATCGTGGGGGCCGAGGTGCTGGCGCTCGCCGATCTCCCACATGTTGTCGATCAGGCCCCGGTGATGCAGCGGCACTCCCTTCGGCAGCGCCGTCGAGCCGGAGGTATAGAGCAGGCAGGCTGGATCCTCGGGCCGGACCCTGGCCTCGGCCTCGGCGATGTCGGCCTCCTCGATCGCCGTGCCGGCGAGCAGCATCTCGTCATGGTCGACGACGTCGGCGAAGGCTTCCTCCGGATCGACCACGACCACATGCTCCAGTGCCGGAAGCTCGGTCGTCGCCCGCGCCTCGCGCACCCGCTGCAATAGGTCGGTGTTGCGATGCCTGGTCTCCAGCACGATGACGCGGGTCCCCGAATCGGCGAGCTGATGGGCGAGCTCGGCGCCGCTCGCCCAGGTGTTGAGCGCTACCGCGATCGCCCCCAGCATCATCGTGCCAAATTCGACGCTGAGCCACTCGGCCCGATTGCCCATCAGGATCGCCACCCGGTCGCCCCGCGTCACGCCGAGCGCCGAAAGTCCCTTGGCCGCCGCCCTGGCCTCGGCGTGGAGCGTCGCATAACTCCAGCGAAGCCCGCCGTCGACGACGGCCTCGGCCTCGGGGTGGCGGCGCGCCATTTCGGCCAAGAGATCCGGCGCCGTCCGGCTTTCCGGCTTTGTCGTCATTCCGGCTCAGAGCTTGCCGACGAGGGCGCGGGCGAGGAAAGAGGTTCCGAGATCGAGACCGTCCTGGGCGATCGAATGGCCGGCGCCGGCGCTGAAGTGCCACTCCACCGCGACGCCGACGTTGGAGAGCCCTTGCACCGCCTCCAGGGTCGAGTCCGCCGGCAACAGCTCGTCGCGATCGCCGTGAACCAGCAGCACCGGCGGCTTGGTGCGAATTTCATCGGGTAAGAGGTCGGGCGCCACCAGGGCGCCGGAATAGCCGATGATGGCCGCCACCTGCCGCTCGCGTCTGAGGCCACAGTGGAGCGCCATCATCGTGCCCTGGCTGAAGCCGACGAGGGCCAGGCTGCTCTCGTCCAGGCCGAGCTTCTCCAACTCGCCATCGATAAAGGCGTCGAGAACCGGCGCCGCGCGCATGGCGCCCTCCAGCCGTTCCTCCGGGCTGAAGCTCTCGATGCCCCACCACTGATAGCCCATCGGCTGCTTGGCGCAGCGCTCCGGCGCGTGGGGCGAGACGAAGGCGGCATCGGGCACCAGACGCGCCATGTAGGGGGCGAGGCCGATCAGGTCCTCCCCGTTCGCGCCGTAGCCGTGCAGCAGCACGACGAGCTGGCGGGCCGGGCCGCCCGAGGTCGGCGACCGACGCGGCCCGTCGAGCTTCTTGATGCGATTGGCTTCACGCGCGCGAAACATGACAGCTGTTTCTTACGCCATTCGCGCGTCCCGGCATACCCCGAAACCGAGCCGAGTTCATCACGATCCCTCCAGCAGCGGGGCGAGGCGATGCCAGACCTCGTCGGCGATCTCCCCGGGCGGACGCAGCCCGCCCTCGGCCTTTACCGAGGCACAGCGAAACCAGGGGGAGTCGCGCTCTTCCCGCGCCAGGCGCTCGTAGACCTCCGCCACGCGGGCCATGTAGCCCCGGTCCGCCTCGTGCAGGTCGCGGGTCATCTCCGTGTAGCTCCGCGCGGGTTTCTGGGCGACCAGCGAATCGGCGATTTCGGGCGGGGTGGCGAGCAGGCAGGTGAGATCGGGCCTGGGCAGCTCGAAGATCTCGAATTCCACCTCGGCCAGCCAATCGACGAAGCCGTCCCGTTCGCCCGGGGCCAGCTTGGCGGCGTTGTAGGCGAGGTTGGAGGCGACGTAGCGCGAGGCGTCGTTTCGCGCGCCCAGCCGGAGCAGAGGCGCGATTCCATCCGGTCGCCGGCATAGAGCAGCGCCGCGAAACGGGGCGACACGTCGTCGAGCCCGCCTAGGCGCCCGTTCAGGTATTGCCCGATCAGCAGGCGAAGCGGGTCTCTTCATAGCGCGGGAAGGAGAGCCGGGCGACCCGGAGGCCGGCCGCCTCGGCTCAGGCCTCGAGCGCCCGTTTCGCGCGCCCCTCCGCCTCCCCTAGCCGGAGCAGAAGATCGCGCGATTCCATCCGGTCGCCGGCATAGAGCAGCGCCGCGAAACGGGGCGACACGTCGTCGAGCCCGCCTAGGCGCCCGTTCAGGTATTGCCCGATCAGCACGGCGAAGCGGGTCTCTTCATAGCGCGGGAAGGAGAGCCGGGCGACCCGGAGGCCGGCCGCCTCGGCTCGGGCCTCGAGCGCCCGGCCGAGCGTGCCCTTGCCGGCGCCGTCGATTCCCTCGATCGCCACGATCATCGCCACCTCCGCCTCCCCTAGTGGATTCTATCCACTAGGGCGGCCAAACTGCCACGCCGGGCGCGCGCGAGAAAGGGGCCTGCCAGGTCCGGCGATCGCGCGGGATGCCCGCGGCCGACGTGCTGGCGCCGGTCGGCGCGGTCAGGCGCCGCCGTCGGCGCGCTGGCGACGCCGCGCAATCCAGGTCATGGCGAGGAGAGCCACCGCGAGCGCGTACCAGGTGATCGCGTATTGCAGGTGATTGTTGGCTATCGCCACCGCGAAGGCGCGGCCACGCGGGAGCCGCGGGGAATCGCCGTCCACGCCCGCCTCGATCACCACCGGGGGCGCATCGAGGCCGAATTGCGCCGCCATCGCGGAAACGTCGTACCAGTACCACTCGTTGCTCTCGGGCTGGTTGTCGGGGGTGAACCAGCCCTGGGCCCCGCGCCGCCGCAGCAGGCCGACGACCACCACCTCGCCGGTCTCGACCTCCCTCGCCGGCGGCGCGCCGTCGGGGAGCCAGCCTCGGTTGACCAGCACCACAGCCCCGCCGGCGCGCCGGAGCGGCACCACCAGTTCGACGCCGACGCGACCCGCCCGGATGCGGGCGGGGAAGCGGAGCGCGGAAACGTGCAGGTAGCGACCGCGGACCTCGACCCGACGATAGGACGCGATTCCACGAATCGCGGCCGCGTCGCCGGGCAGCGCCAGCGGCGGCAGCGCCAAGGCGGTGGTCCGCGCCTCGATCAAGGCTCGCTTCCAATACAGCCGTTGCGCCTGCCAGGTGCCGAGGCCGAGGAGGACCAGGGTCGCCGCCGCCACGGCCGCCGTCGCCAGCCGTCGCGAGCGCCAGGGCGGGCCTGTGCTCACGTCTCGAAGTCGTGGCCGCGGTGGCGGTACTGGAGCGCGATCAGCGTCGCCTTGAAGGGGCGCAGCAACCCCACCGAGCCGCCCAGCACCAGGGGCACCTGGTAGATCAGATGCACCCAACTGGGCGGCGAGAACACGATTTCCACCAGCAAGGCCGCCAGGACGGCGATAGCGCCGATCACTAAGATCACGAATACTGCCGGTCCGTCGCCCGAATCCTCGGCCGAAAGATCGAGATCACATTCCTCGCAAGCCGGCCGGACGTTCAAGAGCCCCTGGTAGAGCCGCCCCCGGCCACAGCGCGGACAGCGGCAGCGTAACCCCGCGCCGAACGGCGAGATGCGGGAAAAGCCGGTCATGCGCGATCAACCGGGGGCAATCTGTCCGGCACCCCAGATGTAAATCCCGCTGAACAGGAACAGCCAGACCACGTCGACGAAATGCCAGTACCAGGCCGCCGCCTCCAGGCCGAAGTGGTGGGTCGGCTTGAAGTGCCCCTTCATGGTGCGGAACAGGCAGACGAAGAGGAAGGTGGTGCCGATGATCACGTGTGCGCCGTGAAATCCGGTCGCCATGAAGAAGGTCGAGCCGTAGATCCCGCCGGTGAAGGTGAAGGGCGCGTGGGCGTATTCGATGCCCTGAATCAGGGTGAAGAACAGGCCCAGGACGACGGTCACCAGCAGGCCCTGGGTGGCGCCCCGCTGGTCGCCGTGGAGCACGGCGTGATGCGCCCAGGTCACCGTGGTCGAGGAGGTCAGCAGGATCAGCGTGTTCAGCAGCGGCAGGTGCCAGGGATTGAAGCTATAGACCCCTTCCGGCGGCCAGACGCCGCCCATCTGCTCCGTCGGAAAGAGCGAGGCGTTGTAGTAGGCCCAGAACCAGGCGACGAAGAACATCACCTCGGAGGCGATGAAGAGGCTCATGCCGTAGCGCATGCCGAGTTGCACGATCGGCGTGTGATGGCCCTCGAAGGTCGCTTCCTTGATGACCTCCTGCCACCAACCGAACATGGTGTAGAGCACGCCGAGGATGCCGATGATCAGGATCCAGGGCGGGCCCTCGTGCATGAACCAGATCAGGCCGCCGGCCAGCACGAACACACTGAGCGCCCCGATCGCGGGCCAGGGGCTCGGGTCGACCAGATGATAGTCGTGACCTGGGGCGTGGGAATCCGTCATCGTCTTTCAAGCTCCCTCTCGGCGCGCCCAGGGCACGCGTCGTTCACTCGCTCAGTTCACGCCTTCCGCGTCCTCCGCGTCGCCGAAGACCCGGACCGTGGCCTTCCGGCGCGCGCGGAAAAAACTATAGGACAAGGTGATCGTATCGACGTCGTCGAGGTTCGCGTTCTCCAGGATCGACGGATCGATGAAGAACGCGACCCACATCTCCACTTCCTCGCCGGGAGCCAGCCGCTGCTCTTGGAAGCAAAAGCAATCCAGCTTGGTGAAATAGCGCCCGGCCTTCAGCGGGGTCACGTTGAAGGCCGCCCGTCCCGTCGTCGCCACGTCGGCCAGACTGCGGGCAACGTAGTGAGCGAAGCCCTGCTCGCCGACCCGGACCGTCATCAGCCGTGCCACCGGCCGGAAGCGCCACGGCAATTCCTTGCTCGTGTTGGCATCGAAGCGGACGGTGATGCGGCGCTCGGCGATCTCCCTCGGCGCCACCTCGGCGAGCGCCGGCGTGCCGGCAAAACCGGTCGCCTGGCAGAACACGCGGTAGAGCGGCACGGCGGCGAAGGCGAGCCCGGTCATGGCGACCACCGCGCCCGCCGCCGTCAGCGCCGTCAATTTCTTCCGCCGCTCGAGTTCCCGGCTCATCCGCCCCCCTTCATCTTCACGATCGAGACCGCGAAGAACAGCACGATGAGAACCACCAGGAACCCCGCCAGGGCGAAGTTGCGGCCGCGCTTGCGGCGATGCTGTTCGCTGAGGGGCATATCACGCCGAAAGCCCCGCCAATCGCTCACCCAGCAACAGGGCGAAGATCAGGAAAAGATAGAGGATGGAGTAGGCGAAGAGCCGTCGGGGCGCGCGCGCGTCGGCGTCGCCGGCGCGCCGTACCCGCCAAGCCAACGCCAGGAACAAGCCGCCCAGGCCGAGCGCGCCCAGGGCATAGATCCACGACGCGATGCCGATCGCCACCGGCGCCAGGGTCAGCGGCACCAGCAACAGCGAATAGATCCAGATCTGTCGCCGCGTCTCCTCGGTGCCGGCCACCACCGGCAGCATCGGCACCCCGGCCTCGGCGTAGTCGCCCGCCCGGTAGAGCGAGAGGGCCCAGAAATGCGGCGGTGTCCACATGAAGATGATGGCGAAGAGGACAAGCGCGCCGAGCCCGATCTCGCCGCCGACGGCGGCCCAACCGACCATCGGCGGAAAGGCGCCGGCGGCGCCGCCGATGACGATGTTCCAGGGCGTTCGCCGCTTCAGCCACATGGTGTAGACGAAGACGTAGAAGACGATGGTGAAGGCCAGCAGCAGAGCGGCCACCGGATCGACCAGGAGCCCCATCACCAGTACCGCGCCGACGGCGAGCGTGACGCCGTATCCCAGCGCCTCGCCCGGCGCGATCCGGCCGGCCGGGATCGGCCGCGCGCGGGTCCGGGCCATCAGCGCGTCGATGTCCGCGTCGTACCACATGTTGATGGCACCCGAGGCGCCGGCGCCGACGGCGATGCAAAGCAGCGCGGTGACGGCGATGACGGGGTGAATCGGGCCCGGCGCCAGCATCAGACCGACGAAGGCGGTGAACAGCACCAGGCTCATCACGCGGGGCTTCAGCAGGCGCACGAAGTCGGCCGCCCCGGCGCCGCCGCCGGCGTCGATCGCGGCGTCCACCGCGCTCCTTCGCCTCGTCGTGGCCTCGAAGTTCATGGCCGGTTTCCTCTCGCACCCGGGTCGCCCTAACGGATCCTGGGCAGCTCCTCGAAAGTGTGGAACGGCGGCGGCGAGGGAAGCGTCCATTCCAGCGTCGTCGCCCCCTCGCCCCAGGGGTTGTCGGCGCACTTCTCGCCGCCGAAGAAGGTCCGGTAGAGCGTGAACAGGAACACCACCAGGCCGGCCGCCGCAAGCCAGGCGCCGAGCGAGGAGACCATGTTCCAGCCGGCATAGGCGTCCGGATAGTCGGGGATCCTGCGCGGCATTCCGGCGAGGCCGAGGAAGTGCTGCGGGAAGAAGACGATGTTGACGCCGATGAAGGTCAGCCAGAAGTGCAGCTTGCCCAGCGCCTCCGGATACTGCCGGCCGCTCATCTTGCCGATCCAATAGTAGAAGCCGCCGAAGATCGCGAACACCGCGCCGAGCGAGAGCACGTAGTGGAAGTGCGCCACAACGTAGTAGGTGTCGTGCATCGCGTTGTCGACGCCGGCGTTGGCCAGCACCACCCCGGTGACGCCGCCGACCATGAACAGGAAGATGAAGCCCACCGCCCAGAGCATCGGCGTCTTGAACTGGATCGAGCCGCCCCACATGGTGGCGATCCAACTGAAGATCTTGATACCCGTCGGCACCGCGATCACCATCGTCGCGGCGATGAAGTAGGCCCGCGTGTCGACGTCCAGGCCGACCGTGTACATGTGGTGCGCCCAGACGATGAAGCCGACGACGCCGATCACCACCATCGCGTAAGCCATGCCCAGATAGCCGAACACCGGCTTGCGCGAGAAGGTCGAGACGATGTGGCTGATCATACCGAAGCCCGGCAGAATCAGGATGTAGACCTCGGGGTGGCCGAAGAACCAGAACAGGTGCTGGAACAGGATCGGATCGCCGCCCTCGGCCGCCTCGAAGAAGGCGGTGCCGAAGTTGCGGTCGGTCAGCAGCATGGTGACGCCGCCGGCCAGCACCGGCAGT
The DNA here is from genome assembly GCA_965225945.1 of Alphaproteobacteria bacterium. Classification (GTDB taxonomy): domain Bacteria; phylum Pseudomonadota; class Alphaproteobacteria; genus JASLMY01. The sequence goes on along the minus strand of CBDDBZ010000038.1, from coordinate 465,350 downwards.
GAGAGCAGCAGAAGGAAGGCGGTCACCAGGATCGACCAGACGAACAGCGGCATCTTATGGAGCGTCATGCCCGGCGCCCGCATGTTGAGGATCGTGGTGATGAAGTTGATGGCGCCCAGGATCGAGGAGGCGCCGGCCAGATGCAGGGCGAGGATCGCCATGTCCATCGCCGGCCCGGGCTGCGCCGAGGTGGAGAGCGGCGGATAGATCGTCCAGCCGCCGCCGACGCCGGTGTTGCCGGGCGGTCCCTCGACGAAGACCGAGCCGAGCAAGAGCAGGAACGCGGGTGGCAGCAGCCAGAACGAGATGTTGTTCATTCTGGGGAAGGCCATGTCCGGGGCCCCGATCATAAGCGGCACGAACCAGTTGCCGAAGCCGCCGATCATCGCCGGCATCACCATGAAGAAGATCATGACCAGGCCGTGCGCCGTGATCAGCACGTTGAACAGGTGATAATTCCCGCCCAGGATCCCGTCTCCCGGCGCCGCCAGCTCCATGCGCATCACCATGGAGAAGAGGAAGCCGACCAGCCCTCCGATGACGGCGAATATCAAGTACATCGTGCCGATGTCCTTGTGATTCGTCGAATAGAGCCATCGGCCGATGCCGCTGGGCGTGTGATGATCGTGCGCGTGCTCGCTCGAGAAATAGCTCATGACTTCTTCTTCGTTCCCCGTCCGCCTAGTGGATTTTATCCACTAGCGCGCGCCGTCGACGTCGAGGCTGGCCGCGACGCGCAACGGCGCGCGGTCGGCCTCGGCGAATTTCTTCTTGGCCTCCTCGACCCAGGCCTTGAACGCGTCCTTGGACACCGCCTTGACCATGATCGGCATGAAGCCATGGCGGATCCCGCAGAGCTCGGAGCATTGGCCGTAGTAGGTACCCGGCCGGTCGATGCGGAACCAGGTTTCGTTGAGCCGCCCCGGCACCGCGTCGAGTTTGACGCCGAAGGCGGGAATGGCCCAGGCGTGGATGACATCCTCGGAGGTGGTGAGCAGGCGGATGTTGGTTTCGACCGGCAGCACGATGGCCTCGTCGGTTGCCAGCAGGCGCGGTTGGCCGGGCTTGCGCTCGTTATCCTCCAGCATCACTGCCGCGAAGCTCAGCGCGTCGTGATCCGGATATTCGTAGGCCCAGTACCACTGGTTGCCGATCGCCTTCAGCGTCATCTCCGCCTCGGGCGTGCGGTCGCCGAAGTAGAGCAGCTTGAAGGAGGGCACCGCGATCACCACCAGAATTAGCACCGGCAGCGCCGTCCAGGCAATTTCCAGGAAGGTGTTGTGGGTGGTCTTGGTCGGCTCCGGATTGGCCTTCTCGTTGAACCTGACGATGCAGTTGAGCAGCAGGCCCAAGACGACGATGGTGCTCAAGGTGGTGATCACCAGCAGCAAATCGTGGAGCCCGGTGATGTCCTCCATCACCGGCGAGGCGGCTTTCTGATAGCCGAGTTGCCAGGCATCCGCCAGACCCTCGCCCGCCCGGGCCGCCACCCCGCTCGACAGCGCGACGCCGATGGCCGCGAGGGCCGTGATGATCCGTGTCGCCGTCATGCTCGCTCTCCCTCGGAGCCGCGCGATCCGGCGCGGCACCGCCACGCCATGACCTCTCGCCAGCCGACGCGGCCGCTCGCAGGCGCCGACGTCCGATGGACGCGGCGTGGCGCTTTCCGGCCGGCCCCCCCCAGATGTAGCCGAATTCGATCGGCTTTTTCTACTAGAGCGGCGCGAGAAGAGACAAGGGCGCCGGCGAGCGGCGGCGCGGCCGCTGGGCAAGGCATTCCGCGCGGCGTTTGCCAGGCCGTTTCCGGGGGTCGATTCCTCCCATGAAATCAAGCGATTAAACACGAACAGCCGCCCTCTCCCCGGCACTCGCCCCGTTCTGCGACCGAATGTCGCAGAGTTCCGGCGCGCTTCGGCGAGGCGGCGTAAGAGCGCCAATTCCCACGCCCGGCGTCAGCGGGGGGTGACGCGGGGCACGGCGCGCGCCATATTGTTTTCCATGGCGCCACGCGGGCGCCGGTCGCGAGGAGACGGGGCATGAGCGAGGCCGGATCGCAAGATACCCGGTTGATCGAGGCGGCCGACCTCGATCGGGGACGAATCGAGACAATGCTGGCGGAGACGTTGGCCGGCGCCGACGACGGCGAGCTGTTCGTGGAACATCGGGAGAGCGAGAGCCTGGTGTTCGATGACGGCCGGCTGAAGAACGCCAACTTCAATACGATGCAAGGCTTCGGGCTCCGCTGCGTGGCCGGCGAAAAAACCGGCTACGCCCACGCGGCGGAGCTGAGCGAGGCGGCGATCCGCCGCGCCGGCGAGACCGTGGCGGCGGTCAAGCACGGCCATGATGGGGTAACCTCGGTGGGACCCGCCGGCACGAACAAGAGGCTCTACGGCGCCGCCGATCCCGTCGAGGAAGGTCGTTTCGAGGACAAGGTCGCGCTCATGTCGGAAATCGACGCCTACGCCCGGGCCAGCGATTCGCGGGTGCGTCAGGTGAGCGTCGGGCTCTATGGCGAACTGCAGCGGGTCGAAATCTTGTGCGGAGACGGCCGCCGCGTCGCCGACGCGCGGCCGCTGGTGCGCCTCAACGTCCAGGTCGTGGTCGGCGAGGGCGAGCGCCAGGAATCCGGCAGCCACGGCACCGGCGGTCGCCTCGACTATGCGCCCTACATCAAAACCGAAAACTGGCGCGCGAGCGTCGACGAGGCGCTGAGGCAGGCCCTGGTGAACCTCGATTCGGTCGCCGCGCCCGCCGGCGAGATGCTGGTGGTTCTGGGCCCCGGCTGGCCCGGCATCATGCTGCACGAGGCCATCGGCCACGGCCTGGAGGGCGATTTCAACCGCAAGAAGACCTCCGCCTTCGCCGGCCTGTTGGGCGAGCGGGTGGCGAGTCCCGGGGTCACCGTGGTCGATGACGGCACGATCGAGGGACGCCGCGGCAGCCTTACCGTGGACGACGAGGGGACGGCGAGCGAATACACCGTGCTGATCGAGGACGGCGTCCTCAAGGGCTACATACAGGACCGGCTGAACGCCCGTCTGATGGGCATGGTCCCGACCGGCAACGGGCGGCGGGAATCTTTCGCCCACATGCCGTTTCCCCGGATGACCAACACCTACATGTTGGCCGGCGAGCGGGCGCCCGAGGAGATCATCGCCTCGGTGCCGCGCGGTCTCTATGCGGTCAATTTCGGCGGCGGCCAAGTCGACATCACCAGCGGCAAGTTCGTCTTCACCTGCACTGAGGCCTATCTGATCGAGGACGGCAGAATTGGGCCCGCCGTCAGGGGCGCGACGCTGATCGGCAACGGGCCGGACGCGCTGACCCGGGTGCGCGCGATCGGTGACGACATGGCGCTCGATCCGGGCATCGGCACCTGCGGCAAGAACGGCCAGAGCGTGCCGGTGGGCGTCGGCCAGCCGACCATGCTGATCGAGGGCCTGACGGTCGGCGGGACCGGTTGAGGCAGACGGCCCGCGGCCAAGGCGCCAGGCGATGGCGCGGCCGGTCCGGATCGACCATCGCGACAACCTGACGCTCGACGACATCGTCCGCGCGGCGCGCGGCGCCCCGGTGGAGGTCGAGCCGGCGACGCTCGAGCTCCTGGATCACCGCCGCGCCGACGTCGAGGCCTATATCCGCGAGACGGCGGAGCCGGCCTACGGTTTCAACCGCGGCTTCGGCAGCAACGTGCGCGACCGCGTGGCGGGCGAGGATCTGGGACCGCTGCAAGAAAATCTGATTCGCAGCCACGCGGCCGGCGTCGGCCCGCCGGCGCCGATCGAGGTGGTTCGCGCCACCATGCTGCTCCGCGCCAAGTCGCTCGCCCAGGGTTACAGCGCCGTCCGCTCGGTGCTGGTGAGCCGGTTGGTCGACGCCTTGAACCGGGGCGTGACGCCGCTGGTGCCGAGCCTCGGCAGTGTTTCCGCCAGCGGCGATCTGGCGCCCCTCAGCCATGTCGCGCTAGGCCTGATGGGCGAGGGCGAGGCCTTCTTCGGCGAGCCGGGGGCGACGACGCCCGAACGCCTGCCGGCCGCCGAGGCGCTGGCACGCGCGGGGCTCGAACCACTCGAGCTCGAGATAAAGGAGGGGCTGGCCCTCAACAACGGCGTCCAGTATTCGACCGCGCTCGCGGCCTTGGCGACCCACGGCATGTATCGCCTGGTCGAAACCGCGACGGTCGCGACGACGCTGGCGGCGCAGGTGATGCTGGGGGCCGACACGCCGTTCCGCCAGGACCTCCACCGCCTGCGCCAGCACAAGGGCAGTGCTGAGGTGGCGCGCGCGGTGCTGCGGCTGATGTCGGGCTCGCGCCTGCGCGAAGCGCACCGCCCCTTCGACATCGACGGCGAGATCCAGGACCCCTACGACCTGCGCTGCGCGGTGCAGATCCTGGGGCCCTGCCTGGAACTGGTCTGGCGCTCGGAACAGACCATCGAAATCGAGGCCAAGAGCGTCACCGACAATCCGGTCGTCCTGATGGCGACCAAGGACTCCCACATCGCGCGGGAGAGCGATTTCTTCGGCAAATACGTCGAGGTCGTCAGCGGTGGCCACTTCCATGGCATGCCGATCGCGGTCGACGTCTATGGCCTGATCCAGGCCGCGGCGATCATCGCCCGGCTCTCCAACACCCGGGCGCAGCGCTACGTCGACGCCGATCGCAACAAGGGCCTGGGTCCGCAACTGAAATGGCCCGGCCGGGTGCCGCCGGAGGAGATCTCCGGCATCGACGCGGGCGCGCGGGCCAAGATCGAGCGCCGCCAGTCCCTGCAATCCTCGATGATGCTCGCCGAATACACCAGCGCCGGCCTGGTGAACTGGCTCTGGGGCCAGGCGATGCCGAGCCATCTGTTCTCGCTGTCCACCGACTCGGGCCAGGAGGACCACGTCTCCATGGCCGCCAACGTGGCGCTCCGTGCCTACGAGATGCTGCCCAGACTCGCCGAGTTGTTGGCGATCGAGCTCGCCTTCGCGGCCCAGGCGGCGGCGATTCGCAAGGAGATGGCGGCGATCCCCTCGCGCGCGCCGAGGGAGGGCTCGGGCGACGCCAAGGCGATCAAGGAATGGCATCCCCTATCCCCGGAGGAGCGGCGCCTCTCCGACGTCTCGGAGGCAGTGCTGGCGGTCGTCGGCCGCCACTTTCCGGTGGTTGAGGCGGATTGCCCCTTGGCGCCGGACCTCGCGCGCCTCGCCACCGCCGTGCTCGACGGCGAGATCGTCGCCGCCGTCGAGGCCACCTCGGACGTGTTCCGCGATTTCCGTCCGGCTTGAAGCGGGCCGGAGCGAGGCGGTGGCGCGATCATGGTGTCCTTCTCGGCCGAGGCTCGGGCCGCCGGGTCAGCCTGACCATCTCCGCGCGCCGAGCGAAGCAGCGCCGAGGTCTGGCGCGAATTGTGGTGGATCGTGACGGTCATGGCGAAGTCTCCCGAGCTTGGCTATCGACGACGCTCGCAGCCTTACCTTGGCCCCGCGCGGATCGTCTCCGGCGGCCAGAGCGGCGTCGACCGCGCCGCGCTCGATTGCGCCATCGAGCTCGGCTTGGCGCATGGCGGCTGGTGCCCGGCCGGACGCTGGGCCGAGGACGGGCCGATCGATCCCGGCTACCGCTTGCGCCCGGCACCGGCACGCCACGTGGCGCTGCGCACCCACCTCAACGTTCGTGACAGCGAGGGAACCTTGATCCTACTTGCAGGCCGCGCCCGGGGCGGTACGCGGCTGACCGTTCTCGTCGCCCGGGCGCTCGGGCGCCCGCTCCTGGTGCTGGACCCGACGGCGCCGAACGCGACGCGCCTGGCGCGCGGTTTTCTCGCACGCCACGGAATTGCCCGGCTCAACGTCGCCGGCCCCCGGGCGAGCGAGGCGCCGGCGATCCACACAGCGACCATGACGCTGCTCCGCCGGGTGCTCCCCCGGGCGTCCGGCGGACGCCCACGCCCTAGCCCGTATTTCTCACCGTGCCCACGGCCTCAGTCGACCTGGGCCGAGTCGATCCGCAAGGAGAAGGCCTGAAAGCGTAGCGGGGCCTACGGTGAAGGCCTTCGACACGGCGGGCGGCCGGCCCAGGTCGACCCCCTGGGCGTCGCTGTCGGCCCGACAGGGTGCGTCGCGTCGCTTGCCCGATGACCCACATCGCGCGGCGCGGCGCTCCTGCCCTGTCGGGTCGACAGCGACGCTGAGGCCATGGGCACGGTGAGAAATGCGGGCTAATCTCGGACCGGGCAGGCGCCACATCCGAAGCGGGCATTGAATCGACCACCCCGCCACCGCGCACTAGCGCTCGCGGAGGGTGCGGCGCGGGCATGCTTCTGCTAGACTCGCGGCCGTGGCGCGGGCCTCGCCGTCGCACTATCGGCGAGCGGCTCGCTCCAGCATCAAGAGAAATTGTTTCGGCTTGGAAAACGATGAAGCTGACGATTGAACGCGGCGCCCTCCTCCGCTCCCTCGGACACGTCCAGAGCGTGGTCGAGCGCCGCAGCACGATACCGATTCTTTCCAACGTGCTGTTGGCGGCGGAGGTGGATCGCCTGCGCCTGACCACGACGGATCTGGACATCGCCATCGTCGAGGAGGCACCGGCCGACGTCCACGCCACCGGCGCCACCACGGTATCGGCGCACATGCTCCACGACATCGTGCGCAAGCTCCCCGACGGCGCCCAGGTGAGCCTCGACTATTCCAGCGAGACCGGCCGCCTGGCGCTCGTGGCGGGACGCTCCAGCTTCGCGCTGGCCTGCCTGCCCAGGGAGGATTTCCCGGCGATGTCGGAGGACGAGCTGCCGCATCGCTTCCAAATCCAGGCGGGCGATCTGAAGCGGCTGATCGAGAAGACCCGCTTCGCCATCTCGACCGAGGAGACCCGCTATTACCTGAACGGCATCTACCTGCACGTGAAGGAACTCGACGGCGTCGCGGTGATTCGCGCCGTGGCCACCGACGGCCACCGTCTCGCCCGGGTCGAGCTGCCGCTGCCCGAAGGCGCCAAGGACATGGCGGACGTCATTGTGCCCAGGAAGGCGGTGCTGGAGGTCGTGAAGCTGCTGGAAGACAACGACGGCACCGTCGACGTCTCGCTCAGCGAGACGCGGATCCGCTTCGCCATCGAGTCCGTGGTGATGACCTCGAAGCTGATCGACGGCACCTTTCCCGACTACGAACGGGTCATTCCCGAGGGCAACGACAAGGTGATGGAAGTCGACAGCCGGGAGCTGGTGACCGCTGTCGACCGGGTGGCCACCATAAGCTCGGAGAAAACGCGCGCGGTGAAGCTGGCGCTCTCCCCGGACAAGCTGACGCTTTCCGCCAACAGTCCCGAGGCCGGTAGCGCCACTGAGGAGATGCCCGTGGCCTTCGCCGGCGGAGAGATGGAGATCGGCTTCAATTTCCGATACCTGATGGACATCGCCGAACAGATCGACGGGCAAAGCGCCAGCTTCAAGCTCGCCGACGCCGGCTCGCCGACGATCATTCAGGATTCCGAGGACGGCAGCGCACTCTACGTGCTGATGCCGATTCGCGTTTGACGGCGAGCCCGATCGTCCGACCGATACCGGCGAGCCGCGAGGAGGACGCCCCCGGGCGCCCGCGCCGAGCGGCGCTCCGCCGTCTGCGGTTGCGCGACTTCCGCGGTTACGTGGCGCTCTCGCTCGACCTCGACGGCCGCTCGGTGGTGCTGACGGGACCGAACGGCGCCGGCAAGACCAATCTTCTGGAGGCCATCAGTTTCCTTGCGCCGGGCCGCGGCCTGAGGCGCGCCAAGCTCGGCGAGATCACCCGCCACGGCGGGAAAAGCGGCTGGGCGGTGGCGACCCGGATCGCGACGCCCGAGGGCGAGATCGAGGTCGGCACCGGTATCCTCGGCGCGGGCACGGGCGATCGGCGGGTGGTTCGGATCGACGGCGCCCAGGCCTCCGGCGCCGCCCAATTGCCGAACCATTTCGGCGTCCAATGGCTCACGCCGCAAATGGACCGGCTGTTCGAGGAGGGGCCGGGACCCCGGCGGCGCTTCCTCGACCGGCTGGTGCACGGGTCGGATCCGGGCCACGCGCGCCGGGTCGCCGATTACGAACGCTGCCTGCGCGAGCGCTCGCGGCTGCTACGCGAGGGACGCGGGGACGATGCCTGGCTCGGCGCGCTGGAAGCGGAGTTGGCGGCCTGTGGCGTCGCCGTCGCGGTGGCCCGGCGCGACGCCGTGGCGCGCCTCGGCGCCGCGCTCGGGGAGCGGCGGGGAGACTTGCCGCAAGCCGAGGTCCAGGCCCGGGGCGGGGTCGAGGATTGGATCGCCGAGATGCCGGCCCTCGAGGCCGAGAGCCGCTTGGCCGAGGGACTCCGGGACCATCGGGCGCGAGATCGGGAGAGCGGCGGCGCCGGTCTCGGTCCGCACTTGAGCGACTTCGCCGTCCGCCACGCGGGCAAGGGGCTGCCGGCGGCGCTCTGCTCCACTGGCGAGCAGAAGGCGTTGCTGATTGCCATCGTGCTCGCCAACGCCCGGGTCGAGACGGCGCGGCGGGGTCGCCCGCCGATCCTCTTGTTGGACGAGGTCGCGGCGCATCTCGACGGCGCGCGGCGGGAAGGGCTGATGGAAGAAATATTCGAGCTCGGCGGCCAGGCCTGGTTTACCGGCACCGAGCCCGAGCTGTTCCGAGCGCTCCTGGGGCGGGCCCAATTTCTCGCCGTCGAGGCGGCGACCATCGTGAGCGAGGACCGAGGCTTTGAGTGATCCGAACGATCCCGGCGGCGAGGCCGAATACGACGCCTCATCGATCAAGGTACTGCGCGGTCTCGACGCGGTGCGCAAGCGGCCGGGCATGTATATCGGCGATACCGATGACGGCTCGGGCCTGCACCATATGGTCTACGAGGTCGTCGACAACGCCATCGACGAGGCACTGGCCGGACATTGCGACGTCGTCCGCGTCACGCTCAATCCCGACGGCACGGTCACCGTCTCGGACAACGGCCGCGGCATCCCGACGGATATCCACGAGGAGGAGGGGATCTCGGCCGCCGAGGTGATCATGACCCAGCTCCACGCCGGCGGAAAGTTCGATCAGAATTCCTACAAGGTCTCGGGCGGCCTGCACGGCGTCGGCGTCTCGGTGGTGAACGCGCTCTCGAGCGAACTCACGCTGGTGATCTGGCGCGGCGGCAAGGAACATCGGATCCGCTTCCACGACGGCGTGGCGGAGGCGCCGCTCGCCGTCACCGGCGAGGCCGAGGGACGTACCGGCACCGAGATCACCTTCGAGCCCTCACCCAAGACCTTCACCAACCTCACCTTCGATTACGCCACGCTGGAACACCGGCTGCGCGAACTCTCCTTCCTCAACTCGGGCGTCAGGATCGAGCTCGGCGATCAGCGCGGCGTCGAGCCCAAGGAAGCGGTGTTCCTTTACGAGGGCGGTATCAGGGCCTTCGTCGAATACCTCGACCGCACCAAGACGGCGCAGCACCAGCCGCCGGTGTCGATACTGGGCGAGCGCGACGGCGTCGTCGTCGAGGCGGCGCTGGAGTGGAACGACAGCTACCACGAGAACGTGCTCTGCTTCACCAACAACATCCCCCAACGCGACGGCGGGACGCACCTCGCGGGTCTCCGCGCGGCGCTGACCCGCACTCTCAACAGCTATGTCGACAAAGCGGCGAGCGCCCGGCGCGACAAGGCGCAGATCTCCGGCGACGACTGCCGCGAGGGGCTGACCTGCGTGCTGTCGGTCAAGGTGCCGGACCCGAAATTCTCCTCCCAGGTCAAGGACAAGCTGGTCTCCTCCGAGGTCCGACCGGTGGTGGAGGGCGTGGTCTCCGAGAAGCTCGACCAGTGGTTCGAGGAGCATCCGAAGGAAACCCGCCTGATCGTCACCAAGGTGGTGGACGCGTCGCTGGCGCGGGAGGCGGCGCGCAAGGCGCGCGAGCTCACCCGGCGCAAGGGCGCGCTCGACTTCAGCTCGCTTCCCGGCAAGCTCGCCGACTGCGAGGAGCGGGACCCGGCTAAATCGGAGCTGTTTCTGGTGGAGGGCGATTCGGCCGGCGGCTCGGCCAAGCAGGGCCGCGATCGCTCGTGCCAGGCGGTGCTGCCGCTCAGGGGCAAGATCTTGAACGTGGAGCGCGCGCGCTTCGACAAGATGCTGTCGTCGAACGAGATCATCACGCTCATCACCGCGCTCGGCACCGGCATCGGCCGTGACGACTTCGATCTCGCCAAGCTGCGCTATCACAAGGTCATCATCATGACGGACGCCGACGTCGACGGCGCCCATATCCGCACCCTGCTGTTGACCTTCTTCTACCGCCAGATGCCCGAGATCATCACCGGCGGCCACCTCTACGTGGCGCAGCCGCCGCTCTACAAGGTCTGGCGCGGCAACGCCGGCTCGCATCGCTATCTGAAGGACGACCGCGAGCTCGAGGACTATCTGATCAACGAGGGCTTGGCGGGCGGCGTGCTGACGCTCCATGACGGCAGCCAGCGGGCCGGCGAGGATCTGAAGTCGCTGGCGCTCGAGGCCAGGACCGTGCGCACGCTCCTGGGCGCCGTCGCCCAACGCTACGACAAGGCGATCGTCGAACAGGCGGCGATCCTCGGCGTGCTCGACCCGGCGATCCTGGACGACGAGGACCAGGCGCGAAGTGCCGCCGAGTTCCTGGCCCGCCGCCTGAACGGCCTGGCGCCGGAATTCGAGCGCGGCTGGGAGGGCGAGCTCGCACTCGAGGGCGGCTTTCGTCTCTCGCGCACGCTTCGCGGCGTCACCGCCCATCACCAGCTCGACGGACAGCTCTTCCGCTCGGCCGAAGCACGCCGGCTCGACGCTCTGGCACCCGAGCTGCAAGCGGTCTACCAGCGACCCGCCGTGCTCGAGCGAAAGGACGAGAAGATCACCATCGCCGCGCCGACGGAGCTTCTGGAGACGATCCTCGGGCTCGGCCGAAGAGGGCTCAACGTGCAGCGCTACAAGGGCCTCGGCGAGATGAACCCGGATCAACTCTGGATCACCACGCTGGACCCGGAGGCGCGGACCCTGCTTCGGGTGCAGGTCAAGGAGCTGGACGAGGCCGACGACGTGTTCTCGACCCTGATGGGCGACGTGGTCGAGCCGCGGCGGGAATTCATTCAGTCGAACGCGCTCAACGTCGCCAATCTGGACGTCTGAGCATCGGCGCGCCCGAGAGGACGCCCGAGAGGTCAAAATGACAGCCCCGGCGCCGCCCGAGGCAGGCGCCGGCGGGTCTTCGACCTTTTCTCCACGGGCGGGAGGTCCGAACCTGAGGAGGAAGAGGACATCAGCCGGGGGCGGGTGCGGCGCCGAGGGCTATCTCTCCGTCAACGGCTTGCGACAGAGCTTCGCCGCCGCGCTGATGGCGCTCGACGCGGTGGCCCGGGCGCGGTGATTCAGTCGAGATGCAGGCGGGCGTCCGCGACCCGCCAGCAGAACTGGACTTCGTCGCCCGAGACCAGGCGGTCGGGTTCGTCGGTGGCGAACTCGCGGACCAGAACTTCCCTTCCGTCGGCCAAGCGGGCGAGACGGGAAATCGTCAATCCGACGTATCTCTCCTCGATGAAGGACGCGGGAATCGCCTCAAAGTCGTCGGGCACCGTCTCGCCCGGGCGGAACAGGCGGCAACGCTCGGAGCGGATGGAGAACGCGGCGGTCGCGCCCTCCGCCACCATGGCACCGCTCCGCGCGACCCGCGCCGTGGCGCCGCCGATGTCGAGCGTCACCTCGCCGTCGCCGACCGCCGCTACACGGCCGTCGAGGACGTTGTTCTCGCCGATGAAGTCGGCGGTGAAGCGGCGGCGGGGACGCTCGTAGACGTCTCGCGCGCTGCCTTCCTCGACCAGCTCGCCGTCGGCGATGAGGGCGATGCGGTCGCCGATCGTCATCGCCTCTTCCTGGTTGTGGGTGACGTGGACGAAGGTGATGCCGACCTGCTCCTGGATCCGCTTCAGTTCCAGGCACATGTCCTTTCTGAGCTTGGCGTCGAGCGAGGCCAGCGGTTCGTCCAGCAAGAGGATGTCGGCTTCCAGCACCAGCGAGCGGGCGAGCTGTACCCGTTGCTGCTGTCCGCCCGAGAGCTCGTGCGGCATACGCTCGCCATAGCCCTCGAGGCTCACCAGGGCCAGCATCCTAGCGACCGTGTCGCGAATTTCAGCCTTCGGCAGCTTCCGCAGGCGCAACCCGTAGCCGACATTCTTCTCGACGTTCATGTGCGGGAAGAGGGCGTAGCTCTGGAACACCATGGTGGTGGGGCGATGGTTCGGGGCCAGCCTGCCGACATCCCGGCCGTGCAGCATGATCCGCCCGGCGCTCGGGCGGATGAAGCCGCCGATCAGGCGCAGAAGCGTGGTCTTGCCGCCGCCGCTGGGGCCCAGCAGGACGAAATAACGGCCGCTCTCGATGGCGAGATCGATCGACTTGAGCGCGACCACCGATCCATAAGCTTTGGAGAGCCCGGCGACCTCGACGGCGAAATCAGGACCCTCGTTCATTCGACGCCACCCGATGCTTCTCGACACTAGCTGGACATCACGGGCGCGGCCTTGGCCCGCTGAATTCGCTCCAGGCGTTCGGCGCGGATCAGGGTGTAGACGATGATCGAGCCGATCACCAGCATCGAGACCATGCTCATGGTCCCGGCCATGGCGTAGGATTCCTCCGACATGCCGACGTTCAGCATCTGCGAGACCAGCACGTTGGAAAAGGTGTCGAAGCCGCCCTTCAGCATCGCGGTCCGAACCGCTTCGTTGAACGACAGGATGGTGACGAAGGCGCAGGCGCTGAAGATGCCGACCCGGATCTGCGGAAATTCGACCTGCCAGAAGGCCTGCCAGGCGGTGGCGCCGCAGGCCCGCGCCGCCTCCGTCTGCTGTTCGCGGTAGCGCGACATGGTGATCAGAATGATGATGAAGGCATAAGGCACGGTGTAGAGCACCTGGCCGATCAGCGCGGTGGTGAAGCCGAGTTCGAACCAATGGGTCAGCCACTCGGCGCCGAGGCTTTCGCCGAGAAACGTGAAGAACCCGTTCAGCTGGCGGAAATAGACCAGCAGGTTGGAGGCCATGATGTCGGCCGGGATGAAGAGCGGGAACAGCATCAAGGTCACGAAGGCGACCTTGAAGCGCGTCCGCTTGTAGAACTTGGCCGACAGCAACGCCATCGGCACCACGATCACGACCGCCGCGCCGGCCAGGTACGCGGTCCACTTCAAGGACGCCACCAGCATGGTGTCGCCCAGAACGACGACATACCAATCGAAGGTGAACTCGTAGATCCGGGCGCCGAAGCCGTGTTCGTTGAAGGAAATGTAAATGATGTAGAAGGTGGGCATTAGCAAGGCGCCCAGCACGGCGAGCAGATAGGCCCATTTCAGCCGATAGGTCCAGGCGCTGCTGTAGTCGTCCATCATGGCGTCAGCTTATCGGCTGCAGAATCTTGGTCAGATCGAACAAGCGGTGCCCGATGTAGAGCAGCACGATCAGGGTCAGAATCATGATCGCGCTGATTGCCATGGCGAGCGGAAAGTCCAAGGCAGTGATCGCCTGGTTGGCGATCAGGCCGGCGTTGACCGCACCCGGGCCGCCCAGAATGATCGGAACCAGCGCCTGACCCAGGCCGTTGACGAAGATGAAGACGCTGCCCGCGAAGATTCCGGGTGCGGCGAGCGGGATGATCACGTCCCGCATCGTCCGCACCGTCCCGGCGCCGAGATCGTCGCAGACCTCGAAGACGTAGCGTTGCACCGCTTCCATGGCCAGAAAACCCGAAAACACCATGAAGGGCAGGAACGACAACACATCGCCGATGACGACGCCTAACGGCGAGAACAGGATCACCGAGATCGGCTCTGAAATCAGGCCGATGTCCATCAGCAAGTTGTTGATGATGCCGTAACGGCCCAGCACCGGCCGCATGGCGAAGACGCGCACCAGCTCGGAGATCATAAAGGGCAGAATAAACAGGAGCACGACCCGGTGCTGCGCCGCCTGAGGCACCCGACGGCGCACGAAGACCGCGATCGGGAAGCCGATGGCGAAGCTGATGACCACCGCCCAGGCGGAGTGCATCATCGAATAGAGGAAATTCTCGGCCCTGGCCGAGGTGAAGAAGTTCTCATAGGCGAAGAGCGTGAAGCCCGGCTCCATCCAAAACGTCGTCCGCACGAAGAAGCTCCAGACGAACGTCAACGCCGTCGGAATTGCGAGGAATACCACCATGAAGACGGCCGGCAGATAGAACACCCACTTCTGCAGCCCGTTCTCGCCGACGAGGCGGCGCCACGCGCCGGGGGAGGCCGGGTCGCCCCGACCTCCCTGCATGCGCGTGCCCTTCGTCTCGGGCGTGGCCGCGTCCATCGCCGATCAGGCGGCCTGCAACCGGGCCCACCAGTCCTGGTAATCGCGGATATGGGTCGGAAAGACGTTCTGCCAGGCGTTACCCTTGACCGCGTAGCGCACCTCCTTGGCTTTCAGGATCTCGAGCACGCGGGCTCGCTCGGCGGCCGAGAAGTCGTCGGGGTTGTCCTCGATGTATTTGTTGACGCCGACCATCTGCGGCCCGAAGCCGAGCCCGGCCAGCGTGCGCGCGCCGAACCAGGGCGAAAGATAGACGTTGGCCAGCTTGTAATAGAGGTCTTCCGCGCCGCGCGACGCAGCACCCTTGGTCAGCATGATGACGTTGTTCCAGGCCTGATGCCCCTCCTTCATGGTGCCGTAGCGGATGTCGGCCTTGTCGCCGGTCTTCTTGTTGGCGACGATCTGCACCGGTTCCCAGCACGACGACATCACCACCTCGCCACTGGTCAGGATCCCGACGCCGTTCTGAAAGCCGTCCCAGAAGGTGCGGAACTGTCCCTTCTTCTTGTAGTCGATGAGGAACTGGCAAACCGCCTTGACTTCCTTCGGCAACATGTCGGAGGCGTCCTTGATCTCGATCTTGCCGCTTTCCTTGAGGTAGATCGCCATGTTGGTGAGGGTGGGGCCGAAATCGTTCTGCAGCGCCACCCGACCCTTGAATTGGGAATCGAACATCACGCCCCAGCTATCGGGGTGAAATCCCAGCACCTTGAAGTCGTAAGCCAGGGAATCGGCGTTGGAGATCATCGGCGTGGCGAATACCTTGCCCTTGTAACGGATGGTGTCCGCCGCGAAGCCGCCCTCCTTGTAGGTCGGCACATCACGCCCCAGCTATCGGGGTGAAATCCCAGCACCTTGAAGTCGTAAGCCAGGGAATCGGCGTTGGAGATCATCGGCGTGGCGAATACCTTGCCCTTGTAACGGATGGTGTCCGCCGCGAAGCGCCCTCCTTGTAGGTCGGCAGGATGTTGCTCCAGTTGGGGATCTTCGAGGTATCGAGCGGCACGATGACGCCCTGCGAGGCGAGCGCGTCCTCCATCCCGCCGCCGTTGTCGGTCATCGCGTCGAACAGCTTGTTGCCGTCGCCGACCACCATCTTCTGGATCGCCTCGTCGGCCCGCGCGCTCTTGGTCGTGTAGGCGATCTCGATGCCGGCCTGCGCCGCCATGGCACTCCAGTCCTTGGCGCCGACCTTGTGCACCACCGCCGCCCAGAGCTTGAGACCGCTGGCCTGGGACGCCGAAACGCCCGGTATCGCGCCTGCCGCGGCGGCCGTAATCGCCGCCGCGCTGTATCGCAGCACTATCCGCCTGGTGAATTCTCGTTGGTTCATGATCGCCTCCCGTCGATGTGTTGCCGTTACGGCCCATTCACTCTAACTCGAATCCACGCCCGCGTGAACTTTCGCCCGACTGCTGGGGCCGGCCCGCCCTGAGGCCGCCGGCTCAGATCACGCCCTTCTCGCGCAAGGCAGCGATCTCATCCTCGGCCAGCCCCAGAATCCGCCCATAGACGTCGTCGACCGCCTCGCCGAGCGATGGGCCCAGCCGGTCGATGCCGCCGGGCGTCGCGCTCAACCGGGGCACCACGTTCGGAAAAGCCAGCTTGCCGATCCGCTCGTCCTCGACGAAGTCGATGTTCCCGCGCGCGGCGAAATGCGGATCCTCGAAAATCTCGTCGATGCCGTAGATCGGCCCGCATGGCACTTGCGCCGCCTCGCACAGCGTCAGGATCTCGTCGCGGTTGCGCTCCCGGGTCCACGCCGTCACCAGGGCGTCCACTTCTTCCCGCTCGGCCTGGCGCCGGTCGATGGTGCCGAAGCGGCCCTCGCCCGCGAGCTCGCCCTGGCCCATCAGCACGGCGAGACGGGCGAAGATCTTGTCGCTGGTGCAGGCGATCGCGATCCAGGAATCGTCCTTGGTCGGGTAGTGGCTGTGCGGCACCGTGTTGACCGTGCCGGGCCCCATGCGCTGGCGGACGAAACCGGTCAGATCATATCTCGGCGCCAGCTCGTCGAGAACGCGGAAGATCGATTCGTAGAGCCCGATGTCGATGTACTGGCCGGTGCCCGAGGAATCGCGCGCACGCAGCGCCATCAGCACGCCGAAGGCGCCAAAGAGGCCGGACATATAGTCGGGCAGCGTCGCGCTCCCGGGCGTCACCGGCGGCCGGTCGGGATAGCCGGCGAGGAAGGCGAGCCCGCCGAAGGCGTTGGCGATGCGCCCGAAGCCCGGCCGCCCGGCATAGGGTCCCGTCTGGCCGTAACCGGTCACCCTGAGCATCACCAGGCCCGGATTGACCTCCCTCAGCACCTCCCAGCCGACGCCCCAGCCCTCCAACGTGCCGGTCTGGAAGTTCTCGCAGAGCACGTCGCTTTCGCCGACCAGCCGCTTGAAGAGTTCGGCGCCCTCGGGCTTGCGGAGATCGAGCGTGACGGAGCGCTTGTTCCGCGACTCACTGAGCCAGGGCAGCGTCTCGCCGCACTCCGTGCGGGTGCCGAAGCGACGCAGCGGATCGCCCACGCCCGGTAACTCCACCTTGATCACCTCGGCGCCGAATTCCGCCAGCAGGGTGGCGCAGAAGGGTGCTGCGATGAAGGTCGCGGCATCGACGACACGGATACCCTGCAGCGGGCGGGCGCCCTCGGCGTTGGTCATGGACGAAATCCTCAGCTGTTTTCGAGTTTCAGGGCAGCTCGGGAAGCCGGCGCCACCAGCCCGTCGCTTCCTGGTAGGCATGACCGAGACGGAACAGGGTCGCCTCGGCAAAGGGACGGCCGATCAACTGGAAGGCCATGGGCAGGCCGGCCTCGGTGAAGCCGCAAGGGACGGAGAGCGACGGCAGGCCGAGGAAGTTGATCGGCCGCGTCATGGCGGAAATCTTCATGACCAGCGCCACCATCCGTTCGTCGTCGCCGAGTCCGACGTCCGCCAGCCGGGGTGACGGCATCGGCGCGGTCGGCACGATCAGGGCGTCGACCTGGCCGAGCGCCAGGCGGACGAAGTCGCGGGTGAAGCGCTGCCTGAGCGTGATCACCTCGATATATCGGGTCGCCGGCTGATAGAGCCCCACCTCGATCCGCCGGCGGACCTGCGGCTGATAGTCGCCCGGACGCTCGCGCAGCCAGCGGCGATGGATCGTCGCCGCCTCGGCCGAGAGCGCGATCGGCCAGATCAGGTTCATCTCCTCGTGGCTCGGCACCTCGACCTCGCGCGCGGCCACGCCGAGATCGGCGAAGACGGCCCGAGCCGCGGCGACCGCGCCGGCCACTTCCGCCGTCAAGCCGTCGTAATAGTAGCTCGTCGGCACGCCCAGCCGCAGCTCGCCCACCGGCCCGTCGAGGCCTGCCTCGTAATCGGGGACGGGGCGCGTGCTGGAGGTGGAATCGGCGGCGTCGCGCCCGGCGATCACCGAGAGGATGCGGGCCGCGTCGCGCACGGTGCGGGTCAGCGGGCCGACGCAATCGAAGGAGAACGAGAGCGGCAGAATGCCGTGCCGGGAGACCCGGGTCTGGGTCGGCTTCAGGCCGACGACGCCGGACATGGCGGAGGGGATGCGGATCGAGCCGCCGGTGTCGGAGCCGAGCGCGCCCCCCAGCACGCCCGCCGCCACGCTGGCGCCGGAGCCGGAGGAGGAGCCGCCCGGCGCGTGCTCGAGGTTCCAGGGATTGTGGCAATCGCCGTAATGCCGGTTGTGGCCGGTCGGCCCGACCGCGAACTCGCTCATGTTGAGGCCGCCGAGGTCGAGCGCGCCGGCGCGATCCAGCCGTGTCAGCACGCTCGCCGTGGTCGAGGGCACGAAGTCGCGCCGGATCGCCGAGCCGGCGGTCGAGAGCCGGCCTGCTCGGTAGTACATGTCCTTGTGCGCCAGCGGCGCGCCGGCGAGCGGCCCCGCCGCCTCGCCCCGCCGAATCGCCGCATCGACCGCGCGGGCCTGGCGAAGTGCCGCCTCGGCCTCCAGATGGATGAAGGCGTTGAGCGCCGGTTGTGCCGCCTCCGCCCGGGCGATCGCGGCCCGCGCCACCTCCTCGCCCGAGACCTCGCGGGCGGCCACCCGCGCCGCCGTCTCGACCAGCGTCCAGCCGCGAAACGCCTCGCTCATCCCTCGCCCGCCCCCTCGTTCGCCCCTCCGTCGGCTAGTTCGTCGAGCAGCCGGGTGAAGTCGGCCGGCTCGGATTCGAAATCCAGATCCGCCGCGGCGCTTTCGGCCGCCGCCTCCATCGGCCGCAGCATGCGGGCGATGCCGTCCGCCGCGTTTCCGTCGAGTTCGATGCCGTGCCAGGTCCGTGCCATGAGCGCCACGAATTCCACCGTGATCTCGGCCATTGGGTCCCTCCCTCGTCTCAGCCGGCGCCGCGCCCGCCGTCCCCGCTCATTCCGGCACCTGGCCCAAAATCGTGCAGCGGCGGATCACCCGGCGCTGGGTCTTGGCGTCGTATTCGTCCGCCCTGTGCAGCAGGCAACGGTTGTCCCAGACGGCGAAATCTCCCGCCCGCCAGGTGTGGTGATAGATATTGTCGAATTCGACGATCCGGCGGTTCAGCGCCGCCACCATCTCCCGCCCCTCAGGCATCGGCCGGCCGAGAATGTGCGAGGCATGATCGCCCAGAAAGATGCATTTGCGCCCGGTCTCGCCGTGGGTGCGGACGATCGGATGGTCGACCGGCGGCTTCAGGCGGCGCTGCCCGTCGGTCATCGGATCCTCGGGGTGCCGGCGGGTGCGGGAGAAATTCAGGTCGTGAACCGCGCGGATCGAGGCGAACTCGGCCCGCTCGGCCGCGCTCATGGCGTCGTGCGCGCAATACATGTCGGCCCAGCCGGTGCCGCCGCCTTCCTCGGGCGCCACCTCGACATAGAGCATCGTCGCCTGGCCGGTGACCTTGGACCAGGAATTGTCGGTGTGCCAATGGAGCGTGCCCCTGTCGGGATGGGTGCCCGAGGGATTGCCGTCCGCGGCCAGGTTGGTGAGGGTGTAGAGTTCTGGGTGGTCGCCGGTATGATACTGGTTCATCACGTGGATCTGCACCTCGCCGAAGCGCCGGGCGAAGGCGACTTGGTCGGCCGGCGGCAGATCCTGGTCGCGGAACAGCAGCAACTGGTGCTCGAGGAAGGCGGCATGGATCGCCTCGAACAGCGCGTCGTCGACGTCGCGGGCGAGCTGGATGGCGTGGATCTCGGCACCGAAGGTGCGGCCGAGCGGACGGATCTCGAAGCGCTGGTCGTGCCCTTGGGTCATCGCCATGGCGTGTCACCTCTTCCGCGGCGGCGGCGGTCGGGTCGCATTGTCGGAGAAAGCACCCAGCCTTGGCAAGGTTGCGGTTGGGCGCGCGAAATGTGGCATTACCCCCGCAATAGCGCGGCTAACGAAGCTTCGGGTTGAGGGCGTCGCGCAGCCAGTCGCCCAGCAGGTTCACCGCCAATACCAGGGTAGCCAAGGTCAGCCCCGGAAAGATCACGATCCACCATTCGCCGGAGAAGAGAAAATCGTTGCCGATCCGGATCAAGGTGCCGAGCGATGGTTCCGTGGGCGGCACGCCGACGCCCAGGAAGGAGAGCGTGGCCTCGGTCAAGATCGCCACCGCGAGCCCGATGGTGGCGATCACCAACACCGGTCCCATGACGTTCGGCAGCACGTGGCGCAGCATGATCAGCACCGGCGGCATGCCGATCACACGGGCGGCCTGGACGTATTCCTTGTTGCGCTCGACCATGGTGGAGCCGCGCACGGTGCGGGCGAACTGGACCCATTGCGAGAGCCCGATCGCCAGCACCAGGACGTAAAGCGCCAACTGATCGTGCTGGTCCTTCGGCAGGACGGCGCGCATCACGCCGTCGATCAGCAGGGCGATCAGGATCGCCGGGAATCTGATCTGCACGTCGGCGACCCGCATGATCACGGCGTCGAGGGCACCGCCGAGATAGCCCGAGAGGAGGCCGAGGCCGACGCCCAGGATCATCGCCAGCCCGACGCTGGCGAAGCCGACCAAGAGCGAGGCCCGGCTGCCGTAGAGGATCGCCGAATACATGTCGCGGCCCTGATTGTCGGTGCCGAGCGGATACTGCCAGACGCCGTCCTCGTGCCAGATCGGCGGGCTGAAGGCGTCGAGCAGGTCGAGGCTCGCCGGATCGAAGGGATTCTGCAGCGATAGCAGCGGCGCCAGGATGGCCGAGGCCAACAGCAGAACGGTCACCGCCGCCGCCGTCATCGTCACCTTGGACCGGGTAAAGCTGAACCAGATGTCGCTGTCGAGGAAGCGGTTCGTTAGCTCGTTCAGGCGGGCGAGCGGGCGCATCGGAGGCACCTAGCCGCCGGCGCGCCGGGAACCGAGTTCCCGGGAACCGGTTGCGGGTCTCGCCCATGGCGTCGCATGATGGTCCCCCGTGGAAGGACACGAACTCGGGAGAAGCGGTGCCCACGAATCTCGGCGATCTTTGGCCCCCGGGGCGCGACATGGCGGCGCCGGCGCTGATCGATCTGCTCGATCCCGCCCGGCCCCGGAGGATGAGCCACGCCGAGGTGCGGGCGGAGGCCCGCGCGGTCGCGCGCGGGCTCCGGGCGCGCGGCCTCGCGCGCGGCGAGCGGGTGGCGATCCTCTCCGCCAACCGGGCCGAATTCGCCACCAGCTACTTCGGCGCCATGATGGCCGGCCTGGTCGCCGTCCCGGTGAGCTGGCGCTTCGCCCCCGAGACCGTGCAATTCATCCTGCACGACTGCGAGGCGCGGTTGATCCTGGCCGATTCCGATCGCCGCGCCGAGTGCCCCGACGACGTGGCGACGATTATCTTCGGCGACGACGGGCCTGACGGGTTCGACGCCTTCCTCGATCCCGGCCCCTTCGAGACGGTGGAACCGGCGACGGGCGAGATCGCCATGTTTCTCTACACCTCGGGCTCGTCGGGTCGGCCCAAGGGCGTGCCGCTGAGCCATGCCGGACAGCTTTGGGTGATCGAGACGCGGCGCAAGGTCGACCCCGACTGCGCCCCGCATCGGTTTCTCGTGGCCGCACCCCTCTATCACATGAACGCGCTGATCTCGACCAAGATCGCCTTCGCCAACCACGCGAGCCTGGTGTTGCTGCCGGCGTTCACCGCACCCGCCTACATCCGTGCGATCGAGGACCATGGCTGCAGCTTCCTGACCTCGGTGCCGACCATGCTGGCGCTGGTCGCGCGCGAGCGGGCGCTGCTGGAGACGGCTGACCTCTCGAGCGTGGAAATCGTCATGACCGGCTCCTCGCCGGTGACCCAGAAGCTGATGGACCAGGTGAAGCGGATCTTCCCGGGCGCCTTGATCGCCAACGCCTATGGCACGACGGAGGCGGGCGCAGGGGTCTTCGGCCCGCACCCCGACGGCCTGGCCCGGCCCGACATCGCCATCGGCCATCCGGTGCCGGGGATCGGCATTCGCCTGGTCGACGACCAGGGCCGGAAGAGGGACCAGGGCGTGTTGCAGATGAACACGCCGGCGATAATGCCGGGCTATCACAACCTGGCCGAAAAGACGGCGGAGCGGATGACGGCGGACGGCTGGTACGACACCGGCGACGTCATGTCGCGCGACGCCGACGGCTTCTACACCTTCGTCGGCCGGGCGGATGACATGTTCAACTGCGGCGGCGAGAACGTCTATCCGGGCGACGTCGAGGCGCTGCTGGAGCGCCACCCGGATATCGACCAGGCCTGCGTCGTGCCGGTAGCGGACGAGATCAAGGGCCAGAAGCCGGTCGCCTTCGTCGTGCCACGCGCGGGCGCGGGCCTCGACGAGGCCGCCGTCAAGGCCCACGCGCTCCGCGATGGTCCCGCCTACCAACACCCCAGGCGCGTCTTCCTGGTCGACCACCTGCCGCTCGCCGCCACCAACAAGATCGATCGGGCCTCGCTCATCGCCCGCGCCGTCGCCGACGTCGGTCCCGACGGCGTCTGATCGCCTTCTCCCTTCACACCACTCGAGGTGCAACATGCGGGCAATTGTCGTCCACCGCCGGCTACGACCCGAAGACCGACATCCGCTACATCTGGACTTACGAGCTGGACATCAAGGGCTCGAACGGCTGGCGACGGGAAGACCTGACCCGGCTGCTGGAGTTGGTGCGCGACGGCCACTTGGAGCCGGAGATCGATCGCGTCCTGCCGCTGGAGGAGGCGGCGGAGGGCATCCGCGGAATCGAGGACCGCGAGGTCATGGGCAAGATCGTCATCGCGCCCTGAATCCTCGCGAGGCTCCCCCGCCTAAAGACTTCCTGGCTTCGCGCTACGCTTCCTGGTCGGCGGTGGCGAAGACGGTGGCGCGCTCGATCTCGGCGACGTTCTCCGGCCTGGCGAAGGGTTCCGGCGCCGCCTCGCCCGGCGCCTTCGGCCGGCCGATCGCCTGGAAGAAGTCCTCCAGGCCGCCCGGCATCAACACCCACATCATCTTCAGCGGCCGCTCGCTCTCGTTGATGATCTTGTGCTCCACCAAGTGGCCCGCGAAGACCGTGGTGCCCGGCCGCACCGGATGGCTGTCGCCGTCCACCTCGACCCGGCCCTCGCCCTCGAAGAAGAACAGGATCTCCTCGTTGGCCTCGTGGCTGTGGGCGCGGATATGGGACCCGGGCGCGATGACCTGGACGCCGGTCGCGAAGCGCCCGTCGCCGAGATCGCGACGGCCGATCTTGACCTCGGCATAGCCGTTGGCCGGCACCGGTTGCCAATAGCTCTCGCCGGCATCCGGCTGCACGACGATCGCCTTGCCCTTGCTCGCCATGGCTCGATCCTCCTCTAGTGGTGCTTCGGGCCAAGCTTATCGCAACAAGGGCCATGTCGGCCAGCGTATTGTCGGCGCCGGCCGGGCGGCCTCAGGCGGCCTCTTCCAGCACCATGCTGGCGGCTTTTTCGCCGATCATGATCGAGGGCGCGTTGGTGTTGCCCGAGGTCAGCGTCGGCATGATCGAGGCATCCGCCACCCTGAGACCCTGGAGCCCGTGCACCCGGAGCCGCTCGTCGACCACCGCCATCGGGTCGGAGCCCATCTTGCAGGTGCCGATCGGGTGATAGGTGGTCTCCGCGTTCTCCTTGACCCAATCGATCAGCTCCTGGTCGGACTCCAACGATGCGCCGGGCGCCAGCTCCTCGCCCCGAAGGCCGTCCATGGCGGCGGCGTTGATCCATCGCCGCGCAATGCGCATGCCGCCGACCGTCGTCGCGCGGTCGATTTCGGAGGCGAGGAAGTTGAAGCGGATCGCCGGCGGCGTCCCGGGATCGGCGCTTGCGACGTGGATGCTGCCCGTGCTCTCCGGCCGGAGCGGGTGGCAGATCACGGTGATGCCCCGCTCGCGCGCCAGGCGGTAGCCGTCGGTCGCGAGGAAGGGGATCACCGAGACGCCGACGTCGGGCGAGTCCAAGCCCTCGCGGGTGCGGACGTAGGCCCGGATGGGCGCGGCCGGCAGGCCCAGCAGCCCCTTGCCTGTGAAGGCATAGCGCAAGGCCTGGCCGACGAGACCGAGCCCCCGGCCCTTGTCGTTATAAGTGACGCCGGCCGCCGTGATCCGCCAGAGCATGCGCGGCGCGTAGTGGTCGCGCAGATTTTCCCCGACGCCTCCAAGCGCGTGCAAGGTCTCGATCCCGAGCGCGGCCAGGCGTTCCGGCTGACCGATGCCGGAGAGCTCCAGCAATTGGGGGGAATTGATCGAGCCGGCGCTGACGATCACCTCGCCCCTCGCGCGAGCCTGTCGCGTCTCGCCGCCGAGCGAATAGGCGACGCCGAGGCAGCGCGTGCCGTCAAGCAGCAGCGAGCGGGTGAGCGCGCAGGTCTGGATCTCCAGGTTCGAGCGCGCGCGGGCCGGCTGCAGATAGCAATAGGCCGTGCTCATCCGCCGCCCGTTGCGGATCGTCGCCTGGGTCATGGAAATGCCGTCCTGGCGGGCGCCGTTGTAATCTGGGTTGCGCTCGATGCCGATTTCGCCGGCCGCCGCCAACAACGAATCGTAGAGCGGCCCCGTCTCGTCCAGGTCCGAGACCTCGAGCGGCCCGTCGCGGCCCCGGAACGCGTCGTCGCCGCCGGTATAGCTCTCCATGGACTTGAAGAACGGCAGGACGTCGCGGTAGCTCCAGCCGCGATTGCCGAGCTGTGCCCAGGTGTCGAAGTCCTGGGCCTGGCCGCGCACGAAGACCATGCCGTTGATCGAGCTGGAGCCGCCGAGCAGTCGGCCGCGCGGCACCGGAATGCGGCGCCCGCCGGTGTTCTCCTCCGGCTCGGATTCGTAGCACCAGTTGGCCTTGGGATTGTCGATCAGCCGGGCGAAGCCGATGGGCACGCGCGACCAAGGATGGCTCGCGCGGCCCGCCTCCAGCAGCAGAACCCGATGGCGGCCGCTGGCGCTCAAACGGTTGGCGAGGACGGATCCGGCCGATCCGGCCCCGACCACGATGTAGTCGTAAGTCTGGCTCCCCATCTCTCCCATCCATCATTCTCGTGTCGCCGGGGCTGGGACTCGTCCCCGGCGGGATGACGCCCGAAGCAAAACGCTAATCGATCCGGGCCGCCGCGCAAAGCCCGCCGCCGGGCCGGCGATCGAGGCGGCGGCGCCAGGGGCGAGGGTCAGCCGATTTCGTCCGCGGTGGTCCGCCCTTCCCTCGATGCACGCTCGATGTGGGCGACGAGCGCCTCGAGGCCGCGATCCTCGGCGAGGTCCCGGGCCGTCATGCCGGCGAAGCCGGGGGCGCCGGTGGCCCTGAGGCTCGTGTCCGCGCCGGCGTCTACGAGCCAGTGGGCGATACGATCGTGATGGTTCACCACGGCGAGCATCAGGGCGCTCAATCCATATTTCGCCGTGACGTCGGGATCGGCCCCGTGCTCCAGCAGCAGCGCCACCACCTCGTCCCGGCCATGCATCGCGGCCAGCATCAGCGCCGTCTGCCCGTAGCGGTCGAGCGCGTCGATGGACGTGCCCGCCGCGAGGAGGTCCGCCATGACACGGTGATCACCCGCGATCGCCGCCTTGCGCCAACCGTCCCGCATGATCGGGGGGCTCCCCATCGAGATTTGCCTCGAGGGTAGCATGGAAAAAGAACGCTCATGGGCACGCGCGAGGACGGTCCGTCCGCGCAGGCTCGATCCGTCCCGGGGGAGCGACCGGTAGCAAGGGCCGCGGGCTCGATTGATCTTGGTGGGTATGTGGCCATCGGCGAGCCGTCGGACCTATCCACGACTCCTCGGCCTCTCGCCCCAACCGCGCTAGGGAATCGGATCGGCGAGAGAATTTGCCGCCGGCGCGGCCAGTATCAGATCAGGCCTTCCCGCTGGGCCCGCTTGCGCTGCAGCTTGCGGAACCGACGGGCGGCATCTGCGGTTTCGCGGGCGCGACGTTCCGAGGGTTTTTCGTAGTGTCGACGTCGCTTCATCTCGCGGAACAATCCTTCCCGCTGCATCTTCTTCTTCAAGGCGCGGAGCGCCTGGTCGACGTTGTTGTCACGGACGAATACGGTAACGATGGCGTTCTCCTTTCACGGCCCCTCCTTTCACGGCCCCTCCTTTCACGGCTCAGTTCGAAGGGTCCGAGATCATAGCGCCCGCGCGAGGTGGGCCCTTTCTCGCGTTCCCGGGCCCGCTCACTCCACCAGGCGCAGATTTTCCGCCGCGGACTTGCCGTCGCGGCCGGGCTGCAATTCGTACTCGACCTTCTGGCCCTCGTCGAGGCCGGTGATGCCGGAGCGCTCGAGCGCCGAAATGTGCACGAAGGCGTCCTTGCCGCCCTCGTCTGGGGTGATGAAGCCGAAGCCCCTCGAGGCATCGAACCACTTCACGGTCCCGTTCGTCATACGTCATATCCTTCAATTTGGTGTCGACCGACGGCGCGACATGCCTCGCCGGTTCTCAGCCAACAGAGTTGCGAGGAGTATGACGACTAGGTCGGCGTGACGAAGCCCGATACGCCGCGTATCTCAAAGGCGCTGATGCGGCAGACATATTCCCTCGGACGACAAAAGGCAAACCGGAAGTTCGCCATGCCAGCCGCCAAAACGGGCCCGTCGCGCTCATGCCATCGAGCTTCATTGCCCCTCCTCGCCCGCGCGGGCGTCGAAATAGATCCCTCCGCCCGCCATCATCGCCGCCCACCAGGCCTCGACCCGCGCCGTCGTCATGCGCGACCAGTCGACCTCCCGGCCTTGATGCGCCTCGCCCATCCGGACCGAGAGCTCGACCATGGCCGCGACCGTCGCCAGACGTTCGGCCTCGAAGGCGGCGAGCGCCGCCGACACGTCCTCGCCATGCGCCGCCACCGCCTCGCCGAGCGCCACCGCGTCGGCGATCGCAAGGCTGGAGCCGGAGCCGACGTGCGGGCGGCAGAGATGCGCCGCATCGCCGATCAGCGCCAGCCGTCGGTCCACGAGGCGCGGCGCCATGAAAGAATAGATCGCCTGCTGAAAAGGCCTTGCCGTCGCCTCCATGACCGCGGCGAAGGCGCCGGTGAAGAGCTCTCGGCCCCGCGCCAGGAAACCCGCCCAGGCAACCGGCGCCATCATCCCCGGCAGTACCGAGAGCCGCCGCCGGCGCCCGTCCCGATCGGTGAGCGCCGCCTCCAGCTCCGCCGGCGATAGGTTGACATACCAGACCCAGTTGAGCCGCCGCCCACCCGGGGCCAAGCCGCCGGCGGCGGGATCGGGGCCCGGAACCATGTACAAGATGACGTGGCCGCCCGGGACCAGATAGCGGACCAGGGCGTCGACGTAGAGCTCCCGGATCTCGCCCCGGACATCGCCCGGCAGCGCCGCCTCGTCGATCAGGCCGCGCACCGCGACATAGCCGGCGAACGCGGGCGCCATTTCGGGGTGCAGAATTTGGCGGGCGCGGGAATCCACGCCGTCGGCGCAGACCAGCAGATCGAAGCGCTCGCGCCGGCCGTCCGACAGCAACGCCGTCGCCCCCGCGTCGTCGGTTTCCAGCGCCCTCAAGGCGACGCCGCCGGCGTAGCAATGATCCGGTAGCTCGCGCCGGAAACCCCGGTAGAGAACGTCCCAGCAGGTCGCCGCCATGGCGCCGGGCGCCGACCAGAGGATGCGGTCGTCGCCGGCGAGGAAGGCGTGGCGCGTCTTCTCCAAATGCCGTCCAGGAGGCCGTTCGCCAGCAGATAGCTGAGCGTCGGCGCGTCGAGGCCGATGCCGGCGCCCCGGTCGCGCAGCACGCCGGGCGAGCGCTCGAAGACGCGGACCTCGGCGCCGAGCCGTCGCAGTTCACGCGCCGCCGCCAAGCCGCCGATACTGCCCCCGATGATGCCGATCCGCATGGCATTCGCGCCCCTCGTGCCGCCGGACCCTATCACGCGTGGCCCGGGCCGGAACGCCGTGCCGCCCGCCTCGATGCTAGAGCAGCATCCGTCCAGTTGGAATCGCCTTCGGCGATCCAACTGGCGGATAAAGCTGCTCTACCAACTTGGAGAATAGAGCAATTTTACCCGAACGGATTGAACCGAACCGGTTCAATCCGTTCGGATATTGCTCTAGGCGAAGGCGCGTCGTGGGCGAGACAATTTGGTCGTCGCCGATCGCCTCGCGCGCCCTGCAGCGTCGCGCCGAATTCGACGTTCTATCGCTAGACCAGATTGTTCGGCCGGGCCATTCCGCGAAAGGAGAGAATTCGTTATGATTTGGATGCTCCAGGGAGGCAGGGCATGGCGACGGCGAAGCGCTCGCGGGCACGGCCCCGGGACCCGAACGAGATCCAGACCCGGCTCGCCGAGGCGGCCCTCTCGCTCGCCGCCGTGCAAGGCTGGCGCGACACCACGCTCGCCGACATCGCCACCGAAGCCGGCGTGCCGCTCAGCCAGGCGCGACGCCACGCGCCCTCCAAATTCGCGGTGCTCGCCGCCTACGTCAGGCGGATCGACGAGATCGTGCTGGACGGCACGGACAAGGCAATCGCCGACGAGCCGGCGCGCGATCGCCTGTTCGACGTCATGATGCGCCGCTTCGACGCCATGGCGGCGCAGAAGAAGGGAATCGCCGCGGTCGTCGCCGAGATGCGGCGCGATCCGGCGTTCGCCACCTGTTTCGCGCGCGGCCCCCGGCGCGGCAGCCTGGTCTGGATGCTGGAGGCGGCGCGGCTGCCGAGTTGGGGGCCGCTCAGGGCGATCCAGGTCGAGGGCCTGGGCCTGGTCTACATGGGCGCGCTGCGTGCCTGGCTCGACGACGACAGCGAGGATCAGGGCAAGACCATGTCGGCCCTCGACAAGGGGCTGGGGCGGGCCGATGCCATCGCCCGCTGGCTCACCGGTGGGCGGCATCGAGGCGCGGCCGAGCCGCCGCCCGAGCCGCCGCCCGAGCCGCCGCCCGAGCCGCCGTCAGGGCGTGCGGAGTGAAGGCCTGAAAAAAGAATTGTGCACTGCACAATTTTCCTCTTGACTTTCTTCGGCGATGCAATAAATAAGGTGTGCGTTTATTGCACTGCAACATTTCGCCCGCGAGAGCCGATCCGGCACCGGGGGCTGAGCCGAGGAGCCGAACAGATGTATACCAACTCTCCCTTCGCCGAGTTCGATCCGGCCAAATTCGCCAAGGTCTTCCAGCCGGTGGCTTTCGACCACGAGGCCATGCAGGTGGCGCACCGGCGCAATGTCGAGGCGGTGGCGGTCGCGGGCCGCAAGGCCGGCGAGGCCTTCCAGGCGATCGCCACGATGCAGGCGGAGATCCTGCGCCGGGGCTTCGAGGACGTGACCGAGGCGACCCGCGAGGTGCTGCAGGCGGCGACGCCGGAGGAGAGCGCCCAAGCGCAAGTCGAGATCACCCGCAAGGCGGTCGAGACCCAGGTCGCGCACGCCCGCGAGATCGCCGATCTCACGGCCAAGTCCGGGGCTGAGCTGCTGGAGCTGATGAACGCGCGCTTCCTCGAAGGCGTGACCGAGTTCCAGGCGGTCGTCAAGACCGACACGGCCCAGGACGCGGCCAAGCCGAAGCGCAAGACCGCCGCCTGAGGCGATAGAACATCATCCCGGCCGCCGCGCCGGGACCAAGCGAGCGTCACGACCTCTCCCTCCCAATGGCGTGAAGCGGGGCCGCCTGGATCCATGCCGGGCGGCCCAGCTATTTCCCCCTCCCCAGCTCACCGGACGGCTTGGCCCGCTCCGGCTCACAAAGCTACACTCCGCGCGGCGAGACAACAGGCGAGTGAGGCTGGATATGTCGTTGATCAAGGTGGAGAGCGCGGGCCCCGTCCGCACCGTGACCATGGCGCGGCCCGAGAAGCGCAACGCCCTCACCCAGGGCATGCTGGACGACATGCGCGAGGCCTTCTCGGCCGAGCCGCCGGCGGCGGAGCGGGTGTGCGTGCTCAGGGGCGAGGGCACGGTGTTCTGTTCCGGCCTCGATCTGACCGAGCGGCGCGAGCGGCTAGGCAAGGCGAGCCCGATCGAGGCCATGCTGCGCGCGCTCGAGACCTATCCGCTGCCCGTCGTCGCGGTGGTGCAAGGCGATGCGATCGCCGGCGGCAACGAGCTGGCGCTGCATTGCGATTTCGTCGTCGCCGCGACAAGCGCCCGCTTCGCCATGCCACTGGCGCGGATCGGCCTGGCGCTCAACTGGTTCCTGGCGAAGAAGCTGCTGGAGGTGGCGGGGCCGGTGGCGACGCGGGAATTCCTGCTGATCGGCGACCCGGTGCCGGCGGCCTGGATGCACGAGAAGGGGATCATCCACGCCGTGGCCCCGGAGGACGAGCTGGAGGCCCGCGCCGGCCAATTGATCGAGCGGCTGACCAGGAACGCGCCCCTTTCGATGCGGACGATGAAGCGAATTCTGGTCCGGGAGATGGAATTCCGCGACGATATCCAGCACGCCGACCTCGACGCCCTGGTGCTGGAGACCAACCAGAGCGAGGACACCAGGGAAGGCATCGCCGCGCGCCTCGAGAAGCGCGCGCCTCGCTTCCAGGGCCGGTGAGGGGGCGCCATCGGTTGACGCCTTGGTCACGGGTTTGGGCCTAGTGGATAGAATCCAACATAGGGTACCCCTACGATCCCATATCCTGGTTTCTCGCCAGGAGGGCGCCCGCCGGCGATGCCGGCACATCGTCAAGGGTGCCCGACGCCCCGAGAAGCCAGGATTTGGGAGAAGCCAGGATATGGGACCCGAAGGGCGGCTTCCCGAGCCCGCCGGACGCGTTGCCCGGCGCTTGTGATGCGCCCGCATCACGGCGCACCAGGCGCCTTTCCGGACGAACTCGGGAAACCGTCGTAGGGGTACCATATGTTGGATTCTATTCACTAGAGTGGTCGTCTCCCCCCTGCGACGAGGAGCCATGGCATGACCAAGCAGTTGTTGCATCTGGTGTTCGGCGGCGAGTTGGAGGACCCGAGCGGGCACGAATTCGTCGACACCCGGGGCCTCGACATCGTCGGCATCTATCCGAACTACGCCGAGGCCCACGCGGCCTGGCAGGGCAAGGCCCGATCGACGATCGACGAGGCGCACACCCGCTACTTTATCGTCCACATCCACCGCCTGATCGACCCCGAGACGGAGGATCACGAGCCGCACGATCACTCCTGACACCAAGGGGAAAATTCAAGGATGCTCGGCCTCCGTCTCGGCCACCTCCACGCGTCGCCGAGGCCGCTGTCGCTCGAAATCGTGCGGCCTCGGGTAGCGCAGTTCGGTCTCGCCGCTCAGCAGCGCGTTCAGGGCGAGATCGCGCCGGATGGAGGCCACGGTGATGGTCTCGAATTCGCCCCTCCAGGCGGCCTCGCGGGGATGATCGTCGAAGGCCATATCGGCGCGGACGAACCTCGCCAGCATCCGTTTTAGGGGGGGAATGCGCAGCACGCTGCCGTGGTAGCCATGGCGGGCGAGGATCTTTTGGGCCTGACCCCGATCGTCGACCCGCTCGCCCGCGAGGTCGCCTTGGGCCGCGGCCAGAAGCTCCAGCAGCCATTGGTTGGAGTTCTGATAGCGGGTGGTGAAGGGATAGGCGATGGTGCTGTAGCGCCGGCCGTGGAAGTCACGAGCGTCGTTCGAGGCCAGCCGGCCCGCGATCGCCCGCTGCAATTCGGGCGTCGGCTCCAGGATCAGGACGTCGAGGGCGAAGGGGTCGTCCAGGAGGAAGTTCAAGAGTCCCTGATCGAAGATCTCGGACCTCCTCTTCGCACAGGCCCGCAAGACGTGGACCAGTCCCCAGCGGCCCTTGGGATGGTCGCGCCAGACGAAGCCGACATGGGTGTAATGCAGGCCGTATTCGCCGACGTCGCTGCCGATCCGCGCGATCAGGGCGAGCTCGGGGTTCAGCGCCTCCAATTGCTCGGCGATCCGTGCCGCCCAATCGACCCGGCGGACCATCTCCGCGCCGGAGATCTCATATTCGGCGCAGCTACCGCCGGCCCGCGCCGCCTGGCCGGTGGTCAGAAACCCCGCAACGAGGGTGGCGGCGAGAAGCGCCGCGGCCCCGGCTCGCATCACTGCCTCCCGAAGACGCTGCTGTGGGCCAAATGTCGGCCCTTCTCGGCCGGGACGAAGGCGATCGGACGACCGCCCTTGAAGAGAACGTAGCCCACCGTCGTCAGCAGGGCCGTAATGGTCTCGCCGACAGCCATGGTGGAAAGGTGCACGACATCGAACGTGCCCTGAAGGATCACGCGGCTGGCCTCCGCCGTTACCTCGAGGACGACGATGACGCTCTCGCCCACGACCTGGACCGAATCGACGACCAGGACGACGCTGGCGCCGGCGATCTGGGCGCTGCCGCCAAGCGCGGTCAACGATCCCTCGACGATTTGCAGGGAACCGCCGAGCGAGGTGTTCGAGGCCCTCGCCAAGCTGTCCGCCCGGGCGCCGCCAGGGCTCGCCGCCAACGGCAGAATGCCCAGCGACAGGGCGCCCATCATGGCGATCGATAATCCGAAATCGGGTTTGGCTAGGTTCATGGTGTCCACCCCTCGTGCGATTTCGACGATTCTGCGATTCGATTCATGCCCGCGGTTTGGCGACAATGTGGTCATTTTATGATCATTGTTCAGTTAGCGCGTTCACCTCTTCGCCCCCGTCCCGCTCATGGCCAGGCGGCGAGCCCGTGGAGATCGGGTCACGCGGCGTCGAGGGCTTCGGAAGACGAATGAGGCCGAATGAGGCCGAATGAAGACGAATATGGTGGGCGTGGCTGGTGAGGGGCACCGGCGCCGTCTTGTACCGTTGGTTCAGCCGTCCCAGACGGCTTCCGGCAAGGGCAGGCCCGCCAGCGCCTCGCCATCCAGCGGGCGGTCGGCTTCGATCGCCATCATCTCCAGCGCCATTGCCAGTTGGCGGACGTGCTGCGCCGTGTGCCAGGTGGTGCGCTCCAGCACCTCGTGCATCGTCTGGCGGCCGAAATAGGTCTCGACCGGCCGGCGTCCCTCGCGGTCCTCGCACGCCTCCCACCAGGCTTGCTGCCGGGCCTGCACGCCTGCGCCGTAGCCGGTGATGTCGGCGACGCCTTCGACCTCCGGGCCGGGCTCGGCGGTCAGCATCTCGTGGGTCAGCGGCGCGCCGGCCATGGTCTCCAGGAAGGCTTCGGTTATGCGGAAGACGTGATGGCAGAGCACGCGGTAAGTGCGGTCGCGGTTCAGCAGCTTGTCGCCCAAGCGCGCCTCGGGAAACTGGCCGATCAGCCGCGCCGCCGTTTCCAGCACCAGGTCCAGCCGTTCGGCCAGCGTCGCGGCGGAGAGTTCCGGCCCCGCCGCCGCCTCGATCTCGAGGAACTCGGTGACCTCGTTCAGCAATTGGGCGAAGACGAAGCGATCACCTCTGGAGACCACCGGCACGCTCCGGGCGCCGAGGGCGCGCAAGGCCGCCATCGCCGCCGGATCGTCCTGGACGTTCATGCTCTCGTAATCGACACCTCGGGACGAAAGAAACTCTTTCGCGCGCAGGCAACTGGTTCACCCCGGGCGCCAGAAGACGCGGATCGGCTCGGTCATGCGCTCACTTTCCCCTTCGGATCGAGAATCGATGCGTCGTCGACCACGACGTTTATCACGATTGCACTCGAACGGATCTCGCGGAACCTCGGCGCTTGGGGGCCTTCTCGATCAGCTCCAGCAGCCGTTCCGGGGTCAGCGGCAAATCGGGGGCGCGGACGCCGATGGCGTCGGCCACCGCCGCCGTCAGGGCCGGCAGGAAGCCGGCGAGCGAGCCCTCCCCCGCCTCCTTGGCGCCGAACGGGCCGTGGGGGTCCGCCGCCTCGACGATGGCGACCTCGATCGGTGGCGAATCGAGGATGGTCGGCACCCGGTAGTCCAGCATGTTGGCGGTGATCGCCAGGCCCTCGTGGAAGCGGGTCTCCTCCGTCATCGCCTGGCCGAGGCCCATCCAGACCGAGCCCTGGACCTGGCCCTCGACGGCCAGCGGGTTCAACGCCTTGCCGCAGTCGTGCGCGACCCAGACCCGGACCACCTCGATCTCCCCGGTCTCCGCATCGACCGCGACCTCGACCACCTGGGCCGCATAGGAGAAGGCCATGGTGCCGCCGATCGCGGCGCCGCGATATTTCCGCCCGCCCCAGGATTCCGGCAGCGTCTCGTAGGTCCCCTTGACGGTGATGGTGCCCGTGCCCTCGAGCGCGGCGGCCACCACCTCGTCGAACTCGAGGCCCTGGTCCTGGCTGCCGCGGCGGAAAGTCTCGCCGGAGCATTCGATCTCCTCCGGCCTGGCCTCCAGCTTGGCCGCCGCGGCCTCGACCAGCAGCGCCTTCAGGTTTTCCGCCGCTTGGATCGTGGCGTTGCCGACCATGTAGGTGACGCGGGAGGAATAGGAGCCGTTGTCCTTGGGCGTCACCTGGCTGTCGCAAGCGACGACGCGGATCCGCGAGATGTCGACGCCCAGCGTCTCGGCCGCGCATTGCGCCAGCACGGTGGAGGAGCCTTGGCCGATTTCCGCGGCGCCGGTCAGCAGCGTCACCGAGCCGTCGAAGTCCAGCTTCAGGTTCACCGTCGCATGCGGCTCGCCCGTCCAGTGCTTCGGCTTGGAGGCGCCGGAGACGTAATGCGAACAGGCCATGCCGAGCCCCCGGCCCGGCCCGAGCGCGCCCTTGCGTTCCCGCCAGCCGCTCGCCGCCTCGACCCGGTCCAGGCACTCAGGCAGCCCGTAGCTGTTCACCAGCAGGTCGTTGGTGGTCATGGTGGGCGGGCTGAGCAAGTTCGCCCGGCGGACGGCGAAGGGGTCGAGGCCGAGGCCGTCAGCCACTTCGTCCAGCAGGCTTTCGAAGGCGAAGCGGGTGTTGACCGTGCCGTGGCCGCGGAAGGCGCCGCAAGGCGGTGTGTTGGTCAGAACGCGGAGGCCGAGATAGCGCACCGCCTCGATATCGTAAAGGCCGTAGAGCATCGAGCCGGCATAGAGGATGGTGACGATGCCGTAGCCGCTGTAAGCCCCGCCGCGTTGGATCGTCTCGCAATCGACGGCGGTGATCCGCCCGTCCTTGGCCAGCCCCAGCTTCATCCGGGTCGTGGTCTCCGGGCGGCCGCGATGGGTGATGAAGGTCTCTTCCCGGCTGGAGAGCAGCTTGACCGCGCCGCCGGCCTTGCGCGCCAGGAGGGCGGCGATCAGCTCGACGTTCAAGGTCTCGGTCCGGCAGCCGAAGCCGCCGCCGATGTGCGGCTTGATCACGCGGATCCGCGATTTCTCCATTTCCAGCGTGCGGGCCAGCATCAGGTGCACGTAATAGGGTACCTGGGTGCAGGTGTGGACCGTCAAATCCTCGCGCTCGCCGTCGTATTCGGCGAAGGTCGCGTGCGGCTCCATCTGCACCTGGCAGACCTCGGCGTTGAAATATTCCCGCTCCAGCACGAGCTCGGCTGCGGCGAAGCCGGCCTCGACGTCGCCGAGCTCGAAATCGACCCGCCGCTCGACGTTGTCGGGCTTATCGTCGTGCAGCGCCGCCGCGCCGTCGGCCACTGCGTCGGCGGCGCGGATATAGGCCGGCAGCACCTCGTAGGCGACCCGGATCCGGCGAAGCGCCGCTTGCGCCGTGGCGACGTCGACGGCGGCCACCGCCGCCACCGGCTCGCCGGCGTAGCGCACCCGGTCGCGGGCCAGCGCGAATTCGTTCATCGCGATCGGCAGCACACCATAGCTGGCGGCGACGTCGGCCCCGGTGACCACGGCCGCGACACCTTCCATCGCTTCGGCCGCCGAGGTGTCGAGCGAGACGATGCGGGCATGGGCATGCGGGCTGCGGAGGACCCGGCCGACGGCCATGCCGGCGGCCTGGAAGTCGGCGGAATAAAGTGCCCGACCCATGACCTTCTGCGGCCCGTCGATCAGGGGCTGCGGCACGCCGATCGCCGGCGTCTCCACGCGGCTCTCGGCGAGGCTCATGCGCGCGCCTCCTCGGCCGCCTGGCGAACCGCCTCGATGATCTTCACGTAGCCGGTGCAGCGGCAAATGTTGGCGGCGAGGCCGGCCTCGATCTCCGCCTCGCTCGGATCGGGATTGCGCCTCAGCAGGCCCTCGGCGGCCATGATCATGCCGGGCGTGCAGAAACCGCACTGCGCGCCCAACTTCTCGTGGAAGCCGCGTTGCAGCGCGCTCATCCGCCCGTTGCTCGCCAGCGCCTCGATGGTCTCCACCGCCCGGCCCCGGAGCTGGGCCGCGAGCGTCAGGCAGGAATGGCGCGGCCGGCCGTCGACCAGCACGGTGCAGGCCCCGCACTCGCCGCCGTCGCAGCCGATCTTGGTGCCGGTGAGGCCGGCGACCTCGCGCAGGTAGTCGACCAGCAACAGGTTGTCGGCGACCAGGTCGTCGCGCGACCGTCCGTTGAGCGTCAAGCTGAGGATGGATTTCACGGACCCGGCCCTCCTTCGGCGGTCACGTGCTTCCGGCACTATGCTGCGCGGACGCGGAAAAGGCAATGATTTTGCCGGCGGGACAGCGCTCGTCGAAATGGAAGACCTCGACGCACCGCCCCGCTTCAGGCGCGGAAGACGAGGAACTTCATGCCAAGGAAATTCAGACAGGCCGAGAGCCCGGTGGCGACCACGAAGGCGGCGGCCAGCGCCGGCTTGGCGGTTCCCCCCAGCCAGACCATGCCGGCGTTGACGGCGACGTTCACCACCAGGGTCGAGAGATAGAGCGCGGCGAAACGGAACACCCGATCCGCCCCGCCCCGGGCCGAGAAGGTCCAGAGCCGGTTGGCCACATAGGCGAAAATGGTGCCGACGACGAAGCCGATCCCCTTCGCCGGGTCGATTCCCACGCCCAGCCAGAGACAGAAGCTGTAGCTCGCCAGGTCGACCAGGACCGTGGTGGTGCCGACGACGAGGAAGCGGCGGGCCTGGCGAAGGGTGCTCACAGTCGCCGGCCCGGGCGCGGCGGCGGTGCGGCGCGGTAGCGCGCGGCGAGGGCTCGCGCCGCCTCGGGCGCGATCATCGGATCGGCCTCGAGCCTGTAGGGGTGGCTCGGCCACTTGTGGAAGCACGACTGCCAGTATTCGAAGGCGGCGAGCTCGTTCGGCGTTCCCCAACAGAGATAGTGGTCGATCTCGAAAACGCGGACCTCGAGTTCGAGGGCGATGGCGTCCTCGATGCAGCTGTCGACGTAGTATTCCCCGTTGACGGTGGCGCCGCGCTCGAACAAGCGTGCCGCCGCGCGGGCGAAGTCGGCGGCGCGGCGGAAGCTGAAGGTCCCGATGATGACGGCATCGCGCGCCGGATCCCCCAGTGGCCGCTTGACCGAGACGGCGAGCACGCGGCCCCCCTCGTCGGTCTCGACCCAGCCGTACATCTCCGGCCGGCAGACCGCGGGCGGATGGCCGCGGGCGACCCAGACCACCAGATCGATGTCCTCGTCGTCGAGCAAGACCTGCAGCCCTGCGCCGTCATAGAGCGCGCCGGTATCGCAGGCGCCGATGGTGAGCGCGGCGTCCGGCGCGACCTCGTCCAGCGCCAGGACGCAGCTCCGGGCCTGCCCGTCGGTGGGCCCATCCAGGACCACGAAACGGGTCGGCGCCGCCACCTCGAGCGCCGCCCGAACTTGCTCCCGCCCCACCAGATCCTGGCGCAGGACCACCACCCGGCGTTCGGCCTCCGGCAGCGCGGCGGCGGCGCGGAGCGCCATGGCCGCGCCGGAGACCGGGATCAGCGGCTTCGGCGTTTCCCACCCCGCGTCTCGAAAGCGACTCCCGAGCCCCGCCATCGGCAGCAGCACGGCACCGGCGTGGCGCGCCGGCGGCGCGGGCTCAGGCTGCCCGAGGCGGCGGAAGGCCGCCGACCAGGCGCGATACTCCGCCAGATCCCGGGGCGTCCCCCACTGCATGAAGTGCTGCAGCTCGTAGACCGCGATGGCGCGGCCATCGGCCAGCAGCGGTTTGTAGGCGAGGCTCGCGTAGAATTCGCCGCCCAGCCCATGTCCCTCGCTCACGGCACGCTCGAAAGCCTCGCGCAGCAGGGCGCCGGAGGCGAAATGGTAGGTCCCGCTGGAGGCGTATTCGGCCATCGGCGTTGCCGTGAACGGCTGCTTTTCCTGGATATCCTCGATCCAGCCGTCGGTTTCGCGGACATAGGCGTAGTTGGTGGAGCCCACCATGTGCGGGTGAAAGCCCCGATAGCAGGGGATGATCCCCTCGGCCCCGGTCTCGGCGGCGAAGCGGCGAAAATCGGCGAAGTCCCAGTAACAGGTGAAGTCGCAATAGTTGACGATCACCGGCCGGTCGGAGTCGATTTGGTCGAGCGCCATCAACACCGCATGTACCGGGCCCAGACGGTGCGGCTCGATCGCCGCGATCCGTCCCTCGGGCGCGATCCGCTTCAATGTCGCCGCCAGCTCGAACTCGGGCGTCTCCAGATGCTCGCGATTGCAGACGAAGACGATGGCCTCGGCGCCGGGGAAGAGCTCGACGACGTGCTGGATGATCGGCTTCCCTTCGACCTCGATGAGTGGCTTGGGCAGGGTGTATCCGGCGCGGCGGAAGCGCTCTCCGTAACCCGACATCGGCACGACGATTTGCATGCTCCCCGTTTCCGATCCCTGCCCGTCAGTCCGCCCGGGGTTTGTCGAGGGCGCGGCGAAAATGCTCCGCTTCCCAATTCACCAAAGCCGCCACCGCCGGCGGCGACAAGGCCTCGATCGGCCACTCGGGCGCGATCCTGAGCACCACCCCCGCGAGACAGCGGAGCATCTCCTCCGCCCCCGGCGAGATATCGGCGGCGACCAGGACGCCGGCGCCCGGCAGAGCCACATAGGCGGGGGACCGGCCCCAGTCTCGACGATGGCGGGCGACGAGGCCGGCCAAGTCATCTGTCCGCTCCAAAACCGGGAGGGCACCGTCGAGAAACACCACATGGTCGGGATAGAGCGGCCCCAGGCGCGCGATTCGTAGCGCGCCGGCCTCGGAGGCGATGGCATGCACCAGGGGGTCCCCGGGAAGCCGCCAGCCGTCCCGGGCGGCTTCGATATCCAGCCGGGCGAGATCGGTCGGGGGCGCGGCGCGCGGAGGGATCGCCAAGCGCCGCTCGACCTCGGCGTTCAAGCGCCGGGTCTCCTCGACCGTATCGCCGGAGACCACGAGACCGTGGTTGCGCAGCACCAGCACGCGGGCGCGGGGGCGCATCTCCAGGCCCTGGCGCACGGCGCGGGTCAGCGGCAGACCGGGCCGCTCGTACTCGACCCAGAGCCAATCGATCCCCTCGAGCAGGGGTGCCAGGGCGTCGGCGCCGTCCCGTCGCGTGGCCCAGGCGATGGCGTTGACAGAATGGGTGTGCAGCACCACCGGCGCCGACATCAGGGCATGCAGCGTGGTCTCGATCGAGGGGCGGAGGCCGCCAGTGGCATCATAGGCACCGTCGGTCGGCTCGGCCTCGTCGGCCGCGATGTTGGCCCGCAGGCGCGCCAGATCGACGGGCATGAAGATCTCCCGCTCGCTGGCCTGGGCGAGCCACATGCCCGACGCCTTGATCCAGAGCCGACCGTCGGCCTCGAGCGAGCTGTTGCCCCCGCCGCCCTGCACCAAGTCGACGTTCGCGCCGAGCTCGGCGGAGAATTGGGCGAGCGCCGCCAGCTCGGCGGGCCGCGCGCTCATGGTTGCATCTCGTCGGGAACCGGGGCACGGAACCGTCCGCTCCACCAGAGCTCGGCCATGAAGGCGACGAGGGCGAGGGCGAGCGCGTTGATCGCCAGCACGAGGCTCAAAACGCCGCCTCTGATCCAGCCGGCGTCGTAGTCCAACCGCAACAGGCCGCCGCCCGCCGGCACCCGGGCGACGATCCGGCCCCATTCGTCGGCCCGTGCCTCCAGCGTCTCGCCGTCGAGACGCGGGACCAGACGCGGCCTAGCCAAGAAATTCAACACGATTTCGCCGGCCGCGGTCGACGGTGGCAACTCCACCTCGACCTTGCCCCGAATCAGTCGCGCCACCAGGGGGCGATCCGGCCGGCCGAGCGGGAAGGCCACCGGGTCGGCCGGACCCAGGTCCAGAACTTGCGCTCTTTTGGCTGTCACCACCGGGGCCACGCCCGAGACCTCGGCCCGGAGGGGATGGGTAAACTTCCACATGAAGTATTCGCCCCAATAGCCGGCGGCGCGTCCGACCTCGGCTCGGGTCGGATTTTGACGGACCAACCAGCGGACACCATAGGCGCGGCGCGCGGCGATCGGACGCTCGATGACGGCGCGCTCGAGCGTCGCGTATTCGTGGCCGAAGGCGGTCATCGATCCGTAGCCGCCGATCGCCATGACGCCATGCGCGGTCGCGATGTTGCGGCCTAGGACGTCGGCGACACGGGGATCGCGAAAATAGCTCTCGACGACGATTCGGGCTCCGAGCTTGCTTCCGCCCGCGCCCAGCGTATCGGCCATCGCGCGACTCGGAGCCGGATAGGGCGGATCCGGAAAGGAGAGGAAACTCGCCCGCGCGATGGCCGCGTTATAGAGCATCAGCAATGCCACCGCGAGGGAGAGGCCGGCCAGCAGGACGGGGCGCCGGCGAAGCAGCTCGCCCAGGATCAGCGCTCCGGCCAGGTTCAGGAACAGGACCACGTACGGCAGCAGCTTGAAGGGGTGGGTGAAGTAGCCGAAGAAGGGCAGCTTGGCCAGCGCCGACCAGGCGAGGCCGGCATCGCCCAAGGCGACCACGAGCGCCAGCAACGCCAGCAGCGCCCAGCGATGGCGGATCAGGCAGTCCCGATCGAGGCGGAAGCGGAGCCAGGCGGTGATGACCGCTATCACCGCCACGCCGCCGGCGAGCGTCAGGACCGTGCCGGAATAAGCCATTTGTGTCATCCGGCCGCCGAATTCCGCGCCCCAGCCGTTGGGGTGTTCCGCCGCGACCAGCGGATAGGGCAGGAACAGGGCCGCCAGCATGTTCCAGATGCCGTTGCCCTCGGCCGCATAACGATCGATACCGGAGAGGAACATGAGCTGCGGCACCAGCAGCGGGGCCGCGACGGCGAGGCCGAAGGCGAGCGCGGCGGCGGCCCAGAGCAGGCGGCGCCAGTTCAGCCGGCCGCCGAACCAGTCGATTCCCAGCACCGCGCCCCAGGCGATCACGCCATAGCACCACATCTGGGCATTGCCGGCGTGAAAGAACAGACCGATCGCGAGGCCGCTCCAGAAGGCCCAACGGCCCGGTCGCGGGCTGCTCCGGAGCACGACCGCCGAGAGCACCAGGAGCGGCAACCAAGTCGCCACCGGCAGCATGTAGTACCAGGACCGTCCGGCGATCAGGAAATAGCCCGAGAGCGCGAAGGAGACGCCGAACGCCATGGCCAGCGGCGCCACCAGTCCGAGGCGACGGCCGAGAACGAAGCAGGCGAGATAGCCCGCCGCCAGATGCATGGCCGCATAGACCTCCAGGGTCGCGGTCGGCAGGCCGAGACCGTCGCCGGCCACGGCGCAGGCGAGCCACATCGCGGGATAGGTGAGCCCGTAGATGCCGACGTTGGCGAGCGGCACGCCCATGAGCTGATAGGGGTTGTAGTCGGGCCAGCCACCTTCGTCGAGCACCCGGCAGCCGTGCAGGATGGGCCCCAGAAACTGAGTGAAGTTGTCGTCCTCGACGAAATAGTAGGGCTCCGCCATCTCCAGCAACGCGAAGCCGGAGACCACGACGCCGAGTCCGAGGGCGAGCCAGGAGGTGGCTGGCGCCGCCGGACCCTGGGCGGGGGCCGGGGGGCGTGCCGCGATCAGCCAGGCGCCAATTCCTCTCGTCGCCCGGTCCGCGCCCAGGGTCCTGACGGCGAGCCAGGCAAGGAGCAGCGCCACCACGAGCGCCGGGGTGAAGGCCCTGGCGAGCATCGGGCCGGTCCCGGCCCAATTGAGCGCCTCGACGCCGAAGCCCGGCAGCACCTTGGTCGGGAAATCGTCGGGCGGGGGTGCTCGCGCCTCGAGCCCGGCTTCGCCCGACCTCTCGACACTCGACGGCTCGACACGGGGCCACTCGCGCGCCACGGCCGCCGCGTCGTAGCGCCGCGAGACGTCGCCGACGGCGATCCGCACATGGTCCAGGCTCTCGCGCCAGCCCTCCGTCAGATGCAGCACGAGACCGCCGACGGGGATCGCCTCGAGCCGCCATCTACCCGTGGCGCTCGCCCGATCCACCCGCGCCATGTTTACCGCCGGCGCGATCGACAGTTGCGCGGCGGGCGGGGCCGCGCCGTCGCGGCCGACGACCTCGAGCGTCACGATCTCGGTGTTGCCGACCGATCTGACCGCGCCCCGGAAGCCGACGATGGCGAGGATCGAGATCAAGAGAACGGAAGCGCCGATGACGAAGACGGCGGAACGGCGTGGCGGGGCTGTGAAGTCAACCAATTCGGTCATGCCAATTCGGCCATACTTTCCGCGCCGCCCCGAGGATAGCCGTCTCCCGCCGCCGAAATCCTAACGCATTATCCCCATCCACGGAATCGCCCGGCGGCGGCAAGGCGGCGGCCCCGGGGGCGGCAAGGCGATACAGCGCGGTGGGAAGCGGCTAGATTGGCCCTTCCGGGCGCCCGGGATCGCCCGGTGGGAGCCAGTCGCCAGCGTGGAAGAGAGCAGCGCCTTTCGCCGCATCGCGATCCTGATCACGGCATCGGGCGCCACCATGCTCTATGCCACGACGGTGACGATCGCCAACGTCGTGCTGCCGCAGATGCAGGGCTCGCTCTCGGCGACGCAGGATCAGATCGCCTGGGTGGTCACCTTCAACCTGGTGGCGACGGCGGTGGCGACGCCGATGACCGGCTGGCTCACCGG
Source organism: Alphaproteobacteria bacterium (assembly GCA_965225945.1). Lineage (GTDB taxonomy): Bacteria > Pseudomonadota > Alphaproteobacteria > JASLMY01. The sequence continues at coordinate 422,843 of CBDDBZ010000038.1, read as the reverse complement.
CCGCTTCGGCCGTCGACGCCTGATGCTCGGGTCGATCCTCGGCTTCACCCTCGCCTCGATCGCCTGCGGCACGGCGCCCAACCTGGAGGTCCTGGTGGTCTATCGGGTGGCGCAGGGCCTGTTCGGCGCGCCGCTGGTGCCCTTGAGTCAGGCGATCATCCTCGACACCTTTCCCCGCCGACAGCACGCCTTGGTAACCGCGCTCTGGGGCGTCGGCGTCGTCATCGGGCCGATCATCGGGCCGACGGTCGGTGGCTATGTCGCCGAGGCGTCGAGCTGGCGTTGGGTCTTCTACATGCTCGGCCCGGTCGGCGCGCTGGCCTATATCGGCGCCGTGCTGACGATCCGGGAGAGCAAGAACGACCGGGTGAGCCGCCTCGATTGGACCGGCTTCCTCACTCTCGCCGTCGCGATCACCGCGTTTCAGATGATGCTCGATCGCGGCGGGCGGCTGGACTGGTTCGAATCGGCCGAAATCCTGCTCGAGGGCGCGATCGCGGTGATCGCCTTCTACCTCTTCGCCCTGCACAGCCTGTCATCCGACAAGCCGTTCCTCAATCCCCGCCTCCTGCTCGATCGCAACTTCGCCATCGGCATGGCGATGGTCTTCGTCTTCGGGATGCTCAACTTCACGCCGATGGTGCTGTTTCCGGTGTTGTTGCAGGACCTCAGGGGCTTTCCCGACTCGGTGATCGGCTGGCTGCTGGCGACGCGCGGCATGGGCAACTTGTTGAGCTTCTTCCTCGCCGTCTATCTGACCCGCTTCGATCCCAGACTGGCGCTCGCCGTCGGCTTCGGCGCGCAAGGCCTCTCCAGCCTGGCGGTGGCGCAACTCGACATCAACCTCACCATCTTCGACGTCGCCTGGACCAGCACCTTGCAGGGCTTCGGCGTCGGCATGACCTGGGTGCCGCTGACGGTGATCACCTTCGCGACCTTGAACCCGCGCTATTTGCCGGAGGGCACGGCGATCTTCCACCTTTTGCGGAACATCGGCGCCAGCATCTACATCTCGATCTGCGTCGCCCTGGTGATCCGCTCGTCGCAGGCCAACTACGCGACCCTGGTCGAGCAGTTGAGCCCCTTCAAGGAAAGCTTGCGCTATTCCTGGGTGGTCGGCGCCTGGGATATCACCAGCGTCGAAGGGCTGGCTGCGATCAGCGGCGAGACGGCGCGCCAAGCGACGATGATTGGCTACATCAACGCCTTCTACCTGATCGCCTTCACCGGCTTCGCGGCGCTCCCGCTGCTGCTCTTGGTGCGGATGCCGAAGACGCGCCCGGCTTGAGGGTCCGCTTCAGAACGGCAGCCAGGAGTGCTTGCGGCCGTAGTGCAAGTAGCCGACGTTGGCGCCGGCGCGCAGGCCCACCCCGGTGCGGATCGGCGCCAGAATCACCTCGCCGCTCTGCTGGTAGTTGAGGCCGAGACCGGCGACGAAATAGAAGCTGCCCTCGACGCCCGGATAGCGCTGGAACAGCGCCGAATCGCTCCCGAGGTGATAAATCAGGGTGAAGACCTTGGAGGCGTTGGCGCCGAAATCGAAGCCGATCGAGGGTCCCTGCCAATAGACCTTGCGGGAGCCGCCGCCCTTGCGCCTGAGCCGCCCGTTGCCATAGCGCAGGCCGACGCCGATGGCGCCGCTGATCTCCTCGCCGGCGATATAGGCGTTGGGCCGGCCGTGCTCGGCGAAGACCTTCTCGACAATGTCGGCCAGAGCCTTGGTAGTGCCGCCGAGGACGTTTCCGGCTTCCCTCAGGATCTCGTTCTGGTCGAAGGTCTGCTCTTCCTGCTCGGCCGCCCGGGCGCCGGCTGGAGAAGTCCGAGCGCCGTGGCGAGGACGGCGGCGAGGACGACGAATTTGGGGGTCATTCACGCGGCTCCGTCGAAGGGGCTGGTCAGTGGGATGGCGCGTCGTGCTTTACTAGAGATTAAGGCTTTTGGGCGCATCCTGGTGAGGATCATAGGCTACCCGCCATCCGGAAAGATACCATGGCCCTGGCCAAGACCAAGACCGCCGCACCCACCAAGCCACTGCTGCGCACGCGCTTCCGGGCTTGGTGGGACGGCTATGAGATCGCCAAAAGCCCGGTCGATCGAGACGCCGTCGCGGCGCCCCCGACCACCGACGCGCGCCCGCCCCCCGAGATCACAGCTGGGCACCGGAACGGCTCCATGCCGCCGAGCTGATCTTCGGTGATGGCCAGATCGATCCGATCGGCATCGATTTCATCGACGAAATGATCCGTCCTCTCGGCATGAACGATAAGATGAGCGTGCTGGAATTCCCCGCCGGCATCGGCGCCTCGGCTCGCGCCGTCGCGCGGATCACCGGCGCCTGGGTCCAGGCGGTGGAGCCCGACCCGGTGCTGGCCGCCGCCGCCGCCGAGCACTCCACGAAGGCCGGTCTCGCCAAGAAGGCGGCGGTCAGGGCCGGCGATCTCGGGGACGTCGGGGTTCGCGACCAGTCGTGCGACGTGGTGCTCTCGTTCAGCGGACTGCAGGGCTTCCCGGACAAGGGCGAAGTGTTGGCGCGAATGGACCGGGTGCTGAAGCCGACGGGCGAGATGGTGCTGACCGACTTCGCGCTGACGGCGGAGGGCGCGGCCGGGCCGGAGATCGAGGCCTGGGTCGCCCGCGAGGCGACGGCCGAGGCGCCGGGCACCCTCGAGGACCTGATCGCGCGACTCGAGGGGTTGAATCTCGACGTCCGCATCGCCGAAGACAAGGTCGAAGACTACGCCGGACTGGCGCGCCGCGCGCTGCGCGACTTCCTGGACGGCGCCGAGGAACGGGAGGTGTCGCCCGAGCTTCGCGCCTGGGTGATGCGCGAGATCGAGTTCTGGGCCCGCCGCCTGGCGGCGCTCGAGGCCGGCGACCTCGGCTTCTATCGCATCCACGCCATTCGCGCCTGACCGCACGCGGACGGTCGTATTCGGCGCCGACCACCCTCAGGTGGGCCGGCCCAACGGCCGGGCGACGGCGTTCGCCACAAGTAAACGCTTCATGGCCGATAGCGCCTGGTCCCGGCTCATGCCCGGCCGGATGTCGGGGTGGTAGAGCAGGCGGATCGCCATCTCGTCCCAGTCGGAGAACTGGATCGTGCGCCCGCGGCCGCCGCGCGGCGCCAGTACGCTGGGAATATCGGTCGAGGCATCGGGCCCGCTCCAATGGTTGTCGATCCCGAGCACGTGCATGAACTCGTGCGCCAAACAGTCGGTGAAGCGGTCGCTGACGTCCATGTGCGCGGTGTGCAGGCGACCGCCGTCGCCGAAGGTCCAAGTGGAACAGACCGCTCCGCCGGCACCGTGGTGGGCCGCCACCTCGCCATGCGCAAGGAGGCGGATGGTCAGGTATCCGCGCCGCCGGCCATCCGGCGATCGGCGGGCGACGGGAAGCCCGGTCCAGCGTCCGAGCGTCGCGAGCATGCCGTCGAGCTCGTCGAGATGCGCCTTCCAGCCCTCGCCCGCGAGACCGACCTCGATCCCTCGGGTCCAGCGCCGGACCCAGCCCGGGCGGCGGACACCGTTACCGCCCTCGCGGCTCAGCGCCATCAGTTCGACGAAACGCAGGAGATCGGCGTCGTTCAACGGCCGGGCACGGCCGAGCCGAGCCAGCGGCTCGCGCGCCCCGATCAGCGCCACCCCGGCCCCGAGCGCGCCGACGAGGACGGCGCGTCGCCGCGGCAACGTCATGCCTCCGCCCCGGTGTCCGCCGGCACGATCGGTATCATACCAACCGCCTCGAGGGGCCACTCGGCGCCCGCGCCCCCTCGGCCACCAGCTCGCCTGCCATGTCACGCAGCCGGACCCGTTGGATCTTGAAGCCGTTGGCGCTCTTGGTGGTCGGGAACGCCTCGAGAGCCGCGATCCGGATCGGCACCTTGAAGCGCGCCAGAGCGGCCCGGCAATGTTCGATCAGCGCCGCCTCGTCGAACCCCGCGCCGGGCTCGACCATGACGAAGCCGACCGGGCGGATGCCGCGCCCGGTGTCGGCGCCCACGACCTGCGCGCCCGCGACGCTATGATGGCTCCGTAGATGGCTCTCGATCTCCGCCGGCGACACCAGGAAGCCGCCGAGCCGCAGCACGTCGCCGATTCGCGAAACGTAGACGAAATGATTGTCGGCGGTGGTGTAGCCAAGATCGCCGGTGCGCATGAAGCCGTCCTCGGTCACCGCCCGGGCCGTCGCCTCGCAATCGGCGAAGTAGCCCGCCATCAGGCTCGGCCCCGCCAGCTCCAGCTCGCCTTGTCGGCCATGCGGCAACACTTCGCCGCTGGCGGGATCGCGGGCCCGGGCGCGCGCCTCGGGCGAGGTCAGGTAGCCACCGCCGAGCCGGCGTTCCGGCATCGGCGCCGCCGGATCCTGGCGCGCGAACAGCGCCTGCACCTCGCTCATGCCATAAAGCCCGACCAGCCGCAGGCCGCGCGCCTCCGAGCGCTCGACGATGTCCGCCAGCTCGGCGTTGAATATGGCGAAGCCGACGCCTTCGATTCGTTCCAGCAGGCCGTCGTGCGGACAGGCCCGCAGGATGGCGTCGATCATATCGTCGGTGCCATGCATGTGGCGGACGTCGTGGCGGCGCATCAGATCCACCGCCCGCTCCGCGTCGAAGGCGTTCAATAACACCATCGGAATCCCGGCGGCGAGGCTGGCCGTCGCCATGTTGAAGCCGAAGACGCCACAAAGCGGCATCACCGCCAGCATCGCGCCCTCGGCGCCCGCGTAGCCGAAGCCGCGCGCGACTTCGATGGCGTGGCGGGTCAGGCCCCGGTGGTCGTGCAGCACCAGCTTGGGCTCGGCCGTGGTGCCGGAGGTGGTGAAGATGTTGACGCCCATCTCCGGTCGCGCCTCGTCGACCATCAGCGGCGCGCTCCGCATCAACTCGGCGAAGCCATGGCGCGGCAGCGCGGCGAGGGCGCGCGGCACCTCGGGCGCGGTCTCGCCTTCGTCGTAAATGATCAACCGCTCCAGCCGGTCGAGCGCCGCCGGGTCGATCTCGCCCAGGATCGAGAGAAAGTCGATCGCCCGGAAGGCAGGCCACATGGCGAGGACCCGTGCGCCGGAGCGTTCCAGAATGTCCGCCACCTCGACGCCGCGAAAGCGCGTGTTGATCGCCACGGTGATGGCGCCGAGCCGGGCTATTCCGATCCAGAGCGCGAGATAGGCCGGCGAATTCGGCAGCCAGAGCGCCACCCGGTCGCCCTCGCCGATGCTGAAAGCGCGGAGCGCCGCCGCCGCCCGGCGCGCCATGTCGTCGAGCTCGGCGAAGCTGATGGTGCGGCCCTCGTAGTGCACCGCCACCGCAGCCCCCCGGGTGGCGGCCTGGGCGGCGATCAGGCCGCCGAACGTGCTCGGCGCCACGTCGCTCTCGCCCCTCTCAGATCTCGCCCCGGACTTTCTTCATCAGCGTCTCCAGGTCCATCGGCACGTTGACGATTTCGTGGCTCAATCGATCGGCGATTTCCTGCTCGGTCAAGCGCCATTCGGCGCCCCCGATCTCGGCGATGACGTCGGCGGTGAAGCGGCGATAGTTCTCCAACGCGCCCTCCGGGCCCATGTGTTCGACCAGGATGGCGAAGGCGAGTTGTTGTGGCCCGCTGCCCTGGTAGCCCCATTCGAAGCTCTCGGCGTGAAGGTCCCTGAGGTCGCGGCGCGAATTCAGGGGTTCGCCGTCGACCGTGACCTCGGTCCCGTCGCCGTCGCGCTTGCCACGATAGATTTTCACCGCGTCCTCCCGCCTCTGTTTCGAGGGCGGAGTTTAGTCGAAACGGGCAGCGTTCGCGCTGTCAGATTTTCCAGGCGGAATGCATGGCGACGATGCCGCCCGAAAGGTCGCGGTATTCGACGCGGGCGAGGCCCGCATCCTCGATCATGGCGACGAAGCGGCGCTGGTCGGGGAAGCGGCGGATACTCTCGACGAGATAGACATAGGCCTCAGGGTCCCCGGTCAGCAGCGCGCCCATCCGGGGAACGACGCGGAACGAGTAAGCGTCGTAGAGCCGCTCCAACCCCGGCAGCGCCACGCGGGAGAACTCCAGGCAGAGAAAGCGCCCTCCCGGGCGGAGCACTCGGCGGGCCTCCTCGAGCACGGTGGAGATATCCGTGCAGTTGCGGATGCCGAAGGCGATGGTCACGGCATCGAAGGCATGATCCGCGAAGGGCAGACGCTCGGCGTCGCTCGCGACCCGGCGAAGCCGGTCGCCGGCACCTCGGCCTCGCTTTCGCCCGGCAGCGAGCATCGCTTCGTTGATATCCGCCACCACGACCTCGCCGCCGCCGGCCGCGAGGAACCGTCTGGCCACGTCGCCGGTACCGCCGGCGAGATCGAGCAGCCGAGTCTCGCTCCGGGGCCGCAGCCAGTCGATCAGGGCCCGCTTCCAAATTCTGTGGGCGCCGAGCGACATCGCGTCGTTCATAAGATCGTAACGCGCGGCGACGGAATCGAAGACGCCGCGCACCAAGCCGGTCTTCTCCGAGGCCGCGACCTCGGCGAAGCCGAACGAGACCGTGTCCCGCGCGTGGTTTTCGCCGTCCCTCATGTCGTGGCGCAGAATAGCCGAACGAGCGTCAGTTCTCGACCGCCGGCAGCCTAAGGCGCGCGCCGAGGCCGCCGAGCGCCGAACGCTCCAACCGGATGGCGCCGCCGTAGAGCTCCGCCAGGTCGCGGACGATGGCAAGGCCCAGGCCGGAGCCGGAGACCGATTCGTCGAGCCGTTCGCCCCGCGCCATGACCTGCTCCATCGCGTGGGCCTCGAGCCCGGGGCCGTCGTCGTCGATGTCGATTTCCAGTACCGCCGCCTCGGCCCGGGCGCTCAGGCGAATCTCGTGGGCGGCCCATTTGGCGGCGTTCTCCAGGAGATTGCCGATCATCTCCTCGAGATCCTGCGCCTCGCCGCGAAAGGCCAGATCGGAAGCGCAATCGAGCGTGATCCGGATCTCGGAAGCACGATGCAGGCGCTCGATCGCGCGGACCAGGTCGCCGGCCACGGGCGCGAGGGCGGTCCGGGCGCCCAGCACTTCGGCGGTGGCGGCGGCGCGGGCGCGCATCAGATGGTGGTCGACCTGGCGGCGCATCAACGCCGTCTGCCGCCCCACCTGTTCGGCGAGCGGGCCGGCCTCGCCGCTTGCCTCGTTGCCGAGCACGCTCAAGGGAGTCTTCAAGGCGTGCGCGAGGTTGCCGACATGGGTTCGAGCCCGCGTCACCACCTCGGCGTTGTGGTCGAGCAGCGTGTTGATCTCGCGCGCCAGGGGCGCGATCTCGCGCGGGAAGTGGTCGTCGAGGCGGCTTTCGCGGCCGGCGCGGATGCGCACCAGGGCACGACGGATGCGCCTGAGCGGCCTCAGTCCGAAGCGCACCTGGATCACCATCGCCACCACCAAGCCGACGCCCATCACGCCCAAGGCCCAGAGCACCACGGAATCGAAGCGTTCGATCTCGCGCCGGTTGTCGGCGAGGTCGGCGGCGACGTCGAAGGTGAGGGGCGCGCTGGCCTCCGGCAGCAGAATCTCGCGCCGGGCGACCCGGAGCGACTGGTCCTCCGGGCCCCGCGCGAGATGAAGGCTCAAGCCCTCCTCGCGTTTCACCGCCGGCCCCGGGTTCAAGCTCTGATCCCAGAGCGAGCGAGACCTGAGCCTATTCGGCCCGGCCCCGCCGATTTGCCAATACCAGCCGGAATAGGGCGTCTCGAACAGCGTCTCGGCCAACCCTCGGAGCAGGACCGGGCGGCCTTCCGGGCCGATCTCGACCCCGGCCGCCAGGCCGTCGATCAGCACGGCGAGGCGGCCGTCGAGGCTCCGCTCGACATGATCGCGGAAGACCATGGAGAGGGTGACGCCGCCGATCACGAGCGCGGCGATGCTCCACACCGCCGCGCCGGCGATCAGGCGGAAGGCGAGGGAGCTAGTCCGCATCCTCCGGCTCGGACAGCCTATAGCCGAGGCCGCGCGCGGTATGGATCAGATCGACCCCGAGCTTCTTGCGCAGCCGGCCGACGAAGACCTCGATGGTGTTCGAATCGCGATCGAAGTTCTGGTCGTAGAGATGTTCGATCAATTCCGTCCGCGAGACCACGCGCCCCTGATGATGGGCGAGATAGGCGAGCAGGCGGTATTCCAGCGCGGTGAGCGAGAGCGAGCGGCCGTCGATGCTGGCCTTGGCGCCCCGGGTGTCGATCTGGAGCGGCCCGCAGACGAGCTCGTTGCTGGCGAGGCCGGCGGCGCGGCGCACCAGCGCGCGGATGCGCGCCAGCACCTCCTCCATGTGAAACGGCTTGGCGACGTAGTCGTCGGCGCCGGCATCGATTCCGGCCACCTTTTCCCGCCACCGGTCGCGCGCCGTCAGCACCAGGACCGGCATGTCGCGCCCGGCCTCGCGCCAGCGTTCCAGCACGCTCAAGCCGTCGAGCGTCGGCAGACCGAGGTCGAGGATGACGGCGTCATAGGGCTCGGTGTCGCCGAGGAAGTGGCCTTCCTCGCCGTCGTGCGCCGTGTCGACGACGTAGCCGGCCTCGCCCAGGGCCTCGGAAAGCTGACGGGCGAGATCGGGATCATCCTCGACGACCAGCAGGCGCATGCCCCGGCTCCCCCGCGCCTCAGCGCCGGCTCTGGGAGAGGATGCGGCCGTTGGTGGCATCGGCCCGGATCACTCGAATGCGATTGTCGGAACCACGCATCTTCAGGATGTAGATCGGGCCGCGCCGGCCGCAAGACATAGCGGCGTCGAGCAAGCGGCCGGGATAGCGCTGGCGCACCCGGCGCAGCACCGCCTCCAGGCCGATGGCGCCCCCGCAACGGCCGGCCTCCCTGGCCTCGTCGCCGCCCCGCGTGCCGCTGCCACCCCCCGGGTTCCAATAGCCACGCTGAGCCTGGGCGAGGGAGGCGAGCTGCGTGCCGGCGAGCACCAGGGCGAGCAGCAGCCAGATCGGAAGCGTCATTCGTCTCATGCGCGCAGTTCTATATCGGTTCACCTGAACGACGACTGAACAGAAAGGCCACGGCTTGTCGAGCCGGCGCCAAGCTAGCATAAAGCGGAAGCGCGCGGCGCTGGGCGCGATCGGGGAGTGGGGATGGATGATACGGGCGGGTGAATATCTGGCGGCCGCGGGCCGGCGCGGACTCGATTTCTACACCGGCGTCCCCTGCTCCTTCCTGACGCCGATGATCAACCGGGTGATCGGCGACGGCGCCACCCGCTATGTCGGCGCGGCAAGCGAGGGCGAGGCGGTGGCGATCGCCGCTGGGGCCTGGCTGGCCGGCCGCGAGACCACGGTCATGTGCCAGAACTCTGGGCTAGGCAACGCAATCAATCCGCTGACCTCCCTGAACCACCCGTTCCGGATTCCGACCCTGATGATCGTCACCTGGCGAGGCGAGCCGGGGCTCGGCGACGAGCCGCAGCACGAGCTTATGGGCGAGGTCACCGGCGCGCTGCTGGACACCATTCGGGTCGGCCGCCGGAGCTTCCCCTCAAGCGCGGACGAGATCGAGGCCGCACTCGACGAGGCGTACGCGTGGATGGCGGCGGACCAGCTGCCCTTCGCCTTCGTCATGGCCAAGGGCAGCGTCGAAGATAGCGGCCTCGACCCGACGCCGGCCCCGCCGCCGCCCTCGGGCAGGGCGCGGGACCTGCGGCGCGGCGGCCGCCCCTTGGCGAAACGCATCGAGGTGCTGGAGCGGGTGCTGGCCACCGTCGGCCCCGAGGTCGGAATCGTCGCGACGACGGGAAAATGCGGACGCGAACTCTTCACCCTCGCCGACCGGGAGCAGCATCTCTATCAGGTCGGCTCCATGGGCTGCGCGGCGGGCATGGGCCTCGGCGTCGCCGGCAACGTCGAGGGTCCGGTGCTGGTATTGGACGGTGACGGCGCGATGCTGATGAAGCTCGGCACGCTCGCCACCATCGGCGCCGAGGCGCCGGCCAACCTGGTGCACATGGTGCTCGACAACGGCGTCCACGATTCGACCGGCGGGCAGCCGACCGTCTCGCCGGGCGTCGACTTCGCCGCCGCGGCAATCGCCTGCGGCTACGCCTGCGCGGCGCGGATCGACGACGCGGGCGACGTCGAGGCGGCGCTCGCCGAGGCCTTGGCCACGCCGGGGCCGCACCTGCTGCACGTCCGTGTGCAACCCGGCTCGCGCGCCAAGCTCGGCCGGCCCACCGTGAAGCCGCCGGAGGTGGCGCGGCGCTTCAAGGCCTTTCTCGCCGGCCGAGAGACGAAAGGAAGAGATGGATGATCGACCTCTACACGGCGGCGACGCCGAACGGCCAGAAGATCCACATCATGGTGGAGGAATGCGGCCTCGAATACCGCGAGCATTTCCTCGACATCGGCAAGGGCGACCAGTTCACGCCGGAATTTCTCGCCATCAGCCCCAACAACAAGATCCCGGCGATCGTCGATTCCGACGGGCCCGACGGCAAGTCGATCAGCGTCTTCGAATCCGGCATGATCCTGCTCTACCTGGCGGAGAAGACCGGACGCTTCCTGCCGAGCGAGGCCCGGGCCCGCCTGACGACGCTCGAATGGCTGTTCTGGCAGATGGGCGGCTTCGGGCCGATGCTGGGCCAGGCGCATCACTTCAACAAATATGCGCCCGATCGCATCGAATACGCCATGAATCGCTACACCAAGGAGGCAGGAAGGCTCTACGGCGTGCTCGACCGCCGCTTGGCCGACCATGAGTTCGTCGCGGGTGAGTATTCCATCGCCGACATGGCGATCTTCCCCTGGTGCCGCCTGCACGCCCGGCAGGGCCAGAACCTGGACGACTTCCCCAACGCCCGGCGCTGGTTCGACCAGGTTTCCGCGCGCCCCGCCGTGGCCCGCGACATGGCCAGGCTGGAAGACAAGGCGGGCACCTTCACCAAGGAGAGTTGGTCCAATCTGTTCGGCAACGCGCAGTATCGACGGCGCTGAGACCGCGCCATGGCGGCGCCCCTATTCGACGCCGTAAATTTGACTGGCGCGGGCCGTTGAAGCGGGATAGCGTCGCCTGTAGCACGCGATTCGGACTTGCCGAAATCGGTTGTCCCGGAGACTGTCGACAGGTGGGTGGCGACATGACGGCGGCAGAGCGGCATGGAGTCTTCGCCGGCGAGACCGAGCGGCGGGTAGGCTTTTTCCTGGCACCGACGTTTTCCATGCTGGCCTTCGTCTCGGCGATCGAGGCCTTGCGCGCTTCGAACAGGCTGCGCGAGCGACCGCTCTATGGTTGGGAGGTGGTGAGCGTCGACGGCAATCCGGTCGAGGCCAGCAACGGCATGGCGCAAGCCGCGGACCGATCGATCCGGGACGCCGGTCCCTACGACACCGTGATGGTGATCGGTCCGTTCGAACCGGCGCCTTACTGGGAGCCGGCGGTCTTCGCCTGGCTCCGCCGCCTGGCGCGACACGGCGCGAAGCTCGGCGGGCTCTGTACCGGCGCCTTCGTACTGGCGCGGGCGGGCCTGATGCAGGGCCACCAATGCACCATGCACTGGGAGATCCTGCCCGATTTTCTGGAGGCGTTTCCCGAGATCGAGGCCACCACCGATCTCTATCAGTTGGAGGGCAAGCGCTTCTCGGCCGCCGGCGGGACGGCGGGGCTCGACATGACGCTCGCCTTGATCGCCGAGGAGCACGGTTGGGATCTGGCGGCCGAGATTTCCGATGTCTTCGTCTTGGAGCGGGTGCGCGCGCCGACCGAACCGCAGCGGATGGCCTTGGCGAACCGGCTCGGCTCGGTCCATCCGAAGCTGGTGAAATGCGTGGCGCTGATGGATTCCAACGTCGAAGTGCCGCTTCGCCCGCCGGAACTGGCGTTGGCGGTCGGCCTCTCCAAACGCCAGTTGGAACGATTGTTCCGCCGCCATCTCGGCACCACGCTCGGGCACTATTACATGAGCATCCGGCTGAAGACGGCGCGGCGCTTGGTGGAGCAGACGAACCTCCGCATCGCCGAAATCGCCTTCGCCTGCGGCTTTTCTTCGCCGACCTATTTCAGCCAGCTCTACCGCGCGGCCTACGGCCATTCGCCGCGCCACGACCGCCGCGCCTCCGCCGACGAGGTGGCCCGCGACGTCGCCTGAACCCCGGCGTGGCCAGGTCCGACGATTGACATTTCCCGACCTGATCGCACCTAATTGGGACAGCCGGTCAGGGCGCCCAAGGGGACTGTCGTCATGCGCAACGCCGCGATCATTGTCCATGCCAAATGGGATGGCGAAGCCGAAGTCTGGGTGGCCGAGAGCAGCGACCTTCCCGGCCTCGTCACCGAGGCGGAAACCCTCCCCGAACTTCAGGCCAAACTCGAAAACATGATCCCGGATCTCCTGGCGGGCCAGGAGAGCGAATACGACGCCCTGTCGGAGATTCCGATGGTGCTGATGTCGCACCAATTTTCGACGATCCGCCTACGCGACCGATGAGTGATTGAGCGCCGGAGGTTCGCAAGTTACTACGCGAGAACGGCTGCTACTTCGTCCGCCACGGTAAAGGCGACCACGACATCTAGCGGAGCCCTATCACCAACCGAAACATCACCGTCGACGGCAAGATAAAATCCCGCCATACCGCCAACGGTATTCTTAAGGCCGCTGGGTTGTCGAAGCGGTTCTAAACAGACGGTCGGGACCGCGTGGCCTACGGCCATTCGCCGCGCCACGACCGCCGCGCCTCCGCCGACGAGGTGGCCCGCGACGTCGCCTGAACCCCGGCGTGACCAGGTCCGACGATCGACGTTTCCCGGCCGGAACGCACCTTTTTGGGACAGCCGCTCGGAGCGGCCGGGAAGGCGCCATTCATGGCGGCTGGTTCAGATCCGCCCTTCCTCCACCGCGTGGCAGGCGACTTGGCTGTCGCCGGCGGGCCGCGCGCGGGGGGGCTCGGATCGGCAGCGGTCCTCGGCGTGGGGACAGCGGGGGTGGAAGGGGCAGCCGGGTGGCGGGTTGATCGGGCTCGGCACCTCGCCCGCCACCGGGGTCCGCCACCGGCCGGTCATCTCCAGGTCGGGAATAGCGTCGAGCAGCATCCGGGTATAGGGGTGGCGCGGGGCGGAGAAGAGCGTCTTGGTCTCGGCCCACTCCACCAGCCGGCCGAGGTACATCACGCCGACCACTGTGGAGACGTGATAGACCACCGCCAAATCGTGGCTGATGAAGAGGTAGGTGAGGCCCAGCTCGGCTTGCAAGTTCTTCATCAGGTTTAGGATCTGCGCCTGCACCGAAACGTCGAGGGCCGAGGTCGGCTCGTCGCAGACCAGGAATTCGGGCGCGCCCGCGAGCGCGCGAGCGATCGAGATCCGCTGCCGCTGGCCGCCCGAGAACTCGTGCGGCTACTTCTCGCCGTCGGCCGGCGAGAGCCCCACTTGGCGCAGCAGTTCGCCGACCCGCGCCGCGACCTCGCGTTTGCCGGAGACGAGGCGGCGGGCGTGGATCGGCTCGGCGACGATGCGGGCGACCCGCCAGCGTGGATTGAGCGAGGCATAGGGGTCCTGGAAGATCATCTGCATGCGGGGCTGCATGCGCCGGCGGTCCCGGGCGTGGGCCCGGCCGGCGACCTCCACCCCGTCATAGCGGATGGCGCCCGACGTCGGCTGGTAGAGCCCGACGACGAGCCGGGCCACGGTCGACTTGCCGCAACCCGACTCGCCCACGAGGCTGAAGGTTTCGCCCCGGCCGATGCGGAAATCGATGCCGTCCACCGCCTTCACCACACAGCGCCCCTTGCCCTCGATCACCCGATTCAGCAGCGGCGGCGAGACGTCGAAGTGGCGCACCAGCCCCTCGACGTCGACCAGTGGCGCCGTGGCCTCGGCCATCGTCCGGGCGCTCTCGCTCATTCGGCAGCCTCCCGTCCGGCCGAATCGTAGAGGTGGCAGGCGACCTCGGCCCCCTCGATCCGAATCAGGTCGGGCCGCTCGCGGGTGCAACGATCGAAGCGGCGTTCGCAGCGGGGATGGAAGGCGCAGCCGGTCGGTATCGCGTCGAGCCGGGGCATCGCTCCGTCGATCTGGGTCAGCTCGTCGACTTCCTGGCCGACGTGGGGGATCGAGCCCATGAGGCCGTGGGTGTAGGGATGCTTACCGCGCCGCACCACCTCTTGCACCGGGCCGACCTCGGCGATGCGGCCGGCGTACATCACGGCGACGCGGTCGGCGGTCTCGGCGATCACGCCCATGTCGTGGGTCACCAGCATCACCGCCGTGCCGTGCTCCTTGCACAGTCGTTTCAGCAGAGAGATGATCTGCGCCTGGATCGAGACGTCGAGCGCCGTCGTCGGTTCGTCGGCGATCACCAGGCGCGGCTCGGCGCAGAGCGCCAGCGCGATCACCACCCGCTGGCGCATGCCGCCCGAGAACTGGTGCGGGTAGTGGTCGATCCGCTCCTCGGCACTGGGGATGCCGACCTCTTGCAACAGCTCGATCGCGCGGCGGCGGGCCGCCTACTCGGAAAGCGGAAGGTGGGTCCGGATCGTCTCCACGAGCTGGCGGGCGATGGTGTAGAGCGGATTGAGGCTGGTCAACGGATCCTGGAAGATTGCGCCGATGCGCCGGCCCCGGATCCGCCGAATTTCCTGGTAGGACAGGGTGTCGAGGCGCTGGCCCTCCAGTAGAATCTCGCCGCCGCCGATCCGCCCCGGCGGCTCCAGCAGGCCGATTATCGCGGCCCCCGTCAGCGACTTGCCGGCGCCGGATTCGCCGACCACGCCCAGGACCTCGCCCGGCTGGATGTGGAAGGAGATATCGTCGACGGCGACCAGGGCGCCGCGCCGGGTCGGAAACTCGACCTTGAGGTTGCGGACCTCGAGCAGCGGCTGATTGCCGCTCGTGACTTGGCTTCGGACCTCCGCCACCGCCCCGTCTCCGTGCCGATCGTGTACCGTGGCTTATCGCGTCGGCGGGGAACTCGCGCTCCTGCCGCGCGCCGGCAATTTGGCAGTATAAGCGGTGCCTCACAAGTCCCGGTGGAGGCCCCCCGGGAGACGGACCGGGGTCGGAGAAGAGGAAGCAGACGCAGACCGCTTCCACCCATCGACATAAGTCCCGGCTGCGCAGCTCCCCCGGCTCAACGGGTTATTCGTCGCCACGCCCGCGCCTCAGATCGGCTTCGTGCCTTCGACCTGGGTGCGGTGCATCAGGCGACGGAGCGGCAGGTCATAGTCCTTGATCGCCAGATGCTGTAGCTGGCAGTTGTCCCAAATGACGAAATCGCCCGCTTCCCACTGGTGGCGATGGTGGAACATCGGGTCGATGATCCGTTGCGTCAGCCGGTCGATCAACGCCGAGGCCTCCATCTCGTCGATCCCCGGAATGGCGATGCATTCGCCGGCGGTAACGTAGAGTGCCGGCCGGCCCGATATGGGATGGCGGCGCACCACCGGGTGGGCGACGGGGGCCAGGCGGGCCGCCTCCTCGGCCTTGGGCGGATTGCGGTCGGAACGGCCGAGGCGGGCCCGCGCGGCATGCTTGGCCGTGGAGGAATGGACGGCGTACAGATGCTCCAACCGTTCCTTGGTCGCCAGGTCGAGTGCGTCGTAAGCGGCCGCGGCACTGGTGAAAAGGGTATCGCCCAGGACCCGGCCGTCGGCCGCGACCGGCACCTCGATCGCGTGCAGCAGGGTCGCGAAGGGCGGAATCGCCAAATAGGAGGAATCGGTGTGCCAGGTGGCGCCAGCATCCGCCAGACCGATGTTGCGCCCGTCCTCCTGGATGTTGGAGACCAGCAACACCTCGGGTTGCTCGCCAAGACAATATTCCGAGAGGCTGTAGAGGTCGACCTCGCCCAGCAGCGCCGTCAGCTCGACCTGTCGCGCCGGCGAGACCGATTGATCGCGAAACACCACCATGCCGTGGGCGACCAGGGCCCGCAAGATCGCCGCCGCCGTGGCTTCGTCCAACGGCCGCGTGAGGTCGACGCCGCGAATTTCGGCGCTGCAGGCATCGCCCGAGGGTAGAACCTCCACCGCCCCTAGGCGCGATCCAGGCATTCGAGAAAGCCTTCCAGCAAGGCTAGCGCAAAGCGGCGCATGTTCTCGGCCCGGTCGTCCGATCCGGTCTCCAGGGTTCGAGAGAAGCTCGCCGGCCCGTCGACCGCGAGGCAGGTGTGGCCCGGCGCGTCGCCGTAGCGATTGCCGGTCGGCCCCGTGGCGCCGGTCTCGCCCAGGGCCCAGGTCGAACCCAGCTTGTGCTTGACCCGGGCCGCCAGCAGCCGGGCATAGGGCTCGGTCGAGGCGCGCTCGACCACCGCCATGTCCTCGGCGGTGACGTCGAGCAGGCTCCACCGTGCCCGGGCGGTATAGATCACGCCGCCGCCGCGGAAATAGGCCGACGCGCCGGGAAGCGCCAGCAGCGCCGCCGAGACCAAGCCGCCGGTCGAGGATTCGGCGACCGCGACCGTCTCTTCCCGCGCCTTCAGACGCGTCGCGATTTGCTCCGCCAGGGGCAATAGTCGGTCCATCGGACTCTCCTCGGAAAACGGCGATCGGCGACAGTGTGCCGCAATCGGCGGCCCCGGACGAGTCCGGCCGAAATCGGGTAGGCGGGTTCCTCGCGGTTCCCGCCTCCCACACCACCGGGCATACGTTCTACTGTTCCGATCCTAACAAAAGTTTCCCAAAGGGCTTGCGTTCTGCGATTCTGGGGGAATGACGAAGACATTGGCATGCATCTGGCTGTCTCCCGCGGAGCGGGCGACGCTGGAAGGGTTGGTTTCTGGGCGGAACACGCCGCAGAAGCTGGTTTGGCGGGCACGGATCGTGTTGCTGTCGGCTGACGGGATCGGCACGATGACGATCGTCCGGTTGGTCGGCAAAAGTAAGGTGACGGTGTGGCGCTGGCAGGAGCGCTACCTTGCCAAAGGCATCGCCGGACTGCGCCGCGATGCGACGCGACCGGGACGCAAGCCGCCGCTGAGCGCCGAGGTGATCGAGCGGGTTGTGCATAAGACCTTGCACGAGACGCCGGAGGCGGCGACGCATTGGAGCATCCGCAAGATGGCCCGTGCCGTCGGCCTCAGCTACACCAGCGTGCAGCGGATCTGGAAGGCGCACGGCCTCAAGCCGCACCTGGTGAAGACCTTCAAGCTGTCGAATGACGAGCACTTCGTCGAGAAGGTGCGCGATATCGTCGGTCTCTATCTCGATCCGCCGGACAAGGCGCTGGTTCTCTCGGTCGACGAGAAGAGCCAGATCCAGGCGCTCGACCGCACACAGCCCGGCTTGCCGATCAAGAAGGGCCGAGCCGGCACCATGACGCATGACTACAAGCGCCACGGCACGACGACATTGTTCGCCGCGCTCGACGTCGCCACCGGCAAGGTCATCGGCCACTGCATGAAGCGGCACCGCCATCAGGAATGGCTGAAATTCCTGCGCCGTATCGACGCCGAGACGCCCAAGAAGCTCGACCTGCATCTGATCGCCGACAACTACGCCACCCACAAGCATCCCAAGGTCAAGGCGTGGTTGGCAAAACATCCTCGCTTCCATATGCACTTCACTCCGACATCCGCCTCCTGGCTCAGCCAGGTCGAACGCTTCTTCGGCCTGATCACCAGCGATCAAATCCGTTGCGGCGTGTTCAAGAGCGTCGCCGAACTCGAAACAGCCATTCAGGAATACCTCGAGCACCACAATGCCGATCCAAAACCCTTCGTATGGACCGCTTCCGCCACCGCCATACTCGAAAAAGTCGCTCGTGGGCGACAGGCGTTAGAGTCGGTACACTACGTACCATGGCGGTTTCCGGTTAGTTGCAACGCTCGGAACCTGTCGGCTAGGGGGATGAGCCCCTGGCCGTCGAACCAAGCCAGGGTCATGGCCTCGGTGGCTTGGGGGCTGAGGGACTTGCGCCACCAGCCCTTGCCGGAGAGAGCCAAGATCCATGCCCGCCATTCGGGCACCCCAAGGCTTCGCAGAAAATCCGCTTGCGCCTTGGTGCGCTTGCATTGCTTGAGCCGGACACAGCGCAGTTTTCGGCGGATCCATCCGTCGAGACGCCGTAGTTGTCTCCCGCAACGGGCATGGCGGAAATACGTCACCCAACCGGCGAGGAAGCTGTTCAGCTCGCCGACCATGCGCGCGAGGCTGACGCCCCGGTTGCGCCGGGTGATTTCGCGAACCCGTTGCTTCGCCCGCCGCAGGCTTTGGGGCGCAATGCCGAGCGATCCATCCGGCAAAAGTCGGTGGCCGAGGAACCTGCGTTCCCAGACCGGAGCGACGGCACTTTTCTCCTGGTTGATCTGAAGATGCAACCTGCCTTGGAGGAATTTGGCCACCGAGGCCATCACCCGTTCGCCCGCCGCCTGGCTGCGAACATAGATGTTCACATCGTCGGCGTAACGGCAGAAGCGATGGCCCCGCGCCTCCAGCATCTGGTCCAGGTCGTCCAGTAGAAGATTGGCCAGCAGCGGCGACAGCGGGCCGCCTTGCGGCGTACCCTCATGGCGCCGGATGCAGACGCCGGCTTGCATCATCCCCGCTTGCAGGAAACGCCGGATGATGCGCAGCAGGCGCTTGTCGCCAATGCGCCCAGCCAGTCGGGACATCAGAATGTCGTGCTTGACCCGGTCGAAGAACGTCTCCAAATCCAGGTCGACCACGATCCCGTGGCCTTCGGCGACGTATTTGCCTGCTTGGGCCAGAGCATCGTGGGCGCTCCGTCCCGGACGGAAGCCAAAACTCGAACCCGAGAAAGCCGGATCGAGAATTGGCTGAAGGACTTGCAGGATGGCTTGCTGAACCAGACGGTCCAGCACCGTCGGGATGCCCAATTGCCGCATCCCGCCCCCCGGCTTGGGAATCGAGACCCCCTTCACCGGTTGTGGCCGATAACCGCCTCGGGCCAACTGCGCCACCAGCGTATCCTTGTGATCGGCGAGCCAGGGCCGTAGGTCTAGGATGGTCATCCCATCCACCCCCGCCGACCCCTTATTCGCCTTCACCCGCCTGTAGGCTTGGCTCAGGTTGGCTGAACTCACCACCCGTTCCATCAGGTCTTGCGTCAAGGCTCGTTGCTGTTCCAACGCCGTGACCGCTTGTGGCTCCTCGCAGGGTCCAGTTCCGGTTCCGCCGTCACCGGAGGCCTCGGGGCGCAGCGTCTTCATCAGGGCCTCGTCAAAAAGGTCCAGTTGATAAACACCGCCTTGCCGCCGCTCCACGCTCATCGAGTTGATCCAGACTGCTCCTTGCTACTCGGATTCGGCCCTTCGGCGCCTCTCGGCCCCTACTATGGCCTCGGCTGACTTCTCCACCGCCATCGCTCCCCGTCGCCGGTTCGCTACTCGGATCGCCCGAGAGCGCTGGAGATCTCCCTGGGTAAGACGCTGATCTTTCCTCCGGTCGCGGCCGGATTTACCAATGCGACGTCCGAACGACTATCGGGCCTCGCCATCCATTGCTGGCTTACCCCATCGCACCGGCCTGATAGGGGATGTCCCGGGCTCTGTTGAAAAGCTGAAGTAGGCGTCGTCCGCCTGGAGCCGCTAGGCTCTGGGTGCTGATTCCATCAAGGAGAACGACGCCATGACCAAGACTACACGCAACGACCGTTCCTCGGAACCATCCTGTCGGCTCTTGCCATCGATGCCGGAGGCCTTCGACGATCTGCGCATGAGCGTCGATCGCTTCTGCCTTTTGGCGGGCCTCGAGTCTTTGAACGAGATGATGTCGGCGGACGCGGAAGCCTTGTGCGGTTCGCGCCACGCCCGCTCGGGCGAGCGCAAGGGCCATCGATGGGGCACGACCCGGAGCGAGATCGCCTACCACGGCGGCAAAGTGAAGGTCGAGCGCCCTCGGGTGCGGGACTTCGCGGGTCGGGAGATGAGCCTGCCGAGTTGGGAGCTGCTGTCGGAACCCGAACTCTTGCAAGCCTGGGCGATGAATCTGATGGTGATCAACGTCTCGACCCGCAAGTATGCCCGCGCGGTGCGCCTGCCGGACGATGCGGGCGGCGATCTGCCGGCGGCATCGGGTGACGCAACCTCGAAGTCGGCGGTCTCGCGCCGTTTCGTGGCGTTGACGCGAAGCAAGCTGAAGGCCTGGCTGGCGAGCCCGCTCGACGATCTCGATCTCGTGGTGCTCCAGATCGACGGGCTCCATGTCGGCGATCACCTGATGGTGGCGGCGATCGGCATCGACACCGGCGGCGCGAAGCACGTGCTGGGCCTGGCCGAGGGCGCGACGGAGAACGCGGCCACGGTGCAAGCCATGCTCGACAACCTGATCGAGCGCGGTCTCGATCCCGAACGGCCTCGGCTCTACATCGTCGACGGCGCCAAGGCGCTCTCGAAGGCGATCCGGCGGACCTTCGGGCGGGCGGCGGCCCTCCAGCGCTGCCAGGTGCACAAGGGGCGCAACATCACGGACCGGCTGGACGAGAGCCTCCATGCCGGCGTCAGGAAGGTCTTGCGGCAGGCCTGGCAGCAGGACGACGCGGCCAAGGCCGAACGGCTCTTGCGCAACCTCGCCCGCCGTCTGGAGCATGACGCACCCGGCGTCTCGGGCTCGATCCTGGAGGGCCTGGACGAGATCCTGACCGTGATCCGGCTCGGCCTCCCGCCGCAACTTCGACACTCGCTGGCTTGCACCAACGCCATCGAGAACGCGATCGGCACCGTCCGGACGGTGCAGCGGAACGTCAAGCGCTGGCGCAACGCCGAGATGGCGCTGCGTTGGACCGCCGCCGGCCTCTTGGAGGCGCAAAAGACCTTCCGCCGCCTCAAGGCCTACCGCCAGCTCCCCGTCCTTGACGCCGCCCTGCGGGAGGCGGTGAGAAAGGCCGGAGCAAAGTCCGTCATTGAAGACATCGAGGTGGCCGCGTAGCCTCTCGATCAGACGATGCCTATCTCGCACTTTTCAACATTGGGCGGGACATCGCCGCCTGATATCCGGTTTCTGTTCGTCCGCTCCAGATTTTGCCTCCCGCTTCCTCCCCACCCCGCCTCGCGGCGACGCAGTTGCCTTCAGCTATCGGTTCCGGTCGTTACGGCCCGTAGAGAACTTCCATCTCCTAGTGTACCGACTCTAACGCCTGTCGCCCACGAGCGACTTTTTCGAGTATGGCGGTGGCGGAAGCGGTCCATACGAAGGGTTTTGGATCGGCATTGTGGTGCTCGAGGTATTTCTGAATGGCTGTTTCGAGTTCGGCGACGCTCTTGAACACGCCGCAACGGATTTGATCGCTGGTGATCAGGCTGAAGAAGCGTTCGACCTGGCTGAGCCAGGAGGCGGATGTCGGAGTGAAGTGCATATGGAAGCGAGGATGTTTTGCCAACCACGCCTTGACCTTGGGATGCTTGTGGGTGGCGTAGTTGTCGGCGATCAGATGCAGGTCGAGCTTCTTGGGCGTCTCGGCGTCGATACGGCGCAGGAATTTCAGCCATTCCTGATGGCGGTGCCGCTTCATGCAGTGGCCGATGACCTTGCCGGTGGCGACGTCGAGCGCGGCGAACAATGTCGTCGTGCCGTGGCGCTTGTAGTCATGCGTCATGGTGCCGGCTCGGCCCTTCTTGATCGGCAAGCCGGGCTGTGTGCGGTCGAGCGCCTGGATCTGGCTCTTCTCGTCGACCGAGAGAACCAGCGCCTTGTCCGGCGGATCGAGATAGAGACCGACGATATCGCGCACCTTCTCGACGAAGTGCTCGTCATTCGACAGCTTGAAGGTCTTCACCAGGTGCGGCTTGAGGCCGTGCGCCTTCCAGATCCGCTGCACGCTGGTGTAGCTGAGGCCGACGGCACGGGCCATCTTGCGGATGCTCCAATGCGTCGCCGCCTCCGGCGTCTCGTGCAAGGTCTTATGCACAACCCGCTCGATCACCTCGGCGCTCAGCGGCGGCTTGCGTCCCGGTCGCGTCGCATCGCGGCGCAGTCCGGCGATGCCTTTGGCAAGGTAGCGCTCCTGCCAGCGCCACACCGTCACCTTACTTTTGCCGACCAACCGGACGATCGTCATCGTGCCGATCCCGTCAGCCGACAGCAACACTATCCGTGCCCGCCAAACCAGCTTCTGCGGCGTGTTCCGCCCAGAAACCAACCCTTCCAGCGTCACCCGCTCCGCGGGAGACAGCCAGATGCATGCCAATGTCTTCGTCATTCCCCCAGAATCGCAGAACGCAAGCCCTTTGGGAAACTTTTGTTAGGATCGGAACACTAGATCAGCGCCATGCCAGGCACACAACGAAGAACCCGCTTCCCCAGGGAAGCGGGTTCCGCCGAAATCGTCGGAGGTGTCGGTTCGTGGTTAGGTGCCGGCGGCCTTCTTCAGCTTGGCCGCGGGCTTGAACTTCAAGACCTTCGACGCCTTGATCCTGATCGCCTCGCCGGTCCGCGGATTGCGCCCCTTGCGGGCCGGCCGCTTGTTGACGGTGAAGGTGCCGAAGTTGCCGATCGTGTAGCGGCCTTCCTTTTTCGATTTCTTCAGCCCGGCCTCGACCTCGCCCAGCACCAGGTCGACCACGCGTTTCGCTTCGGCCTTGCTCAATTTGCCCTTCTTGGCGACGTTTTCGATGAATACGGCTCTGCTCATGTGTTCAGCCCCTTTTCGCTCCCCGAATCGAATCGGCTCTATTGAGATCACTAGATATAGTGTGGGTCTGTTCGAATGTATACTACAAACTGACGTCCAGGCCTTATTTTTCGGGGACTTCGTGATGGCGGCGGCCTCCGGGTCCAGATAAACCGGGGATTTCACGCAGGCGTCGGATCGGCGACTTGCAATAGGCCGCCCGGCGCGGCAGAACGACGGCGCATCGACGGGCGGCGCGGGAGGCGGCCATGGGGACGAAGACGGAGACGGAGACGGCCAAGGTCGAGGTCACGGTGGAGGCACGTCCGGAGGGTCGCGTGGCTTGGGTCACGGTCGATCGTCGCCGCAAGCTGAACGCGCTCACAACGGCGATCATGGAGCGCCTGGCCGAGGCCTTCCGCGAGCTTGGCCGTGACGACGATCTTCGCATGGCGGTGCTGACGGGGGCGGGCGAGCGGTCGTTCATGGGCGGTGCCGACCTCGACGAGTTGGCGGCGCTGAACCAGGAGACGGCGCGTGCCTTCATTACCCGGGTGCACTTGGTCTGCCGGGCGATCCGCGATCTGCCGGTGCCGGTGCTGGCGCGGGTGAACGGCTATTGCCTGGGCGCCGGGTTGGAAATCGCGGCGTCCTGCGATGGGCGGATCGCGGCCGACCACGCGATTTTCTCAATGCCGGAGACCCGTGTCGGCCTGCCCTCGGTGGTCGAGGCGGCGCTGTTGCCGCGCCTGGTCGGCTGGGGCAAGGCGCGGGAGATCGTCCTCCTGGCGCGGAACTACTCTGCCGCCGAGGCGCTGGCGATGGGGCTGGTCGAGGAAGTGGCCACGGCCGGCCAACTGGACGCCCGCACGGCGCGCTGGATCGACGACCTGCTGGCCGCCGGGCCGCGCGCGGTGCGGCTGCAGAAGGCGCTGATCGCGGAGTGGGAAAGGCGCCCGCTCGACGAGGCGATCCAGGCCGGGATCGAATCGCTGGTGGCGGCCTTCGCGACGGACGAACCGCGACGAATGATCGCCCCCTTCTTCGAGCGCCGCCGTTCGTCTTGATACGCTGGAGGCGCTGTCCGCGGCCGCCCCGCTCCGCTCCGCCGGCCTTCTCCCCCGGCCAAACCGCTCGCGAATGGTACCCTGGGGGTGGTTGAGCCGGGGCAACGGGGCGGTCAAGATTTTTTGCTATCGGCATCACTCGCCCGCTTCGCGAGTTCCTCCGCCACCAGCTCCTTTTTCGAGAGCTTGCCGATCATGGTCTTCGGCAACTCGTCGCGGAACTCGATCTCGCGCGGGATTTCGTGCCGGCCGAGTTGGTCCTGGAGGAAGGCGATCAGGCCCGCCGCGTCCACCCTCGCCGCCTCGCGGAGCTTCACGAACGCCTTCACCCGCTCGCCGGCATAGTCGTCCGGCACGCCGATCACCGTCACCTCGGCGACCTCGGGGTGGCGATGGATCGCCTCCTCGACGTGGCGGGGATAGACGTTGAAGCCGCCGACCAGGATCAGATCCTTGATCCGGTCGATGACGTGGACGTAGCCCTGCGCGTCGATATAGCCGACGTCGCCGGTCCTGAGCCGGCCGTCCAGCAGCGCCTCGGCCGTCGCCTCCGGCCGCTTCCAGTAGCCGAGCATGACCTGCGGTCCCTCGATCCGGATCTCGCCCGCCTCGCCCAGCGGCAGCTCGTGGCTGGGATCATCCCGGTCGGTGATGGTGATCCGCGTCCCCGGCACCGGCTGGCCGATCGAGCCCGGCCGGTTCTCCCCCCCGACCGGATTGCAGGAACAGACCGGCGCCGTCTCGCTCAGCCCATAGCCCTCGAAGACCACGGCGCCGGTCAGCGCCTCGAAGCGCTTCTTGGTCTCGACCGGCAGCGGCGCGCCTCCCGACATGCAGGCCCGAATCGAGGAGAGGTCGAGCCGGGCGGCATCCGGGTGATCGGCGATCGCCCGGAACATGGTCGGCACGCCCGGCATCAGGGTCGGCTTCTTCCTCGGAATGTCGCGCAGCACGTCGGCCAGCACGAAGCGGGGATGCATGACGATCTCGGCGCCGATGTGGATCGAGAGGTTCATCACCACGGTCATGGCGAAGACGTGGAAGAACGGCAGCACGCCCATCATCCGCTCCTCGCCGAGCTTGCGGTCGGGCAGCCAGAGCGCGGTCTGCTGGACGTTCTGGGTCAGGTTGGCGTGGCTCAGCATCGCCCCCTTGGAGACACCGGTCGTGCCGCCAGTGTATTGCAGCACGGCGAGGTCTCCCGAAGCGATCTCGACCGCGCCTGGGCGCCCCTCGTTCCGCATCAACTGGCTGAAGGGCATGCAACGCCGGTCCCAGGCGACAGGGGCGATCTCCTTCCGCTTGAGCAGCGGGAAGAGCTTGTTCTTCGGGAACGGCAGGACCTCGGGGAGCGAGCCGACCACGAGCTTTTCCAGCGGTGTGTCGTCCAGCAGTTCGGCCATCTTGGGATAGAGCGGGGCGAGATCTAGGGTCACCATGACCTCGGTCTCGCTGTCCTCGATCTGGTGGCGGAGTTCGGCCTTGGCGTAGAGGGGGCTGTAGTTGACCACGGTGGCGCCGGCCGAGAGGGCGGCGTAATAGGCGGTGATGAACTGCGGGCAGTTGGGGAGGAAGAGGCCGACCTTGACGCCGGGGCCGACGCCGATCTCCTGGAAGCCTCTCGTCGCGCGCTCGACCATGGCGGCGAGATCGCCGTAGCGCCAGCGCCGGCCGAGGAAGTCCATCGCCGGCCGGTCGGCGAAGCGCCGGGTGGCCTCCTGGAACATCGCTGGCAGGGTCGTCGGCGT
Source organism: Alphaproteobacteria bacterium (assembly GCA_965225945.1). Taxonomy (GTDB): domain Bacteria; phylum Pseudomonadota; class Alphaproteobacteria; genus JASLMY01. The sequence goes on along the minus strand of CBDDBZ010000038.1, from coordinate 397,549 downwards.
CAGCGGAGCATGCCAGTCGACGCCGGGCGCGTAAGACTCGAGCCACGGATCACGGATCATGGTGCGGCGTGTCCTCCTCGGCGGGTCCTAGGGGGCCATGATCGGACGATTTCGCCCGGGGGTCGAGAGGGGCGAGCGGGTGGTTCAGTCGGGGGGATCGAGACACCAGCCGGAAATTACGAAGCTCGACGCACATCACTTGCCAAAGTCCGGGCGATAAGCCGAATTCTCCGCACCTCATAACGCATAAGTCTGACGGCAAAGGAAGCTGGCCGGTAAATTCATTCTGCCGACGGGAGACCGGACTGGAGCCGTACCGCCAAATTCGGGACGATTTCAGGCCGTATTCGACCCGAAGCCACGTCCAATTGCAACAGACGCCGATTCAAGTACACGTGGTATTTTTCCCGCTCCAGATTGCGCACATGCGCGGCGAGTTCGATCGAAAACGGCACGGGCCCGTTCGATAGTTCGAACAAGACTTTCGAAACGTCCTGAGGGCCGGCCTCCACCTCGATCGCGATATGTTTGCGTGGCGCGGCCTTCAGTCCGGCCGCGACCAACGCCAAGGTCAGGGTCTCGATCGCCACGGTACCGTGCCAGGGGAAGAGCAAACTCCGTTGCTGATCCAACGAAACCATGGAAGCATCATCGAGACCCATGCGCTGGAAGGTCGCGCGGCCTTCCGACAGTAACTCGCGGGCCGTCGCGTCCAGATAGGGTGGGACGACTTCACCTTGGTAAACCGCGAACATCTTTTTCGCGACGCAATCGTGCACGTCCCCCGCGTCGCCTCCGAACCTGGGCGCGTGGCCGGTTGGATCGGGCGTCACGTCGATGACTTTCGCTTTGTCGTCCACATCGAGTACGCGCCAACGTCGACCGGAAAATATAATGGTCATGTCGGCGATCACCACAAAGGTAATCGGCAGCGTTCCGAGAGGCCGTCCTTCCACCACGACCCTATATTCCTGGGGTGACAAGAACACGGCATAGAAGCCGTAGTGCTCGACCAAGCGCTCGCCGACGGCGCCCAGCAAAAGCGTGCCATCCGGCGACTGCTCGATCAACGCGACGTCCGCATTGCCGATGCAGCGAAGAACATCGAGAAAGAGCGGTTGATCGATCGCCTGAAAGGCGCCACGGGTACATAGGAGATCGAAGAGTGTTCTCGGCGTGGCACCGTTCCGTTCCGCGATGACCGATAGGACCTGATGCACGAAGGTCGAAAGGTGCAGCGCCTGCCTAACCGGGGGCTCGCACCAGCCGTCGATCAGGAGGTCGATCATGGCCACGGTCTGCACCATCCGTAGGCGCAGGGCGTCGAGCGAATCGCTCCTCGCGTCGATCTCATCTTCCTGGACGTAAGCCCGCATGGTCGCGGGAATGTCGGCGCGACGGCCGGAACGTCCGAGTCGTTGGCGCATGCTCGCGACGGAGTAAGGCGGGCCAATCTGGGCGACACCCGCCACTTCGCCGATGTCTATGCCGAGTTCCAACGTGGAAGTGCAGACGGCGGTCGTCGGTTCCTCGGCACTCTTGAGCCGGGCCTCCACGAACTCACGATGATCTCGGGCCAAGTTGGCATGGTGGGCGTGGAACTCGTTGGGTAAACGCGCCGCCTCGGACATCCGCCTCAACCGATCGGCATAGAGTTCCACGTTCCCACGCGATCCGGCGAAGATCAGGTTCTGCGATCCCCGTAGGTGTTCGAACAGATGCTTGGCGATGGCACGCTCCGTCGCCTCGTCGGCTTCCCCGTCTTCGGTCTCTCCGGCATCGCGCCGCTGGACCCCGTTCGTGCCCTTCGGGTGCCTGCGGACGACGTAACCTCTGAGCTGCAGCTTTAGTTCCTGCTCCCCGGACGCGCTTTTTAGAATTTCGGCGTCGTCCGGCGCCTCCGGCCGCAGAAAAGCCGCCGCCAACGCCATGTCACCGAGAGTCGCGGAGAGACCGATGCGTCGCACCCGACGCCCGGTGGTGGTCTCGATACGGCAAAGCAACGATCTGAGGTGAACGCCACGTTCGGTGCCCAGCATGGCATGCAATTCATCGATGACGACGGCGTCGAGCCCGCCGAAGAGGCCAGGCACCTCCAAGCCGCGACGCACGAAAATCGCCTCCAGCGATTCCGGCGTGATCAACAGCACCCCGGCCGGATTTTTCCGTGCCTTTGCCTTCGCGCTCGCCGAGACGTCGCCATGCCATCGGTGCACCGGCACCTCGATGATCTCGCAAAGCTCGTCGAGGCGGCGGAATTGGTCGTTGATGAGCGCTTTCAACGGGCTCACGTAGAGGAGGTCGAAGCCTTGACGGGAGCGTTCCGAAGTCACGACTCTGGACAGCAACGGCAAAAAGGCGGCTTCGGTCTTTCCACCAGCGGTGGCGGCCGAAATTATGACGTCCGTGTCCTCCCGCAAGAGGACGGGTATCGAGCGCTCTTGGATATCTCTGAGGTCACGCCACCGCTGTCGCCATATCCATTGTTGGATCGGTGGCGCCAACAGCTCGAAACTGGAAGAGGTCCGTGCCACGTTATCGCGATCGAGGTCAGCGGAGTTTGAAGGAGGTGAGCTCGTCATCGCTCGACGTCGGTTCCCGTTCGCCTTCATGATCGACGATATCGCTCAAATCATCACCCATGTCATGGCCGATGTCGACATCGCCGATTAGTTGTTGCCAGTCAGTGCCTGGGTTCTGCTCGATAACCGACAGCAAGTTTACGAATGCCGTGACCGTATTCCTCGGCGTTCGAAAATAAGCATCACCGATGTGCTCGGAGCAATGTGTCATAAAAGCCTTCAACGCATCGTCCGGTACGCTGGTTTCGGCGTCCTCTCCTCCCGCAAAAACGTTCCTGACATTGGTGAGGAGAACGTAAAGATCCTCCGGCGAAAGGTTCTGTAATCGGACAATGGGGCCGGAGAGGTCGACCAATCCGTCGCGAGCAAAGGTGTTTTCCGCCAACCTCGATTGCAGCGCTTGATAGCTGTAGAGACCGCGCCGCGTGTCCATCAGGAATTCCGGCGTGCCCCCGAGCAGAAAACCGAGGTGGGAAGCGGTGCCCTGCAAGACGTCGTTGAGGATTCGCAAGATCTGTTCATAGTTGGCGTTCCGCGCTTGACTGTTCGAGAGCTTATAGAGGTTGACGAGCTCATCGATCACGATGACGAGACCGCGATAGCCGGCTTGGCGGACGAAGGCCGAGAACAGCTTCAAGTGATCGTAGACGCTCCGGTCGTCGATGATGGTGCGCACGCCGAGCGCGTTGCGGGCATCGGTACGCGTGGCAAACTCGGCCCGAAGCCAGCGCAAGGCATCCAATTTCAGTTGCTCGTTGCCTTCCTCGTGTCCCTGCCAGTATCTGGCGATCACGGAGGCGAATTCGTAGCCGCCGACCAGTTCCTCCAGGTGCGCCAGCTTCGCGCGGATGACCTCTTGCACGTCGTCGTCACCGGCTTCTCGAATGGCCTGGGTGACGAAGCGCTCGACGACACTGGGTAGCGCGCCGCCATCGGGCTTCGAACGCGTCGCGAGATTGCGGGTCATTTCCGCGAAGAGCGACCGAGCCTGACCACCGCTCGCATGCAGCCGTCTGTCCGGCGCCAAATCGGCCGACATGACGACCATCCCCTTTTCCAGCGCGATTAGCCGCACAAGATTCAGGAAGAACGTCTTGCCCGAGCCATATTCACCGATGACGAAACGGATCGTGGCGCCCGCATCGTCGATGCGCTCCATGTCTCGGACCATCTCATGGACTTCGCGTGCTCGCCCGACTTGGATGTGTCTGAGGCCGAGCTTCGGAACGACACCGGCCCGGAGTGCTTGTAGGATGACGTCACGTTCACGCGGTCTGATGTTGGGTCGCGTCATCTGGTTCCCTCCTCGTCGGGTATGTCAGGAACTCGACGATCGCGGTGCTGACCGTCAACTCGTCGTCTTCCTCCAACAGCGGCTCGTCAAAGGTCTCGAAGGCCCAGCGCACCGTCGTTCAGCGTCGAAGTCGAGCGTTCCACCGTCCGCTCATCAATCCGAAATGTCCGGCCAGCTTGGCGAAGTCGATCGCGTTCCACGACGTCCGGGTCAGCAGCTCTTCGAGGAGTGCCCTGTGAGAAGCGTCGAGACCATCGAGTTTCGTCGCTTCCGCGTCGCCGTCGTCGGCCTCCTGTTCCGATTCCTCTTCCAGTATGTCGGCTACGAAAACCTCGGACAGCACGGCCGAGACCAGGTTCGTATCTTCCATGGTCTTCTGGACGAGAGCCAGGTCGAGCTGCACCGTTCCCGTTGGTCCCGGGCCCCCCGTCCCCTTCGGTTCGGGAATCGCATAGCCAGACGAATGTCCCGAGGATTTCAGAACCGTCACCGGCTCTTCGGCGGGGGCCGAAGCCATCGCGTGCAGGTCGCCAAAGATCTCGTCTTGCGGCAGTCCCATGACGCGGTACAGCTTGAGCAACGCATCGACCTCGGCCGGATCGACCACCCCGTCGGCGCCGGCGATGGCGATGGCGATGCGACCGAGTTCGTGCTTCTGCTCTTCGGGCAGTCTGGACAGTCGCTTGCGTACCGGCGCCAAGGTCGGCGGTACCGCTATCATCCATTGCAGATTCGCGTGCAGCCTCGCCCGCTCGCCCTTCGACAGAATCTCCATACGGTCGATCTGTGCCGCGAGACGCTCCCGCTCGATTTCCGAGACGATGCCGTCCGCATGCGCGATATACGTACCGAGGGCGAGTGAGAGCACCGCGCTCGCGTAACCCGGACCGACGTCCTCCAACGTCGTCGTTTCCTCGGGCAGCTCGAAGAGAACGACCGGTTCGCCGAGCTTAGGCGCCCGAATCGCGAACCGCGGATCGGGCGCCAAGCCAATTCCGACACGCGCGAGCACATCCGCCGCGCCGACCAACGACCTTTTGCCGACCTTTAGCGGTTGTTCCCCTTCCAATCGCTCCAGCACCTGCTCGACGCGGACCAGACCGTCGGCATCCGCTATACATCGATCGACCCAGGCCCGGAGCGCCTGCAATTCCGTGTTCGGCAGCATGGCGGCAAGTTCGGCGGGCAACAATGCGTGCGCCTCTATGGTGTCGCGGCCCTCCGGTTTGCGGCCGAGATAACGGCTATATGAGTCGAGGTCGTTCATGCAGGTTTCGGCGATCTCGGCCGCCGTTTTCAGCGGCTTCTTTAGCCGAGATACGTCGGAGCACCAGTTCAGTTCATCCGCGAAATTCCTCTCGAACGAACCGCTGGCCGATCGATAGACGTGCTTCAATCGCGACTTTGGCGTTTTAATAGACAGCCCATTCGGATGTTCCCGCGCGAACCGCGATTGAAAAAGCATTTCGAATCCCTGGAAGGCACGGCGGGCCGGTGTACGGAAGCGCGTGTCGGGGTCGGCGAGCCACCAGCAAAAGAGCTGTTGACCGTCCAAGGGTCGACCCGAGAGGATCGTTTTGCCCAGATCGAGAAGTAACGATAACGGCGGTTCCCAGTCCGTGCGGTTCAATAGCGCTTCGGAATTCGGCCTGGTGATCGCGCCCTCGGGTCTGAGCACCTCCGCAGCGCCCAACAACGCCTCGGAATAGCGTTTGAATGATCGACTGCTCCCATAGATCCCGCGCAGCCTTTCAACTTCGGCTATCAACGCGCGGCATTCGTCCTCGCTCGGCCGGTCTAGCAGTAGGCGACGTTCCAACCCATAGAAGTAGAGAAAGACATAGCCGATAGAGACGTCTGGAGACGAACGCCCCGAGGCGAGCCACTGGAGATATGCAAGTCTCGAAGACGGGGAGATGTCCGAATAGCTGGGCCAGTACGGCATGTACTCACCGCCACTATCTGCCTGCCCCTTGGCGACGGGGAGCGAAGGGTCGATCAAGCAGTTTTCGACCCGAGCCAGGCGGTCCGTATCCAAGCCGCGACCGACGTAGACCATGCCACCGATCTGGAGTCCGGCCACTTTGGCGGATTTTCCCGCAGGAACCCAGAGATCCCCCCGAGGCGCCGGCGCGCAGGTTGTGGATTTCGCGTTGGTCGCCGTGGGCTCGGAGGTTCGGGCAAGGGATTCGGGTTTAGACCTCGTTACTCTGGCGCCGGCGCGCAGGTTGTGGATTTCGCGTTGGTCGCCGTGGGCTCGGAGGTTCGGGCAAGGGATTCGGGTTTAGACCTCGTTACTCGCGGGGCCGTGGCGCGACGCCGCTTTCGACGCCGGCGATAAAACCACAGCAGGAGCGCACCAACGCCCAACAACAACCAGATCGCCGCGCCACCACCGCCGCCCTCGTCACCACTCGACTCGGAACCAGGCGCGGCGCGTTCGCCTGACGATTGAACCGCCCGCCCCGATGTCGTCGGTGCTGGCGAAACCGCCACCGACGACGCCGTTGTCGCATCCGGCGTGATCGACGGCACGGCAGACCCGGGCGGCGTCGCCGCGACGTCGACGGGGGCGGCATCGTCGGTCGGCATCCTTGCGACCTGTCCTTCGGCTCCGCCAGTGGAAAGCGGCAGCGCGATCGGTTCCGCCCCGTCCAGCGCCGCTCTCGTCGCCGAATCGATGTCACCGGACGACTTGAGGCCTGAAACTTCTTGGAACCTGATCAGCGCTGCTCGTGTCTTCCGAGACATGACACCGTTGATCGCTCCCGGATCGTAGCCAAGCGACTTCAGCTTCTTCTGCGCCTGGTATGTCCAAATCGACACTTCTCCCGACGCGGCACCTACCCTACGCGACGATGCCTTGCCCGCTTTGGAAGCCAGGGCGGCCCTCGTCAAATCGTCCGGCTCACCTGTCGGCGGCAAGCCTTGACTCTCTTGGAAGCGTCGGATCGCACTACGCGTCTTGAGGCCCAACATGCCGTTGGCCGGTCCCGGATCATGGCCCAACAGTGCCAACTGCTGCTGTATCCGTCGCAATGCCAGTGACACTTCACCCGAACCTGGGGTAGGCCAGGCCCTTGACGCGGATCGCGCCGCGACGACGAGGTACCGCTTTGTCCAAACGTCGACATTGCCGTGCGGCGGCATACCCTCCTTACTTTGGAGGGCACATAGGTCTTTACCTGTCCGAGGCTGCATAACGTCACCCGTCGGACCCGGCCTATATCCAGCTCCGATCAGACGTTCCTGAACTCGACGAACCGGGTCGGCGTCTTGTTCTGCCCAGCACGGCGAGGCCAAGACAGCCGCCGATCCGACGATCGCCAACATGACGATGGCCAGATGGACATCGCGGATGCCCAATCGCGCCTCCTACTAGGTGGACCACGAGGCATTCTAAACTCGCAGCTAGCGCGAGGCGAAGAGCTTTCCAAAAAAATGAATTGCACCGACGAGCCGCTGTTGATTGCGGCGCACCACATCTCAGCCCGCTTTCCCTACCGCTTCAAGCAGGCCGGCGAGAGCGAGGTGGCCCACGGCCTGCGCGTCGCCGACGAGCTGGAGACCAAGATCGAGGCGTTGGGCGAGGCGAGCGTCATCGCCTTCATCGCCCAGCCGGTGGTGGGTGCCACGCCGCGCGCCACGCCTCGGCCCTGAAGCGCCGCCTGCATGGCGACCTCGGCGTCCTAGATGATGGTCTCCGCGACCGGCCGGAACCCAGTCTCCGTGCCCGCGCCTCGCTTCTACGTCTCCCGGGTCGCGCCCCGCGCCTCGAAGGCGTCCAGTATTTCCGTCCCCGTCGCCGCCCACACGCCGTCGTGCGCCATGACGTGCTCCAGCGCCGCGCGCAGCGAGGCGATGCGGAACGCCTGGCCGATCACCCAGGGATGCAGGCTGATCGCCAGGATGCGCCCGCCGTCGGACTCCGCCTCCCGGTAGAGAGCATCGAATTGATCGACGATCTGGCGGCAGAACGAGTCCTCTCCGTGGTGGTCGCGGACCAGAATCAGGTGATCGTCCAGCTCGTGGCCGTGCGGCATGGCGTGGAGCCGGCCCGCCGCCGTCCGCATGGCGTAGGGCATGTCGTCGTTGGCCCAATCGCAAAGGTACCTGATGGCGTGGCGTGCGACGATGTCGGGCGTGTCCAGCGATTCCGAGCGGCCCGGCGACAGCCAGCCGTTGACTGGCTGGCCGGAGAGGCGGCGCAACACCGTCACCGATTCTTCCACCAGCGCCGCTTCCTCGGCTCCATCCATGGCGCCATGGAGCGGCCGGCTCATGTCGACGCCGTGGGCGATGATCTCCCATTTCCGCCGGACGATCTCCTCGACCAGGCTCGGATGGCGCTCCGCCAAGGCCGAGTTCATTGCCGCCGAGGCTGGGATGGCGAGGTCGTCGAGCACCCGCATCACCCTGAAAATGCCGATCCGGTTGCCATAGTCGCGGGTCGTGTAGTTCCAATAGTCGGGATAGGGCCGGGTGAAACCGCCCGGCAGCAGAAACGGTTTTCCCGTCATATCGAGCGGGAACCATTCCAGCGCCACCACCACCCAAAGCGCCAGCCGGGCGCCGCCCGGCCAGACGACCGGGTCGCGGCGCGGCAGGATCGACCAGTCGTAGCGGTCATGGTCCATGCCGCGCATCCGGCGGGGATAGCGCAGATAGTCCGCGGGCAGATCCATGATCGTCACGCCCCCCCACGGGCGCGCGCGAAGGCGAGGGCCGCGTCGTAGTAATGCGCGTCATACCACTCGGCGATTTCCCGCCCGGTGGTGATCCAGACCTCGTCGTGCCCGGTGATGTATTCCAGCGCCTCGGCGAAGGGACCGATGCGATGCGGCTGTCCGATCAGGAAGGGGTGGAGCGGGATGCACATCACCTTGCCGTTCTCCGCCCCTTCCTCGTAGAGCTGGTCGAACTGGCGTTTCAGAATCTCGGCGTAGTAGCGGGGCGAACCGGCGTTGAAGAGCAACACCACCGTGTCGTTCATCTCCAGCGAATAGGGCACGCTGATCAGCCGGCCGCGCGTCGTCCGCACCGGCTGCGGCTGGTCGTCATGGAACAGGTCGCAGGTGTACTTGATGCCGTATTCCGCCAACAGCTCCATGGTGCGCTCGGTGTTGGTCAGGGCCGGCGACAGCCAGCCGGCCACCCGTTGGCCGGAATGCTCGGCGATGGTCCGGATGACGTCCTCGATCATCTCCCGCTCCTGGGCCTCGCTCATGGCGTAGGTGTAGCGGGTGTTGTAGATGCCGTGGCTCATCAACTCCCAATCGCGTTTCACCATGGCCTCGACGATCTCGGGGTGATGCTCGCACACGGCGACGTTCAGCGAGACGCTGCCACGCACGCCGCAACGGTCCATGACCTCCATCATGCGCCAGTGGCCGACGCGGTTGCCGTAATCGCGATGCGAATAGGCCAAGACGTCGGGCACCGGGCGGGGCCACGGCTTGCGGAGCGGGCTGTCGGGAGGCTCGAACTCGTAGAATTCCAGGTTGGGCGCCACCCAGAAGGCGACGCGCGCGCCGTTCGGCCAGCGCACGATCGGCCGATCGTTCTCCGCCGTGTAGTCGTAGAGCCCGGGATCCCGCCGCACGGGCCGCCTCACGCGTTGGAGGGCCGGTAGTCGGCCAGGTAGTCGATCACGTCGGCGACCGGCACGACATCGGCATATTTCAGCATCATGTCCGCCAGGTTGGCGAAGTGCGGGATCTCGTGCTTGTCGGCGACGCACTCCTCGGGAACGATCGTGCGGTAGCCGTGCGCCAGGCTGTCGACCACGGTCGCCCGCACGCATCCAGACGTCGAGCCGCCGGTGACGATCACCGTGTCGACGCGATGGAAGACCAGGAACGAGGCCAGGGATGTCTCGAAGAAGGCCGACGGCATGCGCTTGGTGTAGACCAGATCGTGCGCCTCCTCGATCTCAAGGCGGTCGTCGAATTCGTGCCGGCGGGCGCCGATTTTGATGTTCTGAAGCGAATCGGGGGTGTCGGTGCGGGTGCCCCAAACGCCGCAGTCCTCGGCGTTCTCACCGTAGCCGACCCGCGTCCAGACCACCGGCAGGTGCTTCTCGCGCGCCGCGTTGGAGATCTGGTTGACGTAGTCGAGCTGATGGGAATCGGTTTCGTAAGCGGTCTTGAATTCCTCGACGCAGGTATAGGCCTTCTGCAGGTCGACATTGACGATCGCGGCCTTGCGCCCGAAACCGAAGCGGGCCCGGTTCGGATTGGCCTTGATGTCTTGGTAGAATTCGCGCGCCGTCTGGTCCGAAAGTTCCATGCCGAGACTTCTCCTCCCCTGCCTCCGGGCCGCCACCACCCGTCCTGGCCATCATGGCAGCTTCGCCGCCCGGCGCGCAATCGCGCGCGCGGTGGGCCATCGGGCCCGGTATACTCGCGCCTGGACGAGCGACGACGGGCGAGAGTATGCAGACGCTGCGAGAACTATCCGACGACCTGGGCGCCGGCCGGGTCACGAGCCGCGAGCTGGTGGAGCGCTGCTTGGCGGCAGCCGAGGATCCGCGCGGCGAGGGGAAACGGGTGTTCGTGGCCCTTCGGGCCGACGCGGCGCGGGCGGCGGCGGACCAAGCCGATTCCGCCCGGGCCGAGGGCCGCGCCCGCTCGCGCTGGCACGGCATTCCGATCTCGATCAAGGATCTCTTCGACATGGAAGGCGAGGTCACCGGGGCGGGCTCGCGGATCTTTCGCGACAATCCGCCGGCGGAACGCGATTGCCCGGTCGTCGCCCGCCTGCGCGCCGCCGGCTTCGTCTTCGTCGGTCGCACCAACATGACGGAGTTCGCCTATTCCGGCGTCGGCTTGAACCCCCACCACGGCACGCCGCTGAACCCCCATGACCGGGAGGGGGCCCGAATCCCGGGCGGCTCGTCCTCGGGCGCCGCGATCTCGGTGACCGACGGCATGGCCGCCGCCGGCATGGGCACCGACACCGGCGGGTCGTGCCGCATTCCCACCGCGCTCTGCGGGCTGACCGGCTACAAGCCCACGGCGAAGCGGGTGCCGCTGGAGGGCGTCACGCCGCTCTCCTTCAGTCTCGATTCGATCGGCTCGCTCGCGCCTTCGGTCGGCTGCGTCGCCGCCGTCGACGGCATCATTTCAGGGTCCGGCGCCGACGTCGTGGCCGAGAGGGCGGCCGGCGGCGTGCGGGTCGGGGTCATTGCCAACTACGTGACGGAAGATTGGGACGCGGCCGTCGCCCGGGATTTTGCTCGCGCGCTGGCGAGGCTGAGCGCGGCGGGCGCCCGGATCGAGGACGTCGCCTTGCCCGAGCTCGACCGACTGCCCGCAATCAACGCCAAGGGCGGCCTGGCGGCGGCGGAGGCCTATCATGTCCACCGCGATCATCTGGCGCGCGAGGCCGCGGCTTACGACCCCCGCGTCGCCAGCCGCATCGCCAGGGGCGAGGAACAATTGGCGGCGGACTATATCGACCTGCTGATCGCGCGCCGAGAGATGAGCGAGGCCATCGCCGAGGCGACGGCGGCCCTCGACGTGCTGGCCTGTCCGACGGTGCCGATGATCGCGCCGAGGCTGGCCGAACTCGAGGACGACGCGGACTACGCCCGGATCAATCTGGCGATGCTGCGCAATCCCAGCCTCGCCAATTTCCTCGATCTCTGTTCGATCTCGCTCCCCGTCCACGCGCCGGGCGCGGCACCGGTCGGCTTGATGCTGACGGGAAAGCACGGCGGGGACGAGGCGTTGTTCGCGATCGCTCGAGCCTTCGAGGCGGTGCTGGCGGCCTGAGCCTCGCGGCGAAGGGAACCGGAGCGTGCGAAAAATCTCTTCTGGCGCGGCCGCTTTGGCGACATCATGCAAGGATCTCGGCCGGCGTCAGCCATGGGCACGACGGCCGATCGCATCGACACTTCGGACGCGGGAGAAATGAGATGACGGCGGAAATTCAACTCTTGCTCGAGGGCGGGCATGTGATCGACCCGGCCAGCGGCCTCGATCGCGTGATGGACGTCGCCGTCGCCGACGGGCGTATCGCCCGGGTGGCCGAGACCATCGCGAGCGATGGCGCGGGCGAGGTCGTCGACGTTCGGGGCAAGCTGGTCATTCCGGGAATGATCGACAGCCATGCCCACGTCTACCGCCATGTCAGCGGCCGCTTCGGCCTCGAGGCCGACATGGTGGGCGTGCATTCCGGCGTTACGACCGTGGTCGATCAGGGCGGACCGAGCTGCATGACCTTTCCCGGCTTTCGCCATTTTATCGCCGAGCCGGCCCGAAGCCGCGTCCTCGCCTTCATCTCGGCCTATGTGGTCGGCGGCCTGGAAGGCCATTACTACCCCGATCTCTACGGACCCAGCGGCGTCGACGTCGAGCAGACCGTGCGGGTGGCGGAGGCCAATCGCGACCTGGTGAAGGGCATCAAGGCACATGCCGAGATCGGCGGCTTCCAGCGCTGGGGGATCGAGGTGATCCGCCTGTCGAAGCGGATCAGCCACGACCTCGAGCTCCCGCTCTACCTCCATTTCGGCCAGCTTTGGCCGACGCCGGAGAGGCCGAGCGAGGTCTGGGACGTCGACGCCATTCTGCCCGCCGTCGTCGAGCTGCTGGATCCGGGCGACGTGCTGGCGCATCCCTTCACGCGCCATCCGGGCGGTTTCACCGACCTGGACGGCAAGCTCCATCCAGCGCTGGCCGTGGCGCTGGCCAAGGGTGTCAAGACCGACGTCGGACACGGCTCGCACTTCAGCCTCGAGATCGCCAAACGGGTGCTGGACGCGGACATTCTGCCCGACACGCTGGGCGCCAACTTGCACGGCTACAACACCGAGGTGCCGCCGCCCCCCGGCGCGCCCGAGGCGCATTCGGACGAAGAGCACATAATCGCCGGTGCCGAGAAGTTCAACCTGACCTTCGCCATGACCGAGCTGCTGGCCCTCGGCGTGGGGTTGCCCGATATCGTGGCGATGGTGAGCACGAATTGTGCCGAACTGCTCGCGCTGGAGGGCGAAATCGGCACGCTCGCCCCGGGCGCCCTCGCCGACGTCTCGGTGCTGAACGACGACCGCGGCCGCTGGATCCTGAAGGACAACGCCGGCGGATGCGTGACCGCCGAGCGGATGCTGACGCCCGCCTTCTGCCTGCGCGCCGGCGAACGCTTCGATGCCGACGCGCCGATCCTGCCGCTGCCGATGGCGGCCTGAGAATGGCCGGCGGCGGGGACGGCCAGGGCGTCGGCGCGCGACTGCCCCGCAAGGAGGACGACCGGCACTTGCGCGGCCGGGGCCAGTTCGTCGCCGACATCAAACCGCCAGGGCTACGCGAGGTCGCCTTCCTTCGCTCATCCGTGGCGCATGCCCGAATACTGGGCGTCCGCGTGCCGCCCGAACATTCAGAAAACGTCTTCACCGCTGCCGACCTCGCCGAGGTGAAGCCGATCAGAGCGGTCTCGGCGCTGCCCGGCTTCAAGGTCTCCGAACAGCCGGTGCTGGCGCGCGAGAAGGTTCGCCTGGTCGGCGAGCTGGTGGCCATGTGCGTCGCCGACACTCGGGCGGCGGCGGAAGACATCGCGGCCTCGCTCGGCTTCGACTACGAGAGCCTGGGCGCAGTTCACGACATGTTGCGGGCGCGGGATGGCGAGGCGCCCCTGCTGCACGAGCACTGGGGCGACAACGTCTTCCTCGAATCCCTGGTCGACGGCGATATCGCGCCGGCGGCGAAACGGGCGGCGGTGACGGTCACGCGTGAATACCGCACCGCCCGCCAGTGCATGGCGCCGATCGAGGGCCGGGGCGTCGTCGCCCAGTGGGACGGCCGATTGGGCCAGTTGATCGTCCACACCGCCAGCCAGATGCCGCATATCGTGCGCTCAGGGCTCGCCGAATGTCTGGGGATCGACGAGGGCCGGCTGCGCGTCATCGCCCCCGACGTCGGCGGCGGCTTCGGCTACAAGGGCATCCTGCTGGCGGAGGAGATCTGCGTCGCCTGGCTCGCCATGCGGGGGGGCCGGCCGGTCCGCTGGATCGAGGACCGGCGCGAGCAGTTGACCGCCAACGCCGACTGCCGCGAACACCACTACCGGATCACCGCCCACGCCGACGCGCGGGGCAAACTCTTGGGCCTCGATGCCGAGGCCCATGTCGATTCCGGGGCCTATTCGGCCTATCCGTTCTCGGCCTGCCTGGAGGCCGCCCAGGTCGGCTCGATTCTGCCGGGACCCTATGATTTCGCGGCCTATCGCTGCCGCACCTTCGCGGTCGCCACCAATAAGGCACCCATCCTGCCGTATCGCGGCGTCGCGCGGAGCGGCGTTTGCTTCGCTATGGAGCTGACGCTGGACGCCATTGCCCGCGAAGTGGGTCGCGAGCCCTGGGAAGTGCGGATGGAGAACCTGGTCGAAGCGGCGCGGATGCCGTTCGACAACATCACCAACAAGCATTTCGATTCCGGCGACTATCCGGAGTGCCTGCGCCGCGCGATGGCGGCGATCGACGTCGCCCGGGTCCGCGAACGTCAGGCGACGGGCGAGCCGGATGGCCGTCGCATCGGACTCGGCTGCGCGATCTATTGCGAACAGGCCGCGCACGGCACCTCGGTCTATGCCGGCTGGGGCATTCCCATGGTGCCCGGTCACGAGCAATGCCAGGCGCGCTTCGCGCCGGACGGCACGCTGGAACTGAGGGTCGGCGTGCATAGCCATGGCCAGGGCCTGGAGACCACGCTGGCCCAAGTCGCCAACGAGGTGCTGGGCATCGCGCCGGCGCGGGTCGACGTCGTGCATGGCGACACCGGCGTGACGCCCTATTCGACCGGGACCTGGGGTTCGCGCTGCGCGGTCATGGCCGGCGGCGCGGTGCATGCCGCCTGCATGGCGCTGGCCGAGCGCGCCAAAGTGATCGGCGCGCATCTGCTGCAAGCGAACCTGGCCGACGTCCGGGTCCGGGGCGGCGCGGTGGTGGGGCCGGCCGGCTCGGTCAGTCTCGACAAGGTCGCCTTCACCTGGTACCGCCAGCCGCAGGATCTGCCGCCGGACGTCGATCCGGGCGGCTTGGAGGTCACCGCCGGTTACAAGCCCGTCCGCGACAGCGGCACCTTCAGCTATGCGGCGCACGCGGCGGTGGTTGCGGTCGATACCGACATCGGCGCGATCGACATTCTCGACTATGTGATCACGGAGGACGGCGGCGTCCTGCTCAATCCGATGATCGTCGAGGGCCAGATCGTCGGCGGCCTGGCGCAGGGCATCGGCACCGCGCTCTACGAGGAAATGCCGTACGGCGCCGAGGGCCAGCCCTTGGCCTCGACGCTGGCCGACTATCTTTTGCCGAGCGCCGCCGAGATTCCGGCCCCGCGCATCGAGCACATGGAGACGCCGTCACCCTATACGACGTTCGGCCAGAAGGGGATCGGCGAGGGCGGCGCCATTCCACCACCGGCGGTGATCGCCAATGCCGTCAACGACGCGCTCCGGGACCTGGGCGTCGAAATCGCCGAGGTTCCGATCACGCCCCGGCGCCTGGTCGAGGCCCTGATGCGGGCGGGCGCGTGAGAGGCGGGCGATGAAGGCGACGGGGTTCGACTATGTCCAGCCGAAATCGGCCCGCGATGCGGTCGATCTGCTGGCCGAGGCGCGTCGCGCGGGGCGCTTCGCCAAGCTGCTGGCGGGCGGCCAGTCGTTGGGGCCGATGCTCAACCTGCGCCTGGCCGCGCCCGAGCTGCTGATCGACATCTCCCGGGCGGAGGACTTGACCGAATCGGGCGGCGGCAAGCACGGTGTCTCGTTGGGCGCCGCCATCACCCATTCGCAGATCGAGGACGGCGCGGTGCCGGACCCGACGGGCGGCGTGCTCCCTGCGGTGGCGCGTGGTATCGCCTATCGCGCGGTGCGCAACCGCGGCACCATCGGCGGCAGCCTCGCCCACGCCGACCCGGCGGCCGACTGGATCTCCGCGCTCGCCGCGCTCGGCGCCGAGGTCGAGGCCATGGGGCCGACGGGGTCGCGCCGCATCGCCGTGGACGGACTGATGACCGGCGCCTTCCAGACCGTCCTGGCCGAGGACGAGATCATCACCCGCGTCGAGGTGGCGGGGCCGAGCGCGGCGGCGCGCTGGGGCTTCTACAAGATCGTCCGCAAGAGCGGCGACTATGCGCTGGCCATCGGCGCCGTGCTGATCGATCCGGAGCGGAACCTCGCCCGGGCCGTGATCGGGGCGGTGGAGGCGCCGCTCATCGTCATCGCCGACGCGGGCGAGCGGTTGTTCGCCGGCCGGACCACGGACGGCCCGCTGATCGATTCCTATGACGAGACGGCGGCCGCGGCGATCGTCGACGGCTCGCACCTGGTCCACGACGCTTACGAGCGGCGCATTCATCTGGTGGCCCTGCGCCGCGCCGTTCAACTGGCCGGCTAGCGACGCATCGGAGCTGGGATGGAGCCGACAAGAGCCATCGCCCTAAACGTCAATGGCCGGCCGGTGTCGGCGGCGGTCGAGCCGCGCACGCATCTGGCGGATTTCCTGCGTGAGGAAATGTTGCTGACCGGTACCCACCTGGGTTGCGAGCACGGCATTTGCGGGGCCTGCACGGTGATGCTGGACGGCGCCCCGGTGCGTTCCTGCCTGACCTTCACCGTGGCCTGCGAGGGGCGCGAGGTCCGCACGGTCGAGGACTTCGACGACGACCCGCTGATGCGGGAATTGCGCGCCGCCTTCACCGCCGAACATGCCCTGCAGTGCGGCTACTGCACGCCCGGCATGCTGGCGAGCGCGCACGACATCGTCTCCCGCCTGCCCGACGCCGACGAGCGGCGGGTGCGCGAGGAGCTTTCGGGCAACCTCTGCCGCTGCACCGGCTATCTCGGCATCGTCCTGGCGATCCGCCGCGTGCTGGCGTCCCGGGCCGACGGGCAAGGCGGGATACCCGGCGCCGCGTCGTGGGCGGATAGCGATGGGCCTCGGATCGCGGTATCCGGCCCGCCGCCGCCTGTCGCGGTCGCCGTGCCCACGCTCGACCCGGCGCCGCCGGAGGACGGCGCGACCCGCATCCGCCAAGAGTTCACGCTGCCATTTCCGCGCGACCGAGTCTGGGCGTTCATGGCTGATGTAGAGGCGGTCGCCGGATGCATGCCGGGCGCCCGGCTCGAGCAGGTCTCGCCGGACGGTCGCCTCCAGGGCCGCATCGCCGTCCACCTCGGCCCGATCCGCGCGGCGTTTTCGGGCGAGGGGGATCACCGGCGCGACGACGGCGACTACACCGGCTCCATAGCCGGCGAGGGCGGCGACGACCGCTCCGGCTCCCGAGTGAGGGGCGTGGTGCGCTACGCTCTCGATGATATCGACGCGGGCGCGGCGACGCGGGTGGAAGTGGTGCTCGGCTTCACGCTTACGGGTATCGTGGCGCAGTTCACGCGCTCGGGCTTGGTCCTGGACCTGGCCGGGCGGCTGACCGAGCAATTCGCCCGAAACCTAGAGGATCGGTTGTCGGGCAGGACGGAGACGGGCCCCGTCGAGGAGATCGGCGCCGGGAGCTTGCTGGCCTCGGTGCTATGGGCGCGGATCAAGCGGCTGTTGGGACTGGCCGGGTGAATCGTCGCTCCTGGAAACCGTAGGGGCGGGCCGCGAAGCGCGGGCCCCGTCGGAATCGTTCGTTCGCGGCCGGTCGGTGGCGGCGTTGGGCCTCGAGTGGCATTGGCTGCCGATCGCCGACAGGGGCGTTCCGGATCGTCGCTTCGAGGACCCTTGGGCCTATGCCGGCGCCCGGCTTCGCGGCCGAGCGTCGGCCGGGGCGGTGATCGTCGTCCCTTGCAGGGGCGGGCGCGCCGCGATCGACTTCGCCCGCCCGGCGTCGATCAGCTCGCGTCGTCGTCGAATCGCACCAGGAACATCAGGCCACAGATCGAACCGTCGATCCGTTGCACGATGGCGGCGATCGGCTCGTGTTCCGGCAGGGCCAAGGTGACGTTCTCGCCTTCGGCGAACTCCGGGACGCCCGGAAGAGTCACGCTGGCGCCGGTCGGCGAGATGTTATCGACCGTGCAGGTGAGGGCATCGCCCTCGACCCGCAGTTCGGCCTGCCGGGCGACGTCCTGTCGTGGTGGGCGCCGGAAGATCCGCAGCGAGACCATGAAGCGGGCGAGCTCGACCATGTCCTGTTCGTCGAGCATGAATTGGACGCCGATACGCGGTCCCTCGACGGTGCGCGCCACCGTGTCGAGCCAACCGAATTCGAACATCTCGATCCGCACTTGGTCACCGATCCGGACCGGCACGTCGCCCAAAATTTCGATCTGCGCGCCGGACGGCGAGAGATCGTGAATGGCACAGTCGACGGAGCGGATGCCGACGACGGCCACCGTCTCGATATCGACGAGCCAGCGTCGCTGACCACGGCCACTTCCGCCGTCTGATCGCTGGGCATCGAAATTGTCGGACATCTGGGTTCAATCACGCCCTTGTCGTCACCTCGCCAGCGCCAATCCGCTGGAGGTGATCCGCCGAGCGATGCTCGCCCCTTGGCGATAGCGTAGGGTAGCATATAAGGCTGTGGCGGGTCGGCAACACTCGTTCGATCCGAACGATTCGTTGCCGGAGGGGGATGTTGCGCTTAGACTCCTCTCGCTGTCGCGGCGGCGTCTGGAGACCTCGCCCTGGCACGCTCGGCGATGGCTTAAGGGCGAAGGGCGTGGGCAACTCGAGATGACAGGCGCGGTAACATTCGTCGCCGCGGCCATCCTGGTCGCCTCACTCGCCTTCGGCGGGTCGAGCGTGTCGGCATCCGAGCAGCAGGAGCTGGTCGACGGGGCCACGAAGACGGCAACCAATTTCGCCGCCGATCCCAATCTCGAATCCTTCCGCGAATACGCCCGCGACGCCCAGGGCATGCTGATCGTGCCGACCATGGTCAAGGCCGGCTTCATCTTCGGCGCCTCGGGCGGCTCCGGCGTGTTGTCGGCCCGAGGGGCGAAGGGCGAGACGTGGAGCGCGCCTGCCTTTTACGCCATGGGCTCGGTCACCTTCGGGCTGCAGATCGGCGGCGAGGTCTCGGAGATCATCCTCCTGGTGATGACGAGGAAGGGGCTGGATTCGCTCCTGAGCTCCTCGATGAAGCTCGGCGCCGACGTCTCCGTCGCGGCCGGCCCGGTGGGCCAGGGCGCCAAGGTGCAGACCGCCGATATCCTGGCCTATTCGCGGACCAAGGGCCTTTATGGCGGGCTCAACGTCGAGGGCGCGGTGATCGACGTCAACGAGGAATACAACGAGGCCTATTACGGCAAGGATGCCGGCCCGCTGGACATCCTCGTCAACGGCAAGCACGCCAACGCCGGCGCTGACAATTTGAGGAAGGCGCTGGCGAAGATCGGCGCGAAGAAGGCCGAGAAGTAGACGAAGTCTCCGTCCCGTACACGTCTCCCGCCAAGCATCCGGTCCGAGGACGCCATCACGGGCGTCGACCGCCGTATAGGGAACCGTACGCGGGGTGGCGTGGGGGGACAGGAAGGGCGACCTTCCTCTCCTCCCACCCGATCGATCGACTCGGCCGCCCGCCCTCAGGCGCCTTCGTCGAGCGCTTGGCGCAAGTCGACCAGCCATTTCGCGAGCTGGCGTCGGGCGTCGTTGTCGATCAGGAACATCAGGCCGAGGACGCCGCCACGCATGCGCACGACCTCGGCCTCGAGCGTGTCGTGACCCGTGGGTTCGAAGCGGACCTCGGCGCCCTCCGGCACCTCTTCGGAGGAGGGGGTCCAGATCGCCGCGCCGCCCGGCGAGATGTCCAGCACCACGCAACGATAGCTTTTATGTCCGGAGGCATGGTACACGACGGCATTTACGTAGGACGTTGAAAAGGTTGTAGGATTCCCGATTCACTCCACGACGAGTCAAGAGGGAAATCATGCGAGACAACCCCATCAACGCCCTGCGTGAGACGCTACGATGCGGCTTCGCCTTTCGCAAGAGCCGTCTGGAGAGCCTTTGCGTCTTGGTCTTCGGCGTGTTCGTCGCCCGGACGGTGAACCTCTCTCACTTGGCCTGCCACTTTCCGGGGCGCGCGCGATCCAGCTCCAACTATCGGCGCCTGCAACGGTTTTTCGAGCAAGTCGATTTCGATTACGATCGCCTCGCCGAGTTCCTGGTCGCGATGATGGGGCTCCAGGCGGGGCCGTGGCGGCTGACCATGGACCGGACCAACTGGCGGCTGGGTCGCCGCGACGTCAACATCTTGATGATCGGCATCGTCAACCGCGCCATCGCCATTCCCGTGTGCTGGCGGGTGCTCGACAAGGCGGGCAATTCCAATACCAAGGAGCGGATCGCGATCCTCGAACACGTCCTCCGGCTCTTCGGGGTCGACAAGATCGCCAGCCTCCTGGCCGACCGGGAATTCATCGGCGACGCCTGGCTGGCATGGTTGCAGGAAAAGGCCATCCCCTTTCACATCCGCATCCGATCCAACATCAAGATCGCCAACACGCGTGGTCGCATGGTCAAGGCGAGGGAGCTGTTTCGCGACCTCAAACCCGGGGAAAGCCGCATCCTCTCCAACGCCAGGCGCCTCTCGGAGGCCAGAAAACCCAAGGCCAGGCCCGTCTTCGTCGCCGCGCTCCATCTCAAGACCGGCGAACTGTTGATCGTCGTGACCAACGACGCGCCCGAGGAGGCCTTGGCCATCTACGCCCAGCGCTGGCAAATCAAGACCCTCTTCGCCGCCTTGAAAACCCGTGGCTTCAACCTCGACGACACCCACATGACCGACCCGGAGCGCATCTCCAAGCTCACCGCCGTCCTTTCCATCACCTTCTGCTGGGCGCACAAAGTCGGCGATTGGCTCCACGAGGCCGAGCCGATCCGCCTCAAAACCCACAAAAGGATGGCAAAATCCATCTTCCGATACGGTTTCGAGTGGATAAGGCGACAGCTCGTCAATCCTATCGACAGGCGTCAAGCCATTGAGCTGATTCGTTTCCTCGTCCCCGGAAAACCACCAGTCCAGGTGCCCAGGCCAAAGCCAGCATGAACGAGTCGTGTACTGTGGTCCGGAGGTCAAGATGCCGTTCAACGGCTCCCAGCGCATGAAATTGCGATGCTCGCCATCGTCGCGCGGCCAGATTACGACGGCCGGCGTGTCGGTGAGCTTGCTGATCGTCGCATCGACCGCGCGTTCCATGTCCGGGCATTCCAGAACGTCGTCGATTTCGGCGTCTTCGCCGAGCGGCGCCAGAACCGGGCAGGCCGCGATGCCGCTGCTGCCCCGAAGTTCCACCGTGTATCTTTGCGAGACCGCGAAGACCGAGGCGCCGCAGCGGGGACAGACGATTTTGGGCATATGGCTCTCCCGACGCCACACGAGCGCCCGCGCATTATAATCTTATTCTATTCTGCGCCGAGTGGCCGAAAGATGAAAGGCCGGAAGTCGACAAGGCGGAAGGAGACGGACGGCGCCCCGTCCCGGCCGGTGGGCCGCCACCGGCTGGCGCCGGAATGCCATACGCTGCAACGTCGCAAACACGCCACCCTTGAAGCCGGCATGGAGGCCGCATAGCCTGCGAAAACAGCGATGAATGCTTCGACAATTCCAGCCGAGAACGGGGCGATGCCGCCCGAGGGGGGAGCATGATCGTCGGCCGCGTTCTCGGGCGCATCCTCTTCGCCCTCGCCTTCATGGCGCTGGGCGCGGAGATCGTGCGCTCGTTGGAAGCCGGCGTCTGGACCCCGGTGGCGCTCGGCGAGCTCTGGTTCCGGATCGACGTGGACAGCCTCAATCTCGCGCAGGCCGGCATTCAACGCAATGTCCACCCGGCGCTCTGGGACCCGGTGCTGGTGACGGTGTTGCAGTGGCCTGGCTGGCTGGGGCCGGCGGTCCTGGCCTCGCTCCTGTTGTTGCTGTTCCGCCGGCGGAGCGGTCGCCGGCTCTTCGCCAGACGAAACGACTGATACCCATCGACGTAAGTCTCGACCGCCCGGCTCTCCCGGCAATCGTCGCGCGTGGCAAGACCTCGTTTCGGCCGGCCCCTAGAGCAATTTTTTCCAAACGGATTGAACCGCACCGGTTCAATCCGTTCGGATATTGCTCCAGGCGCGAGGCGATGCTCGAGGGCTGCGGTTCCGGCGGCCTCACCCGGTGGCGCGGCGCCTCCGGGGATGGCGGCCGCGAAGGGCCGGGCGCGCCGGCTCGGCCAGGCGCACTTCTCCCGCCGCCACCCGGATCGGCACCGCGCGCAACGACTGGCCGACACAGGGACCGGCGAAACAGCGTCCGTCCCGAATGGTGAAGCGGGCGCCGTGGAAGTTGCAGCGGAAGGTCCGGCCGTCCGCGCTCAGGAAGTTGCCGGGCGGCGTATCGAGTCGCGCCAGTGCATGGGGACATTCGTTCACGTAGGCGTGGACCGCCTCGCCCCGGCGCGCCAGCACCAGGCGACGCGGACCGTCCCCCTCAAACCATTCGAGGCCGAGGGTGCCGTTCTGGGGATCGAGATCGTCGAGGCGACAAAGCCGGTCGCCCGGCGCCGGGGGCGCCACCAGACGCAGCGGACGTCGGGCCCGGGGGCTCACGGGCTGACGCCGCCCATCCCGCAGATGAGCCGCCAGGAGTCCTCCGGAATCGGCACCACCGAGAGACGAGATTGCTTGATCAGCGCCAGCTCGGCGAGCCGGGGCTCGGCCTTGATCTCGGCCAGCGTCACCGGCGTCTCGAAGGCCTTCAGGCTGGCCACGTCGACCATGCCGAAGCGGCCGCTGGCGTCGCTCGGATCGGGGTAATATTCCTTGACCACGCGGGTGATGCCAACGATCCGCTTCTCGTTCACCGAGTGGTAGAAGAAGCAGCGATCGCCCTTGCGCATCGCCTTCATGTTGTTGCTGGCCTGGTGGTTCCTGACCCCATCCCACTCGGCGCCGCCCTTGCCTGCGGCCACCTGATCCTCCCAGGACCAGGCCCCAGGCTCGGTTTTCATCAACCAATGGTTCATCACGCCCTCTCCTCACGCGCGTCCGCGAGGTTCGACGAAACGGTCGGGATGTCAAGAGGTTCGCAATTCCGTACGGTTCATCCGGGTAGTTTGGTCGCTCTCCAACGAAACACGCGGGCGAGCGGCCGCCGGAATTATCCCATGTGGTTGGGCGGCGGAGAGGGCCGGCCGGGACTTACCTCGGTTGGTATCAATCCTTGTCGAAGATCGAGAGGTCGAGCTCTTCTGCGAGACTCTCGCCCATCCAGATCGGATTGTCGCGATGATCAGCCAGGTTGTCGGCGGTGTTGGGATGCAGGAAGATCGTCAGATCGCCCCGGTTCAACATCAGCCAGGGCACAATCTCGTCGAACCGGTCCGGGCGGAACTTCACCTGATAGCTCCACCTCGGATGCGGGCCGACGTTCTTTTCGTGGAAGCGGCCCATCTCGATGTCGAATCGGGCCGCGATCTCCTCGCGCAGCCCCCAGGCCGCCTCACGGCTCGCCGCATCGAAGTAGACGTGGGCGTGATAGTCCTCGATCCGGGCGACGTCGCGTGGCGCCGCCACCCTCACGTCTCCGCCGTGGCGACGGACTTCTCGGCGAACACCGCTTGCAGCTCACCCGTCTCGAACATCTCGCGGACGATGTCACAGCCGCCGACGAACTCGCCCTTGACGAAGAGCTGCGGCACCGTCGGCCAGTTGGAGAATTCCTTGATTCCCTGGCGAAGGCTCGGATCCTGTAGGACATCGATGCCCTTGAACTTGATCCCGAGATGGCTCAGCACGCCGACCACGGTAGCGGAAAAGCCGCACTGCGGGAAGACCGGCGTGCCCTTCATGTAGAGCACCACCTCGTTTTCGGTGATGTCCTGGCGGATACGTTCGTGCACCGTCGCGTCGTTCATCCTGTCGTCTCCTCGATTTAAATTCCCATGCCGACGGTTGCGTCGGCCCTCCTCAATTCTCCGGCGTCGAGGTCTGCAACGCCAAGGCGTGCAGTTCACCGCCCATTCGGCCCTGCAGGGCCTGGTAGACCATCTGGTGCTGCTGTACCCGGCTCTTGCCCTCGAAGGCAGCCGAGACCACGAGCGCCGCATAGTGATCGCCGTCGCCGCGCAGATCCTCGATGGTGACACGCGCGTCGGGCATCGCGTCGAGGATCAGGCGTTCGATTTCGCCGGCATCCATCGCCATGATCGCGTCCTCCGAAGCCTCGGCCCTGCCCTCACGCCTCGCCGGCCGCCGCCATCAGGCGCGGCAGCGTCGCCTCGTGCAAACCGCCGAGCTCACTCAAGGATATATGACCATGGCCATCGAGCGTCAACGCATTCCCGCCGACGATACCGATCGCAACCGCCGGGACGCCGCCTGCTCGTACCTCGTCGAGCATCGCCTCGATCGCCCGCGCGGGTGCCGCGATCAGGTAGCGCGCCTGGTCCTCGCCGAAGCCCCAGGCGGCGGTATCGCCCTCCGCGGGTGGCGTGAGCGCGAGGCCGAGGCCGCCGCCGAGCGCCATTTCCGCCGCCGCCACCAGCAGCCCGCCGTCGGAGAGATCGTGGCAGGTATCGAGCCGCCCCGCCTCGATCAGCGCCAGCACGGCCTCGCCGACGCGGCGCTCCCAGGCCGGGTCGAGCGGCGGCGGCGGGCCGTCCTCGCGTCCCAGCAGTTCGCGGCGATAGAGCGATTGGCCGAGATGACCGGCGCCGTCACCGAGCAAGGCGACGACATCGCCCGGCCGCTTCAAGGCGATGGTGGCGCGGCGCGCCAGATCGGCGATCAGGCCAAGGCCGCCGATCGCCGGCGTCGGCGGAATGGCGTGGCCGTTGGTTTCGTTGTAGAGCGAGACGTTGCCGGAGACGACGGGATAGTCGAGCGCCCGGCAGGCGCGCGCCATCCCCCGAATACAGCCGACGAGTTGGCCCATGATCTCCGGCCGCTCGGGATTGCCGAAGTTGAGGCAGTCGGTGATCGCCAGCGGCCGCGCGCCGACCGCCACCAGGTTGCGCCACGTCTCCACCACGGCCTGGGCGCCACCGATCTCGGGGTCGGCGCGGCAGTAACGCGGCGTGCAGTCGATGGTCATCGCCAGGGCCTTGGTCGTGCCGTGGACGCGCACGACGGCGGCATCGCCCCCCGGCCGCGCGATCGTGTCGGCCATCACCATGTGGTCGTATTGTTCCCAGATCCAGCGGCGCGAGGCGAGATCCGGCACCGCCATCAGCCGGCGTAGCGCGTCCAGCGGTGGGATCTCGCCGCCCGCCGCCCTGATCGGCGCGGGCGCGGGCGTCGGCGTCCAGGGCCGTTCGTAGATCGGTGCGTCGTCGACCAGGGGGCGGACGGGGATCGCCGCCCGGACCTCGCCCGCCTGGCGCACGGTGAGCTGCCCGTCGTCGGTCAGCCGGCCGATCACGGCGAAATCGAGCGCCCACTTCTCGAACACGGCCCGGGCCATCTCCTCGGCGCCGGGGCGGAGCACCATCAACATCCGTTCCTGGCTTTCCGACAGCATGATTTCATAGGCGGTCATGGCCACTTCGCGCTTGGGCACCCGGTCGAGGTCTAGCTCGATGCCGACGCCGCCCTTGTCGGCCATCTCGACCGAGGAGCAGGTGAGGCCCGCCGCCCCCATGTCCTGAATGGCGACGATGGCGTCGGTCGCCATCAGCTCGAGGCAGGCCTCAATCAGCAGTTTCTCGGTGAAGGGATCGCCGATCTGCACCGTCGGCCGCTTATCCTCGCTCTCGTCGTCGAATTCGGCCGAGGCCATGGTGGCGCCATGAATGCCGTCGCGCCCGGTCTTGGAGCCGACGTAAATCACCGGATTGCCCACGCCGGCGGCGGCCGAATAGAAGATGCGGTCCGCCGGCGCCACGCCCACCGTCATCGCGTTCACCAGAATGTTGCCGTTGTAGCCGGGATGGAATTCGCACTCACCGCCCACCGTCGGCACGCCGACGCAGTTGCCGTAGCCGCCGATCCCGGAGACCACGCCGGCCACGAGATGGCGGGTCCTGGGATGGTCGGGCGCGCCGAAACGAAGTGCGTTCAGGTTGGCGACGGGCCGAGCGCCCATGGTGAAGACGTCGCGCATGATCCCGCCGACGCCGGTCGCGGCACCCTCGCGGGGCTCGATGAAGGAGGGGTGGTTGTGGCTCTCCATCTTGAAGACGGCGGCCTGGCCGTCGCCGATATCGACCACGCCGGCGTTCTCTCCCGGCCCCTGGATCACCCAGGGCGCTTGCGTCGGCAGCGTGGCGAGCCAGACGCGGGTCGACTTGTAGGAGCAATGCTCGCTCCACATCACCGAGAAGATGGCGAGCTCGACCAAGTTGGCTTCGCGCCCGAGTACGGCGACCACGCGCTGGTACTCCGCCGCCGTCAAGCCGTGCTCGGCGATCATGTTGGGCGTGATCTCGGGCTCCGCGCCGGTGCTCACCATCGCCGCCTCACCCGAGCGCCAGGGCCAGGCCGTCGAACATCGCCCGCCCGTCGTCGCCGCCGTGCTGCGGATCGGCCGCCCGCTCGGGATGCGGCATCAGCCCGAGGATGGTCATTTCCTTGTTGTAGACGCCGGCGATATCGTCGATCGAGCCGTTGGGATTGGCCGCGCCGGGCGTGGCGCCGGCGACGTAGCGGAAGGCGATCTGATCGTTGTCGGCCATCCGGGCGAGGGTGTCGGCATCGGCGAAATACCGACCGTCGTGGTGCGCCACCGGAATGCGCAGCACCGCGCCCCGAAGGTAGGCCGAGGTGAAGAGGGTCCGGCTGCTCTCGACCCGGATGTGGACGTCGCGGCAGACGAATTTCAGCCCGGTGTTGGCCAGCAGTGCCCCCGCCAGCAGCCCCGCCTCGGCCAGGACCTGAAAGCCGTTGCAGATGCCGAGCACCGGCACCCCCCGCTTGGCCCGGGCCACCACCTCGCGCATTACCGGGGAGTGCGCCGCCATGGCGCCGGCCCGCAGGTAGTCGCCAAAAGCGAAACCGCCCGGCAGGACGATCAAGTCGACGCCTGCGAAGTCGCCGTCGCCGTGCCACACCATTTCGACCCGGCAGCCCTCGGTCCGGGCGAGCGCCACCTGGACGTCGCGATCGCAGTTGGAGCCCGGAAAGACGATGACGGCGGCCTTCATGGCAGCGGTCCCCGGAGGTGAGGCGCGCGCGGCGGGGCGATGATGACTCCGCTCGCCCTCACCCCTCGATCTCGACGCGAAAATTTTCGATCACGCTATTGGCCAAGAGCCGCTCGCACATCTCCTCGACTAGGGCCCTGGCGCTCTCGGTGTCGGGAGCTTCCACTTCCAGCTCGATCAACTTGCCTTGGCGGACCTCGCCGATGCCCTCGAAGCCCAGGCCGGAAAGCGCGTTGGCCACGGCCTTGCCTTGGGGATCCAGCACGCCCGGCTTGGGATAGATGTGAACGCGCGCGCGCACGCCCACCCGCCTACTGCATCGCCACCGGACCCTTGAGGTCCCGGGGCCCACTCTCGGGCAGTATGCCGAGCCGGCGCGCGACCTCCTGATAGGCCTCGGCGACACCGCCCATATCGCGGCGGAACCGGTCCTTGTCGAGCTTCTCGTTGCTCTCGAGATCCCACAGCCGGCAGGAATCGGGGCTGATCTCGTCGGCCAGCACGATCCTGACGTCCTCGTCATTGTAAAGCCGGCCGAACTCCACCTTGAAGTCGACCAGGCGAATACCGACGCCGACGAACAAGCCGTAAAGGAAATCGTTTACCCGGAGGCTGAGCGACATCATCTCGTCGAGCTCCGGCGCCGAGGCCCAGCCGAAGCAGGTGATGTGTTCTTCCGTCACCAGGGGATCGCCCAGCTCGTCCGACTTGTAGCAATACTCGACGATGCTGCGCGGCAACGGCGTGCCCTCGGCGAGACCCAGCCGCTTGCTCAACGAGCCGGCGGCGACGTTGCGCACGATGACCTCGACGGGGATGATCTCCACCTCGCGGATCAACTGCTCGCGCATGTTCAGCCGGCGCACGAAATGGGTCGGCACGCCGACCTCGCCCAGCCGGGTCATGATGTATTCGGAGATCCGGTTGTTCAGCACGCCCTTGCCGGTGATGATGCCGTGCTTCTGGTTGTTGAAGGCGGTGGCGTCATCCTTGAAATACTGCACAAGGGTGCCTGGCTCCGGTCCCTCGAACAGAACCTTGGCCTTGCCCTCATAAACTTTTCTGCGCCTGGGCACGGGATATCCCCCAAAGGAGAAGGACGGGCGGCCCATCGACCGGACCCCGTCCTCATGATGGGCGGACCATACCCGAAGCGTATAGCCAACACAACGTCGACCCGACGGCGATATCGCCGACGCACGGGATTGATCCACCGCGCATATGAGGTTGAAACGGCGCCAAAGCAAGTTTATTTCGGAGGGGTCGAAATCTATATCGAACAGCCAGGGAGGAAGGGACGTCAGATGAGTGGATTCAAGGATCGGGAAAAGGGCTTCGAGGCGAAATACGCGCATGACGAGGCGCTGCACTTCAAGGTCGTGGCGCGGCGCAACAAACTGCTCGGCCTCTGGGCGGCGGAGCTGTTGGGCCTCGACGGCGACGATGCCGTGATCTACGCCAAGCAAGTGGTGCGCGCCGACTTCGAGGAGCCGGGAGACGAGGACGTCTTTCGAAAGGTGCAGGGCGATCTGGATGCCAAGGGCCTCGACGTCTCCGAGCATCGGGTCCGGCGCGAGATGGAGGAACTGCTGAGCGTCGCCCACGAGCAGGTGACGACCGAGTAGCGCCAGACGACCTAGATCCCGGCCGCCCCGCTCCCTCGGAGTTGGAATGCGGCATGAACGACGTGGCGAAAAGCGAGAACGGTAACCAGGCGGTCGAGAGCGCCGAGCTGCTGGCCCGTGGCGTCGCCCGCCTGCTGGCGGGGATGGGCTACCGGAGCCTGACCGAGTTCCGCCTTCGCGGCGGCCGGCGCGCCGATATCGCCGGCCTCGACGCCAAGGGCCGGATCGTCATCGTCGAGATCAAGCGCTCCATCGCCGACTTCCGCGCCGACCGCAAATGGCCGGAATACCTGGACTATTGCGATAGTTTCTTTTTCGCCACGCCCAAGGGCTTCCCGCCGGACGTGCTGCCGGGCGACCACGGCCTGATCCTGGCCGACCGCTTCGGCGCCGAGGTGGCCCGCCCCTCGGCCGAGCTGGCGCCGCTCCATGCCAGCCGGCGGAAGGAGGTGACGCTGCGCTTCGCGCGCGGCGCAGCCGGCCGGCTGCGGGATTTGCTCGATCCGTAGCGGGGGGACTGTTCCACGGGGAACGATTGGGGATCAGGCGCGAAGGTCTCGGACCACTCGGGCGAGATCGTGCCAAGGCGCCGGGTCCCACCAGCGGCTGGCGAGACCGGCGGTCGAGGGCAGCGCAAAGAGCACCGTCTCGCCGATCCGAGTTTCGCTCCGGCCATGGACGATGGCGCTGCCCAGGACCCGCGCCGAAGCGCGCTTGCCGTTGAAGGCGAGGACGCGGGGGCGCGTCGCCTCGATCTTGGCGCGCAGGGCGGCGACGTCGTCGTCGCCGGCGCGCAGCCCGGCATCGGGGCCGCTATATCGCTTGGCGAGATCGGTGAGGCCGATGCCGAAGTCGGGCAGGATCACGAATTCCTCGGGCGCCAGGCGACGCGGCGTCAGTCCGGTTTCCGCCAGGATCCGCCAAAACTTGTTGCCGGGCCCGGCGTAATAGGCCCCGACCTCGGCCGAGCGGCGGCCCGCGGCCGAGCCGCAGATCACCACATCGAGGCCGGCTCGCAACAGATCGGGGAGGACGTGTGGGGCTTCGTTCATGCCGCCCGCCTCTTACACCACTTCCCGGGACACGATCCTGAGAAGGTGATGTTTGGAAGAACAGAAGGTTACGAAGGAGGCTCGAACGGACATACGGGTCCGCCCAGATCGGCCACGCCGACGAATACGTCCCCCTGGACACGGTGGCTATCATAGCGCGATTTCCGACCACGACCACGCGAAGCGCCTCGGCGAAACTCGCCGAGCGGGGGGCTCATTCGCGGCCGAGGATCGCCTCCAGCTCGCGCCACTCCCGCCCCGTCAGGCCGCTATTCTCCCGCGTCACCGTCTCGCCCGCGACCATGCGGCGGACGGCGGCGAGCGCGCCTCGGCTGAGCCTGGCCGCGCCCAGGACGTAATCCTCGAAGGCCTCGTGGGTCAGCGGCACCCAGCGCCGCAGGATCTCCACCATCCGATCGGCATAGACGCGGATTTCGTACTGCGCGTGGGCGTCGGCCCTGAGGCTCAGGAAACGCATCAGGTTGAGGAGGTCGATCTTCCAGTACCACTGGGTATAGGTGGCGAGCGGCAGGTTGATCCGCGCCAGCTCGCGGGCCAGGCCGTCGCGGGCTGGATCGATCGGGTTTCCTTCGTCGTCCTCGTTCAGCATCTCGCGATAATCGGCGTGCGCCCGGGCGGCGTCGTCGCGCAAGATCTCCAGCACCCGGGCCGCCTCGTCCCCGCTCAGCACCGCGCCCCGGCCCTGGCGGTTGGCGCTCGACTGCGCCGCCAAGTTCTCAGGCGCGGGCAGGTAAAATTCACCGTCCAGCACCGAATAGCGGGCGGAATACTCGTTCACGTTGGCGGTGCGGTGGCGGATCCACTGGCGGGCGACGAAGATCGGCAGCTTCACGTGTAGCTTGATCTCGCACATCTCGAACGGCGTGGTGTGGCGGTGGCGCAGCAGATAGCGGATCAGGCCGCGATCCTCGCGCACCTGGCGGGTGCCGCGGCCGTAGGAGACCCGGGCCGCCTGCACCACCGCCGCATCGTCGCCCATGTAGTCGACGACGCGGACGAAGCCGTGGTCCAGCACTGGTAGCGCCTGGTAGAGGATCTCCTCCAAGCTCTCGACCACCGGCCGCAGGGTCGCCCGGGTCGCGGCCCTGAGGTCGTCGATTTCCGCTTCCTGGCCGTCCGACAGGCCCATTCTCGCCTCCGCCCCGATGTTGCTTCCGCCCCCATGCCCGCTTCCGCCGAGCAGGGCTTGGGGGCTGAATCCTATCGCCCCGCCGCCGCTCCCGCCAGGGCCGGGTGGGCGCCAGGGCGCGGCCATCCCGCCGCGATTCGCAAGGGGCTTTCGAAAAAGCCCGCGAACCCCTATATTCAGCCTACCGGTTTCGACCGGTTATGGCGCTAAACGGGCTTGTGAAATAAGCGTTGCGGACCCGGGGGCGGTACCCGGCGCCTCCACCAAGAGCATCTCGGCCGCGAATCGCGCTCACGCAACGGCCGGCGGGATGTTTCTGATGGGGGCGAAATAGGATCGACGTGCGTGGTAAAGACCTGCTCGGTGCCCGGGATGGTACTGCCGTTACCGGACCAAACCTACAGGTGCCAATGATAATGAAATGGCGCTCGCTGCCTAATAAAAGCTAGGTAAGCGCGGCTTCGGGGGGCGCCGGGCAACAGAAGCCCCCCACTTCCCCCGCGCGCCTCGGCGTGCGGGGGTTCCGCCGCGCGGGGAGGCGATGTCCAAGGACCGGATGCATTACGACCGGATGGTCGAAGATGCACTACGCACCGTCGCCCGCCGGGCGCTGGAGCACGCCGCCCGGGACGGCTTGCCGGGCGAGCACCACTTCTACCTCACCTTCCGCACCGCCGATCCCGAGGTCGCCATCTCCGAGGCCCTCGCCGGGCGCTATCCCGACGAGATGACAATCGTGCTGCAGCACCAGTACTGGGCGCTGGAGGTGGACGACACCGGCTTCGGGGTCACGCTCACCTTCGCCTCGGTGCCGGAACGGCTGGAGGTGCCGTGGCGGGCGCTGACGGCGTTCCATGACCCGAGCGTGCAGTTCGGCCTGCAATTCCAGTACCGCGCCGGCGAGGCCCAGGGCGGTGGCCCGGTGGTGGCGATGGGGCCCGCCGCCGAACAGCCACAAACGAGCGAGCCGCCCGCGAGCGTCGAGCCGGCGGAGACCACGCCCGAGTCCGAGAAGATCGTCACCCTCGACCGATTCCGCAAGAAATAACCGCCGGCCCGCTTGCCAGTCCGGCCCGGCGTCTAGAGCATGATCCGACCATATGGAAACGTTTGACCGGGATAATTTTGGGCCGTGGCGGCGTTGCGATTGCGACGGCGATGTGGGGCATCGGTGAGCGAACGCAACGCCGCCACGGCCCAAAATTATCCCGGCCTTCGGTGGCCCAAATCGGCCTCTGGGGTGCGTCGCGGCGCTTGCCCGATGCCCCGCATCGCGCGGCGCCCCGCTCCTGCCCCAGAGGCCGATTTGCCGCCATCAAACGTTCCCATATGGTCGGATCTTGCTCTAAATTATCGCCGCACCCGGCGCCGGGCCGGGGTCACGAGGGAGATGACGCATGGCATTCTACGAGCTTCGGCAATACAAGGTCCGCCCCGGCAAGATGGCGGAGTGGTTGAAGGTGATGGAGGAGGAGATCATCCCCTTCCAGGTCTCCAAGGGCATGGTGATCACCGGCTCCTACCAGGGCGAGGAGGACGACAGCGTCTACGTCTAGACCCGGCGCTTCGAGAGCGAGGCCCAGCGCGAGGCGCTCTACGAGGCGGTCTATCAGTCCGACTATTGGAAGAACGACGTTGCCCCCCGGATCCCCGAGCTGCTGGACCGCGAGGCGATGGTCGTCACCCGCCTGACCCCGACGCCGCGCTCCACCGCGCAATAGGGCGAGCCGCGAAAACCGTCGTCGCGAGCGAGCGGAGCCGCGCAGCGGTTCGGCCGGCGTCGATTTGGAAATCCATCGTCGCCGCTCGGAGCGCCGTCCTGGTTCGCCACAGCGCTCCGCGCCATGGACGGAGGATCCCGTCAACACCTTGTGATTTCGCGGGGCCGCGTCAGGCTCTAGCATCCAGCCCGGGCCCGAGGGAGGAGAAGGCATGAAGATCACCATCACCGGCGGCGGCGGCTTCATCGGCCGCAAGCTCGCGGCCCGCTTGCTCGCGGCCGGGCGGCTGGCGGGGCGCGGCGGGCCGGCGGCGCTGGAAGAGCTGGTGCTGTTCGACCAGACGGCACCGCCGGAGGGCGAATTCGACGATGGCCGCGTCCGCGTGGTCACCGGCGACCTGGGGGACCCGGCCCGCCTCGAGGCGGTGATCGGGCCCGAGACCAGCAGCGTCATCCACCTCGCCGCCGTGGTCAGCGCCGGCGCGGAGGCGGATTTCGACCTCGGCTACCGGGTCAACCTGGAGGGCACCCGCGCCGTGCTGGAGCGCTGCCGGGCGCTGGGAACCGTGCCCCGCGTGCTCTTCGCCAGCTCCATCGCGGTCTACGGCGGCGAGGTGGCGAAGCTGGTGGAGGATGCGACGCCGCTTCACCCCGAGACCTCCTACGGCGCGCAGAAGGTGATGGGCGAGCTGCTGATCCAAGATTACACCCGCAAGGGCTTCATCGACGGCCGGGCGATGCGGCTGCCGACCATCGTGGTGCGCCCGGGCAAGCCGAACAAGGCGGCCTCCGGCTTCGCCTCCTCGATCATCCGCGAGCCCTTGGCCGGCATCGACACCACCTGCCCGGTGAGGCCCGAGAGCGCGATGGCGATCCTCTCGCCCCGCCGCGTGGTCGAGGCCTTCCACCACATGCACGAGCTCGGCGGGGAAGCACTGGGCGACAACCGGCGCCTGCTGCTGAGCGGCATCCGGGTTACCATGGGCGAGGCGGTGGAGGCGATGGCGCGAGTCGCCGGCAATCGCCATCGCGGCCGAGTGAGGTTCGCAGTCGACCCGGCGATCCAGGCCATCGTCGACGGCTGGCCCCAGGCGAGCCGGTCGGACCGCGCCGCCCGCCTCGGCTTCAAGGCCGACGAGAGCATGGACGAGATCATCGCCGCCCACATCGAGGACGAACTCGGGGGGTAATTTTCCGGCCCCAAACGACGAAAGGCGGCGTCCGCAGACGCGGCCCGGCGGAAATGCGCGCCGGAGCGCGCCGGCTCAGCCCTGGCGGGCCGTGAATCGGCGGTTGGTCTTGCAGATGACGTAGACGCGACCGCGGCGGCGCACCACGCGGCAATCGCGGTGGCGCTTTTTCAGCGTCTTCAGCGAACTCACGACTTTCATGCCACAACACTCCCGGCCCCGCTGGGCGACGCGGAACATAGAGCGCCGGGCCGGGGCCGTCAATCGCATGTCAAACGCTGTCCCCCGAGGCTCAAGTGTTGCTACTCTCGCCCCCGACACACGACGCAGGGAGAACGAGATGGCGCGGTTGGACGGACGGGTGGCGATCGTGACCGGGGGTGCGTCGGGGATCGGGCGGGCGACGGCCCAGGCCTTCGTCGCCGAGGGTGCCCGGGTGCTGATCGCCGACATCGACGACGCGGCCGGCGAGGCGCTGGCCGACGAGCTTGGTAAGGCCTGCATCTATCAACACACCGATCACACGGTCCGGGCCGAGAACGAGGCGGCGGTGGCCCGGGCCCTCGAGGCCTTCGGCGGCCTCGACATCCTCCACAACAACGCCGGCGCGCCGTTTCACGGCCGTTTCGCACAGGTCGACGATCAGGAATACGCGCGGGTCATCGCCATCAACCTGGACGGTCCCTTCCGCATGACCCAGGCGGCGCTATCGGCGCTGCGCGAAGGGGCCAAGGCGCGCGAGGGTGGCGCGGCGATCCTCTTCACCTCCTCGATTCAGAGGATCAGCGCGCGGCCCAACGTCAGCGCCTATACGGCGGCCAAGCACGGCGTCGTCGGCCTGATGCGAAGCCTGGCGCTGGAACTCGCGGGCTACGCCATCCGGGTCAACGCGATCTGCCCGGTGACCACCGACAGCCCGATGCTGCGCTAGTTCATGCCGCGAGAGTGGACGGACGAGGAATTCCAGGCGGCGCGCGAGGCGGCGCGACGGCAGATCCCGCTCGGCCGCATCGCGATGCCGGAGGATATCGCGGCCGCGGCCCTCTTCCTCGCCTCCGACGAGGCCCGCATGATCACCGGCGTGGCCCTCGCCGTGGACGGCGGCATCACCGTCGGCCCGGCTAGCCTCTCGAAGCCTTAGAGCGATTCCAACTGGACGGATGTTGCTCTAGATGCGGCGCCGGCGAGGCCTCCACGCGAGACACAGATCGGCCTATTCGGCGGCGACGAGGCGGTTCTTCTCCGCCGCTTGGGCCGCCTTGGCGAAATGGTCTTCGCCGAAATTGTACAGATGGGCGCCACCCATGAGAATCTTCGCCGCAGTCTCTTTCGAAACGTTCCCGAGCAGGTTATTGGACACGTTCGGGAAGTTCGAATCGAAATGCGGGTAGTCGGTCGAAATGCACATCCGATCGGCGCCGATAAGGCTCGCCGTCGCCTCGATCTCCGGCTCGCTGCCTTCCACCGCCGCCCAGCAATTACGCTGGAAGTATTCCTTCGGCGTGAGTGAGAGATAGGGCGCGTGCGAGTCGCGGTATTGCGGATAGTCCCACTCGATGCGGGTCAAGATGCCGGGCGCCCACGAATTCTGCGCTTCCAGAAAACCGACCCTGAGCTTCGGATAGAACTCGAAGACGCCGGCGATCAGCAACGCGATCAAGGCTTGCTGCATCTCGATCCAGTGGCTCGCGACATGCCGGTAGAACCGGTTTTCGCCATAGAGGACGTTCATGTGCGAATAGGCGGCACCCGTGCCCTCGTGAAATCCCATCGTGACGTCGAGTTCCTCGTGCAGCGCGAACAGCGGGTTCCAGTAGTTGGAGTGCCAGAAATGCCCGTCGACGCAATTTGGCCGCACGAATGAGCCGACGGCGCCGAGCTCGCTCACGCAACGGACCAGTTCGGCGCAGGCGAGGTTCACGTCGTGCGGCGGCAGCATCGCCGCGAACTTCAACTGGTCGGGGCTGGCTTGGCAGAATTCATGGACCCAGTTGTTGTAGGCTTGGCTCAAGCCCAAGGACAGTCGTGGGTCCATGCCATCGCGGGCCAGCAGGCTGAGCCCCATGGTCGGGAACAGGACCGCGATATCGACCCCTTCCATCTCCATGCCCATGATTTGCGCTTCGGCGTCGTAGGCCCGCTCGATCGCGAAATCCAACCGCCCGCTCTCGGCGATCCGCGAGCCCGACAGCGGCTGCGAGGTCTCGGTTTTCCTGCTGCCGTGGTGCGGCTTGCGGTGCTGCTGGGTTTCGACGTCGTAGGTCGTCGGTTGGCCGTCGACGATGATCAGGCCGCGTTTGCGCATGCCGTCCGCCCCCACCGAAAGCGTCACCCGGTCGCGAAATTGCGGGTCCAGATACCGATCGAATAGATCCACCGGCTCCATGATGTGCATATCACAGTCGACGAATCGCATTCCGTCCTTCATGGCCCAATCCTTCCCGTGTTTGGTATTTTCCGGCTCCCGTGTCGCGCCACACTAGCAGCATGCCCGCGCCCTCGACAATTCTCGGCGCCGGCTATTCTCCTCCAGCGCGTTCAGTGTGTAGGGGCTTCCCAGGTCGATGAAGACCGGGGTCGTCTTGCGCATGGGTTTCGTCTTCGCTTCTCGGCACGGTGCTGCGATGGTGGCTTGTGAGGCCGGGGGGCCGGGCTCTACACTATCCCTCGTCAGCACAATTCCCGAGTGGAGGAGGACGCGTCCATGAGTATCACCCGCCATCACGTCGGCCCGCGCATGAGCCAGGCCGTGGAGCACGGCGATGTCGTCTACCTCGCCGGCCAGGTCGCCGACGACGGCGCGCTCGACGCCGCCGGCCAGACCCAGCAGATCCTGAACAAGATCGACGCACTCCTCGAGGAGTGCGGCAGCAGCAAGTCGAAGCTGCTGTGGGCCCAGCTCTGGGTCACCGACATGCGTCACTTCGAGGCCATGAACGAGGTCTGGGATCGCTGGATCGACCCCGACAACCCGCCGGTCCGCGCCGGCCTCTGCAGCGCGCTCGCCGCGCCGCGGTATCTGGTCGAAATCATGGTGATGGCTGCGAAATAGCCCCGCCCTGGGCTCAGGCGCCGATCAGGGCGTCGATCTCGGCCTGTTCCAGCGTGACCTCGCGGCCGTGTATCATCGCGCTCGCCCTGTCGATCAGGTGCTGAAGAGCGGCCGAGCCGCCCGCGACGACGTCGCGCAGGCGTTCGTCCTGGTCTCCCGAAAGCGCCGTCTCGCACTCGCCCAGGCAGGTGGTGACGATCTCGTTCATCGCCACGACCGCCTGCTCGAACGGCAGCCGGTAGCACTCGGGCGCGTGCAGGTAGACCAGAATCGCGAGCTCCCGGTCGGCGACGCTGCTGTCGGCGAAGTGCTCGACATAGCTCTTGGGTCGCCACGCACGAGCGTCTTCCAGGCACTCGGGGATGTCCGGCAACATCTCCAGGAGCATGACGATCTCGTTGAAGTGGTTCAGGTAGTCGGTGGCGAGTAGCGTCCGCGAGTTGATGTTGGTGCCCTCGACGCGGCGGCGCCATTCGTCGATTCCCTTCGCCTGCATCTCGAGCCTCGCGCGCCATCGCCCGCGCGGGCGCGGGCCGGCCCCCATTCGATCCCTTCGGGCTGAAGATTCGGTGAACGCCGATGGCGCGCGGGGCGTCAGTCGTCCGGTTTGCCGGCGTTGGGGAAGTGGCGGGCGAGCGCGTCGTAGGTTGGCTTGTCGATCAATAGATTGTCGACCAGCACCGTCTGACTGCTCTCCTCCTCGCCCTCTTTGTTGCGCCACCTCTTAATCTTCTGGACATCCAGGGTGAAGAAATTCCCGCAGCTCGGGCACGCCTGGATACGGATGCGGCTGAACCTGCCGGGCACCCGGGGCTTGGCCGGCGGGATCGCCAGCAAGCGTCCGAGGGGGTCGGCCTCCAGCTCCGCCTGGAAGCGCTTCACACCCCCGAGCGTCTCCAGATCGGGCGACCAATAGATGTCCTCGGCCCATTCCTCGCACGCCTCGCAGAAGGTGTGCTCGCTCGCATCCACCATCGCCCACGCCATGACCCAACTGAAGAACACGATCAAGACGGCCTCGACGGTCCACCAAACGTAGAGTATTGCGCCCTGGGCGGTCCAATCTTCGTCGTAGACGATTCCCTCCCCCGCCACCTCCGCGATCGCGGAGAACCACCAGTACTCGCTCAGCGGCGAAAAGTAGCTGTGCTCGCTCCACGCCAAGAGCCAGAAGACCCAGCCGGTGTAGACCGCGACGACACCGACCGCCGCGCCGAACCAGCCGACGAAGGCGCCGTTGCGGACCTTGCCGAGACGCGCGGCCAGACCGACGATCGCGCCGACGCCGAAACCGTAAAACACCGGCAGCACGAGCTCCATGAAGAGTTGGACCCACCACTCCTCATAGCCATGCATCCATCCCAGAAAATAGCCGTAGATCGCGCCGATCCCAATCGTGCCGGCGAGGCCGCCGAGCGCCATCACCACGGGCCCCCGGAAACCGCCGGCTCTTGGCTCTCGCGGTGATCCGCCCGGACTGGCGGTAGTAAGAGTGCCTCTGTCATCCCTCGTTCTCCTCGCCGGGGCGGCGGGGCGCATCGGCGCGCATCAGGTCGAAATCGCCTCGGTCACCGCCTTGCCCATGTCCACCTTATCCGACCAGGCCGCACCACCCGCTCCCCCGCGTGAGCGGATCGCTAGGAGGACGGTTTGCCGGCGTTGGGGAAGTGGCGGGCGAGCCTGTCGTGGGTCCGCTTGTCGATCAACAAATTGTCGACCAGCACCGTCTGACTGCTCCCATCCGGGCCCTCGTGGTTTTCCCACCTCTTGATCTTCTGGACATCCAGACAGAAGAAAAATTGGCAACTCGGGCACGCCTGGATACGTATGCGGCTGAACGTGCCGTACTCCCCGGGCGCGGCCCGCCGGATCGCCACGAGGCGTCTGAGGGGGTCGGCCTCCAGCTCCGCTTGGAAGCCCTCCTCGGCCCCGATCGCCTCCAGAACGGGCGACCAATAGACGTCCTCGGCCCATTCCTCGCACGCCTCGCAAAAAGTGTTATCGCTCGCACCCACGAGCCACAGCGCGTTGAGCACACTGGAGCCCACGATCACGACGGCCTCGACGGTCCACCAGATGTAGAGTGTCCCGCCCTGGAAGGTCTCATCGTCTTGGTCGACGCCCTCCACCGCCGCCTCGGCGATCGCGGAGAACCACCAGGTATCGCTCAGCGGCGAAAAGTAGCTCTGCTCGCTCCACGCCAAGAGCCAGAAGACCCAGCCGGTGTAGACCGAGAGGACGCCGACAGCCGCGCCGAACGCGCCGACGAAGGCGCCGTTGCGGACCTTGGCGAGATGCGCGGCCTGGCCGACGATCAGGCCGACGCCGGAACCATAGGCCAGCGGAGCGAAGAACTTCAGGAGGACGATCACGTACCACATCCAGTAGCCGTAGATCGCGCCCAATAGAATCGCGCCGGCGAGGCTGCCGAGCGCCATCAGCAGGGGCCCCCGGAAACCGATCCGCCCGGAGGGACGGTAGTAGAGTGCCTCCGTCATGCTCGTTCTCCTCGCCGGGGCGGCGGGGCGCATCGGCACGCATCAGGTCGAAATCGCCTCGCGCACCGCCTTGCCCATCTCCACCGTGCCCGCCTGGCCGCCCAGATCGCGGGTCCGGACCGCGCCTTGCTCCAGCACCTCGGCGATCGCGGCCTCGATGGCCCGGGCCGCCGCCGTCTCGCCCAGATGCTCCAGCATCATCGCCCCGGTCCAGATCTGGGCGATCGGATTGGCGATGCCCTGGCCCTCGATGTCGGGGGCGGAACCATGTACCGGCTCGAACATCGAGGGCTGGTCGGGATCGGGGTTGATGTTGGCGGCGGGCGCCAGACCCATGCCGCCGACCACCGCCGCGCCCAGATCCGAGAGGATGTCGCCAAAGAGGTTGGAGGCGACGACGACGTCGAACCAGTCGGGGTGCTGGACGAATTGCGCGCTCAGGATGTCGATGTGGAACTGGTCGGTCTCGACGTCGTCAAATTCCGCCGCGATCGCGGCGAAACGCTCGTCCCAAAAGGGCATGGTGTGGATGATGCCGTTGGACTTGGTCGCCGAGGTCACCTTGCGCCGCCGCTTGCGGGCCAATTCGAAGGCGTAGCGCAGGATGCGATCGACGCCGTGGCGGGTGAAGACGCTTTCCTGTATCACCATCTCCCGGGGCGTGCCGGCGTAGATCCGCCCGCCCATCTCGGAATATTCGCCCTCGTTGTTCTCGCGCACGACGTAGAAATCGATCTCGCCCGCCTCGCGCCCGGCGAGCGGCGAGGTAACGCCCGGCAGCAGCTTCAAGGGGCGGAGGTTGACGTATTGCTCGAAGGCGCGGCGGATCGGGATCAGCAAGCCCCAGAGCGAGACGTGATCCGGCACGCCCGGGTAGCCGACCGCGCCCAGGAAGATGGCATCGAATTCGGCCAGCCTCTCCAAGCCGTCCTCCGGCATCATCCGGCCGGTCTCCAGGTAGCTCCGGCAGCTCCAGTCGAACTCGGTCCAGGCGCATTCGAAGCCGTGGACGGCGCCCGCCGCCTCGATCGCGCGGAGCGCCTCCGGCATCACCTCCTTGCCGATCCCGTCGCCCGCGATCACCGCGATTTTGTATCCCGCCATCGATCCTTCACTCCTCATCGAACTTCATGGACATAAACCCGGACCGCCATCTGGTCGGCCACCTCCAAGGCCGGCATGACGATGAAGGGCGCGCTCTCGGCGACCTTGCGCCAGGCGCCGCTCGCGACCAGCGCCTCGGCCTTCGCGCCAAAGCCGAGATCGGCCTCCGCGTGCTCGGAAAGCGCCAGGAAGATCCGCCCGCCCGGCCGGGTCACGCGCACCAGCTCGTCATAGGAATTGGCGGGCGCGTGGCCCTGGGTGAAGACGCCGGCGGCGGTGGTGGCGGCAAAGCGGTCGTCGGCGAAATCCAACCGCTCCCCCAGCACCATGCGGAGACACTCGGCGTAAGCGCCCTTTCGCGCCGCGACGCCGAGCATGCCTCGGGAGAGATCGATCGCCACCAGCGGGCCGTAACCCACCGCCGCCAGCACCTCGCCGATGACGCCGGTGCCGGCGCCGACGTCGAGAATTTCACCCGCGTCCGCCCTCAGATGGCGGCCCACCATGCCCGCCACCACGGCGGGGTTCAGATATCCCAGCGCGCCCATGTCGCCGTCATAGGCGCTCGCCCATTCGTCGTAGGCGCGCTCCAACTCGGCGTTGTCGCCGGCGCCGTAGACACGGGCGAGCCAAACCTTGTGAGCCGGGGCAAGTGGCATCGCCTCGCTCCTCGAAGCTGGGTGGGCCCGGCTATTCTAGGGCATCTTCCGCCCGTGCGGAATTTCTGGGTCGCTCGCTCATCCCGCCGGCTGGCGCTCCCACAGGTGACGCCAGCTGCCGCTCTTCGCGAGGTCGACCCTCGGGCCGGCCGAGTGCGACCCACTACGGTTCATGGTCCGCTGGTGGCCACGGGAGCGTCCACGGTAAAGCGTCATCTCGAGCAACCACTCCTAAGTCTCCGACCGGAGCAGCCACAAAGTACGCATCAGTCCCCTAATTC
Organism: Alphaproteobacteria bacterium; assembly: GCA_965225945.1. Taxonomy (GTDB): domain Bacteria; phylum Pseudomonadota; class Alphaproteobacteria; genus JASLMY01. Next base: position 356,281 of record CBDDBZ010000038.1, on the reverse strand, counting down.
ACGCATGGCCGACGGCTTCAGGCGCGCCTGCGCGCCTCCTTCGGCGTCGGCACCTGGTAGGCCATACGCCCGTGACGCTCGCAATAGGGCTGGCCCTGCTTGGCCCGCGCGCCGCAGAAGTAGAAATTTTCATCGCCCGGATGGCCGATCGGCCAGCGGCAGGTGGAATGCGTCAGCGTGAGGATCGACACGCCCCCCTCGGGCGCGTCGAACACTTCCTCCACGACGACCACGTCTTCCTCTTGTCGGCGCTGGCGCGTCATCGACGATTTGGTCGGCTTCGAGAGGCCCATGCGGTTGGCCTTGCCGATCACCGCATTGCGCGTGGTGCCTCCCAGGCGATCGGCGATGGCCCTCGCGGAATACCCCGCCGCCCACAATTCCTGCAAAATTTCAACGCGTTCTTCAGTCCATTCCATCTCGGGACCCTACCCCCTGGTTTCTGGTTTCTCGCCTGATTTATCGCCGGGTTTATCGCCGGGTTTCTCGCCCGTCTTTTCGACGATTTGCCGCCTCCCGGCCGGGCGGGCCTGGAATCGAGCCCAAAAGACGTCGATTCGGGTTCCCCACGGCCGCCGGCATGTTAGGTCCGGGATTTCGTCGGGGCAATAGATAATGTGGTAGATCGGGCAGCAAACCACAAATTCTTGTGGATAAGTCCCGGGAGAAGCTCGGTACGCACGATGGATAACCGGGCTCTCCCGAGCCCGGTCGGTGCCGGGGTGGTGCCGGGGTGGTGCCGGGGTGGTGCCGGGGTGGTGCCGGGGTGGTGGTTGCGAGGGGGCGGGCGCTGCGTCATGCTCCGGTCTTTCGGACATCCGCGCCCCTGCCGGCGCCGAGCGGAGGGACCACCATGAGCGATGCCGCCCTGACCAATTCCAGCATCGTCGCCGCCTACCGCGAGCGGACCGGCACTTCCGCCCGCCTCGCGGGCGAGGCCAACGCGGTGCTGCCGAGCGGCATCACCCATGACAGCCGCTTCATCGAGCCCTACGGCATCTATGTCGAGCGGGCCAAGGGGCCGCGAAAATGGGACGTCGACGGCAACGAATACGTCGACTTTTTCGGCGGCCACGGGGCGCTGCTGTTGGGACACAACAACGACGCCGTCCTCGCCGCGATCCACGAAGCGATGGACCAGGGCAGCCACTTCGGCGCCAACCATCCGCGCGAGGTGCACTGGGCCGCGTTGGTGAGCGAGATGGTCCCGTCGGCCGAGCGGGTGCGCTTCACCTCCTCCGGCACCGAGGCGACGCATATGGCGCTCCGGCTGGCCCGCGCCGCGACCGGACGGCACGGCCTCGCGCGGCTCAAGACCCATTTCCACGGCTGGCACGACCACATGACGTCCGGCTACACCTCGCACTTCGACGGTTCGGTAACGCCGGGCGTGCTGAAGAGCATCGCCGAGCAGGTGCTGCTGCTGCCCCCCGGCGAGATCGAGGCGGCGCGCCGGCTGCTGGGGGAGAGCGACGACATCGCCGCCCTCATCGTCGAGCCGACGGGCGGTTCCTTCGGCATGGTGCCGCTGAGCGCCGACTATCTGGCCGCACTTCGCGACATCACCGCCGAGCGCGGTATCGTGTTGATCTTCGACGAGGTGATCACCGGCTTCCGGGTCTCCCCTGGCGGCGTCCAGGGGCTTTACGGCATCACCCCGGACATGACGACGCTGGCCAAGATCCTCGCCGGCGGCCTGCCCGGCGGCGCGGTGGCCGGCCGGCGCGACATCATGGACGCCCTCGACTTCGCCGCCGCCCGCGACAGCGGCAAGGAGAAGATCCAGCACCCCGGCACCTTCAACGCCAACCCCGTGTCGGCCGCCGCCGGCATCGCCGCGCTGGAGATCATCAAGGGGAGCGACGCCTGCGCGCGGGCCATCGAGACGACGGCGCGAATTCGCGAGGGGCTCAACCGCGTGCTGAGCGACGCGGGCGTGCCGTGGGCCGCCTACGGCACCTTTTCGGGCTTCCACCTGTTCATGAACACCTTGGGCCGGGAGATCGAGCCGGCCGAGTTCAACCCCTACGAGGTTCCCTTCGAGGAGCTCAGGGCCAAGAAACCGAGCGTCGCCAACAAGCTCCGCCTGGCGATGCTGGTCGAGGGCGTCGATTTGATGAGCTGGCCCGGCGGCCTGGTCTCCGCCACCCACGGCGAGGCCGAGATCGACCAGACGCTGCACGCCTTCGCCAGCGCGCTTCGAATGCTGAAGGACGAGGGCGAGATCTGAAGCGATCCCCCGTGAAGACCGCGGCCCGGCGCGGCAATTTATCCCCACATGGCCCGGGCGATAGGGCCTTGCGGGGCGCCGGGCATCGACCCGGATCCGGTCAGGACGGCTGGTCGGAGAAGAACGCCTCGAGCCGCTGCTCGAGCACGCAAAAAATCGAGCATTCGGGGCTGGCCCGCCCCCAGGGGGCCATGATCATTATCCCGAGCACGGCGCCGACCGCGACCGTCCCCAACAACATGGCCAAGGCCACGCCCAGCGTCTTCAGCGCGTCGACCCACAGCGGCTCGCCGAATACGGTCAGCTTTTTTTCGCCCGGGGCGTCCGGGCCGGTTTCCGGGTGGTGATCGGGGTGCTGCTCGGCCATGCCGACAGCTTGGCCCGCCTCCAGTGCCCCCGCAACCCTAAAGCCGTTCCGGGTATTTGGTCCGGGGATTTCCATCTGACTCGGCCCTGGGAACATCCGACGACACCTCCAGCGTGCGCTATTACCTGGGCTTGACGTGCGCCAAGTCAGGGTTGGAGGTCGCGACGCCGGGGCCGTCAGCCGCCGATACCGTAGGGCCGCGCCCAGCCGAGGCCTTCGAGGGTGCCGGCGCGGGGCACGTATTCGCAGGCGACCCAGCCGTCGTAGCCGCTGGCGTCCACCGCCTCGAAAAAATAGGGGTAGTTGGTCTCGCCGCAATCGGGCTCGTGGCGGCCGGGGGGATTGCCGATCTGGATGTGGCCGATCACCGGCAGGCAGGCGCGGAAAGTCTCGACCAGGTCGCCCTCCATGATCTGGACGTGATAGGCGTCGAACTGCAGCTTGAGGTTGGGCCGGTCCAACTCCGCGATGATTTCGCGCCCCTCGATTGTCGTCTGCAGGAAGAAGCCGGGCGCGTCGCGCTTGCCGTTGATCGGCTCGATCGTCGCCTCCAGCCCGGCCTCGGCCAAGGCGTCGGCGGCGTACGCGACGTTCTCGCGGTAGGCCTCCCCGTAGGGCCGGCGCGAGGTCGCCTCGTCCGGCACCAGGCCGGCGACGACATGGACCCGGGGGCAGTCCAGATGGCGCGCGTAGTCGATGGCTTGGCCGATCGCGTCCTGGAATTCGCCGCGCCGGTCCGGCAGGCAGGCAAGGCCGCGTTCGCCGCCCTGCCAATCGCCCGACGGCATGTTGATCAGCACCTGCTCCATCGCGCTCGCGTCCAGCCAGCCCCGGACGGTTTCCTTGGGGTGCGCGTAGGGAAACAGCATCTCGACACCGCGAAAGCCGGCGGCCGCCGCGGCCGCGTAGCGCGCCTCCTCCGCGAGCTCGGTGAACAGCATGGTGACGTTGGCGGCGATCCTCGGCATGGGCTTCCCCTCCGACTTTGGCGGACTCTCGCACCGGGTGCCGACCGCATCAAGGCGTTCAGCCCGCGCCCTCGCCGGGCGGGGCTGAGTGGGTGGTCTAGTGGATCATGTTCAGAGCGTTCCGTCCTCCTCGTCCCGCACCGACTCGGGCTCGGCGATCTCCTGCATCCGCTGGATGATGCTGACCAGCGGGGCCTCGATGTCGTAGCCGTAGATGGTGAAGACAGAGCCGTCGAAGGGGTGCATCAGGCGGCGAAAGGCCCGATAGAGGAACGGCTGGCCGGCGGCATAAGGCGCCGGGTCGTGCAGTTGCAGATCGATATAGCTGGAGCGTAGCAGGCTGGTGCGCCGGCGTTGGATGAAGTTGACGTGGGCGAAGGCGCTCCAGGGCAGGACTTGGCGGCCGAAACGGAAGTAACGCAAGCCGTCCGGCCCGAAGGAGAGCTGCGGGCCGCGACAGAGCACGCCGTCGAGCCCGAAGAAGGCGATCCAGGCACCGATCGCCAGCATGAAGAAATCGATGTTGCGGCGGCCGATCCCTTCGTCGAGAAAGCGGTTGAAATCCTCGATCGGCTGGCTCTGTTGCAAGCCCGGGTCGAGTGGCCGGGCGCCCTCTCCCACCGCCAGGTCGCGCACCCCTAGCAAGAGGACGATGATGCCGATGGCGGCGATGACGCCCTGGAACAGCCGGCGTCCGTGGTAGCTGAACGTCGGCTGGGCGTCCTCGTCATCGCCCTCGTCATCGCTAGCCATGATGCCCGCCCGTCTTCGCCGCCGCCTCGGCCGTCGGCTCGGATCGGCTCAGCGACCGGCGACGAGTTCCGCCGGGCGCGGCGCTTCCATCTGGGCCGCCCGTGCGTCGGCGCCGATTTCCAGCGCCGCGTCCAAGGCCTCCAGCGCCAGCGGCCAGACCTCCCCCGCCGGCAGGACCCGTGTCAGGGCGATCGCCGCGTCGGCGGCATCGGAGGCCTCGACCGCGCGGCCGATATGCGGCGCCCTGGCGGCGCCGGCCGCGTGCGCGGCATAGGCCGCCCGGGCCGCGTGCATGGCGCAGGCCTGTCCGGTATTGACGGCCCGCGAGCGGGCCGACGACCCGCTGGCCGCGCCATAGGCGGCATAGGCCGCGTCGGCCGCCCGGTCGAGCCGACCGGACATGGCTCGGAATCGACGGGCGAGGTCCGGCAGCTGGCAGGCGTCCAGCGCCAACGGCAGGAACACCTGGACCGCGCGCCAGGCCAGGAGCTCGGCCCGCTCGACCTCGCGCCCGTCGCGACTCTCGATCAGCAACGGCAGATAGGGCTTCAGCCGCTGGCGCCAGTCGTCGGTCATGGCGTCGTTCATCCGGATGGTGTAGCCGGTGAGCACCGGACAGGCGCAGTCGGGATGGTCCGAATGGCTCTCGCCCGCGAGATAGGCGACCACTTCCATCGCGCAGAGCCCGTCGTCCCGGTTGCCGTGCGAGCCATAGACGAGCTTTACCTTGTCGAATTGTCGTTGGCGCTTGAGATTGAACATGTGTCGCACCCTCGCATCGCGGTCGGCCCCGCCGGGCCGCGCCCCGCCGGCCGGCCGATGTCGTCGCCCGTGAGTGTAAACGATTCCGACCCGACTCGACCAGAACGAATGGCAGGGCGAATGGCGTGAAGCGAGGGCGGGACGGGATCGACCGCACGTCGTCGATAGCGCTCCCCTAGCAGCCTGTCGGACTTGAGCCGAGGGGTGTGATCTGATTCGATGGCATCGATTGATTCGCCCGCGATTGATGGAGGCCGTGATGAGCAACTTCCGAGCGGTGGACCGCGAGACGGGGTTTCTGCTGCCGCCGTCGGTGGATGAATGGCTTCCCGAGCGGCATCTGGCGCGCTTCGTGGTCGAGGTGATCGAGCAGTTGGACCTCTCGGCGTTCGTGAAGGCCTATCGCGGCTCGGGCTCGGCGTCCTATCACCCGAGCGTGCTGCTGGGGCTTCTGGTCTACGGCTACGCCACGGGAGTGTTTTCGAGCCGCAAGCTGGAGCGCGCGAGCTATGATTCGGTGGCCTTCCGCTTCATCGCCGCCAACGACCATCCCGACCACGACACCATCGCCAGCTTCCGGCGGCGCTTTCTCGTTTCGATCGAAGGGCTGTTCGTCGAGGTGCTGCTGCTGGCTCGGGAAACCGGGCTGCTGAAGCTGGGCACGGTGGCGCTGGACGGCACCAAGGTGCATGCCAACGCGAGCCGCCACAGTGCCTTGTCGTGGAAACACGCCTGCGAGATCGAAGCCCGGTTGAAGGCCGAGGTGGTGGAACTGATGAGGCTGGCGGAGGCGGCCGATGCGGCGGATGTGCCGGACGGGATGTCGGTACCGGAAGAACTGGCCCGGCGCGAGGATCGTCTGGCCCGCATCGCCGAGGCCAAGGCGGCGATCGAGGCGCGGGCGCGCGAACGCCATGAGCGGGAGCGGGCCGAGTACGAGGCGAAGCTCTAGGCGCGCGCGGAGAAGGCCGAGAAGACGGGCCGCAAGCCGGGCGGCCGTCCGCCCAAGCCGCCGGTGGCCGGGCCCGGGCCGAAGGACCAAGTCAATCTGACGGACGCGGACTCGCGCATCATGCCGGTGGCCGGCGGTGGCTTCGAACAGTCTTACAACGCCCAGGCCACGGTGGCGGTCGACAGCCTGCTGGTGGTCACCAACGATGTGGTCCAGGCCCCCAACGACAAGCAACACATCGAGCCGGCGCTGGAAGCGCTCGAGCGGCTCTCCGAGGCGCTGGGCGCGCCCGAGACCCTGCTGGCGGACAGCGGCTACTTCAGCGAGGCCAACGTGAAGGCCTGCGCCGAGGCCGGGATCGCGCCGCTGATCGCGCCCGCTCGGGAGCACCATCATCTCTCCTGGAAGGACCGCTTCGCCGGAGCACCGCCGCCCCCGGAGAACCCGACGCCGCTGGAAGCGATGCGCCATCGACTGGCCTCGCCCGAGGGCCGGCAACTCTACGCCCTGCGCAAGCAAACGCCGGAACCGGTGTTCGGCATCATCAAATCGGTGATGGGCTTCCGCCAGTTCTCGCTACGCGGCCTGGACAAGGTCAGGGGCGAATGGAACTTGGTGACCCTGGCTTGGAACATCAAAAGAATGTTCACCCTGCAATACGCGTGAGCAAGCGGCCCAACTCCGTGTCCTCGCGAAAGGGCCTAAAGTGTATGCTCGCCTCGCGATACACGCGAGCAAGCGGCCGGACGCCATGTCCTCACGAAAGATGCCCGAACCCATGACCTCTCCACATCCCGATCCGTCCACACCCCTTCTCGCGGACCTCAGTCCGACAGGCCGCTAGTGGATAGAATCCAACATATGGTACCCGCTAGGATCGGGGCGAGGGGTGGACGGGGGGGTGCGCTACTTCTTCCGCTTCAGGACGCCGGTTATGGTCTTGAGGATCTCGCCTCTCCGCGTTCGGGTGAAGGTCAGAGCCATGCCGTCGTCGGTCAGCCGGCGTTCGGAGACCTGTATCTCATAGGAGCCGTCGTCGATCACGTGCAGGGCGTAGACGGTCATCGTATCGCCCCGAACCCGCGCCCAGTAGTAGGGCTCCCCCTTCATCGGGTCGAGTGGCACCCAACCGCCGAAATAGTTCTGTTGCATGCCGGCGCTGTAAATGTATTCCCGCTTGCTCGGCTGAAAATTTATCTTGATGGACTTGCGCGACGTGGTGCCGTCGACGCGCGGAATCACGGTCGTCCAGGCGAGGGAGAAGCCCTTCTTCTTGCCCGGCGCGATCGTGATGGATAGATCCCGCTCGTCGAGCCCCCGGTCGCGTTCGGAATTCGTCCGGCCGACGAATTCGCCGAAGAAACGATCGAGCGTCGTCTCGCCGGCGGCTTGCGCCAGGGTGCTCGCCAGCAGAAGACAGCCCACAAGTATCGGCGCGAATGAACCCGACCGTCGCATCTCGATGCCTCCCTGGTCCCTAGTGGATAGAATCCAACATATGGTACCCCTACGACGGTTTCCCGAGCTCGTCCGGAAAGGCGCCTGGTGCGCCGTGATGGGGGCGCATCACAAGCGCCGGGCAACGCGTCCGGCGGGCTCGGGAAGCCGCCCTTCGGGTCCCATATCCTGGCTTCTCCCAAATCCTGGCTTCTCGCTGCGTCGGGCACCCTTGACGATGTGCCGGCATCGCCGGCGGGCGCCCTCCTGCCGAGAAACCAGTATATGGGATCGTAGGGGCACCATGTGTTGGATTCTATCCACTAGCCCCGCGCTATCTCCGGGGCCTCGGTTCCTCATCTTACCCCATGATAGGAGCCGTCCGGGCCCAAATGTTCGGCCCCGTCGGCGCGATAGAAGCTCTCGCCGCCGGTTTCGCGAAGCGTGCGCAGCATCGCCGGCACGGGCCGGCCCTCGGCCTCCAAGCGGGCCGCCACGCGCGCCGGGCCGAGCCTGTCCAGCATCTGGAAGGGGCCCTGCTTCCAGGCGAAGCCCCAGCGCATGGCGGAATCGATGCCGACGATGTCGTCGGAAATCTCCGGCACCAGATCGGCGGCGTAGAGCAGCGTCCGGCCCATCACGTCCCAGGCGTAGCGGCCGACGGCGCTCTCGGCGAAGAGGAGGCCGGCGAGGTCCCGCTCGCCCTCGCTCAAGTCCGCCGCGCCCACGTCGCGCCAAACGCGCCCGTGATGATCGTAAACCTCGCGCAGCCGCCCGCCGTCGTCGGTCTTGGTCATGCGGTAGAAGCCGCCGCCGGACTTGCGCCCGAGCTGGCCGCCATCGAGCATCGCCTGGATGCCCGCCGGCAGCGCGATATAGTCGCGCCCGGCATCGCCCGCTGGTAGGTTGTCGTTGAGATTGGCGGCGATCAGCCCCAAGACGTCGAGGCCGATCAGGTCGACCAGACCGAAGAGGCCGGTGGCGGGCACCCCCACCGGGGCGCTCATCGCCGCGTCCATGGTCTCGATCGAGACACCCTTGGCGATCGCCGCTTCGCCCTCCGCCAAGCCGGCGAGCAACCAGAAACAGCCGATCCGGTTGGCGATGAAGTTGACCGTATCCTTGGCCCGCACCACGCCCTTCGACAGGCGGTGCCTGAGAAAGCTCTCCAGGCACTCGACGACATCGCCCATGGTGGCCTCGCCCGCGACCAGCTCCACCAGCTTCATCACTTTGACGGGGTTGAAGAAATGCGTGACCGCGACGTCCCGGCCAAGCCGCTCGGGCAGGCCGGCGACGATGTCGCGGAGCGGGATGCCACTGGTATTCGTGGTGACGATGGAGCCGTCGCGGCGCGCCGCCTCCAGCTTCTCGAAGAGCGCCCGCTTGGCGCCCAGGTCCTCGACGATCGCCTCGACGATCAGGTCCACACTCCCGAGGCGGCCCATGTCGTCGTCGAAATTGCCGATCGTGATCCGCTCGGCGTCGGCCGCCGCCTCCAGCAGCGGCGCGCGGCCCTCGAGCATAGCAGCCTTGGCCCCGGCGGCGACAGCGTTCCGCTCGCCCTCGCGGCTCGCCAGGTCCAACAGCAGAACCTCGATGCCGTTGGCGGCGCAAAGGGCGGCGATGCCGCTGCCCATGGTGCCGGCGCCCATGACCGCGACTTTGTCGATTCGTCTCGTCGTCATCTCATTCCATCCCGAGCGCCTTGGCCTCGGCGTAAATCTCGCGCGCGTCGGCGCCAAGCGCGCGGCGCTCGTCCTCCAGGCGTTCGACCCGCTCGATGAGGTGACGCAATCGCTCCCGAGCGATGCCTCCGGTTTCCACCATGGGCGCGTGACTCCCCCAAAAATCCCACTTGAACCCGCCGAAGGGCCCGGCGGCGCGCAAACTAGACGGGCGCGGGCGGGGGCGCAAGGCGATGTCGGGGCGACCTCGGCGCCTCACTCCGAGGCGGCCGCGCGCAGGGTTTCGGGTGTCAGCGGCAGGCGGCGGGCGCGCACGCCGGTCGCCTCGAAGACGGCGTTGGCGATCGCCGCGGCGGTCGGTACCGCGGCCCCCTCGCCCGCGCCGAGATACGGCTCACCCGGCCGGTCCACCAGTATTGTCTCGATCTCCGGCACCGCGTCGAAACCGAGGATCGGATAGCTCTCCCAGTCCCGGCTGGTGACCGAATCGCGGTCGAAGGCGACGGCCTCCAGAAGCGTCCAGCTCGCCGCTTGCAGGAAGCCGCCCTCGAGCTGGGCGCGGAGCGCGTCGGGATCGACGATCTGGCCCGCATCGCTGGCCACCACGGCGCGATGCAAGCGGATGCCCGCGTCCTCAGGCACCGAAAGCTCGACGCCGATCGCGGCATAGGCCTTGGTCGCCTTGTATCGCGCCATGGCGAGACCCCGACCGCGTCCCTCGGGCCGGGGCCGGTCCCAGCCGATCGCCTCCGCCGCCCGGCGCAGCACCTCGGCCGCGCGCAAATCGTCGAGATGGCGGAGCCGGAAGGCGAGCGCGTCCTCGCCGGCAGCGAGCGCCAGCTCGTCGATGAAGGATTCGATAGCGAAGACATTGGCGAAGGCGCCGAGGGTGCGGAGCGCCGAGGTCCTGAGCGGCAGGCCCAGGACCAGGTGCTTGACGATATGGGGATCGGGAAAGCGATAGATCGGTTCGGCGTTCCGGTGGATGCCGCCGTGGTGGGTCATGTTCGCCACCGGCGCCGGCCGGGGCGAGCCTTCGCCCAAATAGCGGGTGGCCAACAGCCGCTCGGGCCCGAGCCCCGGCGTGCCCGGCCGGGGCCGGGCGATGTGGGTGTCGCTCATGACCTCGTGCGACCAGGCGACGACGTTGCCCTCGCCGTCGAGGCTCGCCGCCAGATCCATCAACATGGCGGGGCCGAAGGGCTCCCAGCCGTGCTCGTCCGCCCGGGTCCATTTCAGCAGGATCGGGCGGGACGGGAGCGCGCGGGCCACCAGCGCCGCCTCGAGCGCCGCGTCGTCCGCCCCGTTGTGGCCGTAGCAGCCGGCGCCCGGCGCGTGATGGACGGTGATCCGCTCGAGTTCCATGGCCAGAAGCGCCGAGAGGCTGGCGCGGAGCGGGTAGATTCCCTGACTCTGGGTCCAGACGGCGAGATCTCCCGCCTCCATCACCGCCAGCGCTGCCGACGGGCCGATCGAGCCGTGCAGCACATAGGGCCGCACGTAGCGGGCGTGGCGAGAGGTGACGGCCGAGGCCGGGGCCGAGGGCGCGGGCGGCACCGGGGCGCTCGTCGGCGTGCCGTCGATCACCGGATAGCTTTCTCTGGGCCGCTCCAGCAGCTGGCGGTCGAGCGGCGTCACGTCGAGTTCGGGACCGAGCGACCAGGTGGTGGCGCGGCCGAGTTCCTCGGCGGCGGCGACGACGCACCATTCGTCGGCCCCGGCGACGGCGAGGAAGCTGGCGTCGCGGACCACCTCGATGCCGGCCTGGCCGAGCCGCCCGATAGCCGCCTCGTCGACGCCGGCGAGCTTTGCCGCCTCCCGCGCCGGGCGAACCACGCGGGCATGCAGCATGCCGTCCAGCCCTAAGTCGTGGACGAAGCGGGTCCGGCCGCGCACCAGGTCCTCGATGCCCAGGGCCGGCATATCCCCGCCGACCACCCGGTAGGCTTCCGGCGCCTTCGCCCGGACCTCCGGATCGATCTCGAGTTCCAGCGGGGCCTCGGCGGCGAGGCGCCAATAGGTGGTCGACTGGTTGGTGGCGCGGGACCGCAGCTCGCCGTCGTCGACCTCGATGCCCTCGACCGCGACGCCGAAGGCGGCGGCCGCGCGGGCCACCAATTCGCGCCTGAGGGTGGCGGCGGCGAGGCGCATGGCCGTGCCGGACTCCTCCATCGAGTTGCTGCCGGAGGTGACGCCCTCGTCGGGGCTGACGCCGGTCCGCCGCGCCTCGACCACGACGCGGGCCGGATCGACGTCCAGCTCGTCGGCCGCGATCCTGAGGATGGCATCGGAAACGCGCTGGCCGATATCGACCTTGCCGCTGCGCACCAGAACGCGCCCCTCTTGCGCCAGCGAGATCCACGCATCGACCCGGGGTTGCTTGGTCAGGCTGGGATTAGTCGCGATCGCCCGTGCCCCCGGCCCGGCGGACCGCGCGCAGCACGCGGTGGTGCGAGCCGCAACGACAGAGATGGGCGGAAAGCGCCCGGCGGATCGCTGCCTCGCTCGGCGCAGGCTCGGCCTTCAGCAACGCGGTCGCGGCGACCACCAGGCCCGGCGTGCAATAGCCGCACTGCGCCGCCGCCTCGGCGATGAAGGCCTCGATCACCCGGGCCCCGACCGCATCCTCGCCCAGCGCCTCGACCGTCACGACGTCGCGGCCCTGGAACGCGCTGGCCGGCGTGACGCAGCTCAGGCGCGCCTCGCCGTCGACCAGGACGGCGCAACTGCCACACTGTTCCAGTCCGCAGCCGTATTTGGTGCCCGTCAGCCCCAGCTCGTTGCGCAGCACGAAGACGAGCGGCGTCTCGGGATCGCCGGCGAGCGATCGCCTCTCGCCGTTGATGCGAAGCTCCAAGCCTTCCTCCCCCACGACGAAACGACCTCCCGTGCTCACATCAACTCGTTCAGCAGCTCGACCGAGGCCGGGACCTCGCGGCGCTCGACCCGTTGCACCAGCTCGATCATGGCCCGGTTGGTCGGCGTCGGCACGCCGACGAGCTCGCCCCGCTCGACCACCAGGCCGTTCAGGAACTCGATCTCGGTGCGCCGCCCCTTGGCCATGTCCTGCGCCATCGAGGGCCGGTGGGTCGCGGCGGCGTTGGACTTGCGGGCCCGCTCGATCAGCGAGGCCTCCAGCTCCTTGAAGGCGGCCGCGTCGCCGGTGCCGGCGGCATAAAGCGCGTCCGGCGATTGCCCATAAATCGTCTCCAGCACGAAGCCCTGGGCGCGACCGACCACCACGGCTTCGGTCGCGAGCTTGAGGGCCACGATCCGCGGCGTGTCCATCAGGTCGACGGCGCCGCCGGCGAGACCGGCGGCGGCGTAGAGGCCGTTCCGCATCGAGTTCGCCACCAGCTTCGACCAACGCTCGCCCCAGAGGTTGCTGGTCGCCTTGGAGCTGTCGGCGGCCGAGACCATTTGCGCCACCTCCTCGATTCTGGGCGTGATGCGGCCGTGCGCCTCGCCGACGCGGAACACGGTGTGTCTTTCCCCGCCGAGGGCGACGTTGCGGCGGACCTGGCCCGGCGCGTGCAGTTCGACTGAGATCATCGAGGCGATGCAGCCGACCGTGCGGCCCCAGCCGACGATTCGGGCGATGCGGTCCTCGTTGATGCCGTTCTGGAGCGAAACGACGAAGCCATCCGGCGCCAGATATTGCCGGATCATCACCGTCGCCCATTCGGTGTCGTAGGACTTGGTGCAGACGAAGGCGATGTCGATGCCGGGCTCGCGGGAGAGGCATTCGAGCTCGGTGAGATGCATGGCGCGGACGGCCACGGTGAAGCACTCGGGCTCGCTCAGCCCGGCCAGCGTCAGGCCGTCGTTGCGCATGACCTCGACGTGCTCCGGCCAGGGATCGATGAAGATGACCTCGTGGCCGCTCTTCACCAGATAGCCGCCGACGTGGCTGCCGACGGCGCCGGCGCCGACGATCGCGATTCGCTTGCTCATGCTTTCCCCTTCCCGAGAAACCGATATGTCGTTTCAGCGCGGCCGATCGCCACCGATGGTCACGCCTTCGAAGCGGCGCTTCAACGCTGGTTTCGGCGGTACCTGATCACCATGGCGCTGATGGCGTAGAGCACGCCCCATACGAACAGGACCGAGAGCACGATGACGTACAGCTTGGGTCCCGGTTGCGCCGCGAAGGCAAACGCGGCCCGGATTTCCATCCACCAGAGAAAGGGCGTGACCACAAGGGCGATGACGAAGCCAAACGGCACCGACAGCGCCAGGATCAAGCCAGCGAGCAGGATCCGTCCCCGCTTGCCCGCGCTGTCCTTCGCCATGGTCGCGCCCCCCGCTCGCTTCCGAACTCGCCGCCATGGTAGGGCTCGTCGGGGCCGGCGTGAAGCCCGCCTCGACATCGCCGCACGGGCTCATTTGATCGCCGAGATTCGGGACATGATTCGCGGCTTCGGTCACGTCAAGGCGCGGAACGTGGTGCGCGCCGAGGCCGTGGGAGCGGAGCTGATGGCCGCCTTCGCCGACCCCGCGAAGCGGGTCGACGCGGCGGAATAGCAAGCGGCCGGGCGCCCATGCTATAGGCGGGGGCGAAGTGTCCCGACCGCCTGGAGCAGCCTCATGAGCGCGCGCGATCTGGTCCCCGTCCGGCGGGCCTTGATCTCCGTTTCGGACAAGACCGGCCTGGCCGAATTCGCCGCCGCGCTCGCCGCGCACGGGGTCGAGATCGTCTCCACCGGCGGCTCGGCCCGTACAATCGCCGAGGCCGGCGTCCCCGTGCGCGAAGTGAGCGAGCTCACCGGATACCCCGAGCTGATGGACGGGCGGGTGAAGACGCTGCACCCGGCGGTCCATGGCGCCATCCTCGCCCGGCGCGACGATCCCGCCGACCGCGAGGCGATGGCGGCGCACGGAATCGGCGCGATCGACCTGGTGGCGGTCAACCTCTATCCCTTCGAGGCGACGGTCGCCTCCGGCGCCGATGCGCTCGCCTGTATCGAAAACATCGACATCGGCGGGCCGGCGCTGCTGCGCTCGGCGGCCAAGAACCACGCCCATGTCGTCGTGCTGGTCGACCCCGACGATCAGGCGGCCGTGCTGGCGGAAATGGCCGGGAACGACGGCGCGACGACGCTGGCGCTCAGGCGTTCGCTCGCCGCCAAGGCTTACGCCGCGACGGGGGCTTACGACGCGGCGATCTCCGACTGGTTCGCGGGCGAGGTCGGCGAGCGCTTCCCCGAGCGCCTGGTGCTCGCCGGGCGACGCCGGGAGGTCCTGCGCTATGGCGAAAACCCGCACCAGGTTGCCGCGTTCTATGTCTCGGGCACGGCGCGGCCGGGCGTCGCCACGGCGCGCCAGGTGCAAGGCAAGGCGCTCAGCTACAACAATTTGAACGACACCGACGCCGCCTTCGAGCTGGTGGCGGAGTTTCCACCCCATGCCTCGGCGGCGGTGGCTATCATCAAGCACGCCAACCCTTGTGGCGTGGCGCTGGCCGAGGATCTGGAGACCGCCTATGCCCGGGCGCTCGCCTGCGATCCGGTCAGCGCCTTCGGCGGTATCATCGCCCTCAACCGGAGACTCGACGCCGCGACGGCGGCGCGAATCGCCGAGATCTTCACCGAGGTGATCATCGCCCCCGACGCCGAGGAGGCGGCAGCTGAGATCATCGCCGCCAAAGGGAACCTGCGCCTGCTGCTGAGTGGCGACCTGCCGGACCCGGGCGCCGCCGGCATGGTCTTCCGCTCGGCGGCCGGCGGCATCCTGGCACAGTCGCGCGACGGCGCGCAGAGCCGGGCGGAGGACCTTCGCGTCGTCACCGAGCGGGCGCCGAGCGCGGCCGAGACCCGCGACCTCGTGTTCGCCGACACCGTCGCCAAGCACGTCAAGTCGAACGCCATCGTCTACGTCAAGGACGGCGCCACGGTCGGCGTCGGCGCCGGACAGATGAGCCGCCTCGACAGTGCCCGCCTTGCCGCGCTGAAATCGCGCGAGGCGGGCGACGCGGCGGGCGAGACGACCGCGCGGACCGAGGGCTCGGTGGTGGCCTCGGACGCCTTCTTTCCCTTTGCCGACGGCTTGCTGGCGGCGGCCGATGCGGGGGCGACGGCGGTGATCCAGCCCGGCGGCTCGATCCGCGACGAGGAAGTGATCGCGGCCGCCAACGCCGCCGGCCTCGCCATGGTCTTCACCGGCACGCGGCATTTTCGGCACTGACGGTGTCTGGCCGCGTCGCTGGCGCCCTCGTCTCCATCTCGCCATCCGCCGAACAGGATAAGGGGAACAGGATAAGGGGAACGATAAGGGGAACAGGATAAGGGGAACAGGATAAGGGGAACAGGATAAGGGGACACGAACAGGATAAGGGGAACAGGATAAGGGGAACAGGATACTTATCTTCATGAAGATAAGTATTGTGTCCCCTTATCCTTGGTCAGACACTCTTGCCTCCATCTTGCCATCGCGCGCGTGATAAACTCTTCGACCGTGGCCGCAGGATCCGGATATTCGTGCCGTCCGGGCTGCGCTACATCCATCGTCGAAACACGACGACGAGGAGTAGAATATGCGCACCGAGGACATGTGGCAGGCGACCCAAGCGCGCGATCGCCGAGCCGCCGGCACTTTCATCATCGCGGTCAAGACCACCGGGATCTATTGCCGGCCGGGCTGCCCGAGCCGGACCCCGAAGCGGGAGAACGTCGATTTCTACCCGACGCCGGAGGCGGCCCGGCTCGCCGGCTTTCGCGCCTGCAAGCGCTGCGACCCGGACACGGCCAAGCCGACCGACCCCCACGTCGAGACCGCCAGGCGGGTCTGCGCCCTGATCGAGACCGCGCTCGACGAAGGCTTGGACGGCGCGCCGGGCTTGGCGGACTTGGGCGCGGCGCTGGGCGTCAGCCCGCATCATTTGCAGAAGAGTTTCAAGCGGGTTATGGGCCTCAGCCCGTCGGGCTACGCCGACGCGCTGCGCCTCGCGCGGCTGAAGGATCGCTTGAAGGCGGGCGAGGCGGTGACGGGCGCGGTCTACGAGGCCGGCTACGGCGCCTCCAGCCGGGTCTACGAGCGGGCGCCGGGCGAACTGGGCATGACACCGGCGAGCTATGCCAAGGGGGGCGCCGGCGCCGCCATGGCCTTTGCCGTGGCCGACTCTCCCTTGGGGCTGCTGCTGGTCGCGGCGACCACGCGTGGGGTCGCCTTCATCGCGTTCGGCGACGATGCGCGGGCGTTGGAGGCGGAACTGCGGGCGGAGTATCCGCGCGCCACGATGCGGCGCGACGACGCGGTGCTCGGCGCCTGGACCGACGCGGTGGTGGCGCATCTGTCGGGTCGCATGCCGCCTCTCGAACTGCCGTTGGACGTGCGGTGGACCGCCTTCCAGCGCCGCGTTTGGGAGGAGCTGACGCGGATCCCGGCGGGCGAGACCCGGACCTATTCGGAAATCGCGCAGCACCTGGGCCTGCCCAAGGGCCAGCGCGCGGTCGGCCGGGCCTGCGCCACCAACCCGGTCTCGATCGCGATTCCCTGCCACCGCGCGATCCGCGAGGACGGCGGCCTCGGCGGCTATCGCTGGGGCTTGGACCGCAAGCGGCGATTGCTGGCGGAGGAGCGGGCGCGGGCGGCGGAGAATGTGGCGGCTTGAAGGGAACGGCGGGGAACGTCATCTCTCGCCCTTGATCTCATGGCGGCGTGATCCCCTCGATGCGAAACCGCACGCCCTCGCGCTCCGCATAATCCACGACCTGCGTCCTTAACGGCGGCGTGCCGGCGGTGCCGCTCGCTTCGATCTCGCTCTGCGTCGCGGCGTCGGTCAGGAAGGCGACGTCGACATGCGGCGGCTCCAGGGGAAAGCGCTGCAGCGCGTGCCAGGTGCCCCGGTGCAGGATCACGCCCGCCTCGCCCGTCAGCAGGAAGGCGCGGACCGCCTCGGGTGGCGGCACCGCTTCGGCGTCCTCGGGGTCGCTCGGTGGCGCCACCACCATCGCCGAGGCGACGCCGCCCAAGGGCATGAAGCCTTGGGTCACATGGAAATGCCGTTCCATCCGGCTGAAGACGGGCGGGCCGTGTTTGTAGCGGATCAACAGCACCTGGGTCGGCCCGTCGGCTTCGAACGGCACCCGCCAGTTCCACAGGTGCTCCGCCTCGAAGTCCGCCGCGCGTCCCTCGCCGCCCACTATCGCGCCATAGGGCGCGAAGGCCGCATGGGTCAGCGGCTCCAACGCCAACGTGATTTCACGCATCGCCATCACATCGGCCGCTTCAGCACCAGGCCGGGGGAGGAAAAGGCCTCGCCCAGCTCCACCGCGCTCGCGGGGTCGATCTCGGGCGTGCGGAAGAGCTCCGGTGCCAGCGCCTCGTAAGCGGCGCCGGCGGCGATCACCTCGTCGTCGCGCAGGCGGCGGCCGACGATCTGGATGCCGACGGGGAGGCCCTCCGCGCTAAGTCCCGCCGGCACGGCGACGATCGGCAGTCCGGTCAACGAGAAGGCGTAGGTGGTGAGGAAGGAATCGTAATAGCGTTCGACCACCCGCTCCCCGATCTTGCTTGGTAGCGGCGCATCGAGCCGGAAGGCCGGCACGCCGACCGTCGGCGTGATGATGTAGTCGTAGCTCTCGAGGAAAACCCGCACCCGCTGCCAATACTCGCCCCGCATTCGCTCCGCACCTGTCATGGCGGCGATGTCGGTGGCGAGGCCCGCCTCGATCTGGGCCAGCAGCGGCGGGGTCATCAGCTCCTTGTGCGCCTCGTAACGCTCGGCGTAACGCGCGACCATGGCGAAGGAGCGGGTGCCGGAGATGATCTCCACCAGGCCGGCGGCATCGAAGCAGTCCTCGACCACCTCGCAGCCGAGCTCGCGGAAGCGCATCGCCGCCGCCCGGGCCATGGCCGCCACCTCCGGCGCCACCGGCACCAGGCCGCCGATATCGGGGGTATATGCGATGCGCTTGCCCTGGAGCGGCGGCGGCGCACTCGCGGCCGCCAGATAGTCCATACCGTCCTCGGGCAACGTCGCGGGATCGCGGTCGTCGGGCCCGGAGATTGTCGCCAGCATCGCCGCCGCGTCGGCGACGCTCCTGGTCATCGGCCCGGTGACGCTGGAGACCATGGCGCCCCAGGCGAGATCCGTGGGCCAGGCCGGCACCCGTCCGGGCGAGGGCCGGATGCCGACCGTGTTGTTGAACGACGATGGCCCCCGGATCGAGCCGCCGAGGTCGGTGCCGAGCGCGAGCGGCGCGAAGCGCGCGGCCAGCGCCGCCGCGCTGCCGCCGCTGGAGCCGCCGGCGGTGCGGTTCAGGTCCCAAGGGTTGCGGGTGGTGCCGAACAGGAAGTTGGCGGTGTTCACGTCGTGCGCGAACTCCGGCGTGTTGGTCTTGCCCACCAGCACGGCGCCGGCCGCGCGCAGTCGTTGAATCGCGATCGAATCGACGTCGGGAACGAAATCCTCCAGCAGGCGGGAGCCATAGGTGGTGCGAAGCCCCTTGGTCCACAGGTTGTCCTTGGCGAGGAAGGGCACGCCGTCGAGAGCGCGCGGCGCCCCGCCCGCCCGGTTGCGGGCATCGACCGCTTCCGCCTCCGCCACCGCGTCGGGGTTGAGGGTGCAGACGGCGTTGACGATCGGGTTCAACTCCTCGATCCGGGCGAGATGCGCCGCCACCACCTCGCCCGCCGTCAGCCGGCCGGCGCGGATCTCAGCCGCCAGCTCCAGGGCACCCGCCCGTGTCGGATCGTCCATCGTCGCTCTCCTTCGCTCGGTCCTCAGTTGCGCGAAGTCTAGCAAGCCGGACGCCTCACTTGACAGCTTGGCGGCCCGGCGGCGAGCCTCGCGTCACGCGGGGAGGACCACGCGGTGATGGCCACGGGGGAGAATAACGCCATGGATGTCGCGATGCGCTGGCCGGAAGAGGGCGGGCTTGCCGTCTCGCTGGTCGTCAACGTCGAGGAGGGTGCGGAGATGAGCATCGCCGACGGCGATCGGGGTCCGGACCCGGTCGACGAACTGAGCGTGGTGCTCCGCAAGCCGGTCCGCAACTACGGCAACGAGAGCAACTACCGCTACGGCATCAAGGCCGGCGCCCCTAGGGTCATGCGGCTCTTGGACAGCCACGGGATCGCCGTCACCTTCACCGCCGCGGCAATCGCCTTGGAGCGGGCGCCCGAGCTCGCCGCCGAGATCGCCGCCCGGGGCCATGAAGTCTGCGCCCACGGTCACCGCTGGGTGCACCAGTTCGCCATGGACGAGGCGGCGGAACGCACTTTCATCCGGGCCGCCCGCGACAGCATCGAGCGGACCACCGGACGGGCGCCGGAGGGCTGGCTGTCGCGCTACTTGCTGAGCGAGAATACCCGGCGCCTGCTGATCGAAGAGGGCTTCGGCTACCACATGGACGACTATTCGGACGATCTGCCGTTCTGGGACCGGGCCTGTGGCAAGCCGATCCTGGTGCTGCCCTATGCGATGGATTCCAACGACATGAAGATGTGGACCGCGCCGGCGCTGACACCGAGGCAATGGCTCGACTACGCGATCGACAGCTTCGACTGGTTGCACCGGGAGGCGGCGGGGGGGCCTGCGCGGATGATGTCGCTCGGCGTCCACTTGCGGATCATCGGCCGGCCGGGGCGGATCGGCGCGCTCGATTCCTTCATCCGCCACGTCAAGCGCCACCAAGGGGCCTGGCTCGCCACCCGGGCGGAGATCGCGGCGCGCTGGCGCGCGGTCCATCCGGCGGACGGGCCAAGTTGAGCGGGCGCGACCTCGACGTCTTCCGCCGGACCGCGCTGGATAGCCTGGCCGGGCTCGGTGCGGCGCTCGCGGCGGTGGACGAGGCGGAGGCGGCGCTCCGTCTCGTCACCGACGCGGTCTTCGAGCTCTTGGGCGACCGCTCGGCGGATCTCGTGCCGGGCGCGTTGAAGCAGGGCGAGACGCAGTTCTTCGTCGCCGGCTTCTTCCTGGTCCTGCCCGAGGCGAGCGGTCACGTCCTCGTCGCCGAGCGCGGCTTTCCCGCCGAGCAGCACCGCCTCCGCATCCCGATCGATACCGGCCATCCGGGCCGCGTCTACCGGACACGCTCGGCGCTGCTCCTCGCCGACACCGACGAACATGGCGATTTCAAGCAGATCCTGAAGACGGCGCGGATGGGCTCGACGCTCTATGGGCCGATGACGCGGGGCGCGGAGATGATGGGGCAGCTCATTATGGCGGCTCGGGCACGGCACACCTTTTCCGAGCCGGATCTGATCGTGCTCCGGACTTTCGCGGCGCTCGCCGCCGAGGCCTTCCTGGCCCGCGATGGCGCCGCCTTCCTGGCCGCGCTGCAGGATCGAGCGCCGCGCCAGGCGCGATGATTAAGACGATTTCAACCTTTTCGGCGCTACATCTCGGGCGGCCCGACTGCGAGCGGGCGGCGGTCGAGACGCGCGAGGAAGCTGGCCGGAAATGCAGCAAAATCCGCAATGGCAACCGAGGAGCCGCGTCGCCGTCAATTTGAAGACCTTCGACGGCGAGAGCTTGGAGGGGTTCATCTTCGTCCCCTCGGATATGCGTGTCTCCGACATCCTCGACTCCCCGCGGCCCTTCCTGCCCTTCGTCGACGGCGACGGCGGGTTTTGCCTGATCGCCAAGTCCACCATCACCCGCCTCACGCCCGACGACGACCAAGCACATCGTGCCAGGCGCGTCCGCAGGGCGTCGCGAAAGAAACGCTTGGAGAGCGCGGTCGTCGGCCCCGACCCGGCCCGGGCTTGACGCAACGGGCGGCCCGACGCGCCGCGCCACGGGGCGAGACGCGCGAGGAGGCTGGCGTTGACATGTCTTAAAAAATATATACGTTCCTGTATATACATTGGAGTCGATGATGCCGACAGCCCGTATATTTCGTTCCGGAAACAGTCAGGCCGTCCGCCTGCCGAAGCAGTTCCGCTTCCGCGGCCAGGAGGTCGAGATCTTCAGAAGAGGCGATGAGGTCGTGCTGCGCGAAAAGATTCGCGACATGGGACGCGCCTTCGAAATTTTGGCCGAATTGCCCGAGGACTTCATGGCAGATGGTCGCAACGATAGCCCGCCGCAGTCGCGCGAAAGCCTTTGAATGGTGCCCAAGTATCTCCTCGATACGAACATCTGCATCTACATCCGCCAGCGAAGACCGCCCGAGCTATTGGAGCGATTCAAACGCCTTGCCATCGGCGAAGCGGCCTTGTCGATCATTACCTTTGGTGAGCTCGTATTTGGTGCGGCGAAGAGTAGCGATGCTGCATCGGCCATGGGCAAGCTGGACGAGCTTGCGAGCTTCCTGACCGTACTTCCGCTCCCCGTCGATGCCGCTCGCGCTTATGGATCGATCAGGGCGGAGCTGGAAGCGAGGGGAGAGATCATCGGAAACAACGATCTTTGGATTGCGGCGCACGCCAGGTCGGAACATTTCGTTCTCGTCACCAACAACGAACGGGAATTCCGGCGCATCGACGACCTGGAGATCGAGAACTGGGTTCAGGCGAGGTCGGGATCCTGAAATCGGGGGTCGAGACGCGTCCGGGCGTCATGCTGGATTTGGCGAAAGCCGTCCGCCGGTCGGGCCACCGCTGTTTCACGGAACCAAACGAGCGGCTCGGTCGGATCGACGACTGGTTTCCGGGGCTGGAAGCGGTCGACGCGAACGACCGTCGATAACGCAGGCCCGCGCCGATACGGAGTGGCCAGCTTGACTTGGAATATGGCGATGGCTACAGAGCGGCCAGTTCGAACAGGCCCCACTTCATGAGCAAGTTCAGCCACCTCGCCCGCTTGGAGGCGGAAAGCATCGACATCATGCGCGAGGTGGTGGCCGAATGCCGCCGGCCGGTGATGCTCTACTCCATCGGCAAGGATTCCTCGGTGATGTTGCGCCTGGCGATGAAGGCGTTTCATCCCGCGAAGCCGCCTTTCCCCCTGCTTCACGTCGATACCACCTGGAAGTTCCGCGAGATGATCGCGTTTCGCGACCGCACGGCGGGCGAACTCGGCCTCGAGCTGATCGTGCACGTCAACCAGGAGGGCTTGGATCGCGGCATAGGGCCGTTCACCCACGGCTCCTCGGTGCACACCGAGGTGATGAAGACCCAGGCCTTGCGGCAGGTCCTGGACCGGCACGACTTCGATGCCGCCTTCGGCGGGGCGCGGCGCGACGAGGAGAAAAGCCGCGCCAAGGAGCGCATCTTCTCGTTCCGCGACGCCAACCACCAGTGGAACCCCAAGAGCCAGCGGCCCGAACTCTGGAACCTTTTCAACACCCGCGTCGGGCCCGGCGAGAGCTTGCGCGTATTCCCGCTGTCGAACTGGACCGAACTCGACATCTGGCAATACATCCACCTTGAGAACATCCCCCTAGTGCCGCTCTATTTTGCCGCGCCGCGACCGGTGGTGGCGCGCGAGGGGAGCTTGATCATGGTCGACGACGACCGAATGCCCTTGGCCCGCGGCGAGGTGCCGGCGATGAAGCTGGTGCGGTTCCGGACGCTGGGCTGCTACCCGCTTACCGGGGCCATCGAATCGAGTGCCACGAGCTTGCCCGAAATCCTCTCCGAGATGCTCGTCGCGCGCAGCTCGGAGCGCGAGGGACGGGTTATCGACCACGACGCGGAGGCCTCGATGGAGCAGAAGAAGCGCGAGGGTTACTTCTGATGGCGGAGAGTCGACCCACCGTCGGCGTCGAGGCGGCAACCGGTGCCATCGAAGGCCATATGGCGGCCCGAGGCGAGCTCGACGTCCTGCGCTTCATCACCTGCGGCAGCGTCGGTGACGGGAAGAGCACGCTAATCGGGCGGATCCTGTTCGATTCGAAGCTGATCCTCGAGGACCAGCTTCGCGCGCTGGAGCTCGACAGCCGCAAGTTCGGTACCCAGGGCCACGAGATGGACCTGGCGCTGCTGCTCGACGGCCTGGCCGCCGAGCGCGAGCAGGGCATCACCATCGACGTCGCCTATCGCTATTTCGCCACGGCGAAACGCAAGTTCATCGTCGCCGATAGCCCCGGAGACGAGCAGTACACGCGCAACATGGCGACGGGTGCTTCCACTGCGGAACTGGCGGTGATCCTGGTGGACGCGCGGGGCGGCGTGGTGACGCAGACGCGGCGGCACACCCGAATCTCGGCCCTCCTCGGCATCCGCCATGTGGTTCTGGCCGTCAACAAGATGGATCTGGTGGCCTGGGACCAGGGGGTCTTCGAGACGATCGCCGAGGATTTCCACGCCTTCGCCGGCGAGATCGGGCTCGAGGATGTGCACGCGGTGCCGCTGTCGGGCTTGAGGGGTGACAACATCGTGGGGTCAAGCGCGAACATGGCCTGGTATCGCGGACCGACCTTGCTGTCGCATTTGGAGACCGTCTACGTGGCCTCCGACATCCAGGCACGGCCGTTTCGCTTGTCCGTGCAGTGGGTCAACCGGGCGAACTCGGACTTCCGGGGCTATGCCGGCACCATCGCGTCGGGGCGTATTCGCCCCGGCGAGGAGATCGTGGTGCTGCCGGGCGGGCGTGCCAGCCGGGTCGAGCGGATCGTCACCTGGGAAGGCGACAGGCAAGAGGCCCGCGCCGGCGAGGCGGTAACCTTGACGCTCGCGGACGAAATGGACGTCGCCCGAGGCGACCTGATCGCGCCGGCCGGCGCCCGGCCCGAGCAAGCCGATCAGTTCCAGGCCACCATCATCTGGCTGCACGAGCTCGATCTGCTGCCGGGCCGCGGCTATTTGCTGAAGGCCGCCAACCGGGTAGTCGGGGCCTCGGTGACCCAAATCAAGGGGCGCATCGACCTCCATTCGCCGCGCCGCGAGGCCGCCAAGGTGCTTGGCTTGAACGAGATCGGCGTCTGCAACCTCGCCCTCGACGCCGAAATCGCCTTCGATGCCTACGCCGAGAACCGCGCCACCGGATCGTTCATTCTGATCGATCGCGTCTCCAACCAGACCGTCGCCGCCGGCATGATCGACTTCGGACTGCGTAGGGCGCAAAACATCCCCTGGCAGGCCGTCGACATCGACAAGGCGGTCCGGGCCGGGCAGAAGCGGCAGACGCCGCGAATTCTATGGTTCACCGGGCTCTCGGGCTCGGGCAAGTCGACCATCGCCAACCTGCTGGAGCGCAAGCTGCAGGCCGAGGGGCGCCATACCTGTCTGCTGGACGGCAACAACGTGCGCCACGGCCTCAACCGCGACCTCGGCTTCACCGAGGCCGACCGGGTGGAAAACATCCGCCGTATCGGCGAGGTCGCGAAGCTGATGCTGGATGCGGGATTGATCGTCCTGGTGTCCTTCATCTCGCCCTTCCGGGCGGAGCGTGACATGGTCCGCGAGCTGGTGGACAGGCACGAATTCGTCGAGATCTTCATCGACACGCCGCTTGCGGTCTGCGAGACGCGCGATCCCAAGGGCCTCTACGCCCGCGCGCGGACGGGCGAGATCAAGAACTTCACCGGCCTCGACTCGCCCTACGAAGCCCCGGAGAATCCCGAGATCAGGCTGGACACGACGCGAATTAGCGCCGAGGACGCGGCCCAACGGATCATGGATTATACCAACGGAGATAAAGCTTGACCGCCCCGCCGCCAACCCCTGTCGCCAACACAGGATATGACCGGTCCATGTGACAGAGGCTTCGTCAGGTTTTGAATTCTACCAAAGATGGCGGGATTGGATTCTATCCACTAGGGGATGTATCAGGCCGCGCCTTCTTTCTCGACTTCCGCCAGCCAAGCATGGATCTCGGCATTGTCGATCCGGTCCAGCTCGAACTTGAGGCCGATGAGCGAGCCGCGCCGGTGCATCACGGTGGCGGGAAGCGGGCCGATATCCTCCACCTCGAAGACGACCTCCGCGCCCATCGCCAATTCCAGTTCGGCGGAGACCAGCGCGCCTGTCGCCGAGAGGTTGGCGATGACGCAGGCCCGAGCGCCGGCCTGCCCGCTGAGCAGCGCTACCTCGAACACTTTCCATCGCTTGTCGATGCGGCGTTCGTGCGCCTCCAAGTCGGCACCAGCAGCATATTGCATGACTGGTTATCCCTCGATGTGGATAGCGATTCCGTCATCGAAGTTAGGGAAAAAGTCTTGCCGTCCGGTTAATCGCGCCCACGCGAGCCCTCGCCCGCCACGCTCCGTGCGTCAGCGCCGGCTCATCAGGGCGTGGATGATCTTCAGCATGTCAATCGGCGTTGAACATTGACCCCCTATCGGCGTGCAATGTTGACCCCTTTGGGGATGCACGGCGGAGGTCGTACAGGTAGTCCATAGGAGGGGCCCGCGCGCGGGCCGACGCGCCCACCACGCGGCTGGCGGCGGACCGCGCGTGGGAGGTTCCTGTGGGCCCACCTGGGCGACCGGGCGGCAGGTGGATCGGTTGCCTTTAGGACCGATTCTTGAAGCGCCAGGAGTCGTTTCCGGTCTCGATGATCTCGCAGTGGTGCGTCAGACGATCGAGGAGCGCGGTGGTCATCTTGGCGTCGCCGAAGACGGACGGCCATTCGCCGAAGGTCAGGTTGGTGGTGACGATGATCGAGGTGCGCTCGTAGAGCCGGCTGACGAGGTGGAACAGCAGCTGGCCTCCGGTTTGGGCGAAGGGCAGGTAGCCGAGCTCGTCGAGGATGACGAGGTCGCGCCGGGCCAGCTGATCGGCGAGCCGGCCCTGGCGGCCGGCGCGGGCTTCGGCCTCGAGCCGGTTGACCAGGTCGACGACGTTGAAGAAGCGGCCCCGGGCGCCATCGCGGATGCAGGCCCGCGCGATGGCGACGGCGAGATGGCTCTTGCCGGTGCCGGTGCCGCCGATCAGCACGGCGTTGCGCTGGTTGGCCAGGAAGCCGCCGACCGCCAACTCGCGGACCAGCGGCTCGTTGACCGGGGTGTCGGTGAAGTCGAAGTCGGCCAGCTCCTTGGCCAGCGGCAGCTTGGCGCCACTCATCTGGTACTTGATGGATCGCGCCTGCTTGTCGGCGATCTCGGCCTTCAACAGCTCGCCGATGATTCGCTGCATCGGATGCTGGCGCTTGAGGCCGTCGGCGAGCACCTCGTCGAACGCGTCGCGCATGCCGGCGAGCTTGAGTGCGGCCATCATCTCCAGGACCTCATGGCGCTCCATGGCCGACCCCCCTCAAGCGGTCGTAGCGGGTGCAATCGGCCACCGGCTCAAAGCGAAGACGCAGGTTCGCGGGCGTCGGGATCGGCGCCGTCTCGGACGGCTGGCGCCGACGATTGAGGATGTTGAGCACGACGTCGGCGCTGCACACGCCGCCAGCGAGCGCCTCGGCACAGGCGGCCTCCACCGCCGCCAGCCCATCCGCCAGCACGGCGGTGAGGATCTCGACCATCTGCCTGTCGCCGTCGTCGTGGCCGGCGAGCCGGACGCGCACGCGACCCAGGGCGCCGGGCAGCGCCCAGTCCTTGAACGGCGCGCCGTTACGAAGCGCACCGGGCTTCCTCGCCAGCACGGGCACGTAGTGCCACGGGTCATAGACGGTCTGGTCGCGGCCGAAGCGCCGGGCATGCTCGGCGACGATCTCGCCGTCCTGGCGGATGACGATGCGATCGGCGTAGGCATGGACCTCGACCGGACGGCCGACGGCGCGCGCCGCCACGCTGTACTTGTTGCTGTCGAAGCGCACCAGGCAGGTCTTCGACACCGACGCCGGGACCGCGTGGAAGCCGTCGAACGGCCCGCGATAGCCGACCAGGGACGGACGCTCGTCCTCGAACACCTGCCAGACAGTCCTGTCCTTGAACACCGGGTGGGGATGACGCCGGGCGTAGGCGACGCACTGGTCCAAGAGCCAGGCGTTGAGCTCGTCGTAGGTCTTGAAGCGCAGCCGCGGGGTGAAGAACCGACCGCGGATGATCCCGACCTGGTTCTCGACCTGCCCCTTCTCCCATCCCGCTCCCGGCGTGCATGCTGTCGGTTCGACCAGGTAGTGGCCACACATCTGCACGAAGCGCCGGTTGAACGCGCGCTCCTTGCCGATGAGGACGGTCTGCACCGCCGTCTTCATGTTGTCGTAGATGCCTCGCCGGCAGGCACCCTGGAACAGCCGGAATGCCCGGTCGTGGGCGTCGAACACCATCTCCTGGCTCTCGCGCGGATAAGCGCGGACGAAGAACATTCGGCTGTGGCACAGCCGGACGTGCGCGACCTTGACCTTGGTCGTCACCCCCGCCAGCACCACGTACTCGTGGCTCCAGTCGAACTGATAGGCCTCGCCCGGCGAGAACACCAACGGCACATAGGTCTGCGCCGTCGATGCCGAACGGCGCCACCGCCACGCCTTGGCGTAGCGCCGCACCGCGTCGTAGCCGCCGCCATAGCCCAGACCCTCGAGGGCTTCGGAGATCCGTAGCAGCGTCAGCCGCTCCCGCTTCGACTTGGTCTCGTTGGCCTCCAGCATCCGCTCCAGCTCGGCCGTCCACGGCCCCAGCTTCGGCATCGGCTGGACCCGCCGGTCGTAGGTGAACGCCGTCGCCTGCGAACAGATCACCTTGCGCACCGTGTTGCGCGAGACCTTCACGTCCCGCACGATCTCCTTGATCGGCTTCCCCTTGACGAAATACTCCCGCCGGATCCGCGCTATCGTCTCCACGACCAACATCCCCCACCACCTCGTCCGCCCAAAAACGAGGTGACTTGGACTAGCCAGGCTCAGGGGGTCAAATTTGGACGCCGATCACCCCTTAACAGGGGTCAACTTTGCACGCCGTTCCACACTTCAGCATGACGAAGCGCGGCATGAAGCGCTCGGCGAAGGGCGCGAGCTTGTTGCGCAAGCCCGGCAGCACCACCGCGCGGCCGGCCATCAGCCCCTCGTAAGCCGCCTCCGCCACCGATTCCGCGCTCGCCATGGTGAGCCCGGCGAGGCGGATGTTGGTCATTCCCGCCCGCTCCTGGAACTTGGCCTCGGTCATGCCGGGGCAAAGGCAGGTGACGCTCACACCCGAGCCGGCGAGCTCGGCGCGGAGCGATTCGGTGAAGCGGAAGACGAAAGTCTTGCTGGCGAAATAGACCGCCATGGTCGGCCCCGGCAGGAAGGCGACGGTGGAAGCGACGTTCAGGATGCGCCCGCGCCCGCGCCGGCGCATTTCATCGCCATGGAGATGCGAGAGCGCCACCAAGGTGCGCACGTTGACGTCGATTATGCCGAGCAGGCCGTCGAGCTCCCGGTCCAGGAAGGGGCCATGGAGGCCGTAGCCGGCGTTGTTGACCAGGATCTCGATCTCGACGTCGAGTTTCGCGACGCCGTCGTGCAGCGCCTGGGCGGCGTCACGCCGACCCAGGTCCTGGACCACGATCCAGGTCCGGACGCCGTGGGCGCTTTCGAGCTCCGCCGCCAGGGTTTCCAGCCGCTTGCCGTTGCGTGCGCTCAGCACCAGGTCGTGGCGCCGGGCCGCGAAGACGTGCGCGAGGGCCCGGCCGATCCCCTCCGAGGCGCCGGTCAGCAGCACCGCGCCCCCGTTTCCCGCCGTCTTCAGCTCACGTTGACTCCGCCACCACCTCCCGAGCGGAATCGTGCCACGGCGCGGTAATGGCCGAGCCGACGGTCAACGTCGAGGTTGTAACGCGCAGGTGCCAAGCAACGTCCCTCCGACCCGCTCGCGAGCTGGGTTCGCTCCCTTGTATAAGGTTTTACCGACGGGTAGAAGTGCCCTCGACCATCGGCGGGAAAGCACGATTTCACCATGACGCATGGCAACGGCGAGGCGCCTCGAGTGCTGATCGCGGACTCCGTCACCAAACTCGGGGCGGCGCATCGCGGCAACGTGTTGATCGGCGGTAGCCACGGCGGCGTCTATGCCGGCTACCTCGCCGCCGCCGCCGGCGTTCGGGCCGTGATCCTGAGCGATGCCGGCGTCGGCATGGAGGAAGCGGGGATCGGCGCGCTTCCCTACCTCGATCGGCTGGGCCTGGCGGCGGCCACGGTGAGCCATCTGAGCGCCCGCATCGGCGACGGCGTGGACATCGCGGCGCGCGGTCGGATCAGCCATCTGAACGAGGCCGCCGCCGCCGCCGGCGTCGAGACCGCCATGGCGGCGCAAGCGGCGGCGGAACGGATGTGCGACGCCCCCGCGCCCAGCGGCGATGCGCCCCTCTACGAGGAGGCCCGCTTCTTGCTCGACGACGCCGAAACCGGCCCCCGGGTCTGGGGAATCGATTCCACTTCCCTTGTGCGCCCGGAAGACGCGCCCGACATCATCGTCGCCGGTTCCCACGGCGGCCTCATGGGGGGCGATCCGGCCGGCGCCATCCGCCATGACGTGGTCGCCGCCGCCTTCAACGACGCCGGCATCGGCATCGACGAGGCCGGTATCGGCCGGCTGCCTGTGCTCGATGATCGCGGCATCGCCGGCGTCACCGTGGACCACCGGACCGCTCGCATCGGCGACGCGCGCTCGCACTGGGCGAGCGGCCGGGTCAGCCGCATGAACCAGGTCGCGAAGGCCGCCGGGGTCGTGCTCGCCATGGACCTGCCGGCCTTCGCCGCCGCCATCCGCCGCCATCACGGCTAAAGCAACTCAAGCACGAAGCGAGTGCCCATGTCAGACGACAGCCCCGATCGCCCGAACGATCCGCCCCGCGAGATGACCGGGGGCCAGGTCCTGGCCCGCATGCTGAAGGCGCACGACGCGGCGCCGGGATTCGGCATGGGCGGCTTTCAGTTGCTGCCGTTCTACGATTCGATCCGCGACGCCGGCCTGACCCACACGCTGATCAACGACGAGAGGGCCGGCGCCTTCGCGGCCGACGCCTGGGCCCGCATCGCCGGGCGGCCCGGGATCTGCGACGGCACGCTCGGGCCGGGGGTCACCAACCTGGTGACGGGCCTGGTGGAATCGCTCAACGCCGGCGTGCCGATCGTGGCGCTCGCGGGCGACACCAACCGCCTCCACTCGGGCAAGAACATGACCCAGGAGGCCCGCCAGCTCGACATTCTGGCGCCCGCGGTGA
The DNA here is from genome assembly GCA_965225945.1 of Alphaproteobacteria bacterium. Lineage (GTDB taxonomy): Bacteria > Pseudomonadota > Alphaproteobacteria > JASLMY01. The sequence goes on along the minus strand of CBDDBZ010000038.1, from coordinate 326,205 downwards.
AGCAGGTGATCCGGGTCGAGGACATCCGCCGCCTGCCGGAACTGGTGCGCCGCGCCTATCAGGTCGCCACCTCCGGCCGCCCGGGCCCGGTGCTGCTCGACGTGCCCGAGGACGTCTGCCACGGTGCCCACGAATTCTCCGAGGCCGAACTCGCCCCGGACCTCTCGGCGATCGCGATTCCGGCCCACCGCATCCGCCCCGACAAGACCGAGCTGGCGCGCGCCGCCGAAGTGCTGGCCCGGGCCAAGCGGCCGATCATCCTGGCCGGCGGCGGCGTGCATTTGAGCGGTGCCCAGGCGACGCTGACCGCCTTCGCCGAGCAGCACACCATCCCCGTCGCCCATACCCTCAGCGGCAAGGGTTCGATCCCCTGCACGCATCCGCTGTCGCTCGGCCTCTTCGGCCGCTATTCCCGCTTCGCCAACGACGTGATGGAGGCGAGCGACGCCATCCTCGTCGTCGGTTGCAAGCTCGGCGAGATCGCCACCAAGCGCTACGTCCTGCCGCCCCGGGGAATTCCGATGATCCATCTGGAGATCCTGGCGGAGGAGATCGGCCGCTCGGTGCCCGCCGACATCGCGCTCTGGAGCGACGCGGAAGCCGGGATCGACGATCTGATGGACGCGATGCTGGACGACGTCGACCAGCAATCCGGCGAGCGCTCGGCGCTCGCCGCCGACATCGCCCGCATGCGCGAGGCCTGGATCGCCGAGGTGACGCCACGGCTCACTTCCGACGAGACGCCGGTCAACATGGCCAGGCTCTGTCACGAGCTGAACCAGGCGCTGCCGGCCGAGGCGATCCTGGTCGCCGACGGCGGCTTCGCCGCGCACTGGACCGGGCTGCTCTACGACACCAAGCAGGCCGGACGCGGCTATATCGCCAACCGGGGGCTCGCCTCGATCGGCTATGGCCTGCCCGGCGCGATGGGCGCGCAGCTCGCGGCGCCGGATCGCCCGGTGGTCTCGATCACCGGCGACGGCGGCCTCAACATGACCATCGGCGAGCTGGAGACGGCGCGCCGTCTCGGCACCGCCTTCACCCTGGTCGTGGTCAACAACGCCGCTTCCGGCTACGTCAAGGCGTTGCAACAGGCGCTGTTCGGCGGCCGCTTCCAGTCGAGCGACTTGGAAGAGTTGAACTACGCCGAGATCGCCCGCGCCTTCGGCTGCCACGGCATTCGGGTGGAGACGCCGGAGCAGCTCCCGGCCGCGCTGGCCGAGGGGATGGCGGAGCGAACCCTGCCGAGCGTGATCGACGTCCGCGTCACCCGCGATCCGGCGAAGATGCTGCCGGGCGTCGACAGCCGGGCCCGCCAGCCCGCGGCCAAGGGCGACCGGATCGCCTGATTGGGATAACCAGCGGGAGATCGACCATGCGCGAGCTGAACCTTCTCTGCATCCAGCGGCTGAGTGCCGCGGACAAGGCGCGGATCCAGGCCGTCGGCCCCGGCATTCGGCTGACCGACGCGGGCGGCTGGTTCGACGGCGAGATTCGCGAAACCTGGCCCGCCCACACCGTCGCGCGCTATCTGGCGCCCGAGGCCATGGGGCAGGGCACGCGGGAGGCGCGCGACGGCCTGCTCGGAGAGGCGGAGGTGATCCTCGGCGGTTGGCCCTTCCCGCTCGACCTGCGCTCGCGCGCGCCAAAGCTCGAATGGTTCCACCAGCGCCCTGCCGGCGCCTCCAACCTGCTGCGCGGCGACCTCTGGGGCAGCGACGTGGTGGTCACCACCTCGCGCGGCGCCGGCAACACGCTGGCGATGGCGGAATTCACCATCGCCGGCATCCTGCATTTCGCCAAGGGCCTGAACCAGGCGGCCCACGACCGGGCGGCCGGAGACTTCGACCATCGCGCCTACCGGCCGCGGCTTATCGACGGCAAGACGCTCTGCGTCGTCGGCGCCGGCGGGATCGGCCGCGAGCTTGGCCGCATCGCCGCCGCGCTCGGCATGCGCGTGGTGGGAACCCGGCGCCACCCGAACGGCGAGCAGGCCCCGGGGTTCGCCGAGCTGGGCGGGCCCGAGAATCTCGACCGCTATCTGGCGGAGAGCGATTTCGTCGCGGTCTGTTGTCAGTGGACGCCGGAGACGACGCACCTCTTCAACGCCGAACGCTTCGCCCGGATGAAAGAGGGCAGCGTCATCACCAACGTCGCCCGGGGCGAGATCATCGACGAGGCGGCGCTGTTGGCGGCGCTCGAGCGCGAACATCTCCGGGGCGCCGTGCTCGACGTCTATGACGGCGAGTTCGAAGGCTTGCCGCTGCCTGAGCTCTGGTCGCATCCCCGGGTGGTCTTGACGCCGCACATCTCTGCCGCCGGCGACGCGGATCGCCACCGCTCGGTCGAGGTCTTCCTGAACAACCTCGCCGCCTACCTCGCCGGCCGGCCGCTCCAGAACGTCCTCGACTGGGAGCGGGGCTACTAGAGCATGATCGGACCGCCGCCTCACGCCGGGGGCGCCACCGAGAGTCCTATGACCGAGTGACGCTCGATCAGGCTGGCAATCAGGCCGCTCGCCTTCGCCTCCTCGACGAATTGCGCCAGAAAGGCGGCGCTCGCCCGGTTGGCCTTGGGCGTGCCGACCGCTTGCTGCACGGCGGCGAACTGGCCGTCGAGGATGCGGGCGCCGGGGAGCTTCTGGATATCGGTGAGCAGGCGGGGGCGCAGGCCGGCCAGCGCCTCCAGCCCCTCGGCGACGAACGTCTCGTAAGCCGAATCCAGGCCCTTGGTGCGCACCAGCTCGGCATGCCGGATGTTGCGGTCGAGCCAGAGGCCATAGGCGCTGCGATCCGTTACCGCGATCCTGACGCCGGGCGCGTCGACCGCCGCGATCGAGTCGAGGGGGGAGCCGGCGGGCACCAGGTAGGTCGCCTCGATCTCCACATAGGCGGCGGTGAAGGCGATGATCTCGGCCCGGGCCGGCTCGGCCCCGATCAGGCCGATGTCCCAGACGTCGCTTCCCGCCGCGTCCGCCAGCTCGCCCGGTGTCGCGAAGGGAACGAGGGCGAGGGGGACGCCCAAGCGCTTGGCGATCTCGCCCGCGAGATCCGGCGCCACGCCCTGCGGATCGCCGCTGTCGCTCTTGGCGGTGACGAGCAGGAAGTTGGCAGTGTTGATGGCGGCACGCAAGGTACCGCCCGGGGCGAGTTCGGCGACGATTTCGGCTGACATGACGGCGGGATCCGGGCTGGTGGCGGGAATTCGGCGCCATCTTGACCGATCGCCGCCGGCCAAGCACGCGAAAACGCGGTCCTCGGCTCGGCGCGGGTGGTGCAACCCGCTCGGGCATGGCCTCAGCGCGCCGGCCGGCCGCGACGCAGCAGCCAGAACCAGGCGAGGACCTGGGGGACCATCAGAGTGGCGAAGGCGGCCTGATAGGCGACGGCCGGGTAGCGCCCCGTCGCATCCGGGCCCCAGAGGTCGAGGATGGCGCCGATCAGGTATTGGATGGCGAAGGCGCCGGTGAAGACCAGGACGTTGAGCCCGGTGTTGGCGCGCCCGCTCGCCGCGCCGCCGAAGTGCTGGCTGAGCCGGGCATAGCAGAGCGTGCCGATGTTGGAGAGCAGGCCGATCCCGGCGACGGGGACGAGCGCCGCCGCCCGCCAGTCGAGCGCCAGCGGCACCTGCGTCAGGATGAACAGCAGCGCCCCCCAGGCGACGATGGCAGCCAGCGTGATGCCGCGGGCCACCAGCCGGTCGGCGACCACGCCGATCAGAATCGAGCCGAGCGCCAGCAGCCCCGTGGTCACCATCAGGTGCAGCGCCACCGCGTCGCGGGAGAGGCCGATCACGTCGGCGAGCCAGGGCCCGGCCCACAGCCCCTGGAAGGAGAAGCTGGCGCCGAAGGTGGCGATGCAAATCGGCGCGAAACGCCAGAACAGGGAATCGCGGAAGATCCGCCCCAGGCCCGAGACGGCGGCGGCGAAACCGGTCTCCTCAGCCCCGCTGGCACGTTCCGGCACCAACCGGAAGATCAGGCCGGCGACGACGAAGTTGAAGCCCGCGAGGGCGAGGTAGATCGTGCGCCAATCGGCGAAGCTCAGCGCGAATTCGAGCGGCACCGTGGCGCTCAAGGCGCCGAGCCCGCCGGTGGCCAGGAAGCAGCCGTTGGCGAGCGGCCAGCGGGCCGGCGGGAACCACATGGTCACCGCCTTGAAGGCCGCCATCAACCCGCCGGAGACACCGATGCCGATGATGGCGCGAAACAGCGTCAGGCTCGCCAGGTCGCGGCCGAGGCCGAAACCGAGCGCCCCCAAGGCCGCGACCAGCATCAGCACGGCCTGCACGCGGCGCGGCCCGAAGCGATCGAGCAGCAGCCCGAGCGGGACCTGAAACAGCCCGAAGGCCAAGGGATAGGCGGCCGTCAGCAGGCCCAGCTCGCTCGCCGACAGGCCGATGTCGGCCACCAGATCGGGCGCGATCACCGCGTTGGTGCTGCGGTAGAGGTAGGAGAGGTAATAGCCGCAGGCGAAAGGCAGGAAGACGAGGCCGAGGACGCGGGCGAGGCCCGGCGCGGCCTTCTCGTCGTCGGCCCCGCTTGCCTCGTTCATCGCCGCCAGGGATCAGGCGTGGACGGCGCTTCGGGCGCCGTCGTCGTGGCGCCGAGTCTCCGTCGCGGAACCAATCCCGTTCATGTCGAGTGCCTCCGAGACGCAACGACCGCCCGGGCCGGGGTGCGGCGGCGATACTTGCACGCGCGCGGGCCGAACGCCACGTCATGGGGATATCCTGTCGCCCTGGAGGGCAAGGCCGCATGGCAAGAAAACACTGGTTCTGGATCGTCGGCGGGGCCGCGGTACTCGGGCTCGGCCTCTTGGCCGTGGTGATGCGCGCCGGCCTCGACACCCGGCTCGGCTATCATGCGCCGATCTTCGATTCCGACGGCCTGAAGGTGCTCTATATCGAGCGCGAGACCACCGGCTTCTCCTGGGGTCTCGGTTACGAGTTCTTCAGCCCGCCGGCGCACGCCTGGACTTTAAGCGACCGCTTTCGGCTGCGCCGGCTGGATCCGGCGACGGGCCGCATCGAGAGCTTGCGCGAATGGCCGCCCTCGCCTCTCGAGGGCCGCTGGCTCCGGACCTATCGCGGGCGGCTCTACACCCTGCCGTCGGTCCGCCTGCGCCACGCCGAGAACGGCGCGCTGGAATACGCGATCCGGGTGTCGATCCCGACCCGGCCACGCAGTGAGATTTACGGCGTCCTCGCCCGCTGGAACAACCAGACCGGGCGGCTGGAGGAGCGGTCCGAGTGGTCGCGCGAGCACGTGCCGATCGGCGGCTATCTGGAGGACGCGGTCGCGGGCGAGGTCGAGCTGATGGCGCCCCCCGGCCCGGATTATTACCCGAGCGCGATTCTGCTGGTGGACCATGGCACGGGCGAGGTCCGAGTCCTCCTGGCGGGCGGCGATCACCAGTCGAGCTATCCCGACGGCGTGGCGAAACGCTGGATCGAGGAGCATTCTCACGCCCCTGAGGTCAATCGGCTGCGCGAGATGCGGGGCACCCATGGGCGCCTGGTCGACCGTTTTCGCCGCCAGGGGATGCGCGAGGGCGAGGCCCTGCTCTCTACCGGCCGCGAGATGCAGCGCCTCGGCTACTACCCCAAGACACCGACGCTGACCGCGCGGCTCGTCGCCGGCGCCGCGCGCGGCGGGCCGGTCATCGAGATCCCGCCGGGCGAGATGCAAAGCGGCGTCTTCCCCGACATCGAGCGGGCGATCGCGTCACCCGGCACGGCGGTCGACAAGCGGAGCGGCCGCTACCTCATCCACCACGACTACCAGAACTCTCGCAAGCTGAACGCGCTGCTGGCGACGGACATCGAGCGGTTCTGGGTGCGCTACCAGGGCCGGCTCTACGAGATGGTGATCGAGCGGCCTTGAGGGGGCGTCGGTGTCCCGCCGGGCGCTGGCGCGCGCGACGGCTCTGGAGCAAAAAACACAAAGGTGGCTTTACTCTTCCGACCGTGTTCCGTCCTTCATTTCATGGTGACCGCTTTTGCCCGGGTCCAGGGCGACCTCTCCACCATGAGATGAAGGGCGGTTCCTGGCTTCTGGCGTCTTGGGCAACGCGCCAACGTCAGGCATAGGCGGGACGCCGAAAATAGTAAACTGTCCTCCACGATCCCAGCGGGAACGTCAGCGTTTTGACGGGCGCTCTTCCCCGTCGAGCGCGCCAATACCGCGCAACACGATCGGCGGGCGGTCGGGAAATTCCGCTACCAGGCGCAACGTGCCGCCCATGGCCTCGACATAACCGCTCAGCGTGGAAATCAGCAGATCGGTCCGCTTTTCGATACGCGATACGTTCTCCTGATTGATACCGAGTTCCTTGGCCAGACGAACCTGGGTGCGACGGCGGGCCTTGCGTAAATCCCGTAGCGACAGTTCTTCGCCAATAAGCTCCCCTACACGTGCCTCGACCTTCCCCCGACGCGTCTTCGCCAGCTTCTCCATCCTTTCCCGTAGCCTCGTCATCACTCCCTCCTTTCCTCTTTCAATCTTTCCAGATGCGCATCGAAACGATCGTCCGCCTTCCTGATCAGTGCCTTATAGAAGCGCCTTTCACTGCCTCCCGATTTGTCGCCGGCCACGAGCAGGATGGCGGCCGCTTCGGGTCGAAGGCAAAGGCCACGCGCCACACGCCGTCCGCGGCATCGAATCGAAGCTCCTTCATATTGGCGTGGCGCGATCCGTTCAGCGTATCGGCCCTGGGACGGCCCAGCGTCGGGCCGAATGTTTCGAGAAGCTTCGCATGGGCAAGCAACTCGTCCTGCACCTGGGCGGGGAGCGCGTCAAACTCCGGATCGAAGACCGGATCAAATTCGACTTCCCAGGTCATGTGCCAATCATGCATTTGAGATCATATGCTGTCAAGGGCATATTTTATCTGGGACCTACACAACTCTGTCTCAAGGAACGGGCATCAATATTTCCCACAAAATTGCCCCTCAACCGGGCAACCAGCCCCCTTCGCCGCCGGGTCGCTCGTTCGCCTAATCCCCCTCCCCCGGATACCCAACCTCCCCCAACACCCCCGTGATTTCGTCCAGGATTACCGGATCGTCGATCGTCGCCGGCGGCGTATAGTCCTCGCCGTCGGCGATGCTTCGCATGGTGCCGCGCAGGATCTTGCCCGACCGCGTCTTCGGCAACCGCGCCACCACGGCACAGGTCTTGAACGCCGCCACCGGGCCGATCCGGCCGCGCACCATGCCCACCAGATCGCGGCAGATCTCGGCCTCGGCCCTGGTGACGCCGGCCTTCAACACCACCAGGCCCAACGGCACCTGGCCCTTCAACGGGTCGGCGACGCCGATCACCGCGCATTCGGCGACATCCGGGTGGGCCGACAGCACCTCCTCCATGCCGCCGGTCGAGAGCCGGTGGCCCGCCACGTTGATGATGTCGTCGGTCCGGCTCATGACGAAGATGTAGCCCTCCTCGTCGATATAGCCGGCGTCCGCCGTCTTGTAGTGGCCGGGAAACTCCTCCAGATAGGACTGCTTGAAACCCTCGTCGTTCTGCCAGAGCGTCGCCAGGCTGCCCGGCGGCAGCGGCAGCTTGAGCACGATGGCGCCGGTCTCACCCGGGGCCATCTCGTTGACCTCGGCGTCGACGACGCGCACGTCGTAGCCCGGCACCGCCTTGGTGGCGGAGCCATACTTGACCGGGAGCTGGCCGAGCCCGACGCAATTGGCGGCGATCGGCCAGCCGGTCTCGGTCTGCCACCAGTGATCGATCACCGGGCGGTCGAGCATTCGTTCGGCCCATTGCACGGTGTCGGGATCGGCCCGCTCGCCGGCGAGGAAGAGGGTGCGGAAGGCCGAGAGATCATAATTGGCGATATGGCTCCCTTCCGGATCTTCTTTCTTGATCGCGCGGAACGCGGTCGGCGCGGTAAAGAGCGCGGCGACGCCATGCTCGGAGATCACCCGCCAGAAGGCGCCGGGATCGGGCGTGCCGACCGGCTTGCCCTCGTAGAGGATGGTCGTGCAGCCGTGGAACAACGGCGCGTAGACGATATAGGAGTGGCCGACCACCCAGCCGACATCGGAGGCCGCCCAATAGGTCTCTCCGGGATCGATCCCGTAGATGTTCTTCATCGACCATTTGAGCGTCACCAGATGGCCGCCGTTGTCGCGCACCACGCCCTTCGCGACGCCCGTGGTGCCGGAGGTATAGAGGATGTAAAGCGGATCGGTCGCCGCCACCGGCACCACGTCGGCCGGCGTGGCGGCGGCCATCGCGTCGGCCCAATCGAGGTCGCGGCCGCTCATCAGCTCGGCCGGCTCCATCTCGCGTTGCAGGACCACGGTCTTCTCCGGCTTGTGCCGGGCCATCTCGATCGCACCGTCGAGCAGCGGCTTATAGGGCACCACGCGGCCCGGCTCGATCCCGCAGGAGGCGGACAGGATGGCCTTGGGTCGGGCATCGTCGATCCGCGTCGCCAGCTCGTTCGCGGCGAAGCCGCCGAAGACGACGGAATGAATCGCGCCGATCCGGGCACAGGCCAGCATCGCCACCACCGTCTCCGGCACCATCGGCATGTAGATGATCACCCGGTCGCCCTTCGCGACGCCGAGGCCGCGCAGCATGCCGGCGGCCCGCGCCACCTCGGCCTGTAATTCGGCGTAGGTGAGCGTGCGCTTCAGGTTGCCGGCGAGGGGGGAATCGTAGATCACCGCCGGCTGGTCGCCGCGGCCGGCGGCGACGTGGCGGTCGAGCGCGTTGTGGCAGGTGTTGGTCTCGGCGCCCACGAACCAGCGAAAGAGCGGCGCCGCGTCGTCGTCGAGCACCCGGTCCCAGCGCCGGAACCACTCGACGTCTTCCGCCGCCTCGGCCCAGAAGGCCTCCGGATCCGCGCGCCAGGCGCCATAAACCTCGTCGTATGTGCGGCTCATTGCTGTTCTCCCCGCCTCGGGCCATTCGTAGGTGGCGCCATTGTCGGGTCCGTGGCGGGCAATTCAAGCCCTTCCACGAGCGCGGCGTCCAGACGCCACGCCATCCGGGGCAGGGCGCCTCAGATCGCGGCCGGCTTCAACACCGCGATCTCGAAGGGGTCGAAGTGGGGGCTGACGTGCTGCAGGCTCTTCCAGACGAAGCCGTTGTCGGGGTCGACCCAGAAGCGGTTCTCGAACTCCCAGTCGTCGGCCGCGATCCGGTTCCGCTCGACGACGAGGAGCAGGTCGTAGGTGAGATCGGCGATGGTGACCTTCTGGCGCTCGATGGGCGTGTAACGCGATGTCACGATGCGGCCGTAACGCTGCTCGTCGTCGAAATCCATGATCCGCTTGGCCTTGGTGCCGGCGGTGATGCGATGCAGGCCGCTCGCCACCGGATCGACGCCGAGGGAGCGGGTCTCGCGGATGTTCTCCGGCAGGCCGACGGTGCGGACCGGCCGACCGTCGAGGGTGGCGACGATGTTCCGGTCGGCCGAGATCCAGTGCAACTCTCGCCCCCAGACCCGGGCCAGCACCAGCACCGCGCCGGCATTGCCAGGGGTCCGCAGATGGATCATCGCATAGGGTTGCTTCTCGATCTGCTCGCGCGTGATCGGCAGCCCCTCGTCCCGGGCGAAATAGACATCGTAGTACTGCTTGATCGCGGCAAACTGGAAATCGTCGTAGCCGGTATCGCAGGAGGCCAGCAGGCCGGCGCCGCCCAGCGTCAGGAAGGCGCGCCTCGAAAATCCCGGCATCTGGGCGAGTCCCGCCCCGTCTTCCAGGCCCGCCCGCTCAGGCGGCGGCGTCGAGCCTGGCGAGCAAGGCCCTTGCGCGAGCTCGTTTGTCGCCATCGCTGTCGCGCTGGATGATCCTGAGGAGCGCGTCGCGCGCCGCCGTCTCGCCGCGGGCCGCCATCTCGAAGGCCATGGTGTCGCGGCGCTCGTAATAGCTGTTGTCGAAGGGCATGATCCGGGGCTCGAGCTTCCGCCAGTAGTATCGATGCTCGCTCGATTCCCAGCCCTCGTAGACCTCCTCCCAGGCGAACATGTCGGCATAGGTCTTCAGCTCGCGCTCGGCGATCGGCTGGCTCGCCGCCTGGTAGCGGGCATCGAAGGACTGCCTGATTTCGCCGCTCCGGTTGGGGAGTGCCTTGTGCACGGTGGTATCGGAGAAGATCAGCCCGTCGCCCGCCTCGAAGTCGCCGCCGACCCAGGTGCCGGGGATCTGGCCGACGAGGCTCATGCCGCCGGCGCCGGAGCCGACCTCGAAATCGAGCACGCCCGCCTTGTGCGAGCCGGCGGCGACGGCGAGCGAGCCCTTCTCCCTCGGGCAATCGCCGATCGGGACCCAGAGCGCGTGGTTGGTGGCCCCGCCGATATGCACCTTGTCCTGGTGCATGCCGGTGGTGAAATCGAAGTTCTCGCGTTGCGGGAAGATGCTGCGCAGGACGAACATCGGGTGGGTCAACACCGCCTCGCCCAGGATCCGCTCGAACAGACCGGTGACGTCGGGGTGCAGGCGCAGCCCGTGCAACGCCTCGTCCTTCCACATCGGCCCGTAGACGCGGAGGAATTCGGGCTCGGGGTCCTTGCAGGCGGCCTCGGGCCGCGCGATGCCGGCCTCGACCGGCTGGTCGGGATCGAGCCAGCCGCCGGCCGCCGCCAGCTCCAGCAGGCGGGCGCGGACCGCCATCACCTCGTCGCGCGGCAGCAGACCCCGCAGAAAGAGATAGCCGTCTTCCGCCAGACGGGCCGCCAGCGCCGGGCCATCGTCGCTGAACTCGGTCGAATCGACGAAGCTTGCGATCTCGCTCATGGGGTCTTCTCCGCGCTCTTTTGACGAGGCCTCAACATAGCAGCCGCGGCCCGCCTTGCGTAGGGCGATCGTGCTCTATGTCGCTTGGTATCAATCGTAGCCGAAGAGCCAGTGGGTCGGGGCCTGGTGGGTGTTTCGCACGGTGTGGCGGGCGCGGGCGGGGATGAAGACTTCCTCGCCCGGGCCGACCTCCCGGATTTGGCCTTCGACCTCGAGCTCGAGGCGACCTTCGACGACGACGAGCAACTCGTTCTCGGCGTGGACGAAATCGCGCCAGCACTGGCCCGGCGGATCGACCATGCGGTGGCAGGAATAGCCGCGGCTCCGCCACGCCACCGCCACGCGTTCCGGGTCGATCGCGCGGCCTGGTTCCTCCGTCATCGCTCCCGGCCCCCTATTCCGTTGCCTCGACGCGCACGCCGTCGCCGTCGGCCACCCGGGCCAGCAGGCCGACATCGTCCACCGCGTGGGCCCAGACGTTGCCGGGGCTCGCCAGCCGCGACTCCTCGCCGTGGCTCACCGGAGTCGGGCCGAAACAGATGGCGATGCAGTTGCCGGCGAGCCAGAAGGCGATCTCCCCCAGCTCCACCACGGTGCGGGCATCGGCCTCAGCGTCGAGCGCGAGGGGGGTCTGGAAATAGACCTCGTCGCCCCAGGTGCTGGCGCGCGATTCGAACGGCAGCGCCGCCCAGATCGCCTCCGCCGTCGGCGTCTCCAGCAGGTCTGCCCGGAGCACCACGTCCCCGATCAGCATTCGTAGCTGTCGCATCACCCTCCCTTCGGCGCCAACCCTAGTGGATTCTATCCATTAAAGATCGATCCCGCGCCGGGCGTAGGCGCGCGTCCACTTCTGCGTATCCGCGCCGCCGAACACCATTTCGGCGTCGGCCGCCACCCAGTGCCAACTTCCCCGCGCAATCTCGAACTCGAGCTGACCCGGTCCCCAACCGGCGTAGCCGAGCGTCAGCAACAGCTGACTCGGTCCCTCGCCCTTCGCGATGTCGTGCACGGGTGCCGCGGTGAGCGTCGCCGCCAACCCGGCCGAGAGCCGGATCGTGCCCTCGTTCGCGTAACTGTCGTCGTGCACCACGAAGAGCCGTCGCCGGTCGACCGGCCCGCCGAAATTGAGCGCGACTTCCTTCTGGTATTCCGGGCCCTTGTCGTCCAGCTCGCCGATCAGCGCCCAGAGCGGGATCTTGGCGTCCACGGCGAGCGGCTTGTTGACGATCACGCCCAAGGCGCCCTCCTCGTCATGGCGGATCATCAAGATGACGCTCTGGCGAAAGCGGCCGTCGGGCATCGATTCGTCGGCCACCAGAAATTCGCCGGCATGGCTTCGGAACTCGCCCGCCATGCCGCCGGAGAGGTGGAACATGTAGGCCGCCATCAGCGCCACGACCAGCGCCGCCAGCACTGGCCCCAAGCGAGGCCGGCCGAGCCGGGACCGTTGCCGTTGTGCCATGCGTCCTCTCCATGCTCCGCCCGCCATGATGCCAGAGCCGTGGAAACGAAGAAAGCGGACGCCGGCCCGCTTGGCCTCGGACCGCGCACTCGACGGCCGGGAAAAATCCGCTAAATTCCGCTTTCACCGCCTCCGACGTGGCCCAATCGAGTTTCGACATGATCCCTCTGACCGACCTTTCGAGCCATGCCGGGGCTCAGCTGCACTTCTCGCGCGACGCGCTCTGGGCCCTGTTCGACGGCAATCGGGAACGCCTCAACATCGCGCACGAATGCCTCGACCGCCATCGCGGCAAGAGCCTCTCGATCCGCATCGCCGGCCTGGACCGGGCGGACGAGACCATCGCCCTGGACGATCTCGCCGACGATGCCGGGCGCTTCGCCAATTGGCTCGCAGCCCGCGGCGTCCCGCCGGGCGAGCGGGTGGCGATCATGCTGGAGCCGGGCCGCGCCTTCTACATGAGCCTGCTGGGCACGATGAAGGCGGGCGCGGTGGCGGTACCGCTCTTCACCCTCTTTGGCACCGACGCGCTGGCCGCCCGGCTCGACGATTGCGCGCCCCGGCTGCTGCTGATCGAGCCGGTGCTGGCCGACCGGGCCAGGGGCCGAGCCGACTTCGAGGTGGTCGCGTGCGGCGATGCCTTCATGGGCGAGGTGGCGGCACGACCGTCCGAGTTCGCCTGGGCGACGGGGCCAAGCGACTTGGCGATGTTGCAGTACACCTCCGGCACCACACGGCAGTTGCCGGAGGCGGTACGCCACACCCATCAGGCGGTGGTGACGGTGGCGGTCGCGGCGCTCTACGCCACCGGCGTCAGGCCAGGCGAGGTCTTCGCCTGCCCCTCTTCGCCCGCCTGGGGCCACGGGCTGTGGCACGGCACGCTCGGCCCGCTCGGCCTCGGCGCCTCCTTGAGCGCCTGGGCCGGACCGTTCGATCCGGCGCGCTATCTGGAAGTGCTGGCGGCGCATGGCGTCGAGAACCTCTCCGCCGCCGCGACCCACTATCGGATGATGCGCACCTCGGGCCGGGCCGGCGCGTTTCGCCATGCGCTTCGCAAGCTCTCCTTCACCGGGGAGCCGATCGACGGCGCCACGGCCGCCTTCGCGCTGGCCGCCTTCGGCGTGGCCGTGTGTTCCATGTACGGCACCACCGAGGTGGGCGTGATCCTCGGCAATTATCCGGGCGCGGACGACATCGAGGTCCGGCCCGGTTCCCTCGGCAAGCCGATGCCGGGGCTCGACGTCCGGATCCACGATTCCGAGGGCCGGGAATGCCCGCCCGGGGTGGTCGGCGAGATCATGGTACGCCGTCGGAGCAAATGGATCGCGACCAAGGACCGAGCCCATACCGACGTCGACGGCTACTTCTATCACGACGGCCGGGCCGACGACGTGATCATCTCCGCCGGCTGGACGATGAGCGCGGTGGAGATCGAGGATGCGCTGCTGAAGCACGCCGATGTGGCCGAGGCGGCGGCGATCGGCGTCGCCGACGCCGCCCGGGGCCAGATCGTCAAGGCCTTCATCGTCAGCGACAGGGCGCCCGACATGGGCTTCGCGCTGGAATTGCGGGAACTCGCCCGCGCGCGGCTCGGCCGGCACGAATATCCGCGCTTGGTCGCCTTCTCGGCCCGCTTGCCGAAGACCGAGGCGGGAAAGGTCAATCGCTCGACCTTACGCGGACGCGAGGCCGAAGGCGGACATCCGGCGGAGATCTTCAGCGTGGAGGACGGTCATGGCCGAGACGTTTGAACGCCGCTACCCGAGGATCACCGAGGCGGCGCTGGAGGCACTGCGTCAGCGGATCGGGCGGAAAATCGAGGATACGCTGGAGCCCTGGTGCCATGAGGCGACGCGCGATGCGATCCGCCACTACGCCCACGGCATCGGCGACGACAATCCGCTGTGGTGCGATCCGGCCTACGCGCGGGGCACCAAACATGGCGACGTCGTCGCCCCGCCGAGCTTCCTCTTCGCGCTCTCCCGCATCATCAGCGGCTATGTCGGCGGCCTGCCGGGGGTGCACGCGATGTGGGCCGGCGCCGAATTCACCTGGCATCGGGCGATCGCGCGCAACACGGAGGTCCGGACCGAGGCCTGGCTCAAGGACCTGATCGAGCACCAGACCCGCTTCGCCGGGCGCGCCGTGCGGCAGATCTATCACGTCGATTTCCGTGATCGCGAGGGCGACCTGCTGGCCCAGGGCGACAGTTGGTGCTTCCGCACGAATCGCGACCAGGCCCGCGAGGAAGGCACCAAATACGCCGACGTGAAGGCGAAGCCGCCGCACCGCTACACCGAGGCGGAGCTGGCGGAGATCTTCCGCCACTACGCCGAGGCCGAGGTCCGGGGGCCCGAGCCGCGCTTCATCGAGGAGGTGGAGGTGGGCGAGAGGTTGCCGGTGATGGTCAAGGGGCCGATGACGGTGACCGGCTTCATCGCCTACGCGCAAGGCTGGGGCGGCCTCTACATCCGTGCCCACAAGCTCGCCTGGCGCCAGGTGACGCTGCACCCCGGGCTCGGCATCGCCAACAAGTACGGCATTCCTGACTGCCCGGAGCGGGTCCATTGGGAGAGCGAGTTCGCCCGCGAGGTCGGCGCGCCGGCGGCCTACGACTACGGGCCCGAGCGCTGCTCCTGGCTGACCCACCAGCTGACCGACTGGATGGGCGACGACGGCTTCCTCCGCCACCACCGCTCGGAGATCCGCCGCCACAACCCCGAAGGCGACACGCTCTTCATCACCGGCGAGGTTACCGGCAAGCTGGAGGACGAGGGCCACCCAGCGGTGGCGATCCGCCAGGAAGCCCGCAACCAGGACGGCGAACTCTCCGCCAAGGCGACCGCGCTGGTGCGCCTGCCGTCACGAGGGCGATAGCCCCGCGCGGCCGGCGAGAGCGATGTCGCGCCCGCCGCCGCCACCCCGCTCCCCACCGGCTTGGCCAACATCACCGCCCTCGCCTATGCTCCGGCCCGCCATGGACTCGCCGGCGAGGAGGAATCGATCGTGACATCCGCCAATCAAGCCTGGCTCGATCAGGTCGTGGAAGCGGCCTTGGAGCCCGAGCTGCCGATCTGCGATTCCCACCATCATCTCTGGGACGTCAAGTATCCCGGCGTCCAGGTCCAGGAGCGCTATCTACTGGACGATCTGCTGGCCGACCTCGCCAGCGGCCACAATATCGTCTCCACCGTCTACATCGAATGCGCCGCGATGTACGGCGCCGACGTCGCGCCCGAAATGCGGACCGTCGGCGAGGTCGAGTTCGCGGGCGGCATCGCGGCGATGAGCGCTTCCGGGCTCTACGGGCCCACCCGGGTCGCCGCCGGCATCGTCGGTCACGCCGATCTGCGACGGGGCGACGGCGCCAAGGCGGTGCTGGAGGCGCTGATCGAGGCGGGCTGCGGCCGCTTCAGGGGCATTCGTCACGGCGCCGCATGGGTCGAGACCGATACGGTCCACAATTCGCTCTCCAATCCGCCGCCCGAACTGTTCCACGACAGCATTTTCCGCGAGGGCTTCCGCCATCTGGCGCCGCTCGGCCTCTCCTTCGAGACCTGGCTCTACCATCCCCAGTTGGCCGACGTGCCGCCCTTGGCCAAGGCCTTCCCCGAGACCACGATGATCCTAAACCACTTCGGTGGCCCGCTCGGCGTCGGCCCCTTCGCCGGCAAGCGGGAAGAGATCTTCGAGGCCTGGAAGCCCCGGATCGACGCCATCGCGGAATGCCCCAACGTGGTCGCCAAGCTCGGCGGCATCAATATGCGGATCAACGGCTTCGGCTGGCACAGCCGAGAGAAGCCGCCGAGCTCGGAGGCGCTGGCGGCGGCGACGCGGCGCTGGTACGAACATGTGATCGAGCGCTTCGGTCCCGAACGCTGCCTGTTCGAGAGCAACTTCCCCGTCGACAAGCTGAGCTGCTCTTATGGCGTGCTGTGGAACAGCTTCAAGCGGATCGCCGCCGGCTGTTCCGCCGACGAGAAGGCCGCCCTCTTCCACGACACGGCGAGCCGGGTCTACCGGCTCGAGGCGAGCGGCTAGGGGGAGAGGGGAGTGACTAGCCATGGTTAGGTTGGCGGACCTCGAAGAGGACTTGGCCGCTGCTTACCGGGCTATTCCCTGCGTTGCCTTCGAGACGACACCCTGGGTAAGCGGCCCACCGCTGGCCGAGCGGCGCGTGGCTCTGGTGACGACGGCGGGGCTGCTGCCGCGCGGCGAGCGGCATTTCGCGCTGTCGGACGCGAGCTATCGGGTGATCGCGGGCGATACCACCGGCGACGAGCTGTTGATGGGGCATACCTCGGTCAACTTCGACCGGAGCGGCTTTCAGCAGGACGTGAACGTCGTGTTTCCGATCGACCGCCTGCGCGAGATGGCGGTGGCGGGCGAGATCGGCTCGCTGGCGAACCTGCATTACAGCTTCATGGGCGCGGCGATCCGCCCCCATCAGCTCGAGGCGACGGCGCGCGAGGTGGCGGGGCTGCTGAAGGAGGACCGGGTCAACGCCGTCCTGCTATGTCCGGTCTGACCCAACTGCACGACCGCCGTGAGCGGTCTCGGTCACTTCCTGGAGGACGAGGGCATCGCGACGGTGCTGATCGGCCTCGTGCGCGAGCACGTCGAGGCAATCCGTCCACCCCGCGCGCTCTGGGTGCCCTTCGAGTTGGGCCGCCCCTTCGGGGCTCCGGGCGACGCGGCGTTCCAGGGTGCCGTCGTCCGCGCGGCGCTCTCTCTGCTGGAGTCCGAGGTGGGTCCGGTTCTGCTGCGCGACTATTCCGTCGACGCACCGGCGGGTCCGGCGGACGACGGCCCGGGCTGGGTCTGTCCGATCGATCTGTCGCCAGCGAGAGTGGCGGAAACCACCGATCTCGCGGCGGCGGTAATCGCGGAGATCGGCAAACTCGCACCCTGGTACGCCCACGCGCTCGAAAGGCGTGGACGCACGACATTCGGCTTGAGCGGCCGCACAATCGAGGATGCGGCCCGCTTCGCCGTCTCGTTCGTCGAGGGCTTGCCGGAGAACCCCGATCCCCGGACGCCCCTGGCGGAGCATCTGAAGCTCGCCGTTGAGGATCTCAGGGCCTGGTACACCGAGGCCGTCACCGCGCGTCCCGGAGCCGCGACCTCGCGCGATCTGGCCGATTGGTTCTGGGGCGAGACCTGGATCGGCGCGGCCTTGTTGCGGGCGAGCCAGCGTTTGCTCGCGGGCGACGACGAGGCGCTGGCGCAGCTTGCGAGCTTGTTTCTCATTCCCCGCGCGCAACGACATCGTCTGGGGTAGGGCGAGGGGCCGGCACGACGTCGCGAGAAAGGGGAGACCATGGATCTCGATTCGCTGCTGTCCGAAAATCCGTTTTGCCGCAAGCTCGGCATCAAGTATCCGATCGCCCAGGCCGGCATGTTCCAGGTCGCGCACGGCCGGCTCGCCGGCGCGGTCTCGGCCGCCGGCGGGCTCGGCGTCATCGGCTCCGCCTTCATGAGCGGCGAGGAGCTTCGGCGCGAGATCGGGATGGCGCGCGAGATGACCGACAATCCGCTCGGCGTCGACATCCTCTTCGCCCGCGTCGAGCCTCGCGACGGCCAAGCGGCCGCCTATAGCGAGCAGGTGCGCGAGCACATCGAGGTCACGCTCTCGGAAGACCTGCAGGTCCTGGTCTCCGGCCTGGGCAACCCGGCCGAGGTGATCCCCGACGCGCACGCCCGTGGCATGACGGTAATGGCGCTGGTCGGCACCTCGCGCCAGGCCGCCCGGGTCGCGGCAGCCGGCGTCGATATCGTCATCGCCTCCGGCCACGAGGGGGGCGGCCATGTCGGGCGCGTCGGCACCATGGTGCTGGTGCCCAAGGTGGTCGACACGGTGCCGGTCCCGGTGCTGGCGGCGGGCGGTCTGGTCGACGGTCGGGGACTGCTGGCGGCGCTGGCGCTCGGCGCCGTCGGCGTCTGGATGGGGACCCGCTTCATCGCCACCGAGGAAGCCCGCGGCCACATCAACTACAAGAATCGGATCGTCGAGATCGACGAGGACGGCACGATCGTGAGCCTGGCCAATTCCGGCAAGCCCAACCGGATGATCAAGAACGCCTTCACCCGTTCCTGGGAGGGCCGAGAGCACGAGATCCTGCCCTACCCCCGACAGATGATCGAGATCGGCCGGCCAGCCAGCCACCGGGGCCGGATCGAGGGCGACGTCGAACATGGCGTGCTGGCGGCGGGCCAGGGCTCCGGCCTGATCGCGGAGGTGGCGCCCGCCGGCGAGGTCGTGGCCAAGATCATGGCCGAGCTGGAGACGGCGCTCCGGCCCTTGGGCGCCGCCTTCGGCTGAGGGCATGGCTCGATCGCCGGCGCGTTGTCGGCGTCGAAAAAAAGGGGTCATTGTACTTTAATCGACCGAACGGACCAAAAAGCAGAATGACCCCTTTTCCGGCGCGTTCGAATGACCCCTTTTCCGGCGCGTTCGGAAGTTCCGCTGACGGGCGCCGCGCCCGAAACGCTCGACGCCCTGCGCGAGCGCGATCGCGCGGAAGGGTTGGCGCGGGCCTATCGCGACCATGGCGACACCATGCGCCGCGACACGATCCGGATTGCCGACGAGGCGGGCCTGCACCGTTCCTCCCTCAACAGGATCATCAAGGCCTGGGAAGCACGAGCCGATGCAAGATACAAGACCTGACCCAAGGCGTGTGACCCCAGGCGGACCCCAAGCGTGTGAGCGCCACAGGACCAACCTCGGCGCCAATCCGGGAGGCAAGCGGAGCGTCTTGCCCACGCCCCTCAACCTCGGAATTTTGCCTACAAGGGCTCAAATGGCTACTCTGATGACCGGAACCGACGGTCATCCGGAGAATGCCGGTTTTA
Source organism: Alphaproteobacteria bacterium (assembly GCA_965225945.1). GTDB lineage: Bacteria > Pseudomonadota > Alphaproteobacteria > JASLMY01. The sequence goes on along the minus strand of CBDDBZ010000038.1, from coordinate 307,127 downwards.
TTACAATTGTGTTCGGGGGGCGATTCGATGCGAGTTCTCGTACGCTGTGCTTCGATATGTGATTCGCTAGTGTACCGACTCTAACGCCTGTCGCCCACGAGCGACTTTTTCGAGTATGGCGGTGGCGGAAGCGGTCCATACGAAGGGTTTTGGATCGGCATTGTGGTGCTCGAGGTATTTCTGAATGGCTGTTTCGAGTTCGGCGACGCTCTTGAACACGCCGCAACGGATTTGATCGCTGGTGATCAGGCTGAAGAAGCGTTCGACCTGGCTGAGCCAGGAGGCGGATGTCGGAGTGAAGTGCATATGGAAGCGAGGATGTTTTGCCAACCACGCCTTGACCTTGGGATGCTTGTGGGTGGCGTAGTTGTCGGCGATCAGATGCAGGTCGAGCTTCTTGGGCGTCTCGGCGTCGATACGGCGCAGGAATTTCAGCCATTCCTGATGGCGGTGCCGCTTCATGCAGTGGCCGATGACCTTGCCGGTGGCGACGTCGAGCGCGGCGAACAATGTCGTCGTGCCGTGGCGCTTGTAGTCATGCGTCATGGTGCCGGCTCGGCCCTTCTTGATCGGCAAGCCGGGCTGTGTGCGGTCGAGCGCCTGGATCTGGCTCTTCTCGTCGACCGAGAGAACCAGCGCCTTGTCCGGCGGATCGAGATAGAGACCGACGATATCGCGCACCTTCTCGACGAAGTGCTCGTCATTCGACAGCTTGAAGGTCTTCACCAGGTGCGGCTTGAGGCCGTGCGCCTTCCAGATCCGCTGCACGCTGGTGTAGCTGAGGCCGACGGCACGGGCCATCTTGCGGATGCTCCAATGCGTCGCCGCCTCCGGCGTCTCGTGCAAGGTCTTATGCACAACCCGCTCGATCACCTCGGCGCTCAGCGGCGGCTTGCGTCCCGGTCGCGTCGCATCGCGGCGCAGTCCGGCGATGCCTTTGGCAAGGTAGCGCTCCTGCCAGCGCCACACCGTCACCTTACTTTTGCCGACCAACCGGACGATCGTCATCGTGCCGATCCCGTCAGCCGACAGCAACACTATCCGTGCCCGCCAAACCAGCTTCTGCGGCGTGTTCCGCCCAGAAACCAACCCTTCCAGCGTCACCCGCTCCGCGGGAGACAGCCAGATGCATGCCAATGTCTTCGTCATTCCCCCAGAATCGCAGAACGCAAGCCCTTTGGGAAACTTTTGTTAGGATCGGAACACTAGTTGGTGCTGCCGTTGTTTCGATTTTTCTGCTGGGTACGGCGTCGGCAATGTCGCCACAGGAGTTCGACACCGCGCGAGCTTATACCAATCGGCATTAATCAGAACTCATGCGCCCATTTACGCCGCCCGATGGACGTGATGTTCCATGGTTGATCGATGAGCTTGTTCCAGGCTTCGCAGCAGCAGGAGGTGATGATCTGCTCGTCGGATTGGAAGACCAAGTTGGACAGCCAGTTGTCGCGCATGAACTGCCAGATGTTTTCGGTCGGATTGAGCTCCGGCGAGCGTGGTGGCAGGGGCAGGAGGGTAACGTTGGCGGGGATCTTCAGCTTGTCCGTGGTGTGCCAACCCGCCTGATCGAGGAGCAGGAGGGCATGCGCGCGCGCGCCTACCCGGGAGGAGATCTCCTCCAGATGCAGCTGCATGGCCTGGGTGTCGCAGTGGGGGAGCACGAGGGCGGCGCCGACGCCGCGTTCGGGACAGATGGCGCCGAAGATATAGGCTGATTTGGTGCGCTGGTCATGCGGTGCGCGGGGCCGGGTTCCGCGCCGCGCCCAGCGCCGAGTGATCTTGTTCTTCTGGCCGACACGGGCTTCGTCCTGCCACCAGATTTCTATCTCGGTGCCGTCGGGCAGGCGCCGGCGGGCTTGCGCCACCAGCTCGGGGAATTTTTTTTAAAATCCTCGATGACGCCCTCCTCCTGGGCATGGTGGCGCGGACGCGCCGTCATCTTCGTGAAGCCCATCGCCTTCAATTCCCGGCTCACCGTGGTCTCGTCGAGCGAGATCGCGAACATATCCCGGATCCAGCCCGCCAGATCCTTCAGCCGCCAGCGCACCACGCCGTCGACCGCCGGGTTCGGCCCCGCATCGACGCGTGCCCCCAGCGCCTGGCGTTGTGCATCGTCGAGCTTCGCCACCGCACCGGGCGCCTTGCGATCGATCAAGCCGTCCGGGCCCTCGGCGTTGAAATGCAACACCCAATCTCGGATCACCTGAAGCCCCACGTGGCCGGTCCGTGCCGCATCCGTCCGCCGCCCACCGTCATAGATCACCGCGAGAGCCAAGAGCCGGCGGCTCTGGCCGGCATCCTTGGAAAGCTTCGCCAAGCGACGCAGCTCCGCCGCATCGAAATCCTCTCGTAACCCGATCGCCGCTCCCATGGTGAACCTCCTCAACTCCGAATCACCGGAATTGAGTCAGAAATCATCCACCATGGGAATCCTCAAAGTGAGTCTCCCTCAAGGCCGATTGGTATCAGTGCTTCGCCGAAGGGGGGAATGCCCGTGCACGGGCGGAGTACTGCAGGCTCGCCATCGCTTCCGGCCGATTGACGCGGGATGATATGTCCATTGCCTTTCTAATGCGCGGTTTCCATCAGCAAACCGACAGGCTACACCGCGACGCCGTCCACAGCTTTAACAATGCGCTTCAGTTCGATCCGCGGCTTGGCCAGGCATATTTTATCGCGGGTATTCGAAACGGAAACTCGACGATTGGGAAGGCGCGTTGGCCGATTACAAACACGCATACGCAATTGATCGACGCCCCGCCTACAGAGAGGCCATCGTCGAGACGCAACAAGACTTGGCGCATGAACGGCAACAGTAGGCAAAGGCCAGGCGGCCATACACACTGACTGAGTCGGACCCGATTTCCTTGGACACAGAATTGGTTTAATCGAAGTGTCCAAGGAGGACCGGAACATGACCGACAATTTTGAGAACAAAGTTGCTGTTGATGGGCCTGTGGTAAACGAGGGCGAGCTTGGCTCGTCCACGTTTTCCCCGGGCCAGGTTTCGCCGGCAGGCCCGCTGGGACTTGGCCAGCGGTGGACGGTGACGCGCAAGCGTGAGGTTGCCCTGCGGCTTTTGCGTGGCGAGCCGGTGGAACTTTTGTCGCGGCAGTTGGGCGTGGAGATTTTCCGGCTCGAGCAGTGGCGTGAGAAGGCGATCGCCGGGATCGATGCCTCGCTCAAGGAACGCAAGGGCGATCCGGTAAAGGCGGAACTGGACATCGCCATGAAGCGGATCGGGGAGTTGATCATGCAGGTGGAACTGCTGGAGGCCAAGACGGAGACGTCCGGCCCTTTGGGGCGGCGGAGGTCGCGGCGATGAGTGCCGCCACCTCTCCCGGCACGGGTTTGGCCTACGGCCTCCAGCGGGTCTGTGCGGCCTGGGGTTTTGCCCGTTCCTCGTTCTACGCCATGAAATCCCGGCAGCAGGCCACCGCTGAGCGCCCACCAGCAAAGCGCCGGGGACCGAAGCCCTCGATCTCGGACGAGGCTCTGCTGGTGGCCATCGAGGCCGACCTGGAGGCATCCCCCTGGGAGGGCGAGGGACACCGCAAGGTCTGGGCTCGGCTTCGGGTCTGTCGTGGCATCCGTGTTTCCCGCAAGCGGGTGCTCCGGGTGATGCGCGAGAACAACCTGCTCTCGCCCCATCGCTGCCGCCGCCGTGGCGGAAATCCCCATGTCGGTGAGATCATCACCCATGCCCCCAACCTCATGTGGGGCACGGACGGCGTTCGGGTGTTCACGGTGGACGACGGCTGGGGCTGGATATTCACCGCCATCGAGCATTGGAACGCCGAGTGCGTCGGCTGGCATGTGTGCAAGCGAGGCGACCGCTTCGCCGCCCTTCAGCCGATCTCCATGGGGCTTGCGAGGCTGTATGCCTCGACCTCCGCCGGTGCGGCGCGGGGGCTGGCCTTGCGGATGGATCACGGCTCCCAGTATCTGTCGGACCACTTCACCAACCAGATCAAGTTCTGGGGCATCCAGCCGTCCTACGCCTTCGTCGAACAGCCCCAGACCAACGGCGTCGCCGAGAGGTTCAATCGCACGCTCAAGGAACAGATCATCCATGGCCGCATCTACCGCAACATCGCGGAGCTGCGGAACGCCGTCCGCGGGTTCGTCGAACAGTACAATGCCCAGTGGATCGTGGAGAAGAACGGCTACCTGAGCCCCGCTCAAGCTCGTCAGGCGTGGCACACCGCGATGTCACTCAGGCCCGCCGCATGAGACAAACTTGTGTCCAAGGAACCGGGTGCGATACACCATACACACTGACTTATCAGGGGCTGTACTGCCGCAAGGTGCAGAAGGACAGCGCGCTCTATCCGGCCAATGAAATTTTCGCCAGCGTCGTCGTCGTCGACGCAAACGGAAGCACGTACAGTTCGACGTTGCCAGGCCGCGGCAAATACTACAAAAACATGAAAAACGGCAGCAAGCGCGCCGGAAAAGGACGTCGACGTTGCTGAAAAACGGCAGCAAGCGCGCCGGAAAAGGACGTCGGCTGTGGACCGGTCCGTCGCAGCCCCTGACTTTGCAAGTCACCCTGTGGGAATACGACGACGGCGGCCCGGTGGTCGAACAATTGACCGAAGTCGCCGTGGATTTTGCCCTAACCCGCGGAACGCGCACTTTGGCGAAACACGTGGTCAAGCGCGGCGTTTCGCGGACCGCCGCTAGGGCCGGCGCTAGGACGGCCCGCCAAGTGATAAAAAAGCTAGACCTGTCGGCACAACTCGCGGGCCACCTCTCGTCCTTGCCCAAAGCGTTTTTCGGCACGGACAACGACCTGATCGGGCATATCGGCATCGTCAACGTTTATCCGGACAACCGAGGAAAGCTTTTGCGGCAAGCGGGATTCACCTATGACCTTTCCACGGTGTTTCGCCGGGGCGGCGCTGATTGTCGCGTTTATTTCCTGTTCCAGTAATCGATTGCCCGATCGGATTGTGTGTCACAATTGATAGTGCGTCGTCGTCTTGCTTGAGAAACGTCGATTTATTGGGGCACATATGTCCCAACTGCCTCGAGTACCACGCGGCATTACTTGGGCAACCTACGCTTAATTCAAGGCTCAATTCGTGAATTGTATGCATTAGTGATAGAGTGCCTGGAACGTCAGGAGGTTGGGTTATGGACAGCAAGGGTTTCCAGGTGTGGCTTTCGGCGGCGCGCGGGCTGACGCGCGCGTAGCGGCGCGAGGCGCTCGCGGTGCTGTCGGGCCGGAGCGAGGGCGAGGCATCGAAGGCCGCGATCGAGCTTGGTGTGGACGAGGCCCGGCGCTGTCCGCACTGCGCGAGCGAAGGGGCGGTTTCGCGCGGTATGGCGCGGGGTCTGCGGCGCTACCAGTGCAAGGGCTGCGGCAGGACCTTCAACGCGCTGAGCGGTACGCCGCTGTCGGGCTTGCACCACAAGGAACGCTGGCTGTCGTTCGGGGCGTCGCTGGCGAAGGGGGAGACGGTGAAGGCCTCGGCGGCGCGCTGCGACGTGGCGGTGAGCACGGCGTTCCGCTGGCGTCACCGGTTTCTGGCGGCGGCGCGAAGCGATTCGGAGGTGCTCAAGGGGATCGTGGAAGCGGACGAGACCTACGTCCTGGAGAGCCGGAAGGGCGCGCGCGGGCTGGGGCGCAAGGCACGGCGGCGGGGCGGCAAGGCGAAGAAGCGCGGCCTCTCGCGCGAGCAGGTACCGGTTCTCATGGCGGCGGACCGGAGCGGAACGACGGTCAGCGCGGTGCTGCCCAGGGTCGATGCGGCGGCGCTCACGGCTGCCCTCGACCCGGTGGTCGCGAAGGACGCCCTGCTGGTCTCCGACGGCGGCGCGAGCTACCCACCGTGCGCCGCCGCGCTCGGGGTGAGCCACGAAGCACTCAACCGCTCGATGGGGGAACGGGTTCGGGGCGATCTGCATGTGCAGACGGTGAACAGCCGCCACAGCCGGTTGAAGGACTTCCTGCGTCCCCGCCGCGGCATCGCCACCCGCTATCTGGACAACTACCTGAGCTGGTTCCACCTCGTCGGCCTCGCCCCCGGCGCCAATGACCGAGCCTGCCTCGCCGCCGCCGTAACAAGGTGACGCATACAATTCACGAATTGAGCCTAATTCAATCCGCGAAGAACCAATCGGGTAGGCGGGTTCCTCGCGGTTCCCGCCTCCCACACCACCGGGCATACGTTCTACGTACCATGGCGGTTTCCGGTTAGTTGCAACGCTCGGAACCTGTCGGCTAGGGGGATGAGCCCCTGGCCGTCGAACCAAGCCAGGGTCATGGCCTCGGTGGCTTGGGGGCTGAGGGACTTGCGCCACCAGCCCTTGCCGGAGAGAGCCAAGATCCATGCCCGCCATTCGGGCACCCCAAGGCTTCGCAGAAAATCCGCTTGCGCCTTGGTGCGCTTGCATTGCTTGAGCCGGACACAGCGCAGTTTTCGGCGGATCCATCCGTCGAGACGCCGTAGTTGTCTCCCGCAACGGGCATGGCGGAAATACGTCACCCAACCGGCGAGGAAGCTGTTCAGCTCGCCGACCATGCGCGCGAGGCTGACGCCCCGGTTGCGCCGGGTGATTTCGCGAACCCGTTGCTTCGCCCGCCGCAGGCTTTGGGGCGCAATGCCGAGCGATCCATCCGGCAAAAGTCGGTGGCCGAGGAACCTGCGTTCCCAGACCGGAGCGACGGCACTTTTCTCCTGGTTGATCTGAAGATGCAACCTGCCTTGGAGGAATTTGGCCACCGAGGCCATCACCCGTTCGCCCGCCGCCTGGCTGCGAACATAGATGTTCACATCGTCGGCGTAACGGCAGAAGCGATGGCCCCGCGCCTCCAGCATCTGGTCCAGGTCGTCCAGTAGAAGATTGGCCAGCAGCGGCGACAGCGGGCCGCCTTGCGGCGTACCCTCATGGCGCCGGATGCAGACGCCGGCTTGCATCATCCCCGCTTGCAGGAAACGCCGGATGATGCGCAGCAGGCGCTTGTCGCCAATGCGCCCAGCCAGTCGGGACATCAGAATGTCGTGCTTGACCCGGTCGAAGAACGTCTCCAAATCCAGGTCGACCACGATCCCGTGGCCTTCGGCGACGTATTTGCCTGCTTGGGCCAGAGCATCGTGGGCGCTCCGTCCCGGACGGAAGCCAAAACTCGAACCCGAGAAAGCCGGATCGAGAATTGGCTGAAGGACTTGCAGGATGGCTTGCTGAACCAGACGGTCCAGCACCGTCGGGATGCCCAATTGCCGCATCCCGCCCCCCGGCTTGGGAATCGAGACCCCCTTCACCGGTTGTGGCCGATAACCGCCTCGGGCCCACTGCGCCACCAGCGCATCCTTGTGATCGGCGAGCCAGGGCCGTAGGTCTAGGATGGTCATCCCATCCACCCCCGCCGACCCCTTATTCGCCTTCACCCGCCTGTAGGCTTGGCTCAGGTTGGCTGAACTCACCACCCGTTCCATCAGGTCTTGCGTCAAGGCTCGTTGCTGTTCCAACGCCGTGATCGCTTGTGGCTCCTCGCAGGGTCCAGTTCCGGTTCCGCCGTCACCGGAGGCCTCGGGGCGCAGCGTCTTCATCAGGGCCTCGTCAAAAAGGTCCAGTTGCACAGTACACGACTCGTTCATGCTGGCTTTGGCCTGGGCACCTGGACTGGTGGTTTTCCGGGGACGAGGAAACGAATCAGCTCAATGGCTTGACGCCTGTCGATAGGATTGACGAGCTGTCGCCTTATCCACTCGAAACCGTATCGGAAGATGGATTTTGCCATCCTTTTGTGGGTTTTGAGGCGGATCGGCTCGGCCTCGTGGAGCCAATCGCCGACTTTGTGCGCCCAGCAGAAGGTGATGGAAAGGACGGCGGTGAGCTTGGAGATGCGCTCCGGGTCGGTCATGTGGGTGTCTTCGAGGTTGAAGCCACGGGTTTTCAAGGCGGCGAAGAGGGTCTCGATTTGCCAGCGCTGGGCGTAGATGGCCAAGGCCTCCTCGGGCGCGTCGTTGGTCACGACGATCAACAGTTCGCCGGTCTTGAGATGGAGCGCGGCGACGAAGACGGGCCTGGCCTTGGGTTTTCTGGCCTCCGAGAGGCGCCTGGCGTTGGAGAGGATGCGGCTTTCCCCGGGTTTGAGGTCGCGAAACAGCTCCCTCGCCTTGACCATGCGACCACGCGTGTTGGCGATCTTGATGTTGGATCGGATGCGGATGTGAAAGGGGATGGCCTTTTCCTGCAACCATGCCAGCCAGGCGTCGCCGATGAATTCCCGGTCGGCCAGGAGGCTGGCGATCTTGTCGACCCCGAAGAGCCGGAGGACGTGTTCGAGGATCGCGATCCGCTCCTTGGTATTGGAATTGCCCGCCTTGTCGAGCACCCGCCAGCACACGGGAATGGCGATGGCGCGGTTGACGATGCCGATCATCAAGATGTTGACGTCGCGGCGACCCAGCCGCCAGTTGGTCCGGTCCATGGTCAGCCGCCACGGCCCCGCCTGGAGCCCCATCATCGCGACCAGGAACTCGGCGAGGCGATCGTAATCGAAATCGACTTGCTCGAAAAACCGTTGCAGGCGCCGATAGTTGGAGCTGGATCGCGCGCGCCCCGGAAAGTGGCAGGCCAAGTGAGAGAGGTTCACCGTCCGGGCGACGAACACGCCGAAGACCAAGACGCAAAGGCTCTCCAGACGGCTCTTGCGAAAGGCGAAGCCGCATCGTAGCGTCTCACGCAGGGCGTTGATCGGGTTGTCTCGCATGATTTCCCTCTTGACTCGTCGTGGAGTGAATCGGGAATCCTACAACCTTTTCAACGTCCTACGTAAATGCCGTCGTGTACCATGGTCCAGTTGATAAACACCGCCTTGCCGCCGCTCCACGCTCATCGAGTTGATCCAGACTGCTCCTTGCTACTCGGATTCGGCCCTTCGGCGCCTCTCGGCCCCTACTATGGCCTCGGCTGACTTCTCCACCGCCATCGCTCCCCGTCGCCGGTTCGCTACTCGGATCGCCCGAGAGCGCTGGAGATCTCCCTGGGTAAGACGCTGATCTTTCCTCCGGTCGCGGCCGGATTTACCAATGCGACGTCCGAACGACTATCGGGCCTCGCCATCCATTGCTGGCTTACCCCATCGCACCGGCCTGATATCCGGTTTCTGTTCGTCCGCTCCAGATTTTGCCTCCCGCTTCCTCCCCACCCCGCCTCGCGGCGACGCAGTTGCCTTCAGCTATCGGTTCCGGTCGTTACGGCCCGTAGAGAACTTCCATCTCCTAGATCAGCGCCATGCCAGGCACACAAAAAAGAGCCGCCCGAGGGCGGCTCCCGATACGCGATTCGCTGGCGCCGCCCCTAGATTCGCCGCTTGACCATCATTTTCTTGATCTCGGCGATCGCCTTGGCCGGATTGAGGTTCTTCGGGCAGGCCTTGGCGCAGTTCAGAATCGTGTGGCAGCGATAGAGCCGGAAGGGGTCCTCGAGGTCGTCGAGCCGCTCGCCGGTGGCATCGTCGCGGCTGTCGATCAGCCAGCGATAGGACTGCAGCAGAATCGCCGGGCCGAGATAGCGCTCGTCGTTCCACCAGTAGCTCGGGCAACTGGTCGAGCAGCAGGCACACAGGATGCATTCGTAAAGGCCATCGAGCTTGCGGCGGTCGTCTTCGCTCTGCGGCCGCTCGCCGTCGGGCGGCGCCGGAGTCTTGGACTTCAGCCACGGCTCGATGGAGGCGTATTGGGCGAAGAAGTTCGAGAGATCCGGCACCAGATCCTTGATCACCGGCAAGTGCGGCAGGGGATAGATGGCGATGTCGCCCTCAAATTCGGCGTTGGCCAGGGTGCAGGCGAGCGTATTGATGCCGCCGATGTTCATGGCGCAGGAGCCGCAAACCCCTTCGCGACACGAGCGGCGGAAGGTCAGCGTCGGGTCGATCTCGTTCTTGATCTTGATCAGCGCGTCCAGGACCATCGGCCCGCAACTCGCCATGTCGAGCTCGTAGGTGTCGAGGCTGGGGTTGGCACCATCGTCGGGATTCCAGCGATAGACCCGGAAGCGGCGAACCTCGCCACCGCCCGAGGCCTTGTAGTGCTTGCCTTTCCCGACCTTGGAATTGGCCGGCAGCGCGAATTTAACCATTCCCGATCCCCTCGATCTCTAATAGACCCGCGCCTTGGGCGGGAAGTACTGCACGTCGTCGGTGAGCGTGTAGGTATGTACCGGGCGATAGTCGATCTCGACCGTGCCGTCGTCCTCGAGCCAGGAGAGCGAGTGCTTCATCCATTCGTCGTCGTCGCGATCGGGGAAGTCCTCGCGGGCGTGCGCCCCTCGACTCTCGGTTCGGTTGCCGGCCGCGGCCATGGTGACCAGGGCCTGGCGCAGCAAATTGTCGAGCTCCAAGGTCTCCACCAGATCGGAGTTCCAGATCAGGGAGCGGTCGCTCACCTTGATGTGCGCCATCCGCGACCAGACGCCCTTGATCAGCTCCATGCCGTCAGCCAGCACCTCGCCGGTGCGGAACACGGCGCAGTTGGTCTGCATGGTGTGCTGCATTTCGTCGCGGATCCGGGCGGTGGGCGTGTCGCCGTCGGCGTGGCGCAGCTTGTCGAAATGCGCCAGGCAGCGGTCCGTCGCGCCGCGTGGCAGGTCGCTGTGCGGCGCGCCCGGCTCGACCACCTCGGCCGCGCGGAGCGCCGCCGCCCGGCCGAAGACCACGAGATCGATCAGCGAATTCGAGCCGAGCCGGTTGGCCCCGTGCACCGAGACGCAGGCGGCCTCGCCCAGCGCCATCAGGCCGGGCACGATCGCGTCCGGATCCTCGCCCTCGAGCGTCACCATCTCGCCCAGGTAATTGGTGGCGATGCCGCCCATGTTGTAGTGCACCGTCGGCAGCACCGGGATCGGCTCAGCCGTGACGTCGACGCCGGCGAAGATCCGCGCCGATTCGGAGATTCCGGGCAGCCGCTCCCCGATCACCTCGGGATCGAGATGGTCGAGGTGCAACAGGATATGGTCGCCCTTCGGGCCGACGCCGCGGCCCTCGCGGATCTCGAGCGTCATGGCGCGGCTGACCACGTCGCGGCTCGCCAGGTCCTTGGCGCTCGGCGCGTAGCGCTCCATAAACCGCTCGCCCTCGGAATTGGTCAGGAAGGCGCCCTCGCCGCGCGTGCCCTCGGTGATCAGCATGCCGGCGCCGTAAATCCCGGTCGGGTGGAACTGCACGAACTCCATGTCCTGCAACGGTAGGCCGGCGCGCAACACCATGGCGTTGCCGTCGCCGGTGCAGGTATGGGCCGAGGTGCAGGAGAAGTAGCAGCGCCCGTAACCGCCGGTCGCCAACACCACCATGTGGGCCCGGAACAGATGGATCGTGCCGTCCTCCAACGACCAGGCCATCACGCCCCGGCAGACATCGTCCTCGACGATCAGGTCGAGGGCGAAATACTCGATGAAGAAGTCGGAATCGTAGCGCAGCGACTGCTGGTAGAGGGTATGGAGGATGGCGTGGCCGGTGCGGTCGGCGGCGGCACAGGTCCGCTGCGCCGTGCCTTCGCCGTAGCGCGTGGTCATGCCGCCGAAGGCGCGCTGGTAGATCTTGCCCTCCTCGGTTCGCGAGAACGGCAGGCCCATGTGCTCCAGTTCCAGGACGGCGCGCGGCGCCTCGCGGCACATGTATTCGATGGCGTCCTGATCGCCCAGCCAGTCCGCCCCCTTGACGGTATCGTACATGTGCCAGCGCCAGTCGTCCTCGCCCATGTTGCCCAGCGCCGCGGCCATGCCGCCCTGGGCGGCGACGGTGTGGCTGCGGGTCGGGAAGACCTTGGAGATACAGGCCGTCGACAGGCCGGCCTGGGCCAGCCCCATGGTCGCGCGCAGGCCCGAGCCGCCGGCGCCGACCACGACGACGTCATAGCTATGTTCGATGATCGGATAGGCTTGGGCCATCTTATAAGCCCCCCACGGTGAAGCGAAGAACCGCCAGGATCGAGGCCAATCCGAGCGCGATGCAGGCAAACTTCATGACCAGCAGACCGGCGACGCGGGACCAGCCGTCGGCCACGTAGTCCTCGATCACCACCTGCAATCCCAGCATCAGGTGATAGAAGCTGGTGGCGAGAAACAGGATCATCATCAGGCCCGGCAGCGGTCGCGCGAGCCAGGCCGCGATGGTGGCGTGATCGGCGCCGACAACTGAGACGATCGAGGCGGCGAACCAGATCACCAACGGCACCAGGGCGATCGCCGTCACCCGTTGCATCCACCAGTGTTGGGTGCCTTCCTTGGCCGAGCCGAGACCTCGGACCCGGGCCAGCGGCGCGCGCAAGCCGCGATCGCTCATCTCAGCCCCTCACCCAATAGCCCGCGACCCAAGCCACGAGCGTCAGCGCCACCGTGGCCGCGACGACGGCCCAGCCGCTCCTCTCGACGGTTTTTAGCTCGAAGCCGACGCCGGCGTCCCAGAAGAGATGCCGGATGCCGTTGGCCAAGTGGTAAAACAGCGCCACGGTGAAGCCCAGGAGCACCAGCCGGCCGATGAAGGATGCCATGAAGCCCCGCGCGGTCTCGAACGCCTCCGGCCCGGCGGCGGCGGCGATCAGCCACCAGGCAATCAAAAGCGTGCCGAGCCCCAATCCGACCCCGGTGATCCGATGCGTGATCGACAGCACCATGGTGATTTGTGGCTTGTAAACCAGGAGATGGGGCGATAGGGGTCGTTTGTCGGATGCCATCGCGTCGCCTTCTCGAGGGCCCGTCCACGGGGTTTCGGGCCGGTCGCGTCTCGGGGCCGGATGTTAAAGAGTGACGGGGCCAAGTCAACGAAACGACAGCGAATGACAGCGAATCGATAGCCAAACGACAGCCGAATGACAACGAAATGACAGCCAAATGACGTGAAACGACGGCGAAACGCCTTGTCGGGGAGGGGAAATTTCGTGCCGAGCGTGCTTGCGATCACCTCTCACGTCGTCTACGGCCATGTCGGGGGACGGGCCTCGGTGCCGCTGTTGCAGGCGTTGGGAATCGAGGCCTGGCATCTGCCGACGGTGCTGTTCTCGAACCACCCGGCCAGGGGCGGTCAGGTCGGCGAAGCGGTCTCGGCAAGTCTGGTCGCAAGCTTGCTCGCCGCGCTCGAGGCCCGCGAATTTCGCCCCGACGCGGTGCTGAGCGGTTACCTGGGAACGGTGCCGGCGGGCGAGGCGACGGCCGACTACCTGGAGCGCGCCGGAGCGGACCTCCCCTATTGCTGCGACCCCGTCATGGGCGACGACGGCCGGCGCTATGTCGCCGACGGCCTGCTGGAGGTGTTCCGCGACCGACTGCTGCCGCGGGCCGATATCGCGACGCCCAATCGCTTCGAACTGGAGCTGCTGGTCGATCGCACGCTGCCCGACATCGATTCGGTCCTCGAGGCGGCGGGTGAATTGCGCCGAGCCGGCTCGGGCATCGTGGTCTGCACCTCGGCGCGGGTCGAGGAGCGGGTGATCACCACGCTGGCCGTCGCCCCCGGCGGCGTCTACGCGGTCTGCGCGCCCCGCTTCGCCGACCCGCCGCACGGCACCGGGGACCTCTTCGCCGCCGCGCTGTTCGCCAGATATCTTACCGGCGGCGAACTTGAAACCGCCCTCGGCGAGGCGGCCGGGATCGTCGACCTGGTGCTGCGACGCGGGGGCCCGGGGGCGCCGGAGCTGGCGCTCGTCGAGAGCTTGCCGGACCTTATCTCCGCCGTGCCGTCGCTACCGGTTCGGAGAATGCTCTAGCCTCAGGCGAGCGCGCGGCGCAGCGCGGCCGCCGCCTCGGCCCGGGCCTCGCGGGCGCCGTCGATCTCCGGCCCCATGGCGAAGAACATATGGATCATGCCGGCATAATCGCTGTGCTGGACCGCGACGCCGGCCTCGCGGAGCGTCCGGGCGTAGGCGAGGCCGTCGTCGTGCAGCACGTCGTATTCGGCGGTGATGACGAGCGCCGGCGCCACGCCCTCGTGGTCCGCCGCCTTGATCGGCGAGGCGCGCCAGTCGCCGGCTTCCCGGCTATCGTTCAGATAGTGCACCTGGAACCAGCGCATCAATCCGTCGGTCAGCGGGCCGTAACCCTCGCCGTAAGCCTGGTAACTCGAGGCCACGCAAGCGTAATCGACGATCGGATAGACCAGCAGTTGGTGGCGCAGCGCCGGCGCGGCGCGATTACGCGCCAGCAGCGCCACGACGGCGGCGAGATTTCCCCCGGAGCTGTCGCCGCCGACCGCGAGGCGCGTGCCATCGATGCCGACCTCGGCGCCGTTCTCCGCGCACCATTCGGTGACCGCGAAACAATCCTCCACGGCGGCGGGAAACCTGTGCTCCGGGCCCTTGCGATAGTCGACCGAGCAGACCGCGATTTCGGCCTCCGCGCAGAGGCAGCGGGCGAGGCTGTCGTGGGTGTCGAGATTGCCCAGGACATGGCCGCCACCGTGGAAGTAGACGAGCGCCGGGCTCGCCCGCTCACTGGCGCTTGTCGGCCGGTAGATCCTGACCGGAATGCCGCCGCCGGAGCCGGGGAGGACGCGGCTCTCGATTCCCCCAACGTCGGGGCCGAATTGCCCCCGCGCCTTCGACATTTCGATCATCTGCGCGCGCGCGTCCGTCGGCGACAGCGATTCCAGCGGCGGCAGGCCCGAGGCGTTCAGCGCCTCGATCACGGCCTCGATCTGCGGGTGCAAGGGCATGGAATTCTCCCCCGATTGCTGGCGCCGGCATCAAAGGCGCAAAGCGCCGGCCATGGCAAGGCGTGGCGACTGGCCGTCGCCACCCGCCACGCCACTTGGGCCAGCTCGCCTCGCTGGGCGATTCCTATAACATGGCGCCGTCCGCGCCGGGTGGCGAAAAGCGGGAAGCTCGAGGCATGGCCGAGGTTTACGACGTGGTGGTGGTGGGCGCCGGCAACGCGGCGCTCTGCGCGGCGCTCAGCGCGCGCGAAAATGGCGCGAGCCTGCTGGTGCTGGAAAAGGCACCGGAGGAGGAGAAGGGCGGCAATTCCTATTTCACCGCCGGTGGATTTCGCTTCGCCCACGAAGGGCTCGACGACGTCGCCCAGGATATCCTGAGCGACCTCTCGAACGCCGAGCGGATGCAAATCGACCTGCCGCCACACGACCGCCAGCACTTCTACGACCAGTTGATGAAGGTGACCCACCACCAGTCGGACGAGGACCTGGCCTGGACCCTGATCGACGATTCCCGCCCGACGATGGCCTGGCTGGCCGAGAACGGCGTCCGCTTCGTGCCGATGTTCGGCCGCCAGTCCTACCTGGTCGAGGGTAAGCACCGCTTCTACGGCGGCGTCAACATCGAGGCGGTGGGCGGCGGTGCCGGCCTGGTGGGGTTTCTGCTGGCCCGCGCCGAGCGGGCGGGCATCGAGATCCGCTACGAGTCGGCGGCCTGGAAACTCAGGCACGACGAGGCCTATCGGATCACCGGGCTCGAGCTCCGCACGCCCTCGGGAATCGAGGACATCGCCGCCAAGGCCGTGGTGCTGGCCTGCGGCGGCTTCGAGGCCAATCCCGAATGGCGGGCCCGCTACCTGGGCCCGGGCTGGGACCTGGCCCGCGTGCGCGGCACGCGGCACAACACCGGCGATGGTATCGCCATGGCGCTTGCGATCGGGGCGCAACCCTTCGGCAACTGGTCGGGCTGCCATTCCGTCGGCTGGGACATCTCGGCCCCGCCCTTCGGCGACCGCGAGGTGGGGGACAACTTCCAGAAGCACTCCTATCCGCTCGGCATCATGGTCAATATTCTGGGGCAACGCTTCGTCGACGAGGGCGAGGATTACCGCAACCTCACCTATGTCCGCTTCGGCCGCGCCATCATGGACCAGCCGCGCCGCACGGCGGTGCAGATCTTCGACCAGCAGACGGTTCATCTGCTGCGCGACGAATACCGCATCCGCCAGGTGACCAAGGCGGAGGCCGAGACGATCGAAGGGCTGGCCGAGGCGCTGGAGATCGACGCCCCGGGCCTCGCGCGCACCGTCGCGGCCTACAACGCCGCCTGCCGGCCGGGCACGTATAATCCCGCGCTGCTCGACGGCGTCTCGACCGAGGGCATCACGCCGCCAAAGAGCAACTGGGCGCTGAAAATCGACCAGCCGCCTTATGTCGGCTACGTCACCACGACCGGCATCACCTTCACCTTCGGCGGTCTCAAGATCAACGGCACCTCGGAGGTACAGGATCTGGGAAATCGCTCGATCCCCGGGCTCTATGCCGCCGGCGAGCTGGTCGGCGGGCTGTTTTACGAGAATTACCCCGGCGGCAGCGGCCTCATGTCCGGCGCGGTCTTCGGCCGCCGCGCCGGCCGCTTCGCCGCCGCTTACGCGGCGCAAAATCCGGGCTGACGCCGACCGGCCCGGCCAGCGAGTCGCCATTACCGCACGGTGAACCAAAGAATGACCGCGACGAGTCCGACCACCACACCGAGGCCGACCGCCAAGGCTTTCGATCCATGAACGCCGAGAAATCCGCCTGCAAGCGTTGCGCGTTCATCCCTCGTGGCCGCTTCCTCGGGTGACGCCGGAGCCGGCGTTGCCGGCTCCTCGCTTGCCTCGGGGTGACCTCGGAGATCCGCGAAAAGCCTGGCCGTGGCATCCTCCGGCTCGACATTCAACTCGCGCCGCAAGGTCTCCACGCAAAGCCGATACTGCTTGAGCGCCTCGGCGCGACGGCCGGCCCGGCTGTAAAGGCGCATCAAGGTGCGGTGGCCGTCTTCTCTCAGAGGATCGAGGCTGGTCAGGCGTCGCCCGACCTCGATCGCGTCGTCGAGATTGGCCGTGTCGGCAAAATGCGACGCCAACGTCGCGAGAGCCTCATAGCATCGGTCGCGCAGCCGAACCCGTTCGGCGGCGCACCAGGCGTCCACTATCTCGTCCCCGATGCTCAAGCCGGCGAGGAAATCCCCGGTAAAAAGCCTCGTCGCCTGCTGCATGGCGTTCGGCGTGCCATGCGCCAGCAGACGCTCGAAGTGCCAGACGTCGACCTCGACGCTTTCCTGATTGAGCGCGACATGGTGACGATCCGCGTGGATGAGGGGCGGGCCGTCCTCGCCGATGGCCTTGGACAAGGTGAACAGGCATTGGCGCAAATTCTGCCGCGCTCGGCTGTCCGCGCGCTCGGCCCAAAGCAGGCCGGCAAGCTTGTCGCGAGTAAGGTCTCCGCCGGCATTCGAGGCCAAATAGGCGAGCAGCAATTGCGTCTTGCGCGGCAGCGCGACCTCATGGCTCCGATCACGCCACAATTTGACCTCGCCGAACAGCTCGAGATGGAGCGGCGGCACTTCCCTGTCCGTTTCCACGGAATGAGCCATATCTCATCATAGCCCATCCTTTTTTTCACTCAAACCGGAAAATTGACGAAATTTGACGGAAATTTGACGCAAAACCGCATGGGCGCTTGACGGATGTCGCCTACGGTCCATCATCGGCCGAAGCCGAGGAAATGAGGAGTTCAACAATGAGGAGTTCAACGATGAGCAATGCAAATTGGTTAACGTCCCGTCCCGCGATGTTCGGCTATGGCGTCGTCGTGGTGCTATGGCGTCGTCGTGGTCGCCGCGGCGGTGATTGTCGGTGCCCTCGTGGTCGGGCCCCTGTTTCAGCCCGAACGTCAGTTCACGGCCTACAACGTCGATGAAGGCAACGTAGCGATTCACGGATTTGATACCGTGGCCTATTTCACCGATGGCAAACCGATGAAAGGCAAAAGCGAGTTCGAACAGGGCTGGAACGATGCTCGCTGGCAATTCGCCAGTGCCAACAACCGTGATTTGTTCACCGCCAACCCGGATCGCTATGCGCCGCAGTTCGGTGGCTACTGCGCGGGTGGGTTGGCGGCCGGCGAGTATGCCGATGCCGACCCGAACGCCTGGACCATCGTCGACGGCAAGCTGTATTTGAACAAGACCAAGGAGCTGCGTGAGGTGTGGCGCAAGGCGCCCAAGGCGCATATCGAATTTGCCACCTACAATTGGGACAACTTTCGAGATCAACTTCGCGACAACATGTAGCCGATCGCGCGACGCCGGGCAGGCCACTACGAACCGGCCTGCCCGGTGTGCGCCGAGCAGCCCTGTAATGGATTTCTATTGGAGTCCAGCTTTACGCAAGCCATCGGCGACTTTCTCGGTATCCGCCTGGTTGCGAAACAGCGTAAAATCCCGTGCTAAAAGAAACGGGTCGATTCGGCGCACGATCTCGACCATTTGCGCGGCTTCGGCTGAGCGGCCAGTCTGCGCATAGGACGCCACCAGCATCACATGGTCGAATGCGTTGTCTTTCCTGCGCCGAATATTCCGTTCCAAAAGCGTAATTGCGTCGGAATATCGCTGCTTGAGGTAGTAGGCGACGGCGAGTAGCCAATGATTTGTAGGATTCATGCCGGGGTCGAATCGCGCCGCCGTTTCCAGGGCTAGAATGGCCCCGTCCGTCCGGCCGGACCACAAAAGAACATTTCCCTGTTCCGCGTAACCGTCCGCATCGTTGGGATTGATCGCGATCACGCGCTCGGATTCGATGATGGCCAGATCGTATTGCTGGCGTGTTACATATACCCGTGCCAGCAACTCGTGGCCGGGAAGGTTGGATTCCGACAGCGCCAGGGACTTTCGCGCAAGTTTTTCGGCTCGGTCTATTGCCTTTCCCGCCGATTCCGTCCAGCCGAAAAGCATTGCATTGATGTAGGTCCAGCCGAGTCCGGCATGGGCCGAGGCGAAATCAGGATCGAGCTCGATGGCGCGGCGAAACATCTCGCGCGCCTGGAAGTTTTCCTGCCGCTCCCCTCGTCTGATCAGGGCCCGGCCCCGCAGCACGTAATCATAGGCTTTGAGGCTCGAGGTCGGCTTGGCGAAGGCACGTCTATTTTCGATCTCCGAGAGTTGCACCGCCAGGGTGCGAACGATGCGCCGCGCGATCTTTTCTTGCAGATCGAAGATGTCCTCGACGGCCTCGTCATAGCGCTCGGCCCACAACTGTCGCCCGGTGGTCGTGTCGACCAGTTGGGTATTGATCCGCACCCGATCACTCGATTTCCGCACGCTGCCCTCGAGCACGTAGCGCACCCCCAAATCACGGCCGACCTCTTGCACCTTCACCGCCTTGCCCTTGTAAGTGAACACCGAGTTGCTGGCGATCACCAGCAAATCGCGGAATTTAGAGAGGTCGTTGATAAGGTCGTTGGTAATGCCGTCGCTGAAATATTCGTCTTCACCCGGCTTGCCGAGATTGCTGAACGGCAGCACCGCGATCGAGGGCCTGGTCGCGTGCGCGAGATCCGGATCGGCCGGTGCCGGCGACCAGAACCAGGTCCAAGTGGCCAGCCCGGCGATTCCGCCGACGAGCGCCGCCGAGGCGGCCAGTGCCAGGCGTCTCGTCACGCGTCGTGATCCGAGCGCCCGGCTCGCGCGCGAGCCGCTGTCGGGTCCGGTCAGCACACGAAAAACACGGACGGGCTGGGGAATGTTCTTCAGTTCCTGATCACCCAGATCGTCGATGCCGACGTCGATCCGGCCGCGAATATCACCGTGGACGCGATCGGATATGCAGATGCCGCCGGGCGTCGCGCGTTCCTGCAGTCGCGCCGCCACGTTGACACCGTCGCCGTAAATGTCGTCGCCGTCGACGATCACGTCGCCTTGATTGACGCCAATTCTGAAGGTGATCCGTTGTTCCTCGGGCGTATCGGCATTGCGCTCGGCCATCCCGCGCTGAACTTCGACGGCGGCGCGCACCGCCTCGACGACACTCGGAAATTCCACCAATAGGCCATCGCCCATCAGCTTGACGACGCGGCCTTCGTGCGCGGCGATCGTCGGCTCGACCAGTTCCTCGCGATGGGCCTTGAGGCGGGCGAGCGTACCTTCCTCGTCGACGGCCATCAGCGCGCTGTAGCCGACCACATCGGCGCCCATGATCGCGGCGAGCCGACGCCGCATGCCCTTTGTTTCCACGATGGTCCCCGAGATCGCGTGTAGCCCCGCCATCATAGTCGATCTCCCGGCAAGCGTTGAACCGCGCCCTCGGCCAGCGGGACTTCGAGTTGTCCGAAATTTCAGGATCGGTTCGGATCGCGAGCGCGGTCGCACGCAAGGGCGATTGGATGAAGCCGCCGCCTTGCCGCCGCCCCCTCGCCGCCGGTGCGGGCTATTCCGCCGCCTGCTCCCGCGCCTCGAGCTCGGCCAGGATCTCCACCGTATGCTCGCCCAAGAGCGGCGCCGCTCGCCGCACCCCACCGGGGGTGGCGGAGAGCTTGATCGGCGTGCCGATGTTGCGCTGGCGGCCGGCCTTGGGATGGTCGACCTCGACCACCATCTCGCGGGCCAGCACGTGGGGGTCGGTGAAGACCTCGTCGTGATAGCGCACCGGGCCGGCGGGAACGCCGACGGCGTCGAGCTTGGCGAACCACGATTCGTTGCTGTCGGTGATGAAGCGCGCCTGCAACAGCGCCACCAGGGCCTTGTTGTTCAGGACCCGATCGGCCTTGGTGAGGAAGCGCGGATCCTCCAACAGCTCTTCGCAGCCGAGCACCTTGCACGATTTGGCCCAGAGGTTCTGCTGCGCGCCGCCCAGGACCAGCCAGCCGTCCTTGGTCTCGAACACCTGATAGGGCGAGGAGCCGCGATGCTGCTGGCCGAGCTTGCTCGGCCGCTCATTCGTGGCGAAGTAGTTGGCGGCCTCGTAGACGCATTTGGAAATCGCCGATTCGTAGAGCGAGACGTCGACCTGCTGGCCCTCCCCGCTCACCTCGCGCTGGGCGATCGCGGCGAGGATGCCGACCGCCGCGAACATCCCGGCGCTGGTGTCGGAGATCGCGATCGGCAGGCGATGGGGCGGGCCGTCCTCGTCGCCCGAGATCGCCATCAGGCCCGACATCGCCTGCGCCACCAGATCGAAGCCGCCGCGCGGCGAATAGGGCCCACTCTGGCCAAATCCCGAAATCGAGCAGTAGACCAGGCGGGGATTGAACGCGTGCATCGCCTCATAGCCGAGACCGAGGCGGGCCATGACGCCGGGCCGCGCGTTCTCGATCATGATGTCGGCGCCGGCGATCAGTCGCTTGCAGATCTCCAGGTCGGGCGGCGCCTTCAGATCCAGCTCGATGCTCCGCTTGTTGCGGTTCCAGAGCATGAAGGGCGCGCTCTCGCCCGCGATGAAGGGCGGCGTCTGGCGCAGCACGTCGCCCTCGCCCGGCCGCTCGACCTTGATCACCTCCGCGCCCTGATCGGCGAGCAGCATGGCGCAATAGGGCCCCGAGAGATGGGTGGTGATGTCCACGACCTTGAGATGTGACAGCGCGCCCGTCATCGACGTCCCTCCTCTATTGCCGGCCGACCCCATGGGGCCGTCCCGATGTCGTCCCGATGTCGTCCCCATGTCGTCCCGATGTCGTCCCCATGTCGTCATCGAGTCGTCATCGAGTCGTCATCATAGGCGCAAGGCGAGCCGATCGCGAGGTTGCCATTCGCCACCATTCGGGGCTACACCACTCGCCTACGCCGGGGCCGGCCGAGGCCGGGCGAAGCGGGCGGTCGGATCATGCTCTAGCATCGGCGGCGCGTGTGCCCCACGGAAGACGTGAGCCGTGCCGGTGTGTCGTGAAGCGGCGGTTCGTCATGGCGGCGAAGATCTCTTCGGAGGCTGCGGCGGAGATACTCGAGACCATCGCGCAGATCTCCTACTCTCTGGGGTTCACGGGCGGCCTGCGGCCGACGCAGTGGACCGCGCTCAGATACTTCGCCAATTCCGAGGAAAGCGCCCGGACCGTCGGCAACTTCGCCAAATACAACAAGACCTCGCCGTCCAGTGCCTCGCAGACGATCAACGCCCTGGTCGCCCGGGACCTGCTGCGGCGCGTGTGGGTCGAGGCCGACCGGCGCACGCATCGCCTGATCGTCGCGCCAGGGGGGCGCAAGCTCTTGCGCGCGGATCCGCTGCGCCATCTGGTTCAAGCGATCGAGGAGATGCCCGAGCGGCGCCGCTACGAGTTTGCCGATCATCTGTGTGGAACGGCGTGCAAAGTTGACCCCTGTTGAGGGGTGATCGGCGTCCAAATTTGACCCCCTGAGCCTGGCTAGTCCAAGTCACCTCGTTTTTGGGCGGACGAGGTGGTGGGGGATGTTGGTCGTGGAGACGATAGCGCGGATCCGGCGGGAGTATTTCGTCAAGGGGAAGCCGATCAAGGAGATCGTGCGGGACGTGAAGGTCTCGCGCAACACGGTGCGCAAGGTGATCTGTTCGCAGGCGACGGCGTTCACCTACGACCGGCGGGTCCAGCCGATGCCGAAGCTGGGGCCGTGGACGGCCGAGCTGGAGCGGATGCTGGAGGCCAACGAGACCAAGTCGAAGCGGGAGCGGCTGACGCTGCTACGGATCTCCGAAGCCCTCGAGGGTCTGGGCTATGGCGGCGGCTACGACGCGGTGCGGCGCTACGCCAAGGCGTGGCGGTGGCGCCGTTCGGCATCGACGGCGCAGACCTATGTGCCGTTGGTGTTCTCGCCGGGCGAGGCCTATCAGTTCGACTGGAGCCACGAGTACGTGGTGCTGGCGGGGGTGACGACCAAGGTCAAGGTCGCGCACGTCCGGCTGTGCCACAGCCGAATGTTCTTCGTCCGCGCTTATCCGCGCGAGAGCCAGGAGATGGTGTTCGACGCCCACGACCGGGCATTCCGGCTGTTCCAGGGTGCCTGCCGGCGAGGCATCTACGACAACATGAAGACGGCGGTGCAGACCGTCCTCATCGGCAAGGAGCGCGCGTTCAACCGGCGCTTCGTGCAGATGTGTGGCCACTACCTGGTCGAACCGACAGCATGCACGCCGGGAGCGGGATGGGAGAAGGGGCAGGTCGAGAACCAGGTCGGGATCATCCGCGGTCGGTTCTTCACCCCGCGGCTGCGCTTCAAGACCTACGACGAACTCAACGCCTGGCTCTTGGACCAGTGCGTCGCCTACGCCCGGCGTCATCCCCACCCGGTGTTCAAGGACAGGACTGTCTGGCAGGTGTTCGAGGACGAGCGTCCGTCCCTGGTCGGCTATCGCGGGCCGTTCGACGGCTTCCACGCGGTCCCGGCGTCGGTGTCGAAGACCTGCCTGGTGCGCTTCGACAGCAACAAGTACAGCGTGGCGGCGCGCGCCGTCGGCCGTCCGGTCGAGGTCCATGCCTACGCCGATCGCATCGTCATCCGCCAGGACGGCGAGATCGTCGCCGAGCATGCCCGGCGCTTCGGCCGCGACCAGACCGTCTATGACCCGTGGCACTACGTGCCCGTGCTGGCGAGGAAGCCCGGTGCGCTTCGTAACGGCGCGCCGTTCAAGGACTGGGCGCTGCCCGGCGCCCTGGGTCGCGTGCGCGTCCGGCTCGCCGGCCACGACGACGGCGACAGGCAGATGGTCGAGATCCTCACCGCCGTGCTGGCGGATGGGCTGGCGGCGGTGGAGGCCGCCTGTGCCGAGGCGCTCGCTGGCGGCGTGTGCAGCGCCGACGTCGTGCTCAACATCCTCAATCGTCGGCGCCAGCCGTCCGAGACGGCGCCGATCCCGACGCCCGCGAACCTGCGTCTTCGCTTTGAGCCGGTGGCCGATTGCACCCGCTACGACCGCTTGAGGGGGGTCGGCCATGGAGCGCCATGAGGTCCTGGAGATGATGGCCGCACTCAAGCTCGCCGGCATGCGCGACGCGTTCGACGAGGTGCTCGCCGACGGCCTCAAGCGCCAGCATCCGATGCAGCGAATCATCGGCGAGCTGTTGAAGGCCGAGATCGCCGACAAGCAGGCGCGATCCATCAAGTACCAGATGAGTGGCGCCAAGCTGCCGCTGGCCAAGGAGCTGGCCGACTTCGACTTCACCGACACCCCGGTCAACGAGCCGCTGGTCCGCGAGTTGGCGGTCGGCGGCTTCCTGGCCAACCAGCGCAACGCCGTGCTGATCGGCGGCACCGGCACCGGCAAGAGCCATCTCGCCGTCGCCATCGCGCGGGCCTGCATCCGCGATGGCGCCCGGGGCCGCTTCTTCAACGTCGTCGACCTGGTCAACCGGCTCGAGGCCGAAGCCCGCGCCGGCCGCCAGGGCCGGCTCGCCGATCAGCTGGCCCGGCGCGACCTCGTCATCCTCGACGAGCTCGGCTACCTGCCCTTCGCCCAAACCGGAGGCCAGCTGCTGTTCCACCTCGTCAGCCGGCTCTACGAGCGCACCTCGATCATCGTCACCACCAACCTGACCTTCGGCGAATGGCCGTCCGTCTTCGGCGACGCCAAGATGACCACCGCGCTCCTCGATCGTCTGACGCACCACTGCGAGATCATCGAGACCGGAAACGACTCCTGGCGCTTCAAGAATCGGTCCTAAAGGCAACCGATCCACCTGCCGCCCGGTCACCCAGGTGGGCCCACAGGAACCTCCCACGCGCGGTCCGCCGCCAGCCGCGTGGTGGGCGCGTCGGCCCGCGCGCGGGCCCCTCCTATGGACTACCTGTACGACCTCCGCCGTGCATCCCCAAAGGGGTCAACATTGCACGCCGATAGGGGGTCAATGTTCAACGCCGATTGACAATCAATGTGGCCTCCACGCGTTAGAACACGGGAGGCACTCTATCGAACAGAAATCCCGTCTAATCGATAACCGGGAAAAGTCTTTTTCTGCGGATTTCGGTGAAGATTTCCAGGAGGTCGAGGCGCTGCCGGTCGGCCAGGCCGTGGGTTCCCCAGTTGTCGAGGATCAGGAGCTGGACCCTGGCGAGCCGGTCGATCAGTCTGGGCAGGCTGCCATCGAGGCGGGCCATGGCGAGGTCCTCGAAGAGCCTGGGCATTCGGACGAATAGGACGGAGTGATCGAGCTTGGCGGCCTGGTGTCCGAAGGTGCAACCGCAGAGTCGCCCGTGCATCCTTCACCATCGTTCGTCTCGCCTGCTTCCGTCTCGGCATGTCCCCTCCCGGCAAAGGCCGAGGGGTAGACGCCGAGCCGGCGCACCCGAAAGCCGAACTCAGACCGTCCCCTGACCCTGTCCGGGCCTTTTCCGAATCACCGTCTGGATCTTTCCAAATCGCGCAGTATTTTTCGCCGAGACGACACGCGATTCAAAAAGGATTTATACTTGGTCGCTTTCTCTTTCCCACCGAAGTCGGTCCAATAGATCGTATCATTATCTTCGTCAAAATCGTGCACTTTGTCGTCTTTATTTCTCACTAACCAATCAAATATGTCTCTTGCAGACGCCTTCAAGCCAAGCTCCTTCAGCGCTGCGTAGATTTTTAGAGCTAGAGCGTCGCGCCTTGGTAGTTTTGCACCATTCCTAAACTTCTGTCCGTGTAGAGCAATCGGCTCCCACGCAAACTTTATCTCCGCCGTACTTGTCAAGCGCCCAAGCATCACGCCATGTTTTGCAGCGCTCTCAGGTTGATTGTTATTAACTGCCCACCTCACACCATCTAATTCACGAAGAATTCGATATGAGAAATGCACCTCGTCATCGTCTTCGTAATCTTTACCTCGTGTCGCCACTCGACCACTGATCTTCAGTTGGCCATCATAGATCATGCCCTTAGACTCTAGTATCGAGTGATAGGCGACTTCAAGATAAGTGCCGTGAAGTGCTTCGAAACTTTGTTGTCGCTCGATATTGGAGAGCATATGTCTGACTTCTTCGGAACCAAAGGGCGGGACTATCTCCAATACTTCCCGTTCAGTCATCCCGGTGCCTCGCTTGGCGCGCTTAGAAGACATTTTCTAAGTCTCCCACTCCAACTCTACGGCATTAGCCGGTGGGCCTACAGAAAGCGTCTCGACCTCCCGTGTCCAAGCGTCGAGCGCCATCTGTTTCTCATCGTCGAATCCATGGCGTTGGTAGACGCCAACGATTCCTGCACGGGAACCCGATACATGCCCCAAAACGGCTTCTATTACTTCAAGCCGGAAGCCGAGTCGCTGCAACCCAGTCGCAACGGTACGACGCAAGTCGTGGAACCGCCATGCGGGAAGTGGTTTAACACTGCTAGGATCGATGCCAATCTTGCTTGAATTTTTCTGGCGCAGCTCTTCTATCTTGACGTCAAGTAGCCTTTTTGCCTTAGACCAGCCCGAGACCGGCGTTGATCCGGTAGTAGTGAATACAAAGACGGATCTTCCAGTATCGTCGGAGATTCGCGGAAGTTCATTGATGGTCCGAAGCGCGAGGTCCGACAGGGGAGCTATGAGCCAACGGCTTTTACCGCGATACTGAGCGTTCTTCGAATGTCCGGCTCAGGTGAGAGCAGGCCGCCTTTATCAGAGGCCGATAAGTTGCTCAACGGCTTGGCCGCCGACGAGGTGGTGCACTGGAATTCGCTCAGTCCATGGCTCATCGATTTCGCTCGGGGCGCCAGCGCATCAATCTCCACGGCTGCGCTCAAAAACGCCCCTTGGTCCAGGCCGAGAGGATAACAGCCGCCTCGACGATCGCGCTGTTCCGCCGATTCATTGATGGTCCGAAGCGCGAGGTCCGACAGGGGTATGATGTGAGCTTCATTGTTCTTTGTCCGTGAGCCCGCAAGCCGCACCTGGCTGCGCTCCTCATCGATTTCGCTCCAACGTAATCCGCCGATCTCATCGCGTCGGGCGCCCGTGAGAATCAAGAGTTTGACCGCCGGGCCAAACGGCCAACCGTTCTCGCCCGCAGCGCACCATATCCACTTTAATTCATCATCGCTCAGCACCCGGTCTCGTTTGACCTCCTTGCCTGGCTTCGGCAGGTCTCTCATCGGGTTGGTTTCGAGGATGCCTCGTGCCACGCACCATCGGAACATGCGATGCAGATGGGCATGTAGTCGCCGCGCCAGCGTCTCGGCTCCGCGATCGGCGATGCGGTCGATTAGCTCGACGACGTCTCGGCGGGAAATTGTGTCAATTCGCCGACCCCGCCACTTCGATAACACATCGCGGTTCATGAGGCGCTCGACCTCGGCCTTGGAGCGGTTTCTGGCTTGGTCCCTTTTGAGCCACTCGGCCACCACGGCCTCGATCGTATCCTTGTCCTTCGGCTCTCTCCTGGCCGCACGCTTCGCCGCGGTAGGATCAATACTAGCTTTCATACGATCGGCCTCTTGACCGGCCATCTCGCGCGCCTTGGGCAGCGTCAGCGAAGGCCAGCGTCCCAAGGTGACGCGCTTCAACTTGCCGTTGACGCGCCCGAAATAGGTCCAGGACTTGACACCCCTCGCACTCACCCGCAGGGCCAAGCCGGGATAGGCGGCGTCGAAATGATCGATCTGCCCGCCATCGGGCGCCTTGAGGCGCTCTACGGCGGCGGCCGTGAGCTTGATACGCGGCATTCATCGGCTCCTCTGAAAATCAGGCGCTCCAGGAAGGTAACAGGGAGGTAACATAACAAGCTGATATGAGCTGTTACCTATGTGGTTGGTAGTGTGAGGGTAGATGCAACTAAAGTCAATTGATTCCGTTATCTATTATAGATAGGAGCTTCTGATTCGTTAGGTAGTGATAGGCTTTAGTCATTAACTCTTAATCAGCGGGTCCACGGTTCGAGTCCGTGTGCGCCCACCATTTAATCGGTTGGATCTAAACCGAAAATCGCCGGTCTGGGTAATGCTGGCCATTTTCATTCCGACAACCATTCCGACACTCATTCCGACAAAACCCCCTGTTTCGTTCGCCACGCCCGCCGTTTCCGCGCTGCATTGGCGGCCTGCTGAGGGGTTTGTTTGCTGTAGACGGTGAGGATGCCGCGCGTCTTGTGGCCACTGATCGCCATCATTTCCGAATCCGTCGCCCCGGCCTCGCCAAGCTCGGTCAAACCGCCGTGACGGAGGCTCATGAAGGTGAAGGAATCGGGCAGGACCGCCGCTTCCCTAATCTTGCGGAAGTGCTTGCGAACCAGGTGCTCGCTGTAGGGGAGATAGGTCTTGGACCGAATGTCGATCTGGTCGCGCATCACCAGCAGCGTGCCGCGCTTCGGGGTGGCCTCAAGCCGGTCCTCCACCTCGGGGTAGAGCCGCCCGTCTTCGTCTCGCAAGGGTAGCCACACCAGCTCGTTGGTCTTGGCCTGGCGCACGTGAATCGAATCGCCCGGTCGGTAATCGTTCCAAGCTATGGTGCCGATCACGTCGCCCTCACGCTGGCAGAGTTCGAATGCGAGGACCGTCGCGGTGCCCATGGCCGGATAGCCCATCTCGTCGGCCTTGGCGACGAAGGTATAGACCTGATCCCTGGTCGCCGCGACGGTATGCCCGCCGGTTTGCTCCAGGCCCATCGCGGTAAACGGATTCTGCTTCACGTGCCCGGCCCGCAGTGCGAGCTTCCACATCGCCTGCGCAACACGCATGACCGCGTTGGCCGTCGCCAGCCGGTGCCGCTCGCCGACCCATTGGATGCGCCTATAGATTTCGTCGGCGTGCTTCGGCTCGATCTTGTGCGCTCGCACCTCACCCAGCCTGACGGTCTTGAGCTCGATATTGGCCAAGAGGGTGAGGCACTGGTCGTAACTGCGTTTTGTCTTTGGCTTGAGCTTAAGGTACCGCGGGTGACGTTGATACCAGTCGACCAGCCTATCCACCGAGCCTGGTGCTGGTCCGCCCGGCTTGCCGGTGCGCCAGTTGTCGAAGCTCTTGTTCAGCATGTTGGCCCGGGCGACAGCCTGTGCCAAGTCGGTGCCCAGCGGCTCGGCGACGATCCGGCACTCGCGCTTCTTAGCCCAGGTCGGCGGCTCCCAATAGTAGGCGACGCCGCCGGCCTTGAGCCGCTTCGGACGGGTGTATTTGGGGAGGATCGCCTTAGCCGCCAATACCCAGCTCCTTATCCAGGTCGATATCGCCGCCTAGAGGCCCCTCCACAGCTTCCCCGAGCGCCTTCAAGCTCCACAGCATACGGCGCCGTACCGCTTGCCAGACGGCAGCTCTCCGCGCTTCACCGCGCCCTTGAATTCGCCCTCGGTCAAGCCCACTGCCTCGGCGGCCTCCGGCAGCGGTAGAGCGATCTTGTAGACCGGATCGATCATGACCAGTACGGCCTCTCCCTCACGCGCTCCGCCAGCCAAAATTGCATCAACAGTGTCGAGCCGAACTGGCACGAATAAGGTGTTATGGGAACTGGCGTCCTTGCTCTCATGGCCTAAAGTGCCAATTCACAATGTAGTTCCTTGAATCGTACCATGTATCCACAACTCAATTGAACGTCAGCGCAGGTACGGCGAAATGACCTCGCGAACATCGACCACCACACCCGTCCGATAGGTCTTCATGATTTGGAAGAAATTCTCGCGGTCCTGCCATTCCACACGAACCTTGCCACCGATGAGCACTGGAATGCATATCAGCCAGCTATCAAAATCCCCGCGTAGCGCCCGTCGATACCATTCGCGTGGTTGTTCCTCGTAGTGCGCCTCCGGCTGTGTTTCAATGATGAAGCCGCGCAGCACGCCTGCGTAACCCTTCAGCATGCCGATCGGAAACTTTAATCGCGCCAGAACAGACGTAAAATTGCCGACCGCGAGTTCGACAGGTTCGTACAGTCGCTTACTACCGCGGCCCTGATGTTCCGTCGCTGGTATGGCAAGCAGAATACGATGATCGGTCCAAATTTGGACCTGTCTCAGAGTGGCCTGTGTCTCTTCCGCCAACTCCGGTGCGCTCAGACACGAACGGTCGAGACCGGTGACAGGGTTCGACTCTGAAGCAGTGTGCGGTTTCAATCTCATTAGCTCATGATACGCATCATGTGCCAAATGTCAGCCCTAAAGCGAGACGACCTGTCTCAGGCGCTCCATGTCGCGGCTGGGCGGCGGATTCGGAGCGGCGACATCGCCGGCGAGCCCCATCGGGGCCGTGGTCGGGCTGGTGGCGGCGATCGAGGCGGAGGTGGCCAGGACAGAGCGGAAGGGCCGATGATGACGACGTTCCCCTCGGCGCCGCATAGCCATGTCGTGCCATCGCGGCGGCAGGTCTGTCGGCTTTCCGGCGCGTCGATACCGTGAAGGCGGATGCGCTCGCCCGCGACCTCGATCGTGTCACCGTCTATGACACGGGGTGGTCCGGTGACGTCGGCCAGGGCGAGGGCGGGGAGGAGCGTGAGCAGGAGGGCCAGGCGGAGCATGGTGGGGAGTGTAGCAGGGCCGGGATGGCGCGCATGCGGCGGGGGCCGACGGCCGAATGTCGGCTTCTCTATCGCGTCCTCGGTCAAGCCCTTTCTGGTTACGTCATGCCATATTCCTTCTTCACGTCGTTCCGCACTGGCGGATGTTGCCGCACGGGGCTCTTGCTTCTCTTCGAGGTTGGCGCGTGGCCACCTCATGATGGGATCAGAGGATGAGGCGGTTCAATCTTTCGCGCGTCCTTGCCGCCGGTCAGCGGCAGGGTCTACCGACATTACGAACTCACCCCACCCGTCGTCCCCGTGAGGACATCTCTCTGCCTAAGCAGAACTCGTTGATCTCCTTGTCAGTACAGTCGAAGGTTCAATCCGCCTTGACGGCGTCAGCAGGGCCGTTGCTCCAGCGGAACTCGGTGCCGTCGACCCACATGCGGTGCAGAACTACGGCCAGGCGCCTCGCGACGGCGACGATGGCACGGCGCATGCCACGTCGCTGGGCCACTCGCATGCCCCACGCCTTCAGCCAGGACCATTTCCGGCCGTGGGTGAGGAGGGACTGCGCGGCCTCGTACAGCATCGTGCGGAGCATGCTGTCGCCGCACTTGGACACGCAACCATCATAGTCGATCTCGCCGGACTGGAAGCGCTTCGGCGTCAGGCCGACATGCGCGCCGACCGCCCTGGAGTGAACGAAGCGCTGCGGCTGATCGATGGTAGCCCGGTAGGTCAGCGCGACGACCACGCCGACGCCGGGTGCCGTCATGAGCCGTCGGCAGACCGGGTCATGGCGGACCGTGTCGAGCACCATTTTGTGGAGGACCGCGAATTGCTGGCGCATCACTCGCCGGACGGTGAGCAGCGGTTCCACGATAGCGGCCAACTTCGGAAAATCTTCGACCAGCTCGCGGATCCGCGCCTCGTACCCGCGGGTGCTGACCTTGCCCACCTCGAGACCGAAGTTGCGCAGCGTCCCGCGTAGATCGTTCTCGACGTCGAGCAGTTTTCTCTGGAGCAGCTTGCGGCTGGTCAGCAGCATCCGCTGCTCCTGGACAACCAGGGTCTTCACATGCACCGGCTTGAACAGCCCGACCCGCATCATCTGGGCGATGCCGCGTGCATCGTTGCGGTCGCTCTTGTTGATCTGCTGCCCCTTGAGCAGCGCTTGCATGTGCCGAGTCTCGACGCAGACAACCGGCAGCCCGGTAGCAGCCAGACCGTTGACCAGCCATTGCGAGAGCGGACCGGCTTCGATCCCGACCCGGCCATAGGCCTCGCCGATCGAGGTCAGCAGCGTGACGATGTCATCCGGCTCGGTCGGTACTTTCCGCTCCAACACCACCTCGCCAACCTCGTCGACGACGCATACCGCCGTCTCCTTCACCGAAACATCCAGACCTACAAAATGTGCCATCGTCGTCGCTCCTTTCTCGATGTTCGAGGTCAGGGCGACCCCGATTCAACGATCATGCGTGAAGGGGCTGCGCTCATCCTGATATCATCAGGCACAGCCGCCGCGATACACCATCTTTCGCCGAATCGACGTCCGGAACACGCCCAGGTCCGGACGCTCCATTAGAAGATGCTTGACGGAGAATCATGTGCAGGTTTCTCGGATGCCTTGCCGGCATAGGGAGTGAGGCGCGGTGTTTGCCGGCGTCCGAGAAGCGCCAAGGCACGAAATCGCGGGATACAGGCGTCGCTATGGGGATTTGAGCGTGGCGTCGATGGTGGTGTCGTCTGGACGACCCGCATATGGGGCGTGAGGCGCCATAAGGAGATCGTCGAGCGCGGTGAAGCGTTGCCGAGGGGGGCACGAGCGGGGCCGGGGCGGCCAACGATGCCGCCGTTTTCGGTGTCCCGGGCGAGCGAAGTCGAGCGCCGAGGCTCGGCGGGGAAGGTGGCTGATGTTTTGGGTCGGTGTCATGAGCTATCGATGGCCTTCGGCGGTGAACGGGCCTTTGGTTGACAGCCGGCCTCGAAGACCTCGACGACGATCATGGGACCGCCACAACGGGGGCACGGTCGGGCGCCCTGGCGTTGGTCCTCGGGAGGCTCCGAGGCCTCTTCCTCGCTGGCGTCGGGCGCCGGTGGTCCGCCGAGCAGTTCGCGAGCGCGTTTTATGTTGGCGGCGCGGTTGCCGTTTGCAAAGAGGCCGTAGTGTCGGATGCGGTGGAAGCCCTTGGGCAGGACGTGCATGAGGAAGCGGCGGATGAACTCCGCGACATCGAGGGTCATGGTCCCGTAGCGCTCGGCGCCGTCGCGGCGGTAGTCCTTGTAGGTGAAGGTAACGGCGCCGTTGTCGAGGCGGAGCAAGCGGCGGTTGGAGATGGCGACGCGGTGGGTGTATCGGGCGAGGTAGGCGAGCACGGCCTCGGGCCCGCCGAAGGGGCGCTTGGCATAGACGACCCATTCACTCTTGCGCATGGGCGCGAGGAAGGTGCCGAACGCCGCCGGTTCGGCGAGGCCCGCGTGCTCGGCGAAGAACTTCAGACGTTCGGTCTCGTGGGCGGCGGCGAGCTTCTCGATGAAGAGCCGGCGGAAGAGGCGCGAGAGCACGCGGACGGGCAAGAAGAAGCCGGGCCGGCAGGCAATCCATTCCGTGCCGTCCGGAGAGACCCCGCCGCCGGGCACGATCATGTGGATGTGTGGTGAGGCGCCGGTGCGCCATCGGTCCGAGCACGGCGCCGTAAAGCGTCATGGCCGAGCCCCAGGTGTGGAGCACGGCGGTGATGCCGATCTTGGCGCCGAGGTGCTTTGGATCGGCGGCGATGGTGATCATGGTCTCGGCGCTCGCCTTGAACAGGATGTCGTAGACGACGGCCTTGTTCTGGTACGCGATGTCGGCGATCGCCGCCGGCAGGGTGAAGACGAGATGGTAGTAGGGGACGGGCAGTAGTTCGGCCTCGCGCTCGGCCAACCAGTCCCGGGCCGCCGCCCCCTGGCACTTGGGGCAATGGCGGTTGCGGCACGAGTTGTAGGCGATCTGGGTGTGCTCGCAGTCCTCGCAGGCTGTGGAACGGCGTGCAAAGTTGACCCCTGTTGAGGGGTGATCGGCGTCCAAATTTGACCCCCTGAGCCTGGCTAGTCCAAGTCACCTCGTTTTTGGGCGGACGAGGTGGTGGGGGATGTTGGTCGTGGAGACGATAGCGCGGATCCGGCGGGAGTATTTCGTCAAGGGGAAGCCGATCAAGGAGATCGTGCGGGACGTGAAGGTCTCGCGCAACACGGTGCGCAAGGTGATCCGTTCGCAGGCGACGGCGTTCACCTACGACCGGCGGGTCCAGCCGATGCCGAAGCTGGGGCCGTGGACGGCCGAGCTGGAGCGGATGCTGGAGGCCAACGAGACCAAGTCGAAGCGGGAGCGGCTGACGCTGCTACGGATCTCCGAAGCCCTCGAGGGTCTGGGCTATGGCGGCGGCTACGACGCGGTGCGGCGCTACGCCAAGGCGTGGCGGTGGCGCCGTTCGGCATCGACGGCGCAGACCTATGTGCCGTTGGTGTTCTCGCCGGGCGAGGCCTATCAGTTCGACTGGAGCCACGAGTACGTGGTGCTGGCGGGGGTGACGACCAAGGTCAAGGTCGCGCACGTCCGGCTGTGCCACAGCCGAATGTTCTTCGTCCGCGCTTATCCGCGCGAGAGCCAGGAGATGGTGTTCGACGCCCACGACCGGGCATTCCGGCTGTTCCAGGGTGCCTGCCGGCGAGGCATCTACGACAACATGAAGACGGCGGTGCAGACCGTCCTCATCGGCAAGGAGCGCGCGTTCAACCGGCGCTTCGTGCAGATGTGTGGCCACTACCTGGTCGAACCGACAGCATGCACGCCGGGAGCGGGATGGGAGAAGGGGCAGGTCGAGAACCAGGTCGGGATCATCCGCGGTCGGTTCTTCACCCCGCGGCTGCGCTTCAAGACCTACGACGAGCTCAACGCCTGGCTCTTGGACCAGTGCGTCGCCTACGCCCGGCGTCATCCCCACCCGGTGTTCAAGGACAGGACTGTCTGGCAGGTGTTCGAGGACGAGCGTCCGTCCCTGGTCGGCTATCGCGGGCCGTTCGACGGCTTCCACGCGGTCCCGGCGTCGGTGTCGAAGACCTGCCTGGTGCGCTTCGACAGCAACAAGTACAGCGTGGCGGCGCGCGCCGTCGGCCGTCCGGTCGAGGTCCATGCCTACGCCGATCGCATCGTCATCCGCCAGGACGGCGAGATCGTCGCCGAGCATGCCCGGCGCTTCGGCCGCGACCAGACCGTCTATGACCCGTGGCACTACGTGCCCGTGCTGGCGAGGAAGCCCGGTGCGCTTCGTAACGGCGCGCCGTTCAAGGACTGGGCGCTGCCCGGCGCCCTGGGTCGCGTGCGCGTCCGGCTCGCCGGCCACGACGACGGCGACAGGCAGATGGTCGAGATCCTCACCGCCGTGCTGGCGGATGGGCTGGCGGCGGTGGAGGCCGCCTGTGCCGAGGCGCTCGCTGGCGGCGTGTGCAGCGCCGACGTCGTGCTCAACATCCTCAATCGTCGGCGCCAGCCGTCCGAGACGGCGCCGATCCCGACGCCCGCGAACCTGCGTCTTCGCTTTGAGCCGGTGGCCGATTGCACCCGCTACGACCGCTTGAGGGGGGTCGGCCATGGAGCGCCATGAGGTCCTGGAGATGATGGCCGCACTCAAGCTCGCCGGCATGCGCGACGCGTTCGACGAGGTGCTCGCCGACGGCCTCAAGCGCCAGCATCCGATGCAGCGAATCATCGGCGAGCTGTTGAAGGCCGAGATCGCCGACAAGCAGGCGCGATCCATCAAGTACCAGATGAGTGGCGCCAAGCTGCCGCTGGCCAAGGAGCTGGCCGACTTCGACTTCACCGACACCCCGGTCAACGAGCCGCTGGTCCGCGAGTTGGCGGTCGGCGGCTTCCTGGCCAACCAGCGCAACGCCGTGCTGATCGGCGGCACCGGCACCGGCAAGAGCCATCTCGCCGTCGCCATCGCGCGGGCCTGCATCCGCGATGGCGCCCGGGGCCGCTTCTTCAACGTCGTCGACCTGGTCAACCGGCTCGAGGCCGAAGCCCGCGCCGGCCGCCAGGGCCGGCTCGCCGATCAGCTGGCCCGGCGCGACCTCGTCATCCTCGACGAGCTCGGCTACCTGCCCTTCGCCCAAACCGGAGGCCAGCTGCTGTTCCACCTCGTCAGCCGGCTCTACGAGCGCACCTCGATCATCGTCACCACCAACCTGACCTTCGGCGAATGGCCGTCCGTCTTCGGCGACGCCAAGATGACCACCGCGCTCCTCGATCGTCTGACGCACCACTGCGAGATCATCGAGACCGGAAACGACTCCTGGCGCTTCAAGAATCGGTCCTAAAGGCAACCGATCCACCTGCCGCCCGGTCACCCAGGTGGGCCCACAGGAACCTCCCACGCGCGGTCCGCCGCCAGCCGCGTGGTGGGCGCGTCGGCCCGCGCGCGGGCCCCTCCTATGGACTACCTGTACGACCTCCGCCGTGCATCCCCAAAGGGGTCAACATTGCACGCCGATAGGGGGTCAATGTTCAACGCCGATTGACATCGCAGGCCAAGACGTGCCCGCCGAGCGCGGCCGTGCGGCAGCGCTCGATGGCGCTCATGACCTTCAGCTGTTGCAAGCTCACGTGGCCGGCATTGGCCCGACGCCAGGCGGGGCCGAAGTCGCGGAAGATTTCCGCGACCTCCAACCCATGGGCTGTCACGACCCGGCGGCGCTACCCCGACGGCTTGGCCTTCTTCCGCTTCTTGCCACCGGGCTTGGACAAGAGATCCAGCGGGCTCTCGATGGCGGCGATGGTGCCGGTCGCGACCCGCGTGTAACGCGCCGTGGTGTCGAGCTTGTCGTGGCCCAAAAGCGCTTGGATGTAGCGAATGTCGGTGCCGCGCTCGAGCAAGTGGGTGGCGAAGGAATGCCGCAACGAGTGCGGCGTCACGTGCTTGGTGATCCCGGCGGCGGCCACCGCCTCCTCGAACAACCGGCTGAACTGCCGGGTCGTGGCGTGCCGCCCCGCCTCGCGACCGGGGAAGAGCCAGCGCTGTTGCGCAGGCACGCCCGCGTCGTGGCGGGTCGGGCGGGCCCGCCACCATTGCCTGAGCAACGCCAGCAGTCCCTTCGACAGCATCACGTTACGGTCCTTGCGGCCCTTGCCCTGGACGATACGGATGATGCCTTGGGCGCTGTCGATGTCGCCGACGCGCAAGCGCACCACCTCGCCCGCTCGCATGCCACAGCCATAGGCGAGCGAGAGCAGCGCGCGGGTCTTCAGGTTCCGGGCCATCACCAGGAGACGCTTGGCCTCGTCCTGGCTCATCACCTTCGGCAGCCTTTGCGGCTCGCGGATGTGGAAGATCTCCGCCGCGAGATCGAGCCGTCGCAAGGTCACGCGGAACAGAAAACGGAGCCCGGTCATGGTCCGGTTGCGGTTGCAGATGCTCATCCCGCTCTCCGCCAGATGAACTTGGAAGCGGCGGACGTCCTCGGCCACGGCGGTATCGGGCGAGCCATCCAGAAACACGGCAAAGCGCTCGCAGCCGCGGAGGTGGCCCTTCTGCGTGCCCGCCACCAGCTTGCGGGCGTTCATGTCCTCGATCATGCGCTGGCGCAATGGGGTCATCGTCGTCGTCATGGAGATGCTCCTTCCTGAGTTGAGGTCGACGAGACCTCAATGATCAGGAACGAGCGCTCGAAGTGTTATCGATGAAATCCACGGCGGTGGCTGGGCGCGCCATGACCCCTCACCCACGAAATATCGCGTAGCGATTTAGTGCCTTGACCCACAAGAGACATTCGGCGACCCGGCCTGTGCCAATGGATTACGCGGGCCAAAATGCACCTAAGCTTCCATTTAGACCAGGTCTCATTGAGGCAGGAATGGCGCACGACATCGCCAACTGGTTGGACGATCTAGGCCTCGGTAAATACGTGGACGTGTTCACCGAGAACGAGATCGATCTCGATGCATTGCCTTACCTTGGCGAGGACGACCTGAAGGAGATCGGTGTCGTGGTCGTCTACTCG
Source organism: Alphaproteobacteria bacterium (assembly GCA_965225945.1). Taxonomy (GTDB): domain Bacteria; phylum Pseudomonadota; class Alphaproteobacteria; genus JASLMY01. The sequence continues at coordinate 270,043 of CBDDBZ010000038.1, read as the reverse complement.
AACGGAGATGGGGCGCTCAGCGTCTTGGGGAGCCATGTGGAGAACTCCGGCACAAGGACGATGATGAGGGTCACGGCGAGATCGGACAGAAAGAAAATCATGGCTCCGCGAAGCACCGTCTGGATGGGGATCCGGGCAATGCCGCTCACCGCATAGAGGTTGAAGCCGACCGGCGGGGTGATGACGCTGAGCTCCACGCCCATGGTCACGATGATGCCGAGGTGGATCGGATCGATGCCGAGTGCGCGGGCCACCGGAAAGACCACCGGCACGGTCAACAGGATCATGGCGATGCCGTCCAGAAAGGTGCCGAGCATCAGCAGCAGGCCCAGGTAGCCAAAGAGGAACGGCAGGGGCGCCAGATGCATGTCGATGACCATCTGCGCCAGCTGCTGGGGCCAAGCCTGATTGGCGGCGACGAACTGGAATATGCCCACGCTGCCGACCAGAAAGAAGACCACGGCCGAGAGATTCATGGCGCGGGCGGCAACCGGCAACAGCTCGCGCAGGAACCGTCCACGCCCGCTGATGAGGCCGTAGACAAGCGCATACCCGCAGGCCGCCGCCGCCGCCTCCGTAGGCGTGAACAGCCCACCGTAAAGGCCACCCAGCACCAGCACGGGCATACCGAGACCGGGCAGCGCGCCCCAGGTGCTCGTCAGCAGGGGCTTCAGCCGGAACTCGCCGCGGTCCAGGCCCGGGATGCGCCACGCGGCGATGATGATCACCACGTACATCCCGGTGGCCAGCATAAGCCCGGGCACGACGCCGGCCATGAACAGGCGCACGATGGAGGTCTCGGTCGCGATGCCGTAGATGATCAGGGAGAGGCTCGGCGGAATGAGCAGGCCGATCCCCCCGCCCGAGGCGACGATGCCCGCCGACAGCCAGTCCGGGTAGTTGCGCAAGCGCATCTCCGGGATGGCGATGATGCTCATGGCGGAAGCGACCGCGACGCTGGAGCCGGAGATCGCGCTGAAGAGCACGCAGGTGGTGACCGTGGCGAGCCCGAAGCCGCCAAAGACCCAGCTCACCAGCGCTTCGGCGAACTCGAAGAGCTGGCGGATCATCCCGGTTCGTTCCATCAGGAAGCCGGCGAAAATGAACAGCGGCACGGCCATCAGGCTGTAGCTGCCGAGAAAGGCAAAGAAGCTCTGGGAGAGCACGCGGGCGTCTAGCAGCGGATCGAAGTGGATGAACAGCATGCTCGCCGCCCCCATGGCGATGCCGATGGTGACGCCCGAGCCGAGAAACGTCAGGATACTGACGAGGAGAGCACCCATCGTGTGATTTCTCGTGGGCTGGACGGGGGCTAGGAGACTTACCGAGGCGTTGTGCCGAGCGTCTTGATGGAGCTAGAGAAGCGAGCCGCCCGCTCCCTCCTCCTCGTATCTGTCCACGGGCCGTTCCTTGCCGCGCAGAACCCGAATTTCGTGAATGAGCTGGAAGAAGAAGCTCACCGCGAGGAATGCCATGCCGGCCAGGAAGACGGCGAAGAACAGCCAGAGCGGGAACAACAGGCTCTCCGTCCTGCGGCCCTGACTGATCATCAGCTGTATCGCTTCGATTCCGTGCCAGACCAACCAGACGCAGAAGGCGATGCCGACCGCGGCACCGAATATTTCCAGGACGGTGGCCATGATGGAGCCCGGGCGCCCGCCCTTTTCACGCAGCAGGAGGAGGAAAACGGTCACGCGCAGGTGGGCCTTGCGGCTTTGGGTAATGGCAAAGAACAGAAACACGCCGGAGAGGATTCCGTAGGTCACTGCGTCCTGTTGCCATTCAAAGGACACGCCGAAGACGTAGCGGCGTATCACTTCCAGCACCGCGAGGAGTGTCAGACCGAGTAGCAGCAGCGCCGCGACGTACTGCAGGAACGACTCCTGAAACGTGCGCCACGCCCAGAACAGTTTGCTCATGGCGTCCGGTCGGGGAGGGTCGGGTTGGCCCTCCATTTCCACTGTCGGGGATCCCGCGCTATCTCTTCAGGACTGGCTCGTGCTTGGCGCAGTCCAGACTCTCTACCGGGTCGCTGCCGGGGCCGAGGCGAGCGGACGCAGCCCGTCCTTCCTCCAGGTACCGGTCGACCCAGGCATGCGCCTCTTGTGGCAGCTTTTCCTTGAGATAATTGGCCACGTTGTTGCCGATAGCCTGCTGCAACGGCTTCGCTTCCGCGGCTGTGGCCACGTAGATTCCGGGCTCGGACGGGGTCTTCGCCTTGAACTCTCGGATGGCGAACTCGTCGTTGCACCAGTTCAGTTCGTTCTGGTAGCTGATGGCCTGGGTGGTGAGCTCCCTGATTTTGGCCTGCGTATCCTGGTTCAGGTTGTTGAACCATTGTGCGCTCGCGCCGACCCAGTAGTTGTCGAACGTGACCGTGGAGATGCCTGCAATGGTATAGTAGGGGGTTTGCTCGGTGATGGAGCGCCAGCCCCCGATGGAGGTGATTATGCCATCGAGAACTCCGGACTCGAGGGCGCTGGGCACGTCGCCGAACGACATCACCACCGGCGAGGCACCCCAGGAGGCCACGACCGGGTTCACTGCCGCGGCGAATGTGCGGATCTTCTTGCCTTTGAACGAGTCCACGGTGAGCAGACGCTCTTTGCCCGCCATAGCGAGGGCGAAGCTCAGGTCGGCGAATCCGAAGGGAACGATGCCGTGCTTCTCACGCAGCCGATCGAGCAGCATCTTACCTGTGGGCTGGTTCGGGAGATCATGAATGGCGGCCACGGTGGTAAGGACACCGGGCTGGCCGATGATGCTCAGCCAGATGTCGGTGGCTGCGGTCTTGCCCGTGACGAGCCAGCCCATCTCCAGGTTGCCCTGGGTCATCGCCGACAAGGCGTCCGGGTCCTTGTAAAGGGCGCCGGCGTAGAAATTGCGCACCTCGCTGCCCTTGGGGAATTGCGCTTCCACCTGCTTCTTGAACCATTCCATGGCGATGGCCGTCGGATGAGGCGGCGGCGGCAGATCGACCGAGACGCGGATGATCACCTTTTGCAACTCGGCGTTGGCGGCGGTGGACACGCCAATCATCAGCGTTGCAACCGTGAACGCGGCGGCGACGGCGACAGCCGACGCGCGACCAAGCCTGCTTTTTCTCATGTTCTCCTCCCCCTGCGTCATCGAGTCGAGGTCCCGGGCGCGATCATCAGGGACGCTATAGAGCCTCGGTGGGGCTGTCAATTCAATCCGTTGCCCTTGATGCGTCATGAGGCACTGTCGCTCGCATTCCTCTTCCCGAAATTAGATTCCGCTAACGGAAAATGCTGGCTACCAATCGCCTAAGCGGCCGTGTCGCCTCGACGGGGAATATACCCCCAGCTGCGGAAGTTCATCCGACCCGGTTCGCGAACCACTCTCGGCAATCGTCCCCCGACACGGCTCTGTATCGGCCAATGCCGAGGCGCATGGATCTTCAAGCGTTGCCGGGCGCTCACCGAGAGAAGGTCGCGGCGGCGCTCCACTGTGCGAGGCCGACGTCGGATAGGGCTCAGAAGGGGCGCTCGCGCGGCGCCTCGAGGGCTCGCTCGACGATGTTCTGGACGAGGTGCACGACGGCGGCGCTGGCCTCGGCGGGTATACCGTCGCAAGCAGCGACCGCGCCACCCCCGCCGCCGTCGATCAGTCCCAGACCGACACCGACGTGATGCAGCGCCAGTTCCTCCGCTGGCTCATGGCATAGCGTTGCATCTCCTGTCAGAAGCGCCAGTCCGGCAACGACGCCGTAGGCGCCGAGGTTGGAGGAGTTCGCGACGACTAGCACATCGCATTCAGTAGCCGAGACGATTCCGCCGCCGCACGCCGTCTTATCGGCGAGATTGAGGTCCGGCAGGGCTTCGATCAGGGCGTCACGTATGACGCCGTAGCCGATCTCGTTGCCACCGTCGGTGATCGAAATGGCCGGTTTGCCGGCGGCCCGCATCATATCAACGCAGTCGTCGAAGGCATGCTGATGCTCGGAGAGTGGAAAGGCGTTCATGCTGTACAGAATGCCGTTGACGTTCCGGCCCAGGCGCTCGACGGCGATGAAGGCGTCGTTTTCCTCGGCGATTCGCGAATTGGCGCCGTCGTCGTCGCGTCCGACCGCCTCGACCGTGGCCTCCCCGCCAAGGTAGTCGGCCAGGAAATTGATCGGCGGCGCGGTCTCGCGGTCGGTGTAAATCGTCACAGCATGGCCGATCCGTGCTAGGGCTCGGGCCAGTATCACGCTCCCGTAGGGCCCGTCGCTTTCCCCGACCGGCATATGCTCCGGCACCCAGGCGCCGGTGACGAGGGCAACGCGCATCGGCGTGCCGATCAGTGGCCGGGCCGCGGCCAGGCACAGCGGCTCGCCCTGCCATCGCCGGGCGATCTCGAAGATGCGCCACTTGAAGCCGCGCGGGATGCCTTGACGGCGCATCTCGACGGCCAGAAGCCTGTCGATGTTGTCGGCGGCGATGATCATGGCAGCGTCCCTCCTCGGCGATTCGGAAAAGCCATCTGGGGAATTCCGGTTTAGAGAATTTCGAGGCCGTGCGATCTGCTCCCGATCAATCGACTTTAGTCTGGTCTTGATACATCACCTTGTGACGGGTATTGCGAATCCAGTCGTCGATCTCCGCCGGGGACTGATATTTCGACATGTCAAAACGGTCTCGGCTGTGGATCGTGGCCAGGTCCTTCTTCCAGCGCGTATAGGGTAGCTTTAAGGGCGCACCAAAGCACATGATGTCGATGACCGAGAGGTCGTCGGGCACGCCGAGGAGCGGCCTCAGTGCCTGCTGGGCGGCTTCTTGCCCGATCGCCGTCACCCACCAGACCGCATGACCGAGCGCGGCCACGGCCAGATGCGCCGCCATTGTCGCGGCGGCGACGCTTTGCAGCAGGATCCTTTCCGCGTTCTTGCGGTACATAGTGTCGAGCTCGGAACCGTCGTTCAGCACCGGAAAGGCATCGACGTAGCGAAAATCGGCTATCACAACGATGAAGCCGGGCGCCGTCTTCATGCCGGCATAATTCGGCGTTGGAAACTTCATTTTGAGCTTGGCCCGGCGCGTCGCCTCGGCGATGAAATAGTCGCCGATCGCCGCCTTGGTCTCGATCGACTCGACGACGACGAAATGCCAGGGCTGCGCGTTGGCCCCTGATGGACTGTGCCGTGCGGCCTCCAAGATCCGCTCGATATCGCCGTCCGGTACCTAAGACCGGCGGCGAGAGAGGTTGACTGCTCGGCCGCGTAGATGCCCGGTTGGCCCGGATGTCCGACGACGACCTCCACCGGGTCGACAGAATGTCCGCTCATGCGACTTCTGGCGGTCGGGCCAGATGCCACTCGGTCGCCGACTGGTAGGCGTGGCCAACTTGCAGCAGCAGAGGCTCTTGCCACCACGCCCCCTCCAGTTGCAGGCCGACGGGCAGGCCGATGGCGGAAAAGCCGCACGGCACGGACAGTCCAGGAATGGCGCCAAGGCCGCCTGCATAGGTGTTACGGCTGGCATCGCGCGTCGCTTCCAGCAGGCCGCGGTCGTCGGCGATCGGCGGCGGATCCGCCCGCCCCGTCGGCGAGGCCAGGATGTCGACCTCCTCGAAGACGTCGGCCAGGGTGCGGCGCCAGGCCTCCCGCGCGCGAACGGCGCCAGCATAGTCGACCCCCGTGAACGTCTGGCCGGTGATCAACCGAGTATGCACGTCTGCGCTGAAGCCCTCTGGCCGGGTGGCGAGGCGTTCGGCGTGATGGGCGCAGGCATCGGAGAAAACGATCAGCGCGGCGTGTTCGTAGGTTTCCGCCGCGCCCGACAGCTCGACGTCGACCAGCGTGGCCCCCTGGGCCTCGAGCGCGGCCAGCGCCGCCATCACCGGTCTCGCAATATCGTCCGGCACATTCTCGAAATAGGAGTTGCTCGGCACGCCGATGCGCAAGCCCCGGACCCCGTCGTCCAGGCGGGGCAAAAAGTTATCGAGCGGCTTGTCAACCGACATCGGATCGCGCCGGTCCGGCCCGGCGATGACCGCCAGGATGCGGGCCACGTCCGCAACCGAGCGCGCCATGGGCCCAATGGTGTCGAAAGTGGGACTGAGCTGGGCAGCACCATGGTTCGGCACCCGCCCGACCGTCGGACGCAGGCCGGAGACACCGCAGAAGGACGCCGGCAGGCGGACCGAGCCGCCGGTATCGGAGCCGAGCGCGCCCTGCACCATATCCGCCGCCAGCGCGGCGCCGGAGCCGCCGCTGGAGCCGCCGGGCACGCGGTCGATGTTCCAGGGGTTGTGGCACTGGCCCGAAATCGGATTGACCGAGCGGATGCCGAAACAAAGCTCTTGCAGGGTCGCCTTGCCGACCAGCACCGCGCCGGCCTGGCGCAGGCGGGCGACCACGGGGGCATCGTCGTTCGGCACGTGGTGCTCAAAGAAAGTTGAGCCGCTGGTGGTTCTCAGGCCCGCCGTATCGATACAGTCCTTCACCGCCATCGGCATGCCGTGCAACAGGCCGAGCCAGCGGCCCTCGGCCGCGGCCTTGTCGGCCACGTCCGCCGCCGCGCGCGCCGCATCCGGCGCCAGCGTGATGAAGGCGTTCAGCCGTTCGCTCTCCGCATCGATCCGCGTCAGCGAGCGTTCCAGCGCCTCGCGCGCGCCGCCGTTCGTGGTCATCGCCGTCCCCTCCCCGATCTCTTCCCTGCGCTAGTGTACCGACTCTAGCGCCTGTCGCCCACGAGCGACTTTTTCGAGTATGGCGGTGGCGGAAGCGGTCCATACGAAGGGTTTTGGATCGGCACTGTGGTGCTCGAGGTATTCCTGAATGGCTGTTTCGAGTTCGGCGACGCTCTTGAACACGCCGCAACGGATTTGATCGCTGGTGATCAGGCCGAAGAAGCGTTCGACCTGGCTGAGCCAGGAGGCGGATGTCGGAGTGAAGTGCATATGGAAGCGAGGATGTTTTGCCAACCACGCCTTGACCTTGGGATGCTTGTGGGTGGCGTAGTTGTCGGCGATCAGATGCAGGTCGAGCTTCTTGGGCGTCTCGGCGTCGATACGGCGCAGGAATTTCAGCCATTCCTGATGGCGGTGCCGCTTCATGCAGTGGCCGATGACCTTGCCGGTGGCGACGTCGAGCGCGGCGAACAATGTCGTCGTGCCGTGGCGCTTGTAGTCATGCGTCATGGTGCCGGCTCGGCCCTTCTTGATCGGCAAGCCGGGCTGTGTGCGGTCGAGCGCCTGGATCTGGCTCTTCTCGTCGACCGAGAGAACCAGCGCCTTGTCCGGCGGATCGAGATAGAGACCGACGATATCGCGCACCTTCTCGACGAAGTGCTCGTCATTCGACAGCTTGAAGGTCTTCACCAGGTGCGGCTTGAGGCCGTGCGCCTTCCAGATCCGCTGCACGCTGGTGTAGCTGAGGCCGACGGCACGGGCCATCTTGCGGATGCTCCAATGCGTCGCCGCCTCCGGCGTCTCGTGCAAGGTCTTATGCACAACCCGCTCGATCACCTCGGCGCTCAGCGGCGGCTTGCGTCCCGGTCGCGTCGCATCGCGGCGCAGTCCGGCGATGCCTTTGGCAAGGTAGCGCTCCTGCCAGCGCCACACCGTCACCTTACTTTTGCCGACCAACCGGACGATCGTCATCGTGCCGATCCCGTCAGCCGACAGCAACACTATCCGTGCCCGCCAAACCAGCTTCTGCGGCGTGTTCCGCCCAGAAACCAACCCTTCCAGCGTCACCCGCTCCGCGGGAGACAGCCAGATGCATGCCAATGTCTTCGTCATTCCCCCAGAATCGCAGAACGCAAGCCCTTTGGGAAACTTTTGTTAGGATTGGAACACTAGCGGTGCCGGCACCGGAGTATTGTTGCTCCTACTGGGGAGAGGGGAAGGACGGTAGGGGGATAGATAGGAACAGAATCGTTCGGTGCCGGCACCGCCACCCTGGGCGGATGCCGCTCCAAGGCGGACCACTCGGCGCCCGCGTTGCACTCGTCCTTGCTATGGCCCGCGTGGCGAGCCGGTCGTTGGCCCGTGGGACAGGGGAGCCGCCGATGTCCGATGTCCGTCCAGTGTTGCCCCTAGATTCCCCGTAACACTAGCGAGCGTTAATCGGCGACTGGTGACCCTCTCTCTCTCTGTAGTTTGGGTACGGCGACGCACCCCTATTCTCGATGCAATGCGGTTGTCCGTTCGGTTTACCTCAATCGCCGAGCAGTCGAAATTAGTCCTTCATCGTCTCTGATTTCTAGTAGCCTGACTTTAGCAAAACATAATGATCGCCAGCAGTAGCACCGCCGACGTAATCAAATCGTAAACCGCGGGCGGTCTTTCTCTCCTTCATTCGTGACTTTCTGCTGCCGCCATCGTTGTATTGCTGTATCATATGTACGGCACTCGACTCTCGGTAGATCGTGATGTGTATGGATATGATTCCGTCATTCTGCCAAGCTCCAACAAGAGTTCCGGGAACCGATTTGGCAGCGGTCTCAAACTTTTTGTCTTGTTCAATCGTTGCACCTGAAATTCGGACGTCTAGATTTGGGTTGAAATGTGAGGTCGCCCATGCACCAGAAGCCGGGGAGGTATCTCTAAGGAGATACACAATAAATACACGATCAAATTTCGATCCTGAAGAAAACTTGTAAAGCTCTTGAGCTATCCCACGCAACTGAGACTCCGTTGCCTTTTTGTCCAATCCGATATCATAACTGAGCTTGTGCGGATGTAGAGAGTCGCTTCGAACGATGGTATAAGGTGGGCTTCCATCGTCACGTTCCCGCCATAGATCTCCTGCCATCAACCAACCATTCGCTCCCGACTCAAACACTGCTTCAACCCATATGCCGGAAAGCGCTGTAGCATGGACTTCTTTTCCTGCTAAAACCTTTCCGATTATCAAACTCGTTTGGCTTGGTTTCGAATAGATGCTTGCGCCGCGACTAGATGCGACCCACTTGAAGATATTTTGACGCGACTTGGCTTGACTTGAGGGGTTATTCTTTCGAACCACCGCCTGCTGAATATGTGGTTTTGGCTCCTTCGATTCACTTCCGGAACTGTTCTTCGACGGATTTTCTCTCTCTGGGGTATTTGTAAATATCGTGTCTTTCTTTGGTGTTTCTCGAGCCAATGATCCGTTAGCGGGATCTTTCGAAGTAGGCAATTCAGCCTTCTCCTTGATAGGCGCTTCCCGTACGGATTCCGGTTCCCCAGAGAAAAAGGTAAGAAGGAAAAACGGCAGAAGAAAAATTGCCACTACAACCCAAAAGGCACGTCCCTTTTTCTTCTTCTCTCGGCCTTTCTTAACCTTTTTGTCCGTAGATAGTTTTTCGGCCCACCCCTCCCCAAGCGGCTCTCCGCAACTTGGACATTGTTCCGCATTTGACGATGTCTTGTTGCCGCAAACAGGACAGTTTTCAAGAGTTGCCATTCAAGGACTCTATGTCAGAGAAGATGTAAATTCTCACAGTACACGACTCGTTCATGCTGGCTTTGGCCTGGGCACCTGGACTGGTGGTTTTCCGGGGACGAGGAAACGAATCAGCTCAATGGCTTGACGCCTGTCGATAGGATTGACGAGCTGTCGCCTTATCCACTCGAAACCGTATCGGAAGATGGATTTTGCCATCCTTTTGTGGGTTTTGAGGCGGATCGGCTCGGCCTCGTGGAGCCAATCGCCGACTTTGTGCGCCCAGCAGAAGGTGATGGAAAGGACGGCGGTGAGCTTGGAGATGCGCTCCGGGTCGGTCATGTGGGTGTCTTCGAGGTTGAAGCCACGGGTTTTCAAGGCGGCGAAGAGGGTCTCGATTTGCCAGCGCTGGGCGTAGATGGCCAAGGCCTCCTCGGGCGCGTCGTTGGTCACGACGATCAACAGTTCGCCGGTCTTGAGATGGAGCGCGGCGACGAAGACGGGCCTGGCCTTGGGTTTTCTGGCCTCCGAGAGGCGCCTGGCGTTGGAGAGGATGCGGCTTTCCCCGGGTTTGAGGTCGCGAAACAGCTCCCTCGCCTTGACCATGCGACCACGCGTGTTGGCGATCTTGATGTTGGATCGGATGCGGATGTGAAAGGGGATGGCCTTTTCCTGCAACCATGCCAGCCAGGCGTCGCCGATGAATTCCCGGTCGGCCAGGAGGCTGGCGATCTTGTCGACCCCGAAGAGCCGGAGGACGTGTTCGAGGATCGCGATCCGCTCCTTGGTATTGGAATTGCCCGCCTTGTCGAGCACCCGCCAGCACACGGGAATGGCGATGGCGCGGTTGACGATGCCGATCATCAAGATGTTGACGTCGCGGCGACCCAGCCGCCAGTTGGTCCGGTCCATGGTCAGCCGCCACGGCCCCGCCTGGAGCCCCATCATCGCGACCAGGAACTCGGCGAGGCGATCGTAATCGAAATCGACTTGCTCGAAAAACCGTTGCAGGCGCCGATAGTTGGAGCTGGATCGCGCGCGCCCCGGAAAGTGGCAGGCCAAGTGAGAGAGGTTCACCGTCCGGGCGACGAACACGCCGAAGACCAAGACGCAAAGGCTCTCCAGACGGCTCTTGCGAAAGGCGAAGCCGCATCGTAGCGTCTCACGCAGGGCGTTGATCGGGTTGTCTCGCATGATTTCCCTCTTGACTCGTCGTGGAGTGAATCGGGAATCCTACAACCTTTTCAACGTCCTACGTAAATGCCGTCGTGTACCATGGTCAAGTGCAGTAAATCAGTATCTACTGATATCATGCCTGTACCTGGAGGAAAATACGATATCGAGGGGTTGGAGCCACAGCTGAACTGTCCTCCCTCAGTGCCGCGACTGCCGTCTGGCATTCTCGTCCCGCATGATCAGCCTGGCGCGAAGTACGCGCCGGGCCTCTTCATCCCCTACGCGATCGACCAAGCTCGCCCAAGACGCCGTGTCTCGAATGGCTTCCAGCGTGCCGTCCACCAAGGCATCCAACTCATCCTCGGTATACGGGGTCGTACGATCAAATGTTGGGTCGACCCAGTCGGGCACATCCCAGTCGATGGGGTCGCGCGCATCCGGCTTTCGCCTCTGGCTCATGATTCTTCTCCTCCAATCAAAAAGGGAATCTATCCTCGGCAACTGATGATCCGGGACTTTCGACCCCTCCACCACCTCGCGCTGACAGACCGTGCGCGAAAGTCAGCCGCTGGATCGCCGTATAGTCTTCACCGTCGTTCGTCTCGTTTGCTTCCGGCCCGGCATGTCCCCTTCCGGCCAAAACCGAGGCGTAGAGCCTGAGACGGCGCACCTGACAGCCAAACCTCAGATCGCCTCGTGATGCTGTCGGCGGCTCTCCAAAACGCAAAGAGGCCCGGTATCTCTGAAGCCTGATCCATCACCGATACTCGACAAGCATTCTGGCCACCCACTTCGGATCTTCGAACCGCGCCGCGACCAGCGCCAGCAGTGCCACGCGGTCGTTTACCCCGTCGCTCTCTGGCAGTACTAGTCGCACTTCCCCGTCCGGCGCGACGATAAGCGCTGCTTCCTTCGATCCGATCAGCTCGCCGTCTTCCATGCCGCCCTCGCGCCTTTGCCCAGCGGATCTTACTCCGACTTTCCGGAATTAGGGGTATAGTCACCGTCAGGTCGACATGGCCGCTTAGGCGATTGGTAGCCAAAAGCTGCCGTTATTGAGTAGCTAGGCGAACCACTTCATGCTCGTTGACACCTTCGTCATCGCCCTGCGCAAATGCGGCGACCGTGCAGGATGGGTTGCGTTCGGGAAAGTGGTAGACGGCGCTCACACTACCAGGCCCGATACCTGAATGACCGATGGCCGGGCCAGCTATCGACATTTGGCCAGTCATCAACCCAAGCCCATACCCTGTTGTTTCCCAGGGGCGTCCAGGTATAGGGCCGCCGAGAGGATGCCGGGATTTCATGATGTCCAGGAGGTCTGGCGGCAGCAGACGACCCGACATAAGTCCATCCAGAAGGCACGCAGCATCCATTGCAGTGCCGATGAGAAGGCCATGAAAGACCCATCCCGGATGATATCGATCCTGGTTCCCCCAAGCTGTGCCATCGAGATCGGTGGGCTTCGTCGCCAACGCTATCGAGCGAAGATCGAGCGGATCGAAGACTAGCTTTCGCAAGACGGTGGCCAAATCCGAGCCCGATGTTTCCTCGATGAGCTGACGTACGAATAGGTAGCCGACATTTGAGTAAGCCCAACCCTGACCCGGTGCGAAATCGAGTTGGTCAGCGCCGACTCTTTCGAGCAATTCATCCACCGTCCAAGGTTCATCGCCTCTTGCCACGGCATCGTGATAGGACGCGAGCGGGCCGTAGTTCGGGACGCCGGCGGTATGTTGCAACAGCTGGCGGAGCGTGTAGGGATTGCCGGGCAAAGGATCGTTTAGTTTCACACGGTCTTGGGCAACCAACTGAAGTGCACAAGCGGACAGCGCGGTTTTCGTGAAGCTCCACCATGGAAAACGTAAATTGGGTTTATCATCCGTGGATAGACGATCGCCCCCATCAATCTTCGTTGTATGAATAATTCGCTCGCTCATATCGCCAGTCTAGCTTACTCCGGCGATGTCCGGGTCGGGTCATGATTCTCCGTTCGGCATCAGCTAATATTACGGGGAATATTGGGGGTACATCGGACGTGATCCGAGCGAAGCCGACATTCGGCCGATCGATGCCATCGCATGCGTGCCAACCTCGCCCTGCTACACCCTCCACCATGCTCCGCCAGGCCCTCCTGCTCACGCTCCTCCCGACACTGGCCGCCGTCACCCGCCAAGCCCGGTCGATCTGGCGGCATCTCGGCGCGGGTGCCATCGGCGGAGCCTAGAGCGGTTCGGCGTCGATCAGGATCCCGGCCAGCAGCGCCGGTGTCTGGCCCTTGTTGATCCAGGCGTGGTTGGTGCCACGCTGAACCACCACGTTGAAGGGCCTGAGTTCGACCTCGGCCTCGTCCAGCACCAACGTCACCTCGCCTTCGAGCAGGATGATGTAGTCCACCGTCCGGGTCTGGTGCATGCCAGGATGGCGGTTGGTGTCGTGGCGGTCGGCGCTGGCGCCCATGGCGGCAAAGGCCTGGGCGTAGCGAGCCTCGCGCTCCGACTCCGTCAGCCCGGCCTCGTCCGCTCCCGGGTTGAGCTGGAAGAAGCGGAAGACGCTGCCCGCTTCGGGCGGGTTCAGGATCACCGGCCAGGCGGCCGCGTCGTCACCGCCGGCGTTTGTCGCCGGCGTCTGGTCGGTGCGCCAGAGATCGGTCAGGCCACGGCCCGGGCGGACCGGGTTCTCCAACACGTGCGGCGAAGTTTGATCGGAGACGATTATCGAGCGGCCAGCCTCGTCGTGGCCGGTGACGATGCGGCGAACCGGTTTCAGCATGGCTAGATCGGGCTAAATCGCTGGAAGAAAACCCCAAAAGGCGATGTCCTCGCGCGCGCGCGCTTTTTAGGGCTTCTCTCCTAAGGACGTTCGGAACGAAATTTGGCTGACCACCCCGGCGAAATCTCCCGCCACTACATGTCACTTCCGGAGGACAAGCAACTGGCGGCGGAATGACGCCGATAAGGCATGGAATGGTGCTCACCAATCGTATCTAGTTCACCTCGCCATACAGCAACTCCCGGAAGGCAATTTCATCGCCAATGACGCCGGCCAGCGCATCCAACGATCCATCGATAGCATCCGCCAGCTTTTCCGCGCCGCCGAAGCGTTGCAGCGTTTCCGGCACCACGAACTTTATCAACATTGCCGACGTGCCCGGCGGGAGGCCCGCGAAATGCACCGTCATGACGCCATGATCGCGGAGCAACAGCATGGAAAGTGCTGCCGTCGCCTCGATCGGTACAATGGAGGGACGATCTTTGAGCCCTGCGCGTTCGATGGCGATTTCTAGAGTGTCCTCGCCCTCCAGGCGGGCGATCACAGGCGTTTCCGTGACACGGTTGCCGAGGCGTTTTTTAACCGCAGCAATGACGTCCTTGGTAGTGTCCGCCAGTTCACGCACTCGGGCCGGATCATACTGTTCCAGCGAGTGGACGATAGCGGGAAAGATCATCGGCCGCGCCTCGACGCCAAGCTCAAATGCCAGCGCCCGAATTTTTTCGACCAGTTCCCGCTGCCCACCCATGAGGCCAACGCGGGGGCCAATCGTGCCGTATTTATCAAGCCCTGTGGAACCCACATCGACGCCCAGTTCCAACATCTTTGGCTGATCGAATATTGCTGGTCCGACACGAGCACCTCCGGCATCGTCCACCAACACGCGGGCCCCCTTGTCATGGGCCAGGGTGACGATTTTTTCGATCTCGCGGAGGCTGAAGATTTCATAGCTCACGGCCAAGCGGGTCAGGGAGACCAGGGCGACGTCTTCGGCGTCCGCGAAGGCTTTCTCGAAGTCCGCCAAGCCCAAGGTGTCGATGAACACAGCACCGGCGCGTTTTGCTGCCCGGACGACGCAGGGGTGACTACCAGTGGGCGACGCACCGATCACTGTTTGGCCCGGATTCACCAGCGTCAGAGTCGCAGTCAGGATGGCAGCGGTCTGACGATTGAAAACCATGATCGCGTCTGACGCCGGATCGCCGCCTAAATGATCCAGCGCCAGTTCTTCAAGCCGCCCGCCCATCAGTGCCGGTGCCAGTTCATCATCCATCAGAGGAAAGGTTTCGGGTGCGGCCTCATAGCGCCTGTCCAGGCCGGAGAGGTTATAGATCGCATCCAGTCCGTGGCTCTTCTCCCGCGCTCTGATATGCCGCCATGCCTGTCGCAGCTTGCGGTGATCGTCGCGGCTATCCTGAATGATGCCGCCATGGGCATAGGGCAACCCCGGAGCATGGGCATTGCCGAACCGATCTATGTTCATCCGCTGCTTCCTTTCCCAATGAATCAGCCGTGGCTCCAGTCTAGCAGCCTGTCGGACTTGAGCCGAGGGTCGAGATGGGATTCCACGGTCTCGGGTGATTCGCTCTCGAGTGATGGGATTCGTTATGAGCAACTTCCGACCGGTTGATCGCGAGACCGGGTTTTTGCTGCCGCCGTCGGTGGACGAATGGCTTCCCGAGCGGCATCTGGCGCGCTTCGTGGTCGAGGTGATCGATCATCTGGACCTCTCGGCGTTCGTGAAGGCCTATCGCGGCTCGGGCTCGGCGTTCTATCACCCGAGCGTGCTGCTGGGGCTTCTGGTCTACGGCTATGCCACGGGGGTGTTTTCGAGCCGCAAGCTGGAGCGGGCGAGCTATGATTCGGTGGCCTTCCGCTTCATCGCCGCCAACGATCATCCCGACCACGACACCATCGCCAGCTTCCGTCGGCGTTTTCTCGGTTCGATCGAAGGGCTGTTCGTCGAGGTGCTGATGCTGGCTCGGGAAACCGGGATGCTGAAGCTCGGCACGGTGGCGCTGGACGGCACCAAGGTGCATGCCAACGCGAGCAAGCACAGCGCGCTGTCGTGGAAACATGCCTGCGAGCTCGAAGCCCGCTTGAAGGCCGAGGTGGCGGAGCTGATGGCGCTGGCGGAGGCCGCCGATGGGGTGGATGTGCCCGACGGGATGTCTGTGCCCGAGGAACAGGCGCGGCGCGAGGATCGTCTGGCCCGCATCGCCGAGGCCAAGGCGGTGATCGAGGCGCGGGCCCGCGAACGCCATGAGCGGGAACGGGCCGAGTACGAGGCGAAGCTCCAGGCGCGCGAGGAGAAGGCCGAGAAGACGGGCCGCAAGCCGGGCGGCCGTCCCCCCAAGCCGCCGGTGGCCGGGCCCGGGCCGAAGGACCAAGTCAACCTGACGGACGCGGACTCGCGCATCATGCCGGTGGCCGGCGGTGGCTTCGAACAGTCTTACAACGCCCAGGCCACGGTGGCGGTCGACAGCCTGCTGGTGGTCACCAACGATGTGGTCCAGGCCCCCAACGACAAGCGACAGATCGAGCCGACGCTGGAAGCGCTCGGGCGGCACCCCGAGGCGCTGGGCGAGGCCGAGACCCTGCTAGTGTCCTGATCGATAAATTGATATGATTATGTCTCTATTTGTTTTCAGGAGGCGCGATTGATGGCGAGAGTGGCGGTGACGATCTCTTTGAGCGATGACGAGCGCGCCGAATTGGAGGCGCTGTCTCGTCGTCGCAAGACGTCGCAGGGGCTTGCGCGGCGGGCTCGGATCGTCTTGGCGGCGGCGGAAGGGTTGGAGAACAAGGAGATCGCCGTTCGTCTCGAGGCGAGCGCGGACACCGTGGGCAAGTGGCGTCGCCGCTATGCGGCGGAGGGCCTCGACGGTCTGTACGACGAACCCCGCCCCGGCGCGCCGCGTCAAATCGGCGATGACGCCATCGCGGAAGCGGTCCGGCTGACGCTGGAAGAGACGCCGCCGGACGCGACCCATTGGAGCCTTCGCTCGATGGCGCGGGCGAGCGGCCACGCGCCCTCGACCATTCATCGCATCTGGCGGGCCTTCGGCTTGCAGCCGCATCGCTCGGAGACCTTCAAGCTGTCGAGCGATCCCTTCTTCGTGGAGAAGGTCCGCGACATCGTCGGTCTGTATTTGGCGCCGCCGGATCGTGCCCTGGTTCTCTGTGTCGACGAAAAGAGCCAGATCCAGGCCTTGGACCGTTCCCAGCCCCTCTTGCCGATGCGCCCCGGGCAGGCGGAGCGGCGCAGCCACGACTACAAGCGCCACGGCACGACCTCTCTCTTCGCGGCCCTCGACATCGCCACGGGAGAGATCATCGGCAAATGTTTCCCGCGCCATCGGGCCCGAGAGTTCCGCAAATTCCTCGACCTCGTCGAGGCGAACGTCCCTGGTGATCTCGACATCCACATCGTCATGGACAACTACGGGACCCACAAGACCAAGGCGATCCGCGACTGGTTCGCCAAACGGCCGCGCTGGCAGGCCCATTTCACACCCACCAGCGCCTCCTGGCTCAACCAGGTCGAGCGCTGGTTCGGGCTGCTGACCGACAAGCAGATCAGGCGCGGCGTCCATCGCTCCACCAAGGAGTTGGAGCGCACCATCCTCGACTACATCGACACGACAAACCAGAACCCCAAACCCTTCAAATGGACCAAATCCGCCGATGACATCCTCGGCGCCATCCAGCGCTTCTGCCTCCGAACAATCGAAATCGCTGAACAGCAGGCGAAAATCATGCGAACTTCGGAATCGGGACACTAGACCATGTTCCGCCTCGCCTTCCTGCTCGCCCTCTTCCCCGCCCTCGCCCTGGCCGACGTCTCCGGCCCGGCCGGCGTGGTCGACGGCGACACCATCGAAGTCGGGGCCGAGCGCATCCGCCTTCACGGCATAGACGCGCCCGAGGGACGGCAGGCTTGCGAGCGGCGCGGGGTGACGTGGCCATGCGGGGCCGAGGCGAGCGCCACCCTGCGCTTCCTCGTTTGGTGCGGACAGTGAGAATCTGTTAGCCTTACTTGAAATTCTACACACGGAGGTCGCGAGAGATGGCGCTTGGTGGAGCGATCTCGTTGTCGGCGGCGGCGATTTCGATCGTCGATCTCGAACCTTACATTGCCGCCGAGCTCCAAAGCACGTTCGAGAGGCTGGTGAGCGGTGCCGACCTCTTGGCGACGGGGAATGAGGTGGCGCCCTGATGGAGCTGTCGCCAAAACAGGTGGCCGCCTTCGAGCGCAATGGCTTTTTGGTTCTGCCCAGCCTGTTCTCGGAATCCGAAGTCGCGGTGTTACAGGCCGAGCTACCGCGCATCTTCGCACTCGACCGGCCGGAAGTTCCGAAGACCGAGACCGGCGAGCCTCGGCTGGCGCACCGGCCGGAACGCTACAGTGAGCCCTTCGCGCGGCTCCTACGCCACCCGCGCATGGTCGGGCCGGCGCGCCAGCTCATCGGTGGGCCGATTTATTCGCATCAGTACAAGCTGGTGACCAAACACCCGTTCGGCCAGCTCGATTTTCCCTGGCATCAGGACTTCGGCACCTGGCACGCCATCGACGGCATGCCCGAACCCCGGGCGATCAATTTCGCGCTCTTTCTCGACGAGGTCGGCGAGTTCAACGGTCCGATCTGCCTCATTCCCGGCTCGCACCGCCATGGCCTGATCGAGGCGTCCGTGAAGCCGCTCGATGGCTCCTCGGATTTTGCCGCGCTGGATCGGGATACGGTCGCGCGGCTGGCGGAGAGCAGCGGTATTTTCGCGCCGAAGGGACCGGCTGGGACTGGGCTGTTCTTCCATGGCTGTACCGCGCACGCCTCGGCGCCAAACATCTCGCCCTGGCCGCGTAACAATGTCTATTCCAGTTTGAACCACGTGGAAAACCGCATTCGCCGTCGTGTCCGACCTGAGTTCTATGCCTCTTGGGACGCCGAGTCGCTGGAGCCCCTCGCCGACGACTGTCTGCTTCAAGCAGCCTAATTGTGCATTGGCCAGCCTAGCCGACATGACAGTTGATTTGGATACTCTACTGAACAGCGACGCTACGCCTGACAACTTGCTTGGCGACTTGATGCCGGTGCTGTGCGAGGCGCTCAATTGCGACCGGTGTGTGTGTTGTTCCTTCGTGATCCTCACACCCGTCGCTCACGGGCGACGCATGCGTGGGTGAGTCGGACCCGATGAACCGGGCCGGTTCCTTGGACACAGAATTGGTTTAATCGAAGTGTCCAAGGAGGACCGGAACATGACCGACAATTTTGAGAACAAAGTTGCTGTTGATGGGCCTGTGGTAAACGAGGGCGAGCTTGGCTCGTCCACGTTTTCCCCGGGCCAGGTTTCGCCGGCAGGCCCGCTGGGACTTGGCCAGCGGTGGACGGTGACGCGCAAGCGTGAGGTTGCCCTGCGGCTTTTGCGTGGCGAGCCGGTGGAACTTTTGTCGCGGCAGTTGGGCGTGGAGATTTTCCGGCTCGAGCAGTGGCGTGAGAAGGCGATCGCCGGGATCGATGCCTCGCTCAAGGAACGCAAGGGCGATCCGGTAAAGGCGGAACTGGACATCGCCATGAAGCGGATCGGGGAGTTGATCATGCAGGTGGAACTGCTGGAGGCCAAGACGGAGACGTCCGGCCCTTTGGGGCGGCGGAGGTCGCGGCGATGAGTGCCGCCACCTCTCCCGGCACGGGTTTGGCCTACGGCCTCCAGCGGGTCTGTGCGGCCTGGGGTTTTGCCCGTTCCTCGTTCTACGCCATGAAATCCCGGCAGCAGGCCACCGCTGAGCGCCCACCAGCAAAGCGCCGGGGACCGAAGCCCTCGATCTCGGACGAGGCTCTGCTGGTGGCCATCGAGGCCGACCTGGAGGCATCCCCCTGGGAGGGCGAGGGACACCGCAAGGTCTGGGCTCGGCTTCGGGTCTGTCGTGGCATCCGTGTTTCCCGCAAGCGGGTGCTCCGGGTGATGCGCGAGAACAACCTGCTCTCGCCCCATCGCTGCCGCCGCCGTGGCGGAAATCCCCATGTCGGTGAGATCATCACCCATGCCCCCAACCTCATGTGGGGCACGGACGGCGTTCGGGTGTTCACGGTGGACGACGGCTGGGGCTGGATATTCACCGCCATCGAGCATTGGAACGCCGAGTGCGTCGGCTGGCATGTGTGCAAGCGAGGCGACCGCTTCGCCGCCCTTCAGCCGATCTCCATGGGGCTTGCGAGGCTGTATGCCTCGACCTCCGCCGGTGCGGCGCGGGGGCTGGCCTTGCGGATGGATCACGGCTCCCAGTATCTGTCGGACCACTTCACCAACCAGATCAAGTTCTGGGGCATCCAGCCGTCCTACGCCTTCGTCGAACAGCCCCAGACCAACGGCGTCGCCGAGAGGTTCAATCGCACGCTCAAGGAACAGATCATCCATGGCCGCATCTACCGCAACATCGCGGAGCTGCGGAACGCCGTCCGCGGGTTCGTCGAACAGTACAATGCCCAGTGGATCGTGGAGAAGAACGGCTACCTGAGCCCCGCTCAAGCTCGTCAGGCGTGGCACACCGCGATGTCACTCAGGCCCGCCGCATGAGACAAACTTGTGTCCAAGGAACCGGGTGCGATACAGACGCATGCGTGGGAGCGTAAGCCGGAATACGCATTGGCCAGAGAAGATCGCGGCTGGCAAAAAGAGCCTCCGTCGCTGGTCGAGAACGACCCGATGTTCGCGGAAGCCCTGCGCAGTCCGGTTGCGCTCTACATCGAAGATGTGACGACCGCAGATCCATCATTGGTCAATCGCGAGTACGAGCTGAAGTACTTTCGGCACCGCGCTCTGGTGCACGCTCCGCTCTACCACGAAGGGCTGATGTACGGCGTCCTCGAGCCGTGCGTGATGGAAGCAGCGCGGCTCTGGTCCTCCGCGGACCGCGAGATGATTGCCATGGTTCAGGCGCTACTCTCCCAACTAAGGGGGACCAAGCATGGAGCGCCGCCTCGCCGCGATCCCGGCCGCCGACGTGGCCGATTATAGGAGCTCTATGGGCACGCCCGGCTATCGTGTCGTGCTGGCCTCGAGCAGGCCCAGGACCTCATCCATCGATCTGACGTCGGCGGTCAGCTGCATGACGTTGATCAACGTCGCATTGTGCTCCTCGTCCGTCCGGGTCGCCATGGCATCCGACACCATGATGCTGACGAAGCCAAGCGCGGCGGCGTCGCGGGCGCTCGATTCACAGCAAGCATTGGTCAGCGTGCCGGTAATGATCAAGGTGTCCCGGCCACGCCGGCGCAACTCGGCCTCGAGGTTCGACGCCCCCTGAATGAAGGCGCTCGGGCGGTTCTTCACGACGATCACGTCCTCGGGCCCAACGTCCATCTGGTTTGCGATCTTGTGGCCGTGCGCGCCGGGTTGGGTATCGGCGATGACGCGGTCGCGCCATTCGGGCGTTCCGAAATGTTCATAGACGTGCCGTGTCCAGTCCTCGGGGAAAACCGACTGGGTCCAGGCGACGATACCCCCCGCGGCGCGCACAGCCGCCGCCAGCCTGTTGATGTTCGGTATGATTTCGCGGGTCATCGGAATCTCCAGGGGCGAGAGACCGGGCTCGACCCAACTGTTCTGCATGTCGACGACGATCATGGCGAGACGCTGGGGCTCAATCGACTCGAGCGCATGCCGGCGGCCGCGCAAGCGAATGCAGGAATCGATGACCTTTTGGGGGATGTCGATCTTGTGCATCATTGCCTCCATTTCATTGCCGCCCTCGACGGCGCGAGCCAGGCGGATTTCCGGATCCTGCTGATACTGTCGAGCGCTTGCCCGACCCGCTAGAGCTTCCAAAGTGAAAGAGCGGGGTCAAGGACAATCTCCAGACAGGCTTTCAGGCCTACCGCGCCGGCGGGCCAACGAGGTCATGGATCACGGCGCCCACAAAAGCCGGATGAGCCGTGAGCGTGGCGGGCTTCTCGAAGCTGAACGGCATTTCCGTGGCGGAGGTGGCGGAGCGGCTGCAGGTGTCGCCGTCGACGCTCTACAGGCATCTGCCGGGCGTGGGGTGGTTGGGTGAGCTCACGCGGCGAGGGCCACCAATGTCGGCTATCGGGGGTACATTCCCCGTCGGGCCAGGGTGCCCGGGACGGCTATTCGTAGCCATAGCACTAAATCGCTACGCGATATTTCGTGGGTGAGGGGTCATGGCGCGCCCAGCCACCGCCGTGGATTTCATCGATAACACTTCGAGCGCTCGTTCCTGATCATTGAGGTCTCGTCGACCTCAACTCAGGAAGGAGCATCTCCGTGACGACGACGATGACCCCATTGCGCCAGCGCATGATCGAGGACATGAACGCCCGCAAGCTGGTGGCGGGCACGCAGAAGGGCCACCTCCGCGGCTGCGAGCGCTTTGCCGTGTTTCTGGATGGCTCGCCCGATACCGCCGTGGCCGAGGACGTCCGCCGCTTCCAAGTTCATCTGGCGGAGAGCGGGATGAGCATCTGCAACCGCAACCGGACCATGACCGGGCTCCGTTTTCTGTTCCGCGTGACCTTGCGACGGCTCGATCTCGCGGCGGAGATCTTCCACATCCGCGAGCCGCAAAGGCTGCCGAAGGTGATGAGCCAGGACGAGGCCAAGCGTCTCCTGGTGATGGCCCGGAACCTGAAGACCCGCGCGCTGCTCTCGCTCGCCTATGGCTGTGGCATGCGAGCGGGCGAGGTGGTGCGCTTGCGCGTCGGCGACATCGACAGCGCCCAAGGCATCATCCGTATCGTCCAGGGCAAGGGCCGCAAGGACCGTAACGTGATGCTGTCGAAGGGACTGCTGGCGTTGCTCAGGCAATGGTGGCGGGCCCGCCCGACCCGCCACGACGCGGGCGTGCCTGCGCAACAGCGCTGGCTCTTCCCCGGTCGCGAGGCGGGGCGGCACGCCACGACCCGGCAGTTCAGCCGGTTGTTCGAGGAGGCGGTGGCCGCCGCCGGGATCACCAAGCACGTGACGCCGCACTCGTTGCGGCATTCCTTCGCCACCCACTTGCTCGAGCGCGGCACCGACATTCGCTACATCCAAGCGCTTTTGGGCCACGACAAGCTCGACACCACGGCGCGCTATACCCGGGTCGCGACCGGCGCCATCGCCGCCATCGAGAGTCCGCTGGATCTCTTGTCCAAGCCCGGTGGCAAGAAGCGGAAGAAGGCCAAGCCGTCGGGGTAAGCGCCGCCGGGTCGTGACAGCCCATGGGTTGGAGGTCGCGGATATCTTCCGCGACTTCGGCCCCGCCTGGCGTCGGGCCAATGCCGGCCACGTGAGCTTGCAACAGCTGAAGGTCATGAGCGCCATCGAGCGCTGCCGCACGGCCGCGCTCGGCGGGCACGTCTTGGCCTGCGAGGACTGCGAGCACACCCAGATCGCCTACAACTCGTGCCGCAACCGCCATTGCCCCAAGTGCCAGGGGGCGGCGGCCCGGGACTGGTTGGCCGAGCGCGAGGCCGAACTACTGCCCGTCCCCTACTACCATCTCGTCTTCACCCTGCCGGCGGCGATCGCCGACATCGCGTACCAGAACAAGGCCGTCGTCTACGACATCCTGTTCAAGGCGAGCGCCGAGACCATGATCACCATCGCCGCCGATCCAAAGCACCTCGGCGCCAAGATCGGCATCACCGCCGTGCTCCACACCTGGGGCTCGGCCATGACGCTTTACGGCGCCGTGCTCGGACCGATGGCGCACCGGCGCCTCACCACACATCCACATGATCGTGCCCGGCGGCGGGGTCTCTCCGGACGGCACGGAATGGATTGCCTGCCGGCCCGGCTTCTTCTTGCCCGTCCGCGTGCTCTCGCGCCTCTTCCGCCGGCTCTTCATCGAGAAGCTCGCCGCCGCCCACGAGACCGAACGTCTGAAGTTCTTCGCCGAGCACGCGGGCCTCGCCGAACCGGCGGCGTTCGGCACCTTCCTCGCGCCCATGCGCAAGAGTGAATGGGTCGTCTATGCCAAGCGCCCCTTCGGCGGGCCCGAGGCCGTGCTCGCCTACCTCGCCCGATACACCCACCGCGTCGCCATCTCCAACCGCCGCTTGCTCCGCCTCGACAACGGCGCCGTTACCTTCACCTACAAGGACTACCGCCGCGACGGCGCCGAGCGCTACGGGACCATGACCCTCGATGTCGCGGAGTTCATCCGCCGCTTCCTCATGCACGTCCTGCCCAAGGGCTTCCACCGCATCCGACACTACGGCCTCTTTGCAAACGGCAACCGCGCCGCCAACATAAAACGCGCTCGCGAACTGCTCGGCGGACCACCGGCGCCCGACGCCAGCGAGGAAGAGGCCTCGGAGCCTCCCGAGGACCAACGCCAGGGCGCCCGACCGTGCCCCCGTTGTGGCGGTCCCATGATCGTCGTCGAGGTCTTCGAGGCCGGCTGTCAACCAAAGGCCCGTTCACCGCCGAAGGCCATCGATAGCTCATGACACCGACCCAAAACATCAGCCACCTTCCCCGCCGAGCCTCGGCGCTCGACTTCGCTCGCCCGGGACACCGAAAACGGCGGCATCGTTGGCCGCCCCGGCCCCGCTCGTGCCCCCCTCGGCAACGCTTCACCGCGCTCGACGATCTCCTTATGGCGCCTCACGCCCCATATGCGGGTCGTCCAGACGACACCACCATCGACGCCACGCTCAAATCCCCATAGCGACGCCTGTATCCCGCGATTTCGTGCCTTGGCGCTTCTCGGACGCCGGCAAACACCGCGCCTCACTCCCTATGCCGGCAAGGCATCCGAGAAACCTGCACAACACCTTCCATTCAATATCCCTAATGCACCGACACGCCTTTTCGTTCGAGGTCGCAGTTCCTGCGGTTGGCCAGCTCAGTTAGACTTCACCCATGTCCGAGGGCACACAGCGCAGACTGGCCGCCATCGTCGCCGCCGACGTGGTCGGGTATTCGCGTCTCATGGGCGTGGACGAGGATGGCACGCTGGCGGCGCTGAAGGCGCATCGGCGCGAACTGGTCGATCCCAAGGTCGCCGAGCACCGAGGCCGTATCGTCAAGACGACCGGCGACGGAATCCTTTTGGAGTTTGCCAGTGTTTTGGACGCGGTCAGGTGCTGTATCGAGGTTCAGCAGGGAATGGCGGAACGCAACGCGGGCGAGCCCGATGATCGCCGGATGCTCTTCCGCGTCGGCATCAATCTCGGTGACATCATCATCGATGGCGACGACATCCATGGTGATGGCGTCAATGTCGCGGCACGTCTGGAGGCGCTTGCCGAGGCCGGCGACATAGCGATCTCGGGCAACGTCCATGAGCAGGTGCAGGGCAAGACGGACGCGCAGTTCACCGACGACGGCCTCCACGAGGTCAAGAACATCGCCAAGCCAGTCCAGGTCTGGCGCTGGTCTCCCCTGGGAACGCCCGCTGGCTCCGCTCAGGAAATCGCCGGCGGTGACGCGTTGCCATTGCCCGACAAGCCCTCGATCGCAGTAATGTCCTTCGACAACATGTCGGGCGATCGCGAGCAGGAGTTCTTCGCCGACGGTATGGCTGAGGAAATCATCACCGCGCTGTCGAAGATTTCGCAACTGCGCGTCATCGCGCGCAACTCAACCTTCGTCTACAAGGGGCAAGCCATCGACTTGCGCCGGGTCGCCAACGAGCTGGGCGTCCGCTATGTGATGGAAGGGAGCATCCGGAAAGGTGGTGACCGACTGCGCATCACCGCGCAGCTGATCGACGCGAGCGACGGCAGCCATGTATGGGCCGAACGCTTCGACCGTACCATCGATGATCTCTTCGATATTCAAGACGAGATCACCAAAGAGATTGTCACAGCGTTACGCATCAAGCTCACCGACGGTGAGGAAGCCCGTTTATGGGGTAGCGGTACCACGGATATCGAGGCCTGGCAGCTTTGTGTCAGAGCAACGGAACTGATCGAGCGTTGGAATACCTCGGATTATCTGGAGGCCCGCACGCTGGCGGAGAACGCATTGGCCCACGACCCGAATTACGCCTACGCCTGGGCTACCCTCGGTTACACCTTCTGGCACGATGGCCGGGTGGGCCATACGGGCGATGCTGAAGCCAAGATCGCACGCGCCAAGGAATGCGCCGAACGCGCGCTGGAGTTGGACAATAACCTTCCCTGGGCACTAGGATTGAGTAACGTGGTTGCGGGGTCTCAGAATCGCGCCTTCGAAGCCCTGGCCATCGCACGGCGTAGTGTGGAGCTGTATCCGGGTATCGCGCATGCACGCGCTCATCTCGGGCTTGCACTAACCCGCGCTGGAGACTTCGCCGAGGGTGCGGAGCATTTTCGCGCCGCGATCTCGCTCAGCCCCTTTTGTCCGAACTGGTACAGGAATGGTCTGGGGCGGGTTCTGCTGCTGCTTTCTGAATTCGACGAAGCGTTGGCGCTGTTTGACGCGATCCTGGAGGCTGAACCGACGCATCTGCACTCCTGGCTCCAGAAGGCCTACATCCTGAGCCAGACTGGACGGTTGGATGAAGCGGCCAACGCCATGAAGGAAGTCCGACAGTTTGCTCCCAATTTGCGTCTTAAGCACGTTCCTGAACTTTTGATGGTCAGCAATAACGCAATTGTTCGGCGCCTTTTGGGTGGTTTGAGAGCAGCTGGACTGCCGGAATAATAGTTGGGTTTTCAAGGATTGGTAATGTCGCCTTCGGGTCATAACCGGTAAAACAGCATCTTCTGATATCATGCCCGTACCTGGGGGAACATACGACATCGAGGGTAACTACCCAGGTACCCCGCTCTTGACCGCGAGAGGATGATGTAGGTGGTCGCCGGGGCCGGGTTTCCGCCGCCGCGTCGTTGATCGTCTCTTGACTCCATAGAATCGGGCGTCTATGGGTTGCGCTCTCGTGTGACGGGAGCGGCGCGTGGAATATTTTGGGTCGAAGGCGACGAGCGGTCTGTGCCAGGCGCTGATTGCGCTGATGCCGCCGCACAGCGTTTACATCGAGAGCCACCTGGGGGGCGGTGCGCTGATGAAGCGCAAGCCAACGGGCGTGCGCTCGATCGGCATCGACCGCGATGCGCAGGCGCTCGAGGCCTTTGCCTGTGACTACCCGGTCGAGTTGGTGCATGGCTGTGCCCATGCCTTTTTGGCCTCGTTCCCGTTTCTGGGCCCGGAGCTGGTCTACAGCGATCCCCCCTATCTGCACGCGACCCGCCGTTCGGCACGGCGCTATCGCTTCGACTACGAGGAGGTCGACCATGTCGCGCTCCTGGACCTGCTCAAGGATCTGCCCTGCCAGGTGATGGTCTCGGGCCATCCCTCGGCGCTCTATGACGAGATGCTGGCGGGCTGGCGCAGTCTGGCGCTGCAGGTGACGACCCAGGCCCAGGTGCGGACCGAGGTCGTGTGGTTCAACTTCGCGCCCGACCGGGTGCATTGGGCGAGCTACGCAGGCCGGAACTTCACCGACCGCCAGCGCATCAAGCGTAAGGCGGCCAACTGGGGCCGGCGTTACAAGGCCTTGCCGGCGGGCGAACGCCTCGCGGTGCTGGCCGCCATGATGGCCGTCGATGCCGAGGACCCGTGACGCTGTCGCGCTGGCACGAGGACCTCGCCGCCCATGACGAGGCCTTCGCGTGCCTGCAAGATCTTCTTGACCCCTCATCCTTCGCAATCACAGTCGTCAAGGCCTTCCGGGAATGGGGCCAGGGGCTGTTGCGCCTGGCCACGGCGCTCGTCCGGGAGAATGCCGCGCTCGAGCGGGAGAACGCGACCCTGCGGGACCGCATCGCCGAGCTCGAGCGGAGCGCGGCGCTTGACAGCACCACCAGCAGCAAGCCGCCCGCCAGCGACGGCCTGCGCAAGAAGAGCGGAACCCAGAGGCGCACCCGAAGCCAGCGCGGCAAGTCCGGCAGGCCAAGCGGCGGCCAGCCGGGCCACAAGGGAACGACGCTGGCGCGGACCGAGAGCCCGGACCATGTTGTGGATCATGACCCCTCCGCCTGTTCGGGCTGCGGCGCACCGCTGTCGGACGCCGACCGTCACCGCGCGCCCGTCTGTCGACAGGTCTTCGATGTGCCCGAGCCACGCCCCCTGGAGGTCACCGAACACCGCGCCCATCGCTGCCTCTGCGGCGCCTGCGCCACCGTGACAGGAGCCGTCTTCCCGGACGGCGTGACCGCCCCGGTCCAGTACGGGCCACGCATCACCGCCTGGGTGAGCTACCTGCTGTACGCCCAGTTCGTTCCCGAGAAGCGCTTGGCCGAACTCATGAGCGACCTCTTCGCAGTGTCCATCTCCACAGCCACGATCACCGCCATGGGCCGGCGAATCGCCAGGCGCTTCGAGCCCTTCCTCGCCCATGTCGCAGACGTGATCCGCACAGCGGTCCCGGTCAAGCACCTCGACGAAACCGGCCTGCGGATCGCCGCCCGTACCCGCTGGCTCCACGTGCTGTGCACCCCATTCCTGACCGTCCTGCGCATCGGCGCGGGACGCGGCGATGTCGAAAAGGACCTCGAAGGCATCCTCATCCATGACGATTACGCCGCCTACTTCACCCTCAAGGGCGTGCGCCACGGCGCCTGCAACGCCCATCACCTGCGCGAACTCCAGGCCCTGATCGACATCGAGAAGGAAGACTGGGCAAAGAGCATGCACCGCCTCCTTGAGCGCGCACACAGGGCTACCCGCTTCTCCCGTGAGAACGGCCGCGACGTGCCCGCCTCCCTGGTGGCCCGGATCTCGCGGGCCTGGGCCCGCATCCTCGACCACGCCATCGCCTTCCACGAGGCGCAGCCGCCGCTCCGGACCGGCAAGCGCGGACGAAAGAAACGCCGCATCGGTCATAACCTCGCGCTCCGCCTCCGCAAGCACAAGGAGGGATGCCTGCGATTCCTCACCGACCCGCGCACGCCGTTTACGAACAATGAGGCCGAACGTGACCTCCGAATGGCCAAGCTGCGCCAGAAGATCTCCGGTGGCTTCCGCTCCGAGAGGGGTGCCTACAACTTCGCCAGAATGCGTGCCGTCATCGCCACCGCCCGAAAGCAAGGCTGGTGTATCGCACCCGGTTCCTTGGACACAAGTTTGTCTCATGCGGCGGGCCTGAGTGACATCGCGGTGTGCCACGCCTGACGAGCTTGAGCGGGGCTCAGGTAGCCGTTCTTCTCCACGATCCACTGGGCATTGTACTGTTCGACGAACCCGCGGACGGCGTTCCGCAGCTCCGCGATGTTGCGGTAGATGCGGCCATGGATGATCTGTTCCTTGAGCGTGCGATTGAACCTCTCGGCGACGCCGTTGGTCTGGGGCTGTTCGACGAAGGCGTAGGACGGCTGGATGCCCCAGAACTTGATCTGGTTGGTGAAGTGGTCCGACAGATACTGGGAGCCGTGATCCATCCGCAAGGCCAGCCCCCGCGCCGCACCGGCGGAGGTCGAGGCATACAGCCTCGCAAGCCCCATGGAGATCGGCTGAAGGGCGGCGAAGCGGTCGCCTCGCTTGCACACATGCCAGCCGACGCACTCGGCGTTCCAATGCTCGATGGCGGTGAATATCCAGCCCCAGCCGTCGTCCACCGTGAACACCCGAACGCCGTCCGTGCCCCACATGAGGTTGGGGGCATGGGTGATGATCTCACCGACATGGGGATTTCCGCCACGGCGGCGGCAGCGATGGGGCGAGAGCAGGTTGTTCTCGCGCGCATCACCCGGAGCCGACCCGCCTTGCGGGAGGGGGAACACGCAGATCGCCACGACAGACCCGAAGCCGAGCCCAGACCTTGCGGTCCCTCGCCCTCCCAGGGGGATGCCGAGGTCGGCCTCGATGGCCACCAGCAGAGCCTCGTCCGAGATCGAGGGCTTGGTCCCCGGCGCTTTGCTGGGGGCGCTCAGCGGTGGCCTGCTGCCGGGATTTCATGGCGTGAACGAGGAATCGGGCAAAACCCCAAGGCCGACAGACCGGATTTAGGCAAAACGCCACGTTGCATAAAGGACCGTCACTTCATTGAAATTTATCTGAGGAGGTGAACGACGATGGAATATTCACAGAGCTTCATTGAATTGTAGGATTCGAGTGCCGGATTATTCACAAATAGCTCTGTGAACTGGTTTTCAAGTTCGCTCAATACGTCATATGAAGTAAACGGATTGAGGATCACGTTCTTGCGTGTCGCTTCGTCTTCGCTGCGAAAAACGCGCAGGAGACTAACAGGCGCGGACGGGTTCTTCGCAACGATTCGTGCCAGCGCGTCGCTTTCTTCGACTAGTGCCGTCAATCGCTCAGACGATGTCGTTTCATCACAGCTTCCCGTCTGGCCGTGGGTTTCTTCGTTTTTCCCTTGGTCGCCACCGTTCCGTCCCCCGATGTTAAGTACGTGACGTGAATTAAACTCCGGTTCGGTTTTCAGAACAATCAAGAATTAGCCGGATCGCCTCCTCAATGGCCTGCGCCGGCCCTTGCCTGCAGTCCAAGGAGACACACTACATATAGTGGGTGTGGGTGATAACCGGATAGGCAAGGAACGAGGAACGGGCAAAACCCCAGGCCGCACAGACCCGCTGGAGGCCGTAGGCCAAACCCGTGCCGGGAGAGGTGGCGGCACTCATCGCCGCGACCTCCGCCGCCCCAAAGGGCCGGACGTCTCCGTCTTGGCCTCCAGCAGTTCCACCTGCATGATCAACTCCCCGATCCGCTTCATGATGTCCAGTTCCGCCTTTACCGGATCGCCCTTGCGTTCCTTGAGCGAGGCATCGATCCCGGCGATCGCCTTCTCACGCCACTGCTCGAGCCGGAAAATCTCCACGCCCAACTGCCGCGACAAAAGTTCCACCGGCTCGCCACGCAAAAGCCGCAGGGCAACCTCACGCTTGCGCGTCACCGTCCACCGCTGGCCAAGTCCCAGCGGGCCTGCCGGCGAAACCTGGCCCGGGGAAAACGTGGACGAGCCAAGCTCGCCCTCGTTTACCACAGGCCCATCAACAGCAACTTTGTTCTCAAAATTGTCGGTCATGTTCCGGTCCTCCTTGGACACTTCGATTAAGCCAATTCTGTGTCCAAGGAAATCGGGTCCGACTCACGAAAGCAAGGCTGGAACGTCCTCCAGACCCTGGTGCATCCCGATCCGATGCAACTAATCCCCCAACTGCGCCTCTGAGAACACCGGCACCGCTACCAGCCCGGACCCCCACGATCCCTCACATACAAACGCTCGGGCCAATCAGACCTGGGTAGTTACCATCGAGGGGCGATTCCGGACCTGCATCCGATGGAGGTCAATTGCTGGGGGTTGACTCGCCGTTGCAAGCGCACAAGATTAACCACGACGACCGGCCCTTCGTCGGGCAAACTGAGAAGAAAGTCGTCGTTTAGGTCACTCGGACCGCGTATCATCCGGATGCCTCCAAAAAATGTAATGCATCGTCGGTAGCTCAAACCAATGCCGGGAAAGCTGCGCCAATAAAATAGCACAACTCGGGATAATTTATCCTGCATTTTCAGCCACTCAGATGTCG
The DNA here is from genome assembly GCA_965225945.1 of Alphaproteobacteria bacterium. GTDB lineage: Bacteria > Pseudomonadota > Alphaproteobacteria > JASLMY01. Next base: position 239,239 of record CBDDBZ010000038.1, on the reverse strand, counting down.
TGCGATGAAATCGGAGGTGACCGTCGCGCATTTCGCTGCCTGGGTCACGGCGGCGTGATAGCCCTTGCCCGGGACTAGGTCCAATGTGGAATTGGGGATTATTTTCTGCCAGTCGCGGGCGTCTTGAATCGGGCGGCGCGGATTGTCGGAGCCGATCACCAGGGTCGGGCAGGCAATCTTCGCGAGATCGCCGCTGACGTCGATACTGGACACGAAGCGGAAAAATCCGATCAGCGTCGATTGCGGCGTTTCCGCCATCATGTCGATCCACCAGGCCTTGGCCGCATCGCTCATGCCCTCGAGGCGGGCCTCCATGGTTTTCTCCGCCCAGGCGCGCACGCCGTCCCGCTCCACCATCGCGAGCCATTCATGCTCTTCCGGCCCCTTGATCGGCCTCTTCCGGCCCCTTGATCGGCGTGCCGACAAGAGTGAGGGTCTTGATCAGGTCCGGGCGGCGCGTCGCGGCCCGGGTGACGACGGGGCCGCCGATCTTGGCGCCGATGAGATGAAGGCCTTCCGGGGCGACAAGTTCGATCAACCGCACCACGTCGTCGGCCAGTTGATCCAGATTCCAGGCGAAATCCGCCGCCATCGGCGTCGAGTCTCCGTAGCCGCGCTGATCCATGCGGACCACCCGCCCCAGCCGGGCGAGGTAGGGCACCCAACGGACCCATGCGCGGGTGCCTTCCGCCACGCCATGCACGCAGAGAATGCTCTCCGGCGTCTCCCACGGCCACGCAAAATCGTCGACCACATAGTTGATCTCGCCGTCCGGCGGTATCGGCATTTTCGGCAACGCGAATACTCCCTATTGCTTGTGCATGGACCGCACTATCAGATCGGCTCGATCTAAGCGGTGCGATTTTTAGGAGATGGTTTGGCGGTATTGCCACCCCTCCTTCGGCGGCTGTTTCCTTGTGTAATGGCCAGACCGGGTCAAGTTGCGCCCCCTGCATTGGCAAAGTAGCACGTGTCCTGGTTCCGGCCGTCGCAAATCCTTGAACCCTTGGTAGGCCGCTGCGGAAAATGGCGGGACTTCAATTGCCTCAGTTTTTATAGGACTGAGTGGAGCCTCAATCGCGGGCGACGGTCAATCTCTCCGCCACATTCCGGTATGGCTGCTGCGGATCAACAATCTCCCGTTAGCGCCAGCTAATGTTTAGGTGAGTCTTGGGGGTACACCGGACGTGATCTGAGCGAAAGCCGACATCGTGGCGAATGGCCATCGCATGCACACCACGCCGGCCCTGCTACGCTCCCCACCATGCTCCGCCTTGCCTTCGTGCTCACGCTCCTCCCGACCCTCGCCCTGGCCGACGTCACGGGTCCGGCCGCGTGATCGACGGCGACTGATCGAGATCGCCGGGGAGCGCATCCGCCTTCACGGGATCGACGCGAGGATGGAGGCGGCGGCGCCGGCCGGGCTCGACGGTATGATGGCGGGTGCATGATTTCGGACCGAAGAGAAGGGATGGGGCATGGCGGTATCGATCGCGGTCCGCCCCGGCGTCTTCCTGCGTTACGAACCGGTGGGCCGACCGGTGCCCGTGCTCGTCGACGTCTCGCGGAGCGGGCGCGAATACCCCCACGATTTTCGCTCGCCAATCCCGTTCACGGTCCTGCACGACAATGTCTCGATGTATGTCGAGGAGCTGTGCGGCATGGCACCACGGCTCGGCGCGACCATGCTCTACGCCAGCTTTCCCAATACCTATGTCGACACCAATCGCAGCGCCGCCGATATCGACGAGCGAATGATCGACGGCACCTGGCCGGGACCGGTCGAGCAGAGCGATTTCACCGAGCGCGGCCTTGGTCTGATCAAACGTCTGTCCCGCTATGGCGAGGATATGCAGGAGCGGAAGCTGACGGTCGAAGAGGTCCGGGCGCGCCTCGACCTCTATCACGAGCCCTACCACCGGGAATTGGCGCGCATTCTCGCCACGATGAAGGCGGAGCACGGCCGCGCCTTTCAGGTTTCGTGTCACTGCATGTCGGCGGTCGGCGCGCCGACCCATGCCGATCCGGGACAGGAGCGCGCCGACTTCAATCTCGGCGACGTTCATGGCACCACCTGCAAACCCGAATTCTTGGAATTTGCAACCAAAACGCTGGAGGCGGCTGGCCACTCGGTCAGCATCAACTTCCCATACTATGGTGGCTATCTCACGCGGCGGCACAGCGATCCAGCGAGCGGCGTCGAGAGCATCTTCGTCGAGATCAACAAGCGGATGTTCATCGACACCAAAACCTTCACACGGACCGACGGCTTCGCAACGGTCAAGGCGACCATGCAGCGCCTGATCGAGGCCATATGCACCCGAGCACGAGACTGATACCACCCCTGAGGCTAGACATGCCCAAGCCACACGGCGCCCTCGGCTACAGGCCGCCGGCGCCGGAGACCGTTCCGCACCACCGGCCCGTTCCGGCCTTCGCGCATGAGGGGCTAGACGCTAACTTAACGCTACGCGTTCCCGGGACGACGCGGGTTGGGGCTATCGCCGATCCGCCGGGTTCGCCGGGAAATCTGGTTGGTTTTCCGGCATGGCGCGGTCGAATTCAGGCAGCGCCCGGCAGCGTTCGTCGATCTCGGTGAGCAGCGGATAATCCGAAAGGTCCAGCTCGACCCCGGCGCGGCGCGCGTTATAGAGCTGCGGTACGAGGTAGATGTCGCCGAACGTCGGTTTTTCGTCGTAGCAAAAGGGCGTTGCGGTCGGGCGCCGGCGCAACAGTTCTTCCAACGTTGCAAAGCCGTGGTGGAGCCAATGGCAATACCAGGCAAGCGTATCCTCCTTGGCGGTATCGAAGGTCGCACGAAGATGTCGCTGAATTTTAGGGCCGATGACCGGGTGGATCTCGCAGGCGATGACCTGGCTGAAAGCGCGGGACCGCGCCCGCGCGATCGGGTCGGCTGGCAACAGCGAGGGTCCCTCGAAACTCTCTTCGATGAATTCGATCAGGGCGGTTGACTGGGTTACGATCTCGCCGTCGATCACGAGCGATGGAATCAGGGCCTGCGGGTTGATCTCCTCGCGATACGAATCCGGTGCGCCGCCGGCTAGCGAAACCGGAATGTATTCGTACGCGAGGCCCTTGATGTTGAGCGACGTGCGAACGCGCTGTCCGGCCGAGTTGCGATACCTGGAATAGAGTTTGAGGTTCATTCCGGTCTCCTCCGAATAAATGGCGGTGTGCGGGGATTGAAGGTTACCGTCCGGCGATCCCGACCTATCGCGTGGCCAAAGCGGCCGTTGCGCTTGGGCTTGAGCGTAACGCCAGGTCACGAGTTCGTCCACGGCTCGGCCGGCGTCACGCGTTTGAACGGCCTCGCGACGGGCCGTAGCGCCGGCGTGGGCTTGGGGGCGGCTGACCTGTGGCCGGGGGGCCCGCTCGCCAGACTCGACGGATTCCAGGTCATCGCCACTGGTTTGAATACCGCCCATCTTCGCCTTTTCATTGTTTTCCATTCTGGGAATTCTGAGAACAATAGCCCTGGGCGGAAACTCAAAAAGTCCGGTTCCCCTCCATACCGAGCGTGGCAGACCGTCCTGGTGGCCCGTTCCAGGCGGTTCAGTTGGTAGAGCCGCAGCGCCAAGCTGGCGACGATGTAACCTACAGTTGATCGCATCCGACCAGCCCTGCATCGACACCGAGAAAACCCTTGCCAAGGAGGCGCCGTCCACAGATGACGGCGGATCATTCGTGGCGGGGCAAGGCAAGCCTCAGGCGCGCGGCGGTCTCAGTGACAGCGGACCACTCGTCAAGCGCAGCGGCCACCTCCCGGGTCTCGTGGAACAAGGGATACTCGCGTCTCCTGTGGCGACACCACTTGGCGAAGATCGTTGCGACCTCCAGCAGCGCGACCGGTCGATCGCCGAGAGGCGGCGCCGAGACGTCCGACAGCTTCTCCACGAGGCCGTTCACCACGAGCGGTTGGCGATCCCGCTGGCCGGGTCGGTTCGAATAGGACTTGCTGTAGTAGTGTGACCAAGCCAGGCCGCGCCTTTACACGGCTCCTTGAGCGCAAGTATCGAGTTTTCGTCGAGGGCGACCGGCACCCCGAGCACCCGGTCCACCATGCCGGCCACCCAGTGGCGGTGAGGCACATTCTATTTCACTTCCAGTCAGTATCGACCGCGCATCTCGCATGAAAAATATCCATGCGTTGGCCGAGATATTCTCGTTTTTCACCGATCAGCGGCCGGTGCTATGTCAATCGGCGTTGAACATTGACCCCCTATCGGCGTGCAATGTTGACCCCTTTGGGGATGCACGGCGGAGGTCGTACAGGTAGTCCATAGGAGGGGCCCGCGCGCGGGCCGACGCGCCCACCACGCGGCTGGCGGCGGACCGCGCGTGGGAGGTTCCTGTGGGCCCACCTGGGCGACCGGGCGGCAGGTGGATCGGTTGCCTTTAGGACCGATTCTTGAAGCGCCAGGAGTCGTTTCCGGTCTCGATGATCTCGCAGTGGTGCGTCAGACGATCGAGGAGCGCGGTGGTCATCTTGGCGTCGCCGAAGACGGACGGCCATTCGCCGAAGGTCAGGTTGGTGGTGACGATGATCGAGGTGCGCTCGTAGAGCCGGCTGACGAGGTGGAACAGCAGCTGGCCTCCGGTTTGGGCGAAGGGCAGGTAGCCGAGCTCGTCGAGGATGACGAGGTCGCGCCGGGCCAGCTGATCGGCGAGCCGGCCCTGACGGCCGGCGCGGGCTTCGGCCTCGAGCCGGTTGACCAGGTCGACGACGTTGAAGAAGCGGCCCCGGGCGCCATCGCGGATGCAGGCCCGCGCGATGGCGACGGCGAGATGGCTCTTGCCGGTGCCGGTGCCGCCGATCAGCACGGCGTTGCGCTGGTTGGCCAGGAAGCCGCCGACCGCCAACTCGCGGACCAGCGGCTCGTTGACCGGGGTGTCGGTGAAGTCGAAGTCGGCCAGCTCCTTGGCCAGCGGCAGCTTGGCGCCACTCATCTGGTACTTGATGGATCGCGCCTGCTTGTCGGCGATCTCGGCCTTCAACAGCTCGCCGATGATTCGCTGCATCGGATGCTGGCGCTTGAGGCCGTCGGCGAGCACCTCGTCGAACGCGTCGCGCATGCCGGCGAGCTTGAGTGCGGCCATCATCTCCAGGACCTCATGGCGCTCCATGGCCGACCCCCCTCAAGCGGTCGTAGCGGGTGCAATCGGCCACCGGCTCAAAGCGAAGACGCAGGTTCGCGGGCGTCGGGATCGGCGCCGTCTCGGACGGCTGGCGCCGACGATTGAGGATGTTGAGCACGACGTCGGCGCTGCACACGCCGCCAGCGAGCGCCTCGGCACAGGCGGCCTCCACCGCCGCCAGCCCATCCGCCAGCACGGCGGTGAGGATCTCGACCATCTGCCTGTCGCCGTCGTCGTGGCCGGCGAGCCGGACGCGCACGCGACCCAGGGCGCCGGGCAGCGCCCAGTCCTTGAACGGCGCGCCGTTACGAAGCGCACCGGGCTTCCTCGCCAGCACGGGCACGTAGTGCCACGGGTCATAGACGGTCTGGTCGCGGCCGAAGCGCCGGGCATGCTCGGCGACGATCTCGCCGTCCTGGCGGATGACGATGCGATCGGCGTAGGCATGGACCTCGACCGGACGGCCGACGGCGCGCGCCGCCACGCTGTACTTGTTGCTGTCGAAGCGCACCAGGCAGGTCTTCGACACCGACGCCGGGACCGCGTGGAAGCCGTCGAACGGCCCGCGATAGCCGACCAGGGACGGACGCTCGTCCTCGAACACCTGCCAGACAGTCCTGTCCTTGAACACCGGGTGGGGATGACGCCGGGCGTAGGCGACGCACTGGTCCAAGAGCCAGGCGTTGAGCTCGTCGTAGGTCTTGAAGCGCAGCCGCGGGGTGAAGAACCGACCGCGGATGATCCCGACCTGGTTCTCGACCTGCCCCTTCTCCCATCCCGCTCCCGGCGTGCATGCTGTCGGTTCGACCAGGTAGTGGCCACACATCTGCACGAAGCGCCGGTTGAACGCGCGCTCCTTGCCGATGAGGACGGTCTGCACCGCCGTCTTCATGTTGTCGTAGATGCCTCGCCGGCAGGCACCCTGGAACAGCCGGAATGCCCGGTCGTGGGCGTCGAACACCATCTCCTGGCTCTCGCGCGGATAAGCGCGGACGAAGAACATTCGGCTGTGGCACAGCCGGACGTGCGCGACCTTGACCTTGGTCGTCACCCCCGCCAGCACCACGTACTCGTGGCTCCAGTCGAACTGATAGGCCTCGCCCGGCGAGAACACCAACGGCACATAGGTCTGCGCCGTCGATGCCGAACGGCGCCACCGCCACGCCTTGGCGTAGCGCCGCACCGCGTCGTAGCCGCCGCCATAGCCCAGACCCTCGAGGGCTTCGGAGATCCGTAGCAGCGTCAGCCGCTCCCGCTTCGACTTGGTCTCGTTGGCCTCCAGCATCCGCTCCAGCTCGGCCGTCCACGGCCCCAGCTTCGGCATCGGCTGGACCCGCCGGTCGTAGGTGAACGCCGTCGCCTGCGAACGGATCACCTTGCGCACCGTGTTGCCCGAGACCTTCACGTCCCGCACGATCTCCTTGATCGGCTTCCCCTTGACGAAATACTCCCGCCGGATCCGCGCTATCGTCTCCACGACCAACATCCCCCACCACCTCGTCCGCCCAAAAACGAGGTGACTTGGACTAGCCAGGCTCAGGGGGGACGCCGATCACCCCTCAACAGGGGTCAACTTTGCACGCCGTTCCACACCTGGAGCCGGTGGAGCCGGCACCGTCCTATTGTTTTCCTATATCCTTTCCCTTCTGCTCCTCTCCTCATGGCACAGGGGTCAACTTTGCACGCCGTTCCACACCTGGAGCCGGTGGAGCCGGCACCGTCCTATTGTTTTCCTATATCCTTTCCCTTCTGCTCCTCTCCTCATGGCATTCCCCAATAATGAAACAATGCTCTGGAGCCGGCTCCACTGGCTCCGGTCCGTCCCCAGAGAGTGGCATTTGCGCCGTCATTTGGCACCTCGTTCTTTCCGGCAGGAGCCCACCGACCGCGGTGTCGTACAGACACTCGGCCGCGCGGCCCGCGCGATGATCCTTTCGCGCGCGAGATCTTCGAAGCGATGACGGTAAGCCTTAAGATTCCAATAATTCTACTTTACTAGGAAAGCCGAATAATACATAATATCACTACGACTTGGACCGGGAGAAACGTACTTTGCAAGCCGCGTCTCCAGCGCCACCGGCCCGGCAACATACCCTGACCGCCGAGCGCAAGAAGGTCTTCCTCGACACGCTAGCGGAGACCGGCTCCACCGTGGCCGCCGCCCAGGCGGCCACCCCCTGGGCGACCGGGGAGCACGGCGGCCTCAGCACCTTCCGCGACGAGCGAAAGCGGGACCCCAGATTCGCGATGGCCTGGGAGCGCGCCATGGAGGCGGCGCTCGCCCGTGTCGAGACCGAGATCATGCGACGCGCCATGACCCCGACCCGGCGGCCCGTCTTCTCGCGGGGCGAGCTCAAGGACTACATCGAGGAATACGACAACCGCCTGCTGTTGCGGGTCGCCTCGCGCCTGAACCCCGAGTGGTCCGATCGACAACGCGTCGAGCACAGCGGGGATGTCGACCACCGTCACGCCCACCTGCACGCCGTGGCGGTCCTGGACCCGTCCGATATCATGGCGCTCGACGAGGCGGAGCAGACGTTGCTGATCGAGCTCATCGAGAAGATCGACGCGGTCAAGGATGGCACGGATGGGTAAGTTCCGGGATTTCCTTTTCGAGGTTCGCCTCAGGACGGGACGGATAACCGACGACCAACTCGTCGGGCGCTACCGGGAGGTCGGCCAGGGGCTCTTCGTGCCCTACGGATTCTCATCGGTCGAGGCGTGGGAAGCCTATTACAAGGACAAGCCGGTGGTTTACGCGGATTATCCACCTGTGCGTTAGCGAATCGTGATTTCAGGGCGAGCAGAATCCACGGCGGGATGACCAGGGGGCGGCCTCGGTGATCAGCTCGCCGAGTTGGTGATCGTCGCAGCGACTCGTCGTGGAGGATGATCCCCGCCTGGCCCGCGCCTCGGGGGCCTGGGCCAGGATCAGGGTCGTCTTGGAGAGGAAGACGCGCCCCCGGGACCTTTCCGCTTCCGGGCCCCGTTGACCAGCGGGAAGGATCGATACACCGCACGCAGCCGTCGAGGCCCGTCCGAGGCCCCATCTGATCAGTCCTCCCAGAAGCTGTCGAACCGACCCGTGGCGAGCTCCGTGTATCTCACGGTGTGCTGGATGTTCTTGTGCCCCATGTAGTGCTGGACGGAGCGGGTGTCCTCACGGTCGTTCACCAGCTTGTATCCGGCGGAGTGGCGAAGCATGTGGGGATGGATCGGGAAGGGGAAGGACGCGGCCTCGGCGATCGCCGCCAAGGTCTTGCGGAACCCCGCCGGGGTCATGGGCCCCCGGCGCTCGGTCGTGAAGACGTAGGGAGAGACCGGCGTCTCGCGTTCGAGCCTCCGGAGTGCGCGGATCTCGACGCCACGGAGGGGATGGACGCTCGGCGTGCCGTTCTTGAGCCTCCGGACGTGCATGAGGCCGCTTTCGAGGTCGATCGCGTCCCATCGGAGCGAGCAGAGCTCCGACACGCGGAGCGCGTGCCGGTAGGCGACGAGGATCGCCGTCGAGTCTCGATGCCCGTGGCGTCCCCGCTTGCGGGCCGTCTCGATCAGCTGGTCGACTTCCTTCTCGGTCAGATATTCACGCGGCCGTCGCGCGGCGTTCGGCCGACGCGGCGGGGGGACTTTCCCATTTACGGTGTTCGGCCTGGGCTTCGACTTGGGTGATAGAGGCTTGTTTTCCATAGGCCGAGGATAGCAGACTTTCCCATTAAAGGTTAGAAATGGGAAAGACCGCCGACCGGCTCCCATACGCGTCCCGGTGAAGGCGCCTGGATCTCCTGATCGGCGCCAGGGGACGATGGCGCGCGTCGCGCGGTCGGGGCGTTCGCCGCCAGGAACATACTCTGGTACCGCCAGTCGCGTGCTGGGGAGCCTCGGCGAGGCCGTCGTTCCCTCTTTCGACCCGCTGGTCATATCCCCCGACCGCCTCTGGCGCCGGGCCGCGGGGCGCCGGAGGGGAAGTGGTCCAGCGACGTCAGGCGCCTTGGGAGGTCGCCGCGGCAGCTGGTCGGGCTGTTTGCGACACTCCGTACCCTCGGCGTCGACCTCTACCTCGACCGGCAGGGCGTCGACACCACGAGTCCGGCCGGTCGGGCGTTGTTGGGCATGACCACCCATGAGGTCGAAAGCGCGGAAGACGCATGGCGCATCGTCGGCTGGTATCGCCAGCGCTGGCATATCGAGCAAGTCTTCCGCACCCTCAAGCGCCAGGGCCTGAACATCGAGAGCAGCCAGCTCACGAGCGCCGAGGCCCTGATGAACCTGGCGGCGATGGCGCTCGTGGCGGCGATCCGAATCATGCAGTTGGTGTTCGCCCGCGACGGCCGGCTCAAGCGTCCGGCCAGCGATGTCTTGGCGCCCGAGTTCCATCCCTTCGCGCGCACGCTGCTGCACAGGCTCGAAGGCAAGACACGGAAGCAAAAGAATCCCCATCGCGAGGGAACACTGGCCTGGCTCGCCTGGATCATCGCCCGTCTCGGCGGGTGGAACGGCTATAAGTCCGAACGTCCTCCCGGCCCCATAACCATGCACAACGGCTGGCAGCAGTTCCAAGCCATGCAACAGGGTTGGTCACTCCATGAAGATGTGTGAATCCCTTAGCCCCCTACCCGAGGGCCGGAAGGTGGCTCTCCGGGCTCCGGAGCGTCGCCGAGGGCCTATCCGTGGAGGTGCACCTGATCGCGCCGCGCGGTGCCGACTTCGAGATGGGGCTCGGCGGCCAGCCGGGCGAATCGCTGGACCAGATTTCTGTCCGGCGGGGGCCGTTGCTGACTTTGGGCTCGCACGGAGACTATGTGTCGGTCGTCGTTGCCCCACCTCTGGGACTTCGCCGAGCACGAGTTCGGCGCTCCCGGCGCCGCCGAGCACAACTTGCTCTACCCGCCGGGGCGCGGCGCCGTAGGTGCGCCGAGGGGCCAGGGCTGGCCTGGCTCGTCGACGGCCTCGCGGCGAAGTACGGGATCGAGCCGCCTGGCCCGTGAGCGCCGCTCGAATGTCGTATGTTGGGGGTAGAATCCCCGTTGGGCCGTGGTGGTCGATTCGGTCATTGATAGCCGAGGCTGTTGAAAAAGTATTTTGGGTCCTCGCGCTCGAAAGATTGATGCGCGCCGGCCAACCCCGACGAAAGATGGCACCAGATCAGGCCCTCCCCCGATTCTTTTCTTTCGCCGAACGCCACCGAGCGGGCGCTTGACCGACTTTTTCAACAGCCTCAGCCAAGAGTTGACATTCCATCTTTCTAATGTGTGGACAAAATTTCAGGTAGGTGGCTCCTCAAAAGCAACCGCAATTTGGCACATTGCGATGCCGATGGCAGGAGCCGTCCACTGCATCATTAGCCGGTCCGTAATATTGAAGTGCGAACGAGCGACAAGCTGGGTTGATTTATGCGCTCTTCAGTCACAGATTTAAAAAGGGTCCGGAAGGGACGCTAGTATCTCAAGCAGACGGATGCCCCCATCGAGCGAGTCGGTGATGAAGGCACTGGACTACCACGAAGCCACCAAGCACTCCTGGGAGCGCATCCACGCGGACCCCCACTCGCTCGACTTCGCGAACATGCCGCGCCCCTTCAAGATCTATTCCGACGTGGCGCGCAAGCCGCTGCCGAGGGAATGGACGGAAAGCGCCGTTCCGGCACTTGCGGCATTGGCGCAAGCGGGCGCGCGCCCCGGCGCCGATCGGGTGCCCAGCCTGAACGACTTGGCCCATCTGCTGTCCGCCGTCGCCATCACCAAACGGCGGCGCACCCCGGGGGGCGAGATGGCGTTCCGCGCCGCCTCGTGCACCGGCGCGCTCTATCACATCGAGGTCTACCTGGTCTCGGCCGACCTGGACGGGCTATCGGCGGGCGTTTATCAGTTCCAGCCGGAGGACTTCTCGCTCTGCCCGCTACGGGCCGGCGACTACCGGCAAGCTCTCGTCGTGGCGAGCGGCGCTCACCCCGCGGTGGCACAAGCGCCGGCGGTGCTCGTCCTGACCAGCACCTGGTGGCGCAACGCCTGGAAGTACCGGGCGCGGGCCTATCGCCACGCCTGGTGGGACTCGGGCTGCATGATCGCCAACCTTCTCGCCCAAGCGGTCGCCCTCGAGCTTCCGGCCCAGGTGGTTCTCGGCTATGGCGATAATTCCGTGAACCGTCTGCTCGACGTCGATGCCTCGAGGGAGGCTTCCCTGGCGCTGCTGGCGATCGGGCGCGGGGGTCCGGCCCCCTCGACGCCCGCGCCCCGCTTCGAGCCTCTCGCTCTCTCGACGGAACCGCTCTCCCGCCACGAGGTGGCCTACCCCGAGATCCCCGCCGCCCACGCCGCCTCGAACCTGAACACCGGCGGCGAGGCGGCGGTGTGGCGCGTGGCGCTGGAGCGCGAGCCAGGTTCGCCGCCAGGGAGGATCTTCCCCTTGGAGAGCGCCCGGGACGACGCGCTTCGCGCCGATGCGGTGGAGAGGGTGATCCGGCGGCGCGGCTCTACCCGCCGATTTAGCGACGAGAGCATATCCTTCGCGCAACTCTCGGTGATCGTGGCGCGGACCAGCCGCGCCATCTCCGCCGACTTTCTCAACCCGCCCGGCGCCTCCCTTTGCGACCTCTACCTGATCGTCAACGCCGTCGACGGGCTTGCGGCCGGGACTTACGCCTACGTGGCGAGCCATGGTGGCCTGGAGCTGCTGCGCGAGGGAGCGTTCCGCGAGGTTGCCCGAGATTTGGCCTTGGGACAAGAACTGGCGGGCGAGGCCAGCGTCAACCTCTACTATCTCGCCGACCTCCCGCGCGCGGTGGCACGGTTGGGTGAGCGTGGCTATCGCGCGGCCCAGCTCGAAGGGGGGATGCGGGGCGGCAAGGTCTATCTGGCGGCCTACGCGCTCGGCTGCGGAGCCACGGGGCTCACCTTCCTCGATGACGAGGTAACGGAATTCTTCTCGCCCCATGCCGCCGGCAAGTCGGTCATGTTCCTCATGGCCGTGGGCCGCCCGGCCCGCCGTTACGCCGTTTCATGAGCACCCGCGCCGACCCCCTCGCGGCTCTTTGTCGATGGCCGCTCGCGCGGCCCGCCGGGCCATGCGACGCGTTAGCGTCGCGACGAAAAACCAGGCGGGGCAGCGGTCAGGTTTCGGAGTCGAGCGCCTCGTAGTGGCGAAATATTCCGTCCTCGTTGAAGGCAATCCGACGATCCGAGGCCAAATAGGCGGCGATGCGACGCCGTGTTGCGATCCTCTCGTGCAAGGCGACGGTTCGGGGATGGGTCTCCTCGAGCCGCGCCATCGCCCGTGGGAAGGCGAAACGCAGCCCTGCCACGACCTGGAACAGCGAGAGATCGGGATAGCTGAGCCTCGCCCCGATCAGATGCCGCTCGCCCGCGGGATTGCGCGCCAGGACCTGCTCGAAGTATCCGAGGTATTTCGGAGCGCGCGTCGCCAGAAAGTCCGCGGCACACTCACGGGCCTCCCTCCGCTGGTCCTCGTAATAGAGGCCGCTCGAGATCGGATGATGCGTGTCGTGCACCTCCCCTACGAGATCGGCGAGCGTGAGCTGCAGCTGATGGGCCCACGATCGACCCGCCTCGCTCGCCGGCGCTAGGCCATGGCGGGCCCCGAGGAACAAGAGGATGTTGGCGGTTTGACCCATCATGAGCTTGCCCGCCTTGAGGAAGGGTGGCGCGAAGGGCGGACGCGGAATCGTCTCGCCATCGAGCAAGCGGAGCAGTGCGGACATGCTGGCGCCTTGTGCCTCCGCGCCTCTCGCCACATCGACGTAGTCGGCACCGGCCGCTTCCAAGGCCAAGCGAACGAACTCGCCGCGGCCCTGGATCGATGGCCAATAGTAGAGTTCATACCGCATGACGCCGCGCCTCCTGTTGCCCCGCCGCTTTGAGGTGGGCTGGGTCCGGATCCGTGCCCGAAACTCTGACGCTACCTCACCTTCACCGAGATTACCCCTATAGCGTCGGCTCGGCTGGCCCGGGCTCCCTCATCTCGCCGCCGCGCTCCGCGACCGCCACATGGGTGGACGACTTGTGCACGTCCAGACCGACAAACCTGATATTCTCGTTCATGACTCGTCTCCTATGCATGAGGCCCTGCGCCGGCCAATCCGACGCAATCCTCGAAAGCCTGCATATCGTGAGGCGGGTCGCCCCGGACTCAACCGGACATGTGGTCTAGCCTTGTCACTTCGACGGTGAGTTTGCCCCCAGCTTCGGACATTCTGGGGCTGATGCCGGGAAGGAAGCGACGAAGGACACTACCAATGTTCTTGAGGCGAATTATATTCCAGAGGGGATGGAAGAGCTACAGTTAAGGCTGGAGACCGCCAGTGCTGCATTGGAGGGCACGTCGCAGGCCAAGGACACCGCCGAGCTTGCGGAAGACTTGGAGCTCGCGCGGCGCGCTTAGGCGTTTGCTGGCGGCTTTGCGAGACTTTCTCCGAACGAGCAAGAGCTAAAAAATTTCCCGACTTGAGCGCGGCCGCAAGGTGACGCGACTGGCAGGGATCATGGAGGCGGCCTTCGACTTCTTCATCGGGCCTACGGCCTGAGTATGACAAGCCGGTCGCCTGCCTGGCCAAGACCGAGTTCGCTTGGCTCGCCTTCTACGCGTTTCCGACCGAGCACGGGAACCACCTGCGCACGACCAACCCGATCGAGAGCACTTGTCCCACGGTGCGGCTCAGGACCGAAAAGACCAAGGGCTGCCTCAGCCGGAAGACGGCGCTCGCCACGGTCTTCAAGTTGCTCTTGAGCGCGCGTAAGAAATGGCGCAGGCTCAATGGATCCAATCGGCTCGCCGAAGTCATCCGAGGCGTGAGGTTTGAGGACGGAATCAGGAAAATCCAAAACGCCGCCTGGTCAGGCCATCACCAACTTTCGGCCATAGCTCGCACACGCGCAGGTGCCGTTTTAAAGAGCCTTGCCCGCGAGTGAGTTCAAGACTCTTTTAGATTTGTTAATTCAGATTGCTTTGGGATGGCTGGGAAATGGCAACGATAGAATCCACTCCTGAGATGGCTGCAAATATCACCTGATTACGCGCTTTACTCAGCCGGATTGATGTGGTGCAAATCGTGAACATTTGGTGGTTTTTCTGGAGGTTCACAATGCCACGCAACAAGGTTCAGTTCCAGAAGGGGCTCAGCGAGCCGCGTTTTCGTGAGTTGTACGGTACCGAGCAGCAGTGTCGCGAGGCCCTGTTCCGCTGGCGCTGGCCGGAGGGGTTCTCCTGCCCCCGATGTGGCGCCACGCGCCATTGCGAGATCGCCGGGCGAAAACTCTACCAATGCGCCGCCTGCCGTCATCAAGTCTCGCTGACCGCCGGCACGCTCTTCCACGCGACCAAGCTGGCGCTGACCCTGTGGTTCTCGGCGATCTATCACATGACCCAATCGAAGAAAGGGATCTCCTCCCTCGAACTCGGCCGGCGGCTCGGCGTCACCCAGACCACGGCCTGGAAGATCAAGCAGAAACTGATGCAGTCCATGCTCGAGCGCGACGCCAAATTGCCGCTCACCGGGCGGGTGGAGATGGACGATGCCTACCTCGGCGGCCGCCGTTCCGGGGCCAAGCGCGGCCGGGGCGCGCCGGGCAAGACGCCGTTCGTCGCCGCCGTCCAGACCACGGCGGAGGGCCAGCCCGTGCGCATCAAGCTGCGCCGCGTCAAGGGCTTCCGCAAGAGCGAGATCGCCAAGATGGCCAAGCGCGACCTGAGCCCTGGGGCGAGCGTTTTCAGCGACGGGCTCAACTGCTTCACCGCCGTCACCACGCGGGGCTGTGCGCATCATCCGATATCCACCGGCTCCGGACCCGGGGCCGTCGCCGGGCCCGCCTTCAAATGGGTCAACACCACCCTCGGCAACCTCAAAAACACCCTGCGCGGTACCTACCATGCGATCCGACCCAAGCATGTGCCGCGCTACCTGGCGGCGTTCCAGTACCGATACAACCGCCGCTACCGGCTCGCCGACATGATCGAAGCCCTCGGCCGCGATGCCCTGCGCACGCCGCCCATGCCATATCGGCTCCTGAAATTGGCTGAGGTTAGTGCGTAATCAGGAATATCTATGACACCATGGAGCGCAATCTCGCGGTCGTCCGCCGCAGGTTGGGGAGAGATCTGACCCTGGCGGACAAGGTCCTGCTGGGACACTTGGACGACCCTGAAAATCAAGACATGGAACCCGGCGAGAGTTATCTGTTCCTTCGCCCGGACAGGGTAATTTTGCAGGACGTGCTGGGACAGACCGGAATGCAGCAGTTCATGCAGACCAAGAGGGACAAAGTTGCCGTCCCTACCACCATCCACTGCGACCACCTCATCCAGGCCAGAGTGGAGGGTGCCGCCGACCTTAGAGAATCCTTGGCGGAAAACAGCGAGGTCTATGACTTCCTTCGCTCTGCGGCGGCCAAGTACGGGGCCGGCTTCTGGGGACCGGGCGCCGGTATCATTCATCAGGTGGCGCTGGAAAACTACGCCTTCCCCGGAGAGTTGATGATCGGCACCGATTCCCACACCCCCAATGCCGGCGGACTCGGGGCCTGCTCGGTGGGCGTTGGCGGCGCCGACGCGGTAGAAGTGATGGCGGGACTCCCGTGGGAGGTGCTTTATCCCAAGCATATCGCAGTCTATCTCACGGGCGAGATGAGTGGTTGGACGGCGCCCAAGGACATAATCCTCTACGTCGCCGGCGAACTGACCGTGGCCGGCGGAACCAACGCCATCGTCGAATATATCGGCCCCGGCGCCCGCACCATCAGCGCCACGGGGAAGGCCACCATTACCAACATGGGAGCAGAGTTGGGGGCTACGACTTCCATGTTCCCCTACGACGCGCACATAGCCAAATATCTGGAAGCCACCGACCGGGGTGGCCTGGTTCCGATAGCGGAGAAGCACCGCCACCTGCTGGCCCCGGACGATGAAGTCGAGGCCGAGCCCGAGAAACATTATGATCTGGTCGTCAGGCTGGAACTTTCCAAGCTCGAGCCGCACGTCGTCGGCCCCCACTCTCCCGACCGCGCGCGGTCCATTTCCCGGCTCGCGGCCGAGGTCGCCAACGCCGGCAACGAATTCGTCGACGACATCTCGACGGCGCTGATCGGCAGCTGCACCAACTCATCATATGAGGACATGAGCCGCGCCGCGGACGTAGCCGATCAGGCCAAAGCCCATGGCCTGAATTCGGCGGTGCCCTTCATGGTCACGCCTGGCTCCGAGCAGGTGCGCGCGACCATCGAGCGCGACGGGCAGATGCAATCCCTAAAAGAAATCGGCGGCACGGTCCTCGCCAATGCCTGCGGCCCATGTATCGGTCAATGGCGCCGGGCCAAGGAGATGATGGACGTGCCCAACACCATCGTCACTTCGTATAACCGCAACTTCCCGAGGCGCAACGACGGTCAGCCGACGACGATGAATTTCATCGCCAGCCCCGAAATCGTCACCGCCCTTGCCATAGCCGGGAAGCTCTCGTTCAACCCCTTGACCGATTCCCTGACCGGAGCCGATGGCGAGGCGTTCGAATTCACGCCTCCCAGACCCGCCCCGGAGGTCCCGGAAAAAGGCTTCGATAAGGGCCAGTCCTCTTACTTGGCGCCGCCGGAGGATGGAAGCGATATCGAGCTCAAGGTCGATCCCAACAGCGAGAGGCTTCAACTGATGGAACCTTGGCCGGCCTGGGATGGCAACGACTTCGTGGATATGCCCGTGCTGATCAAGACCAAGGGCAAGACCACAACGGACCACATTTCTCCCACCGGCCCCTGGCTGCGCCTACGCGGACACCTCGACAAGTTCAGCGACAACATGTTCATGGGCGCCACCAACGCCTACACCGGCGACGCCGGCACCGGCAAGAACGTGCTGACGAGAGAGGAAGGTCAGGCAATTTCTAAAATCGCGAGACACTACAAGGCGGAGCGTGTGAAGTGGGTGGTCGTCGGTGATCACAACTATGGTGAGGGCTAAAGCCGTGAACACGCCGCCCTGTCGCCGAGGCTGCTCGGCGCCGCCGCAGTCATCGTGCGCAGCTTCGCCCGTATTCACGAGTCCAACCTCAAGAAGCAAGGCCTGCTGGCGTTGACCTTCCAGAATTCCGCAGACTACGACAAGATACTCGAGGACGACCGCATAAGCCTCGTTGGACTGGCCGACATGGCTCGCGACAAGCCGATAGAGTGTATCGTCACGCACTCCGACGGTACCGTCGAGACCCTCAAAGTGGATCACTCCTTCGGCGAATCCCAGCTCGAATGGTTCAGGCTTGGTTCGGCGTTGAACCAGTTCCATCAATAGCCGTTACGATCCGACCGCCGAAGCCAGTTTATCCCGGGGCGGCAAGGTCTATCTGGCGGCCTACGCACTTGGCTGCGGGGCCATGGGGCTGACGGCGACGTGACGGAATTCTTCTCGCCTCATGCAGCCGGCAAGTCGGTCATGTTCCTCATGGCCGTGCGCCGTGTCCTTTCCGAATATTCCATCCGTTGAAATATGGGGAGCCTCGTGCACCAGCTAGGTTTGGGGATCCCATGGAGCCGATCGATCCCAAGATACCAGCCTAGCGCGGCCCGGACCGCAGCATCGTCCCAGACCCAGATTTCGTCGAACTCATTCATCGTTGCACTCTCCGCTGCGACGTTGTTCGGGCTTAGTGTATCCTACCGGTCTGACAGCTTCACTTGATTCGCCTGACTTCCGAATCTGGCTACGCCCCGACCGAGCGTCCGATGATCACCGCCTACGCCGATGTTGTCGGAAGCCTGCTCCACCCGCCCGAGCTGCTGGCGGCGCGGACGGCGCTGGCCGAGGGCCACATGACGCGGGCGGAGTTCAAGCGGATCGAGGACGGTGCCGTCGATCAGGCGATCGCGCTGCAGGAGGCGGCGGGACTCGAGGTGGTCACCGATGGCGAAATGCGCCGGCTCTCGTTTCAGAGTCAGTTGGTTCAGGCCGTCGACGGCTTTGGCGATTGGGACATCGATGCCTTTCTCTGGGGCGAGTGGCATGGCGACGATACGCTCGGCGAGTGGCGTCGCGAGCGGCCGGAAAACCTGGGAGTCGTCGATCGACTGAGGCGTAAACGCCATCTCTCGGCGGAAGAGTTCGTCTACCTCAGGGCCCGGACGACCCGAATTCCCAAGGTGACCCTGCCCAGCCCCGGCCTGTTCGCTAATTTCTGGTCGCCGGAGGGCTCCAGCGCGGCCTACGCCGACCTCGAGAGCTTCCTGGCCGATGTCGTGGCGATCTTGCGGGACGAGGTCGAGGAACTGGCCCGTCTCGGCGCCGTCTATATCCAAATCGACGCACCTCATTATCCCCTGATGCTGGATCCCAAGACCCGGGCCTTTTACGAAACTAGGGGCTGGGCGCTGGACGAGTGGCTGGATTTGGGAATCGCTCTCGACAACGCAGTCATGGAAGGCTTTCCGGAAGTGACCTTCGGCTTCCACCTCTGTCGCGGCAACCAGGGCAGTCGCTGGCTGGTCGAAGGCGGTTACGATTTGATTGCCAAACCGATCTTCGAAGGCGTCAGCGCGGAGCGGCTGTTGCTCGAATACGACGACGAACGATCGGGATCGTTCGAGCCGTTGCGTTTTGTGCCCGACGACAAGGTGGTCGTGCTCGGCTTGCTCACGACCAAGCGCGCCGACCTCGAGACGGCGGACGCGCTCATCGATCGCATCAGGCAAGCCAGTCGCTTCGTGCCCATGGAACGGCTGGCGCTCAGCCCGCAGTGCGGCTTCGCCACCTCCATCGTCGGCAACAATCTCTCCCTTGAGGAACAGCAATGCAAACTCGAGCTGCTTTCGGAAACCGTGCGAAGGGTCTGGCACGACTAGAGCGGCCAGAAATGGTGCTGCGTTTTCATATGACCCTCGTGCATGAGCACTTTAAGCGCGTCTGGATTTTGCTCCTCGTTGTCGCCAGCCCCAGCTATCTGGTCGCATCACTGCCGTTCCGATTCTTCATGGCTTCCACCATGCCGACGTGCGGATGTGATTTTCGGAAAGGACAGCGGTCGTAGGCCGTTAATCGGTTCTTGTACCATCCTTCTGTGGGCAAGGCATAAATTCGCCCATGACGCCGCTGAGGCCAGCGTTCCTTCAAGCGGCGATGAACGGATCCAAGCCCCAAGAGAACAGGGCGCGCCCGCCGCTCGCTGTCACCACGATCACGTCCTCGAGCCAGACGCGCTCCCGCTCGCCGCCGGGGTAGAGCAGGTGCAGGGGCACGACCATGTTCTCCGCCAGTGTCCAGTCGCCATTCGGCTCACCCTCCGCGGTGGTCAGCTCCAAGTCCATGTGGGAGAGGCCGAGACCGTGAAAGAAGATGAGTGCCGCCGCCGCGTCGGGCACGCCGCATTTGCGGAAGGTCTCGCGGCCCAGGGCTTGCAATTCGCTCACCTTGATGCCCGGGCGCATGGTCTCGAGGAGGACTTGGGCGACCTCGCCGACGGCTGCGGCGTGATGCTTCGAGACGGCGCCCGGTGCGTCGACGACGACCCAGGTCTTGCCGCCGTCCCAGCAGTAGAGGTCTAGCGTGCCGTGGCAGTCGAACAGCACGTGGGTGCCCGGCTCGACGTCGAAGTCCTCGAGGCCGGTCTGCAGCGTCAGCGCCGGGTCGGTGCCCCTCGGATGACCCCAGACCATGGCACCGGGATCGCGGATGAAGCCGCCGAGCTCGATGGCTGCCTTGTGGTAGGCGCGATTGAGATCGCGCCAGGTGACACCCTTGCTCCAGGCCGCGACGGTGCGTTCGATGGCCATCTGGTTCAGTGCCGTGGCCCGCTCGATCAAGCCGAGCTCGGCCTCTGTCTTGACCGCCCGCGCGGCCATCAGCGGGTCGTAACCGTCGCTCACCTCGACGTCGTCGAGGCCAAGACGAAAACCGAAGGCCATATCGTCGAAGGCGACGCGGCCGCGCATCAGCCCGAGTTCCTTGAGAGCGCCATGGATGGCGCTTCCCATGTCGAACCTATAGCGATCCCTGGCCCGAGCGAGCCAATCGACAGTGGCGCCGGCGGCGGGAATAAATCGGTCGATGTCGCCGGGCGTCGGTGCCAGATCGAGGCCCATCATCACCGCGCGAAACGGCCGAATATCCTCGATCCAGGTCGGCTGGGCCAGGAACGTGGCCAGATAATAGTCAGCGATCACCATGATCGGGTGCTCGGGCGCGTGGCGCGAGACGATGACCGCATAGGGGCGGGGCTCGTCCGACTTGTGGGCGATGCCGTTGAAGCCGGAGAGGTAGAAGACGTTCTGGGGGGCGGTGGCGACGATGCCGTCGAGCCCGCGTCCTACCAAGGCGTCGAGCAGCCGCTCCAGGTTGCAGAAGCGCGTCGGCAACGGCTGGCGCCGGAACGGTCCGTCGTCACGCTTGGTTGGCCCACTCAAAGCGGTTTCACTCCCCATTTCTTGGCCGACGATGGCCCGTCTGAAATTCCTGAATCATGCGCTGGTCCCACCATCAGAGTAGCCACTTGGGCTCGCGACGACAATTTGGAGCCGGATCTGTGTCGATATCCGGTGCAGGGGCAAGATCTGGCAGCCGCCGAAGCGAACGCTTTACGCAAGGCGGGGCTGCCCGATTGACCACATCGGGTCACTATACGCCCATTGGCGTTCCGCGATGCATCGCCCGGTGTTATACCGGCGAGCCTGCGAAATGACTCATCGACTTCCCCGCTTCTCGACGTCATCGCGAACGAGCGAAGCGAGTGTGGCGATCCCGTAGGCGTCGAAGCCGCGCCAAAACCTCGAAGCGCCGGGCGCGCGGCCCTGGCTCGCCACGCTTCGCTCGCGACGACGACTCGTGTGGCCGATGGGTACGTTCATGGGCTCGATGGGATTAGGGGCCTTGCCAACCTGTTGCTCCAATCCCTGCAAAGCCGCAACCTTATTGCAAACAGCCTTGGCTAAACGCCACGTCCTGCAGGCGGATAGTCTCGATCCAGCGCCTCCAGGTCTTGCTTCGACAGCTCGAGCGTCACCGCCCTCGCGTTGATTCGCACGTGGTCTGGGTTCGCCGACTTGGGGATCGACACGACCATCGGCTGACGGAGCGTCCACGCGAGCGCGACGCATTCGGGCGTCGTGTCGTGGCGGCGGGCGACGGCGGTTAGAGCCCGCTTCACCGTCAACCGCCCCTGGCCGACGGGCGAATAGGCCATCACGGCGACCTGCCGTTCGATGCACCAGGGCAAGAGGTCCCCTTCTATGTCGCGCCGCGTCAGGTTGTACTCGACCTGGTTTACCGCGATGCCCGGCCCGAGCGGGTGCCGTTCGGCCGCCTCCATGTCGGCGACATGGAAGTTGCTGACGCCGTAATGGCGAATCTTCTGCTCTTGGACGAGCCGTTCGAGCGCCTCGAGGGTCTGCTCTACGGGATGCGACCCCTTCCAGTGGAGGAGATAGAGGTCGATCCGGTCGGTGCCGAGCCGCCGCAGGCTCCGTTCGGCGGCCTTTATCGTGCCCTCGTAGGACGCGTTCTCCGGCAGAACCTTGGTGACGATGAACAGCTCGTCGCGGCGCCCTCGGACGGCTTCGGCGACGACCTCCTCGGCACCGCCGTCGGCATACATCTCCGCGGTGTCCACCAGGGTCATGCCGAGGTCGAAACCCAGGCGGAGCGCCGCAATCTCCTGCTTCCGCCGCGATCTCTTCTCGCCCATTCTCCAGGTGCCGAGGCCGAGCGCGGGCATCTCGACGCCGCCCCGCGCCCTGATCTTGCGGATCGGCGCGACCTCTGCGGTCGGCGGCGCGCCATGGTCCTGTCGTTGGTTAGCCAAGGCGATAATCTCTCTTGGGATCAACCTCAATGCCTGCAACGACATCCATGAGGCCGCCGGTTACCAATGCGGTGCCAAGCAATACACTGCCTACGCGCGACCTTGATCGTCAAACGAAACTCGGCGGCAAATTTGCTACGATGCGCGCATGACCATTGAATGCATCAGTGCCATAACGCTGGCGACCCACGACATGTCGCGGGCGGTACGGTTCTACCGAACACTCGGATTTGAGGTGATCCACGGCAGCGAGAACGCATCGTTCACCAGCTTCCAGGTCGGCACGGGCTACCTTAACCTCATTGCCCAACCGGTGGGCCGCCAATGGTCATGGTGGGGACGGGTCATCTTTTACGTCTCTGACGTCGACGCCCTCTACCAGCACGCCGTGGCCAGCGAGCTCGACCCGGACACCACGCCTGAAGACGCTGAATGGGGCGAGCGCTACTTCCACCTGACCGATCCAGACGGCCATGAGATTAGCTTTGCCAGGCCTTTGCGCAACTGAATCGAAAAGTGGAGACCGGTCTTGTATCGGCTCAAGGGCTTCTGGGTGACATGCCCCAGTTGCATTCATATCGAAGGTTGACGTCGGCCGTCTCAGGCACCGGCCGGCGAGGATGGTAAGAATTCAAGCAGATTGGTGGTAACCTCCATGCCATGAGGCTTTATCTGGTTCAGCACGGCGATGCCCTGCCCAGGGAAGTGGATCCAAACCGTCCGCTGAGCGAGGCAGGTCGCCATGATGTCGAGCGTCTTGCCGGCTTTCTAGCGCATGGCGGGCTGGAGTTCTCACGAATTCTTCATAGCGGTAAGGCCCGAGCACAGCAAACGGCAGAGATACTCGCGTTCGCGTTAGGGCCCGACGTCGACATCGCGGCCACCTCCGGCATTGATCCGAACGATCCGCCCGAACCATTTGCCGACAAGGCTGAGGGTTGGCGAGAAAACGTACTGGTTGTTGGCCATTTACCCTTCTTGGGCCGGATTGTCTCGCACCTAATCGTCGGTAGCGATGCCGCTGAGACGGTCGCATTTCAGCCCGGGAGTATGGCCTGCCTCGAACGTGCCGAGACGGGTAACTGGACAATCGCGTGGCTATTGCAACCAGAACTGTTGGCATGATCGATCCCACAGGAATGCATTAGAGAACTCTCACAGTCCGGTTGTGTTAAGCGTTGTCGGACACCTGCCGAGGCGCAGGGGTTGCATCCGGCGGACTGGATCGGCAGGTGTCGGACAACGCTCAAGGGAGGAAACCGCGGGCAGGACTAGGCTCGGCGGTGCGGCACGCTCGGTCTATGGGGATTTGCGAGCGGCGGGCCAGCTTTCTCGGGTGGCCGGCGCTGCTGGATGGCTCGGATCTGATTGGCGACGACACCGGCAGGGTGGTTTGATGGCGACTTCGGGTCGATGCCGGCGGGTCTCGCAGGTGGTTCCCTGCGCGCTCGATGGTGTTGCGGCGAGCGGGATCGTGGCCGCGGGTGAGCGGCGGCAATAGCGTTATTCGAAGCGGTGTCGGTCATGCTGCCGTGGCCCTGGCCAGGGGCCGTGCACGGGGCGGGGCGCGTGGTTGGGCGCCGGCCTCGAAGCGCTCGATGACGATCATACGGCCGCCGCACTGCGGGCAGGGCTCTGAGAGGGACGGCGGTTCGGTATCATCGTCACTCGCGGCATCGTCGGCCTCACTCTCCGGTGCCGGCATGGCAAGCAGTTCGCGGGCAAGGGAGATGTTGCGGGTGCGACCGCCGTTGGCGAAGAGGCCGTAATGGCGGATGCGGTGAAAGCCCGAGGGCAGGACATGGAGGAGGAAGCGGCGGATGAACTCGGGCACGGCCAGGGGCAAGGTCTTGTAGCGCTCGCGTCCTTTGCGCCGGTAGTCCTTGTACTTGAAGATGACGCCTTGGCTGTCGCAGCTGACCAGGCGGCTGTTCGAGATGGCGACACGGTGGGTGTAGCGGGAGAGATAGGCGAGCACGGCCTCTGGTCCGCCGAAGGGCGGCTTGGCGTAGACGACCCATTCTTGTTCCTGATTACGCACCTTACTCAGCCGGATTGATGTGGTACAAATCGTGAATATTTGGTGGTTTTTCTGGAGGTTCACAATGCCACGCAACAAGGTTCAGTTCCAGAAGGGGCTCAGCGAGCCGCGTTTCCGTGAAATGTACGGCACCGAGGAGCAGTGCCGCGAGGCCCTGTTCCGCTGGCGTTGGCCGGAGGGCTTCTCCTGCCCCCGATGCGGTGCCACGCGCCATTGCGAGATCGCCGGGCGAAAACTCTACCAATGCGCCGCCTGCCGTCATCAAGTCTCGCTGACCGCCGGCACGCTCTTCCACGCGACCAAGCTGGCGCTGACCCTGTGGTTTTCGGCGATCTATCACATGACCCAATCGAAGAAGGGGATCTCCTCCATCGAACTCGGCCGCCGGCTCGGCGTCACCCAGACCACGGCCTGGAAGATCAAGCAGAAACTGATGCAATCCATGCTCGAGCGCGACGCCAAATTGCCGCTCACCGGGCGGGTGGAGATGGACGACGCCTACCTCGGCGGCCGCCGTTCCGGGGCCAAGCGCGGCCGGGGCGCGCCGGGCAAGACGCCGTTCGTCGCCGCCGTCCAGACCACGGCGGAGGGCCAGCCCGTGCGCATCAAGCTGCGCCGCGTCAAGGGCTTCCGCAAGGCCGAAATCGCCAAGATGGCCAAGCGCGACCTGAGCCCCGGGACGAGCGTCTTCAGCGACGGGCTCAACTGCTTCACCGCGGTCACCGCGCAAGGCTGCGCCCACCATCCGATACCCACCGGCTCCGGACCAGGGGCCGTCGCCGTGCCGGCCTTCAAATGGGTCAACACCACCCTCGGCAATCTCAAGAACACCCTGCGTGGCACCTACCATGCGATCCGGCCCAAACACGTTCCGCGCTACCTGGCGGCGTTCCAATACCGATATAACCGCCGCTACCGGCTCGCCGACATGATCGAGGCCCTCGGACGCGACGCCCTGCGCACGCCCCCCATGCCATATCGGCTCCTCAAATTGGCTGAGGTTGATGCGTAATCAGGTTCTTGTTTGCGCATCGGTGCGAGGAAGACACGGAAGGCCGCCGGCTCGGCGAGGCTGGTGTGGTCGGTGAAGAACTTCAGGCGCCCTGCCTCGTGGGCGGCGAGGAGCTTCTCGATGAAGAGGCGGCGGAAGAGGCGCGAGAGCACGCGGACGGGCAGGAAGAAGCCGGGCCGGCAAGAGATCCAACTGCTACCGTCAGGTGAGATTCCGCCACCCGGCACGATCATGTGGATGTGGGGATGGTGGGTCATGGCCGAGCCCCAGGTGTGGAGCACGGCGGTGATGCCGATCTTGGCGCCGAGATGCTTGGGATCGGCGGCGATGGTGAGCATGGTCTCGGCGCTCGCCTTGAACAGGATATCGTAGATCACCGACTTGTTCTGATAGGCGATGTCGGCGATCGCCGCTGGCAGGGTGAAGACGAGATGGTAGTAGGGGACGGAGAGCAGTTCGGCCTCTCGCGCCGCCAGCCATTCGCGCGCGACCTGGCCTTGGCATTTGGGACAATGGCGGTTGCGACAGGAATTGTAGGCGATGTGGTTCTGCCCGCAGTCCTCGCAGGCCGCGACATGACCGCCGAGCGCGGCGGTGCGGCAACACTCGATCGCCGACATGACCTTCAGTTGGCCGAGGCTCAGACGACCGGCCCGGGCCCGACGGAAGCCGGGCCCGTGGTCGCGGAAGATGTCCTGGACCTCGAGCGCGGGACGCGGCACCGAGGCCGCCGGCTCACTTCGGCGGCTTGCGCTTGGTCTTGGGCGTCGGCGGCTCGAGCAGGTCCAGTGGGCTCTTGGCGCGCCGCAAGGTGGTGCTGGCGACCTGGGTGTAGTGAGCCGTGGTCTCCAGCTTCTTGTGCCCCAGTAGAACCTGGATCACGCGGATGTCGACGCCCTGTTCGAGGAGATGGGTGGCGAAGCAGTGGCGCAGCGTGTGAAGCGAGATCCGCTTCTCGATCCCCGCCCCCGCCTTGGCGCCATCGAGGGCGCGACGGAGCTGGCGGGTGGTCAACGGGTTGACCGGGTTCTGGCCTGGAAACAGCCAACCGCCGGGCAGCATCACGCCGCGGGCGCGGCCAAGCAACCACCAGACCCTGAGCTGCTCGACGGCGCGATCCGAGAGCATGGCGTAGCGATCTCGGCGGCCCTTACCTTGCTCGATGCGAAGCGTCTTGCGGTTGCTGTCGATGTCCGGGACCTTGAGATGGACCACCTCCGAAGCGCGCAGGCCGGCGCCATAGGCCAGCGAAAAGGCCGCCTTGTATTTGGGACCGGGGGCGGCATCGAGAAGCCGCGCCATTTCCTCGACGCTCAGGATCACCGGCAGCTTGCGCGGCATTGCCACCGTCGTCATGCCGATCTCGGCGTCGCCTCGGCCGAGCGTGACGCCGAAGAAGAACCGCAATGCCGAGACCGCCGCGTTCATCGTCGTCGCCGATGCGCCTGCTTTGCGCATATGCACTTGATAGCGCCTGAGATCCTCCGCCTCCGCCCGATCCGGAGAGCGTGCGAGAAAGTCGGAAAAGCCGGCCACCGCACTGATGTAGCCGCGCTGCGTGTTGGCACTGAAGCCGCGAAGCACCATGTCGTCGATCATGCGCTGGCGCAGCGGGCTGATGGTCTTGTCACTATCGGTCATGGGTCTGCTCCCGTGTTGCGTGAGCTTCGGAACTCCAAACCTCAACACAGGATCGACCCATCCGTTACGCCACCGACCTCACCGCCCGGCACCACAAACTACCGCTGAAAGCGGTTTCGTTGTGTGCCCAGCATGTTCGGTAGCTTAGGAGTGAAAGTCTCCCATCCAACCTGATGGAGGTGAAGGATTAGCGAAGCACAAGGGGGTCATCGCGAGGTGGCTTCCGAAGGCAGTGTGGAGCAAAACCGCGACCTGACGAACAGAAACCGGATACGAGGCATCCCTGGCCGGACGAGCGGGCGACGAACCGCGAAGTCCATATCCATCAAGGGCCGAGGCTGTAGATCCGGCAGGGCTGCGGGGAAGGCGACCGAACTTACCTGGGGAGGCCTGCGTCGTGTTCCGATCTCGGAACTGAGGAAGCCGTAAGGCAACCTGATCGCGGCGCAGGAGTCAGCAGAGGGCATAGTAGGTCATGGCGTCGGCAAGGCTATTGAGGCACTCCAGGCCGAAAGGCGGAGCAACGGATAGGCCGAGCCGGCAACGATGGTCGAAGGCCCGAACGATCGGGAGAGGCAAGTAGGACTGGCAACTCATGAGTGGAGAGCGGCGGAACGTCCAGTACTCACTGGCCCTGGAGCCGAGGGACCGGGGTGAAGCCCCGGTCGGCGGTCACCACGGGGCCGAACCACCCATGGCGGCGCCAGAGCCCGAAAACCCGGCCACGGCAGAGCAACTGATGGAGGTGGTGTGCGAGCGAGAGAACCTCGAAAGGGCCTGGAAACAGGTTCGCAGGAACAAGGGTGGTCCCGGCGTCGATGGTATGACCATCAACGACGCCAGGGACCACCTGCGTGAACACTGGCCAAGCATCCGGTCTCAACTGCTCGAAGGAAGTTACCAGCCGCAGCCGGTCAAACGGGTCGAAATACCCAAGCCGGACGGCGGGGTCAGAAAGCTCGGCGTGCCTTGCGTCGTCGACAGACTGATCCAGCAAGCCCTGTTGCAGGTCCTTCAACCGCGTTGGGATTCGACGTTTTTCGAGCACAGCTACGGCTTCCGTCCGGGGCGCTCCGCCCATCAGGCCGTCGCCCAAGCGCAACGTCATGTAGCCGAGGGCTATGGCATCGTGGTCGATCTCGATCTCGAAAAATTTTTCGACCGGGTGAACCACGACAGCTTGATGGCGCGGGTCGCCGCGCGGCTGTCCGATAAGCGGGTGCTCAAGCTTATCCGGGCCTTCTTGAAGGCCGGGGTGATGGAAAACGGCTTGGTCAGCCCAGTGGACGAGGGGACCCCGCAAGGCGGTCCGCTTTCGCCCCTCCTCAGCAATCTCGTGCTCGACGACCTCGACAAGGAGCTGGAACGCCGCGGCCACCGCTTCTGCCGTTATGCCGATGACTGCAACATCTATGTTCGCAGTCACCGCGCCGGCCAGCGGGTCATGGCCTCGGTGAGCCGGTTCCTGACCAAGAAGCTGCGGCTGAAGGTCAACGAGGCCAAGAGTGCGGTGGCGCGACCGGAGGCGCGCAAGTTCCTGGGCTTCAGCATCTCGAACGATGGGAGCGAGCGGCGCATCGCGCCACAAGCGCTCAAGAAGTTCAAGACGCGGATCCGGGACCTCACCCGCCGGACACGGGGGCTCAGCCTCGAGCAGGTGATCGAAGAACTGGCACCATACCTGATCGGTTGGCGCGGCTATTTCGGTTTCTGCCAGACCCCCCGCGTGCTCACCCATCTGGAAGCCTGGATCCGCCGAAGACTACGAATGTATCTTTGGCGGCAATGGCGGAACGGGCAAAACCGCTTCAAGGAACTGCGCCGTCGTGGCGTCCCAAAGTTCAATGCTTGCCTATCCGGTTATCACCCACACCCACTATATGTAGTGTGTCTCCTTGGACTGCAGGCAAGGGCCGGCGCAGGCGCATTGAGGAGGCGATCCGGCTAATTCTTGATTGTTCTGAAAACCGAACCGGAGTTTAATTCACGTCACGTACTTAACATCGGGGGACGGAACGGTGGCGACCAAGGGAAAAACGAAGAAACCCACGGCCAGACGGGAAGCTGCTGATGAAACGACATCGTCTGAGCGATTGACGGCACTAGTCGAAGAAAGCGACGCGCTGGCACGAATCGTTGCGAAGAACCCGTCCGCGCCTGTTAGTCTCCTGCGCGTTTTGAGTCGCAGCGAAGACGAAGCGACACGCAAGAACGTGATCCTCAATCCGTTTACTTCATATGACGTATTGAGCGAACTTGAAAACCAGTTCACAGAGCTATTTGTGAATAATCCGGCACTCGAATCCTACAATTCAATGAAGCTCTGATTTCCTGGAATATTCCATCGGTGTCGTTCACCTCCGATTTCAGATAAATTTCAATGAAGTGACGGTCCTTTATGCAACGTGGCGTTTTGCCAAATCCGACTCAATGATTAGGATTTCCACCACGCTAAAGTGTCGCCTAAAAGGCGCTACAATGCCGTCCGAGTCCCTGCTCGGCATCGCCGGAGATATCTCCGCTTCGACCTGCACCGAGCTTTACTCAGGAAAATGGGTGCACACTACATATAGTGGGTGTGGGTGATAACCGGATAGGCAAGGTTCAATGCAGCGGTCGCAGCCGGTTCACCGACCGGGTTCTGGCGCATGTCCGGACACCCGGCGGTCCAAATGGCCCTGCGAAACCACGCTTTCGACTCATTCGGTCTCCCCAGACTCCATGTCTCTGCCCATGCTTAACCCGGTCGAACCGCCGAGGTACGTGACCCGTATGCCAGGTGGTGTGGGAGGGGCGGCGCCGCGAGGCGCCCCCCTATCCCGATCGTTGGCTAGCACCGGGCATGACCGGCACCCCGACCCGACGGGGAGTCTACCCCCGATAGCCGACATAGGTACGGGTCGAGGGCGGCGCCGGCCGCCCCGTCGCGGGGCTGGCGTCGCGACACGTTTCCGCCGCTTCTCGTCTCCCGAAACTGTTTCCTGAAACCTCGTGTCCCGAAACGGGCGGTGATGACGTTTTCGGGAAGCCGTGAACCGCCTACACTGGCGATGCGCGACGAAAAGGGGTGACGCTACGCGCCCCGCGCCGCGCGGCCCCCGCCGTCGGGGTCAGAACCGGTGGCGGGGCACACCCGCCATGCAGATTGCTCGACGCGACTTCCGTGGGGTGCAACCGGGGGCTACACTTGACGGGCGCGACGAAATGGGTGGCGAGAACCACGCCCAGGCGCGCGGCCCCCGCCGTCGAGCTTCACGCCCCGGAGGTGGGGGCACTCGACGTCACCACGACTGCCATGCGGTACTATCTCCTTCGCCTCCATCAGAAGGCGCCCGACCTCCATGGCGTGAGAGACGGCCGAGCCGAATGCCTCCGCACCTGCTAGTGTCCTGATCGATAAATTGATATGATTATGTCTCTATTTGTTTTCAGGAGGCGCGATTGATGGCGAGAGTGGCGGTGACGATCTCTTTGAGCGATGACGAGCGCGCCGAATTGGAGGCGCTGTCTCGTCGTCGCAAGACGTCGCAGGGGCTTGCGCGGCGGGCTCGGATCGTCTTGGCGGCGGCGGAAGGGTTGGAGAACAAGGAGATCGCCGTTCGTCTCGAGGCGAGCGCGGACACCGTGGGCAAGTGGCGTCGCCGCTATGCGGCGGAGGGCCTCGACGGTCTGTACGACGAACCCCGCCCCGGCGCGCCGCGCCAAATCGGCGATGACGCCATCGCGGAAGCGGTCCGGCTGACGCTGGAAGAGACGCCGCCGGACGCGACCCATTGGAGCCTTCGCTCGATGGCGCGGGCGAGCGGCCACGCGCCCTCGACCATTCATCGCATTTGGCGGGCCTTCGGCTTGCAGCCGCATCGCTCGGAGACCTTCAAGCTGTCGAGCGATCCCTTCTTCGTGGAGAAGGTCCGCGACATCGTCGGTCTGTATTTGGCGCCGCCGGATCGTGCCCTGGTTCTCTGTGTCGACGAAAAGAGCCAGATCCAGGCCTTGGACCGTTCCCAGCCCCTCTTGCCGATGCGCCCCGGGCAGGCGGAGCGGCGCAGCCACGACTACAAGCGCCACGGCACGACCTCTCTCTTCGCGGCCCTCGACATCGCCACGGGAGAGATCATCGGCAAATGTTTCCCGCGCCATCGGGCCCGAGAGTTCCGCAAATTCCTCGACCTCGTCGAGGCGAACGTCCCTGGTGATCTCGACATCCACATCGTCATGGACAACTACGGGACCCACAAGACCAAGGCGATCCGCGACTGGTTCGCCAAACGGCCGCGCTGGCAGGCCCATTTCACACCCACCAGCGCCTCCTGGCTCAACCAGGTCGAGCGCTGGTTCGGGCTGCTGACCGACAAACAGATCAGGCGCGGCGTCCATCGCTCCACCAAGGAGCTGGAGCGCACCATCCTCGACTACATCGACACGACAAACCAGAACCCCAAACCCTTCAAATGGACCAAATCCGCCGATGACATCCTCGCCGCCATCCAGCGGTTCTGCCTCCGAACAATCGAAATCGCTGAACAGCAGGCGAAAATCATGCGAACTTCGGAATCGGGACACTAGATCATGCGACTGGAATCGTGGTGCAAACGCCCATCGTGCTACCATCGTCGGCAACTGGGGGCGCCATTTGGGGGATCTCGGCTTGCCGGCCTGGGGACAAGGGGATATGGACGCAACCGGTAACGTAATCCGCGACGCTTTCATACGCGCCTGCACCCTGGACGAACTCAAAGCCAAGGGCAAGATGGTGGTCGGCGGCGGGCGCTGCCCGCTCCTGGTCATTTATGACGAGGGCGAGGTGCATGTGCTGGACAACCGTTGTCCCCACCTCGGATTTCCACTCCATCGCGGGTCCGTCGAGGACGGCATCCTCACTTGCCACTGGCACCATGCCCGCTTCGACATCAAGAGTGGCGCCACATTCGACCTCTGGGCGGACGACGTGCCGAGCGCGCCCGTTGAGTTGCGCGACGGCGAGGTCTGGGTGGGGCGCGAATGCCGTCACGCCGACGGGGCCGCCCATTGGCACCGCCGCCTCACCCACGGCATGGCCCACAACCTCGGCCTCGTCATCGCCAAGTCGGTGCTGGCCTTGCAAGAATCGGACACCGACTGGCGGAGCGTGGTCCGCGAGGCGGCCCTGTTCGGGGCCCGCAACCGGGACGACTGGGGAACCGGCCTCACCGTGCTCACGGCACTCGCCAAACTCATGCCCGCCCTGCCGGAGGACGAGACCACCCTCGCCCTTTACAAGGGCGTGCGCCGGGTGGCCGCCGATTGCGCCGGCGAAGCGCCGCGCCGGGGGCGGGACAAGCTGGGAGATCACGCGCCAAATCTTGCGACCCTGAAGCGCTGGCTCAGGCGCTGGACCCTCGTCCGCCACCGCGACGGCGCCGAACGCACCCTGATCACGGCGATCGCATCCGGGGCCAGCCAGAGCCAGCTCGCGAATATGCTGCTTTCGGCTGTCACCGACAGGTATTACGCCGATGGCGGCCATGCGCTTGATTTCATCAACAAGGCCCTCGAATGCCTCGACGTCATCGGCTGGGAGCATGCCACCGACATCTTGCCGAGCGTGGTGCGCGGGTTGGTTTCGTCAAAAGGGCGGGAAGAATCGAACACCTGGCGCCATCCCGTGGACCTGGTGCCAATTCTGGAGAATGCTTTTGCCGAGCTTCCGGACTTGATCGGCGAGGGCCGGGCCAAAGCGGGCACATGGCGGCACCACCGGACACTCGCCGAGGACATGCTCGCCGACGACGCCGAAGCGATCGTGGGGGCCATCAAGGAAGCCGTTCTTAGCGGCGCCCGGGCAACGGACCTCGGCCGGACGCTCGCCTACGCGGCTGCGCTCCGTCTCGCCCGCTTCGGCACCGCCAACGAACATTCTGATTGGAACTCGGCCCATCACAGCTTCACCTACTGCAGCGCCCTCGATGCACTGCTTGCGCGGGCGCAAGGTGAGGAGCAGGCGGGCGCCGGCGCCCCGGACCCCGACCCCGATATCTTGCGCGGCGTCTTCCACGGCGCCATGGCGCTTTATGTCAACCGCTACCTCAACGTCCCGCCCGCCCTACTGCCCGGTGCGCAGGGAGATTCGCTCGACGATTTGCCGGATGACGCGGACGGGCTGTGCCGCCTGTTGCTCGAGGTGATGGACCGGCAAAGCCAGGTCGACGCGGCGGCACGAATCGTTACCCGGTTTCTCGGCCAGAAGCACCCGAGCGCACCGCTGATAGTGACCCTCGCCCGGGCACTGTTGCGCGAGGACGCGGGCTTTCACGCTTATCAGAACCTGGAGGCTGGGGTGCGCCAGTACCAAAGCTGGCAGGGCGCGGAAGAAGGCGGACACATCCTCATCGGCGTTGCGCGGTTCCTTGCCGCCCATTCGCCCACAGAACGGTCTCAGTACCAGACCGCCGATATTGCCCGACGCCTTCACCGCGGTGGCAGGATCCACGAGGACGTGCCGGCGGCGATGGAGGCGGCCGAGGCGTCGGGTAGGGGAGAGTCGTGAATTTTCCTGTGGCTAATGCCGGGCGTGACCGGCATTTCGGCCCGACGGCGACTATACCCCGATAGCCGATATGCCGGCATTGGCCGGGGCGGTACCGGCGGAATTAGCTGCTCAATGAACTGTTCCATCGGACCTACTCGCCTCCAGCTCCATGATGGCAGCGATCACCCAAAATCGTACAGCCTGGCCTTCCATGCCGCCATCGCCCAGTCGCGTTTCTCTCGACGTTTCAGGCGAGAGCGGACCAGATGTCATCAGGCTCACGCACCTGAATGGCGCCATGTTCGTGTTCCAGCCTGGCCGGCCACGTCAGACCGGATGTTTCGAAGCACGGGTTCAGGATGAAGAGCTTCCGACCTTGATGGAAGTCGGCTCGGGCCTGCGCGAGGGTACCGGAGGTCGCCCCCGCCTCGACGATGATGCTGGCCTTCGTCAAGGCGCTCATTGTCGCGTTGCGCTCGGGGAAGAAGTAGCGGTTTCGACCGGGATCCTGAGCGGCATACCGAAGCGCCGGAACCTGTGGGATCAGCAGATGGTCGTCGGCGATCCGATCCTGAAGCGCGGCGTCCTCGATCGGATAGGCCAGTTAGATCGACCTGCCGATGACGGCAATCGTACGGCCGCCGGCTTCGATCGCGGTCCGGTGCGCGGCGCCATCGATCCCGGCGGCGAGACCGGAAACGAAGGTATAGCCCTTCTCGACCAGTAGCTCGGTAATCCTTCGCGCCCGGCGAAAGCCATCGTCGCTGGGCTCCCGGGTTCCAATGACGGCGATGCGAGGTGCTGGCTGTATTCCCTGCTGATGCCAGAATAAGGCCAAAGCAAATTTGTTTGTGGATGGCGAAGGCCGAGCTAACTCACGATATAGTCCTAACGAGGAATCCAACCCCAGCCGTGGTGGAAACCCTCGACATAGCGGTTGAGATCGTCCTCGCGCGTGTGCGAAGCGGGCGCGGATTTGGGCGTTACATTGGGCGCACCGTTTTATCGGCTTTGGTGCTACTGCGCCGTGTAGCCGCCATCCACGACCAGCTCGGCGCCCGTGATGTACGCCGCTTCGTCCGATGCCAGGAAGAGCACGGCGTAAGCTACGTCGAGCGGTAGCCCGTAGCGGCCGAGCGGGGTGCTCTGCTCGGTCCGTCGGCGACGCTCCGGGTCCATCCAAGCTTCCTTGGTCATGTCGGTCTGGATGGGCCCCGGATGCACCGAGTTGACGCGAATGGCATCCTGGGCGTGCTGCACCGCCATCGATTTGGTCATGATGCACACCGCGCCCTTCGAGGCGTTGTATCCCGCGTGGACGTGCCTCTGACCGACCAGACCCGAAATCGATGAGATGTTGACGATGGAGCCGCCGCCCGCGCGACGCATGGCCGGTATGGCGGCGCGCATGCCGACGTAGGTCCCCCTGGCGTTGACTTCCATAAGCCGGTCGAAGTCCTCGATGCTGTCGTCGTCGCCTTTGCTGTAGCTGACGATGCCGGCATTATTGACCAGAATGTCCAACTGCCCGTAGGTCGATTCCGCGTCTGCCACGGCCTCCCGCCATGCCGCCTCGTCGGACACGTCCAGGCGCGCGTAGGTCGCCTCGCCGCCCTGCTCGCGAATCTCCGCCACGACCTGCTCTCCCGCCTCGTCGCGCACGTCGCCGAGCACGACCCGCGCGCCCTCCCGGGCGAACAGCCTGGCTCCCTCGGCACCCATTCCTCGCGCCGAGCCACTGATCAGCGCGACCTTTCCTGCTAACCTCATCCGTACCTCCATAGCCATTCACCAAGGTCGGACGATACCCTACCCCCAACAGCAGACACTCGCGGGAAAATGTCAGCTTTCACCGAATCGACGTCGGGAGCACCCCCAGGTCCGGACGCTCCAATACAAGATGCTTGACAGAGATTCGTGACCCAACCCGGAAGTTAGCTTGGTTCCGAGCTAGCCTTTACTTTCTTGCCGACACAAGATTTATGGTATCAGGCACAATCACATCAGAGCCGTCAGCAAATTTTGAAAGGTCTCTAACGGCGGCCTCCACGATTGCAGATTGTGCATCTTCAGAAAGTGCTTCGACCGCGCCAGCAACAGGCGTTCCTCGGAGGTGCGCCAGAATGAATTTTTCGATCTCGGGCAAACGCACCTCCATATCAATAGGCGTGATGCTCACTTGCCTAAAGCCTGTGTCGTTAAACATCGACTGGAGCGCATTGGCATCGGGCACTTCGCGGGAGGCTAAATATCTCTGTGACGTATCCTCATCGATGTGCTTCGAGAGTGCACCGCCCAACGCATCGTTATAGGGACCTGCCCCGCGCCAAACGCTAAAGTACGTTCGACCGTCACCTCGCAGAACACGATGCGTTTCTCGCAGCCCTCTCCGTTGATCTGCAAAAAACTGTAAACCTTGTTGGCACAAGACAACATCAAAACTGTCGTCGGAAAAATCGATTTCAGTCGCGCTGTTCTGTACCCAGGCGATATTACTGCTGCCGGAATCTCCCAATGATCTTGCGACTTCGAGCATTCCTTCGTTCAAATCCAGACCCGTAACGTGACCTGCTGGACCAAGTCTCTCCGCGGCAGCACGCGTAACCACACCTGTCCCGCAAGCGATGTCCAATACTCTCTCATCGCGCTGAATTTCGGCAGCCTCGACAAGACAGGGATCCCATGGTCCTAAAATGTATCGAGCTGGAATCTTCTCGTATTGCTCTGCGGCATTACCGCTCAGATCCCATAGGTTGGCGTCGGACATAGAACTCCTCCCTCCCGAGAAACCTTAACGACAAACTATCTCGCAATCTACAGACGATGGGCCAGTTCCAAATTTCCTATGTTAAGCGTTGTCGTATGTTAAGCGTTGTCGGACACCTGCCGAGGCGCAGGGGTTGCATCCGGCGGACTGGATCGGCAGGTGTCGGACAACGCTTAAGGGAGGAAACCGCGGGCAGGACTAGGCTCGGCGGTGCGGCACGCTCGGTCTATGGGGATTTGCGAGCGGCGGGCCAGCTTTCTCGGGTGGCCGGCGCTGCTGGATGGCTCGGATCTGATTGGCGACGACACCGGCAGGGTGGTTTGATGGCGACTTCGGGTCGATGCCGGCGGGTCTCGCAGGTGGTTCCCTGCGCGCTCGATGGTGTTGCGGCGAGCGGGATCGTGGCCGCGGGTGAGCGGCGGCAATAGCGTTATGTTAAGCGTTGTCGGACACCTGCCGAGGCGCAGGGGTTGCATCCGGCGGACTGGATCGGCAGGTGTCCGACAACGCTTAAGGGAGGAAACCGCGGGCAGGACTAGGCTCGGCGGTGCGGCACGCTCGGTCTATGGGGATTTGCGAGCGGCGGGCCAGCTTTCTCGGGTGGCCGGCGCTGCTGGATGGCTCGGATCTGATTGGCGACGACACCGGCAGGGTGGTTTGATGGCGACTTCGGGTCGATGCCGGCGGGTCTCGCAGGTGGTTCCCTGCGCGCTCGATGGTGTTGCGGCGAGCGGGATCGTGGCCGCGGGTGAGCGGCGGCAATAGCGTTATTCGAAGCGGTGTCGGTCATGCTGCCGTGGCCCTGGCCAGGGGCCGTGCACGGGGCGGGGCGCGTGGTTGGGCGCCGGCCTCGAAGCGCTCGATGACGATCATACGGCCGCCGCACTGCGGGCAGGGCTCTGAGAGGGACGGCGGTTCGGTATCATCGTCACTCGCGGCATCGTCGGCCTCACTCTCCGGTGCCGGCATGGCAAGCAGTTCGCGGGCAAGGGAGATGTTGCGGGTGCGACCGCCGTTGGCGAAGAGGCCGTAATGGCGGATGCGGTGAAAGCCCGAGGGCAGGACATGGAGGAGGAAGCGGCGGATGAACTCGGGCACGGCCAGGGGCAAGGTCTTGTAGCGCTCGCGTCCTTTGCGCCGGTAGTCCTTGTACTTGAAGATGACGCCTTGGCTGTCGCAGCTGACCAGGCGGCTGTTCGAGATGGCGACACGGTGGGTGTAGCGGGAGAGATAGGCGAGCACGGCCTCTGGTCCGCCGAAGGGCGGCTTGGCGTAGACGACCCATTCTTGTTTGCGCATCGGTGCGAGGAAGACACGGAAGGCCGCCGGCTCGGCGAGGCTGGTGTGGTCGGTGAAGAACTTCAGGCGCCCTGCCTCGTGGGCGGCGAGGAGCTTCTCGATGAAGAGGCGGCGGAAGAGGCGCGAGAGCACGCGGACGGGCAGGAAGAAGCCGGGCCGGCAAGAGATCCAACTGCTACCGTCAGGTGAGATTCCGCCACCCGGCACGATCATGTGGATGTGGGGATGGTGGGTCATGGCCGAGCCCCAGGTGTGGAGCACGGCGGTGATGCCGATCTTGGCGCCGAGATGCTTGGGATCGGCGGCGATGGTGAGCATGGTCTCGGCGCTCGCCTTGAACAGGATATCGTAGATCACCGACTTGTTCTGATAGGCGATGTCGGCGATCGCCGCTGGCAGGGTGAAGACGAGATGGTAGTAGGGGACGGAGAGCAGTTCGGCCTCTCGCGCCGCCAGCCATTCGCGCGCGACCTGGCCTTGGCATTTGGGACAATGGCGGTTGCGACAGGAATTGTAGGCGATGTGGTTCTGCCCGCAGTCCTCGCAGGCCGCGACATGACCGCCGAGCGCGGCGGTGCGGCAACACTCGATCGCCGACATGACCTTCAGTTGGCCGAGGCTCAGACGACCGGCCCGGGCCCGACGGAAGCCGGGCCCGTGGTCGCGGAAGATGTCCTGGACCTCGAGCGCGGGACGCGGCACCGAGGCCGCCGGCTCACTTCGGCGGCTTGCGCTTGGTCTTGGGCGTCGGCGGCTCGAGCAGGTCCAGTGGGCTCTTGGCGCGCCGCAAGGTGGTGCTGGCGACCTGGGTGTAGTGAGCCGTGGTCTCCAGCTTCTTGTGCCCCAGTAGAACCTGGATCACGCGGATGTCGACGCCCTGTTCGAGGAGATGGGTGGCGAAGCAGTGGCGCAGCGTGTGAAGCGAGATCCGCTTCTCGATCCCCGCCCCCGCCTTGGCGCCATCGAGGGCGCGACGGAGCTGGCGGGTGGTCAACGGGTTGACCGGGTTCTGGCCTGGAAACAGCCAACCGCCGGGCAGCATCACGCCGCGGGCGCGGCCAAGCAACCACCAGACCCTGAGCTGCTCGACGGCGCGATCCGAGAGCATGGCGTAGCGATCTCGGCGGCCCTTACCTTGCTCGATGCGAAGCGTCTTGCGGTTGCTGTCGATGTCCGGGACCTTGAGATGGACCACCTCCGAAGCGCGCAGGCCGGCGCCATAGGCCAGCGAAAAGGCCGCCTTGTATTTGGGACCGGGGGCGGCATCGAGAAGCCGCGCCATTTCCTCGACGCTCAGGATCACCGGCAGCTTGCGCGGCATTGCCACCGTCGTCATGCCGATCTCGGCGTCGCCTCGGCCGAGCGTGACGCCGAAGAAGAACCGCAATGCCGAGACCGCCGCGTTCATCGTCGTCGCCGATGCGCCTGCTTTGCGCATATGCACTTGATAGCGCCTGAGATCCTCCGCCTCCGCCCGATCCGGAGAGCGTGCGAGAAAGTCGGAAAAGCCGGCCACCGCACTGATGTAGCCGCGCTGCGTGTTGGCACTGAAGCCGCGAAGCACCATGTCGTCGATCATGCGCTGGCGCAGCGGGCTGATGGTCTTGTCACTATCGGTCATGGGTCTGCTCCCGTGTTGCGTGAGCTTCGGAACTCCAAACCTCAACACAGGATCGACCCATCCGTTACGCCACCGACCTCACCGCCCGGCACCACGAACTACCGCTGAAAGCGGTTTCGTTCTATGGCTATCAGTGAGCCTGGGGACCATGTCTGCTTGACGGGGACTGTACCCCCAACTCCCGACATGGCTCGATCCCATATTTGGCTGCGAGCCCATCGACAAGCCAACTCAGTCCAGACGCCCGAACGATGTGCCCTGCGAGCCTCTGCCAGGAGCAGCGGCGCAACAGACCGGCATGGGCCAGCCCATGGATCGCCGCCGACCGCTGCTGTTCGGCCTCGCCCCCGGTCCGGAAGGCCGGGTTGCGGTCGTCGTACACGACCAGGGCATGGCCGCCCCCGACGTCGACCGTCCCGTCTGGCCGGACGCAGGCGGCGAGGACGTTTCGGGCCAGCTGGTAGGTGCCGCGCAGCGGGCACGGGCTCATGTCCCGGTCCGGAGGCCAGTCGAACAGCTCCGGCAGGTGCTGCCAGTACCGGACGTCGATCTCGGTCAGCGAGCAGCGCGCCCGCCGCCCGCGCTGGCGGGTATAGGTGCCGTCGCAGTGGTCGCGCTCGTAGTTCTTGTCACGGCCCGGCCGCATGGTGGGTCGGGAGCACCGATTGAACTCCGGCTCGGTGAACTTGCACTCGACCGCGACCCGACGCTCCCCCTTGAACCACACGTCCAACTGGGTAGGCCTCGGTTCGCCAAGATGACCGACGGCGTATTCCATCTGGACGTGACTCCGCGCCACGTCGTCGAAGAACGCCGGCAGCCCGTCGTCCGTGGTCAGGCCAGCCAGCATGCCCACCTTGCCGAGCGCCACGAGCGATCCGAAGACGCTTTGCGCCAGAGCCTGCGAGCTACGCATGCTGGCGAAGTGGCGGTGTCGCTCGGCCCGGGGTATGGCGTCGACGATCGCCCGCCGGACCTCAGCCAGGGCGTCCGACGGATACAGGAGGTTGTGCTCGGCGGCGCCGGCGGCGAACACTGGCGGGCGGGTCGGCGACGGCTCGGCCGACTCCAGCAGCTCTGGCTGGTCGCCGAACTCACGCCCCGCGTAGTCCCACAGCCGGGCGACGACAGCCGAAACATAGCTGCTGTGGTCCGAGGACATCAGCGGCTGTCCAGCAGCTGGTCGACCGACAGTAGCCGACACTCGCCGGTGAGTCGGGCGGGCTGGCCGCCGAGGCCCATCTCGAAGTCAGCATCCTGCAACGCGACGAGGTGCGCCTCCATGCTCAACGCGTCGGATAGGCCCGCAATCAAGCTCCGGAGGGCCAGGAGCCACCGTCCGGCCCTCGGGTGGCCCAGGTACCCGGCCCAGTAGTCGTCGGGCGCGGCGACCACGAGAGCCGGACGGGAGGCCGACAGGTCAAGGCCATGCAGCTCGGCCGCCTCGGCGGCGATGCTGTCCGCGTTGGCTTCGACCATGGCGCAATACGCGAGGCCCTACAAACACTTTCCCTGGAGGTCCACACTCTCGATCCGATGTGCGCCGGATGCCGGATCGTAATACGTCACGCGCCATACGCCTTTGTAGGTCGCACCTTCTGGTTTGCCGGGGCGATCTATCCCGCCTGGCTCTCCATAAACGTAGACCACGCGACATTCGCCGTCCCTTTCATCGACTGCCCACTGCAGCGCCTTCGCCTTTCTGGCCCAGCCCCTGGCCTCGCGCGACGGATGGTCTGCTCCGCGATCATCGACGAGGACGAATTGATCCCCTTCTCTGCGCGCGCGCTCTGCCCAGACGGTGATTATTGGCCAACCGTCCTCTGTAATCGCGGCCCAAAGGCCTCGCGCATTCTCGGTCGGGTATCCCGCATCATTGAATGCGCGGGTGAAAGTCGTCCATCTCACAGCACACCCTTTTTCGCCAGGATCTTCGCCACCGTCCTCCGATCAACCCCAAATTGGCGGGCCGCCTCACGCCCGCTCAGGCCGTCATGCCGACACGCAAGCCGGATCTTCAGGTAAAGGTCCACTGAGTACATCCTCCAGCCTTCCATCCAGACGATGAAAGGCTACCCAGTGGCGGATTTTCTCTCCGCCCGCAGCCAGACAACCCGGCCGCCTCAGTGGTGTATTTTTGCTCCGCCGATTACAACCGCTGGGGGGGGGTCGGCGCCTTGCTAGGGGCGGTCGTCGCGGCATGTGACGTGACCGCGATCACTTGCTGGTTGGTGCGGACCAACCATTTACAAGTCACCACGAGGCAATCGGACAGCCGCCCGAGGACACGGACAATGCACCCGACACCAGGAAACTCCCTAAGCGATACGACGCTATCTACCAAAACCATGTTGTCGGATGACGAGACGATGGAAAATCGCCGCAGCTTGGTTCGCATATTAATGG
This sequence comes from Alphaproteobacteria bacterium, assembly GCA_965225945.1. Taxonomy (GTDB): domain Bacteria; phylum Pseudomonadota; class Alphaproteobacteria; genus JASLMY01. The sequence goes on along the minus strand of CBDDBZ010000038.1, from coordinate 198,004 downwards.
ACAATCTCTGCTATACCGGTTCCGTTAAAATCGTTGCTGACGAGCGGCTCGACGGCATCTACAGATCAATACTGACGGCCCGCCGCGTATTTGGTGACAGTGGCGAGAGCGCATCCAAATCTTGAGGCGTGCCTCTCCGGTTTTCACCCACACCCACGACATTTAGGGTGCTCCCAATCGCCCGAGTAAAGCTCCGCGGAAGTGGGAGCGGTGACATCGCCAGCGATTCCGAGCAGGGACCGGAAGGCGCTGAGCGGGTAAAATCACCTGTTGGCCGTGCAAGGACAAATTCCCTGCTGTTTCCCTGATACGGCGACATAATTCCCTGTTCGGGTGGTTAGGGAAATCGCATCAAGAACGGCAGAAAACTGCGGCGATTGAGGCCTCGATTCCGCCGATATCGGCCAAATTCGGCAATTTTCCCTGTAATTTCCCTGCATAACAGGGAACTTGACCCGCCGACCATGGTACACGACGGCATTTACGTAGGACGTTGAAAAGGGTGTAGGATTCCCGATTCACTCCACGACGAGTCAAGAGGGAAATCATGCGCGACAACCCGATCAACGCCCTGCGTGAGACGCTACGATGCGGCTTCGCCTTTCGCAAGAGCCGTCTGGAGAGCCTTTGCGTCTTGGTCTTCGGCGTGTTCGTCGCCCGGACGGTGAACCTCTCTCACTTGGCCTGCCACTTTCCGGGGCGCGCGCGATCCAGCTCCAACTATCGGCGCCTGCAACGGTTTTTCGAGCAAGTCGATTTCGATTACGATCGCCTCGCCGAGTTCCTGGTCGCGATGATGGGGCTCCAGGCGGGGCCGTGGCGGCTGACCATGGACCGGACCAACTGGCGGCTGGGTCGCCGCGACGTCAACATCTTGTAACTACCCAGGTCTGATTGGCCCGAGCGTTTGTATGTGAGGGATCGTGGGGGTCCGGGCTGGTAGCGGTGCCGGTGTTCTCAGAGGCGCAGTTGGGGGATTAGTTGCATCGGATCGGGATGCACCAGGGTCTGGAGGACGTTCCAGCCTTGCTTTCGGGCGGTGGCGATGACGGCACGCATTCTGGCGAAGTTGTAGGCACCCCTCTCGGAGCGGAAGCCACCGGAGATCTTCTGGCGCAGCTTGGCCATTCGGAGGTCACGTTCGGCCTCATTGTTCGTAAACGGCGTGCGCGGGTCGGTGAGGAATCGCAGGCATCCCTCCTTGTGCTTGCGGAGGCGGAGCGCGAGGTTATGACCGATGCGGCGTTTCTTTCGTCCGCGCTTGCCGGTCCGGAGCGGCGGCTGCGCCTCGTGGAAGGCGATGGCGTGGTCGAGGATGCGGGCCCAGGCCCGCGAGATCCGGGCCACCAGGGAGGCGGGCACGTCGCGGCCGTTCTCACGGGAGAAGCGGGTAGCCCTGTGTGCGCGCTCAAGGAGGCGGTGCATGCTCTTTGCCCAGTCTTCCTTCTCGATGTCGATCAGGGCCTGGAGTTCGCGCAGGTGATGGGCGTTGCAGGCGCCGTGGCGCACGCCCTTGAGGGTGAAGTAGGCGGCGTAATCGTCATGGATGAGGATGCCTTCGAGGTCCTTTTCGACATCGCCGCGTCCCGCGCCGATGCGCAGGACGGTCAGGAATGGGGTGCACAGCACGTGGAGCCAGCGGGTACGGGCGGCGATCCGCAGGCCGGTTTCGTCGAGGTGCTTGACCGGGACCGCTGTGCGGATCACGTCTGCGACATGGGCGAGGAAGGGCTCGAAGCGCCTGGCGATTCGCCGGCCCATGGCGGTGATCGTGGCTGTGGAGATGGACACTGCGAAGAGGTCGCTCATGAGTTCGGCCAAGCGCTTCTCGGGAACGAACTGGGCGTACAGCAGGTAGCTCACCCAGGCGGTGATGCGTGGCCCGTACTGGACCGGGGCGGTCACGCCGTCCGGGAAGACGGCTCCTGTCACGGTGGCGCAGGCGCCGCAGAGGCAGCGATGGGCGCGGTGTTCGGTGACCTCCAGGGGGCGTGGCTCGGGCACATCGAAGACCTGTCGACAGACGGGCGCGCGGTGACGGTCGGCGTCCGACAGCGGTGCGCCGCAGCCCGAACAGGCGGAGGGGTCATGATCCACAACATGGTCCGGGCTCTCGGTCCGCGCCAGCGTCGTTCCCTTGTGGCCCGGCTGGCCGCCGCTTGGCCTGCCGGACTTGCCGCGCTGGCTTCGGGTGCGCCTCTGGGTTCCGCTCTTCTTGCGCAGGCCGTCGCTGGCGGGCGGCTTGCTGCTGGTGGTGCTGTCAAGCGCCGCGCTCCGCTCGAGCTCGGCGATGCGGTCCCGCAGGGTCGCGTTCTCCCGCTCGAGCGCGGCATTCTCCCGGACGAGCGCCGTGGCCAGGCGCAACAGCCCCTGGCCCCATTCCCGGAAGGCCTTGACGACTGTGATTGCGAAGGATGAGGGGTCAAGAAGATCTTGCAGGCACGCGAAGGCCTCGTCATGGGCGGCGAGGTCCTCGTGCCAGCGCGACAGCGTCACGGGTCCTCGGCATCGACGGCCATCATGGCGGCCAGCACCGCGAGGCGTTCGCCCGCCGGCAAGGCCTTGTAACGCCGGCCCCAGTTGGCCGCCTTACGCTTGATGCGCTGGCGGTCGGTGAAGTTCCGGCCTGCGTAGCTCGCCCAATGCACCCGGTCGGGCGCGAAGTTGAACCACACGACCTCGGTCCGCACCTGGGCCTGGGTCGTCACCTGCAGCGCCAGACTGCGCCAGCCCGCCAGCATCTCGTCATAGAGCGCCGAGGGATGGCCCGAGACCATCACCTGGCAGGGCAGATCCTTGAGCAGGTCCAGGAGCGCGACATGGTCGACCTCCTCGTAGTCGAAGCGATAGCGCCGTGCCGAACGGCGGGTCGCGTGCAGATAGGGGGGATCGCTGTAGACCAGCTCCGGGCCCAGAAACGGGAACGAGGCCAAAAAGGCATGGGCACAGCCATGCACCAACTCGACCGGGTAGTCACAGGCAAAGGCCTCGAGCGCCTGCGCATCGCGGTCGATGCCGATCGAGCGCACGCCCGTTGGCTTGCGCTTCATCAGCGCACCGCCCCCCAGGTGGCTCTCGATGTAAACGCTGTGCGGCGGCATCAGCGCAATCAGCGCCTGGCACAGACCGCTCGTCGCCTTCGACCCAAAATATTCCACGCGCCGCTCCCGTCACACGAGAGCGCAACCCATAGACGCCCGATTCTATGGAGTCAAGAGACGATCAACGACGCGGCGGCGGAAACCCGGCCCCGGCGACCACCTACATCATCCTCTCGCGGTCAGGAGCGGGGTACCTGGGTAGTTACAACATCTTGATGATCGGCATCGTCAACCGCGCCATCGCCATTCCCGTGTGCTGGCGGGTGCTCGACAAGGCGGGCAATTCCAATACCAAGGAGCGGATCGCGATCCTCGAACACGTCCTCCGGCTCTTCGGGGTCGACAAGATCGCCAGCCTCCTGGCCGACCGGGAATTCATCGGCGACGCCTGGCTGGCATGGTTGCAGGAAAAGGCCATCCCCTTTCACATCCGCATCCGATCCAACATCAAGATCGCCAACACGCGTGGTCGCATGGTCAAGGCGAGGGAGCTGTTTCGCGACCTCAAACCCGGGGAAAGCCGCATCCTCTCCAACGCCAGGCGCCTCTCGGAGGCCAGAAAACCCAAGGCCAGGCCCGTCTTCGTCGCCGCGCTCCATCTCAAGACCGGCGAACTGTTGATCGTCGTGACCAACGACGCGCCCGAGGAGGCCTTGGCCATCTACGCCCAGCGCTGGCAAATCAAGACCCTCTTCGCCGCCTTGAAAACCCGTGGCTTCAACCTCGAAGACACCCACATGACCGACCCGGAGCGCATCTCCAAGCTCACCGCCGTCCTTTCCATCACCTTCTGCTGGGCGCACAAAGTCGGCGATTGGCTCCACGAGGCCGAGCCGATCCGCCTCAAAACCCACAAAAGGATGGCAAAATCCATCTTCCGATACGGTTTCGAGTGGATAAGGCGACAGCTCGTCAATCCTATCGACAGGCGTCAAGCCATTGAGCTGATTCGTTTCCTCGTCCCCGGAAAACCACCAGTCCAGGTGCCCAGGCCAAAGCCAGCATGAACGAGTCGTGTACTGTGCGCAGAACCGATAAATTCCTCGGCCGCAGTCAAACCTGCCGTGAAGTTGGTGCCGCCGCTGGCGTTGAGGCCGTTGACGGCATTGATAGCCGCCTCTAGTTGGCTGCCCGGGCCCGTGCTCGGCGTACCGCCACTGATCAGGTCGAAGGTGCCCAGGACCAACGCGGACGAGTTGAATTCGACGATGTTGACGCGGACATCCTCCGCCCCCGAATTCGCCAGATCCGTCAGCGTGGCGATGGTCGAGTTCTTCAACGCCACGATACGTTGCACCGAGGCGGTGTTGCCGTCGACGTCGGTGAAACCGATGCTGCTGATCATACTACCCGAGGTGTCGAGCACGATGGCGATGTTGATGACACCACCCGCGAGCTCGATCGCGCTGCTGATCAGCGCCGCGGTGGTCCCGTCGGTGAACTCCAGAAACTCGACGCCGGTCAGCGTGTCGCTGCCGTCCGGGCCCTCGACGATGACGCTGCCCGACGCAGACGCAAAGGTGTAATCGGCCGGCCCGCCGCTGAAGATCGCGGTGTCGGTGCCGGTGCCGCCGACGATCACGTCGTTGCCCGCGCCGCCGTCCAAGGTGTCGTTGCCGCCGCCGCCGTCGATGAAGTCGTTGTCGGCACCGCCGTCGATGGTATCGTTGCCGGCAATGCCGGTCAGGGTGTCGTCGCCGCCAAGGCCGGTGATGTTGTCGGCGCCGGCGCTACCGGTGATCTCGTCGGGACCGGCCGTGCCGGCGAAGGGATCCGACGTCGTGCCCTGGTTGGTTACGGGCGGGGACGGAATGACAGGGGGCGGGGGCGGAATGACAGGGGGCGGGGGCGGAATGACAGGGACTACGGGGGCGGGGGCGGAATGACAGGGACTACGACCGGGATGATCGTCCCTCCCGCGGTCGCGTCACCGGCCTCGGTCGTCGCCTCGACGAAGCCCGTGGTCGGCGCGGTGGCCTCCTGCTGGTCGGGCTGATCGCCGTCCTGGATGTCGCCGCGTCGGCCCGGCGGCGTGAACGGCGTGATCGGAAGGACCCCCAGCGAGAGCGTGAAGATCTGGTCGAACAGGCCCGGCGGCGTCGCCACCGGCACGCTCGGCAACTGATTGGCCGCCAGCACCGTCAGGTTCTGGCCCTCGTCGATATCCTGTCGGCCCGCCTGGTTCACGACGAAGCCGAAGCCGTCGTCGAAATAGACGTCCAGCCGCTCGCCCAGGACGCCGCCGAACACCGTGCCCCGAACGCCGATCGTCGCCAGCGGCGTCTTCACCTCGAAACGGTCCGGATCGCTCAGGGCGATCTGGCCGGTGACGAAGACGAAGGCGCCCTGCAGGATCGAGAAACTGGCCGAGCCGGACCCGGAGCCGGCGTCGTAGACCAGCTCGTCCAGCACCATCCGCCCGTCGCCCTCCATCGCGAAGGCGGTGTCGTCGGCGAAGCGGATGCCGAGCCGCGCGCCCGCCCCCGTCGTCACCACGTCGCCCTGGAAGACCGAGCTTCCCTCGGTCAGCAAGACGCTTGCGCCGTCCGCCCGCTCCGCCCGCACTTCGCCGACCACCTGCTCGACGACGCCGATCGGGCGCGCGGGCGAACCCGCCGCCTGGGCCCAGCCTTCCGCCACCGGGCCCGCCAGGCGCGCGACCAGCTCGCCCGAGAGCACCGCGCCCCCGGGCGTCCACAGGTCCGCCACCTCGTCATGTTGGAAATAGTCCCGGATCAGTACCCGGGTGCCGTCCTGGCCCCGGATCTCCAGGTTCATGCCCGATCGGGTGAACTCGGCCCCGAGCAGGAAATCGGCGAGCGGCACCACCAGCTTGCCGTCGAGGGCCGAGCCGGCCTGCAGAACGAGCGCATATTCCGCCGCCCCCGGCGCGACGCCGATGGCGCCGCCCCGATCGAAGTTTCCGCTTCGGCTCATCCCACCCGGCTCCTCGGACCCACCATCGCCGCCCGCGCGGGGACGGCTATCGGGTCTCAGTATCCGCGATCAAGAATTGCTTGTCACCCCCCATTCGGGTGCCAGTGGGCGTTTTGGCCCTAACTCGCGAAACCGCAGGCCTCGGCGCTCTCCGGCAAGCTCTCCGCCAGGCTCGGGCCGACCTCGCCCGCCGTGCCCACCACCTCGCGCTCCAAACGGCCCACCGTGAACAGAACCCGATAGACCGAGACCCGATGCTCGAAGTCCGCGTTCACCAGGTTGATGCAGGCGTTCAGCTTCTCGTTTTCCGCGTCCAGCACATTGAGCGGGGTCTCCTGGCCCGCCTCCAGAAGCTTCTGCCGCGCCGCGAAGACCTCGGCCGCGATCGTCACCGCGTTGGCCAGCAGATCGCGCCGCGCCGCCGCGCTGCCCATCTGGTGCCACGCCAGCGCCACCTCCTCGCGGGCTTCGCGGTCGACGAAACGCGCATTCTCCACCGCCGCCGAATATTCCGCCGCCGCTTGGCTGACCCGCGACTTGGTCTTGAAGCCGCTGAAGAGCTCCCAGGTCACCCGCGCCAGCACCGCGTGGTCGCGCCGCGTCCCCACCACGCCGTCGACGTCGTCCTCCACGTTGTGCTGGGCCACCAGGTCCAGCTTGGGGAAGAAACCGCCCCTCGCCGAGCGCCTCAGCGCGTTCGCCCGGTCGATCTGGCGCTGGCTGGTCAGCACCGCGGGATGCGACGACGTCACCTGCTCCAGCGCCGTCCCCAGGCTCCCCGGCAACGCCGCCTCCGGCAGCGCCGGCGGCTTCAACGCGCCGGCCGCCGCCGGATGGCCGAAAACCTGCTCGAAACGGCTCAAGGCATCCGCGCGCGAGGTCTCGAACGCCGTCCGACGCTCCTTCGAGACCTGCAGCCGAGATTTCGCCAACAACACGTCGACCTTGATCCCCGAGCCGAGCCGAACCCGCTCGTCCTCCAGCGACAACTGCTCCTGGATGGTCTGCTCGTTGGCCCGCGAAAGCGCCACCAGCGTGCCTTGCCGCAGCACGTCCAGATAGCTCGTCGCCGCCTCCAGGATCACCGTCTGTACCGTGCCGCGGTGCGACTGGGCCGCGACCCCCGTCGCCTGACGCGCCGCGCTCAAGTCACTCGTGGTCTGGAAGCCGTCGAACACGTTCAAGGTCAGAAACACCGAGCTCGAATAACGATCCGACTCAAAATCGCCACCCGCCGCCCGCGTCGCCGGACTGTCCGTCTCCTCGGCGCCGATATCCCCCGTCACCGTCAGCACGGGGAGAAAACCGCTTCTGACGATCCCCTCGCCGGACTCCGAGGAACGAATCGCCGCGCCGGAAGCCTGAAGACGCGGGTGCGTGTTCAGCAAAATATCCAACTCACCCAGAAACGTCTCCGCTTGCGCGGCGCCGCCGAGCGTGAAAAATACCAAGACAGCTGTGAGAAGGAATCGCATTCTATTCGCCCTCGCCTTCAAGACCTATTCGAGCCTAGTGTCCTGATCGATAAATTGGTATGATTATGTCTCTATTTGTTTTCAGGAGGCGCGATTGATGGCGAGAGTGGCGGTGACGATCTCTTTGAGCGATGACGAGCGCGCCGAATTGGAGGCGCTGTCTCGTCGTCGCAAGACGTCGCAGGGGCTTGCGCGGCGGGCTCGGATCGTCTTGGCGGCGGCGGAAGGGTTGGAGAACAAGGAGATCGCCGTTCGTCTCGAGGCGAGCGCGGACACCGTGGGCAAGTGGCGTCGCCGCTATGCGGCGGAGGGCCTCGACGGTCTGTACGACGAACCCCGCCCCGGCGCGCCGCGTCAAATCGGCGATGACGCCATCGCGGAAGCGGTCCGGCTGACGCTGGAAGAGACGCCGCCGGACGCGACCCATTGGAGCCTTCGCTCGATGGCGCGGGCGAGCGGCCACGCGCCCTCGACCATTCATCGCATCTGGCGGGCCTTCGGCTTGCAGCCGCATCGCTCGGAGACCTTCAAGCTGTCGAGCGATCCCTTCTTCGTGGAGAAGGTCCGCGACATCGTCGGTCTGTATTTGGCGCCGCCGGATCGTGCCCTGGTTCTCTGTGTCGACGAAAAGAGCCAGATCCAGGCCTTGGACCGTTCCCAGCCCCTCTTGCCGATGCGCCCCGGGCAGGCGGAGCGGCGCAGCCACGACTACAAGCGCCACGGCACGACCTCTCTCTTCGCGGCCCTCGACATCGCCACGGGAGAGATCATCGGCAAATGTTTCCCGCGCCATCGGGCCCGAGAGTTCCGCAAATTCCTCGACCTCGTCGAGGCGAACGTCCCTGGTGATCTCGACATCCACATCGTCATGGACAACTACGGGACCCACAAGACCAAGGCGATCCGCGACTGGTTCGCCAAACGGCCGCGCTGGCAGGCCCATTTCACACCCACCAGCGCCTCCTGGTTCAACCAGGTCGAGCGCTGGTTCGGGCTGCTGACCGACAAGCAGATCAGGCGCGGCGTCCATCGCTCCACCAAGGAGTTGGAGCGCACCATCCTCGACTACATCGACACGACAAACCAGAACCCCAAACCCTTCAAATGGACCAAATCCGCCGATGACATCCTCGGCGCCATCCAGCGGTTCTGCCTCCGAACAATCGAAATCGCTGAACAGCAGGCGAAAATCATGCGAACTTCGGAATCGGGACACTAATACCAATCGGCATTAATCAGAACTCATGCGCCCATTTACGCCGCCCGATGGACGTGATGTTCCATGGTTGATCGATGAGCTTGTTCCAGGCTTCGCAGCAGGAGGTGATGATCTGCTCGTCGGATTGGAAGACCAAGTTGGACAGCCAGTTGTCGCGCATGAACTGCCAGATGTTTTCGGTCGGATTGAGCTCCGGCGAGCGTGGTGGCAGGGGCAGGAGGGTAACGTTGGCGGGGATCTTCAGCTTGTCCGTGGTGTGCCAACCCGCCTGATCGAGGAGCAGGAGGGCATGCGCGCGCGCGCCTACCCGGGAGGAGATCTCCTCCAGATGCAGCTGCATGGCCTGGGTGTCGCAGTGGGGGAGCACGAGGGCGGCGCCGACGCCGCGTTCGGGACAGATGGCGCCGAAGATATAGGCTGATTTGGTGCGCTGGTCATGCGGTGCGCGGGGCCGGGTTCCGCGCCGCGCCCAGCGCCGAGTGATCTTGTTCTTCTGGCCGACACGGGCTTCGTCCTGCCACCAGATTTCTATCTCGGTGCCGTCGGGTAGGCGCCGGCGGGCTTGTGCCACCAGCTCGGGGAATTTTTTTAAAATCCTCGATGACGCCCTCCTCCTGGGCATGGTGGCGCGGACGCGCCGTCATCTTCGTGAAGCCCATCGCCTTCAATTCCCGGCTCACCGTGGTCTCGTCGAGCGAGATCGCGAACATATCCCGGATCCAGCCCGCCAGATCCTTCAGCCGCCAGCGCACCACGCCGTCGACCGCCGGGTTCGGCCCCGCATCGACGCGTGCCCCCAGCGCCTGGCGTTGTGCATCGTCGAGCTTCGCCACCGCACCGGGCGCCTTGCGATCGATCAAGCCGTCCGGGCCCTCGGCGTTGAAATGCAACACCCAATCTCGGATCACCTGAAGCCCCACGTGGCCGGTCCGTGCCGCATCCGTCCGCCGCCCACCGTCATAGATCACCGCGAGAGCCAAGAGCCGGCGGCGCTGGCCGGCATCCTTGGAAAGCTTCGCCAAGCGACGCAGTTCCGCCGCATCGAAATCCTCTCGTAACCCGATCGCCGCTCCCATGGTGAACCTCCTCAACTCCGAATCTTCGGAATTGAGCCGAAATCATCCACCATGGGAATCCTCAAAGTGAGTCTCCCTGCAACACCAGTTGATTAAGTGGCTATCTCCGGCTCTCCGATGCGGAATGCAGCGGCGAAAACCGTCTGGCCGCTTTGCGAGACCCCCAGTGCGACCAGCATCCCCGGTGGGCGTGAGCATTTTTTTAAAATACCTCGATGATCGCCCTCCTCGGCCTGCGCGTATGGTGCCGGCGCCGATGAGTTGGCGCATCAGCAACGATCAGGTCTGTGGCCGGCGACGTGGAGCCCATCGCCTTCAATTCCCGGCTCACCGTGGTCTCGTCGAGCGAGATCGCGAACATATCCCGGATCCAGCCCGCCAGATCCTTCAGCCGCCAGCGCACCACGCCGTCGACCGCCGGGTTCGGCCCCGCATCGACGCGTGCCCCCAGCGCCTGGCGTTGTGCATCGTCCGAGCTTCGCCACCGCACCGGGCGCCTTGCGATCGATCAAGCCGTCCGGGCCCTCGGCGTTGAAATGCAACACCCAATCTCGGATCACCTGAAGCCCCACGTGGCCGGTCCGTGCCGCATCCGTCCGCCGCCCACCGTCATAGATCACCGCGAGAGCCAAGAGCCGGCGGCTCTGGCCGGCATCCTTGGAAAGCTTCGCCAAGCGACGCAGCTCCGCCGCATCGAAATCCTCTCGTAACCCGATCGCCGCTCCCATGGTGAACCTCCTCAACTCCGAATCACCGGAATTGAGTCAGAAATCATCCACCATGGGAATCCTCAAAGTGAGTCTCCCTCAAGGCCAATTGGTATTACATACTTAACTTGACGCCGGCTTGCGAGTCAGCCGCCGGCCGGACTTTCGCGGCTCTTCGTCTTCGGCGGGTGGTGGGGCCGATGCCTTGCCGCTGCGAGACCGCTTGACGGGACGCGCGAGCGCCTTCGCCAGCTTTTCGGGTGTCGCGCCCTTGAAGTCCGGCTTCTTGCTGGCCATTCCTCGAATCCTCCGTTTCTCCCACCATACTGTACTTGGACCCATCCAGGAAAAGTGGAGGCGCCCTACACCGTTTGCATTGCTTCTGCCCCGAATTTGACGGGGCTTGTGAAGTCCAGCGTCGAGTGCCGACGGACTGGATTATAGAACCCATCGATGTATCCGGCTATGGCAGTTTCAGCTTGGCTTCTTGACATGAACACAGTCCTCCAGATCAGTTCTGACTTGATGGTTTTGAAGAAGGTCTCGACGACGGCGTTATTATAGCAATTTCCCTTACCGCTCATTGAGGCGAGGAAACCGAGTTCACCGAGGCGCGTCTGGTATGCGTCTGAGCAGTACTGGCTTCCCCGATCGCTATGGTGGATCACACCGGCGCCAGGTTGGCGCAGCCCGATAGCACGGTTAAGCGCCCTGAGCGGCAGGTCGCTGGTCATGCGAGCGCCCACGGCCCAGCCGATGACGCGCCGGGAGTAGAGGTCGAGCATGACGGCCAAGTACAGCCAGCCCTGTGCCGTCCAGATATAGCTGATGTCGGCAGCCCATTTCTCGTTGGGTGCCTCGGCGGAGAAGTTCTGGTCGAGAAGGTTCGATGCGACGGCCTTGTTGTGCTGGCTGTCCGTCGTCTTTTTGAACTTCTGTTTCCGTTTTGGAGACAACCCATTTCCCCGCATCAGCCGAGCCACCCTATGGCGTCCAACCTCAATCCCATTCTCGGCAAGCTCGTGATGGACCCGCTCTGCACCGTAGCTCTCGCGGCTGCGCCGAAAGGCTGCCCGGACATGAGCGAGTAGAACCATGTCATCGAGCTGTCGCTGGCTTGGGCCGCGATTGCGCCAAGCGTAGAAGCCTGAGACGCTGACCTGCAGCAGTCTGCACAGGCGGAATATCGGCATCGCCAACCCGGCCCTCTCCGCGTCGATGAACCGGAACCTCATCGACTTTCCCTGGCGAAGAAGGCCAGCGCTTTTTTTAGCAGATCACGTTCCTGACGGGCCAGATCACGCTCTCGGCGTAGGCGGGTAATCTCCTTCGCTGCATCCTCATGCGGACCGGAAAGCAAATCCTCCGCACGCAATTCTGTGACCCAGCGGCCGAGCGCGCTGACGCTGATCCCAAGATCTCCTGCTATCTGCCGCCGCCTGCGCCCGCTCGTCTGTAAAAGACGGACGGCTTCTTCCTTGAAGGCCCGATCAAACCGCCGGCCCTTGTTCCCATTCTGCTTCGACATTTGCACCTCCTGCGATCAAAATCCTATCGCAGGACGTCTCCACTTTCGTCAGCAGGGTCCATCCCTGGCCTCCATCAGTTCATGGGGGATTAGGTAGTAGAGTAACAACGACTCCGATCAGGCATCGTCGTCGGTTTCGATCCTCACATCCCGCACCACCGCGCGCAGGAGTTCCTGCGGCGTCGCCTCGATCGCCACGTCCTCCTCGAGCTCGGCCTTGCTCGGTTGGTAGGAGGACGGCTTGAGTCGGACAACCGGCTTCTCTCGATTCTCGCCCATCGTGTGCCTCCGTTGACGACGGCCCACACCTTACCACCCATCAGATTTTGCTTGCCTTGTAGAATCTTGATGTGATTCAAGGAATCCGCCCTTTTCACAGGCGGAGTTCGACGGATGGTTGGTATCGAGATGCTGTCGGGGACGATCGGTGAGGACATGCTGGGGCGTCTTGCCGGGCAGAACAAGAAACAGCGCGAGGGACTGTCGCTTTTGGTGGCGACGATGCTGGACGTTCGGAGCGCGAACCTGATGGACTTGGCGGCGTCCCTGCCGCGCGCGGCAGAACGGCTGGACATGCGCTATCAGTGGATCAGCCGGCTTTTGGGCAACGACTTGATCGAGGTTGACGCGGTGATGGCGCCTTACGGACGCGACGTTCTGGCGCGGGTCGGGGCAGGCGGGCAACAAATTGTCCTGATCATGGACCAGACCCAGTTGACGGCCCGCCATCAGGCGGTGATGGTGGCGGTGCGGATCGCCGGGCGGGCGTTGCCGCTGTCATGGCGGATCAAGGAGACCCGAGGGGCGATCGGCTTTGGCGAGCAGCGCGAGGCATTGGAGGCGGTCGTGGCGTTGCTGCCCGCCAGCGCCAAGCCTGTGCTGATGGGCGACCGTTTCTACGGTTCGCCCGCCTTGATCGCCTGGTGCCGGGACCAGGTGTGGAACGGCGTGCAAAGTTGACCCCTGTTGAGGGGTGATCGGCGTCCAAATTTGACCCCCTGAGCCTGGCTAGTCCAAGTCACCTCGTTTTTGGGCGGACGAGGTGGTGGGGGATGTTGGTCGTGGAGACGATAGCGCGGATCCGGCGGGAGTATTTCGTCAAGGGGAAGCCGATCAAGGAGATCGTGCGGGACGTGAAGGTCTCGCGCAACACGGTGCGCAAGGTGATCCGTTCGCAGGCGACGGCGTTCACCTACGACCGGCGGGTCCAGCCGATGCCGAAGCTGGGGCCGTGGACGGCCGAGCTGGAGCGGATGCTGGAGGCCAACGAGACCAAGTCGAAGCGGGAGCGGCTGACGCTGCTACGGATCTCCGAAGCCCTCGAGGGTCTGGGCTATGGCGGCGGCTACGACGCGGTGCGGCGCTACGCCAAGGCGTGGCGGTGGCGCCGTTCGGCATCGACGGCGCAGACCTATGTGCCGTTGGTGTTCTCGCCGGGCGAGGCCTATCAGTTCGACTGGAGCCACGAGTACGTGGTGCTGGCGGGGGTGACGACCAAGGTCAAGGTCGCGCACGTCCGGCTGTGCCACAGCCGAATGTTCTTCGTCCGCGCTTATCCGCGCGAGAGCCAGGAGATGGTGTTCGACGCCCACGACCGGGCATTCCGGCTGTTCCAGGGTGCCTGCCGGCGAGGCATCTACGACAACATGAAGACGGCGGTGCAGACCGTCCTCATCGGCAAGGAGCGCGCGTTCAACCGGCGCTTCGTGCAGATGTGTGGCCACTACCTGGTCGAACCGACAGCATGCACGCCGGGAGCGGGATGGGAGAAGGGGCAGGTCGAGAACCAGGTCGGGATCATCCGCGGTCGGTTCTTCACCCCGCGGCTGCGCTTCAAGACCTACGACGAGCTCAACGCCTGGCTCTTGGACCAGTGCGTCGCCTACGCCCGGCGTCATCCCCACCCGGTGTTCAAGGACAGGACTGTCTGGCAGGTGTTCGAGGACGAGCGTCCGTCCCTGGTCGGCTATCGCGGGCCGTTCGACGGCTTCCACGCGGTCCCGGCGTCGGTGTCGAAGACCTGCCTGGTGCGCTTCGACAGCAACAAGTACAGCGTGGCGGCGCGCGCCGTCGGCCGTCCGGTCGAGGTCCATGCCTACGCCGATCGCATCGTCATCCGCCAGGACGGCGAGATCGTCGCCGAGCATGCCCGGCGCTTCGGCCGCGACCAGACCGTCTATGACCCGTGGCACTACGTGCCCGTGCTGGCGAGGAAGCCCGGTGCGCTTCGTAACGGCGCGCCGTTCAAGGACTGGGCGCTGCCCGGCGCCCTGGGTCGCGTGCGCGTCCGGCTCGCCGGCCACGACGACGGCGACAGGCAGATGGTCGAGATCCTCACCGCCGTGCTGGCGGATGGGCTGGCGGCGGTGGAGGCCGCCTGTGCCGAGGCGCTCGCTGGCGGCGTGTGCAGCGCCGACGTCGTGCTCAACATCCTCAATCGTCGGCGCCAGCCGTCCGAGACGGCGCCGATCCCGACGCCCGCGAACCTGCGTCTTCGCTTTGAGCCGGTGGCCGATTGCACCCGCTACGACCGCTTGAGGGGGGTCGGCCATGGAGCGCCATGAGGTCCTGGAGATGATGGCCGCACTCAAGCTCGCCGGCATGCGCGACGCGTTCGACGAGGTGCTCGCCGACGGCCTCAAGCGCCAGCATCCGATGCAGCGAATCATCGGCGAGCTGTTGAAGGCCGAGATCGCCGACAAGCAGGCGCGATCCATCAAGTACCAGATGAGTGGCGCCAAGCTGCCGCTGGCCAAGGAGCTGGCCGACTTCGACTTCACCGACACCCCGGTCAACGAGCCGCTGGTCCGCGAGTTGGCGGTCGGCGGCTTCCTGGCCAACCAGCGCAACGCCGTGCTGATCGGCGGCACCGGCACCGGCAAGAGCCATCTCGCCGTCGCCATCGCGCGGGCCTGCATCCGCGATGGCGCCCGGGGCCGCTTCTTCAACGTCGTCGACCTGGTCAACCGGCTCGAGGCCGAAGCCCGCGCCGGCCGCCAGGGCCGGCTCGCCGATCAGCTGGCCCGGCGCGACCTCGTCATCCTCGACGAGCTCGGCTACCTGCCCTTCGCCCAAACCGGAGGCCAGCTGCTGTTCCACCTCGTCAGCCGGCTCTACGAGCGCACCTCGATCATCGTCACCACCAACCTGACCTTCGGCGAATGGCCGTCCGTCTTCGGCGACGCCAAGATGACCACCGCGCTCCTCGATCGTCTGACGCACCACTGCGAGATCATCGAGACCGGAAACGACTCCTGGCGCTTCAAGAATCGGTCCTAAAGGCAACCGATCCACCTGCCGCCCGGTCGCCCAGGTGGGCCCACAGGAACCTCCCACGCGCGGTCCGCCGCCAGCCGCGTGGTGGGCGCGTCGGCCCGCGCGCGGGCCCCTCCTATGGACTACCTGTACGACCTCCGCCGTGCATCCCCAAAGGGGTCAACATTGCACGCCGATAGGGGGTCAATGTTCAACGCCGATTGACACTCGGGATAGGGTTTCAGCGACCAAACCTGCGCCGCCCGCCTGAACTCGCTCTGCAAATTCTTGAACGCGGCCGCGGCGGCGGCGTAATCGCGGATCGCGGCGTCGATGCGTACGGCACGCCCGATGCCGGGGAGGATTACCGCCCCCAACGCCGCTGCCGCGATGAGTATTCGATACGACGGATCACCGCGCAGAATGTGCGAAGCCGCGACCGCGCTCGCGGCGGCCGCGCAGAACCAAAGGGCAGCCCGCACGTAGCGCAGACAGCGCACCCAAATCAAAAAGCTTGTCGAGGTATAGAGGCAGTTTTCCTCTTCCCGCTCGCACTCACGCACGAGCGCGGCGCACACCTCGTTCAGCCGATCCTCGTTGGAATCATCGTGCCGAAGATCTTTTGCCACTCGTCACCCGCCAGAGTTTCCCAGTTGCCGTCTTCCAATACGCAGGCCCTAAGCGCGCGCTCGTGAGCACTCGAAGCCTTGCTGAGCCATGCATCTCCAAGTTGGATCACTTCGCCAGTGACCGGCATCGTGAACCAACCGTTGGCACGGCTGATCATGTGGCCCAAGGCATCCCGCACCAACCAGTCGAACCAGAATTCATCACAGCCGCCGTAGCTCAAGCGCGGCAACAGTTCCATAACGAGCGCTTCAATCTGGAATGACTTGATGGGCACGTTACAGTGACGCTGCCACTGTTTGAATATCCGGGTAAGTTTCCGCACGTTGCCGTTCAGCGCTGTATCGGCGCCATCGAGCGCGGCAATCTCGGCTTCCGGATGGACCCACTTGTAGCGTCCGCCTTCGTGGGTGTCGCATACGAGGTAACCACCTCCCTGGCACGGGAAAGCCGGCGCAACCTCCACCTTGCACGAATTGAAAGGCACGACGACGACCTGCCCGTCTCATCGAACGTCGGTCTGCGGATATGTGCTCTGAAGCCAGCTCTTAACTTCCTGCAAGAGCTGCGACTGCCGATTGCCCGAGCGTTGCTGGAATCGCCAGTACACCTCAACCGGCAGGACAAAGAGAATGTCGACATCACGCGGCGGGCGAACCGGGGTCAACTTCCCCCAGGAGCCGATCAGAATTCGGTGTATGGCATCGTCACTGCTGTTCCAGTAGCCGCGGTTCAGGCAGGAGACGACACCCCGATACTTGGTCTGGCCATCGTTGGTCTGATCCTCGGTGATCTTCAGGTTTTCAAGAAACGCTCGGAAACGAGGCCGGACGTAGTACCACCGAATTGCTCCGCCTAGCGGCGGCGAGGAAAGTCCAGCTCCCAGTCCGCTATGGAAGTTCATCGGCCCGTTACTTCACGATACCAAGCCGAACTGTCGCCGGACCTCGCCGGTCCCAACGAATTGCGATAACAGCCGGTAGTTCTTCCGTTCGTATCGAACCCTCCCTGCGACGATCGCCGGATGCACTTGCAGGGCGTTGGCGAGATTCATCACGGCCATGGTCGTCGGCCGATCCCGCACTGCGCTCGCTTCCCAAACCGAGCGCGGAATAAGCGCTTCTTCCGCCCATTCGTCCGCCTGCATCTCCCTAGGGTCTTCCCGTCTCCCTTCGAGTTTCCGAAGCGTTAAGTCGTCGACGAAGGCTTCGCCTCTGTCGTTGTCCATGTGTCGACCCACATGGGCCAACTCGTGCAGCAAGCAGAACCAGAAATTGTCGATTCTGTCGTAGCGCAGAGTGAGTCCGATTGCCGGTCTGCCATCACCGAGCCGGAGTGCCACCCCGTCGAGATACGTCTTCGGCAGATGCTTTTCGATCACGAGTGAAATGCCACGCTTGACCAGCAATTCCTTCGCCAGCCGCGGACCGTCTTCCGACCAGCTCAGCCGCGCGACCTTCGTCAGGAAGTCCAAAGTTACGGTGCCACGCTCATAGCCCGCCTTCGGAAGGTCCTCGTTGGCTCTTGCAAGGATCTGCCAGCACCACGCCTTGAGCGCATAGGGGTCCATTTTGGCATTCGCGCGCACGTGATCGTTCTTTCGGTAGAGCGCGGCGCCCGCGACATCCAGTCCCCCTGCCCGATTGATAAGGTCCCGCATGACATGCTCGGCGCATCCCGCTAGATCGGGCCTGTCCGGAATCCAGCCCAACTTTGCCATCGACTTGACGGGAAACCGGCTCCACTCCATGTCGGCCCACGGATCGTCTAAGTCGACATCCGGCTCCTGCAGTAGCACGTCCGCCGGAATCCCGAGATGCTCATGTAGCGCGCGCGCCATCGGCATGGTGATTGCGCGCTTACCGGAGAGAACTTCCGAGACCTTCGCGCGGCTTCCGATGAACGAGGCAAGGTCTGCGGGGCGCAGACCTGCCTGTTCCATACGAAACTCGATCGCGGCGATCGGACTCGGATAACCCATCGGCACTTGTTTGCTTTCGTACAGTTCAACGAGATCGACCAGGACATCGAGCTCATCGCCCTCCGGGCTGTCGGCTTCCGTATCCATGAGTTCAGAGATCCGGCCCAAAGCCGCCTCGTAGTCCCTTTCGGACCGGATTGGCTTGATATTGGCCATCTCACACCTCCTCCACGTCTACGGCGTCGTACTCGGCATGCGTACCCACAAAGCGGATGTAGACGACGCGATACTGGTAATTGATCTTCACCACGAGGCGATAATCGTTGCCCTTGATGTTGAAGATCACCCGGTTGTCGCCAACGATGCTCGCGTTGCCGTACATCTCCTTCAGGGTGGCCGGTGTATCCCAATCCGCTTGCTTCACTTCCCGGTACCAAGCGAGAAGCGGCTCTTCGGCATCTGAGTGACGCTGCCAGAACTCCCGGAGCGTCTTCTTGGCGATGATCCGCATAAGCTATATATACCGTTCCCGATTGCGTGTCAAGTACAGTGTTCCCAAAACGGGAACCATTCCATACAGGGGCGCAGTCTCCCATGTCAAGCGATCTGGCTTAGCCAGAAGAGCCCTCAGGTGAGACGGGAATACCTTCGAGAGCGGGTCCGAAGCATCAGAGTGGACGATCTGATCCGGACGCTGGCGAGACAGCAAGCGGATGGCGCGATCGCCGCTACGCTAAACCGGCTCGACAAGAAGACTGGACCTTGCGTGTCAGTTCACGAACTGCTCACCCCTGAACATTCATCCTTGCCTATCCGGTTAACGCCCATGACCGCTACATGTAGGGTGCCGCCACTCTCCCGAGTAAAGCTCGGCATAGGTTGGAGCAGAGGTGTCGCCCGCGATGCCGAGCAATGAGCGGAAGGCGTTGAACGGGTAGAACCGCCTGTTGAAGCGGAAGGTGAACTCGTTGAGGTAGGCTTGTAGGTGCTGGTGGCTAATGCCGTGGTGGATACCGATCAGCCACGTCTTCAGGTTGGCGAAAACCAGATGGATGATCGGCAGGTATTGCTCGGCAACCTCTGGATCACCACACTCGGCAACAGCGAAGTGCTCGTAGCCGCGCTTACCGAGGCCAGCATAGCCGCTCCAATCGTCAGTAACGATCAGCGATCCCGGCGCGACGGTGCTCTCGACGAACCCACAGAGCGACTCGGCGCTACGGTCGAGCACGACGGCGAGCCGAACGCGTCCGGCATAGCGTCCGTCTTTCCGGTTGTCGAGCTTGGTGCCCGGCTTTCGATGACGCACTGCGGTGGTCCTGGTTCGTTGCTTTCCTATCCGGTTTACACCCACACCCACTAGGGCTAGAATGGGCGCAAACCGGATATAGGGGAGCGCGCCATGGATGTTCTCGACCGCGCCGATCTCCCATTCCCGCATTCGCTACCCGAGTTCCAGCGACTTTTCCCCGATGATGCGGCCTGCGCCGCCTACCTGGAGAAAGCCCGCTGGGGAGACGGCTTTGCCTGCCCGCACTGCGGCACGGCGGGAGAGCCGTTCCACTTTGAAAACCGCCCTGGCGTCCTGCGCTGCCGCAAGTGCCGCCAGAACACCGGGCTGACGGTGGGAACAGTGATGGAGCGTAGCCACACTCCGCTGAACGTCTGGTTCTGGGCCGCTTATCTGGTCGCCAGTCAGACGCCCGGCATGTCCGCCGTGCAGTTTCAGCGGCAACTTGGTCTTTCGCGCTACGAGACGGCCTTTCAAATTCTCCACAAGCTCCGCTCGGGCATGGTGCGGCCCAACCAAGACAGGATCGGTGGACAGCCCAAGAACCATGTTGAGGTGGACGAAACCTGGGTTGGCGGGCGAACGCGTGGGGAAGGCCGTGGTGTTCACCACAAGGTTCTCGTCTCCTGTGCCATCGAGGTGCGTCATCGAAAGCCGGGCACCAAGCTCGACAACCGGAAAGACGGACGCTATGCCGGACGCGTTCGGCTCGCCGTCGTGCTCGACCGTAGCGCCGAGTCGCTCTGTGGGTTCGTCGAGAGCACCGTCGCGCCGGGATCGCTGATCGTTACTGACGATTGGAGCGGCTATGCTGGCCTCGGTAAGCGCGGCTATGAGCACTTCGCTGTTGCCGAGTGTGGTGATCCAGAGGTTGTTGCCGAGTGTGGTGATCCAGAGGTTGCCGAGCAATACCTGCCGATCATCCATCTGGTTTTCGCCAACCTGAAGACGTGGCTGATCGGTATCCACCACGGCGTTAGCCACCAGCACCTACAAGCCTACCTCAACGAGTTCACCTTCCGCTTCAACAGGCGGTTCTACCCGTTCAACGCCTTCCGCTCATTGCTCGGCATCGCGGGCGACACCTCTGCTCCAACCTATGCCGAGCTTTACTCGGGAGAGTGGCGGCACCCTACATGTAGCGGTCATGGGCGTTAACCGGATAGGCAAGCATTCATCTTGCTCGACCCTTGTCATTTCTCGAAGCATTTTGAGGTCGATCACCCAAGTGTAGTCGGCGCCCGGGTTGTGTTCGCCCAGTTCCTCGCCAAGGATTCCGTGTTCGGGATAGGTTTCGATAATCAGGTCGCGGATCGCCTGTTCGGCCTCGCGGTCGGCGCGGGTGACGGGCTGCTCGGCGCTGGACGCGGTCGGCTTGTCCTCGATCTCGTGGTCGGCGCGGAAATGGGGAACGATCACGGCGCGCGCCGCGTCCGCCAAGCGTCCGCTGAAGGCGAGGAACTCGTCGAGCCGTTCGGGATCGTCGGCCATGGCTGGCTATCCGCGCATAGCGACAAGCAAACGGGGCGTGCCCAAGGCACGCCCCGCTGCTTTACGCTTCAGTGTGGACGCGATTACCAGATCGCGACCGGATTGCCGTTCGCGCCCGTGGCGCCCCGAATCGGCGACGGCGCGAAGAAGTATGCGAACTCGTAGACACCGGCCTCGGCCAGTTCCGTGAGCCGCAGGTTTTCCTGATTGACGATGCCGTGGCGGGTCTGCAAGTAGTTGTGCACGCAGAACACGCAATCCGGATCGGGATTCGGCACCGCGTCAACAGGCCAGGTGTCGCCAGCGGTGATGCCAGCCTGTATTTCCTCGGCGATCCAACGGGCGACTTCCATGCCGATGCCGGGGCAGCCGTCGTTATACTTCGGCGGGTCTTCCCAATAGGCTTCCCAACCGGTGCGGAAGACGATCGCGTCGCCCGGCATGAACTTGTAGCCTTCCATGCCCTGCATTTTCAGCGCGGCATTGACGTCGGCCATGGTGATGATCTCGCCCTTCTCCAGGATACGGCCTCTGACGGCGGAGATGTCGAGCATGACGGCGCGGGCGATGATCGGATGCAGCTCTTCGGTTCCGAGCTTGGCGAGCCCATAGGCCCCCTGCATGTCTTCCACGGTGAAACCGTTGTAAAAACGCTGCTCGGAACGGTCGTTAAGAGCTCCGACACTCACGCCGACATGGCCGAGACCGTCGAACTGGGTGCCGACCTGGCCGATCTCGGTGGCCAGGAACTCGTCGTGATAGACGATCGAGTTGCCACCCCAGGTGCCGCCGGTCGGGTTGCCCGGAATCCGCAGGCTGAACTTGCGTTGGCCAAACAGCGGCATGTCGGCATGATATTCATGCCCGATTTCCATGGTCTGGCCCTTCTTGATAACCGAAAGGGCGCGCAGAACCACCTCGGTCTGCTTGTAATAGTTGGTCGAGCCGGCCTCGTCACCGGCTCCCCAGATCGGGTGCGGCCACCACTTGGAACCGAGCGGCGTATCCATGACAGTGCCGTCGACCCACGGCTTGCCTGCGCAGCCCTTATAGTCTCCCGCCGAGCATTCGGCGAACGCCGTGCCGGCCGTCATCGCCATGGCGGCGCCGAACGCGCCAGCGATGGCATAGGTTTTAAACGATTTCATCGACTTCCTCCCAGAAGAGTTATGGCCAGACGGCCATCGGACCCGCTATTGTATTTGACTCCACGCAAGTCTTGTCAAGTGTGTCAACCGACATTTCCCAGATGGCCCTCAAATTTATTGCGATGATACCCTGATTGCACCGCCACTGGAATGAGTTCCCCTCCGCAGCCGTCTGATAGCCCGATTCTTGTCAGTTGGCGGTGTCCAGAAGCCCATTCGGCCCGGTTTTTCGCCATCCAGACGCACCTCTCCCGCACTTTTCACATCGCCGTCGATTCCCCCGGCCTACGCCGGAGCGGGTCTTGGTCGCAGATCATCAATCAGGCGCAGGATTTTCCGGAACAGATCCTTTGGGACCGCCACCTCGGCCAATTGGAACGTGACGTACCGGCCATGGCGGACCACCTTGGCGCCGATCTTGACCAGTTTCTCCCGCAGCGTCGTCAATGACCAGTGCTCCACCTCCTTCGGCAAAGCCAGCGTGCGCATGAAGTTGGCGAGGTTATAGGCGAGGGCATGAAGCTGCAGCCGAACGGCATTGTCGCGGAACTTGCGGCACGACAATCGGGTCCATTTGATCGCGTTCTTGCCTTCCTTGATGTATTGCTCCGCTTTGCCCCGCTGATTGTAGAACCATGTCACCCGCTCGGCGGAACGGGACAGGTTGGTGACGATGAAACCGACACGGCGAACCAGTTCACCGGGATGCCATTCCACCTTGGCTACCACGCGCCGCTTCTTGTCCCAGCTTCCAGCCCGGTAGCTAAAGCTGGCATAGAAGCGCAGAACGTGGTTGGGCGGGCGGCCGACGGGTCGCGTCAGCAGATGAGCGACGCTTTCCTGAAGAACCTGGTTCTTCGGTAAGCGAATCGCGTACAGGAAGCCCTCGGCTTCGAGGTATTCGTACATCTCCGGCGCGGCGAAGGCGGCATCGCCCCGGAAATACAGTCGTACCTTCCGACCCTTGTAGCGAACGACAACCGGCTTCAACACGCCTTCCCAGTCATCGGCGCTGTGAACGTTGCCGGGACGCAGGGCGCACCGCTCCAGATCACCGAACTGGTTGAACACGAAAAGAGGGTGATAGCAGGAACACCCGAAGTGACCGTTGTAGGCGGTGCCCTCTTGTTCGCCATGGGTCGGGCTGACGCTTGAGTCCATGTCGAGGATGATCATCTTCGGTGGGCGGCGGTCATGAACCTTGTCGATCCAAACGCCGGATAAGTCGGTCAACGCGGCAAAGTTCTCGTCGCTGGCCAATAGCTCCGTCTCGAAGCGTCCCATCTGGCTGGTGGAAGCGGCCTGTTTGGTGACAGCATGGCCGCCGACGATCCACCGCATGGCGGGATCACGGCCCAGACGGTCGGCGTCGTTCACGTCATCGTAGCCACCAAGACGGCCATAAACGGACTGGCGAAACTGCCCGACCATGCCATGCCGCCCGTTCTTGCCGGTACGGCTGTCTTGGAAAAGGCCCCCGGCAACCTCGGTCAGGCCAAGGGCATCGTCAAGCTCCCGGTAGGCGATAAACCCAGCGTCGGAGGTGACCTTGGAACCGTGGAACTCAAGCTTCAGTCGACTGTCGAAATCGACCCGCAAATGGGGGTTTCTTGATTCACCCGCCGGGTGACATCGGGTTTGCCCGTAACGCTGACGGTATTGCATTGATTCTTATAGCAGAATCCATGGTACACGACGGCATTTACGTAGGACGTTGAAAAGGTTGTAGGATTCCCGATTCACTCCACGACGAGTCAAGAGGGAAATCATGCGAGACAACCCGATCAACGCCCTGCGTGAGACGCTACGATGCGGCTTCGCCTTTCGCAAGAGCCGTCTGGAGAGCCTTTGCGTCTTGGTCTTCGGCGTGTTCGTCGCCCGGACGGTGAACCTCTCTCACTTGGCCTGCCACTTTCCGGGGCGCGCGCGATCCAGCTCCAACTATCGGCGCCTGCAACGGTTTTTCGAGCAAGTCGATTTCGATTACGATCGCCTCGCCGAGTTCCTGGTCGCGATGATGGGGCTCCAGGCGGGGCCGTGGCGGCTGACCATGGACCGGACCAACTGGCGGCTGGGTCGCCGCGACGTCAACATCTTGATGATCGGCATCGTCAACCGCGCCATCGCCATTCCCGTGTGCTGGCGGGTGCTCGACAAGGCGGGCAATTCCAATACCAAGGAGCGGATCGCGATCCTCGAACACGTCCTCCGGCTCTTCGGGGTCGACAAGATCGCCAGCCTCCTGGCCGACCGGGAATTCATCGGCGACGCCTGGCTGGCATGGTTGCAGGAAAAGGCCATCCCCTTTCACATCCGCATCCGATCCAACATCAAGATCGCCAACACGCGTGGTCGCATGGTCAAGGCGAGGGAGCTGTTTCGCGACCTCAAACCCGGGGAAAGCCGCATCCTCTCCAACGCCAGGCGCCTCTCGGAGGCCAGAAAACCCAAGGCCAGGCCCGTCTTCGTCGCCGCGCTCCATCTCAAGACCGGCGAACTGTTGATCGTCGTGACCAACGACGCGCCCGAGGAGGCCTTGGCCATCTACGCCCAGCGCTGGCAAATCAAGACCCTCTTCGCCGCCTTGAAAACCCGTGGCTTCAACCTCGAAGACACCCACATGACCGACCCGGAGCGCATCTCCAAGCTCACCGCCGTCCTTTCCATCACCTTCTGCTGGGCGCACAAAGTCGGCGATTGGCTCCACGAGGCCGAGCCGATCCGCCTCAAAACCCACAAAAGGATGGCAAAATCCATCTTCCGATGTAACTACCCAGGTCTGATTGGCCCGAGCGTTTGTATGTGAGGGATCGTGGGGGTCCGGGCTGGTAGCGGTGCCGGTGTTCTCAGAGGCGCAGTTGGGGGATTAGTTGCATCGGATCGGGATGCACCAGGGTCTGGAGGACGTTCCAGCCTTGCTTTCGGGCGGTGGCGATGACGGCACGCATTCTGGCGAAGTTGTAGGCACCCCTCTCGGAGCGGAAGCCACCGGAGATCTTCTGGCGCAGCTTGGCCATTCGGAGGTCACGTTCGGCCTCATTGTTCGTAAACGGCGTGCGCGGGTCGGTGAGGAATCGCAGGCATCCCTCCTTGTGCTTGCGGAGGCGGAGCGCGAGGTTATGACCGATGCGGCGTTTCTTTCGTCCGCGCTTGCCGGTCCGGAGCGGCGGCTGCGCCTCGTGGAAGGCGATGGCGTGGTCGAGGATGCGGGCCCAGGCCCGCGAGATCCGGGCCACCAGGGAGGCGGGCACGTCGCGGCCGTTCTCACGGGAGAAGCGGGTAGCCCTGTGTGCGCGCTCAAGGAGGCGGTGCATGCTCTTTGCCCAGTCTTCCTTCTCGATGTCGATCAGGGCCTGGAGTTCGCGCAGGTGATGGGCGTTGCAGGCGCCGTGGCGCACGCCCTTGAGGGTGAAGTAGGCGGCGTAATCGTCATGGATGAGGATGCCTTCGAGGTCCTTTTCGACATCGCCGCGTCCCGCGCCGATGCGCAGGACGGTCAGGAATGGGGTGCACAGCACGTGGAGCCAGCGGGTACGGGCGGCGATCCGCAGGCCGGTTTCGTCGAGGTGCTTGACCGGGACCGCTGTGCGGATCACGTCTGCGACATGGGCGAGGAAGGGCTCGAAGCGCCTGGCGATTCGCCGGCCCATGGCGGTGATCGTGGCTGTGGAGATGGACACTGCGAAGAGGTCGCTCATGAGTTCGGCCAAGCGCTTCTCGGGAACGAACTGGGCGTACAGCAGGTAGCTCACCCAGGCGGTGATGCGTGGCCCGTACTGGACCGGGGCGGTCACGCCGTCCGGGAAGACGGCTCCTGTCACGGTGGCGCAGGCGCCGCAGAGGCAGCGATGGGCGCGGTGTTCGGTGACCTCCAGGGGGCGTGGCTCGGGCACATCGAAGACCTGTCGACAGACGGGCGCGCGGTGACGGTCGGCGTCCGACAGCGGTGCGCCGCAGCCCGAACAGGCGGAGGGGTCATGATCCACAACATGGTCCGGGCTCTCGGTCCGCGCCAGCGTCGTTCCCTTGTGGCCCGGCTGGCCGCCGCTTGGCCTGCCGGACTTGCCGCGCTGGCTTCGGGTGCGCCTCTGGGTTCCGCTCTTCTTGCGCAGGCCGTCGCTGGCGGGCGGCTTGCTGCTGGTGGTGCTGTCAAGCGCCGCGCTCCGCTCGAGCTCGGCGATGCGGTCCCGCAGGGTCGCGTTCTCCCGCTCGAGCGCGGCATTCTCCCGGACGAGCGCCGTGGCCAGGCGCAACAGCCCCTGGCCCCATTCCCGGAAGGCCTTGACGACTGTGATTGCGAAGGATGAGGGGTCAAGAAGATCTTGCAGGCACGCGAAGGCCTCGTCATGGGCGGCGAGGTCCTCGTGCCAGCGCGACAGCGTCACGGGTCCTCGGCATCGACGGCCATCATGGCGGCCAGCACCGCGAGGCGTTCGCCCGCCGGCAAGGCCTTGTAACGCCGGCCCCAGTTGGCCGCCTTACGCTTGATGCGCTGGCGGTCGGTGAAGTTCCGGCCTGCGTAGCTCGCCCAATGCACCCGGTCGGGCGCGAAGTTGAACCACACGACCTCGGTCCGCACCTGGGCCTGGGTCGTCACCTGCAGCGCCAGACTGCGCCAGCCCGCCAGCATCTCGTCATAGAGCGCCGAGGGATGGCCCGAGACCATCACCTGGCAGGGCAGATCCTTGAGCAGGTCCAGGAGCGCGACATGGTCGACCTCCTCGTAGTCGAAGCGATAGCGCCGTGCCGAACGGCGGGTCGCGTGCAGATAGGGGGGATCGCTGTAGACCAGCTCCGGGCCCAGAAACGGGAACGAGGCCAAAAAGGCATGGGCACAGCCATGCACCAACTCGACCGGGTAGTCACAGGCAAAGGCCTCGAGCGCCTGCGCATCGCGGTCGATGCCGATCGAGCGCACGCCCGTTGGCTTGCGCTTCATCAGCGCACCGCCCCCCAGGTGGCTCTCGATGTAAACGCTGTGCGGCGGCATCAGCGCAATCAGCGCCTGGCACAGACCGCTCGTCGCCTTCGACCCAAAATATTCCACGCGCCGCTCCCGTCACACGAGAGCGCAACCCATAGACGCCCGATTCTATGGAGTCAAGAGACGATCAACGACGCGGCGGCGGAAACCCGGCCCCGGCGACCACCTACATCATCCTCTCGCGGTCAAGAGCGGGGTACCTGGGTAGTTACCTTCCGATACGGTTTCGAGTGGATAAGGCGACAGCTCGTCAATCCTATCGACAGGCGTCAAGCCATTGAGCTGATTCGTTTCCTCGTCCCCGGAAAACCACCAGTCCAGGTGCCCAGGCCAAAGCCAGCATGAACGAGTCGTGTACTGTGGGCTTGGATATTCAATTCGGATAGGTACTGGTTTCCCGTCACCGATAATTTAAGTTAGAACGGTTTTTAAGAAATAATCGTAGTTATTAATGCAAGCACGGCCTCGCGTCGCAGGGAGGAGAATATGGTCAAGGTCTATTTCGGTACCAACAGGAAGCCCAACCGGAAATCGGTACCAAACGATTTCGGCCAGGGCTTTAGCGAGGCGGGCCTCGCCAATTTGCGTTTCGGCATGGCGGAGGTCACCGGGGACGATTTGGATTCCTACGTTCTCCACGTTGCGCCCGAGCGGTTGCGCAAGGATGCCGATCGCAAGGAAAGGGACGGCGAGGGCTCGAGACTGGGCAGCCTCGAGGTCTTCGGGCGCGTGCGCCGGAAAATGATCGACCATTCCCGCGACACGGTGGTCTTCATTCACGGCTACAACGTCAGTTTCAAGCAAGCGCTGACCAGCGCCGCCCGGCTCAAGCGGAATTTCTCCACCGCGAGCGGCGGACCCGGGGTCGACGTCGTGCTGTTCTCGTGGCCGTCCGACGGCTCGATGATGCCCTACATCGCCTATGCCAACGACCGCCAAGACGCGGCGGCCTCGGGTCCGGCCTTCGCCCGCGGCCTCCTCAAACTCGCCGATTTCCTGCGCGGTTCGACGCCCGCCGAGGCGTGCGACCAGTCCATCCATTTGGTCGCGCACTCGATGGGCAACTACGTGCTGCGACATACTGTGCAGGAAATGGTGGCGCATGCGTCCGGCCACCCGGTGCGTCTGTTCGACCAGGTCTTCCTGATGGCCGCCGACGAGGACGACGACGCCTTCGAGCACGACTACAAGCTGAAGCCGCTACCGAGACTGGCCAAGCGCGTCAACGTCTACTTCAACAACAACGATCGAGCCATGGCGATTTCGGACAAGACCAAGGGTAATCCGGACCGGCTGGGCGACGACGGCCCGCGCGTGCCGCGCGGCATTCCGGGAAAGGTCACGCTGATCGACTGCACGCCCGTCGTTCACGGCGTCCTCGAGCATTCCTACTTCCTCGATAGCCCGAACTTCCTCGATAGCCCGAACGTCGTTGCCGACATGCGGCAAGTATTGGTCGGCATGGCGCACGACAGAATTGACGTCCGCGACTACGTGCAGGAAACCAACCGCTACCGGCTCAAATGAATCGGTTCGCCGCCACGTGCGATTTGCCTCCCGCGTGACCGCTACCGGACGCGGCCGCGATCTCGCGCGCCGCAAATGCCGAGATCCATGCGCCGGCATCGCACCCTCACGCGTAGCGATTGCGGACACCGGCCTCGCCGTGGGTTTTCTGGTGGAAGTAGTTGACGCTGTAAAACTCGCGGATCAGGTCGGCATAGCGGACCGGGGGATACTTAGCCGGGGTCTCCGCGTCGATGCACGAGGGAAGCACGCGGATCATCGAATACGCATGCGGGCTGTGGAAATAGGCGATGGAGTAGCGGTCCTTCGCGCCCTCGACGATGACGCCGTGCGGCGTCGAGTGGAATCGGTCGTTCGACATCCGCCGCATCATGTTGCCGATGTTGACGAGGAAGGTCCCCTCGATCAGCGGCGGTGGCAGCCAATCGCCCTCGGGCAGCCGGATCGCCAGGCCCGGCACCTCGGCCCGCGCCAGGATCGTGAAGAAGCTGTTGTCGGTGTGCGGCCCGGTGCCGAAGTCGTTGTCCTCCCCCTCGGTCGGGGGATAGTGCAGCAGGCGGAGCGTCGCGTGGTTCTCGTCCTCGAAGTCGGCCTCGAAGCCATCCGCCGGCAGGCGCAGCGCGTGGGCGAAGAGCGCCAGCATGCGCTGGCCGAGAGCGTTCAGGCCTTCGAAATAGGCCATCACGCCTTCGCGGAATTCCGGCAGGTCGTCGGGCCATTGGTTCGGGCCGCGGAAGGGCGTGCCGGCGACGACATCGGGATGGCCAGGCGCCCGGTCGTGGGTCACGAAGAAGGATTCGTTCTGGTTCGGCTTGGTCGCCTCGTGCACGGCGGAATGGGCCTGCATGCTGGTGTTCATCCCCAGGTAGCCGATGTTGTTCTGGTCCAGCGCCAGGGGCTGTTTTTCCGCCAACGGCAGGGCGTGAAATCGACGGGATTGCGCGAAAGCCTCCTCGATCACCGCTTCCGCCACGCCGTGGCCCCGGATGTAGAAGAAGCCGACCTCCTCGCAAGCCGCGCGGATCTCCTCGGCCGCGTGCTCCAGGGCCTCAGCCTCACCCGCGAAGACATCGGCCAGCTCGATCACCGGGAGGCGCCGAAGCGCCGCCGCCATGTCGCTCGGCGCGTTGTCGTAAAACAGGCTCATCTTCCTTGGCCTTCTCCTGCTCGATCGCTCGGCCGATCCTCGCCGCCCTTGCGGAAGGGGGCGAACTCGGCCAGGTGCTCGATACTGTGGTCGATCTCTCGCCGCTCGTGCCGCAGATAGTCCTCCACCGCGTCGCGGAACCGCTTCTCGGCGATCCAGTGGGCGCTGTAGACACGCACCGGCAGATAGCCACGGGCGATCTTGTGCGGCCCTTGCGCGCCTGCCTCCACGCGTTTCAGCCCGAGGCGGATGGCGTGCTCGATTGCCTGATAATAGCAGGTCTCGAAGTGCAGGAAGCGGTGATCCTCGATGCAGCCCCAATAGCGCCCGTAGAGCGTGTCGCGGCCCATCAAATTGAGCGCGCCGGCGATCCAGCGCCCGTCGTTGCGGCACATCACCAGAGCCACGCGGTCGGCCATCCGCTCGCCCAGCAGCTTGAAGAAGCGGAGGTTCAGATAGGGCCGGCCCCACTTGCGCGAGCCGGTATCCATGTAGAAGCGATAGAAGGCCTCCCAGTGCTGCTCCCGGATGTCGGGGCCGGAGACGACCTCGATCTCGATCCCGCTCTCGGCGACGGCGCGCCGTTCGCGGCGGATGGTCTTGCGTTTGCGCGAGGAGAGCGACTCGAGGAAGTCGTCGAAAGTGTCGTAACCGTCGTTCAGCCAGTGGAACTGCTGGTCGGTACGCTGCAACAGTCCGAAGGCTCCCATGCGGCGCCACTCCGCCTCGGTCGAGAAGTTGACGTGGAGGGTCGAGATCTCGAGCTGGCGGGCGACGGCGACGCAACCGGCGATCAGCCGGTCGTACATCATCTCCCGGTCGAGGCCGGGGCGGACCAGCAGGCGTGGCCCGGTGACCGGCGTGAAGGGCACGGCGGAGAGCAGCTTCGGGTAATATCGACCGCCGGCTCGCTCATAGGCGTCGGCCCAGCCGTAGTCGAAGACGAACTCGCCTTGGCTATGACCCTTGAGGTAGAGCGGCACGCAGCCCAGCAGACGCTCCCGGTCGTCCTCCACAGCCACGTGATAGGGCGCCCAACCGGTCTTGGCGCGAACGCAGCCGGAACTCTCCAGCGCTTCCAGAAAGGCGTGCGAGACGAAGGGGTTATCGTCGCCGGCGCAGGCATCCCATTCGGCGGCCGGAATATCGGCGAGCTTGCGGGCGACGCGTACGGTGATGGTTTCGGGCTCGATGTCACCCATGAAGCACTTCCGAGCAACGGCTAGTCATGGCGCCAAGCATGGCGCGGAGGGCCCCGGTTGTCGATGGCGGCGATATTTAGGGATATTCAGGGCCTGATCCGCTCGAAGATGACCCCGTCCGCGTGATGGCGCGCGCGGGCGAGCTCGCGACGGTTTCGGACCGTCCAGGCGAGCACCGGCAGTCCGCGCCGCCGCGCCCGGGCGGCCACGGCCGACGGCAGGTCGCGGACGTCGTAGCCGATGAAGTCCGGCGCGCTTTCCCGAGTCGATTGCATCCGCCCGAGCATCACGCCCCGCCACGCCGGCTGGTCGATGTCATAGCGTCGAAAGTCGCCGGAGATCTGGCCGCGCGCATATTCCGGTGCCAGGCGGCGGAACCAGGCGAGGCTGAGCGGGTTGAAGGACTGCACCGCCACCGCCCCCTCGTAGTCTCGCAGATGGCCTCGGACCTCCGAGCCCAAGGCGCCGATGTCGGCCGTCCAGATTTTGAGTTCGATCAGCAGCGGGACCCGCCCGGCGACCAGATCGAGGACCTCGTCCAGGGTCGGGATCCGCTCCACGGTGCCGAGCACCCGGACTTGGCCCAACTCCGCCGCCGTCCGCGCCACCACGGGTCCGGCCAGATCGGTCAGGCGTTCGAGTTCGCAATCGTGGAACACCATCGCCCGGCCGTCGGCCGAGAGCCGGGTGTCGAGTTCGATCGGATGGCCAGCGCGAATCGCCGCCCGAAATGCGGCCAGCGTATTCTCGGGGATGGCGCGACGGGCATCATGCAGGCCGCGGTGTGCGATCGGCCGCTCGACGAGCCATGCCGGCGGGGAAGCGGTTGGCCGGCCGATGCCGGGCGCGCGGATCATGCCTTAGAAAATCTCGAAGATCGCGTCGACCTCGACCGGCACGTTGCGGGGCAGCGCGTTGACGCCGACGGCGAAGCGCGCGTGCCGTCCCGCCTCGCCCAGCACCTCGACCATCAAGTCCGAGGCGCCGTTCACCACCTCCGGTTGGCCGGCGAAGCCGTCGACGAAGCCGCCGAGCTTGCAGCAGCGGACCACGCGATCGAGATCGCCGTCGCAGGCATTGCGGAGCTGCGCCAGGATGTTGAGGCCGCAGAGCCGCGCGGCCGCCTTCGCTTCCGCGACCGAATAGGTCTCGCCGACCCGGTCGTTGTGTTTCAGGCCGCCGTCGAGGAAAGGCAACTGTCCGGCGATGTAGACCGTGGCGCCGCTGACCACGAAGGGCACGTAATTGGCGGCCGGTGCCGGGGCATCCGGCAAGTCGATCCCGAGTTCGGCGAGCCGCGCGTCGATCTTGCCGGCCATGGTTTTCTCCCCTGTTGCACCTCGATCGCGCCCGGATGATATCGCCGCCGGCCGGCCCGACAAGTGAAATCGTCAGACCTCGGGCAGACCCCGGGCCTCTCGTCGCCGGGGCGTGCTTCGCCTATGCTCCCAGGCGATCCGAGGGGTCGATCGGGGGCGGGGACGGAATGATGGACGAGCGCCTGCCGGCGATGGACGGTTACCGGATGCCGCCGGAATGGGCGCCGCACGCGCGCTGCTGGATGGCCTGGCCCTGCCGTCTTTCGCTTTGGGGGGCGGGGT
This sequence comes from Alphaproteobacteria bacterium, assembly GCA_965225945.1. Classification (GTDB taxonomy): domain Bacteria; phylum Pseudomonadota; class Alphaproteobacteria; genus JASLMY01. The sequence continues at coordinate 165,767 of CBDDBZ010000038.1, read as the reverse complement.
TCGACGCGGCCTGTCGCGCTTATGCCCGGGTGGCGCGGACCATCGCCGAGGCGGAACCGGTGGTCATGCTGGTGCCGGAAGCGCTCGAGGCGACGGCGCGCCTGCAGCTCGGCCGAAAGGTCGAGGTTCGTCAGGCCGAGATCGACGATTCCTGGACCCGCGATACCGGACCGACCTTTCTCGCCGATGATTCCGGTGGCTGCGCCGGCGTCGCTTGGCGCTTCAACGGCTGGGGCAACCGCCATCATCCCCACGACGCCGACGCGCGCCTCGCCGATGCCATGCTGGAGGCACTGGAGCTGCCGCGATACGATGGGCCGATGGTTCTGGAAGGCGGCGCCATCGACGTCGACGGGGCCGGTCTACTGCTGGCGACGGAACCCTCGATCCTCAATGCCAACCGCAACCCGACGCTCGATCGCCGCCAGGTGGAGGAACGCCTGGCGCTCTATCTCGGCGTCGGGCGGATCATCTGGCTGCCGTACGGCCTGGTCGACGACGAGACCGACGGACATGTCGACAACGTCGCCCGTTTTGTTTCGCCCGGCCGCGTGGTCGCCGCCGCCGCCTCTGCCGATGACGACCCCAATCGGGCACGGCTGGAGGAGAATCTGGAGGTCCTGCGGAGCACGTCCTCGGGCGGCGGAGGTCGATTGGACGTCGTCGAATTGCCCCTGCCGGCGCCGAGACGCGGCCAATCCGGCATGCTGGCGATGAGCTACGCGAACTTCTTCGTCGCCAACAGTGCGGTCTTCGTGCCGAGCTTCGGCGATCCGATGGACGATCACGCGCGCGCTATCCTCGCCGAGCAGTTTCCGACCCGCGACGTGGTCCAACTGTCTTGCGCCGAAATCGTCGGCGGCGGTGGCGGGCTCCACTGCATCACGTTGCAGGAACCGGCGGGCGGCGAGGCCCGGCCATGAGAGCCGAGCGCGAGCTGGTCATGGCGGTGGCGCAGATGCGCTGCGGGAGCGATCGCGCCGACAATCTGGACCGGGCGGAGACGCTGGTGCGGCGCGCGGCGGGCGAGGGGGCCCGTTTGGTCTTGCTGCAGGAATTCTTCGAGACGCCCTACTTCCCGCAGGACCAGATCCCGGAGAACCTGGAACTGGCGGCGCCCGTCGCCGATCATCCGACGCTGGAGCGCTTCGGCGCGCTGGCCGCGGAGTTGGGCGTGGTGCTGCCGATCAGCTTCTTCGAGCGCGCCAACATGGCTCGCTACAACGCGGTGATGGTCTTCGATGCCGACGGCGCCGCGCTCGGCCTCTATCGCAAGTCCCACATTCCCGACGGCCCCGGCTACCGGGAGAAGTATCACTTCAACCCCGGCGACAGCGGCTTTCGCGTCTGGGACACGGTCGTCGGCCGGATCGGCGTCGCGATCTGCTGGGATCAATGGTTCCCGGAGGCGGCGCGCGCCATGGCGTTGAAGGGTGCCGAAATCCTACTCTACCCGAGCGCGATCGGCTCGGAACCTCAGGCCCCGGCGCTCGACAGCCGCGACCATTGGCGCCGTGTGATGCAGGGCCACGCCGCCGCCAACCTGATACCGGTGGCTGCCGCCAACCGGATCGGCACGGAGCGCGGCGGCGAGAGCGAGATCAGCTTTTACGGACGGTCCTTCATCACCGACGAGACCGGCCAAATCGTCGCCGATCTCGGCGCTTCGGTCGACGAGATCGTGCTGTATCGCCTCGATCTGGCGGCGATCGCACGGGCGCGCGATTCCTGGGGATTGTTTCGCGATCGACGCCCCGAACTTTACGGTGCGCTGCTCAGCTCGGACGGCGAGGTTTCGTAACCGGCCACCAGGCGCGGCCCGGCCGCCGACAGCTTTTCACGATACATCGCCGAATCGGCCCGGCGCAGAAGATCTTCGGCGTCGTCATCGGGGCCGAACGGCACCGCGCCGAAACTTACGCGGATCGGTATCTCCGTCGGCCCGTGCCGGGCGACGGTGCTGTTCAGCATGCCGTTGAGCTGCTCGACCCGGGCCATCGCTGCGCGCCGCCCGAGGCGGAACAGAAGCACGGCGAACTCGTCGCCGCCGAAGCGGGAGACGACGTCGCTGCCGCGCGTATTGGCGATCAGCACCTCGCCGACCTTGCGCAGGACGGAGTCCCCGCTGGCGTGGCCGTGGGTGTCGTTGATCTGCTTGACACCCACTATATGTAGGCATCGATGTCGAGGAAGGCCAGGGCGCCACCGTCGCGATATCGCTCGGCGCAGCCGAGGACGTGATCGAGCCCGGCGGAGGAAACCCAATACGGCGATTGGCGTTCTTGCGTGTCGCTTCGTCTTCGCTGCGACTCAAAACGCGCCGGCGCGGACGGGTTCTTCGAACGATTCGTGCGCGCCAAGTCGCGACTAGTGCCGTCAATCGCTCAGACGATGTCGTTTCATCAGCAGCTTCCCGTCTGGCCGTGGGTCCGTTTTTCCCTTGGTCGCCACCGTTCCGTCCCCCGATTTAAGTACGTGACGTGAATTAAACTCCGGTTCGGTTTTCAGAACCAAGAATTAGCCGGATCGCTGGCGCGAGTCGTACATATAGGGGTGTGGGTGATAACCGGATAGGCAAGCGTTGATCTGCTTGAAGGCATCGATGTCGAGGAAGGCCAGGGCGCCACCGTCGCGATATCGCTCGGCGCAGCCGAGGACGTGATCGAGCCCGGCGAGGAAACCCCGGCGATTGGCGAGCCCGGTGAGCTCGTCCGTCATGATCAGGTTTTCCAATTCGTCGATCCGTGACCGCTGCTGGCGGATCGTCTGGCGCGCGCTCGCCGCCATGTCGATCGCCGTTCGCGCCATCTCCCAGGGATCGAGTTCGAGGCCGGTTAGCGAAGTTTGGGCGAGCGCGGCCCGCGTGCGGCTCAACTTCGTCGGCATTGGCTTGCAGGCCCAGCGGAAACGTCGAATGTCCATGGTCGGTTCTTTCATGACTTCGATTGCGAACTCGTTGTCGGTATTTCGCCGACGCGGGGAACACCAAGCAACGGGCGTGCCATCAAAGGGGCGGCGAAATTCCGGAGTTTCCCGCCTTGAACACCCGCCCGGACTCGTTCTCGGGTCGGCGACGGGGCGATATTTTCCCGCCGGGGGGAAGATTTTACCCAACTCGGTCCTGTCGAAAGCGCTTGGAAGGGTTACAATCCCACCGAGTCGACGAGAGGGGCCCCTCGACGCGAAGCCGTCGCAAGGCAGAAGGAGAATTGGGCATGTGGCGCCTGTTCGTCTCGCTACTGTTCGCCTGTGTTCCGGCCCTCCAGGCCGGCGCGGCCGATATCCGTCTGCTCTCGCACCGCGCGGGGTACGAATTGACCTTGCTGACCAGCAATTCCGGTAGCGGTATCGCCCAGCTCGAGGGGAAGCTGCTGACGGAATGGTCGGAGGAGTGCGAGGGCTTCGTCACCAGCCAGCACATGAAGACGCTCCTGACCGACGTCAACGGCAGGAAAATACTGAACGAAATCAACGTTGCCAGTTGGGAGAGTCGCGATGGCGAGCGCTTCCGCTTCTCGACCCGTCACGACATCAACCACAAAACGTTCGAGGCGGTGCGCGGCGAGGCGGCAAGAACCGCCGGCGGTGCCAGGGTCGCGTTTCAGGAACCGGAAGTATCCGAACTCGAGCTACCGCCATCGACCCTGTTTCCCACGCAGTTGATGGTCTCGGTGCTGCGCGATGCGGAGGCGGGCAAGCGGACGGCGGGCTACCGGCTGTTCGATGGCGGCCGTCTAGATTCGCACTATGACGTCTTCGTCGTCTTCGGGGAGCGGCGCGGGCCCGAAGCCTCGGGCCGCCCGCTGGTCGAGGGTCAATATTCCTGGCCCGTGACCCTCGCCTATTTCCCGGTAAAACCGCGCGAGGACGTGCCCGAGGGAACGCCGGAACAGGAAATCGGCTTCGTGCTCTACGCCAACGGCGTCGCCGCCGGATTTCGCCTGACCTTCCAAGACTACGCCATCAAGGGCGAGCTTTCGGATCTGGAGGTCTTGCCGGCTTCGTCCTGCTGACCTCGCCGTCCGGTCACGTTGCCGTCGTCGCGAGGCGCCCCGAAACTCGTCGTTTCAGGACCTCACCTCAGCCCTCCACCGGGCCGGCCGGGAGGCCCCGACCCTTGACGATCGCGGCGCCGCCGAAGCGATCGCGTACTTGGTCCATGGCCCGTTCCGCCTTGGCGCGCCGGCCGAACCCCGGATCGGCGAGGTCGATCGGATCCTCGCCGCTCGCTTCCCCCAGCATGGAGACGCCGACACCGATCAAGCGATAGGGCGTGCCGTCCACCTCGCGGCGCAGGAGCTCGGAAGCACCGCGATGGATCACGTCGGCGAGCTGTGTCGGGGCCATCAGGGTGGTCGCGCGCGTGCGGATGCGAAACTCGGCGCTCTTGAGCTTGAGGGTCACGGTACGGCCCGAAAGCTCGGCCCGCTTGAGTCGGCCCGCGACCTTCTCGGTGAGGCGCCAGAGCCTCCGATCGAGGGCCGCGAAGTCGGTGATGTCGGTCTCGAAGGTGGTTTCGGCGGAAAGGCTCTTGGTGGGTGCGCTCGGGTTGACGACGCGAGTATCCTCGCCTCGGGCGAATTGGGCGAGCCGGCGTCCCATCACGCCGTAGAGCGCGACCAACCCGGCCTCGTCGAGGCTCTGCAGTTGGCCGATCCGGCTGATCCCGTCCCGCGCCAGGCGGCGCTGCAGAGCCTTGCCGGCGCCCCAGATCAGGCTCACCGGCCGTTCGGCGAGGAAGCGGGTCGCCTCTTCCCGGCCGATCACGGCAAAGCCCCGGGGTTTGTCGAGGTCGGAGGCGATCTTGGCGAGCGACTTGTTGTAGCTGAGGCCGACCGAGGCGGTAACGCCGACCTCGGCCTCGATGCGGCGAATGATTTCGCAGAGCGTGCGCGCCGGCGTGTTGCCGTGCAGCGCCTCCGTGCCCGAGAGATCGAGGAACGCCTCGTCGAGCGACAGCGGCTCGACCAGTGGCGTGTAAGCCCGCATGATCGCCCTGATCTCGCGGCCGGCGGTCGCATACTTGGCCATGTCCGGTCGGATCACCCTGGCTTCCGGACACGCCAACAGGGCCTTGAACATCGGCATCGCCGAATAGACGCCCCGGGTGCGGGCGATGTAGCAGGCGGCGCTGACGACGCCGCGCCGGCCGCCACCGACGATCACCGGGCGGTCGCGGAGCCCGGGATCGTCACGTTTCTCCACCGAGGCGTAGAAGGCGTCGCAGTCGATATGGGCGATCGCCAAGATTTCGAGCTCCGGGTGGCTGAGGACGCGAGGCGAGCCGCAAGCGGGGCAGCGCGTCTCGCGTCCTGCGCCATCGCCGCCGCAGTCGCGGCAGAAGGCGGGCATCGCCGTCATGCCGCGCCCTCCCGGGGCCAGAGCCAGGCCGCGCCCCGAACACCGCTCGAATCGCCGTGCAGCGCCGGGCGCGGGATCGTGGCGACCTCGTCGGAAAACACGTACGCGGCCCACAGGCGCGGCACGTTCTCATACAGTCGGGCGAGGTTGGAGAGACCGCCGCCGAGGACGATGACGGCGGGATCGACGACGTTGATCAGTCCCGCGAGGGCCTTGGCGAGGCGCCGTTCGTAGCGCTCGAGCGTTGCCACCGCCTCGCCGTCGCCGGCCTCTGCCCTGGTGGCGATTTCATCCGCCTCGAGGTCCTGGCCCGTGCGGCTTCGATGGTCGCGGGAGAGCGCCGGGCCGGAGAGGAAGGTCTCGATGCAACCCCGCTTGCCGCAATAGCAGGGCGAGGCGGTCGCCGATTCCGCCGCGTCGGCCCAGGGCAGCGGATTATGGCCCCATTCCCCGGCGATTCTGTTGGCGCCGTCGACCAGCCGCCCGTCGACCACCAAGCCGCCGCCGACACCGGTGCCGAGGATGACGCCGAAGACGCAAGACGCGCCCCGCCCGGCGCCGTCCGCCGCCTCGGAGAGGGCGAAGCAGTTGGCGTCGTTGGCCATCCGCACCGGGCGGGCGAGCGCTTCCGCCAGGTCCGAATCGAAGGCGTGGCCGATCAGGCAGATCGAATTGGCGTTCTTCACCAGACCGGTCGCGGGCGAAATCGCGCCCGGTATCGCCACGCCCACGGGGGTCAGGGCGCCCGCGCCGCCGGCCGAGGCGACGCGCTCCACCAGCGCGGCGACGGCGGCGATGGTGGCGGCGTAATCGCCCTTCGGCGTCGCCACCCGTTCGCGGACCCGGATCTCGCCGTCGGGGCCGAGCGCGATCGCCTCGATCTTCGTGCCGCCGAGGTCGACACCGATGCGCATTTCCTCACGCCTCCTGGCCGGCCCCGTCGAGGTGCCGTTCGATATAGTTGCGCGCGGCCGGCCAATCGTCGATTCTGACATGGGCGCTCTCGGCGGTCTTCACCAGGCGCGCGAGCCTCGGATCGGCGACGAAATGCAGCCGAATGACCTCGCCCGCCTCGGCCGCGACGGAGTCGTGATTGCCCGGAATATCGTCCATGAAGAAGCTCGGGGCCGGCGCCGCCGCCGCCGCCAGGTAGCGCACGGGCGGGCCCTTTTTACCGCTGTTGGCGATCACTGGATAGTCCATGCCATGGCGTGCCAGGCCCCGGCGCCGCGCCTCGGCGAGGTGTGTGGGCATGTTCGAAAGCACCACGATTTGCGCCCGGCGGGAGAGTTCGGCCAGCGCCTCCGCCGCGCCCATCACCGGCGCCACGGTTTCGGTCCTCGCCTCGAAGAAATCGGCGAGCACCCGCTTTACCTCGCTCGCCTCCAGGGCGCGGTCGTCGGCCCGCTGCTTGATGTTACCGGTGAGCGCGAATGAACTCAGGTCGAGATAGAGATCGATGCCGAGGAGGTGGGTTTCCAGCGCGCGGACGAACTGCAACAGCACCTCGTCGGCATCGGTGATCAGGAGCGGGCGCGCCGAATCGATTTTGATCCGATCGATCTGGCGTCGCACCGCTTCGTCGAGAGGGCTGGCCGTCGTGTTCATGTCTCCGGGCCGCTCGGTTTGCCCGCCGATCGACGAGATCGAACGAGGCGGGCATTCGGTGAGCACTATTCATGTGACATATCGCCTCGGACTCTTAGTCAAATTTTACTAAGTTTGGCTAGTCTGTCGGGCGCGTTCGATCGGGACCGGCTGTATCGGCGCCGGAATCGACGCGGGAAGACCTAGCGGATTCTATCCACTAGCTTGGGGAGCCTCGAGGCCCATGGCCAAGGTCGTGCTTATCGTCGAGGACAACGCCCTCAACATGAAGCTGTTCAACGACCTTCTGGAGGCGCATGGCTACGAGACGCTGCAGACCGGGGACGGCCTGGAGGCGCTTTCGATGGCCAGGCGGTATCGCCCGGACCTGATCCTGATGGATATCCAGTTGCCGCAGATCTCCGGTCTGGAGGTCACCAAGTGGCTGAAGGAGGACGACGAATTGAAGTCGACGCCCGTCGTGGCGATCACCGCCTTCGCGATGAAGGGCGACGAGGAACAAATTCGCGAGGGGGGATGCGAGGCCTATCTCGCCAAGCCGATCTCGGTCAAGACCTTCTTGGAGACCGTGCGTCGTTTCATCGGCGAGTGAACTTCGATCCCTTCGGCCATCAAGTGTCCATGATCGCGACGTCTTGGCCTTCCTGGACGGAATCGCCTTCGCTGACGAGAATCTGTCGCAAGGTGCCCTCGATCGGCGCGGCCACGGGTATCTCCATCTTCATCGATTCGAGAATGATGATGGGATCCTCTTCCTCGAGGCGGTCGCCGGGCGAGGCCTCGATCTGCCAAACCTTGCCCGCGATCTCCGACTTGACGCGCGTTTCGGCCACGATCGTATCCCTCCGCGAGGGCTAGTGGATAGAATCCAACATATGGTACCCCTACGACGGTTTCCCGAGCTCGTCCGGAAAGGCGCCCGGTGCGCCGTGATGCGGGCGCATCACAAGCGCCGGGCAACGCGTCCGGCGGGCTCGGGAAGCCGCCCTTCGGGTACCATATCCTGGCTTCTCCCAAATCCTGGCTTCTCGGGGCGTCGGGCACCCTTGACGATGCCCCGGCATCGCCGGCGGGCGCCCTCCTGGCGAGAAACCAGGATATGGGATCGTAGGGGTACCATATGTTGGATTCTATCCACTGGAGAGGTCTGCTGCAGCGCCGCCCGGGAGCGGGCACGCTTGGTGAGCCGCGAGATATAGCGCCAAGCCGGTGGCCGGGTCACGGGGAAATACGCGGAGCCGACGACGGCGGGGACGCCTTCCGCAGATGGAAGATCAGCACCCCGTCGGCCTCGTCGCTCCGCAACAGGTCATGTCCCGCCGCCTCGGCGAAGGCCTCGAAATCCTTACGCGCGCCGGGATCGGTGGCGCGCACCTCCAGCACGGCGCCGGCCTCCATCTCGGCCAACGCCTTACGCGCGCGCAGCACCGGTAGCGGGCAAAGCAGGCCTTCGGCGTTGAGCGTTCGATCCACCATGGCGACCTCGCGTCGCGCCATCAACGGCGCGTCAAATGGCCGTGAACACCGCCCTCCATGCCCTTTGAGGGGTGGCGACGAGGCCGCGGCGACCCCATACTCAGGTCAGTCTAGAAGAAAGGTGGCTGGAAGAAAGGTGGGCGGGCCACGATGGCCGTGATCGACATCTCCTACGCCGGCGCGGCCGGGGCCGGGTTGCTCAGCTTCCTCTCGCCCTGCGTGCTGCCGTTGGTGCCGGCCTATCTTTGCTTCCTCGGTGGCGTGTCGCTGGAGGAGTTGACGGCGCGGACGGAAGACGGGCGGGCCGTGCGCTCGTGGCGCGTCACCATGGCCGCGCTCGCCTTCGTGGTCGGTTTTTCGCTCGTCTTCGTCGCCTTCGGCGCCTCCGCCTCGGCGCTCAGCGGTCTGATCCTCGAGCACAAGGACATCCTCGGGCGAATCGCCGGCGTCCTGATCATATTGTTCGGCCTGCATTTCATGGGCTTGCTTCGCGTCAGCCTCTTCAACCGGGAGGCCCGGGTACATCTGGAGCGAAAGCCCGCCGGCCTGCTCGGCGCCTTCGTCATCGGCCTCGCCTTCGCCTTCGGCTGGACACCCTGCATCGGGCCGGTGCTGGCGACGATCCTGACGGTGGCGGCGCAAAGCGATTCGCTGGCCTACGGGACCTCGCTGCTCTTCGTCTACGCCGCCGGCATCGGCGTTCCGTTCCTGATCGCGGCGGTCGCGGCGGGCCCCTTCCTCGGATGGATGCGGCGTTTCCGCCGCCACCTGCGGAAAGTCGAAATGTCGATCGGCGGGCTTCTCGTTCTGACCGGCCTGTTGTTCGTATTCAATTATTTCGAGATCATTGGTTTCTATTTGATCGAGAGTTTCCCCATTCTGGCCGAAATCGGTTGAGCGGAAGGCAATTCTCCTCTCGATCGGTCGAGCGAGACGTCTTGTCGCGATAGACATCGGCGAATGGTGTATTAGATAATCCGAAAGCGAGGCGACCGGCCCAGGGGCTTCCGAACCAGGAGATAACGAGACGTGAATATCGACATTGCAAAGATTCATCGCAACTCACGGGCGGCGACCGTCATCCTGAAGGCGATGAGCAACGAGCGCCGACTGTTGATCCTTTGTCACCTGATCGGCGGGGAGAAATCCGTCGGCCAACTGGAGGACATGATCGGGATCAGCCAGTCCGCGCTTTCGCAGCACCTTGCGCGTCTGCGGCGCGACAACATCGTCGGCACGCGGCGAAAGGCGCAGAACATTTACTATCACTTGGTCAGCGATAAGGTGCCGACGATGATGGCGACCTTGCAGGAGTTGTTCCCGGACTGAACCCCTGCCCCTCCCAGCCACCCGCGAGGGTGCCTTACCTGGGTGGTTTGGCCCGGCGAGACGATCGGGGAAGCAGGGCGGCACGGGGAGCCGCCACCCGGGGCGGTTGGCATGAGTTCCGCTTCGTTGCCGAGGGTCCTATTGACCGGCGCCCGACAAGTGATATTGATGCCCTCCTCGTCGCCTTCGGTCCCTCGCGCGTCCTCGCCATGATGTGTGCCGATGTCCACGCCGGAATCGGACGGCGTCCCTGGTTCGAACATCGGGCTGTGCTTCGATGCAGATCTACCTGCCGATCGCCGAGCTTTCTCTGAATGTGTTCCTGCTGCTCGCCATGGGCGGCGGTGTCGGCTTCCTCTCGGGTCTGTTCGGTGTCGGCGGCGGATTCCTGATGACACCGCTGTTGATCCTGAACGGCGTCTCGCCGGCGATCGCCGTCGGCACCGAGGCCAATCACATCGTCGCCTCCTCGGTCTCCGGCGCCATCGCCCATTGGCGGCGCAACAACGTCGACATCAAGATGGGCAGCGTCCTGCTGGTCGGCGGCCTGATCGGCTCGACCCTGGGTGTTCAGCTCTTCAAGTTCCTGCGCGATCTCGGACAGATCGACTTGGTGATTTCGCTCGCCTACGTGGTCTTCCTCGGCTCCATCGGCGGCTTGATGTTGGTCGAGAGCCTGCGCGCGATGCGTCGGCGCAAGCATCCGGGTGGCCCTCGGCGCAAGCTGCACCAGCACAATTGGCTGCACGGCCTGCCGTTCAAGATGCGGTTCCGCCGCTCGAAGCTTTATATCAGCGCGCTTCTGCCGCTCGGCATCGGCGTCTTCGTCGGCGTCCTCGCGGCGATCATGGGCGTCGGCGGTGGCTTCGTCATGGTGCCGGCGATGATCTACCTGCTCGGCATGCCGACCTCGGTCGTGATCGGCACCTCGCTGTTCCAGATCGTCTTCGTCACCGCCAACGTCACCTTCCTGCAGGCCTGGCAGAACCAAACCGTGGACATCCTGCTGGCGCTGGTGCTTCTCGTCGGCGGCGTGGTCGGGGCCCAGGTCGGCACGCGGGCGAGCGTGGCGCTGCAAGGCGAACAGTTGCGCAGCCTGCTGGCCGTGCTGGTGCTGGCGGTTTGCACGATCCTCGGCTATCGCCTGTTCGCGACCCCGGCCGACGCCTTCACCCTGGTCTCTCTGGTGGCGCCATGAGACGGCTCCGCCGGATCGCCCTCCGCCTCGGGGTCGCGGCACTGCTCTCGGCCAGCTCGGCCGGCGTCGCCGTCGCTCAGGTGCTGGTCGCCGACCTCTCCAGCCACCTGGTCAAGGTCTCGACCGGGTTTTCGGGGACGGAGCTGCTCCTGTTCGGCGCGACACGGGACGAAGGCGATGTGATCGTCGTCGTCCGGGGGCCCGACGGGCCGGCGACGATCCGTCGCAAGGTGCGCTCAGCCGTCGGGATTTGGGTCAATAGCGATGCCTTCACCTTCGAGGGCGTGCCGAGCTTCTACAAGGTCGCGAGCAGCCGGCCGCTCGCCGATCTGAAGGCCGACGACGCACTTGCCAGCCACCAGATCGGGCTCGCCAATCTACGTTTCCGTGCCGCCGCCGCCGGCACCGGCGTCTCGTCGGAGGAATTCCACCGGGCGCTGCTGCGCAACAAGGCCCGTCTCGGCGTCTTCGGCGCCGAGGCCGGCGCGGTCACCTTCCTGGGCGAAAACCTATTCCGGACCCGGGTCACTTTCCCCTCGAACGTGCCGACGGGGACTTACACGGTGACGGTCTATCTGTTGCGGGCGGGCAACGTCGTCAACGCCCAGACCATCCCCCTGGTCGTCTCCAGGATCGGCATCGGCGCCAAGGTCTACGACTTCGCCCACCGTCAGGCGGCGGCCTACGGCGTGTTGGCGATCGTGATCGCGCTGCTCTCCGGCTGGCTGGCGAGCGCCGTCTTCCGCAAGACGTGAGGCCTGGCGGAGTCGATTTCCGGCGGCAACGTGGGGGGCGAGGGTCGGGATCGGGCGGAGCTGCGCGCCGCGCGGGCGGGCGGCGGTGACGGCCGTCACTGTCGGCGCCGGGACATGTTTCGGCGCGATCGAAGCGGTCGCCGCCGATTCACCCGTTTGGGGGATGATTTAGGCTCAATGCGTGAATTGTATGCGTCACCTTGTTACGGCGGCGGCGAGGCAGGCTCGGTCATTGGCGCCGGGGGCGAGGCCGACGAGGTGGAACCAGCTCAGGTAGTTGTCCAGATAGCGGGTGGCGATGCCGCGGCGGGGACGCAGGAAGTCCTTCAACCGGCTGTGGCGGCTGTTCACCGTCTGCACATGCAGATGCGGGCGCGCGGCGGCGGTGACGGCCGTCACTGTCGGCGCCGGCCTTGCGCCCCAATCGACCCTAGATCATGTTTCGGCGCGATCGAAGCGGTCGCCGCCGATTCACCCGTTTGGGGGATGATTTATTCGCGCGCGGAGGTCATATTGACCTTGAGGTCATATTGACCTTTAGGATTTGCTTGGAAAGGTGAATTCGCCATGTCTACCCGGCTCCGAGAGTTTCGTTCGCTGCTGCTTCGCGCGACCTGCGCGCTGGCCATCGCCGGCGGGGCATACCTGGTGCATGCGGCGCCTTCCGGCCTCACCCTCGACATCGCCACGGCCGAAGCCAGGGGCGGTGGAGGCGGCGGCGGCGGTAGCGAAAACGCCGGCGGCCACGGCAACGGTGGCGGTAGCGAAAACGCTGGCGGCCAGGGCGGTGGCCATGGCAATGGCCACGGCGGTGGGCGCGGCAATGCAGGTGCCAATGGCGTCGGCCAGGGTCCGGACACGGCCAGTAGCGGCCACGGCAACGGGCAGGGTCATGGACAGGAGCACGGTCACGGCAACGGTCACGGCAACGGTCACGGCAACGGGCACGGCCACGGGCACGGCCACGGGCACGGCAACGGGCACGCACATTCCGAGGAAGCGCACGACAACCATGGCGCCATCGCCAGCCAGCTCGGCAATTTGAACGCGGCGCATGCCTCGGTGACGGCGATGCAGAACGCCGCGCCGACCTCCATGGTCGGCTTGATCGCGGATTACGCGCGGGCCCTGAACGACCTCACCGTCAATGACCTCACGGAAGACCCGGCGCTCACCGTTGACGAACGGGCCACCTTGGCGGCAATACTGGGCCAGATCACCAACAAGGAGGTCCACGACGCGGTCGTCGACGATGAGGTCGTCGACGCGGTGAACGCCATCCTGGGCTCGAAGCCGGCCGAACTGGCCGAAGCCGAGGAGAGCGCCGCGCCGTCGGATTGACGACTCGGACGACGACAATTCCAACCCCTGATCGCGTCTGGTCCCTCGATCGCTGATTATCCCGGTGTCAATTCCGCCTGGACCCTCCGACCTGACGGAACCACCCGCTCAGGCCAGCAGGGCGCGGGCACCTTCCCAGAGGTCGCGGACGATCTCGCCGGCGGGGCGCGCGGGCGCCAGGCCGGCGGACTGGCCGGCCCAGGCCTGCATGCGCTCGATGTCGCCGGACTCGGCCGCGGCGTCCCGCATCGCTTTCGTCAGGCCGCGCTGCACTGGGTAGGGCGCGGGCGCGGGCGCCTCGGGCGTCGCCGCCGCGCGGGCGTAGGCGGTGGCGAGGCTACGCCCCGGCCGGCCGGAAAAGGCCGTGTCACCAGGGTCTCCTCCGGCCGCGCGGTGCGAAGCGCCGCGGCCCAGGCGGGTGCGAGCTCGGCCTCGGGGGCGCGCAGTAGGCCGGTGCCGACCTGGGCGGCGGATGCGCCCAGCAGCAGGGCCGCCGCGACGCCGCGCGCATCGGCGATGCCGCCGGTCGCGATCACCGGCACGTCCACCGCGTCCACGACCTGCGGCAGCAGCGAGAAGAGGCCGACCATGCGCGCCTCCGCGCCCGCCGCATCGAAGGCGCCGCGATGGCCGCCCGCCTCCATGCCCTGGGCGACGACGGCCTCGGCCCCAGCCGCCTCGGCCGCCAGCGCCTCCGCGAGGGTGGTCACGTTGGCGAACCATTTGATGCCCCGCGCCTTCATCTCCTCGACGAAGGGCGGCGGATAGAGCCCCATGATCGAGGAGATGATCGGGGGGCCGGCTTCCAGCATCACCTCGCATTGGCCTGTGAAGTCGTACGGTCTCGCGTCGCCGGCCGCCGGCTCGACCTCCGGTCCCCATTGCCCGAGAAAGCCGCGCACCGCCCCCTCCGCCGCCGCGTCGCGCGCCGGCTCGGGATCGGGGATCCAAAGGTTGAGCTGGAAGCCGCCGTTGCTGCCGGCGCGCATCTCGCGGACCCAGGCGCCGATGGCTTCCGGCGTCATCAGCAGCGCGCCGCAGCCGCCGAGGCCGCCCGCGTTGGCGACGGCGATGGCGAGCGAGGCCGGACAGGCGCCGGCCATCGGCGCCATCAAAATGGGCGCGCTGATCTCGTGGCTGGCGCAAAAGGCCTCGGCGCGGGCGAGGGCGGGGTTGGTCGGGGGCATGATCAAGCGTCTCAAGTGAACGGGTCGTCAGCGACGTCGCCCCCGCGCCGCGCCGATCAGGCTGCCTTCCGGGCGATGAAGTCGTAGCCGTAGACCTCGAAGCGGCGCGCGTTGGGCTCGCCGCCGGCACCACCGAAGGTGTCGTGCGGCGCGCCGATCAGCACGTCGACGAAGCCGCTTTCCACCAGCATCTTCCGCCAGCCCGCGCACGGCAGGCCACCGGCGATTCAGCCGGTCCAGAGGTCTATGTTCTGCATCGCCGCCTCCGGCACCGGCTGGCCGTTGGCGATGTCGGCGAATTGCAGATGCCCGCCCGGCTTGAGCACCCGGCGGATCTCGGCGAAGACTCGGGCCTTGTCGGGACAGAGGTTGATCACGCCGTTCGAGATCACCACCTCCGCCCAGCCGTCCTCGAGCGGCATCTCCTCGATCAGGCCCTCGCGAAATTCGATGCTGTCGAGCCCCATCGCGCGGGCCGTGGCGCGCGACTTGGCCAGCATCTCCTCGGTCATGTCGATGCCGACGACCTGGCCCCGGGCGCCGACCTGGCCGGCGGCGATGAAGCAGTCGAAGCCGCCGCCCGAGCCGATGTCGAGCACCCGCTCGCCCGCCTCGAGGCGGCGGTGCGCGAAGGGATTGCCGACGCCGGCGAAGGACTCGACCGCCGCGTCCGGCAGCGCGTCGACCACCGCGTCGTCGTAGCCGAGCCGCCGGGCCAGCGGCCGCCCGGTATGGAAGTGGAATTCGCCATTCGGTTCGAGCGCCACCTCGCGATACTTCTTGCGCACCTCCTCGCGCAACGCGACGTCGTCGACCACCGGTGCCTCGTCGATCGCCATTTCATGTCCCCCTGTCATCGTGTACCGGCCCGATCCGATCCTATCACGAATCGAGCCGATGGATCGCTTGCCACGCTCCGCGCCAAATGGTTGCCTGATTACGCACTTTACTCAGCCGGGTTGATGTGGTACAAATCGTGAACAAATGGCGGTTTTTCTGGAGGTTCACAATGCCACGCAACAAGGTTCAGTTCCAGAAGGGGCTCAGCGAGCCGCGTTTTCGTGAGTTGTACGGTACCGAGGAGCAGTGTCGCGAGGCCCTTTTCCGCTGGCGCTGGCCGGAGGGGTTCGCCTGCCCCGATGTGGCGCCACGCGCCATTGCGAGATCGCCGGGCGAAAACTCTACCAATGCGCCGCCTGCCGTCATCAAGTCTCGCTGACCGCCGGCACGCTCTTCCACGCGACCAAGCTGGCGCTGACCCTGTGGTTCTCGGCGATCTATCACATGACCCAATCGAAGAAAGGGATCTCCTCCCTCGAACTCGGCCGCCGGCTCGGCGTCACCCAGACCACGGCCTGGAAGATCAAGCAGAAACTGATGCAGTCCATGCTCGAGCGCGATGCCAAATTGCCGCTCACCGGGCGGGTGGAGATGGACGATGCCTACCTCGGCGGCCGGCGTTCCGGGGTGTGGAACGGCGTGCAAAGTTGACCCCTGTTGAGGGGTGATCGGCGTCCAAATTTGACCCCCTGAGCCTGGCTAGTCCAAGTCACCTCGTTTTTGGGCGGACGAGGTGGTGGGGGATGTTGGTCGTGGAGACGATAGCGCGGATCCGGCGGGAGTATTTTGTCAAGGGGAAGCCGATCAAGGAGATCGTGCGGGACGTGAAGGTCTCGGGCAACACGGTGCGCAAGGTGATCCGTTCGCAGGCGACGGCGTTCACCTACGACCGGCGGGTCCAGCCGATGCCGAAGCTGGGGCCGTGGACGGCCGAGCTGGAGCGGATGCTGGAGGCCAACGAGACCAAGTCGAAGCGGGAGCGGCTGACGCTGCTACGGATCTCCGAAGCCCTCGAGGGTCTGGGCTATGGCGGCGGCTACGACGCGGTGCGGCGCTACGCCAAGGCGTGGCGGTGGCGCCGTTCGGCATCGACGGCGCAGACCTATGTGCCGTTGGTGTTCTCGCCGGGCGAGGCCTATCAGTTCGACTGGAGCCACGAGTACGTGGTGCTGGCGGGGGTGACGACCAAGGTCAAGGTCGCGCACGTCCGGCTGTGCCACAGCCGAATGTTCTTCGTCCGCGCTTATCCGCGCGAGAGCCAGGAGATGGTGTTCGACGCCCACGACCGGGCATTCCGGCTGTTCCAGGGTGCCTGCCGGCGAGGCATCTACGACAACATGAAGACGGCGGTGCAGACCGTCCTCATCGGCAAGGAGCGCGCGTTCAACCGGCGCTTCGTGCAGATGTGTGGCCACTACCTGGTCGAACCGACAGCATGCACGCCGGGAGCGGGATGGGAGAAGGGGCAGGTCGAGAACCAGGTCGGGATCATCCGCGGTCGGTTCTTCACCCCGCGGCTGCGCTTCAAGACCTACGACGAGCTCAACGCCTGGCTCTTGGACCAGTGCGTCGCCTACGCCCGGCGTCATCCCCACCCGGTGTTCAAGGACAGGACTGTCTGGCAGGTGTTCGAGGACGAGCGTCCGTCCCTGGTCGGCTATCGCGGGCCGTTCGACGGCTTCCACGCGGTCCCGGCGTCGGTGTCGAAGACCTGCCTGGTGCGCTTCGACAGCAACAAGTACAGCGTGGCGGCGCGCGCCGTCGGCCGTCCGGTCGAGGTCCATGCCTACGCCGATCGCATCGTCATCCGCCAGGACGGCGAGATCGTCGCCGAGCATGCCCGGCGCTTCGGCCGCGACCAGACCGTCTATGACCCGTGGCACTACGTGCCCGTGCTGGCGAGGAAGCCCGGTGCGCTTCGTAACGGCGCGCCGTTCAAGGACTGGGCGCTGCCCGGCGCCCTGGGTCGCGTGCGCGTCCGGCTCGCCGGCCACGACGACGGCGACAGGCAGATGGTCGAGATCCTCACCGCCGTGCTGGCGGATGGGCTGGCGGCGGTGGAGGCCGCCTGTGCCGAGGCGCTCGCTGGCGGCGTGTGCAGCGCCGACGTCGTGCTCAACATCCTCAATCGTCGGCGCCAGCCGTCCGAGACGGCGCCGATCCCGACGCCCGCGAACCTGCGTCTTCGCTTTGAGCCGGTGGCCGATTGCACCCGCTACGACCGCTTGAGGGGGGTCGGCCATGGAGCGCCATGAGGTCCTGGAGATGATGGCCGCACTCAAGCTCGCCGGCATGCGCGACGCGTTCGACGAGGTGCTCGCCGACGGCCTCAAGCGCCAGCATCCGATGCAGCGAATCATCGGCGAGCTGTTGAAGGCCGAGATCGCCGACAAGCAGGCGCGATCCATCAAGTACCAGATGAGTGGCGCCAAGCTGCCGCTGGCCAAGGAGCTGGCCGACTTCGACTTCACCGACACCCCGGTCAACGAGCCGCTGGTCCGCGAGTTGGCGGTCGGCGGCTTCCTGGCCAACCAGCGCAACGCCGTGCTGATCGGCGGCACCGGCACCGGCAAGAGCCATCTCGCCGTCGCCATCGCGCGGGCCTGCATCCGCGATGGCGCCCGGGGCCGCTTCTTCAACGTCGTCGACCTGGTCAACCGGCTCGAGGCCGAAGCCCGCGCCGGCCGCCAGGGCCGGCTCGCCGATCAGCTGGCCCGGCGCGACCTCGTCATCCTCGACGAGCTCGGCTACCTGCCCTTCGCCCAAACCGGAGGCCAGCTGCTGTTCCACCTCGTCAGCCGGCTCTACGAGCGCACCTCGATCATCGTCACCACCAACCTGACCTTCGGCGAATGGCCGTCCGTCTTCGGCGACGCCAAGATGACCACCGCGCTCCTCGATCGTCTGACGCACCACTGCGAGATCATCGAGACCGGAAACGACTCCTGGCGCTTCAAGAATCGGTCCTAAAGGCAACCGATCCACCTGCCGCCCGGTCGCCCAGGTGGGCCCACAGGAACCTCCCACGCGCGGTCCGCCGCCAGCCGCGTGGTGGGCGCGTCGGCCCGCGCGCGGGCCCCTCCTATGGACTACCTGTACGACCTCCGCCGTGCATCCCCAAAGGGGTCAACATTGCACGCCGATAGGGGGTCAATGTTCAACGCCGATTGACACGCCAACGGCACCAGACCCAAGAAGATCGACACCCCGGCCGGTACGGTGAGGCTCGAGGTTCCCAAGACCGCCGGTCATGAGGCGCCTTTTTACCCCCAAGCCCTGGAGCGCGGACGGCGCTCCTGCCGCGCTGTCATGCTGGCCGTGGCGGAGATGTATATCAAAGGCGTCTCCACCCGTGACGCCGAGGCGGTGATGCGCGAGTTCGGCCTGGAGAGCCTGTCGTCGAGCCAGGTCAGCCGCGCCGCCAAGCTCTTGGATGGGGAGCTGGATGCCTGGCGCAACCGGCCGCTGGGCGAGATCCGCTACCTGCTCCTCGACGCGCGCTATGAGAAAGTCCGAGAGGGTGGCGTGGTGCGCGACGCCGCCGTGCTCTCGGTGATCGGCATCGGCCCCGACCAGCGCCGCCGGGTGCTCGGTGTTTCCTGTGCGCTCTCCGAGGCCGAAGTGCACTGGCGCGCCTTCCTGGAGACCCTGGTTGCCGGTGGCATGCGCGGTGTCGCCTATATCGTTTCCGATGATCATCCAGGCCTCGGCGCCGCGCGCAAGGCCGTCCTCGGCGGCGCCGTCTGGCAGCGCTGTCAGTACCATCTGGCTCAAAACGCCA
Organism: Alphaproteobacteria bacterium; assembly: GCA_965225945.1. GTDB lineage: Bacteria > Pseudomonadota > Alphaproteobacteria > JASLMY01. Next base: position 146,891 of record CBDDBZ010000038.1, on the reverse strand, counting down.
TCCATCACGCCCCCAACCTCGCCATCCGAAAGGCCATCGGCAAGGAGCTGCGCCGGGTCTGGAACGCCGCCGACGGCAAGGCCGCCGAGGCCGAGCTGGGCCATCTGGTGGCGGCCTACCGCGACAGCGCCCCCAAGCTCGCCGATTGGCTGGAGACGGCGATCCCCGAGGGCCTCGCCGTCTTCGCCCTGCCCGAGCGCCACCAAAAGCGCATGCGAACCTCGAACCCCATGGAGCGATCCATCCAGCAGGAGATCAAGCGCCGCACCGTAAAGGTCAGGGTCTTTCCCAACGAGGCCTCGCTCGAACGTCTGGTCACCGCCATCCTCGTCGAAATCGACGAGAAATGGGAAACCACCGAAAAACCCTACATCACTTGGAAAGCAGAGGATGACTGATCAACGGCGTTCCGAATTTCCACACATCAGGTTGCTCAATCGGACAAGGTCGTCCAGAAGGCGGTTGTGGATGTGATCCTGACACCGATCTACGAGGTGGTGTTTCTTGGCTTCAGCTACGGGTTCCGACCGGGGCGGGGGGCGCACGATGCGCTCGATGCCCTGGCCTTCGGGATAGAACGGCGCAAGGTCAGCTGGATAGTCGATGCAGACCTCCGGGCGTACTTCGACACGATCCCGCGGGATTGGTTGATCACGTTCCTAGAGCACCGCATCGGAGACAGGCGGGTCATCCGTCTGATCTGGAAATGGCTGAACGCCGGCGTCATAGAGAGTGTATCGCACCCGGTTCCTTGGACACAAGTTTGTCTCATGCGGCGGGCCTGAGTGACATCGCGGTGTGCCACGCCTGACGAGCTTGAGCGGGGCTCAGGTAGCCGTTCTTCTCCACGATCCACTGGGCATTGTACTGTTCGACGAACCCGCGGACGGCGTTCCGCAGCTCCGCGATGTTGCGGTAGATGCGGCCATGGATGATCTGTTCCTTGAGCGTGCGATTGAACCTCTCGGCGACGCCGTTGGTCTGGGGCTGTTCGACGAAGGCGTAGGACGGCTGGATGCCCCAGAACTTGATCTGGTTGGTGAAGTGGTCCGACAGATACTGGGAGCCGTGATCCATCCGCAAGGCCAGCCCCCGCGCCGCACCGGCGGAGGTCGAGGCATACAGCCTCGCAAGCCCCATGGAGATTGGCTGAAGGGCGGCGAAGCGGTCGCCTCGCTTGCACACATGCCAGCCGACGCACTCGGCGTTCCAATGCTCGATGGCGGTGAATATCCAGCCCCAGCCGTCGTCCACCGTGAACACCCGAACGCCGTCCGTGCCCCACATGAGGTTGGGGGCATGGGTGATGATCTCACCGACATGGGGATTTCCGCCACGGCGGCGGCAGCGATGGGGCGAGAGCAGGTTGTTCTCGCGCATCACCCGGAGCACCCGCTTGCGGGAAACACGGATGCCACGACAGACCCGAAGCCGAGCCCAGACCTTGCGGTGTCCCTCGCCCTCCCAGGGGGATGCCTCCAGGTCGGCCTCGATGGCCACCAGCAGAGCCTCGTCCGAGATCGAGGGCTTCGGTCCCCGGCGCTTTGCTGGTGGGCGCTCAGCGGTGGCCTGCTGCCGGGATTTCATGGCGTAGAACGAGGAACGGGCAAAACCCCAGGCCGCACAGACCCGCTGGAGGCCGTAGGCCAAACCCGTGCCGGGAGAGGTGGCGGCACTCATCGCCGCGACCTCCGCCGCCCCAAAGGGCCGGACGTCTCCGTCTTGGCCTCCAGCAGTTCCACCTGCATGATCAACTCCCCGATCCGCTTCATGGCGATGTCCAGTTCCGCCTTTACCGGATCGCCCTTGCGTTCCTTGAGCGAGGCATCGATCCCGGCGATCGCCTTCTCACGCCACTGCTCGAGCCGGAAAATCTCCACGCCCAACTGCCGCGACAAAAGTTCCACCGGCTCGCCACGCAAAAGCCGCAGGGCAACCTCACGCTTGCGCGTCACCGTCCACCGCTGGCCAAGTCCCAGCGGGCCTGCCGGCGAAACCTGGCCCGGGGAAAACGTGGACGAGCCAAGCTCGCCCTCGTTTACCACAGGCCCATCAACAGCAACTTTGTTCTCAAAATTGTCGGTCATGTTCCGGTCCTCCTTGGACACTTCGATTAAACCAATTCTGTGTCCAAGGAAATCGGGTCCGACTCAGGCGTCATAGAGAGTGGGTCATGGGCAGATACGGGTATGGGCACGCCGCAGGGGGCAATAGTCTCCCCCGTCTTGGCGAACGTGTTCCTGCATTACGTGCTCGACTTGTGGTTCCACAAGAAATGGCGCCCGAACGTCCCGGATGGCGAAGCGATCATCGTCCGTTACGCTGACGATATCGTTGTCGGGTTCCAACACAAGCGGGATGCGGAGCGGTACCTCCGCGACGTTCGGGAGAGGCTGGCCCGGTTCGGTCTCAGCCTCCACCAGGACAAGACCCGCCTCGTGGAGTTTGGCCGGTTCGCGGATTTGAACCGGCGCCAGCGCGGGGTGGGCAAGCCGGAGACTTTCGACTTTCTGGGCCTCACGCACTATTGCACGACGACCCTGAGAGGACGCTTTCGGCTTGGTCGCAAACCGGTCGCCAAACGGGTCAACAGGACCCTGGCGCGCATCGACGAGGTGCTCCGCAAGCGCTGGCACCACGACATCTGGGAAGTTGGTAGGTGGCTGGGGCGAGTCTGCAATGGCTGGCTCAACTACTTTGCCGTCCCAGGGTCAGGCCGGTTCATCCGTGCGTTCCTCCGCAGGCTGCAACGCCGGTGGATGCGGGCGCTACGCCGCCGGTCCCAGCGAGCCCGATTTAGTTGGAAGCGACTGGAGCGCATGACCGAAATCCTGTGGCCACGCGCCTCCATCCGCCACCCATGGCCGGACCAGCGGTTTGCCGTCAAGCACCCGAGGTAGGAGCCGGATGGTTCAACGACCACGTCCGGATCTGGTGCGCCAGGCGAACTGGCAGAAGGTAGGGGGTGCAAGTCCCCCGGAACGAAGGAGTAACCGAACCACGTTTCTCCGCGAGCCGTGCGTTGGCTCCCGTGAGGGGGCAGGCGAAGCGTCGGTAGCGGCATGGATGGGCAGGGCTATTGAGCACCGTAAAAGCGATGGTCCGGGGTGCCGAGGCTTTCAGATCGGTCGAAGGCAATATCGCAGGCGTCGTTTTGGTGAGATGTCGGCGAGCCCCGCGGTGTCAGAGAACCCATGCACGTTCGCACGCCTTCTGTTGGGACCCTGGGAGGTCTTCAAACTGCCCCGGTTGTCGTAAAGGGGCCGCGTAGGGAATGGAGAAAACCGAAGCCTATGATGAACGGTTTGAAGAAGTCGGATGAGGCCATACGACCTGTGAGGGCGGCGAACAAGGGAGCGCGAGCTTCTGCGGAGTCGCCGGAGGAAAGGGCCTCAACCAAGGGGAATCCGGATTGCCAAAGCACGCGCCGAACCCAGTGTCGGGTAAGCGTGCCACAGGCGGCGGCCCGGATACGGAAAGCTGCAGAGAGAAACCCGAAGGAAGGTCTCACTGCGCTCTTCCACCACATTACGCCGGACGCGCTCGGTGCGGCCTACTTCGCATTGAAGAAGGACGCAGCAGCCGGTGTCGACGGCGTTACGTGGGACATGTACGGCGAGGGTCTGGATGAGCGCCTGCTCGACCTGCACCGGCGCCTGCACAGAGGGGGAGCGTACCGGGCGCCGCCGGTTCGGCGGGTAGAGATACCCAAGCCGGACGGGGGGACACGACCGCTCGGGATCGCGGCGCTGGAGGACAAGGTCGTCCAGAAGGCGGTTGTGGATGTGATCCTGACACCGATCTACGAGGTGGTGTTTCTTGGCTTCAGCTACGGGTTCCGACCGGGGCGGGGGGCGCACGATGCGCTCGATGCCCTGGCCTTCGGGATAAAACGGCGCAAGGTCAGCTGGATAGTCGATGCAGACCTCCGGGCGTACTTCGACACGATCCCGCGGGATTGGTTGATCAGGTTCCTAGAGCACCGCATCGGAGACAGGCGGGTCATCCGTCTGATCTGGAAATGGCTGAACGCCGGCGTCATAGAGAGTGGGTCATGGGCAGATACGGGTATGGGCACGCCGCAGGGGGCAATAGTCTCCCCCGTCTTGGCGAACGTGTTCCTGCATTACGTGCTCGACTTGTGGTTCCACAAGAAATGGCGCCCGAACGTCCCGGATGGCGAAGCGATCATCGTCCGTTACGCTGACGATATCGTTGTCGGGTTCCAACACAAGCGGGATGCGGAGCGGTACCTCCGCGACGTTCGGGAGAGGCTGGCCCGGTTCGGTCTCAGCCTCCACCAGGACAAGACCCGCCTCGTGGAGTTTGGCCGGTTCGCGGATTTGAACCGGCGCCAGCGCGGGGTGGGCAAGCCGGAGACTTTCGACTTTCTGGGCCTCACGCACTATTGCACGACGACCCTGAGAGGACGCTTTCGGCTTGGTCGCAAACCGGTCGCCAAACGGGTCAACAGGACCCTGGCGCGCATCGACGAGGTGCTCCGCAAGCGCTGGCACCACGACATCTGGGAAGTTGGTAGGTGGCTGGGGCGAGTCTGCAATGGCTGGCTCAACTACTTTGCCGTCCCAGGGTCAGGCCGGTTCATCCGTGCGTTCCTCCGCAGGCTGCAACGCCGGTGGATGCGGGCGCTACGCCGCCGGTCCCAGCGAGCCCGATTTAGTTGGAAGCGACTGGAGCGCATGACCGAAATCCTGTGGCCACGCGCCTCCATCCGCCACCCATGGCCGGACCAGCGGTTTGCCGTCAAGCACCCGAGGTAGGAGCCGGATGGTTCAACGACCACGTCCGGATCTGCGCGGGGGGTGCGCAGCAATGCGCATTCCTACCGTAACCGCGGGGGGTGCGCAGCAATGCGCATTCCTACCGTAACCGCGGGGGGTGCGCAGCAATGCGCATTCCTACCGTAACTGCGGGGGGTGCGCAGCAATGCGCATTCCTACCGTAACCGCGGGGGGTGCGCAGCAATGCGCATTCCTACCGTAACCGCGGGGGGTGCGCAGCAATGCGCATTCCTACCGTAACTTGGCGAGCCTGCGGGACTATCCCTACGGCTGCACGGAACAGACGATTTCCCGCGCGCTCCCGACCCTGGTGGCGGCGGGCCTGCAGACGAGTTGGGGCGTGGCGCCCGGCCGCTTGGCGCAGCAGCGCCGGATCGACCGCGCCATCACCCGCGTGCTCGATCGCCAGCGCGCCGACGGTGCCTTCGCCGTCTGGCAATCCTTCGGCGTTTCCCATGCCTGGCTCACCGCCTATGCCTTCGACTTTCTGACCCGGGCGCGAGAGCGCGGCCACACGGTGCCGGCGGCGGCTTACGACCATGCCAAGAACTGGCTGGTCCGCTACAACGCGCGGCGCTCAAACAGCGGGCTCCATGCCCGGGCCTACGCCCTCTACACGCTCGCCCGCGTCGGCGCGGTGAAGGCGAGCGAGGCGCGCTACTTCGCCGACAACTACACGGCGCGGCTGCAGACACGGTTGGCGCTAGGTCATGTGGCGGGCGCGCTCACCATCCTGGGCGAGGCGGCGCGGGCCGAGCCGTTGTTCGCCGCGGCACTCCGCCAGCGAAGGCCGAAGGGGTTGGCGATCCGAGACTATGGCTCCGACCTTCGCGACGGCGCGGCGCTGGCGACGTTGCTGGCCGAGCTCTCGACGACGCCGGCGCGGCGTCAACGGGTGGCCGAGCTGATCGAGAGCCAATTCGACCAGCGCCGCTGGTTCTCCACCCAGGAGCAGGCTTGGCTGCTGTTGGCGACGAACGCCTTCACCGACGCCGTCGGCGCGCTCGACGTCGCCATCGACGGCACGCCCCGGAGCTCCCCCGGCAAGCCGATCCGCGTGCGCCTCGCGGTCGACGACGCCGAAGGCGTGGCGATCCGGAACCGGAGCGACCATCCGGTGCGGGTCATCGAGAGCCGGCGCGGCGTGCCCTCGACGCCGCCCGAGGCGGTCGAGAACGGCTTCACAATTCTGCGGCGCTATTTCAGCCTCGACGGCGGCGAGGTCGACCCGGCGAGCATCCGGCGGAACGATCGGCTGGTGGTGCTGGTCGAGGGCGAGGCGAAGGCATCCGGCGAGCGGGAGGTGCTGGTCGTCGACCTATTGCCGGCGGGGCTCGAGATCGAGAACGCGGCCCTCGGCGGCACCCAAAAACGAGGCTTCACCTTCCTGCCGCCGTTGAGCCGCACCGCCTTCGAGGCGGCGCGGGACGACCGCTATGTCGCGGCGCTCGACATCCGGGGCAATCGCCGCCGCTTCGCCGTCGCCTATGTCGCCCGCGCGGTGACGCCGGGCCGCTTCGTCAACCCCGGCAGTTTCGTCGAGGACATGTACAAGCCGCGCTATCACGCGCGCGGGCCGACGGGGTGGCTGGAGATCACGCGTTGAGAGTCGGACTCAAAAGTTCCCGAGGCCGGCTCTCGGCCTCGGGCCTGGCGGTGGCGGCGATCGGCCTCCTGGCGCTCGGTGGCTTTCGGCTGCTCGATTCGGTTTATCTGCCCGACCTCTCCCGCCTCGAACGCCTCTCGACCGAGGTCGTCGACCGGGAGGGCCGGCTGCTGCGGTCCTATCTGAGCGCGGACGGGATGGCTCGCCTGCCGACCCGGGCCGGCGAGGTCGATCCGCGCTACATCCGGATGCTGATCGCCTTCGAGGACAAGCGCTTCCGGGATCACCCGGGCGTCGATCCGCTGGCTTTGGCGCGGGCGGCGGGACAGGCCGTGGTGGCGGGCCGGATCGTCTCCGGCGCCTCCACCCTTACCATGCAGACGGCGCGCTTGCTGGGACCGCGTCCGCGCGGCCTGGCTGCCAAGCTGGTCGAGATGTTCCGCGCCCTCCAGCTCGAGCGGCGGCACACCAAGGACGAGATCCTCGACATGTATCTGACGCTCGCCCCCTTCGGCGGCAATCTGGAAGGCGTGCGCGCGGCCTCGCGCGCCTACTTCGGGCGCGAGCCGAAGGCGCTGACGGCCGGCGAGGCGGCCTTGCTGGTGGCCCTGCCGAGGGCGCCCGGCCGGCTCCGCCCCGACCGCGCGCCGGCGGCGGCGCGAACGGTTCGGGACCTGGTGTTGGCACGGGTGGCTGAGCGGGCGGGCTACGCCAAGGCGGAGATCGCCTTGGCCCGTCGCGAGCCGGTGGGCCGCTCGCGCCGCCGGACCGCCTTCCTGGCACCCCATCTCGCCGATCGCCTGCGTGCCGGCACGCCCGACGGCACGGTCGTGCGCGCCACCCTCGACGCGGTGTTGCAGCGCCGCTTGCAAACCATGGACCGCGATTGGGCACGCGAGGTGGGTCAGGCGGGCAACGTGGCGATTCTGGTCGTCGCCAACGCTGGCCGCGCGGTTCGGGCCCACGTCGGAAGCGCCGACTTCCACGATGCGACGCGTCACGGCCGGGTCGATTTCGCCCGCGCCGTCCGCTCCCCGGGTTCCACCCTGAAGCCGATCATCTATGGCCTCGCCTTCGATCGCGGCCTCGCCCACCCCGCGACGATCGTCGAGGACGCGCCAACCCAGTTCGGCGACTACGCGCCGGCCAACTTCATGGACCGGCATTATGGCGAGATCAGCCTGGCGGAGGCCCTGCGCCTGTCGCTGAACGTGCCGGCGGTGGCGCTGCTCGACAGGTTGGGCCCGGTCGCCTTCGTCGAACGGCTGCGGCGCGAAGGCATCGCCCTGGCCCTCGGCGCCCCCGACGCGCGGCCGGGTCTGGCGGTGGCGCTCGGCGGGGTCGGGATCACGCTGGAGGATTTGGTCCGGCTCTATGCCGCGCTGGCGAGCGACGGGCGGGTCCGCCCGCTGCGCCATCTCGCCGACGCGCCGGGAAACGTGGCGGCGAGGGAGCCGCTACTTCGCCCGCTCGCCCGCTGGCAGGTCGTCCGCATCCTCCGGAGCATGAACGCCGTCGGCGGAAGACGCGCGGCGGGACGACGCATCGCCCACAAGACCGGCACTTCCTACGGGTTCCGTGACGCCTGGGCGATCGGCTTCACCGCCGATCACACGGTCGGCGTGTGGGTCGGCCGACCCGACGGCGCGCCGTTGCCGGGCCACTTCGGCGTCAATACCGCGGCGCCGTTGCTGTACCGGGTGTTCGATCAACTGCCGGCGAGCACGGCGCCGGCGGCAATTCCCCCGCCGGGCGCCAGCGCCATGGCCGCCGCTGGCCTGCCCCCGGCGCTCCGCCGCCTCGGTGGCCGCGGATCGGCCCGGGTCCACGCCGGCCCGCCGCCCCGGATCGTCCATCCGCGCGACCGGGCGGTGTTGCCTCGACCCCGCGACGACGGTGCAATCGCGCTCGAGGCCGAGGGCGGCCGGCGGCCGCTCACCTGGCTGGTGGACGGCCGGCCGATCTCGAGCGCGCGCTGGGCTCGCCGGGCGGCGTGGCGGGTCGACGGTCCGGGATTTTCCGAGCTCGTGTTGATCGACGCGCTCGGCCGGCGCAGCGAGGCCCGGGTCCAGATCTTGACGGCGCCCGAGTAGAGCCTAGCGGGCCGCCCTGAGCGTGACCGCCGCGATGCCGCCGGCGACGTTCAACCCCTTCTGACCGGAGATGCTGACCGGCTGCAGCGAGATCGAGTTGCCACCGCCCACCAGCACGTTGGCGCCGACGCCGACACCGGCCGTCACCTGCGCCGTGGCGCCGCCATAGGTGCCCGCCAGCGCACCCGGCCCGACGTCGCTGGTCGGCGCCAGAACGCCCCAGAGGATGACGCCGGCCGCGGTGTAGCCGATGTCGACGCCGAACTTGTCGATCGTGCCGCATAACGCTCCGAGGGTTTGTCGCCTGCGGGCGCGAAGACGCATTTCAGCTCCTTGGAGGAGCCGAAGATGAAGCCCCAGCCGCTGCCGACATTGCAGGTGAGCAGGCCGACCTTCACGCCCTCCTGGTCCGATTACGCTTTGGCTTCGGGCGCAGGCGCGGTGGCGACGAGAAGCGTCGCGCACAGGGCCAGGCCACTGAACAAACTCTTTCCGATCATCGCATCAGTTCTCCCCTCCATGGCCGCGACGGAAGCGTCGCGGCGGAATCACGGCTTGATCATGTGGCGTCCGACGGCTGATGGCAAACCCTTTGCGCGGCTTGACAGCAGCGGCCCATGGGCTAGGTATTTCCGGGGCTCGGCGCTTGAGGGTCGGGCACGGGGGCGGATGGTTCGCATGAAGTTCGGTGTGTTGCAGTTCTTCTCCTGGCCGGGTCGACGCTACGCGCTGGAACAGGTCTATGAGCGGGCGCTGCAGCGCATCGATCTGATGGACCGGACGGGCTACGACTGCGTCTGGCTGGCCGAGCACCACTTCACCGACTATTCGATCTGTCCGTCGGTCCACCTGATGGGCATGCACGTCGCCGATCGGACCGAGAATCTGAGAATCGGCACGGCCGTGTCGCTGGCCGCCTTCTACCACCCGTTGCGGCTGGCCGAAGAGGTGGCGATGCTCGACGTGCTGACCGGTGGCCGGGTCAACTGGGGCGCCGGCCGGGGCTTCGATCCGAGGGAGTTCGCCGCCTTCGACGTGCCGTTGGAGCACTCGCGCGCCCGCTTCCAGGAGGCGGTGGACATCGTGCTCGCGGCCTGGACCAACGAGCGGTTGACTTGGGCGAGCGAGAACTGGTGCTTCGAGGATGTCGAGGTGCTGCCGAAGCCGGCGCAGTCGCCGCACCCGCCGGTCTGGGTCGCGGCGGGCTCGCCGCCGGCGCTGAAATGGGCCGGCGAGCGCGGCTACACGGCGATGTTGGGGCCGCATGCGACCTTCGACGTGCTGCTGGAATATCGCGGGATCTTCGCCGCCGGCCTGCAATCGAGCGGGCATGCGATGGATGGCCGGGAGATTCCGATGACCCGCTTCATCGCCATGGCCGACACCGACGCGGAGGCCGAGCAGGTCGCGCGCCGCGGCGCCGCCTGGATCATCGAGAGCTACAAGAACGAAGCCAAGGGCATGGCCAACCCGACCCTGGTGGTCGAAGTCGACGGCGAGAGCCGAGAGTTGGATCCGGTGGAGCGTTATCTCCACAGCGTCACCATCTGGGGCTCGCCCGAGCGCGTGATCGACCAGCTCCAGCGCCTCCAGGAGGAGATCCACCTCGACTATCTGCTGTGCGCGCCGCTCAGCCACGCCTCCTTCATCACCTTCACCGAGAAGGTGCTGCCCCGGCTGCTCTAATTCGCCGGACCGCCGTTTGGAAACCGTCAAGCCCGCGGCCGAGGCACCGAGGATACTTGGTTTCGACGCGACTTGTCGCCGGCCATGGCGCGTGCGATATCGGCGCATGCACCATCTCGACAACGTCCGGGCGAAACGGCCCAACTTCGTAAGTCATCTGGAATGCAGCGCCACCGGCGAGCATCTGCCGGCCGGCGAGTTGCACAACCTCTCACCCGAAGGCAAGCCGATCCTGGTGCGCTACGACCTGGAGGGCGTTGCGCTCGCGCTCGACAAGGCGACGCTCGCCGCCCGGGCGCCGGATTTCTGGCGCTACCGCGAGCTGTTGCCGGTGCGGCGGGCCGAGAACGTGATCTCGCTCGGCGAGACCATGACGCCTCTCGTCCATGCCCCCGCGCTGGGGCCCGAGGTCTACGTCAAGGAGGAGGGGCGGCTCCCCACCGGGTCCTTCAAGGCACGCGGGCTCAGCGTCGCGGTCTCCATGGCCAAGGAACTGGGCGTCGAGCGAATGGCGATGCCGAGCAACGGCAATGCCGGCGCCGCGCTCGCCGCTTATTGCCGTGCCGCTGGAATCGCGGCCGACGTCTTCTGCCCCGAGGACACGCCGGAGATCAATCTTCGCGAAATCGCGCTGCACGGCGCCAAGGTCTACCGCGTGAACGGCCTGATCAACGACTGCGGCAAAATCGTCGGCGACGGCAAGGAGCCGATGGGCTGGTTCGACACCACGACCTTGAAGGAGCCCTACCGGATCGAGGGCAAGAAGACCATGGGGCTGGAGCTGGCGGAGCAGTTCGGCTGGACGCTCCCGGATGCCGTGTTTTACCCGACCGGCGGCGGCACCGGCATCATCGGCATGTGGAAGGCTTTCGAGGAGCTGGAGGCGATGGGCTGGATCGGCCCCGAGCGGCCCAAGATGATCGTCGTGCAGGCGAGCGGCTGCGCGCCCATCGTGCGCGCCTGGGAGGAGGGGCGCGAGCACGCCGAGCTCTGGCCCGATGCGCACACCATCGCCGCCGGCATCCGGGTGCCGGTGGCGATCGGTGATTTTCTGATCCTCCGCGCGGTCCGCGACAGCGGCGGCTTCGCCCTTGCGGTCGACGACGAGGTGATCATGGAGGCCAGGCGGGAGGCGGCGCTCGCCAGCGGCATTCTGCTCTGCCCGGAAGCCGCCGCGACCTATGCGGCGTACCGGCGCGCCGTGACCGAGGGGCGGATCGAGGTGGGCGCCCGTGTCGTCCTCTTCAACTGCGCCACGGGCCTCAAATATCCGATGCCGGTGGCGGGTATTGCCCTGGACCACACCCGTCCGATCGACTATTCCCGCCTCTGAGCGTCGACGATGAAGCGAAGCGAGGCGGAGTGGTGAGCGAGCCCGTAATCGAGGTCCTGGCGAGCGACATCGCGGCCTTCGCGCGCGGCAACACCGGCGTCGATTACGTGCATCGCTTCGAGGCAGGCGCAGCCGGCCCGGTGGTGATGGTGAACGCGCTCACCCACGGCAACGAGCTCTGCGGCGCCTATGCGCTGATGCGGCTCTTCGAGCACGACATCCGGCCCCGGCGCGGGACGTTGATCTTGAGCTTCGCCAACGTCGCCGCCTACGAACGCTTCGATCCCGACAATCCCGGCGCCTCGCGCTTCGTGGATGAGGATTTCAATCGGCTCTGGTCGCCCGAGGTGCTGGACGGCCCCCGCGACAGTCACGAGCTCAGGCGCGCCCGCGAGTATCTTCCCTTCGTCCTCGAGAGCGACTTTCTGCTCGATATCCACTCGATGCAGGGCGCGAGCCAGCCGGTCATGCTGTGTGGCACCGCGCCCAGGGGCAAGGCGCTGGCCGGGGAGGTGGGCGTACCGGTCGACATCGTCGCCGACGCGGGGCACCGGGCCGGCGCCCGGATGCGGGACCACGGCGAATTTGGCGCGGCCGAGGGCAAACGCACGGCCTTGCTGGTGGAATGCGGCCAGCATTGGCTCGAAAGCACGGTGGCGGTGGCGATCGAGGTCACGTTCCGTTTTCTCCTCGCCACCGGCGCCATCGACCAGGCGGACGCGGCGCCGCACCTCGGCCGGCCGCCGCCGCCACAACGGGTGATCGAGGTCAGCGGCCCCGTCACCATCGAGAGCGAAGAATTCGCCTTCGTCGAGGATTACCAGGGCCTGGAAATCATCCCCGAGGCGGGCACGGTGATCGGCCATGACGGGGCCGAGCCGGTGACCACGCCCTACGACGAATGCGTGCTGATCATGCCGTCGAAGCGGTTGCGTCGGGGACAGACTGCGGTTCGATTCGGACGCATCGTCGGGTGAGCGAGACGGCCCCGCCGAAGCCGGGGATGGCGCGGGGAAACCACCGGGCGGTCACGTTGAGGCCGCATTCGGGCCATAATCGACCGTCAGGCTGAGACTTCCACATAACGCTTCAAGGGAAATGGAGCCATGTCCTCGAAACTGCTCGCGCCGGCCGTTCTTGCTCTCGCGCTGCTTGTCGCCCCGGGCTGGGCGCAAGACGAATTGAAGCTCTCGCGGGTTCTGCTGTCGACCGGTGGCGTCGGCTATTTCGAATACCAGGCGGAGGTCGAGGGCGACGCGATCCTCGCGCTCGACGTCAGGCTGGACCAAGTCGACGACGTGTTGAAGAGCATCGTCGTGTTCGACGACAAGGGTGGTGTCGGCACTATCGAGCTGCCGGGGCGCCAGCCGCTCGGGCAGGTGTTCCGCGACCTCCCCTTCGCTCGGCGGGCGCTCGATTCTCCGGTGGCGCTGCTGAACGCGCTGCAGGGGGCGGAGATCGTGGTCGGCGGCGCTCGGCCGCTCAGGGGGCGGATCATTCGCGTGCTCGCCGAGCAGACTTCGCTCGGCGAGCAGGGCGTGATCACCCGCCATCGCGTGAGCCTGCTGACGCCGAGTGGCATTCGCCAGTTCATCCTGGAGGACGTGGATGCGGTCGGCTTCCGCGACCCGGGACTGCGCGAGGCCGTCGAGGAGGCCTTGCGCCAGGTCGCTGCGCACCGGGCCCGCGACCGCCGCACGCTGACCATCCAGTCGCGCGGTGAGGGCAGGCGGCGGGTCAGGGTCGGCTATGTCGTCGGCGCGCCGCTCTGGAAGGCGTCCTATCGGCTGACGCTCGACGCCGATCCGACCGGCAAGGAGGGCTTGCTGCAGGGCTGGGCCGTGGTCGAGAACTTGAGCGGCCAGCACTGGGAGGGCGTCGAGCTGACCCTCGCCTCGGGTAATCCCGTGACCTTCCGCCAGGCGCTCTATCAGGCCTATTTCGTCGATCGCCCCGAGGTGCCGGTCGAGGTCCTGGGCCGGGTCCTGCCGAAGCTCGATTCCGGCCTGGTCGCGGCCGGCGAGGCGGAACGGGCGGCACCGATGAAGCAGCGCTTCGGCGACCAGCAGAAGGCGGCGCTGGAAAGCCGCAAGCGCGCGCGGCCCACCATGGCGATGTCGGTGGCCAAGCCCCCGCCGATGGCGACGGACGCGGCGGCACCGGCTGCCGTCTCGGAGGATCTGGCGATCCCTGGTGCCGCGGGCGGCGCCATGGCCGTACGGGCGGGCGAGGCGACGACCCAGGTGGTCTTTACCATCGGACTGCCGATCGACGTCGAATCGGGCAACAGCTTGGCGATCCCCATCGTCGACCGCTCGGTCACGGCGGAGCGGCTGGCGCTGCATCGCCCGGGCTCGGCGAGCGGCGTCAATCCGCTCTCCTCGGTCAGGCTCGTGAACGAGGGCGAGAGCGGCCTGCCGCCGGGCGTGTTGACGCTCTACGAGCGGCGCCACGGCGGCCCGGTGAACTATGTGGGCGATGCGCGCATGGGGCCGCTGCCGGCGGGCGAGCATCGGCTGTTGAGCTTCGCCGTCGACAACAAGACCAAGGTCGACGTCAAGACCGGCGCCAAGAGCTGGATCACCAAGGGCAAGATCAATCGTGGCCTCTTCCATTTCACCCGCGTCGAGCGGCGAACCACCACCTACCGGGTCAAGGCCCCGGCGCGCGAGGCCCGCAAGGTGATGATCGAGCATCCGATCCGGCGCGGCTGGCGGCTGGTGACGCCCGAGGCCTCGAAGCTCGACCGCACGTCCGGCCACTATCGCCTCACCCGCGTCTTCGAAGCGGGCGAAAGCGCCAAGGTGGAGGTGGTGGCCGAGCGGCCGGTCGCCGAGCGGATCCGCTTGCTCGACATTACCGAAGGGCGGGTCGGCGCCTTCATCGGCGCGCGGGAGCTGACGGAGCCGATCCGCGAGGCCTTCCGGCGCATGCTGGCACTGAAAAAGGCGGTCGACGCGGCCGCCCACGAGGTCGGGCGGATCAAGGCTCACCTGGCCTCGATCGACAAGAACCAGAAGCGGATCCGCGACAATCTCGCCCGCGTGCCGCGCGGCAGCGGCCTCCACAATCGCTATCTGAGGAAGCTCGGCGTTCAGGAGGACGAGATCGAGCGGCTGCAACTGCTGGGGGAGGACGCCCGTGCAGGCCATGAGGCCGCTCGGGAGAAGCTCTCCAAATACGTCGCGGCGCTCGATCTCTGAGGGCGGGTTGCGTCTCGCCATCACTCGAGAGCAGCCGGGCGCGACGCCCGGAAGGGCTCATTAGGCCAGAATATTGGTGTAATTGTCGAGGAACCAGGTCATGAACACGATCCAAACCACCGTACCGAACGCGAACTTGACCATCTGACGAGCCTTATCCCAATTCCGATCGTGGATCGCGGCGCGAGGGAGGTTGGGTGCACCGCAAAAACTTGTTGCTCAACTTACGAAATTTTTTCGCCACTGCCAGGGGGACGGACACATGGCAGCCCCGCGATAAACGCATAGCTCGGGGCGCCTTAACATCGCGTTAAGAAATGGCGGCGTTTGCCAAGCCGCACCACCAGTTCGTATCGTTGTCGAGGGGCGGATTCGCCGCCGCGATACGGGGGAGGGAACGACCATGCGGCTCGATGGCAAGATCGCCTTGATCACGGCGGCGGCGTCCGGCATGGGGCGGGCGGCGGCCCGGCTCTTCGCGGCCGAGGGTGCCGAGGTCGGTGTCGCCGACCTGAACGGGGACGGTGCCGCCGCCGTTGCCGAGGAGATCACCGGCGCGGGTGGTCGCGCGGTGGCGATCCAGGCCGACCTCTCACGCGACGAGGACGCCAAGCGGATCGTCTCCGACGTGGTGGCGGCCTTCGGCGGGCTCGACATCCTTTGGAACCATGTCGGCCATCCCGGTCCGGCCCGCGTCGAGGGCGTGGAGATGGGCGACTACGAGATCGCCATGGACCTCAACATTCGTTCCGTCGTCGTCACCACGGGCGATGCGGTGCCGGCGATGCGGGCCAGGGGTGGTGGCAGTATCCTCTTCACCGCCTCGGTGGCGGGGCTTGCGGGCTCGGCTTTCTCGCCGATCTATTCGGCCGCCAAGTTCGGCGTCGTCGGCCTGATGCAATCGCTCGCGGGCCGTCTCGCGGTCGACAACATCCGGGTCAACGCGGTCTGCCCCGGGCCGATCGACACGCCGATGCTGAAGATCTTCATGGGCCGGCCCGACCAGCAGAGCGATCCGGAGGAGAATTTGGCGCGGATGAAGACCCTGATCCCGCTCGGCCGCCCCGGCCGGCCCGAGGAGGTCGCCTATGCCGGGTTGTTCCTCGCTTCCGACGAGGCCTCCTACATCACCGGCGTGCCGCTGCCGGTCGACGGCGGTTTCATCTCCCGCTGAGGTCGGGCGCGCGTCGGGAGGGAGCATGGTCGAGCTGCTCAGAACCAACAATCCGGTGCTGATAAGCTGGTCGTCGGCGCTGCTGCGCGACGCGGCGATTCTGCCGATCCTGCTCGATGCCCATATGAGCGTGCTGGAAGGCTCCATCGGCGCCTTGCCGAGGCGCCTGATGGTCGCCGACGACGACGCGCCTCGCGCCCGGCGGATCCTGGACGAGGCCGGCATAGCGCTCCCAGATGACTGAACCGAGCGCCGGCGACGGCGAATTTACCGACGACGGCTTCCTCGACGGCGCGCTCTCCGTGTTGCAGCCGAAACGCGGCCACCGGGCCACCTCCGACGCGGTGCTGCTGGCGGCCTCGCTCTCCGCCCGGCCGGGGGAGCGGGTGCTCGATGCCGGCTCTGGCGCCGGCATCGTCGCGCTCGCCGCCGCGCGCCGTCTTTCCGAGGTCGGCTTCACCGGCATCGAAATCGATTCCCGCCTGGTCGCCCTCGCCGGAGAGAACGCGCGGCGCAACGGGCTCGCAGCCCGCGTCGACTTCGCCGCCGGCGACCTATTGGCCGAGGGTGGCGAAAACTTCGATCACGTGATCTCCAACCCGCCATTCCACGATCTCCTGACGGCGCCTCCGGCTCCCGACCCGAGCCGCGCCCGCGCCCGCCATGGCGCCTCGCTCGAGGCCTGGATTTCGGCCTGCCTGGCGCGCCTTCGGAGCGGCGGCACGCTCGGTCTCGTGCTGCCGGCGGCGCGGTTGGATACCGCGCTGGCCGCGCTCGCCGGGGACGCCGGCGGGGTGATCGTCTTTCCGTTACGCCCCCGCGCCGGTCGTGATGCCAAGCGGCTGATCCTGAGAGCGAGCAAGGGCGCCAAGGCGCCACTCCGCCTCGCCGAGGGCCTGGTCTTGCACGGGCCCGCTCGCGGCTACACCGCCGCCGCCGAGGCGGTGCTGCGGGCCGGCGCCGGGCTCGACTTGGAGGCCGGCGGCGCTTGAGCCCGCCGTCGCCGGCGGCTATGAGTGGGGCCATGAAACTCGCCCGATGGCGCCGCTACATTCCCATCAAGCGCCTGCGCGAGCCCGCGCCGGTGGTCGCCGTGCTGCGTCTCCACGGCGTGATCGGTCCCCGTTCGGGACCGCTTCGCGCCACCTTGAACATCGCCGATCTCGCCCAGCGAATCGAGGCGGCCTTCGCGACCCGTCGCCTGGTCGCCGTGGCGCTCTCCGTCAACTCGCCGGGCGGCACGCCGGTGCAATCGGCGCTGATCCACGACCGGCTCAGGGCGCTCGCCGAGGAGAAGAAGACACCGCTCCACGTCTTCATCGAGGACGTCGCGGCATCCGGCGGCTACTGGATCGCCTGCGCCGGCGACGACATCCACGCCAACGCCGGATCGATCGTCGGCTCCATCGGCGTCATCACTCAAGGCTTCGGCTTCGAGCGGGCGCTCGACAAGCTCGGCGTCGAACGCCGCCTCCATACCTCGGGCGAGGCCAAGAGCTTTCTCGACCCCTTCCTGGCGGAGCGGGAGGAGGATCTGGCCCGGCTCACGGTGCTGCAGCAATCCTTGCACCGATCCTTCGAGCGCCATGTCCGCGCGCGCCGGGGGAAACGCCTGAAGGGCGAGGACGAGGCGCTCTTTAGCGGTGAGTTCTGGACCGGCGCCAAGGCGCTGGAGTTGGGTCTGGTGGACGGGCTCGCCGACATGCGGAGCCGGATGCGCGCGCTCTATGGCGATAAGGTCCGGCTGAAGGTGATCGAGGACCGCAAGGGTTTCCTGCAACGGCGCTTCGGCATGGCGGCGGCCGCGCCCGACCTGGCGCCGGCGCTGGAAGGCCTGTTGTCGACGCTGGAGGCACGCGCACTCTGGGCCCGCTACGGGCTCTGAGGCCCGGCGCCAGGTGAAGGAGACGGCAATGAGCTGGCAACCGGAAATCGAGGAGATGCGCCGCCGCGAGGCACTGGCCCGCGAGATGGGGGGCACGGAAAAGCTCGCCCGGCACCATAACCTCGGCAAGCTCGATTTCCGTGAACGGATCGACCGGCTGCTCGATCGGGAAAGCTTTCACGAGGTGGGCGCGCTCGCCGGCAAGGCTTCCTATGACGAATCGGGCGAGCTCAGCGAATTTCTCCCGGCCAACCTGGTGACCGGGCGCGGCCGGCTGGACGGCCGGCCGGTCGTCGTCGCCGGCGATGATTTCACCGTGCGCGGCGGGGCCAACGACGCCGGCATCCGGGAGAAGCTGATCCATGTCGAGCGGATGGCGAACGAGCTGCGCCTGCCGTTGGTGCGCCTGGTCGACGGCACCGGTGGCGGCGGCTCGGTCAAGACCATCGAGATGGAGGGGCGGACCTACGTGCCGGCGGTGCGCGGCTGGGACGTGGTGATGGACAACCTCTCGACGGTGCCGGTGGTGGCCTTGGCGCTGGGCTCGGTCGCCGGGCTGGGTGCCGCGCGGGTCGCGGCCAGCCACTATTCGGTGATGGTCAAGGAGACCTCGCAGATGTTCGTCGCCGGCCCGCCCGTGGTCGCCCGGGTCGCGGAGGAGATCTCGAAAAACGATCTCGGCGGCAGCGACATCCATACCCGCAACGGCGCCGTCGACGACGAGGTCGAGAGCGAGGACGCCGCCTTCGAGGCGGCGCGGCGCTTTCTCTCCTACCTGCCGTCCTCGGTCCACGAGTTGGCCCCGCGCGCTCTCGTAGAGGACGATCCCGAGCGCCGCGAGGACTGGCTGATCGACGCCATCCCGCGCGATCCCCGCCGGGTCTACAAGATGCGCCCCATCATCGAGGCCGTGGTCGACCGGGGGAGTTTCCTGGAGATCGGGCGGCGCTGGGGCCGCTCGGTGATCACCGGGCTCGCCCGGCTCGCCCGGCTCGACGGCTGGCCGGTGGCGGTGCTGGCGAGCGATCCCTACGTCTACGGCGGCGCCTGGACGGCGGACGCCTCCGAAAAGGTGATGCGTTTCGTCGATTTGGCCGAGACCTTCCAGCTGCCGATCGCGCATCTGGCGGACATTCCGGGCTTTTTGATCGGACGGGAGGCCGAGCAGGCGGCGACAATCCGCCGCGGCGTCAGGGCGATGGCGGCCATCTTCCAATGCACCGTGCCCTGGTGCGCGGTGCTGGTCCGCAAGGTCTACGGCGTCGCCGGCGCGGCCCACATGAACAGCTCGCGCTTCAATCTGCGCTACGCTTGGCCCTCGGGTGACTGGGGCTCGCTGCCGATCGCCGGCGGGCTGGAGGCGGCCTACAAGTCGGAGTTGGCGGAGGCCGACGATCCGGCCGCCAAGCTCGCCGAGATCGAGCAACGGCTGGACCGTTACCGCTCGCCGTTCCGCACCGCCGAGAGTTTCTTGATCGAGGAGATCATCGATCCTCGCGAAACCCGCCCGCTCTTGTGCGAGTTCGCCAATCTGGCGGCGCCGCTCAGGAAACCGGGCAAACCGCGCTTCGGCTTCCGGCCCTGAGCAAGCTTTCGAGGTCGCCCGCCACGCCCGATGTCGGCGCGAGCGAGCGTGGGCGCGTGGCCGGCCGAGGCCTGGTGCCCGATGTCCGATGTGGCCTCGCGATGTCTGTCGTAGCCCTGAGACTCTCCATGATATTAGCAAATGCTGACAGGAAATTGTTGTTAAGCGTTGTCGGACACCTGCCGAGGCGCAGGGGTTGCATCCGGCGGACTGGATCGGCAGGTGTCGGACAACGCTCAAGGGAGGAAACCGCGGGCAGGACTAGGCTCGGCGGTGCGGCACGCTCGGTCTATGGGGATTTGCGAGCGGCGGGCCAGCTTTCTCGGGTGGCCGGCGCTGCTGGATGGCTCGGATCTGATTGGCGACGACACCGGCAGGGTGGTTTGATGGCGACTTCGGGTCGATGCCGGCGGGTCTCGCAGGTGGTTCCCTGCGCGCTCGATGGTGTTGCGGCGAGCGGGATCGTGGCCGCGGGTGAGCGGCGGCAATAGCGTTATTCGAAGCGGTGTCGGTCATGCTGCCGTGGCCCTGGCCAGGGGCCGTGCACGGGGCGGGGCGCGTGGTTGGGCGCCGGCCTCGAAGCGCTCGATGACGATCATACGGCCGCCGCACTGCGGGCAGGGCTCTGAGAGGGACGGCGGTTCGGTATCATCGTCACTCGCGGCATCGTCGGCCTCACTCTCCGGTGCCGGCATGGCAAGCAGTTCGCGGGCAAGGGAGATGTTGCGGGTGCGACCGCCGTTGGCGAAGAGGCCGTAATGGCGGATGCGGTGAAAGCCCGAGGGCAGGACATGGAGGAGGAAGCGGCGGATGAACTCGGGCACGGCCAGGGGCAAGGTCTTGTAGCGCTCGCGTCCTTTGCGCCGGTAGTCCTTGTACTTGAAGATGACGCCTTGGCTGTCGCAGCTGACCAGGCGGCTGTTCGAGATGGCGACACGGTGGGTGTAGCGGGAGAGATAGGCGAGCACGGCCTCTGGTCCGCCGAAGGGCGGCTTGGCGTAGACGACCCATTCTTGTTCCTGATTACGCACTTTACTCAGCCGGATTGATGTGGTACAAACCGTGAACAAATGGCGGTTTTTCTGGAGGTTCACAATGCCACGCAACAAGGTTCAGTTCCAGAAGGGGCTCAGCGAGCCGCGTTTTCGTGAGTTGTACGGTACCGAGGAGCAGTGTCGCGAGGCCCTTTTCCGCTGGCGCTGGCCGGAGGGGTTCGCCTGCCCCCGATGTGGCGCCACGCGCCATTGCGAGATCGCCGGGCGAAAACTCTACCAATGCGCCGCCTGCCGTCATCAAGTCTCGCTGACCGCCGGCACGCTCTTCCACGCGACCAAGCTGGCGCTGACCCTGTGGTTCTCGGCGATCTATCACATGACCCAATCGAAGAAAGGGATCTCCTCCCTCGAACTCGGCCGGCGGCTCGGCGTCACCCAGACCACGGCCTGGAAGATCAAGCAGAAACTGATGCAGTCCATGCTCGAGCGCGATGCCAAATTGCCGCTCACCGGGCGGGTGGAGATGGACGATGCCTACCTCGGCGGCCGGCGTTCCGGGGCCAAGCGCGGCCGAGGCGCGCCGGGCAAGACACCGTTCGTCGCCGCCGTCCAGACCACGGCGGAGGGCCAGCCCGTGCGCATCAAGCTCCGCCGCGTCAAGGGCTTCCGCAAGAGCGAGATCGCCAAGATGGCCAAGCGCGACCTGAGCCCGCTGGCGACGGTTGTCAGCGATGGGCTCGGCTGCTTCACCGCGGTCACCGCGCAAGGCTGTGCGCACCATCCGATACCCACTGGCTCCGGACCCGGGGCCGTCGCCGTGCCCGCCTTCAAATGGGTCAACACCACCCTCGGCAACCTCAAAAACACCCTGCGCGGTACCTACCATGCGATCCGACCCAAGCATGTGCCGCGCTAACTGGCGGCGTTCCAGTACCGATACAACCGCCGCTACCGGCTCGCCGACATGATCGAAGCCCTCGGCCGCGATGCCCTGCGCACGCCGCCCATGCCATATCGGCTCCTGAAGTTGGCTGAGGTTAGTGCGTAATCAGGTTCTTGTTTGCGCATCGGTGCGAGGAAGACACGGAAGGCCGCCGGCTCGGCGAGGCTGGTGTGGTCGGTGAAGAACTTCAGGCGCCCTGCCTCGTGGGCGGCGAGGAGCTTCTCGATGAAGAGGCGGCGGAAGAGGCGCGAGAGCACGCGGACGGGCAGGAAGAAGCCGGGCCGGCAAGAGATCCAACTGCTACCGTCAGGTGAGATTCCGCCACCCGGCACGATCATGTGGATGTGGGGATGGTGGGTCATGGCCGAGCCCCAGGTGTGGAGCACGGCGGTGATGCCGATCTTGGCGCCGAGATGCTTGGGATCGGCGGCGATGGTGAGCATGGTCTCGGCGCTCGCCTTGAACAGGATATCGTAGATCACCGACTTGTTCTGATAGGCGATGTCGGCGATCGCCGCTGGCAGGGTGAAGACGAGATGGTAGTAGGGGACGGAGAGCAGTTCGGCCTCTCGCGCCGCCAGCCATTCGCGCGCGACCTGGCCTTGGCATTTGGGACAATGGCGGTTGCGACAGGAATTGTAGGCGATGTGGTTCTGCCCGCAGTCCTCGCAGGCCGCGACATGACCGCCGAGCGCGGCGGTGCGGCAACACTCGATCGCCGACATGACCTTCAGTTGGCCGAGGCTCAGACGACCGGCCCGGGCCCGACGGAAGCCGGGCCCGTGGTCGCGGAAGATGTCCTGGACCTCGAGCGCGGGACGCGGCACCGAGGCCGCCGGCTCACTTCGGCGGCTTGGTCTTGGGCGTCGGCGGCTCGAGCAGGTCCAGTGGGCTCTTGGCGCGCCGCAAGGTGGTGCTGGCGACCTGGGTGTAGTGAGCCGTGGTCTCCAGCTTCTTGTGCCCCAGTAGAACCTGGATCACGCGGATGTCGACGCCCTGTTCGAGGAGATGGGTGGCGAAGCAGTGGCGCAGCGTGTGAAGCGAGATCCGCTTCTCGATCCCCGCCCCCGCCTTGGCGCCATCGAGGGCGCGACGGAGCTGGCGGGTGGTCAACGGGTTGACCGGGTTCTGGCCTGGAAACAGCCAACCGCCGGGCAGCATCACGCCGCGGGCGCGGCCAAGCAACCACCAGACCCTGAGCTGCTCGACGGCGCGATCCGAGAGCATGGCGTAGCGATCTCGGCGGCCCTTACCTTGCTCGATGCGAAGCGTCTTGCGGTTGCTGTCGATGTCCGGGACCTTGAGATGGACCACCTCCGAAGCGCGCAGGCCGGCGCCATAGGCCAGCGAAAAGGCCGCCTTGTATTTGGGACCGGGGGCGGCATCGAGAAGCCGCGCCATTTCCTCGACGCTCAGGATCACCGGCAGCTTGCGCGGCATTGCCACCGTCGTCATGCCGATCTCGGCGTCGCCTCGGCCGAGCGTGACGCCGAAGAAGAACCGCAATGCCGAGACCGCCGCGTTCATCGTCGTCGCCGATGCGCCTGCTTTGCGCATATGCACTTGATAGCGCCTGAGATCCTCCGCCTCCGCCCGATCCGGAGAGCGTGCGAGAAAGTCGGAAAAGCCGGCCACCGCACTGATGTAGCCGCGCTGCGTGTTGGCACTGAAGCCGCGAAGCACCATGTCGTCGATCATGCGCTGGCGCAGCGGGCTGATGGTCTTGTCACTATCGGTCATGGGTCTGCTCCCGTGTTGCGTGAGCTTCGGAACTCCAAACCTCAACACAGGATCGACCCATCCGTTACGCCACCGACCTCACCGCCCGGCACCACGAACTACCGCTGAAAGCGGTTTCGTTCTTTGACCCACTGCGGAAGTCGGCCCTTAGCTGGGGATCTCGGCCCATACCAATAGATCGTGTGGGCGAAAGCGCCTAAGGTTACCATCGTCACCGGTTTGATCGAGGCGGGGATGACGAGCGACATCGCCACATGGTTGGATGATTTGGGCCTCGGCAAGTACGCGGACGCGTTCAACGAGCACGAGGTCGATTTCGAAGTCTTGCCGGAGCTTGCGGAACCCGATCTTGAAAAGATCGGCATCCCGTTGGGACCGCGCAAGAAATTACTGAAAGCAATTGCTGCGCTGTCGGCCGAAGTTGAGGAGCAATCTGAGGCGACGGAGGCCGCCCCACCGGCCCGGGCAGCGCCAGAGGCCGAGCGCCGGCAGCTGACGGTGATGTTCTGCGACCTCGTCGGTTCCACTGCCCTGTCGCGCCGGCTCGACCCGGAGGACCTGCGCGAGGTGATGAGCCGCTACCAGGACGCCGTGGCCGGGGTAGTGGCGCGTTTCGAGGGTCATGTCGCCAAGTTTCTCGGCGACGGGGTGCTCGCCTTCTTCGGCTGGCCGCAAGCCTATGAGGACCAAGCGGAGCGGGCCGTGCGGTCAGGCCTGGCCGCCGTTGCGGCGGTAGCCGACCTGAAGACCGAGGACGACCAGACGCTTGAGGCGCGGGTCGGCATCGCCACCGGACAGGTGGTGATCGGGGACATTGTTGGCGAGGCCGCGACCGAAGAGGATGCGATCACCGGGGAGACGCCGAATCTGGCGGCCCGTCTGCAGGCAGTGGCGTCGCCAGGGCAGGTGGTGATCGGCTCCACCACTCGGCTCCTGATCGGCGAAGCCCTCGACCTCGAGGACATCGGGACCCATCAACTCAAGGGGTTTGCCGACCCGGTTGCGGCCTGGCGCGTGATCGGCGAGAGCACCGCGGAGACCCGGTTCGAGGCGGCACACCCGGGCGTGCTTACCCAATTTGTCGGGCGTGAGCACGAGCTTGGCCTGCTCCGGCGCGCCTGGCAACAGAGCAAATCAGGACTCGGGCAAGTCGTCCTGATCAGCGGCGAGCCCGGCATCGGCAAATCGCGGCTGGTGGACGCATTGAACGCAGAGCTCAGCCATCAGGGCTATACCCAGATCACGCTCGGCTGCTCGCCATATCATACCAACAGCGCGCTCTTTCCCCTGATCGTTCACTTGGAGCGCGTTCTACGGTGGCAGCGCGAAGATAGTGCCGACGTCAAGCTAGCCAAGTTGGAAGAGGCTCTCCGAGACTTCAGCCTGCCGCTGGACGAGGTGATCCCGCTGTTTACCGCGCTGCTGTCTCTGCCGCTGCCGGACGATCGATATCCGCCTTTAAAAGTGACCCCGCAGCAGCAAAAGCAGCAGACCCTCGACGCGACCGTGGCTTGGTTGCTGGAGGAGGCCGAGCGCCAACCGGTGCTGCAAGTGTGGGAGGACTTGCACTGGGCCGACCCTTCGACGCTGGAGCTTCTGGCGCTGGAGATTGAGCAGGCGCCGACCGCGCCGATCCTCAACGTGCTCACCTTTCGCCCCGAGTTCCAGCCACCCTGGCCGCAGCGCTCGCACATGACGACGCTGACGCTGAACCGCCTGGAGCGGCCCGAGGTGGAGGCGCTGATCACGCTGCAGGCCGGCGGCAAAGCGCTGCCCGAGGAGGTCGTCGAGCACATCGTCGGCAAGACCGATGGGGTGCCGCTCTTCGTCGAGGAGCTGACCAAGACGATCCTGGAGGCGGACTTCCTGCGCGAACGGAACGGCAGCTGGGAGCTCGCCCGCCAACTGTCGGAGGTCACCATCCCGGCCACCTTGCAGGACTCGCTGATGGCGCGGCTGGACCGGCTGCCGGCGATACGCGAGGTGGCCCAGCTCGGCGCCGTGCTGGGACGGGAGTTCGCCTACGAGATGGTGCAAGCCATCGTTTCGATCGAGGAGACGACCTTGCAAGAGGGCTTGGCCCAGCTGGTCGACGCCGAGCTCCTCTATCAGCGGGGGCGGCCGCCGCGGGCCAAGTACATCTTCAAGCACGCCCTGGTCCAGGACGCCGCCTATCAGTCGCTCCTGAAGCGCACGCGGCAGTACTATCACCGCCAGGTCGCCGAGCTCATCGAGGCGCGGTTCCCGGAGACCGTCCAGGCCCAGCCGGAGCTGGTGGCCCACCACTACACTGAGGCGGATGAGCATGAACCCGCTGCCCGGTCCTGGCTTGCAGCCGGACTCCTAGCCATCGCCCGCGCGGCCAGCCGCGAGGCCATTGCACACTTCAATCGAGGACTTGAGGTGGTGGAGGCCATGGTCGCCGGAACGCAAGGTAGCAGCCTGGAACTCGATCTGCAGATCGCCAAGGCGAGCGCGTACATAGCTGCCGAAGGCTACGCGGCCGACGTGACCGAGCAGGCGTATTTGAAGGCGCGGGACCTGTTGCCGTTGCTGCCGATCGACAGTCGGCACGCCTCGGTGTTACACGGTCTTTTTCTCGACAGCGCTAACAAGGGAGAGGCGGTGCGAGCGCTCGCATACGCCGAAGAACTTCTCGAGTGGGCTAAAGGATACGGTGATCCGGAAGCCCTGTGCATCGCGCATCGAGCCATTGCAGCGATCTTGAACTTTATGGCGGGTTTTGGTGAGGCGCTTGAGCATGGGTCGAAGTCGGAGGCGTATTACGATCAGGAGGCGCATCGCGACTCCGCTCTTCGGTACGGGCATGATGCGGGGGTGGCGGCACCTTGCCATCAAGCAATTGCGAACTGCTTCTTAGGTTACGCCGACCGCGCGCAGACGAACGCCCACCAGGCGATCACCCTGAGCGACGAGATCGGCCATCTGACGACGACTTGTTACGCCTATATGTGGCTGTCATGGATGCATACGCTCCAACGAACGATCGAGGGAGGACGCCGGGCCTCCGAGCATTTGATCTCATATGCCGACGAGCACCAGGTGTCTCTCTATTCGGCCTTCGGGCGTTTCCATCTTGGGGCCATACTGGTTCAAAGCGGGGGTGAGGATAATGAGGCCCTTCGGTTCTTGGATGAGGGCGAACGCAGCATGGAGGCGAGGCGAACGCTTTTTAATCGCCCCGCCTATTTAGTCTTGCGTGCGCAGGCGCTCTTAGGCCTCGGAAGAGCCACAGAGGCGTTGGAGAGCCTTTCAGAAGCTCTGCACAGCGTCGAGGTGACAGGAATCAGGTGGTACGAACCGGAACTCTATCGAGTTCGGGCACTGGTGCGACTGTCGATGGCCCAAGAGGAGGCTAGTTCTGAGGCCGAAGTAGACTTCTGCCAGGCAATGGCAGTGGCCAAGCAGCAGACCTCGCGCCTATTCCAACTCAGGGCCGCGTGCGACCTGGCGCGGCTCAGGCTCAGTCAGGGCAAATCCGACCAAGCCCGAGAACTCCTCGCGCCGATTTACAACTGGTTCACCGAAGGCTTTGACACGCCGGACCTCAAGGACGCGAAGGCGCTACTTGACGAACTGGCCTGACTTCTGCTTTTTTGCTTGCCTATCCGGTTATCACCCACACCCACTATATGTAGTGTGCACCCATTTTCCTGAGTAAAGCTCGGTGCAGGTCGAAGCGGAGATATCTCCGGCGATGCCGAGCAGGGACTCGGACGGCATTGTAGCGCCTTTTAGGCGACACTTTAGCGTGGTGGAAATCCTAATCATTGAGTCGGATTTGGCAAAACGCCACGTTGCATAAAGGACCGTCACTTCATTGAAATTTATCTGAAATCGGAGGTGAACGACACCGATGGAATATTCCAGGAAATCAGAGCTTCATTGAATTGTAGGATTCGAGTGCCGGATTATTCACAAATAGCTCTGTGAACTGGTTTTCAAGTTCGCTCAATACGTCATATGAAGTAAACGGATTGAGGATCACGTTCTTGCGTGTCGCTTCGTCTTCGCTGCGACTCAAAACGCGCAGGAGACTAACAGGCGCGGACGGGTTCTTCGCAACGATTCGTGCCAGCGCGTCGCTTTCTTCGACTAGTGCCGTCAATCGCTCAGACGATGTCGTTTCATCAGCAGCTTCCCGTCTGGCCGTGGGTTTCTTCGTTTTTCCCTTGGTCGCCACCGTTCCGTCCCCCGATGTTAAGTACGTGACGTGAATTAAACTCCGGTTCGGTTTTCAGAACAATCAAGAATTAGCCGGATCGCCTCCTCAATGCGCCTGCGCCGGCCCTCGCCTGCAGTCCAAGGAGACACACTACATATAGTGGGTGTGGGTGATAACCGGATAGGCAAGGCTTCAACCTCGAAGACACCCACATGACCGACCCGGAGCGCATCTCCAAGCTCACCGCCGTCCTTTCCATCACCTTCTGCTGGGCGCACAAAGTCGGCGATTGGCTCCACGAGGCCGAGCCGATCCGCCTCAAAACCCACAAAAGGATGGCAAAATCCATCTTCCGATACGGTTTCGAGTGGATAAGGCGACAGCTCGTCAATCCTATCGACAGGCGTCAAGCCATTGAGCTGATTCGTTTCCTCGTCCCCGGAAAACCACCAGTCCAGGTGCCCAGGCCAAAGCCAGCATGAACGAGTCGTGTACTGTGCAATCTGACATTAAGTGCACTGTCACCTAATGCTGTCGATCACCGATTGAGCAACCTGATGTGTGGAAATTCGGAACGCCGTTGATCAGTCCTTGCCTATCCGGTTATCACCCACACCCACTATATGTAGTGTGTCTCCTTGGACTGCAGGCAAGGGCCGGCGCAGGCGCATTGAGGAGGCGATCCGGCTAATTCTTGATTGTTCTGAAAACCGAACCGGAGTTTAATTCACGTCACGTACTTAACATCGGGGGACGGAACGGTGGCGACCAAGGGAAAAACGAAGAAACCCACGGCCAGACGGGAAGCTGCTGATGAAACGACATCGTCTGAGCGATTGACGGCACTAGTCGAAGAAAGCGACGCGCTGGCACGAATCGTTGCGAAGAACCCGTCCGCGCCTGTTAGTCTCCTGCGCGTTTTGAGTCGCAGCGAAGACGAAGCGACACGCAAGAACGTGATCCTCAATCCGTTTACTTCATATGACGTATTGAGCGAACTTGAAAACCAGTTCACAGAGCTATTTGTGAATAATCCGGCACTCGAATCCTACAATTCAATGAAGCTCTGATTTCCTGGAATATTCCATCGGTGTCGTTCACCTCCGATTTCAGATAAATTTCAATGAAGTGACGGTCCTTTATGCAACGTGGCGTTTTGCCAAATCCGACTCAATGATTAGGATTTCCACCACGCTAAAGTGTCGCCTAAAAGGCGCTACAATGCCGTCCGAGTCCCTGCTCGGCATCGCCGGAGATATCTCCGAAGACCCGCGCGCGCCTGCCCCATGAAGTCCACGCGGCGGTCTTCGACTGGGTTCTGGCCTTGATCGGCGCTTACTCAGGAAAATGGGTGCATCGACCTGCACCGAAGCTTTCGGACACTCAGGACCCCGAAATCGGGTGGACTACACTATTTGCGATATGGAGGCTCGGATCTGATTGGCGACACGACGACCGGCTGGGTGTTTGATGGTGTGTGATAACCGGATTGCGGCGAGCGGGATCGGGCCGCGGGTGAAGCTTTCGCGACACCTGCCGAGGCGCAACCGGGATCGCGCAGGTGTCGGACCAACGCTTAAGGGAGGAACCCGGCTAGGCAAGGACTAGGCTTTGCGGCACGCTCGGTCTATGGGGATTTGCGAGCGGCTCCTTCGCCCAGCTTTCTCGGGTAAGCGTTGTCGGACACCTGCCGAGGCGCAGGGGTTGCATCCGGCGGACTGGATCGGCAGGTGTCGGACAACGCTTAAGGGAGGAAACCGCGGGCAGGACTAGGCTCGGCGGTGCGGCACGCTCGGTCTATGGGGATTTGCGAGCGGCGGGCCAGCTTTCTCGGGTGGCCGGCGCTGCTGGATGGCTCGGATCTGATTGGCGACGACACCGGCAGGGTGGTTTGATGGCGACTTCGGGTCGATGCCGGCGGGTCTCGCAGGTGGTTCCCTGCGCGCTCGATGGTGTTGCGGCGAGCGGGATCGTGGCCGCGGGTGAGCGGCGGCAATAGCGTTATTCGAAGCGGTGTCGGTCATGCTGCCGTGGCCCTGGCCAGGGGCCGTGCACGGGGCGGGGCGCGTGGTTGGGCGCCGGCCTCGAAGCGCTCGATGACGATCATACGGCCGCCGCACTGCGGGCAGGGCTCTGAGAGGGACGGCGGTTCGGTATCATCGTCACTCGCGGCATCGTCGGCCTCACTCTCCGGTGCCGGCATGGCAAGCAGTTCGCGGGCAAGGGAGATGTTGCGGGTGCGACCGCCGTTGGCGAAGAGGCCGTAATGGCGGATGCGGTGAAAGCCCGAGGGCAGGACATGGAGGAGGAAGCGGCGGATGAACTCGGGCACGGCCAGGGGCAAGGTCTTGTAGCGCTCGCGTCCTTTGCGCCGGTAGTCCTTGTACTTGAAGATGACGCCTTGGCTGTCGCAGCTGACCAGGCGGCTGTTCGAGATGGCGACACGGTGGGTGTAGCGGGAGAGATAGGCGAGCACGGCCTCTGGTCCGCCGAAGGGCGGCTTGGCGTAGACGACCCATTCTTGTTTGCGCATCGGTGCGAGGAAGACACGGAAGGCCGCCGGCTCGGCGAGGCTGGTGTGGTCGGTGAAGAACTTCAGGCGCCCTGCCTCGTGGGCGGCGAGGAGCTTCTCGATGAAGAGGCGGCGGAAGAGGCGCGAGAGCACGCGGACGGGCAGGAAGAAGCCGGGCCGGCAAGAGATCCAACTGCTACCGTCAGGTGAGATTCCGCCACCCGGCACGATCATGTGGATGTGGGGATGGTGGGTCATGGCCGAGCCCCAGGTGTGGAGCACGGCGGTGATGCCGATCTTGGCGCCGAGATGCTTGGGATCGGCGGCGATGGTGAGCATGGTCTCGGCGCTCGCCTTGAACAGGATATCGTAGATCACCGACTTGTTCTGATAGGCGATGTCGGCGATCGCCGCTGGCAGGGTGAAGACGAGATGGTAGTAGGGGACGGAGAGCAGTTCGGCCTCTCGCGCCGCCAGCCATTCGCGCGCGACCTGGCCTTGGCATTTGGGACAATGGCGGTTGCGACAGGAATTGTAGGCGATGTGGTTCTGCCCGCAGTCCTCGCAGGCCGCGACATGACCGCCGAGCGCGGCGGTGCGGCAACACTCGATCGCCGACATGACCTTCAGTTGGCCGAGGCTCAGACGACCGGCCCGGGCCCGACGGAAGCCGGGCCCGTGGTCGCGGAAGATGTCCTGGACCTCGAGCGCGGGACGCGGCACCGAGGCCGCCGGCTCACTTCGGCGGCTTGGTCTTGGGCGTCGGCGGCTCGAGCAGGTCCAGTGGGCTCTTGGCGCGCCGCAAGGTGGTGCTGGCGACCTGGGTGTAGTGAGCCGTGGTCTCCAGCTTCTTGTGCCCCAGTAGAACCTGGATCACGCGGATGTCGACGCCCTGTTCGAGGAGATGGGTGGCGAAGCAGTGGCGCAGCGTGTGAAGCGAGATCCGCTTCTCGATCCCCGCCCCCGCCTTGGCGCCATCGAGGGCGCGACGGAGCTGGCGGGTGGTCAACGGGTTGACCGGGTTCTGGCCTGGAAACAGCCAACCGCCGGGCAGCATCACGCCGCGGGCGCGGCCAAGCAACCACCAGACCCTGAGCTGCTCGACGGCGCGATCCGAGAGCATGGCGTAGCGATCTCGGCGGCCCTTACCTTGCTCGATGCGAAGCGTCTTGCGGTTGCTGTCGATGTCCGGGACCTTGAGATGGACCACCTCCGAAGCGCGCAGGCCGGCGCCATAGGCCAGCGAAAAGGCCGCCTTGTATTTGGGACCGGGGGCGGCATCGAGAAGCCGCGCCATTTCCTCGACGCTCAGGATCACCGGCAGCTTGCGCGGCATTGCCACCGTCGTCATGCCGATCTCGGCGTCGCCTCGGCCGAGCGTGACGCCGAAGAAGAACCGCAATGCCGAGACCGCCGCGTTCATCGTCGTCGCCGATGCGCCTGCTTTGCGCATATGCACTTGATAGCGCCTGAGATCCTCCGCCTCCGCCCGATCCGGAGAGCGTGCGAGAAAGTCGGAAAAGCCGGCCACCGCACTGATGTAGCCGCGCTGCGTGTTGGCACTGAAGCCGCGAAGCACCATGTCGTCGATCATGCGCTGGCGCAGCGGGCTGATGGTCTTGTCACTATCGGTCATGGGTCTGCTCCCGTGTTGCGTGAGCTTCGGAACTCCAAACCTCAACACAGGATCGACCCATCCGTTACGCCACCGACCTCACCGCCCGGCACCACGAACTACCGCTGAAAGCGGTTTCGTTCTTTGGCTAGGAATCACCGTATCGGCCAACTCGGCCGGACGGGGAGTCTACCCCCGAAAGCCGCCATGCCGGCCGCGCCGCCAGCTCCACTACTCGTCTTCGAATCTGAACGATACGTTCAGCCGCACGCGATAGGCGACGATCTTGCCATCCTCGATATGCACGTCCTGCTTGATGACTTCCGCAACCCGCAAGTCACGCAAAGTCCGGCTCGCGCGCTCGATTGCGACAGCCGCCGCCTTATCCCAGGACTCCGGGCTGGAGCCTACGATATCGATCACTTTGTAAACGCTTTCAGCTGTATCGCACCCGGTTCCTTGGACACAAGTTTGTCTCATGCGGCGGGCCTGAGTGACATCGCGGTGTGCCACGCCTGACGAGCTTGAGCGGGGCTCAGGTAGCCGTTCTTCTCCACGATCCACTGGGCATTGTACTGTTCGACGAACCCGCGGACGGCGTTCCGCAGCTCCGCGATGTTGCGGTAGATGCGGCCATGGATGATCTGTTCCTTGAGGGCGAGCTCGCCACCGCACCAATTCCATTTCGGCCGCAAGCCGTCGCGGAGTTCTTCGGAGGCGTTCACGGCATTCGAGAATGCCCAGCGGATGTCGCGGGGCATGAGGTTCCCGCGACGCACGTCGACGTCGGTGTTGCCGAGATCGCGGAGCCGAGCGCGAGTTCTCCGAGCGGCGCTCGAGACCGGCGCCGGAGCTCGGCCGCCAGGGCCGTCGCGCCCCGGCGCTCCAATGTCGGGACCAGCAGGCGCGTTAGGTCAATCGGCCATGGCCTCGAAACGGCGTCGCCGTCGCAGACCTGGTGATCGAGGCGCGGTGAAGGACTTGGGTCCTGGCGCTCAGATTTTCGCATGCTGTCGTTGAGCCTGATCGTGAATCCAGTCAAGAGCCAGCCGCATGCGGGCTCGCAGCGTGCCTTTCGAGGCGATATAGGCATACGAGCCCATGGCGCACATGCCCTCATCGCGAGATGCCGTGAAGGCGCCGTGATCGAAGCGAGGTCGCCGTCCAAAAGGCAGGAAATTGCAATGTCGTTCATGCCAGCCGACGCACTTCGGCGTCGAGCCCGAATTGCGATCGATGGCGGTGAATATCCAGCCCCAGCCCACTATATGTCGTCCCTATCCGTGAACACCCGAACGCCGATCCGTCGACCCCCTGTACATGATGGTTGGGGGCATGGGTGATGCATCTCGACCAAGGTCGAAGATGCGTTTGCATGGGGATTTCCGCCACGGCGGCGGCAGCGATGGGGCGAGTATCGCAGGTTGTTCTCGCGCATCACCCGGAGCACCCGCTTGCGGGAAACACGGATGCCACGACAGAGCCCGCGGCGCCGGCGGCGAAGCCGAGCTCCAGACCTTGCGGTGTCCCTCGCCCTCCCAGGGGGATGCCTCCCAACAGGTCGGCCTCGATTGGCCACCAGCAGAGCCTCGTCCGAGATCGAGGGCTTCGGTCCCCGGCGCCTTTGCTGGTGGGACGCTCAGCGCGTGGCCTGCTGCCGGGATTTGGGCATGGCGTAGAACGAGGAACGGGCAAAACCCCAGGCCGCATCAGACCCGCTGGCAACGGTGCGGTGGAAGACCGTAGGCCAAACGATTCCGTGCCGGGAAGACCCGTGGCGGCACTCATCGCCGCGACCTCCGCCGCCCCAAGAGGGCCGGACGCGCTCCGTCTTGCGCCTCCAGCAGTTCCACCTGCATGATCAACTCCCCGATAGTCCTCCAAAAGCTCCAGCCGCTTACACCTCTATGGATGGCAAGAACATCCAGCCCATCCGCCTTTAACCGGATCGCCCTTGCGTTCCTTGAGCGAGGCATCGATCCCGGCGATCGCCTTCTCACGCCACTGCTCGAGCCGGAAAATCGAAGAAACCACGCCCAGACTGCCGCTGCTGACAAAAGTTCCGATTGACCGGCTCGTCCACGCGAAAGCCTGCAGGGCAACCTCACGCTTGCGCGTCACCGTCCACCGCTGAACGCCTCAAGTCCGTTTAGCGTATTGGCGAACTTGAAAACCGGTCGAAACTATTTGTGGCCCGGGCACTCGAAAACGTGGCTCTGAGCCAAGCTCGCGTTCACCTCGATTTCAGATAAATTTCAATGAAGTACGGTCACAGGCCCATCAACCAGCTAACTTTGTAAAAGGCTCAAAATTGTCCGGTCATGTTCCGGTCCTCCGCTTGGACACTTCGATTAAAAATGCCACTATTCTGTGGGTGATAAGGAAATCAAGGTCCGACTCAGTAAACTTGCCTAGATTTCATCGGCATGACAGCCTCCCTGTTTTCTCGGTCCTCCCAAAACTCAGCGACTCCTAGCTGGCAGCGGATCCCGAAGCGATTGCCGCGCGGCATCCGACTCGGGTCACCGGTGGCAACACGAAACCACGGCGGGCGTTTGCGGCGGTAGTTCCACCGGCTCCCGGACGTACGAAATCTTGTCATCGCGGTGGAGTTGGCCACGTCTTCACGTTTGGCGGGCATGAGCCGCGCGGGCAACGGCATCGATGCCCGCCTCCAGCGATCTCGAACGCCACGGACCAGCCGGCACTCGCCCAACTCAGTGTCTGGCATCGGATACCGCGAGGGCCGAGCTCGCCTTGACCGCACCAATTCCATTCTCGGCCGCAAGCCGGCTCGCGGAAAGTTCTTCGGCCGGCGTTCACGGCAACTCCGGGCGCTCCGAGAATGCCGCAGCGGATGTCAGCGGGGCATGAGGCTCAACCTCGCGACGAAACAGCGTCGAGACGTCGCGCTTGTCGCGCCCCATCCACCACGCCGCCAGGAACCATTTGCGCGGTGTGCGGGTGCGGTGGAAGACCGCGCGGTCAGATTCCTGATGGCCGCAGCCGGCGCATTCGAAGACCCGGGCCGCCGGTAGTTCCGCCTCGCCGCAACGCGCGCAGGTAGCCGTGCGGCCAGCGCAGCCGAGCCAGCGCCTCCAATCCATGGCGTTCGGGAACCCAATATCCCGCATCGAATAGTCGCGCCGATTCAGCCTCGGAGAACATATCAAGAACATTCGGAGCCCATGCTTTAACCAGATAGGGACCTAGCGAAACTGGCGGGCGGCGGGAATAGCGTCGACCAGCGACCGTCAATGCATTAAACGACCTCGAGCCCGGCTTGCCATAGACCGCCTATCCAGCTCCCTCGGCCCGAGGGGACTTTCCCCTCGAGCCTGGCGCTCGCAGATCGCCCTGGCGGCGTGCTGAAGGCCTTCAGAGGTCCTGATCGTGAATCCAGGCAGCGCTCCCTGCGATTGAGTTCGACCAGAGGCGCATGTGGGCTCGGGTAGGCTGTGAAATCGGCTTCGAAGATCGTCGCGCCGATATAGTAGCCACGAGCTCCATGGCGCAGGTTCCGTGCCCTCACGTTCGCATGCTGCCGTGGAGCGCTCGGCGTTCGTGATCGAGCGAGGTGCCGTCCGAAAGGCAGGGCGTAATCTTCAATGTCGTTCATGCCATTTCCGCGGCCTTCACCGTGGCGTCACGAGCCCGAATTCACGCGATGTCCTTGGGCAATCGAACGTCGTCGTGCCAACGGCGAAGCGAGTTCTTGATGCCCTTGCCTAGATAGCCGACCAACATCGGCAGCCCGACCCCCGATCGTCGCCAGTCTGCGTTCTGTTTTCTCGGACTTGCATGAAGTCTAGCGAAACTGGCGGGCGGCGGGAATAGCGACCTCGACCAGCCGAGATCCGTCAATGCATTAAACAATCCTCGAGCCCGGCTTGGCCATAGACCGCCTCTCCTCGCCGCAATCCAGCTCCCTCGGCCCGACGGGGACTTTCCCCTCGACTTTTGCCGTCGCGGGCCGAAAGTCGCAAATCGCCCTGGCGGCGTGCTGAAGGCCTTCAGAGGTCTCTGTAATATTAGAGACATTTAACCAGTGGGACCGGTGATCCTTTTCACTGATCACCTCTGCGAGGGCGACCAGTCGTATATTCGCCGCAGGGTCCGGCCCATCAGATCCGCGCGCTCGCCATCCGACAGGCGGTCGGTGCGGCGGAATGGCTCCACCCCCTGATCATAGGTCAAGAGATTGACCGCCCGGGTCCAGTCGGTGCCCCACATGCAGCGATCGAAGCCGAATTCCTCGAAGACGCGGCCCAGCGGATCCCAAATGTCGTCGTAAGGGAACGGTTCGTGGGAAAGGGTGCAGGCGCCGGAAATTTTCACCGCGATGTTTTCGTATGTTGCCAAATCGAGGAGCTTGGGGAGGTCGGCGAACGGCTCCGGCGGGGCCGGCGGCTCAAACGGCTGTTGGAGGCCCAGGTGATCGATCACCAACATCGTCTCGGGGTTCCCGGCGGCGAGCTTCGCGGCCTGTTCCAGGCGACCCGAACACATGAGATTGACCGGCAGCGAGTGGCGGGCGGCGGTGGCGAGAACCCGGTTGATCCCGGGATCATCGGGATCGCTCGAAAGCCCCCGGGTCATCATGAGACGGATCGCGACCGCGCCTTTCGTCGCCGCCCAGTCCGCGATCGTTTCCGCCACCCGGGGATCGCTCGGGTCGACCGGCTTGATCAATGCGAAGCGGCCAGGATGCGCGGCACGTACACTAACCGCATAGCTGGCGTCGTATCGGTACATGGTAAAGGCCGAGACCAGCAAAGCACCGTCGACACCAACAGCGTCCATCGCCGCGACCATGTCGTCGCCCGTTACCTCCGGGGGGCCCGCGAGAACCCCGGCCCATGGCCGGCCCGGGTGATCCCGTTCGTAGGCGTGGACTTGAGCGTCGATCGTCACCATTGCTTCCATCCTTCCAACAGGCGGATATGGGTCCAAGATTAATTGTATGGGCAATCAACGCCACGGGCCATTCGCAAGGCATTGCCCTGATTCCGGCCGATCGCCGTTGCGTTCCCTCCAAGAGGGCTCTAAATCCGCTGGTCGCGCCAGCGCCGGCCGAGCCAGAGCGCCAGCAGGCCCGAGACCATGGCCAGGCCGGTCATGGCGAGGAAGGCGCGGCCCCCGAAGGCGCCATAGAGCCAGCCCGCGCCGGCGATGCCGCCGGCCATGATCACGCCGCCGGCGATCGCGGTATTCAGGCTCTGCGCCGTCGCCGTCAGGTTGGCCGGGATCGCCCGGGCGATGAAGTGCATCGCGCCCAGGTGCGCCGCGCCGAAGGAGAGGCCGTGCAAGGCCTGGATCGCCACCAGGGCCGCGAGATCGGTGGTGACGGCAAGTGCCGCCCAGCGCACCGCCGAGGCGGCGGCGGCGAGCAGCAGCAGGTTGGCGACGCCGAGCCGGGCGAGGATCCGGTTGGAGAGGCTGAACAGTAGAATCTCGGCCACCACTCCCTCGGCCCAGAGCCAGCCGATCGTCCCCTCGGCGATTCCCGCCTGGCGCCAATGCAGCGTGGCGAAACCGTAGAGCACGGCGTGGCTCGCATGGTTGAGGCCGGCGGTGGCGAGGAAGAGCCAGAAGATCGGCTTGGCGAGGAGGGCGCGGATCGCCCCCGGAGCCGCCGGCGCGCCCTCGGCGCCGCTGCCCTCGGGCATCGCCCGGGCGGCGACGACGACGAGGGCCAGCAGCCCCACCATCGCCCCCAGGATCAAATTCTCGCCACCTTCGGCCAAAACATGGCCGAGGCCCACGGCGGCGGCGATGAAGGCGAGCGAGCCCCAGAGCCTGAGGCGACCATAATCGAGATCCCGGGCGTAGACCACGGCGAGGCCGATCGCCTCGCCCAAGGGCAGGATCGCGGCGAAGGCGACGCCGCCCAAGACGGCGAGCGCCAGCAGGCTCCAGAAACCTTCCGAAAGGTAAAGCGCGCCATGGGCGGCCAGTGCCGCGAGCGCCAGCACCACCATGGCGCCACGCCGGGCGCGCAAGCGGTCGGCGGTGGCGGCGATCAGCGGGTTGACCAGCACCTTGCAGCACAGCACGGTGCCGAGAACCAGGCCGATCTCGCCTGCATCGAGCCCGCGCCCCTGCAGCCAGACCGGCCAGAACGGTAGCTGCACGCCGACGAAGGCGAACATCGCCGCATAGAATGCCGAGAGCCTGAGCCGCATCACCCCTCGATCCCGGCCAGCCGCCGTCTCCCGCCCGGCGCGCCTGCCGCCCGGCGCACCTGGATGTCATAGTGGCAACGTGGTGAAATGAACACCTCGGCGCGCTGGCCAATCGGGCGCGCGGAATTGGGAAGGGACGCTGGTCGATGTTGAAAATTTGGGGACGGCCAAATTCGGTCAACGTGCAGAAGGCGATGTGGACGATCGCCGAGCTGGGGCTGGAGCACGAGCACGCGCTCGCCGGCGGTGAATTCGGCCAGAACGACCAGGACTGGTACCTGGCGATGAACCCCAACGGCCGCGTCCCGGTGATCGACGACGACGGTTTCGTGCTCTGGGAATCCAACGCGATCGTCCGATATCTCGCCGAAAAGCACGGCACCGGCACGCTTTTGCCGGATACGGTGATGGACCGGGCGCTCGCCGATCAGTGGATGGACTGGCAGCAGACGGTGCTGATCCCGGCGATGACCCCCGTCTTCATGGGCCTGGTCCGCACCGCGCCCGAGGATCGCGACATGGCCGCGATCGAGCGGGGCGCCAAAGAGACGGCCCGCGTCCTCGGCTTGGTCGATGCCTGGCTGGAAGGGCGGGACCATATGGTGGGCGGTCGCTTCACCATCGCCGACATTCCCGTCGGCGCGGCAACCTACCGCTGGTACGGCCTCGACGTGGCGCACCCCGACTATCCCCGGCTGCGGGCCTGGTACCAGCGGCTGAGCGAGCGCCCCGCCTACCAGGACCACGTGATGCTGCCGATCACGTGACGGCGCTCGACGCCCCCGACGCGCGAATTATCGGACGGTCACCTCGACGCGCCGGTTGCGCGGCTCCTTCACGCCGTCCTCGGTCGCCACCAGGGGGTTGTTCTCGCCGTGGCTGGAGACGCGGATCCGCGATGCCTCGACCCCCATGGCGACAACCCTGTCCCTGACCTCCTCGGCCCGCCATTGGGCGAGGATGGCGTTGTATTTTTCGTCGCCCGCGCGGTCGGTGTGGCCGACGGCGTCGACATCGGGTACCGGACGGCGCGAAATCTCCGCCAGGATCTTGGGCAGGAGCGCCGCCGACTCCTCGGTCAGCGTCGCCCCGTCGAGCTCGAAATAAAGGATGAAGGTCATCGCCGGCGGCGGCACCGCAGCGATCGTCTCGCCGAAATGACGCTCCACGTCCTCGGGTTTCAGCACCTTGGCCTCGCCCGGCGCGCGTTTCCCGCGCAGCGCCGAGGATTGGTGCGCCTGGCCCAGGACCTGGGAGCCCTGGGCGTTGGCGACCTCGACCTCGCCGACGCTGCCGTCCTCGCCCGGCAGCAGGATCACCACGCTCGCCGGCACGCTCTCCGGCACGCTTTGGCAAGCGGCGAGGGAGAGCAGCAGCGCGGCGGCCACCACCAGTCCACGCTCGGATGTGGACACCGCTCAGTCCCCCTTGACGCGGACGACGAAGCGCGTGCCGCGCACGCCGATGGTGCCGCCCGGCGTCTCCACCAAGGCGGAACTCGGCGAGAGCTTGGCGATCAGGCCGGAGACGAAGAGCATCGTGCCGCGGGTGATCTTGGTGATGAAGGAATATTCCTTCTTGGCCGGTGTGAATTCGTAATCCTTCAGTTGGATCTCGGATTCCGGTCCGATGGCGAGCCGGGTCTGGTCGAGGAAGGTGATCCCGGTCTTGCCGTTCTCTCCGGTTTTGACGATGTCCTTCTCGAAAACCTCGGTGCCGAGCTTCGCGTCCGACGCGCGTCCGCCGCGTTCGATGGTGACGTCGCCCTCGAGCGTCTTGATACGGCCGATCGCGCTTTTCTCGCCATACGCCGGCGCGGCCACCCAAAGGCTCAACAGCCCGATGACCGCCAGTGCCCGCGCCACGGATGCTCTCTCACTCATGACCGCCCTCCCTGTTGTTCGCCGCCGCGAAACCTAATCATAACGGGCCCCCGCGCGCGACTGAATTAAGTCCGGCCGTCGCCGTCCGTGCCGTCTTGTCGTCGGTTCCGCCGGCGCCTAAATTGAAACGCTCGCCAGAAGTGTTGGGAATGCTGCCATGGATCTCGCCTTCAGCCCCGAGGAAATCGCCTTTCGCGCCGAGGTCGAGGCCTTCGTCGCCGAGCGCCTGCCACGCGACATTCGCGAGGCGATGCGCGTCGGCCGCGCGCTCGACAAGCCCGATCACCGGCGTTGGCAGCGCATCCTGCACGAGAAGGGCTGGGCGGCGCCGCATTGGCCCGAGGAACACGGCGGGGCCGGCTGGGATGCCACCCGGCGCTATCTCTTCGCCGAGGCGCTGGCGGCCGGCGATGCGCCGGAGCCGCAGCCCTTCGGCCTGCAGATGGTGGGCCCGGTGATCTATACCTTCGGCGACGCAGGCCAGCAGAAGAAATTCCTGCCCGCGATCCTGAGCGGCGAGGCGTTCTGGTGCCAAGGCTATTCCGAACCCGGCGCGGGCTCCGATCTGGCCTCGCTCAGCACCAAGGCGGTGCCCGAGGGTGATCACTATGTCGTCAACGGCACCAAGACCTGGACCTCGCTCGCGCATTGGGCGGACTGGATGTTCTGCCTGGTGCGCACCTCCGGCGACGGCAAGCCGCAGGAAGGCATCAGCTTCCTGTTGATCGACATGACCACGCCGGGGATCGAGGTGCGGCCGATTCCAACCATCGATGGCGGCCACCACGTCAACATGACCTATTTCACCGACGTCCGCGTGCCCATCGCCAACCGGGTCGGCGAGGAGAACAAGGGCTGGACCTACGCCAAATTCCTGCTGGCCATGGAGCGGACCGGGATCGCCGAGGTCGGGCCCTCGAAGCAGCGCCTGCGCCGCCTGCGGGAGATCGCGGCGGGTGAGAGCGCGGGCACCGGCGCCTTGATCGAGGACGACGGCTTCCGCCGGCGGATCGACGAGGTGGAGGTCGACCTCATGGCGCTCGAATACACCAACCTGCGCTATCTCGCGGAGGAGACGGCGGGCGGCGATGTCGGCGCGCGGGCCTCTCTTCTGAAGATTCGGGGCTCGGAGCTGCGCCAGCGAATCACCGAGCTCTCGCTCGAGGCGCTCGGCCATTACGCCATGGTGCTGGAGGTGGCCGGGGACGCGGCTCGCAACCTGCCGCCACCGGGCGGCGAGATGGCGCCGGGACAGACGGGGGACTTCCTGTATTCGCGCGCGGCGACGATCTACGGCGGCACCAACGAAATTCAACGCAACATCGTCGCCAAGTTGGTCCTGGGCCTTTGAGCCCGACCGACGTTCATGCTCTAGGTCGGATGGGACAATGCTATAGGGAGCCACGGCGCCGCTATAGGGAGCCACGGCGCCGGGGGCGGCGTCGGGGGGGGGGGGGAGAGAATGGATTTTTCACTATCCGAGGAACAGCAGCTCCTGAAGGACAGCGTCGAGCGCTTCGTGCGCGAGGCCTATGCCTTCGAGACCCGTCGCAAGCTCGCCGACGGCGAGCCGGGCTACGACGAGGCCAACTGGCGCCGGATGGCGGAGCTCGGCTGGCTCGCCGTGGCGCTGCCGGAGGAATATGGCGGCATCGGCGGCGGCCCGATCGAGGTCATGGTGATCATGGAGGGCTTCGGCGCCGGCCTGGTGCTGGAGCCCTTCTTCGCGACCGTGGTGCTCGGCGGCAACGCTCTGCTGGCGGGTGCGAGCGAGGAGGTGAAGCACGAGCTGTTGCCGAAGCTGGCGGCGGGCGAGCTGAAGCTGGCGCTGGCCTATGCCGAGCGGCAGTCGCGCTTCGATTTGGCAAACGTCGAGACCACGGCCAAGGTCGACGGCGACGGCTGGGTCATCGATGGCCACAAGGGCGTGGTCATCCACGCGCCGAGCGCGGACAAGGTCGTGGTCAGCGCCCGCAGCTCGGGCGGCAGCCGCGACGCGGACGGCATCACCCTCTTCCTGGTCGATGGCGGCGCCGACGGGCTCGTCCGGCGCGACTATCCGACGGTCGACGGCCAGCGCGCCTCGGAGCTCACCTTCGAGGCGGTCCGGGTCGAGGGCGCGGCCGTCCTGGGCGAGGTCGGCGGCGGCTTGGCGATCCTGCAACGGGTCGCCGAACGCGGCATCGTCGCACTCCTGGCGGAGGCGGTCGGCTGCATGCAGGTGCTGCTGGATACGACCAACGAATACCTCAAGACCCGGGTCCAGTTCGGCCAGCCGATCGGCAAGTTCCAGGTCCTGCAGCATCGCATGGTCGACATGTTCATGCTCGTGGAGGAAGCCCGCTCCATGGCCTACATGGCGACCATGAAGGTCGACGACGAGGATGCCCGCGAGCGGGCCCGCGCGGTCGCCGCCGGCAAGGTCCAGATCGGCAAGTCGGGCCGCTTCGTCGGCCAGCAGTCGGTGCAGCTCCACGGCGGCATGGGGATGACCGACGAATTGAACGTCGGCCACTATTTCAAGCGGCTGACCATGATCGACACCATGCTCGGCAACCAGGACCACCACCTCAGGCGCTACGGCGAGCTTTGAGGCGGCGCGCTTCGCACGCCCGGCCTCGACGTCCCTAACGCCGGATCCGGGCAAATGGCTCGCCATGAGACCGAGGCCGGAGTCGACCCCGACCGGCCCCACAAAGAAAGAGCCGGGGGAGAGTTTGCCTCCACCCGGCTCGGGACAGGTGCTCGGGAAGGGTCAGGAGGCAGTCCAAACCCCGCTTCCCGACGGCACCAGCCTATTCGAGCGACACGCCTTGTCGATGTCATCAAGCATTAATTCAGGCGTCATTCTCGATTTCCCCCTCCATCGTCCGCGCCTTCGTCTCGGCGCCTGGTGGCGAGGCGCCGCGGTCATTGTCCGGGCAGCGGCGTAGGCGCAGCTCGGCCACGCGCCGGTCCTCGCTCGCCACCTCGAGGCGCATGACCATCGAGGTCTCGCCGAGGGGGCGGCGGAGCGCGCGGACCAGCGGCACGCCCCGCATCTGGGTGACATGGACCGGGCCGGCGAGATCGCCCGAGATGGCGAGCCTGAAGCCGGCCTCGGCCGCGATGGCGCGCGGCACATCTGGACTAGACGGTGACGGGCGCTAGCGTGAACCTCGCCGCCCGCCCGACCGTTCTGGCGCGGCCGGGCGAGACGCTCGTTTCAGCTGCGGTTACGCGAGACTCGGCGTGGTCCAACCGCCGGCGATCTGCGCCAAGGTCACATGGGTGTCAATCGGCGTTGAACATTGACCCCCTATCGGCGTGCAATGTTGACCCCTTTGGGGATGCACGGCGGAGGTCGTACAGGTAGTCCATAGGAGGGGCCCGCGCGCGGGCCGACGCGCCCACCACGCGGCTGGCGGCGGACCGCGCGTGGGAGGTTCCTGTG
Source organism: Alphaproteobacteria bacterium (assembly GCA_965225945.1). Taxonomy (GTDB): domain Bacteria; phylum Pseudomonadota; class Alphaproteobacteria; genus JASLMY01. Next base: position 104,032 of record CBDDBZ010000038.1, on the reverse strand, counting down.
GGCCCACCTGGGCGACCGGGCGGCAGGTGGATCGGTTGCCTTTAGGACCGATTCTTGAAGCGCCAGGAGTCGTTTCCGGTCTCGATGATCTCGCAGTGGTGCGTCAGACGATCGAGGAGCGCGGTGGTCATCTTGGCGTCGCCGAAGACGGACGGCCATTCGCCGAAGGTCAGGTTGGTGGTGACGATGATCGAGGTGCGCTCGTAGAGCCGGCTGACGAGGTGGAACAGCAGCTGGCCTCCGGTTTGGGCGAAGGGCAGGTAGCCGAGCTCGTCGAGGATGACGAGGTCGCGCCGGGCCAGCTGATCGGCGAGCCGGCCCTGGCGGCCGGCGCGGGCTTCGGCCTCGAGCCGGTTGACCAGGTCGACGACGTTGAAGAAGCGGCCCCGGGCGCCATCGCGGATGCAGGCCCGCGCGATGGCGACGGCGAGATGGCTCTTGCCGGTGCCGGTGCCGCCGATCAGCACGGCGTTGCGCTGGTTGGCCAGGAAGCCGCCGACCGCCAACTCGCGGACCAGCGGCTCGTTGACCGGGGTGTCGGTGAAGTCGAAGTCGGCCAGCTCCTTGGCCAGCGGCAGCTTGGCGCCACTCATCTGGTACTTGATGGATCGCGCCTGCTTGTCGGCGATCTCGGCCTTCAACAGCTCGCCGATGATTCGCTGCATCGGATGCTGGCGCTTGAGGCCGTCGGCGAGCACCTCGTCGAACGCGTCGCGCATGCCGGCGAGCTTGAGTGCGGCCATCATCTCCAGGACCTCATGGCGCTCCATGGCCGACCCCCCTCAAGCGGTCGTAGCGGGTGCAATCGGCCACCGGCTCAAAGCGAAGACGCAGGTTCGCGGGCGTCGGGATCGGCGCCGTCTCGGACGGCTGGCGCCGACGATTGAGGATGTTGAGCACGACGTCGGCGCTGCACACGCCGCCAGCGAGCGCCTCGGCACAGGCGGCCTCCACCGCCGCCAGCCCATCCGCCAGCACGGCGGTGAGGATCTCGACCATCTGCCTGTCGCCGTCGTCGTGGCCGGCGAGCCGGACGCGCACGCGACCCAGGGCGCCGGGCAGCGCCCAGTCCTTGAACGGCGCGCCGTTACGAAGCGCACCGGGCTTCCTCGCCAGCACGGGCACGTAGTGCCACGGGTCATAGACGGTCTGGTCGCGGCCGAAGCGCCGGGCATGCTCGGCGACGATCTCGCCGTCCTGGCGGATGACGATGCGATCGGCGTAGGCATGGACCTCGACCGGACGGCCGACGGCGCGCGCCGCCACGCTGTACTTGTTGCTGTCGAAGCGCACCAGGCAGGTCTTCGACACCGACGCCGGGACCGCGTGGAAGCCGTCGAACGGCCCGCGATAGCCGACCAGGGACGGACGCTCGTCCTCGAACACCTGCCAGACAGTCCTGTCCTTGAACACCGGGTGGGGATGACGCCGGGCGTAGGCGACGCACTGGTCCAAGAGCCAGGCGTTGAGCTCGTCGTAGGTCTTGAAGCGCAGCCGCGGGGTGAAGAACCGACCGCGGATGATCCCGACCTGGTTCTCGACCTGCCCCTTCTCCCATCCCGCTCCCGGCGTGCATGCTGTCGGTTCGACCAGGTAGTGGCCACACATCTGCACGAAGCGCCGGTTGAACGCGCGCTCCTTGCCGATGAGGACGGTCTGCACCGCCGTCTTCATGTTGTCGTAGATGCCTCGCCGGCAGGCACCCTGGAACAGCCGGAATGCCCGGTCGTGGGCGTCGAACACCATCTCCTGGCTCTCGCGCGGATAAGCGCGGACGAAGAACATTCGGCTGTGGCACAGCCGGACGTGCGCGACCTTGACCTTGGTCGTCACCCCCGCCAGCACCACGTACTCGTGGCTCCAGTCGAACTGATAGGCCTCGCCCGGCGAGAACACCAACGGCACATAGGTCTGCGCCGTCGATGCCGAACGGCGCCACCGCCACGCCTTGGCGTAGCGCCGCACCGCGTCGTAGCCGCCGCCATAGCCCAGACCCTCGAGGGCTTCGGAGATCCGTAGCAGCGTCAGCCGCTCCCGCTTCGACTTGGTCTCGTTGGCCTCCAGCATCCGCTCCAGCTCGGCCGTCCACGGCCCCAGCTTCGGCATCGGCTGGACCCGCCGGTCGTAGGTGAACGCCGTCGCCTGCGAACGGATCACCTTGCGCACCGTGTTGCCCGAGACCTTCACGTCCCGCACGATCTCCTTGATCGGCTTCCCCTTGACGAAATACTCCCGCCGGATCCGCGCTATCGTCTCCACGACCAACATCCCCCACCACCTCGTCCGCCCAAAAACGAGGTGACTTGGACTAGCCAGGCTCAGGGGGTCAAATTTGGACGCCGATCACCCCTCAACAGGGGTCAACTTTGCACGCCGTTCCACAGTGTGGTTCGGGATTGACGCCGGATATGGCTACCGGCCATGGGGCCCGCCAGGTTTTCGATCTACCCGAGCCCCGGCCCCTGGTGGTCACGGAGCATCGGGCGCATCGCTGCCGTTGCGGGCATTGCGGCACGTACACTCGGGCTTCTTTTCCCGTCGCCATCACCGGCCCGGTTCAATACGGCGCTCGGATCGGAGCCATGGTGGTCTACCTGTCGCACTACCAACTCCTGCCCGAGGACCGCCTGGCTGAATTGATGAAGGATCTGTTCGGGGCGGAACTGTCTCCGGCGAGCCTCGCGCGGAGGGGCGGGAACAGCGCCGAGTCCGTCCAAGGCGTCGTCGATGTGATCCGCGAACTGGTGAAATCGGCGCCGGTCAAGCACATGGACGAGACCGGCTTGCGGATCGCCGGGCGGACCCAATGGTTGCACGTCGCCTCGACCGCGCGGTTGACCTTCTATCGGGTCTCGGAGCGACGCGGCAGCCTGCTCGGCGGAGTCGGCGGCATCGTCGTCCATGACCACTGGAAGCCGTACTTTACGATGGAGGGCGTACGGCACGCGCTGTGCAACGCCCATCACCTGCGCGAGTTGCAAGCCCTGATCGAGATCGAGAAGGAGGGCTGGGCACGCAAGATGCAGAGACTATTGCGCCGCGCCTGCCACGCGGTAAATCTCGCCCGGGAGCGGGGCGTGGCGCTGAAACCAGGCCTCGTCGAGCGCTTCCGAGGGTGTTACGACGCGATCACGGCCGAGGGCATCGCCTTTCACGAGGCACAACCTCCTCTTGCGCCCAGATCGAGCAAGGCCAAGCGCCGGGGAAGCAAGCCGCGCCGCACCGGGCACAACCTTCTCCGGCGCCTTCAGACACACAAGGAAGACGCGCTGCGCTTCCTCATCAATTTCGCCGTGCCGTTCACCAACAATCAGGCCGAGCAGGACGGGCGCATGATGAAGGTCAAGCAGAAAATCTCCGGCGGCTTCCGCAGCCAGAAAGGCGCCGAAGACTTTGCCACCGTCCGCGGCTTCATCTCGACCGCCAGAAAACAGGGCTGGAACATCATCCAGGCGCTCATGGAAAATCCCGAAACCCTGATCGAGCGTCTCCACGCCGCCTAAAAGGCCACCATGTACCTGGGCAGTTACCATATTAATTCCTCCATCCACTGAGTGTTCTGCAGCTTCCACAGCTGGAATTGGGCGAGATAGGAGATGCTCTAATTTCCCAAAACCGAAGATCTGGGGTACCAAAATGAAAGTGGTAAAGTTCCAGGGTCTTCTCAAACCGCTGTAGATTATCTTGCCGTGAACCGCCTGGGTAATGGTGAATCAGCCTTCCAAAATTCAGGTCACAAAAATTTTCATATGCTTTGGTGCAGAGAATGAATTCGTGCCAGATGTTATCCACCAAAATAGAAGGAGTGAGGATTTCTTGTGAAAATCCACAAAGATGAAGAAAACGAACGACTTCTGTTAGGGCGGAGGGGATAAGCTGCCTCGGTAGTTTACAGTTTTCGCTAATTTTCGAATATAGAATTTCGTGCTGCGCGAGCAGCTGAGAGGCAAGTTCGTAGTGGTCGACGCCACTAGGTTGCGCTTCCCGTATTTCGTGAGAAGTATGTGTCATCGTTTTCTCACGATAACAACCGAACTACATCGGATTTCACGCACCCGCCAACCAGACCGACAATGAATAAATGTGCCATCAGGCGCCGCATGAGTTTCCCCCTATGCTACGCTCTCGACGCTAAACCGGGATTCCCCAGATGGCTCCTCCCAATCACAGGATGGGCATCCGACCGCGAATCCGACTCTGAGCTGACACGGTAGGCCGTGGCCCGCTCTTTGTCGAGCTGATTTGACGATGAGCAACTCGGACCCGTGACCATTTTGCACTGGGAGGGCGCACTCCGACCTGCGCAGCACACTCCTGTCCTATCGGGCGATCTGGATGCTACACGATGGGCCGCCGTCACGGTGGTAGAGGTGGCGGTCGCAGGCCGTCAATTAGTTGCTATACCAACCTGTCCAATGTCTCGAACGGGTCAATATTCTCCTGTTAGCACCTGCTAATATTACGGGGAGTCCTGGGGGTACACCAGAGGTCGATGGTGCGATTCCGGACATCGCCGATCCACGATCCTCGGCGACGGGTGGTGGCGAAGACAATCGGCCGGCCGGACCGCTCGGGGCGGCTCTGGCGGCGGTTCGGTGAAGGCGAATCGAGGTGACGTCGAGAACCCCCGCCGCCGGGATGGGGGAGCCTACGGCGGGGGCCGCGCGACGTGGGGGCAATCCGTTCCCATTGTCGTCGCGCCCGTCAAGTGTAGCCCCCGGTTGAACCCCACGGAAGTCGCGTCGCGCCGTGAGCGTGGCGGGTGCCCCCACCGCCGCTCCCTCGCAATCCGACGGCGGCGGGGGCCGCGCGCCGACACGGTAGATGGCGATCCCCTTATCGTCGCGCATCGCCAGCGTAGGCGGTTCACGGCGCCCGCAAAAGCTGGACGCGCCGCGAGCGTGGCGGGGGCGGGAAACCCCTACCCGAACGCCCGGCATCGCCGTCCAGCCGCCTCCCTGGCCCGGGAAACGGTCATCCAGGAGCTATGGTTACCTGGTATTGACACGAACTCGGCGGCGTCTCGAAATCTTCGCTAAGTTATTGAAATATTTGGAGGCGCGGACCGGATTCGAACCGGTGTAAACGGATTTGCAGTCCGCTGGATAACCACTCTCCCACCGCGCCTGTGCCCAGGCCCGCCGCGGCCGCGACCGAGTTTACTTAATCCTTGCCGGGCGCCGGGTCAACGCGTCCCGTCCGGCCTCATCCGACGTTGTGTCCGGGCCGCCCGAGCCCTATAACGTCGCGACGATCGGAGGGGTGGAGGAGAGGCGCTTGGAAGCGAGCGGAAACCGGCGCAAGGCCATGGTCGAGGGGCAAATCCTGCCCAACAACGTCACCGACGAGCGGATCGCGGAGGCGTTCCTGGAGATACCGCGCGAGCCCTTCGTGCCATCGACGATGCGGGCCGTCGCCTATGTCGACGAAGACATGCCGGTGGCCCCCGGCCGCTGTCTGTTGGCGCCGGTCGTGCTGGCGCGGCTGCTGCAGGCGGCGGCGATCGGGCCGGAGGACGCGGTGCTCGACGTCGGCTGCGCCAGCGGCTACTCGACCGCCGTGCTGGCTCGCCTGGCGAGCGCCGTGGTCGCCCTCGAAAGCGACGGCGAGCTCGCCGGCTGGGCCAACCGGGCGCTGGCCGAGGTCGGCATCGACAACGCCGCCGTGGTCGAGGGCGCGCTGGAGGAAGGCTGCGCCGAGCAAGGTCCCTACGACGTCATCGTCGTCAACGGCGCCACCGCGCGCCCGCCCGAAGCGCTGGTCGAACAGTTGAGTGAGGGCGGCCGCATGGTCCTGGTTTCGCGCGAAGGCGAGGTTGGCCGGGCCATGCTTTACCGGCGCCGGGACGGCGTGGTTTCCCATACGGAACTGTTCGACGCGCAGGTCCCGGTGTTGCCGGGGTTGGAGGCGTCGGCGACGTTCCGGTTCTGAGGACGACCGGCGAGGGGTTCGTATCGGTATCGGTTTGCCCGCGTGGTCGGGCTGAACTAGGGTCGGCTCGACGCCCCCCGGGGTGCCAGCGAATTTCGCGAGGGCAAGCATGAGCAGATTTCGAGGCGCGTTGGCGCTCGTGGCGATCGTCGGCGCGAGTTGGACCCAGGCCGCGGGCGCGGAGACGACCCAGGCCGCGGGCGCGGAGACGACCCAGGCCGCGGGCGCGGAGACGATGCGCGACGCGTTGGCCCGGGCCTATCTCGAAAACCCCGACCTCGGCGCCGCCCGGGCTGAGCTGCGCGGCGTCGACGAGACGGTGCCGCAAGCGTTGGCCGGTTGGCGGCCGACGGTGTCGGTCGACGCCGCGGGCGGCTACGTGTACTCCGATACCTCGGCGAGCCGGAGGCAGAACCTGCGCCAGGTGAACGGCCGGCTCTCGGTGGTGCAGCCGCTCTATCGCGGCGGGCGCACCATCGCCGCTACGGCCCAGGCCGAGAAGCAGGTGCTGGCCGGCCGGTCCCGGCTACGGTCGCGCGAGCAAAGCGTGCTGCTGGCCGCCGTCACCGCCTATATGGACGTGCTGCGCGACCGCGCCCGGGTCGAGCTCAACCTCAACAACGAGCGGGTCCTGCGTCGCCAGTTGGAGGCGACGCAGGACCGCTTCGACGTCGGCGAGGTGACCCGCACCGACGTCGCCCAGGCGGAGGCGCGGCTCGCGCGCACGATCGCCGAGCGGATCTCCGCCGAGGGCAGCCTGGCGGTCTCCGACGCGACCTACGCGCAGGTGATCGGCGGCCAGCCGGGGGATCTGGAGGGAGCCCCGCCGCTGCCCGCGTTGCCGGCCTCGCTGGAAGAGGCGATGGCGATCACGCTGGCCGAGAACCCGGACCTGGAGGGTGCCGGACACCAGGAGGACGCGGCCCGCGACGCGGTCGAGGTGGCCTTCGGCGAAATCCTGCCGAACGCGACGTTGAACGGCACCGTCGATGGCGGCCACGAGACCACGCGGGAGTACGTCACCACCCACTCGATCTCGATCCTGGCGCGGGTCACGGTGCCGCTCTATCAGGCCGGCGCGGTGCATGCCCGGGTGCGCCAGGCCAAGGAGCTGAGGAACCAGCGCCGCATCGAGGTCGAGCGGGCGCGGCGCCGGGCGGTGGAGACGGTGACGCAATCTTGGGAGAACCTGGGCACCGCGCGCTCCAACATCGCCGCCCGCCAGCAGGAGGTCCGGGCCAACGAGATCGCGCTGGAGGGCGTGCGCCAGGAGGCCGCGGTCGGCTCGCGCACCACGCTGGACGTGCTCGACGCCGAGCAGGAGCTGCTGGACGCCCGGGTCGGCCTGGTCGAGGCCGAGCGCGACGAATACGTCGCCGGCTTCACCCTCCACGCCGCCGTCGGCCGGCTCTCCGTCGCCCGCCTCGAGGTCCCCGTCACCCCCTATGATCCCACCACCCACTACGGCCGGGTCAGAAACAAATACTGGGGCTGGAAGGTCGAGGAGTAGAGGCCCCGAACGCCCCTTCGATGCGGTCGGGGCCGGCGCCCATGGTCGGCGGCGCGCCGAGGCGGCTAGAGCATTTCAAGCTTGGTCGAGGCCGCCCGCTCCCCCGGCGTATAGCTTTAAACCTGAAGCACGCCATCCTCTTTAGCGTTTCATCAATCCCTGTTCTGGTCTTTTTAACCATCGTCGCGTAGCCTCCGAGGTCGAGTCGAGCAAATTTGATTCCCGGAGTCGCGCATGAGCGACGTGAAAGCCGACGACGAACCGACCATGGAGGAGATTCTGGCGTCGATCCGCCGGATCATCTCCGACGAAGACGCGCCAGCGGCGCAACCGGAGGGCGAGGCGGCCCCACCGGAGCCCACGCCCGTGCCCGAGCCGGTCGAGGAGGACGAGGCCCAAATCCTGGAACTCACCAGCGTCGTCAACGACGATGGCTCGGTCACCGACCTGACGGATCCCGAGACGGTCGAGGCCGTCGAGGCCGTCGAGGCCGTCGAGGTTGAGCCGGAACCGGAAGCAGAGCCAGAGCCCCAACCCGAGCCAGAGCCCCAACCCGAGCCAGAATCCCCGCCGACGCCGATATTGGAGCCCGAACCGGTGGTTCTGGAGACGCGACCGGAGGGCGGGCCGGCCACCATCGTTTCCGATCCCGCCGCCTTCGTGGCGGCGACCTCTCTCTCCGATCTCGCCGGCGCGGTGATGGATTCGCGGGGCGTGCAACTCGGCACCGGCGCCACGACGCTGGAGGCACTGGTCAAGGATCTCTTGCGCCCGATGCTCAAGGATTGGCTCGACGACAATCTGCCGACGCTGGTGCAACGCCTGGTCGAGCGCGAAATCAATCGGATCTCCGGACGCGCGGACGAGGATTGACGGCCCTCCCCCCTTCCCCGCTATAAGCGGCGCAAACGGTCGCTGGCGCGATGCTGCGCCGGCGCGCGACGAGGAAGGGTTCGGCGATGCTGGACAAAACCTATGACCCGAAGGCGGTCGAGGCGCGAATTTTCCGCGCCTGGCTGGACGACGGCGGCTTCGAGCGCGGACAACAGCCCGAGAGCGCGCCCTACACCATCGTCATTCCGCCGCCCAACGTCACCGGCAGCCTGCACATGGGCCACGCCCTCAACAACACCCTGCAGGACATCACCGTCCGGCTGGAGCGGATGCGCGGCCGCGACGTGCTGTGGCAGCCGGGGATCGACCACGCCGGCATCGCCACGCAGATGGTGGTCGAGCGGATGTTGGAGGGCGAGGGCGCTAGCCGCGCGGGTCTGGGCCGCGAAGCCTTCGTCGAGCGGGTCTGGCAATGGAAGCAGGAGAGCGGCGGTACCATCATCGCTCAGCTCCACCGTCTCGGCGCCTCCTGCGACTGGTCTCGCGAGCGCTTCACCATGGACGAAGGGCTCAGCCATGCCGTGCGCAAGGTCTTCGTCGATCTCTACAAACAGGGGCTGATCTATAAGGACCAGCGGTTGGTCAACTGGGACCCCAAGCTCGAGACCGCGATCTCGGACCTGGAGGTGCAGCCGAGGGAGGTCGAGGGCAAGCTCTGGCATTTCCGCTATCCGGTGGAAGGCGCGGGGATTCGCCACATCACCGTGGCCACGACCCGGCCGGAAACGATGCTGGGCGACACGGGCGTCGCCGTGCACCCCGACGACGATCGCTACCGGGATCTCGTCGGCAAGCACGCGATCTTGCCGCTGGTGGGCCGCCGGCTCACAATCGTGGCCGACGATCATGCCGACCCGGAGCAGGGCTCGGGCGCCGTGAAGATGACGCCGGCGCACGACTTCAACGATTTCGAGGTCGGCCGACGGCACGACCTGGAGATGGTCAACATCTTCGATGCCGAGGCGCGGCTGAACGACCAGGTGCCGGAAACGTACCGGGGACTCGACCGTTTCGAGGCACGCGAGGCGGTGGTCCGGGACATGGAAGCGGCGGGCCTGCTGGAAAAGGTCGAGACGCATCTCCACACGGTGCCCTACGGCGACCGGAGCGGCGTGCCGATCGAACCGTGGCTCACCGAGCAGTGGTACGTCGACGCGGCGAGGCTGGCCAAGCCGGCGATCGAAGCGGTGGAAAGCGGGCGCACCAAGTTCGTGCCCGCGAACTGGGACCGCACTTACTTCGAGTGGATGCGCAACATCCAGCCCTGGTGCGTCTCGCGCCAGCTCTGGTGGGGCCACCAGATCCCGGCCTGGTACGGCCCGGACGGCGAAATATTCGTCGAGATGACCGAGGCGGAGGCGCTCGCCGCCGCCGAGGCGCGCCATGGCCGACCGGTCGAACTCGCCCGGGATCCGGATGTGCTCGACACCTGGTTCTCCAGCGCGCTGTGGCCGTTTTCGACCCTCGGCTGGCCGGAGGAGACGCCGGAATTGCAGCGTCACTACCCGACCAGCCTGCTGGTGACCGGTTTCGACATCATCTTCTTCTGGGTCGCGCGGATGATGATGATGGGCCTCCACTTCATGGGGGAGGTGCCCTTCGACACGGTCTACATCCACGCCCTGGTGCGCGACGAGAAGGGCCAGAAGATGTCGAAGTCCAAGGGCAACGTTATGGATCCCCTGGAGTTGATTGAGGAGTTCGGCGCCGACGCCTTGCGCTTCACCCTGGCCGCGCTGGCCGCCCAGGGCCGCGACGTCAAGATGTCGCGCGGCCGGGTCGAGGGTTATCGCAACTTCGCCACCAAGCTCTGGAACGCTGCCCGCTTCGTCGAGATGAACGAATGCCGCGTGCCCACGAATTTCGCCCCCGCCGAATGCCGCGACGTGACCAACCGCTGGATCGTCGGCGAGGTGGCGGCGGCGGCCGAGGCGGTGAGCCGGGCGCTCGACGGCTATCGCTACAACGAGGCGGCGGACGCCATCTACCACTTCGTCTGGCACACCTATTGCGACTGGTATCTGGAGTTCATCAAGCTGGCGCTGACAGGCGACGACGCGGCGGCGCGCGAGGAAGCCCGCGCGACGGCGGCCTGGACGCTGGACCGCATCCTCGCGCTGCTGCATCCCTTCATGCCCTTCATCACCGAGGAGCTCTGGGGCCGGCTCGGGAGCCGCGAGTCCATGCTGCTGCGCGAGAGCTGGCCGGACTGCGCGGCGGCGCTCCGGGATCCGGCGGCGAAGGCGGAGATGGATTGGGTGATCCGTTTGATCTCCGAGACCCGCTCGCTGCGCGCCGAAATGCGGGTGCCGCCGGCAACTCGATTGCCCCTCGTCCTGCGTGATGGCGCGCTGGAAAGCGCGCGGCGCCTGGAAATGCACCGAGAGGCGATCTTGCGCATGGCCCGACTGGAAAGCGCGACCGTGCTCGACGGCACGCCTCCCAAGGGCGCGGTGCAGTTCGTCATCGAGGAGGCGACGGCGATGTTGCCGCTGGCCGGCGCCATCGATATCGAGGGCGAGCGGGCCCGGCTGCGCGGCGAGTTGCGCGACGTCGAGGTTCGGATCAACCGGATCGACGCCAAGCTCGCCAACGAAAAATTCACCACGTTGGCGCCGGACCACGTGGTGGAAGCGGAGCGCGAGCGGCGGGTCGAGGCCGAACGACGCCGCGGCAAGCTCGCCGAGGCGCTGGCGCGGCTCGACGAGGCGGCCTGAAACAGCGGCGAGGCGGGGGCGCCGCGCGGTGAAACTCACGCTCTTCATCAATCCCGAACACCCCGCCGCCGACGATCTCGCCCGCCGGCTCGACGAGCATGTCGAGCAGGTCCGCCTCGCCCGCGCGCTCGGCTACGACGGAATCGCCATCGGCCATCACCTCTCCTTTGGGCCCGCCGCCTGGTTCCCGCCGCTGGAGACGCTGGCCCGCCTGGCGCCCGAGGCCGACGGCCTGTCGATCGCCACCTGCATGCTGGTCCTGCCGCTCTTCGATCCGCGGCACGTGGCGCAGCAGGCGGCATTTCTCGACCTCGCCTCGGCCGGCCGTTTGATCCTCGGCGTGGCACCCGGCTGGCAGGAGGACGAGTCGAGGCACTTGGGCCTCGACCATCGCACGCGTCTCGGCCGCTTCCTGGAGAGCCACGAAATCATCCGCCGGCTGTGGCGGGAGGAGGCCGTCAGCTTCGCGGGCCGGCATTACCAGGTCGAGGACACCAGCCTGGCCCTGAAGCCGATCCAGGATCCACGCCCCCCGTTCTGGTTCGGCGGTAGCGTGGCCAAGGCGGTGAAACGGGCGGCACGGCTTTCGGAGACGCAATTCGGCGACAGTTGGGTCGCCTCCTCGCACCTGACGCAGCCGACCATTGTCGAACAGGCGGAGATCTACCGCGCGGCGCTGGCAGCGGCCGGGAAACCGTTCCCGACGGACTTCCCGATCTTGCGTAACATCGTCGTGGCGCGGAATCGCGAGACCGCGGTTCGCGACGCCGCGCCCTATCTGGAGGCGAGTTACCGGATCTTCGGCGACTGGGGCCTCTTTACCGAGGTGGTCGGCGCCCCCAAGGCGCAGCTCGATCTGGCCGAGCTGCTCGAGGGGCGCGTCATCATCGGCTCGCCCGAGGATTGCGCCCAGCAGCTGTCGGCGCTGGCCGAGGCGACCGGCGCCACCCGCCTGATCGCCCGCGTGCAATGGCTGGGCATGGAACAGCGCCTGGTGCTCCGCACCATCGAGCTGCTGGCGGAGCGGGTCCGGCCACTGATCTCCGGCTGACGCAAGCGGCGCGCGGGGCATGCGCGCCGCCTGGGCCTTGTGCTAAGAGTGACGCGAAGCAACGCCATTCCGGGAGGAGACGCGAGACCATGGACGTCAAGACCTTCGACAAATCCAAGCTGCCGAGCCGCCACGTCACCGAGGGCTTCGAGCGGGCGCCGGCCAGGTCCTACTACTACGCCATGGGCATGACGGAGGAGGAGATCCACCAACCCCTCGTCGGCGTGGTCACCACCTGGAACGAGGCCGCGCCGTGCAACATCTCGCTCGGCCGCCAGGCACAGTCGGCCAAGCTCGGGGTCAAGAACGGGCACGGCAGCCCACGCGAATTCACCACCATCACCGTCACCGACGGCATCGCCATGGGCCATCAGGGCATGAAGTCTTCTCTCGCGAGCCGCGAGGCGATCGCCGATTCCACCGAACTCACCATGCGCGGCCACTGCTACGACGCGATGATCGGCATCGCCGGCTGCGACAAGTCGCTGCCCGGCATCATGATGGCGATGGCCAGGCTCAACGTGCCGGCGATCTTCCTCTATGGTGGCTCCATCCTGCCCGGCAGGTTCCGCGACCAGGATGTCACCGTGGTCGACGTCTTCGAGGGCGTGGGCCAGGTCGCGGCGGGCAATTGGAGCGAGGCGGACCTGCACGAGCTGGAGTGCGTGGCCTGCCCCTCGGCGGGCTCCTGCGGCGGCCAGTTCACCGCCAACACCATGGCGACCGTTTCGGAAGCGATGGGAATAGCACTCCCCGGATCCGCGGGCCCGCCCGCGTCCTACGAGAGTCGCGACGCCTTCGCCGTGGCTTCGGGCGAGCAAGTGATGGAGCTGCTGGCCCAGGGCATTCGGCCGCGCGACATCATCACGCGGGAAGCGCTGCGCAATTCGGCCGTCGTGGTCGCCGCCTCCGGCGGCTCGACCAACGCTGGCCTGCATCTGCCGGCGATCGCGCACGAGGTGGGTATCGACTTCGACATGGAAGAGGTCTGCCGGATCTTCAAGCAGACGCCCTACATCGCCGACCTGAAGCCGAGCGGCAAATACGTCGCCAAGGACCTCTACGACATCGGCGGCGTACCGGTGTTGATGAAGGCGTTGCTGGACGGCGGCCACCTGAACGGCGACTGCCTGACGGTCACCGGCAAGACCATCGCGGAGAACCTGGCCGACGTGGTCTTCCCCGAGGATCAGGACGTGGTCTATCCGGTGAGCCGGGCGATCTCGGCCACGGGCGGTGTCGTCGGCCTCGAGGGCAATCTCGCGCCGGACGGCGCGATCGTGAAGGTGGCCGGCATGGAGCGCCAGCAATTCACCGGCGTCGCGCTCTGCTTCGACAACGAGGAGGAAGCCTTCGCGGCGGTCCGCGCGCGCAACTACGAGGAAGGCGACATCATCATCATCCGCTACGAGGGACCGAAGGGCGGCCCTGGCATGCGGGAGATGCTGGCGACCACGGCGGCGATCTACGGCCAGGGCATGGGCGAGAAGGTGGCGCTGATCACCGACGGTCGCTTTTCCGGCGGGACGCGCGGCTTCTGCGTCGGCCATGTCGGGCCAGAGGCCGCGGTCGGCGGTCCGATCGGACTGTTGCAGGACGGCGACGAGATCCATATCGACGCCGAAGCCGGCACGATCGACGTCCGGATCTCGGAGGCGGAGATGGCCGCGCGGCGGGCCGCCTGGCAGCCGCGCCGGACGGACTATCAGTCGGGCGCGCTGTGGAAATACGCCCAGGCCGTCGGCCCCGCCCACAAGGGCGCGGTGACGCACCCCGGGGCTGCGGCGGAGACCCACTGCTACGCCGATATCTGATCGCGGCGACCCCGATGGGCGGCCGGGGCGGCGCCGGTCGGGGCGGTTCGGTGGCATGGCCTCGCGCGGAGAGCGCCCGAGCCGGGATCGGGACTATTCGGCGGCCTGGGCGAATTCGTCGGAACGGTCGATGGCGCCGCCCGCGTCATGGGTGTGCAAGCGCGGTAGCACCGTCTCCGAGAACAGCCGCAGGTTCCGCTCCGCCTTCTCCTCTGCCGGCATGCCGGCAGAGGAGAAGGCGCTGACGAAGGCGCAGGCGTTCACCCGCCGCGTCGGCGAGACCGTGGGCGTCGGCGGCGTCTGCGCCGTCATCGCCTATGCTGTGCGCATGGCGGTGGGGGGTAGAATGGCGGGAGACTTATCCGGCCTGGCACCAGAACTGGTACATCGCGGCGAATACCGCCGGGTTCTCCGCCTCGAACTGGTCCCAGGCGGCGAGGTCGTGCCGCGCCTCGGGCGCCGGAAAGTGCTGTGCGAAGGCGCGGCGGATCGACTCGTCCGGCAGCTCGAAACCGGCGAAGACGAGATCCAGCTCCGCCAGGGCGCGGGCTATGCGCGGCGGATCGAAGCGCACCTCCCGCACGTGGAACAGCATGTCGCGGCAGCCGCTCAGCGAGAAGAAATCAGGGCTCTCGGTCAACGGCGGCGCCGACGAACCGGCGGGTGGATCGCGCCACGCCGCACGCACCGCGCGGATGCCCTCGGCCGTCGGCTGCCAGCCCTCGCGGGCGATTATACCAATCGGCCTTGAGGGAGACTCACTTTGAGGATTCCCATGGTGGATGATTTCTGACTCAATTCCGGTGATTCGGAGTTGAGGAGGTTCACCATGGGAGCGGCGATCGGGTTACGAGAGGATTTCGATGCGGCGGAGCTGCGTCGCTTGGCGAAGCTTTCCAAGGATGCCGGCCAGAGCCGCCGGCTCTTGGCTCTCGCGGTGATCTATGACGGTGGGCGGCGGACGGATGCGGCACGGACCGGCCACGTGGGGCTTCAGGTGATCCGAGATTGGGTGTTGCATTTCAACGCCGAGGGCCCGGACGGCTTGATCGATCGCAAGGCGCCCGGTGCGGTGGCGAAGCTCGACGATGCACAACGCCAGGCGCTGGGGGCACGCGTCGATGCGGGGCCGAACCCGGCGGTCGACGGCGTGGTGCGCTGGCGGCTGAAGGATCTGGCGGGCTGGATCCGGGATATGTTCGCGATCTCGCTCGACGAGACCACGGTGAGCCGGGAATTGAAGGCGACGGGCTTCACGAAGATGACGGCGCGTCCGCGCCACCATGCCCAGGAGGAGGGCGTCATCGAGGATTTTAAAAAAATTCCCCGAGCTGGTGGCGCAAGCTCGCCGGCGCCTGCCCGACGGCACCGAGATAGAAATCTGGTGGCAGGACGAAGCCCGTGTCGGCCAGAAGAACAAGATCACTCGGCGCTGGGCGCGGCGCGGAACCCGGCCCCGCGCACCGCATGACCAGCGCACCAAATCAGCCTATATCTTCGGCGCCATCTGTCCCGAACGCGGCGTCGGCGCCGCCCTCGTGCTCCCCCACTGCGACACCCAGGCCATGCAGCTGCATCTGGAGGAGATCTCCTCCCGGGTAGGCGCGCGCGCGCATGCCCTCCTGCTCCTCGATCAGGCGGGTTGGCACACCACGGACAAGCTGAAGATCCCCGCCAACGTTACCCTCCTGCCCCTGCCACCACGCTCGCCGGAGCTCAATCCGACCGAAAACATCTGGCAGTTCATGCGCGACAACTGGCTGTCCAACTTGGTCTTCCAATCCGACGAGCAGATCATCACCTCCTGCTGCGAAGCCTGGAACAAGCTCATCGATCAACCATGGAACATCACGTCCATCGGGCGGCGTAAATGGGCGCATGAGTTCTGGTTAATGCCGATTGGTATTAGCTCCTGCAGCGCCACTACATCGGCGCGCCCGCGCTCGCTGTAGAGGCCGATGCGCATCAGGCCGCGCCGTGCGAGCAGGCCGCGCAGCACCCGCCAGCCGGCCTCCGGGTCCGCCATGTGGTGCAGCGTGCCGGTGTTAGCGGTGGTTCCAGGGTGCGCTTATATGGTGCTCTTTTTGAGCGGTCGGTGGCGGTTGGCTGACGGGATGCTTTTGGGCTTGGCTGATTTTGTTTCGCGCTGTGGCTATTCAGTCGAGGGGCCGGTCATCGATCTGGAGCGGTTCGCCGGCGCGGTCGCGCATGAGCATGTCGTTCCAGTCCAGGCCGTCGAGGGCAGGGCGCAGGCGGACGACCCTGCTGTCGTTTCGGATGAGCCGTGCCGCGGCGTCATCGCCCTGGCGGGTGGCGTCGTAGGCGCAGAAGATCCGGCCGGGGTTCCAGGCCTCGATCCATTCGGGGAGGCTTGCGGTGGCGCCGCCGGTTGAGACCACGGCGCATCCCTTGCGCCCGGCCGGGACGAGGTGGAGGGAGAGGACCGACAGGGCGTCGATTGCGTTCTTGGCGAGGATGACGGAGTTCGGCCAGTCGGGTTCCCACGATATCCAGAAGCCGCCGCGCGCGGCGGCGCCGGTCGGCGCGAGGCGGCGTGGCGCCGCGGCAGGGACGATCTCGGCGCCGAGAGCCTCGCCGGCCGCGTTTCGGCGGACGAACACGGCGTTGCCGTGGCGGTCGGCGTAGAGCAAGCCGAGGTCGCGGCACAGGGCGACGAGCACATCCGCGAGGCCGCGCTGCTCGACGAGGTAGCTCTGGATGGCGGGCCAGTGGCGGTCCGGGCACGGCGGCTTCGGGTGGCGATCGGCCGGGAACCGGTCACGGCACGGCAGTTCCGAGAAGAAGCCGAGGGCCTCGGGCACGGTGCACCGGCAGGCATGGATTACCAGGTCGATCGCTCCGCCCCCGCCCTCGCCGCGCAGATGTTCGTAGAACATAAAGCCGTTGATGCTGACGACGGATCCGGGACGCCTCCAGCGCGCGGCATCGGTGGGATCGCGGCGGTAGCCGAGGCGGCGGACGACGTCTTCGAGGGGATAGCCTCGCAGGGCCTCGGCCCGCACCCGCCGGTCCCAGAGGCGGGGACCATCCATGGCTACGCCGGCGGCGGTTCCCCGCGGTCCTGCGCGCCGGCCTTGCCGGCTCGCCGCCGGCGGCGCTCGGCGCTGCGCTGCTTCTGGCGTTCCTCGGCCTCCTTGCGGCGCCAGGACTCGGCGTCGATGGCGATGATCTCGGCGTTGTGGACGAGGCGGTCGACCAGGGCGACGAGGCAGGCGGCGTTGGGGAAGGCCTCACCCCACTCGGCGAAGGGCCGGTTGGTGGTGATTATGGTGGAGTTCTGCTGGCTGCGGCTGGAGACGATGTTGAACAGCAGATCGGCATGGCGGTTGCTGTAGGACAGGTATCCGACCTCGTCGATCACCAGCAGGTGCTGGCGGGCGTAGAAGCGCAGCCTGCGCTGAAGCAGGGTGTCGCTGTCGAGGGCGGCGAGCTCGCCGAGCATGCTGGCCGCGGTGGCGAAGCGCACGGTGTGGCCCTCGAGGACGGCGCGGTGGGCGATATTGGCGGCGATGGTCGACTTGCCGACGCCGTTTGGGCCGACCAGGACGACGTTGGCGGCCTCGTTGAGGAACTCGAGGCTCATGAGATCCTCGACGGCCATGCGGTCGCAGCGGCGCGGCCATGCCCAGTCGAAGTCGGCGAGCGGCTTGAACTGTCCGAGGCGGGCGTCGCCGAGGCGGCGCTTGAGGCTGCGGCTTCGCCGTTCCTCCTCTTCCCAGGCGACCAGCGCAGCGGGCCAGTCATGCCCGGCGACCTCGCCCCAGTGGGCGGCGAGGCCGTGCAGGCCGAGCGCCCGGGCACGGCCCATGAGGGTATCGTTCATTGCTCGCTGTCCTCCTCGGGTTCGCCGGCCAGCCCGTCGTATCCGACGAGGTCGTGATCGCGGACAGTGATGTCGCGCACTCTCGGATCGCCGGGCAGTTCGACGGGGATGGGCGGGGGTTGGTGCCGCAGCTCGCGCCGCCGGGTCAGGCTCAGGCGCACGGCGTTGGGATGGGGAACGTCCCGCTTCAGGGCCTCGTCGATGGCCGCCTCGAGCTCGGCGGCGCCGTAGGCGTCGAGGAGGCGCAACAGGGCGGCGACGGTGGCGCCTATATAGCCGCCGCGCTGGGCGGCCTCGGCGAGCAGGCGCTCGCTGTTGGGCGCGGCCTGGACCAGCCGGTCCTGGCCGCGAAGGCGGCGGGCATGGCTCTTGCGCCTGACCAGCTCGGCGATGTGCTCGGGGTTCTCGATGCGGGCCGCCTTGTCGAAGCTGCGCGGATGGCTGGCGATGACGTCCACACCGTCGAGGATGCGCACCTCGTCGAGCGTCGCGACCACGACGAGGGTGCGCCGCACATGGGTGTGCGGCACGCTGTAATCGTTGAGATCGAAGCGGGCGTAGGGGGTCTTGCCGATGGCGACCTCGACCCGGTCGTGGTCGGGGAAGGGATCGCCGGGCAGCGCGATGAGAGAGCCGCGTTCCCGCTCGAAGGCCTCGCGCACGGTGATCGAGCGGTCTTCGGGCCAGGGGCGGTCGGCGGCGATGCCGTGGCACCAGGCCAGGGCCTGGGCGTTGAGATCGTCGATATCGCGCCACCGGCGGGCGGCGAAGAAGCTGGTCCGGACATAGCGAATCGCCCGCTCCACGCGCCCCTTCTCGTTGCCGCGCGCGACCGCGACGGGCTTGGGCAGGAAGTGGTAGTGGCCGGCGAGGTCGAGGATCCGGGGATTGAACCGGATGGCGGCGCCGCGGCGCTCCAGCACGACGCTCTTCAGGTTGTCGTACCAGAGCTCGCGGGGCACGCCCTGCCACGCCTCGAAGGCTTCGACATGGCCGCGCAGGAAGTTGCTCATCCCGGCGTCGAGGTAGAAGCGCAGGAAGATCCGCCGCGAGTAGCTGAGAACCATCACGAAGCCCATCAGGCGGCGCTCCGCGCGGCCGATCGTCACCTTGCCGAAGTGTCCCCAGTCGACCTGGGCCTGCTCGCCGGGAAGGGTCTTGAGGCGCAGATAGGCCTCGGCCACGGGCCTGGGCCTGAAGTGGCTGAGCAGATGACGGAAGTGGTCGCCGCCGCCCGGATAGCCGCGTTCGCGCACCATCTGGTAGAGCCGGCTGGCGGGCAGCGTCGGCCAGGATGCCAGCGTCTCGGCGATGAACGGCACGTATGGATCGATCATCGACGGCCTGGGCGACCTCGCGTCCCGGGGCTCGCCGGCCGCGGTGAGGAGGCGCTCGACGGTGTAGCGATGCACGCCGAGCTGGCGTGTGATCGTGCCGACCGTCCACTTCTCGACGTGATACAGGCGCAGGATCTCCGCGCGGGTCTCCTTGTCGATGGTCATCTCACCCCCTTTCCCGTCGGGCGCAGCCCCGGATAGACCGCCTGCCCGCAGAACCGGCCGCAGCGATCGCAGCGGAAGACCCTGGCGGGCCGCTCGTGCCCGAAGGGCCGTGTTCCGGGACGCCCTGCCGGCGTCCGCGCCACAACAGGACGCCGCCGCGCGGCGGTCAAAGGGTGATGCGTCACTTCCTGCCCGCGGCGCCGATTCACCGGCGTCCGGCGCCGCCGGCGTTCGCGATAGCGCCGCTGGCGCTCAGCATGCTTGTGACGGCCCCGCCGGCTGTTCTGGTAGCGCTGCCCGGCATGGCGCTGCGATCGCCGGCGCACCCGATCGCTGCAGCTCCGTGAACAGTAGATGTTGCCGTGGTCGCAGTGCCGGCAGAGAACCACCTGTTGATGGCACGAGGCGCAGTTGAACAGGCGGGCGGTGTTCTTCATCGCGCAGCCGATGAGAACGGGGTGGACCCACGCCCAAACCCGCACGATACTGCGCATATGGGTCGTGCCTTGCATGGCTCGGGGGGTGCGGTGCCGGTCGTTGCCAGCAAGCAAACGGGGCCGGCGCCGCATCGTTCTCAGCGGCCCGAGTGTACTCCCGCGGCTCCCCTTGTCAGGTCCGCGGAACCGCCGCCGCCAGCCAGCCAAAACAGGAATCGAGACGCCCGCCCGCGGTGGATAAGCAGCCCGCCGCCGCCAGACTCTTGGCGGTCGCTGCGGCGGGCTACTTACCCACCGCTGCGCCGAGCCAACTCCCGCCTGCAAACCACGCAGCTACAGCGCCACGATGCCCGATGTCGCTGAAATCACCATCTAAGCGCGGTTTTTCATCGCCACCGACAGCCGGAGCATTCGATCAGGTCGAAGCGCTGCTCCAGCGCCGCGAGGCCGAGGATATCGGCCTGCGCGAACTCGATACCCCCGATACCGAGGTCGCGCGCCTGGCGGGCGGCGAAGCCGAGCGCGGCGCGGCTGAGGTCGATTGCCAGCACCCGGGCGCCGGCAAAGCGGGTGGCGGTGGCCAGCGCGTGGTGGCCGGTGCCGCAGCCGGCGACCAGCACGCGGGGCGCCTCGGCCAGCGGCACCGCCAGCGGCGCGCCCGGCAACTGTTCACGCAGCACCTCGGCCAGCGGCCGCGCCGGGCGCCGGGTCAGCCGCCGCCAGCGCGGGTAGGCGTTCTCCTCGTACTGCGCCTGCACCCGCCGCGAAGTGGCGTCAGCGACCTCGGTCAGCCGCGGCAGCGCGGCGGCTAGGGTGGCCTCCTCGCGCGGCTCCGTCAGGTGGCGCGCGAGCAGATCGCGGGCCGGTCCCGCCGGCAATGTCCCGCCCAGCTCGCGCAGCGCCGCTGTCTGCGCCTCCGGCAGGGTCTCCAGCGGTCGGTAGAGGGCATGGGCGAGCAGCGTCTCGTCGAGCGCCGCGTTCCCGCCACGGGCGGCCAGGCGCCCGGCCAGCAGGTCCACCTGGTCACGCTCCGGCGCGCTTTCCGGCCAGACCCACTCGCCGGCCGCCGCCTGCAACGCGACGGCGGCGAACAGCCCGTGCGGCGGCGGCGCTCCGTCCGCGGCGCCGCAGGCCTGCGCCAGCCACAGTCGCCGCAGCGCCACCAGCAGCGCCTCGATCCCGGCATCGGCGATCAGCGCGTCGCTCAGCAGCACGAGCGGCAAGGGTGCGGCGAGCGCCTCATAGAGGCCGCGCGGCAGCGTCCCGGCGACCAGCGCGGCGGTGCTGTCCGCCGCCAGTTGCTCCAGCAGCTTCGCCACCGGTGGCTGCCGCCGCAACAGGGCGACGCCGGGTTGGGCCAGGCGCTGCGGGTCGATCTCCGGATCGGCGGCCAGGCGCTCCAGGGCGCGGCGCAGCCGCGAACCGGCGCGCGGCAGCGCCAGCGGCGCCAGGTTGGCGAGCAGGCGATCGCGCGCCACCGGGCCGCCGGCGGCATGCATATAGGCGCCGGCAAGGTGCTCCAGTCCCTCTTCGGTCTTGCCCAGCCCGACCAGCAGCGCCCCCAGGTTGGACTGGGCGATGGCGTAGGGGGCGCAGCTTGACGGCGCGGCGATAGCTGGCGACCGCCTCCCGCGGCCGCCTGGCGGCGCGCAGGGCGACGGCCAGGTTGTCGTGCGCCTCCGCCGTCTTCGGCGTTGCCTTGATCACCCGGCGGTAAACGGCGATCGCCTCGGCCAGACGGCCCCCGCGGTGCAGTTGCGCCGCCTGGATCATCGCCCCGGCCAGCCAGGATGCGTGGGGACCGGCGGACGGGGCAGCGGGCAATTCGGGGCTCCCGAGTGGGCGCTAGTGGTTCGGGCCGAATCACAACTATGGCCCCGCTGTCCCGGCAAGTCAAGCGGCGGGGGTTTCCGGCCTTACCACCCATCAGATTTTGCTTGCCTTGTAGAATCTTGATGTGATTCAAGGAATCCGCCCTTTTCACAGGCGGAGTTCGACGGATGGTTGGTATCGAGATGCTGTCGGGGACGATCGGTGAGGACATGCTGGGGCGTCTTGCCGGGCAGAACAAGAAGCAGCGCGAGGGACTGTCGCTTTTGGTGGCGACGATGCTGGACGTTCGGAGCGCGAACCTGATGGACTTTCCCTGCCGCGGCGACGATGCTGGAGCCTCACCTCGCTGACGTTGCCGGCGCGGCAGAGCGTCACCTGCCCCGCAACCTGATGGACTTGGCGGCGTGATCGCGCCTGCCGCGCGCGGCAGAGAACCTGATGGACCTGCCGCGCGCGGCAGAGAACTTGATGATCCGACAGGCGGAGTTGGTTGGTATCGAGATGCTGACGTCTTGCCGGGCAGAACAAGAAGCAGCGCGAGGGACTGTCGCTTTTGGTGGCGACGATGCTGGACCGCGAACCTGATGGACTTGGCGGCGTCCCTGCCGCGCGCGGCAGAGAACCTGATGGACCTGCCGCGCGCGGCAGAGAACCTGATGGCCTGCCGCGCGCGGCAGAGAACCTGATGGACTTGGCGGCGTCCCTGCCGCGCGCCTGCCGCGTGCGGCAGAACGGCTGGACATGCGCTATCAGTGGATCAGCCGGCTTTTGGGCAACGACTTGATCGAGGTCGACGCGGTGATGGCGCCTTACGGACGCGACGTTCTGGCGCGGGTCGGGGCAGGCGGGCAACAAATTGTCCTGATCATGGACCAGACCCAGTTGACGGCCCGCCATCAGGCGGTGATGGTGGCGGTGCGGATCGCCGGGCGGGCGTTGCCGCTGTCATGGCGGATCAAGGAGACCCGAGGGGCGATCGGCTTTGGCGAGCAGCGCGAGGCATTGGAGGCGGTCGTGGCGTTGCTGCCCGCCAGCGCCAAGCCTGTGCTGATGGGCGACCGTTTCTACGGTTCGCCCGCCTTGATCGCCTGGTGCCGGGACCAGGGCTGGGACTGGCGCTTGCGGCTCAAGCAGCACCTGTTGGTGTTCGAGGACGGTGGGGAGACCACCCTGGCCGAGTGTTTCGCCCGGGGCGAGCACATGCTCACCGGCATCGACCTCACCGAGAAGCGGGTCGCCACCAACGTCGCCATGGTGCACGAGGCGGGCCACCCGGAGCCCTGGATCATCGCGCTGTCCGAAGCCCCCACCAAACATCGGGCCTTCGATTACGGGCTCCGGTGGGGCATTGAACCCATGTTCTCCGACTTCAAAACCCGAGGCTTCGGTATTGAGGACAGCCACATCCAACGCACCGACCGCTTGGGTCGCCTTATCCTGGTCATGGCGCTGGCGCTGTTCTGGGCCGTGTCCGTCGGCATGTGGGACGTGGTCAACAAGGCCACCCCGGGCGAAAAAACCGCCGGAAAAGCGACCCCGCAACCTGCTACGCAGCCTGACATCGCTGTTCAAACGTGGCATCCGCCGCATCCAGACCTGCCTCCAGCGACTCATCCCCCTCCCGCCCCTCTGGGAAGTCTGGAGAAATTGATGGGTGGTGAGGTTTCCGGCCGCGATTCCGGCCCCGGAGTGGAATCTGGCCCCCGCCGCCCCGAATACCGCCGGCCAGCCCATCTTTGTGTTTGACCGCGCCGGTGGCTTGATCGTAACTACGGGCCGATGAACGAACGCTCCCGTATCCGCATCATCGGCGGCGCCGAGGGTGTCGGCATGGCGCTCACAACTGCGTTCGGAATACGCTTCGCTAATCAAGCGCTCGGGCGGACGGGTCGATGGCTTGGTGCTCCAGTTGCACGAAAACATCGAGTAACTGCTCAACCCGACTGGAGGATCGGCTGGCCGCTCAAGATGAGTTCGATGGCCTAATTTTGGAGATCGGCCCTCGTTTGGTGGGCCATTTGTCCAGATTTTCCGCCATCCAGGGAGCACGGACATGGGCAGTCTCGGCGCCTTCAAAGCCGGTGCGCCCAAACCCTTCGGTGCCCGCACAGGGCAACCCCGTAAAGGGTACGCTTGATCGAGCGTGTCGAGCGCCTTCTGGAAGCGCCTGGCGTGCGACTTCTCCGCCTTCGCCAGGGTCTCGAACCCCTCGGCGCTCTCGTCGAACCCCTCGTCGCGCGCGGCGCGCGCCATGCCAGGGTACATGTCGGTGTAATCGTGCGTCTCACTGGTGATCGCCGTCTCGAGGTCGTCGGCGGTCGTGCCTATCGCCTTGCCCGTCACCGGGTCACCGACCTCGGCGAGGAAGTCGAGAAGGCCGTGCGCATGCCCGGTCTCGCCCGCGGCGGTCGACCGCAAAGCGCACTCGACCCGTAGCCTGGGTCGACGGAACGACCCAAACGAGGCCGGTATCGAGGCAAAATCTAAGGCTCAATTCGTGAATTGTATGCATTAGTGATAGAGTGCCTGGAACGTCAGGAGGTTGGGTTATGGACGGCAAGGGTTTCCAGGTGTGGCTTTCGGCGGCGCGCGGGCTGACGCGCGCGCAGCGGCGCGAGGCGCTCGCGGTGCTGTCGGGCCGGAGCGAGGGCGAGGCATCGAAGGCCGCGATCGAGCTTGGTGTGGACGAGGCCCGGCGCTGTCCGCACTGCGCGAGCGAAGGGGCGGTTTCGCGCGGTATGGCGCGGGGTCTGCGGCGCTACCAGTGCAAGGGCTGCGGCAGGACCTTCAACGCGCTGAGCGGTACGCCGCTGTCGGGCTTGCACCACAAGGAACGCTGGCTGTCGTTCGGGGCGTCGCTGGCGAAGGGGGAGACGGTGAAGGCGTCGGCGGCGCGCTGCGACGTGGCGGTGAGCACGGCGTTCCGCTGGCGTCACCGGTTTCTGGCGGCGGCGCGGAGCGATTCGGAGGTGCTCAAGGGGATCGTGGAAGCGGACGAGACCTACGTCCTGGAGAGCCGGAAGGGCGCGCGCGGGCTGGGGCGCAAGGCACGGCGGCGGGGCGGCAAGGCGAAGAAGCGCGGCCTCTCGCGCGAGCAGGTACCGGTTCTCATGGCGGCGGACCGGAGCGGAACGACGGTCAGCGCGGTGCTGCCCAGGGTCGATGCGGCGGCGCTCACGGCTGCCCTCGACCCGGTGGTCGCGAAGGACGCCCTGCTGGTCTCCGACGGCGGCGCGAGCTACCCACCGTGCGCCGCCGCGCTCGGGGTGAGCCACGAAGCACTCAACCGCTCGATGGGGGAACGGGTTCGGGGCGATCTGCATGTGCAGACGGTGAACAGCCGCCACAGCCGGTTGAAGGACTTCCTGCGTCCCCGCCGCGGCATCGCCACCCGCTATCTGGACAACTACCTGAGCTGGTTCCACCTCGTCGGCCTCGCCCCCGGCGCCAATGACCGAGCCTGCCTCGCCGCCGCCGTAACAAGGTGACGCATACAATTCACGAATTGAGCCAAATCTAAAGCTCGCGCGGGGCTATTCCCTGGTCCTCGTCGGCGGTCCTCGTCGGCGGCGCTCATAGACCCTTACTCGGCCGTTTCGTTTCCGCGAAGAAAGACGAGCTCGTATACCAGGGTGGCCCCGCCACCTCCGATCAAGGGACCGACCCAGAAGATCCAGTGGTTCTCCCAGGCTCCCGCGATCAAGGCAGGACCAAAGCTCCGGGCCGGGTTCATCGAGGCGCCGGTAAGGGGCACGCCAAGGAGGTGGTCGACCAGGAAGGCAATGCCGATCGCAATTGGCGCAAGATGAGCTAGCCCTTTTGGGTCCATCGCCGTCGCAAAGACGACGAACACCAGGACAAAGGTGAGAACAATTTCGGCGATCATACCGCCGCCCACAGTGACGTCGGGACCGAGGCCATGGGCACCAAGGTTGCCTTGTGCAGCCTCTGGTATAGCCGCCGCCAACAACAGGGCGCCGACGACGGCTCCGACGATTTGGGCCACCACATACATGAGCCCCTTTATCAAACTGATCTTGCCGGTGATGAATGCCCCGAAGGTGACTGCTGGATTGATCCGGGATCAGTTTGGGGAATGACCTGATACTGCCCGAGCGACATCCGGCGTGTAGGTGGCGCGAAGCTCAACCAGGCTCTAGTACGGAACGTGAGAACCTGACCGGCGATGCCAAGGGAAAAAAAGCACAAGTGGCTAATCCACGAGGCCGAAAGTACCGATGCGCCGGCTAGTGGATAAAATCCAGGATAGGGGATCGTAGGGGTACCAGATGTTGGATTCTATCCACTAGGGGCGGACTGCTTCGTAGTCGTGATGAAGGCCCTGTAATGGGGCTGGAGCGAAGGGAGCGGGGATGTCCCGGGCTCTGTTGAAAAGCTGAAGTAGGCGTCGTCCGCCTGGAGCCGCTAGGCTCTGGGTGCTGATTCCATCAAGGAGAACGACGCCATGACCAAGACTACACGCAACGACCGTTCCTCGGAACCATCCTGTCGGCTCTTGCCATCGATGCCGGAGGCCTTCGACGATCTGCGCATGAGCGTCGATCGCTTCTGCCTTTTGGCGGGCCTCGAGTCTTTGAACGAGATGATGTCGGCGGACGCGGAAGCCTTGTGCGGTTCGCGCCACGCCCGCTCGGGCGAGCGCAAGGGCCATCGATGGGGCACGACCCGGAGCGAGATCGCCTACCACGGCGGCAAAGTGAAGGTCGAGCGCCCTCGGGTGCGGGACTTCGCGGGTCGGGAGATGAGCCTGCCGAGTTGGGAGCTGCTGTCGGAACCCGAACTCTTGCAAGCCTGGGCGATGAATCTGATGGTGATCAACGTCTCGACCCGCAAGTATGCCCGCGCGGTGCGCCTGCCGGACGATGCGGGCGGCGATCTGCCGGCGGCATCGGGTGACGCAACCTCGAAGTCGGCGGTCTCGCGCCGTTTCGTGGCGTTGACGCGAAGCAAGCTGAAGGCCTGGCTGGCGAGCCCGCTCGACGATCTCGATCTCGTGGTGCTCCAGATCGACGGGCTCCATGTCGGCGATCACCTGATGGTGGCGGCGATCGGCATCGACACCGGCGGCGCGAAGCACGTGCTGGGCCTGGCCGAGGGCGCGACGGAGAACGCGGCCACGGTGCAAGCCATGCTCGACAACCTGATCGAGCGCGGTCTCGATCCCGAACGGCCTCGGCTCTACATCGTCGACGGCGCCAAGGCGCTCTCGAAGGCGATCCGGCGGACCTTCGGGCGGGCGGCGGCCCTCCAGCGCTGCCAGGTGCACAAGGGGCGCAACATCACGGACCGGCTGGACGAGAGCCTCCATGCCGGCGTCAGGAAGGTCTTGCGGCAGGCCTGGCAGCAGGACGACGCGGCCAAGGCCGAACGGCTCTTGCGCAACCTCGCCCGCCGTCTGGAGCATGACGCACCCGGCGTCTCGGGCTCGATCCTGGAGGGCCTGGACGAGATCCTGACCGTGATCCGGCTCGGCCTCCCGCCGCAACTTCGACACTCGCTGGCTTGCACCAACGCCATCGAGAACGCGATCGGCACCGTCCGGACGGTGCAGCGGAACGTCAAGCGCTGGCGCAACGCCGAGATGGCGCTGCGTTGGACCGCCGCCGGCCTCTTGGAGGCGCAAAAGACCTTCCGCCGCCTCAAGGCCTACCGCCAGCTCCCCGTCCTTGACGCCGCCCTGCGGGAGGCGGTGAGAAAGGCCGGAGCAAAGTCCGTCATTGAAGACATCGAGGTGGCCGCGTAGCCTCTCGATCAGACGATGCCTATCTCGCACTTTTCAACATTGGGCGGGACATCGCCAAGGGAGCAGGTCATCGCCATTGAGATCGGGTCAACCGGTAACGCGAGGAACCCGCCACTCAATCCTGATCGCCCGATGCCCAGTCGCGGCTGCGCTCTAGAAGCCCCCAAAGACCTTTCCGCTGAGATCAGTCAAGGTCGAAGCGATCAAGATTAATGACCTTGTCCCACGCAGCCACGAAGTCACGCACGAACTTCTGCTCGGCGTCGTCACTCCCGTAGACCTCAGCGATCGCCCGGAGCTCAGAGTTCGAACCGAAGACGAGGTCGACGCGGCTGCCGTTCCACTTGAGCTCGCCCGTCCCGCGATCGCGACCCTCGAACACGTCCCCGGTGTCCGAGGTCGCCTTCCACTCCGTCGCGATGTCGAGCAGGTTCACGAAGAAGTCGTTGGTCAGCGTCTCGGGTCGGTCGGTGAAGACCCCGAGCTCGGACTGCCCGCCGTTCGCGTTCAGGACGCGCATGCCGCCGAGGAGGGCCGTCATCTCGGGAGCGGACAGCGTCAGCATGAACGCCTTATCCACCAGCAGGTGCTCCGACGAGAGCTCGTGGCCCTTCTGCAGGTAGTTGCGGAACCCGTCGGCGGTCGGCTCGAGCACGGCGAACGACTCGGTGTCGGTCATCTCCTGCGTGGCGTCGGTGCGCCCCGGCGTGAAGGGGACCTGCACGCCGTGCCCGGCCTTCTTCGCAGCCTCCTCGATGGCTGCGCAGCCGCCCAGCACGATCAGGTCGGCGAGCGAGACCATCTTCCCGCCGATCTGCGAGCCGTTGAACTCCCGCTGGATCCCCTCCAGGGTCTCCAGCACCTTCGACACGCCGAATGTCACGTTGACGTCCCACTCCGCCTGCGGCGAGAGGCGGATGCGCGCCCCGTTCGCGCCACCGCGCTTGTCGGTGTCACGGTAGGTCGAGGCCGACGCCCAGGCGATCGAGACTAGCTGGGAGATGGACAGGCTGGAGTCGAGGATCTTGCCCTTGAGCGCAGCGACGTCCGCGTCGTCGACCAGTTCGTGCGTGACCTCGGGCACCGGGTCCTGAAAGAGCAGCGTCTCCTCGGAAACCCACGGACCGAGGTACCGGGCGACGGGTCCCATGTCACGGTGCAGCAGCTTGTACCACGCCCGGGCGAAGGCGTCGGCGAGCTCGTCCGGGTTCTCGTAGAAGCGCTTCGAGATCTCCTTGTAGACCGGATCGACGGTCAGCGCGATGTCGGTCGTCAACATCATCGGAGCGTGCCGCTTCGACGGGTCGTGCGCGTCCGGCACGGTCCCCTGCGCCTCGGGGTTCTTGGGGGTGAACTGGTTCGCACCGGCAGGGCTCGTCGTCAGCTCCCACTCGTACTTGAACAGGTTCTCGAAGTAGCCGTGGTCCCACGTGCTCGGATCGTTGGTCCAGGCGCCCTCGAGCCCGCTGCTGATCGTATCGCCGGCTTTGCCGCTGCCATAGCTGTTCTTCCAGCCAAGGCCTTGCTCCTCGACGCTGGCACCCTCGGGTTCGCGACCTTTGTACTTCTCATCGGCAGCACCATGGGTTTTGCCGAACGTGTGTCCGCCGGCAATGAGCGCAACTGTTTCCTCGTCGTTCATCGCCATGCGACGGAACGTCTCTCGAATGTCCCTGGCTGCAGCGAGCGGATCTGGGTTACCGTTCGGCCCCTCCGGATTGACGTAGATCAGGCCCATCTGAACGGCGCCGAGGGGATTCTCGAGTTCCCTGTCGCCGCTGTAGCGCTCGTCGCCGAGCCACTCCCGCTCCAGGCCCCAGTAGACGTCCTCCTCGGGCGCCCAGATGTCCTCGCGGCCGCCGCCGAAGCCGAAGGTCTTGAAGCCCATCGTCTCCAGGGCGCGGTTCCCGGTGAAGATCAGAAGGTCGGCCCACGAGATCTTCCGGCCGTACTTCTGCTTGATCGGCCAGAGCAGCTGGCGCGCCTTGTCGAGGTTCACGTTGTCGGGCCAGCTGTTGAGGGGCGCAAAGCGCTGGGCGCCGCTGCCGCCGCCGCCACGGCCGTCGGCGATGCGGTACGTACCTGCGGCGTGCCACGTCATCCGGATGAAGAGCGGTCCGTAGTGGCCGTAGTCGGCCGGCCACCAATCCTGCGACTGGGTCATCAGCGCATCGACGTCCTTCGCCAGGGCTTCGAAGTCAAGGCTCTTGAACTCCTCGGCGTAGTCGAACTCCTCGCCGTTGGGATCGGCCTGGGGGTGGTTCTGGCGGAGGATCCGCAGGTTCAACTGGTTCGGCCACCAGTGTTGGTTCGCTGTGTCGCCAACGGCCTGGTGCGCGGTACCCATCACCGGGCACCTGCTTTCGTTGTGCATATCCTCTCCGATCGTGTTCTGAATTTTTCCACTCTGTTTAGCCGACATTCCCCAAACAGTGCCTGCTTCTAGCCGGAAGCGATAGCAAATTCGGCTGAGTGAGTCCATTTGGCTGCTGGTCAGGACATTACATGGCGATCTCCTGGGCTTGTTGGGTTGATTTGGGCTTGAAGGGTCGCTGAATTTCAATTCTCGTGGAAGTGGGGCGCAGTTCGACACGTGCCCGACATAGTTTTCGCATCGGGTCTTGTAGATGATTTTGGACTGAGGCCTCGTCATGGCGGCAAGGGGGCCGGTCGCAGCTCACCGATCCGCCGTAGGATCTCGGCCAACAAGGCTTTGGGGGCGGCCACCTCCGCCAGCTGGAAAGTGACATAGCGGCCATGGCGCACGACCATGGCGCCGATCTTGATCAGCTTCTCGCGGAGTGTCGTCAGGGACCAGTGCTCGACCGCCTGCGGCAGAGCCAAGGTCCGCAGGAAGTTGCCGAGATTGTAGGCCAGAGCATGCAGCTGGAGGCGAACCTCGTTGCTCCGAAAGCTATGGCAAGAGAGTCGCGTCCAGTTAATCGCATGCTTGCCTTCCTTGATATGCTGCTCGGCCGTGCCTCTTCCATTGTAGAGCTTCATCACGCGCTCTGAGGGTCTCGACAGATTGGTGACAATGAATCCGACCCGTATCGATTTTATTGGACCGGGTCGAGGCTTTGCGACGAGAGCGGAACATCACGCAAGCGACACAGCCCCGATCACCGCACCTGATACCCCGACCTCGCACGGGCCACCGGCATCGCGGCTTCCTCCCGGCCGCCGGTTTCGGGCGGAATGCGCGCCTTCGAGGCGCCGGAGCCCGCGCGGCTCGCCGTGCCGATGGGTAAGCACTTCGCCAACTCATGCCTCGCATCTACTCCCCGACATACGGTTGTTCCCGAACCGGCGGGTGTGCTAAGCGGGCGCCGTCGAGCGTATGGGCGAGGCAGGACAAAGATGAGTGTCAGCTACGATCCCCGGGACCCGGCAATCCTCCACGATCCCTTCCCCGTCTACCGCCGGCTCCAGGACGAGGACCCGGTGCACTGGTGCCCGCCGCTTCGGGGCTGGATCGTGACCCGCTACGAGGATTGCCGGCGGGTGTTGAACGATCCCCGCTTCTCGGCCGACCGGCTCGGCCCCTTCTTCGCCCAACTGCCGGCGGAGGAGCGGGCGCGCGTGCGGAACCTCGAGGCCTCGCTCGGCCGCTGGTCGGTCTTCCTCGATCCGCCGCCGCACACCCGCCTACGCCGACTGCTGGCGCCCGGCTTCACCTCGCGGGCCCTGGTGCGGATGGAACGACGGGTCGCCGAGATCGTCGACGGCCTGCTCGATTCGACGGCTGGCAGGGGAGAAATGGAATTCATCGCCGACTTCGCCTACCCCCTCCCTGCCTCCGTCGTGATGGTGATGCTGGGCGTGTCGCTGGAGGATCTCGATCGCTTCAAGACATGGTCGGACGATCTCGCGCTCTTCGTCGGTAGCGCGCAGGCGACGCCGGACAAATACGCCCGTGCCGAACGCGCCACGGCGGAGATGAACGCCTACTTCGCCACGCTGATCCGAGCCCGGCGGAGTTCGCCCGAGGACGACCTGATCAGCGAGCTGCTGCGACGCGAGGGCGCCGAGGATGGCCTGGACGAGGCGGAGCTCGCGGCCTCCTGCATGTTCCTGCTGTTCGCCGGGCACGAGACCACGACCAACCTGTTGGGAAGCGGCCTCTGGCACCTGACGCGCCATCCCGAGCAGATGGCGCGCCTCGTCGCCGAGCCGTCGTTGGCGGAACACTGCGTCGAGGAGGTGCTGCGCTACGATGGCCCGATCAACGCGATGGTCCGGATCGCCACCGAGCAAATCGAAATCGCCGGCCGGACGATTCCGGAAGGCGCCAGGATTTTCGCCATGCTGAACGCCGCCAACCGCGATCCCCGCGCCTTCGAGAACGCCGAGGAATTCGACATCACCCGCCGGCCCAACCGCCAGATCGGCTTCGGCCATGGCATCCACTTCTGTCTCGGCGCCCCGCTCGCCCGGCTCGAGGGGCGGATCGCGCTCGCCCGCATCGTCGAGCGGCTGGGCGAGATCGAATGCGACCTCGACGGCCCCGCTCGGATCGACAGTCTGGTTCTGCGCGGGCTCTCGGCACTTCCCATCCGCTTCAGCTCGCGTGGGCACGACACCACCGCGTAAACGGAGTTCCCAGCCATGAGCACCGACGGAATCGCCGCCCACCCCGGCCGCCTGGCCGCCGCGTTCGCCGAGGGGCGCTTCGCCATCACGGCCGAGACGACGCCGCCCTTGACGACCGACCCGATGCGCGTGGTCGAGCGCACGGCACCGCTCGCGGGCTTGGTGGAGGCGGTGAACGTCACCGACGGCGCCGGCGCCAGGGCGCATCTTGCCTCCTCCGCGGCGGCCTATTTCATGACCCGGGAGAACGGTATCGAGGCGGTGCTGCAGTTCACCACCCGCGACCGCAACACGCTGGCGCTGGAACGCGATCTGATCGGCGCCACCGCCTTCGCCATCCCCAACATCCTCTGCCTCTCGGGCGATCCCGTCGAGCGGGGCGACGCGCCGGAGGCGAAGGCGGTGAACGACCTGGACAGTACCGGCCTGGTGGCGCTCGCCGTCTCGCTCAGGGACGAAGGCCGGCTACCGTCGGGTCGGGAGATCACGCCGCCGCCCGCCTATCTGGTCGGCGCCGCCGACGCACCGCTCGATCCCTCAGCCGATTGGCGACCGAACGGCCTCGCGGCCAAGGTCGCGGCGGGGGCGAGCTTCGTGCAGACCCAGTTCTGCTTCGACATGGAGCTGTTGGAACGCTACCTGGCCCGGCTTGCCGAAGCGGGCCTCCTGCCCGGGCTCAAGGTCCTGGTCGGTATCGCCGCCCTCACCTCGGCGCGCCAGGGCGCCTGGATGCGCGACAACCTGTTCGGCACCATCATACCCGACGCCGTGCTCTCGCGACTGGAGGGCGCGGACGACCCGAGCGCCGAGGGACGCCGCATCGCCGGCGAGTTGTTGCACCGACTGAAAGCGACGGAGGGCGTCGCCGGCGCCCACCTGATGGGGCCGAGCGCGGAAGCCCAGATCGCCCAGGCGATCGAGGAATCGGGCGTCCGCTGAACGGCGGGAGACGACGATGAGTGGTGCCGCGATCGGAGACATCGCCTTCCTCGAAGAGGCGACGGTCGAGCGCCATCTCGACCACGACGCGCTGATCGAGGCCATGGAGCGCGCCTTCGTCGGCTCCGTCGGCTGGAACACCCGGGAAGGCCGCGAGCTGGACGATGCCACGATGCGCAACATCGTGATCGTCGAATCGGGTGACGCCGCGCTCGACCAATCCGGCAAACTGGTGGTCGCGGGCGCCGAGATCCTCGCCGAGATCGACGAGATCCCATGAGGCACCAAGAGCGTGCCGGAGGGCCGTATCACGGTCTTCGATGCAGTCGGCGTGGCGAGCATGGACATGGCGGCGGCCAAGCTCGTCCTCGATACCTGGGGAAGCGCAAATGGAGCCGGGTAAGCGGTCGCGGCGGACCACTCCGGCGCCATCGGCAAGCAGCGCTTCGAGGTTTATCCCGCGAGCCTTATCGAGCCCGGGCCGTCCGAATGACCGCGTCAGCTGCTCTCGTCCGCCGTCTCTTCCAGCAGTAGAGAGGCCACGGCGAGATCCGGATCGATTTCCGGCTCCGGCGGCGCCAGCGGCTCGACGAGGATCGTCGGCGTGTCGCTCTCCTCCGCCGTCTCTTCCAGCAGTAGGGAGGCCACGGCGAGATCCGGATCGATTTCCGGCTCCGGCGGCGCCAGCGGTGTTTCGACCAGGGCGGACGTCGCGCCCTCGCCCTCGCCCTCGACGAGCGGCCCGGCGGGCTCGGTCGGCTCTTCCTCCGCCGGCGGCGCCGGCAGGACGAAGAGTTCGCTCGCGTCGAGGCCCCGGGCGATGCGGGAGACGACCTGGCCGAAATGCAGGCCGCCCGTCTCGGCACCCATGGCCACGTAGCTCTCGATCATGGCGCGGGCGCGATGCGCGGGGGACTCGGCGCTCTTGCCCGGCGCGCCGAGCGGCTGGTCGGCCGCGTCGGTGATGTCGACGATCACGCTCGGCGGCGTCGCGCCCCGGCCCGCGCCACCGGCCCTGGGGGTATCCTCGGGCGCCGTCGTCTCGCGGGGCATCGCATGCGCGTTCCGGACCTGTGCCGCCAATCCCTCGATCTTCATTCCCGTGCTCCAAGTTTGGTGAATTCGGGAATCATGCCGCAAGTTCCGTGCCACAAAGAATCGTTCGAAATCGGTGGCGGATCCGCGAACTGGGCAGATCCTGCCCGGCAGTGAAGGTGGAAATGGCCGGCGTGGATCAGCTCCGGGCGGGCGGTTTGCCGCGCACCAGAATAACCAGCAGCAGCACGGCGAGCGAGGCGAGTGTATAGAGGCCGAAGGCGTTGATGTAGCCGATCATCAGGGCCTGGCGCTGAATCTCGCCGCTGACCGCCGCCAAGCCGCGCACGGTGTCGACGTTCCAGGCGCCCAACAGGCCCGAATAGGCCAGGTTCTCGTTGAAGGGGGAGATTCGCTCCGAGAGCTCCGCATAGTTGATCTTGGAGGTGCGGATCACAGTCGTCACGCTCAGCGATATGAAGATAGAGCTGCCGAGGTTGCGCAGCAGGTGATAGACCGCCGAGCATTCGGCCAAGTCCTCCGAGCGGACGCGGGCGAAGGTCGCGACCGTCAGCGGCACCCAGATCAGGCCCACGCAGATCCCCTGCGTGAAGCTGTTGATCGCGACGTCGAAGGTGGTGACGTTGATGTCGAAGCTCGCCATGTAGACGCCGGACGCCGCCATGCCGGCGAAGCCGATTCCCATGCCGATGCGGGGATCGAGCTTGCCGACCCACATGGCGAGGAAGAAGCCGATCGCGGCACCCGCCCCGCGCGCGGCCAGCAGCGTGCCGATGATCGAGTCCGGATAGCCCATCAGCTTCTGCAGCATCGGCGGCAACAGGATGATCGGCGTGAAATTCAGCATGCCGTAAATCAGCACCAGGATTAGGCCGAGCGAATAGTTCCAGTTGAGCAGCAGCCTGGGATTGAGGAAGGGGTGCTTGGAGGTCAGGCTGTGGACCACGAAGACGTGGAAGCAGATGACGGCGATGCAGGCCTCGAGTAGGATCTCGGTCGAGTTGAACCAGTCGTGCCGTTCGCCGCGGTCGAGCATCAATTGCAGCGAGATGAGGCCGAGCGAGAGCGAGAGAAAGCCCATCCAGTCGAGGCGAACCCCCGAACGCTTGGGACCATCGCGGATCATCACGATCAGCATCAGCAGTGCCGCCGCGCCGACCGGCGCCAGCATGAAGAAGGCCCAGCGCCAGTTGTAGAGCTCCGCCAGATAGCCGCCGAGGGTCGGCCCGATGATCGGCCCGATCACGACGCCCATGCCGAAGACGGAGGTCGCGAGGCGGTGCTCGTGGCGGGGAAAGCTGTCGAGCACGATCGCCTGGCCGAGCGGAATCAGCGGCGCGCCGGTCGCACCCTGAGCGATACGGTAGAGCACCAGCGGCAACAGACTTTCCGCCATGCCGCAGGCCATCGTCGCGAGTGTGAACAGCGCCAGGCCGTAAATCATTACCCGCCGGCGGCCGAACTTGGCCTCCAGCCAGCCGGTCATCGGCGTCACCACGGCGGTCGCCAGGATGTTGAAGGTGACCACCCAGGCGATCTGATCTTGGGTCGCCGACATCGAGCCCTGCATCTGCGGCAGGATCACCGAGACCACCAGCACCGTCGTCGAATAAAGCGTGGTCGCCAGCGTCACCGTGAACAGGATCAGCCATTTGCGGATCCATCCGATTTCGGTGCGTTCGACCTCGGCGACGGACATTCAGACGCCCCGCAGTATCAGTTGGTTACGTGATCGAGCGTGAAATGTCCTATTCTCGGCCTGGAAGCCAAGCAGGGAGGAGACCATGCCCACCATATTCGAAGGCGTGTTGCGCGGCGAGATGGCGGCGCCGAGCCTGAGGCCGGCGATCGTCGGCACCCGGCACATGATCGCTGCCGGCCACTACCTGGCCTCCCACGCCGGCTTCGAGGTCCTGGAGGCGGGCGGCAACGCCGTCGACGCCGGGGTCGCGGCCGGCCTGGTGCTGGGCGTGGTGCAGAGCGAGCTGGTCAATATCGCCGGCGTCGCGCCGATCATGATCCACCTCGCCGAACGGAACGAGACGGTGGTCATCAGCGGCCTCGGCACCTGGCCGAGCGCGGTCGACGCGGAATATTTCCGCCGTGAACACGGCGGCGCGATCCCCGAGAGCGTCGAGCGCGTGGTCGTCCCCGCCGCGCCGGATGCTTGGATCACCGCGCTCCGGCGCTTCGGCACCATGAGTTTCGGCGAGGTCGCGGGCGCCGCCATCCGTTTCTCAGGCGAGGGCTTCGTCATGTATCCCCGGATGGCGGAGCTGATCGCCGGAGCCGCGGACGGCTACCGCCGCTGGCCCCAGAACGCGGAGATCTATCTGCCGGGCGGCCAGCCGCCGAAGGCCGGCGATCTCTTCGTCCAAGCGGATCTCGCCCGCACCCTCCAATATCTCGTCGACGAGGAGCATGCGGCCGCCGGCCGGGGCCGCGAGGCGGGCCTGAACGCCGCGCGGGACGCCTTCTACAAGGGCGACATCGCCGAGCGGCTCGCCCGCTATCACGCCGAGAACGGCGGCTTCATGACCCGCGATGACCTGGCCGGATTCTCGGTCGAGGTCGAGAGCCCGGTGAGATCGCACTTCCGCGACATGGAGATCCACGCCTGTCGCCCTTGGTGCCAGGGCCCGGCGCTCGGCCAGACCCTCAACATCCTGGACGGCATCGACCTGGCGGCGATGGGGCACAACTCGCCGGCCTATATCCACCATGTGACCGAGGCGCTGAAGCTCGCCTTCGCCGACCGCCATCACCACTATGGCGACCCCCGCTTTGTCGAGGTGCCGCTGGACGGGCTGATGTCGAGCGCCTATTCCGCGCTCCGGCGCGATCGCATCGATCCCGACGCTGCCTGGCCCGACATGCCGCCCGCCGGCGATCCGCTGGTGCCGGCGGCGGAGCGGGCGGCGAGCGGCGGGCTGATCCCGCCCCGCGACGAGCTCACGGCGGCGCTCGACACCTCCTACGTCGCGGTGATCGACAAGCACGGCAACGCCTTTTCGGCAACGCCGAGCGATACCGCCCACACCGGACCGGTGCTGCCGGGGACCGGCCTCTGCCCCTCGACGCGCGGCTCGCAAGGCTGGACCGAGCCGGACTCCCCCGCCGTGATCGAGCCCGGCAAGCGGCCGCGGCTCACGCCCAATCCGGCGATGGCGATCCGGCCGGGCAAGAGCATCATGCCCTTCGGCACCCCCGGCGGCGACGTGCAGGTGCAGGCGATGGTGCAGACCCTGATCAACATCGAGGTCTTCGCCATGGAACCGCAGGCGGCGATCGAGGCGCCGCGCTTCGCCACCGCGAGCTTCCCCAACTCGTTCGAGCCGCACAACCACTACCCGGGCCGGCTGATGCTGGAGGGCTCGATCGAGCAAGCGACGGGCGAGGCGCTGGCCGAGAAGGGCCACGACGTTCAGTGGTGGCCGGCGGGCGAAGGCAAGGCCGGCGCCATGTGCCTGGTGCGCCGCGACATCGAGAGCGGGATCCTGACGGGGGCCGCGGACTACCGCCGCGCCTGCTACGCGCTCGGTTGGTAAGGCCGCCGGATGCGTGACGATTACCAGGATTGGACGCTGACCGGCCTCTGCCGCCGCCAGGCGGTGCGGCATAGCGAGCGCGAGTTCCTGAGCTTCGAGGACGGCACCCGTCTCACCTTCGCGGGCCTGGATGCGGAATCCGACCGCATCGCCCGCATCCTCGCCACCTTCGGCATCGGTCCGGGCGACCGCGTGCTGGCGTTGCTGAAAAACCGGGCCGAGTTCATGGTGGCGATGCTGGCGACGCAAAAGCTGGGCGCCATCCATGCCACCATCAACACCGAGCTGAAGGGCGCGTTCCTGGAGCACCAGCTACGCAATTGCGAGCCCAAGCTGATCCTCTGTGAGACCGCCCTGGCCCGCGCCTTCGCCGGCATCCCGGCCGAGGCGCCGCCGCACGACACCGTCGTCTTCGTCGCCGGCGGCGTGCCGGAAGACCCACCGCCGGTGCTGGCGGCGACCCGCTGTCTGGCCTACGAGGATTTTCTTGCGCTGCCCGAGAGCGGCGAGGATGTGCTGGTCACGCCCGGGCCCTCCGACATCGCCTGCATCATGTACACCTCCGGCACCACGGGGCCGGCCAAGGGCGTGCTGATGCCGCATGCCCACTGCTATCTGCTGGGGCTCGGCAGCAAGGAGGCGCTCTCGCTCACGCCGGACGACGTCTATTACGTCTGCATGCCGCTGTTTCACGCCAACGGCCTGTTCATGCAGGTCCTGGGTGCCCATATCGCCGGCGCGCGGGCCCACGTGATCGAGCGGTTCAGCCCCCGCCGCTGGCTCGACGACATCCTCGAGGTCGGCGCCACCGTGACCAACGGGCTCGGCGTGATGCCGGAGTTCGTCTTCCGCCAGCCGCCGCGACCGGAGGATCGCCGACACGCGCTCCGCTACGTCGCGGCCGTCCCCGTCGGGGCGGAATGGGGCGAGGGCTTCGAGAGCCGCTTCGGGGTAAAGATCATCCAGCTCTACGGCATGACGGAGTGCGGCATCCCGCTCTACGGGCGGCCCGAGGACGAACTGATACCGGGCTGCGCCGGCCATCTGCTGGACGAATTCTACGAAATGGACATCTTCGACCCCGAAACCGACGCGGCCCTGGGCGACGACACGGTGGGTGAGATCGTGATCCGGCCCAAGCTGCCGGGTGCCTTCATGGCCGGCTACTACAAGATGGCGGAGAAGACGGTGGAGGCGTGGCGGAACCTCTGGTTCCACACCGGCGACGCGGCCTTCCGGGATTCCTCGGGGCGCTATCACTTCGTCGACCGGATCAAGGACTGCATTCGCCGGCGGGGCGAGAACATCTCTTCCTTCGAGGTGGAGCAGGTGCTGAACAACCACGATCTCGTGGCGGAGAGCGCCGTGGTCGGTATCAGGACGGCGGAATCGGGCGGCGAGGAAGAGGTCAAGGCCTGCCTTGTCGCCGTCGACGGCGGCGAGATCGATTCCGTCGCCCTCCTCGACTACTGCGTCGAGCGGATGCCGCGCCATGCCGTGCCGCGTTTTTTGGATCTGGTGGAGGCGTTGCCCAAAACCGCCACCGGAAAGATCCAGAAGCAGGAACTGCGCCTGGCGGGCGTCACCGACACGACCTGGGACCGGGAGAGCGTCGGCTACGTCGTCAGACGCGAGTGAGCGAAAACGGGAGAACGGCCATGGCCAAGAGCGAGAGAGTTCGCTTTCCGGGCGCACGCGGCGGCGAGCTCGACGCGCGGCTGGAACTGCCGGAGGGGCCGCCCCGCGCCCACGCCGTCTTCGCCCATTGCTTCACCTGCTCCAAGGCCTCGCGCGGGGCGACGGTGATCTCCCGCGCGCTCGCCGCCCGAGGCATCGCCACGCTCCGCTTCGACTTCACCGGCCTCGGCGGCTCCGAGGGGGATTTCGCCAACACCGACTTCTCCTCCAACGTCGGCGACCTCGTCGCGGCCGTCCGCCACATGACGGCGACGGGGCGCGCGCCGGCGCTGCTGATCGGCCACAGCCTGGGCGGGGCCGCGGCCCTGGCGGCGGCCGGCGAGTTGGACGAGATCAAGGCGGTCGCCACCCTCGGCGCGCCGGCCGACCCGGCCCACGTCAGCCATCTCTTCGCCGACGCGACGCCGGAGATCGAGGCTCGGGGCGAAGCCGTGGTCGAACTCGGCGGCCGCCCGTTTCGCATCCGCAAAGCTTTCCTCGACGATATCGCGGCGCAGAGCCTGGAGGGGTGCCTCGCCGGGCTTCGCCGTGCCCTCCTGGTACTGCACGCAGCCACCGACGACACGGTCGGGATCGAGAACGCGGGCGCCATCTTCCAGGCGGCCAAGCACCCGAAGAGTTTCGTCTCGTTGGACGCCGCCGACCATCTGTTGAGCCGAATCGAGGATGCGACCTACGCGGCCGAGGTGATCGCCGGTTGGGCCTCGCGCTATGTCGGCGGGACGGCGCCTGAGGCGGCGGCCCCGCCCCGCGCGCAAGCCGGCGAGGTGGTGGTGGTGGAAACCGGCGAGAACCCCTTCGCCCAGGCCATCGCCGCGGGCGCCCACGCCTTGCGGGCGGACGAGCCGGCTTCGGTGGGCGGCGGCGATAGCGGTCCGACGCCCTACGATCTGCTCAGCGCCGGGCTCGGCGCCTGCACGGCGATGACCATCCGGATGTACGCCGGGCGCAAGGGACTGGCGCTGGACAAGGTCCGCGTCGCGCTGCGCCACGACAAGATCCACGCCGAGGACTGCGAGAACTGCGAGACGAGGACCGGTCGGATCGACCGCATCCGCCGCGAGATCACGCTCACCGGCCAGCTTACGCCCGAGGAGCGGGCCAAGCTGCTGGAAATCGCCGACAAATGCCCCGTCCACCGCACGCTGCATGCCGAAGTGCTGATCGAAACGGTGGCGAGCGAGGGGTGAGGGGCGGGCGCGTCATTCCCGCAGTCCCGCCTTCTCCAGCCCTTCGCGCATCAGGTCGCGGTCGGCATCGTATTTATAGGGCCAATATCTCAGGTAATAGAGAAGGACGGGCGTCATGGCGAGGCGCGCGCGCGTGGCCTGCATCTCGGCGATGGCGCGGGCGGCCTCTTCCCCGCGACCCAAGTGACCGAGCGCCGACGTCATCGTGACGTAGTAGAGGTAATTGTTCGGATCTCGCGAAATCGCCGTCCTCAACCGCGATACCGCCTTATCGAAGTCGCCTCGATAGAAATCGATCCAGGCGAGTCGCGCGCCATACTCCGGATTATGTGGGTCCAGTCGAATAGCGGTTCTTATGGCCCGCTCCGCTTCGTCGAGTTCATGCATATATCCCAAGACGTAGTTCAGTCCCACATAGCCTTCGGGCGAATTCGGCTCCACCGCGATCGCCAGTCGCGCCAACGCGACGGCCCGCTCGTAGGCACGCGCCTCGAAGGTCAGCAACCGCGCCTTCCATCGCAATGCGATCGCGTTGGGCCGAGACATCGCCGCCTCGATATGGTCCTCCGCCAACTCCCGGGGGCGAGACCGATCGGCGTTGGCGAAGCCGAGGGCGACATGCCATGCCGAGCGCCAAGCGTGGATATAGAGCGCCGCGAGAATGGCGTGCGCCCGGGTATACCCGGCGTCCCTATCCGGTTAAGGCAGGCAGCGCTCCCTGCGATTGTATACCGTCGACCAGTTCCCTTTAGGTGATGGTCGGTCGGGTCATGGCGCGGTGCAACACGAAATCGGCAAGGTCGAAGATGCGTTTGCGCCGGTTGAAGCGGTAGTTCCATTCCCGGACGTAGCGCGGCAAATGCTTGGCGCTCACCCCGTGGTAGGTTCCGTTGAGCCACGTCTTCACGTTGGAAAACAGGACATGGACGACCGGCATGAGCTGCTCGGCGTTCTTGCCTTGGCCTTGAACGACGGGCTGGTGGCGATAAGTATCGCCAAGCTTGGCGTAACTCTTGAAAGCGTCGCTGTCGAGGCGGCTTCCCGGCTTCACCGAGGCGCGCACGAAGTCGCCCAACTCACGGGCGGTGGCCTCGGGCAGGATGGCGAGCCGCGCGGCGCCGGCGGCGAAGCCGCTCCCCTTGATGCCCTTGCCCGACCCGACCGGCCACTTCTCGACCGCCATCACCAACAGGCTCTTGTTCGGGTTGGAAAGCCCGCGCCCCCGGCTCTCCGGCTTGCCCCGCCCGCCGTAATAGCTCTCGTCGACCTCGACCAAGCCCTCCAGCGGGAACTCCGGGCGCTCCGTCAGGGCATGGCGCAGCTTGTGGGCCATCAGCCAGGCGGTGTCGTAGCGCAGGCTCAACTCTCGCGACAGAAACAGCGCCGAGACCCCGCGCTTGTCGCGCCCCATCCACCACGCCGCCAGGAACCATTTGCGCAACGGTGTGCGGGTGCGGTGGAAGACCGTGCCCGCGGTCACCGATTCCTGATGGCCGCAACCGGCGCATTCGAAGACCCGCGGCCGCGTCTTCAATTGGTAGTTCCGCCTCTCGCCGCAACGCGCGCAGACGTAGCCTTGCGGCCAGCGCAGCCGAGCCAGCGCCTCGATGCAGTCCGCCTCCGATCCATGGCGTTCGAGGAACTCCAATATCCCGCTCATCGAATAGTCCTCCAAAAGCTCCAGCCGATGCGATCAGCCTACACCTCTATGGAGAACATATCAAGAACATTCGGAGCCCATCCTGCTTTAACCAGATAGGGACGATACCCGGGATCCAGCTCGATCGCTCGCAAAAACGCGGGTACCGCCTGGGCGAAGTCGTCCGGTGTCGAGCGATGGTAGTGATATAGCCCCTTCAGGTAGGCGTCATAGGCTTGGGAATTACCGGTTTCCGGCTGCCCGAGATCAGCCGACTCGTCCTCGCTCAACCTCACCCCTAGCGCCCTCAACAGCTCTGCGAGGATTTGCCGCCGCAACGCCAAATTCTCTTGCCCAGAACCTTCGTGGACTTGGCTCCAGGTGGCCTTGCCCTAGTGCCCGTCCAAGATTCGGATCGCGACGCGGAGCCTGCCACCGAGGTTTCGGACAGCCCCCGTCACCAGCCACCGGACCCCGAGCTCACGCGATATCTTCGATGGATTGAATTCCCGGCCTCGATAGGGGAAGGACGAGTTTCGCGCGATCGAGAACAGACCCGAGACGCCGGACAGATCCGCGATGAGGCCGTCCGTCCATCCGTCGACGAGATAGGCATCGTGCGCGTCGCCGCCGAGGCTGGTGAAGGGGAGGACGACGATCGTCGGCTTGTCCGATAACGGACCGGCTTCGGCCCCGCCACTCGCGCGCGCGGCAAGGGTCGTGGCCACGAGGGCGAAGGCGAGTAGCGCGAGAGCCGTCTTGGCGATATGAATCACGGGTGGGCCTCTGCACGCATACCGCGTCAATTGCGCTTACTCCCTCGCGCCGGCGTCCTTCAGCAGGCGGATCACCGCCTCGTGTTCCGCCGTTCGATAGTGGCGCGGCTGCACGAAACTCAACGCGTGCAGGGCCATGGCGAGCGCGGTCTTGCCGACGCCGTTGCGGGCGTTGACATCGGCGCCGCGCTTCAACAGCAGCGCCACGACCTCGGCGCGTCCCCGGCTCGCTGCGTACAACAGCGCCGTCACGCCGGCATCCGATCTAGCGTCGACGTTGATTCCCCGCTCGAGCATGGCCGCCACCGTCTCCGGGCTTCCCCCAATCGCGGCGGTGTAAAACACGGCCCGCCTGAGCGCCATGATCGCCGCGCCGCCGTCCTCGGCGACAAGCGCCGCGAGGTCTTGGTTGGTGGCGCCGCGTTTCACCTGATAGAGAATGATCGCGACCTCGGCCCGCCGATCGGCCAAGCCATGGACGACGATGTCCCCGACGGCATAGCTCCGGCAGTCGCGCGCTCTTTGCTCGCGACAGTCCTCGAGCGATTTCCGAATCGCGATTTTCGGCTGGCTCGGGCTTTCGCCCAGCCCCCACTTGCCGCTTTCGAGATCGACGGCGAAGGCCCGGTAATCCGATACGTGCGCAATCTTCAGGTATTCCAGAAACCGGTTCAGCGCCGGGGAGCGAAGCTCGCTCGGCGGTTTTGTCCGCTCCCCGTCGGCGACCAGGACGATGGCGGGGTCGGCTTGGACGTCGCGCCTCGCTGGATCGTCGACGGGCGCCCGCCCGCTGGTCGAATTCGAGGCCCAGGCGCTCGTCGCCATGGCGAACACGGGCAAGAACATCGTCGCCCGGAGCAGGGTACGAAGTCGCGCGCGCTTCTCGCGCCAGGCCTCCTTGGCGAGCGAGACGAGCGTGAGTTCGGTAGCCATGTGCGATTCCCCCTCTCCCCGCCCGCGATCCTAAATCATCCCGCGGCCTGACATGACGTCGCGGAGCCAAGGGACGGCGCGGCGCGCGGCCGGCTTCGCTATTCTATCGCCCATGGGCGCGAAAACAGGCGGGAGACATCACCATGACCGGCGAGACGACACGCATCTGGTATCAGGGCTTCACCGATCCGGTGGAGCATCACGAATATTTCTCCCGGCTGCAGGCCCTGGTGAGCGAGGTTGCCGATCCCGGCGTCGCGGTCGAATGTCACGGCGTCGTGCCCTCGGCAAAGCACGCCCATGGGCTCACCGAGTTCCGCTGCGCCGGCCAGGCCATCCGCAACGCCATCGAGGCCGAACGGCAGGGCCATGACGCCTTCATTCTCGGCCACTTCCAGGACGCCGGACTGGCCGAGATCAAGGCCTCGCTCGACATCCCCGTGATCGGCCTGGGCGAGGCGACGATGCTGCACGCGTGCATGCTCGGGCGGCGCATCGGCCTCGTCACCATCGACCGCGTGTTCATTCCCTGGCACGAGGACCAGGTCGCCCGTTACGGCCTCGGCCAGCGGGTCACCGGGGTCCGCGCCATCGACACCAGCCTCGAGGAGTTCATGCGCGCCTTCGCCGATCCGGCGGCCTTCGAGGCCGTCAAGAACCGGTTCGCCGAGCAGGTGGCGCCCCTGGTGGCCGACGGCGCCGAGGTGGTGATCCCGGCCGGCGGCATCCCGATGCTGCTGTTCGCCCGCGAGATGGGCTTCGAAATCGACGGCGCCCCGGTGCTGAGCGGCATCCCGCTGGTCGTCAAGCTGGCCGAGATGGCGATCAAGCTGCAGCGCATCAACGGCACCGCCACGAGCCGCGCCGGCGGCTACGCCAAGCCCCCGGCACAGGCCCTCGCGGACTTCCTGGAGGCGTAGCGCGCCAGCTTATTCTTCGACCGCCGGGAAGGGGCGGATGGGCACGGTGCCGTCCCAGCCGTCGGCGGCTTCCGCGATGGTCTTGAACAGCGCGCGCTTCGGGCCGCCGATGTCCGACAACTCCACCACCGTTCCCGGATGGCTCTCGGTGTCGAAATAGGCGAAGGGGCCGAAGCGGCCCGTCACCCCCTCGTGGCCGACCCGGTAGCCGGCGGCGAGCGCGCGGGCGTAATCGGCGTCGAAGCTCTCGGTCCAATAGGCGACGTGCTGCAGACCCTCGTTGCCGGCCTGCAAAAAATCGCGATAGAGCGAGGGT
Organism: Alphaproteobacteria bacterium; assembly: GCA_965225945.1. Taxonomy (GTDB): domain Bacteria; phylum Pseudomonadota; class Alphaproteobacteria; genus JASLMY01. Next base: position 59,127 of record CBDDBZ010000038.1, on the reverse strand, counting down.
GCGTCGTTGTGCTGCTGAATGAGCTCGATCTGCAAGGGCCCGGAGTTGGCCAGCGCGATGGCGACGTCGACGTCCGACGGCTGGCCGCGATAGCGGAAGTTCCGGAACGGCGCATGCTCGACATAAAACCAGGGACCGATCCCCAGCACCTCCGCCCAGTGGCGCATCGCCGCCTCGATGTCGTGCACGACATAGCCGTTCTGCCGAATAGCGCCGAAGATCCTGCTCATCGCCCCGCTCCCCCGCGTCGAACCATGAAGGATACGCCGCGCAGCCCCCCGGGGCGACTCGATCGCCGGCCGCGCCTGGGGCACAATCCAACTCGTTCCGAGGGAAAGATCCGAGCGGCGAGGACGAGGTGATGATTTCCTTCCAACCGATCCTGGACGATGCGCGCCGGCGCACGGGCGGCGAGGCGGCGCTGAAGGCGCGGCTGCCCAAAGTCGCGACGGCGGCCGGCTTGAGAAAATTTCCGGACGACCGCTATCTCAGCCAAATGTGCCTCAGGATCTTTCGCGCCGGCCTCAAGCATTCCCTCGTCGACGGCAAGTGGCCGGCCTTCGAGACCGCCTTCCACGGCTTCGAGCCGCGTCGGGTCCGCGCCTTCAGCGACGAGGAGATGGAGGCGCTGCTCTCCGACGCCCGGCTGATCCGCCATTGGGGCAAGCTGAAGTCGGTCCGCGCCAATGCCGCCGCCATGGTCGAGATCGCCGAGACCGAGGGCGCCATGGGGGCCTATCTCGCCGGCTGGCCGGGGGACGACGTCGTCGGGCTGTGGGACGACCTCACCAAGCGCTTCAGCCAGCTCGGCGGCAACTCCGGCGCCTATTTTCTGCGCATGGTGGGCAAGGACACCTTCATGCTTTCGCCCCATGTGATGCGCGGGTTGGTCGCGAGGGCTGCGCTGGAGTCCGAGCCCAAGGGCAAGAAGGGCCGGCCGGCCGCGGAGCAGGTGTTCAACGCCTGGGCCGAGGAGACCGGCCGGCCGCTGGCCCATCTTTCGATGATTCTGGCGGTGGCGACCGAGTGACGCCGACATACGCAAAGGACCTCGCCATGACCGAGGTCGTCGATATCGAACGGCTGGATGGCATCGCCATCCTGCGCTTGAACCGGCCGGAGGCGCTGAACGCGTTGACGCGGGAGCTCGCGCTCAGGCTCGCGGCGGGCCTGGTGGCGTTGGACGGCGACGACACGGTGCGCGGGATCGTGCTGACGGGCGCGGGCGAGCGGGCCTTCTGCGCCGGGGTCGACTTGCGCGAGGCGCGCGCCATCCAGGTGGCCGAGGTCGAGGAATGGTTCGGCGCCGTCTGCAACGTCTACCGCCAGATCCTGCTGACCGAGAAGCCGGTGATCGCCGCCTTGAACGGCATCGCCGCCGGCGGCGGCTTTCAAATCGCCCTGGTCTCGGACCAGCGGGTGGCGCACCCCGAGACCCGCATGGGCCAGCCGGAGATTAACGCCGCCATCCCCTCCATCATGGGCGCTTACTGGATGAGCCTGCACCTCGGTTGGTCGAAGAACCAGGAGCTGTCGATGACCGGCCGCCTGCTCGACGCCGAGGAGGCCGACCGGCTCGGCCTGATCAACCACATGGTGGCGCGCGAGGAATTGATCCCCAAGGCGCGTGAGGTGGCGGAGGCCTTCGCCGCCAAGCCCGCGACCGCCTGGAAGCGGACCAAGGCGCGATTCCGAGAAATCGCGCTCGCCGGCTTCGACGAAGCCTTCCGCGCCGGTGTGTTGGGCCAGCAGGAGGCTTTCGCCAAGGGTGAGCCGCAGGCGGTCATAGACGCCTTTCTCAGCGCCCGCGCCGAGCGGGCGAAACAATAGCGGGAAGGCGGCGCGCGAGGCGTCCGTCGATCGCCGCCAGGCCGAGTGTGATCAACCCCATGCCGAGGGCATGCTCCGAGGCCAGCCGCTCGCCCAGCACGGCCACGCCGAGCAAAATTCCCGTGACCGGTATCAACAGGGTCACCAGCAACAGGTTCGTCGCCCCCGCCGTCGCCAGAATGCGGAAGTAGAGGACGTAGCCGAGCGCGGTGGAGAGCGCGGCGAGACCCACGATTGCGGCCCAGATCTCCGGTCCCGGCATCGCGATCTCCCACGGCCGCTCGACGACCAGCGCTACCGGCGCCAACAGAACCGCCGAGGCCGTCACCTGCCCGGTGGCGGTGGCGAGCGACGAGGTGCCGATCCGTCGGAAGCGGCGGCCATAGACGCCGGCGAAGGCGTAGCAGACCGTCGCCGCAACGACGGCGAGTTGCGCCAGCACGGCGGCGCCGAAACCGTCGAACGCGCCCGGCCCGATCATCGCCACGACGCCCGCTAGCCCCAGGACGACGCCGGTGAGACGCGCGGGCGTCATCCGTTCGTCGCGCGTGAGCCGGCGCGCCACGACGACGGTGAGAAGCGGCGTCGCCGCGTTCAAAATCGAGGCGAGGCCGCTCGCGATATGGCTTTGCCCCCAGACGATGAGCGAGAAGGGCACGACGTTGTTCAAGAGCCCCATCGCCACGAAGGCCGGCCAGGCGCGCCGGTCGCGCAATCCGCGAGCCCCCCAAAACGCCGCGACCGGCCATAGGATCAAGGCCGAGATCCCGACGCGAAGAACGACGATGGTGAAGGGCGGCAGCGCCTCGACGACGACGCCGACGAAGAAGAACGAGCAGCCCCAGAGAACCGACAGTGCCACGAGAAATGCCCATTCCAAGGGTGTCATCGTGGTGTTGATCGCTGGCGTCATGGCCGCGCTCCCCGTCCCTCGAGGAAGCGAGGCTACGGGCGGGCGATGCGCGGCGATATCCGATCCTTGCGGTGACGGTCCAGGGTGTCGTCCGATCTCCTCGAGCCGCCGAGTTCCGGATACTTCAGCTGACTAATAGACCGGCGTTGCGTGCCAGCCGGCTTCGCGCTTGGACCAGTAGAGGTCGCGGAGACGCATGGTCACGGGGCCGGGGGTGGCGTTGGCCACGGGATCGCCATCGACCCGTGTCACCGCCATGATCCCGCCGGCCGTGCTGCAGATGAAGACCTCGTCGGCCGCGCCCAGCCGCTCGGCGGGAAGCGCCGTCGCGCGGTGGCGCAAGTTGGTCTCGACGCAGAGATCCCAGACCGTGCGCCGCGTCATGCCGTCCAAGACGCCGTCGTCGGGCGTCAGCAACTCGCCTCCCTCGACCACGAAAATGTTGAAGCCCGGTCCCTCGGTCAGATTGCCGTGCCGGTCGACCAGCACCGTGGTATCGCGGCCCTCGTCATAGGCGGCGAAGAGCGACATCTGAAAATCCAGCCAGTGGTAGTGCTTGATCGTCGGATCGACGCTCTCGGGCGGGATGCGCCAGGTCGAAGAGACGGCGATATCCAGCCCCTCCTCCTGCTTTTCGGGACTGGCGATCCAGATGTAGGGCAGGCAGAAGACGAAGTACTTGTTCTCGCAGAGCCGGAGGTCGCGGCTGCCGCTCGGCGGGCGGCCCCGGGTCATCAGCATCTGCACGTAGGCATCGCCGAGGCCGGTGCGCCGCACGCATTCCAGCAACACCTCGCGCTGGCCGTCACGGTCCAAGGGCGACGTCATGCGCAGGCGCGCGACGTTGCGCTGGAAGCGGTCGAGATGGTCTTCCAGGCGGAAAAAATTGCCATGCCAGACCGAGACCGTGTCCTGATTGGCGTCCGAGCGGAGGAAGCCGAAATCCAGCAGCGAGACCTTGGCCTCCTCGACCGGCACATACTCCCCCTCCACGAAGGCGATGCCGTTCGGATAGAGTTGCGTCATGTGCCCTCTCCTTCCTCGTCGGGTTCAGGCGGCGGTAGGCGAGCTCGACGCCGGTCGGTCCGAAGGCGGCCAAAAGGGCATGCGGGGATCGGACACGGAACGGCCTCGCCGGGTGCGACGAACAGACGTCCATCCTCGCGCCGCCGACGGCTCGAGGACAGCCGCGAATGGGGACGGGCCGTTAGCCGACGCCGCGCGCCCAGCCGGCGACGATGGCGCCGATCGTGGCGTCGTCGAATTCCAAGCCGAAGCCCTTGCCGTCCTCGTCGACCCGCCGGACGCCGGCGGTGCCGGAGACCTCGCGCTCGGGCAAAACCAGGCGGACGTGTTTACCGAGTTCGACGCGGACGGTGCCACCGGTGACGTAGGCCCCGGCGCCATCGATGCTGACGTCCTCCAGCCGACAATCGTAGCGACCTGAATCGATCTCGACAATAATCGGAATGTCGACCTGAATACGGGCCTGAATTCGTTTCTCGACAACCACCCTTTGCACCCCTTCCATATCCGGGGACGGCTCTACCACTTCGAGATTTTCGTCACTTGGCATGCTTCGTCAATCGCTGAATTCCGGGCGCGGCTCATTCTTGGCGGAATTTCGGCGAATGAACGCGGCCAGAGGGATGTTTGCGGGAAAACGATAAACAATCGATTACCCTCCCGGACTAGAACCATCCTCACCCCACCTCGACGATCATCTCGACCTCGACGGGGATCTGGAAGGGGAGCGAGCCCATGCCGACGGCGGAGCGCGCACCGCGACCGGCCTCGCCGAAGACTTCGACCATCAGATCGGAAAAGCCGTTGATCACCTTGGGATGGTCGCGAAAGTCGGGCGCCGCGTTCACCATTCCCAGAACCTTCACCACGCGCCGAACCCGATCGAGATCGCCGATCTCGCGCCGCAGCGTGGCCAGCGCGTTGAGGCCGACCAGGCGAGCCACCTGGTAGCCCTCCTCCACCGAGAGCGCGTCACCGACCTTGCCGGCGATCGAGCCACCATCGGCCCGCCGAGGCCCCATCCCGGAGAGGAACACGAGATCACCGACCGCGACCGCGCCTACATAGTTGCCGGCCGGCGACGGCGCCTCCGGCAATTCGATCCCCAACTCAGCCAACTTGGCTTCCGCGCCCATGGCCCCATCCTCCCCGACAGTCCTTTACACGGCCGGCGACTCGTCCCCCGGCGCAAACCAAACTATACTCCGCTCCCCATGGAAGACGACCAGACCAGTTCGCAAACGGAAGGCGAGTCGGAGGGGGCCGGCGGGGACGGCGATCTGGCCATCCGCCTGGCGAACCAGGCGCGCCACTTGTGGCGGCCACATCTCTACGCCTATCTGGCACTCAACGGCGGGCTCGCCCTGATCAATTGGCTGGTCTCCGACTACTGGTGGAGCTTCTGGCCGATGTTCGCCACCACCATCCTGCTCGCCTGCCACTTCTTTCTGGTGAAGAGTCTCGATCCTGACCATCGCTGGATCGAGGAGCGCGGTATGTGGGTCAAGGCCAAGAGCTACGACATCGACCACATGCGGACCATCGAACAGTCCTACAAAACCGGCACCATGCCCGGCAGCCACTCGACGGACCACGGTAACGACGACGAGAAGCCCGAGGGTTAGGGCAACAAGGCGCCCCTTACTATTCCTCGGTTCCGGTGTCGCTATCCGTCTCGGCGTCGTCCTCGAAGCGCTGCTCGGGCAGGCCCGGGTAAGCCTTGCAGATCGCCGCGACACGGATCGTGTAGCGCAGCCAGAGCAGCAGCACGATCACCAGAACCGTCTTGTCGAGGAGCGAAATGTCCGGGCCGAACTTCTGGTAGTAGAGGTAGACCAACAGCGCCAAGGGCAGCGTGATCGAGTAATAGGCGGCGTGGACCAGCTTGCGGGCGTGGAGCGTGCCCGCGGCGATGCAGATGGTGAGGGCGTAGGCGCCGACCGCGGCCGAGAGCGTCGAGCCGCTTTCCAGCACGCTCGTCGTCGCGGCGGTGGCGACCAGCGCGCCAGGCACGCCCAGGAACATCGCGTAGAGGAAGATCTCGCTGTTCGCCTGGCCCCGGTCGAGCTTGGCCACGGCGACCAGATAGGGCGTCTTCCGCTCGTCCCAGACGTACTTCTTGACGTAGTGATACCAGTCCATTCAGCCGGTAGTTCCCTGCAAAAAAGTCCTTCGCTTCGCGTCACGTGTCCTTTTTTACATTCTCGATACGGCGAAAATACCATTTGGGGCGGCCCGGCGCCGCATATTCGTAGTCGTCGAAGCGGAGGGGCCGTTTCCCGATCGACCCGCTACCCGGGGCCTCGAGGCGGGCCAGCCGGTGGCGTGGTGGCGAAGAACGATCCGCCTCAGCCGGATCCTTCGCCCTCTCGCGCGCCCGAATCGCCGCCGCCAGTGGAGACGGCGACGACCGCCTCTTCGCTGTCCTCCCCGTCCAAGTCCTCGACCTGTATTCGGTGGTCGTCCCGCTCTTCCGGCCAGTCCATGGTCATCAACTGGAAGCGCAGGTTCCTGGGCCCGAAGAGAACAACCACCATTTGCAACCAGACCGCGACCCCGGAAGTGAAGGCGATCACCAAACCCACGAGGAGAATCGTCTTGATGATCCAGCGGTGCGTCAAACCGACCTGGGAGGCGGAAATCTCGTCCATCTTCCAGGAGTCCAAGGCGAAGTCGAAGGCGAAATAGATCACGATCGCCGTGTAGGGGAGCATGCCGATCGTGGTGCCGATGAACTCGATCCAGACCTGCCTGCGGAACTTCAGCCTTTCCCGCACCAGGTCCACCCGCACATGACGGTTGTAGACGGTACCGAAGCCGAGAAGGAGGGCGAACAGCGCGGTGTGGAAGTGCCATTCGAGTTCTTGCAGCAGAGTCGATTCGAAGAACCTGCTGACGTGCTCCACCAGGAAGATCTGGATCACTATTATCTTGCGCGCGGTGACGTCGAAGATGGTGGTGAGGACCAGGGGGATGATCAGGAAGGAGGCCCACGACCCGACGATTTGGACGAAGCGGCGCAAAAACAGGCTGACGCGCACGATTGCCGGCAGCTCCAATTCCGACCCATAGGTGCGTTCCATCATGGTCATCGCGATGCCCTCCTATCAGCCGTAAACCACGTGTGGCAGCCAGAGAGCCACCTGGGGGAACGTGATGACGACGATCAGACCCACAAGTTGCAGCAGGACGAAGGGAATGATGCCCAGATAGATACTCTCGATCTTGATCTCCTTCGGCGCGATGCCCTTCAGGTAAAACAGCGCGAAGCCGAACGGCGGGGTCAGGAACGAGGTCTGCAGGTTGATCGCGATCAGCACCGTGAACCAGTAAACCATCGCCGCCTCGGGCACGTGATCGCCGAATTCCATTTCGACGATCATGCCGGCGAAGACGGGCAGGATGATCAGCGTGATCTCCAGCCAGTCGAGGAAGAAGCCGAGGGCGAAGACGACGCCCATGATAAGGAACAGAAGGCCCCAGGAATCCAGACCGGCGGCGAAGATCAACCCCTCCACGATGTCGTCGCCGCCCAGCGAGCGGAAGACATAGGCGAAGCAGGTGGCGCTGATGACGATGAAGAAGATGAAGGAAATCGTCAGGGCCGCCGATAAGCACACGCCCTTGATCGTCTCAAAGCCCAGCCGGCCGTTCATGAAAGCGAGCAGGCTCGCGCCGAAGGCCCCGACCGCGCCGGCCTCGCTGGGCGTCGCCCAGCCGAACAGAATCGCCCCCTTGATCATACCGATCAGAAATACCGGCGGGAAGAAGCTCCTGAACAGGAGCTTCGGCAACTCGTTGCGCGGCACGTAGAGCAGATCGGGCGGCAGCGGCGGCGCCACGCTGGGCCGCAGGCAGGCGATCGTCGTGACGTAAATCAAATAAAGCACGGCGAGACAGAGGCCGGGTATCAGCGCCGACATGAAGAGGGTGCCGACCGAAATCGACAACAGGTCGGCCATGATGATCAGCATGATCGAGGGCGGTATGAGGATGCCGAGCGTCCCCGACGCCGCGATCACGCCCGTCGCCAGACCGTGGCTGTAGCGCTGGCGCAGCATGGTCGGCAGCGCCAGCGCCGTCATCATCGTCACCGAGGCGCCGATGATGCCGGTCATCGCGGCCAGGATCGTGCCCATGATCGTGACCGAGAGCGCGAGCCCGCCCGGCACCCGCTTCAACAGCACCTGACAGGTATAGAGCAGATCGTTGGCGATACCGCTTCGTTCCATCATGATGCCCATGAAGACGAAGCACGGCACCGCGACCAGCACCAGGTTCTCCGCCGCCGTGCCCCAGATTCGAGGCACGAAGTTGAAGAACTCGATCAGGGCGAACATATCGAAGAACCAACCGAGCATGCCGAACACGAAGGCCACGCCACCCAGGATGAAGGCGACCGGATAGCCGGTGAACAGCAGCATCGCCAGGGTGGCGAACATGAAGATCGGCAGGTAATCCTCGATAAAGTACTGCAGTGCCTCCATCTCGCCACCCTCGCTGTTGTCGTCGGATCGCCTATATGGCGAGGAGGCACCTACGAGGTATCTGACGACACGGGCCCTCGGATCGGCTTTCGACCACGACACTCGACGTCTCGATCACGCCCCTCGCATGTTCCTCCCACTCGGGTTCCAGCACCGCAACGCGCGCCGAGATCTTCCAAGGAATTCCGGCCGGCCGCCCCCCGCGCGGGAGAAACCCCCCGTCGCGCGCCGCGTGCACGCCCCCGAACCCGAGTGAAGCTCGCACGCCGGCGGGAGTATTGCCGAGAGATTGCCGATACCGCAACCTCAAATCTCCGCGATCATGCCTCGTCGGGCCGCGTGGTCGCAAAGCAACAGCGCATCTCGATAATTTGGCGCTATGATGCGCGCCCTCCCGGACGGCCATTGGAGCGGGTCATGAGCGTCATCGCCGGCGACGGCCCAATAGCCGTGAAGACGCACGGGGAAGAGAACTTTCCCGTCGCCTCCCTATTGCTGCCGGCGGCGCTACGACCGCATGTCATGGCCTTCTATCGCTTCGTGCGCCTGGCGGACGACATCGCTGACAACCCCGATTTGGAGCGGGAGGAGAAGCTCGGCTATCTCGACCGCTTGGAAGCGGCGCTGGTCGGCACGGAGACGGCCGAGGACTGGTGCCTGCCCGCCGTCCGGCTCGCCGAGAGCCTGGCGGCGAGCGGCGTCGACGCCAGCTTCGCCCGCCGGCTGCTCACCGCCTTTCGACGCGACGCGATCAACGAGCCCTGCCGGAATTGGGACGACTTGATCGAATACTGCCGCTATTCGGCGGTGCCGGTCGGTCGCTACCTGATGGCGCTCCACGGCGAGACCGAGGCGCCGGTCACGGCCTCCGACGCGCTCTGCACGGCCTTGCAGATCCTCAATCACCTGCAGGATTGTGGCGAGGATTGGCGCCAAATCAGGCGCCTCTACATCCCGCTCGATTGGCTTACGGCAGAAGGGCTGACGCCCGACGATCTGCTGGCCCCGCGCGCCGACGAGCAGCTTCGCCGCGTCCTCGACCTGGTCTTGGATCGCGTCGACGCGCTGCTCATCGAGGCGGCGCCGTTGGCGAGGCGTATGCGCCACCGTCGCTTGGCACTCGAATCGGCAGTGATCGTGAGCTTGGCGGAGCGGCTGCGCGATGCGTTGCGCCGGCGCGATCCCCTGGCCGAGCGGGTGGAGTTGGCCGGGCCGGCGCGCCTCGCCGCCGGCCTCGCCGGCATCCTCGCCGGCATCCTGCGTCGGTGAGCCGGGTCCACGTCGTCGGCGCGGGCATCGCCGGCCTCGCCGCCGCCGAGCGCTTGAGCGCCGCCGGCCGCCCGGTCGTCCTGCACGAAGCGGCGAGCCGAGCGGGCGGGCGCTGTCGCTCCTATTTCGACCCCCGTCTCGGCCGGGTTATCGACAACGGCAGCCATCTGATCCTCTCCGGCAACCGGACGGTGCTCGGATTGATCGCTTCCGCCGGCGCGGGCGAGCACATTCGCGAACTCAGGCCCGCCCGCTTTCCTTTCCTCGATCTGGCGAGCGGCGTGCGTTGGACGCTGGCCCCGGGCCTCGCCGCGCTGTTCGAGAGCGACCGCCTGCCGCCCGACGTCGGTCCCTGGGGCTTGGCGTTCGACATGTTCCGCTTGGCCCGCTCGGGCCCGGACGACGCGGTGGGCGATCGCCTCGATATCCGCTCGGCCCGGTTCACGCGTCTCTGGGAGCCGCTGGCGCACGCCGTGCTCAACGTCGAGGCGGCGGCGGGCAGCGCGCGCGGGCTCTGGGCGGTGGTGCGCGAGACCCTGGGGAAGGGGGAGGCCGCCTCGCGGCCGATCCTGGCCCCGGGTGGTCTTTCGGCGGCGATCGCCGAGCCGGTGGTCGCGCTGCTCCGGGCGCGCGGAGCCGAAGTCCGCTTCGGCGTCCGGCTCCGCGCCATCGAGACCAGCGCCGGGCGGGTCGAGACGCTGGACTTCGCCGAGGACCGGGTCGCGGTCGCGCTGGGCGACGCCGTGGTCCTCGCGGTTCCGGCGGCCGTCGCGGCGGCGCTCTTGGGCCAGGGCGGCTATCCCGACGCCTTCAGCGCCATCATCAACATCCATTACCTGCTGGAAGACGGCGACGGGCTCGACCCGGAACTGCCCTTCCTCGGCCTCCTCGGCGGCACGGCGGAGTGGCTGTTCCAGCGCGACGATGTGATTTCCGTCTCCGTCAGCGCCGGCAACCGTCTGCTCGACGAGCGCGCGGAGGATCTCGCCGCCGAGATCTGGCGCGACGTCGCGGCGGCGCTCGGCCGTGATGCGGGAGAGCCACCGCCCCCCTACCGCGTGGTCAAGGAACGCCGCGCCACCATCGTCCAGACGCCGGCGATGGAGCGGCGACGCCCGCCGAGCGAGACCAGGTTCGAAAATCTCGTGTTGGCGGGCGATTGGACGGCGACGGCGCTGCCGGCAACCATCGAGGCCGCCGCCCGCTCGGGCCGGACGGCGGCGGAGGCGCTGTTGCGGGAGGCTCGAGGCCCGGCCCTCGGAGGCTAACTCGAAAGCCCCCGTAGCTGGCCCTATGCCTCGGCCTTGGGCTGCATCTCGCGCGCGCGGGTCTCGAGCGCCGGCAGCAGCGAGCCGACCAGGCCCTCGTCCAGGTCGGCGGCGACGCCCGGATAGCCGGCGGCGTCGATCATCGGCTTCAACTTGCCGGACTTGAGGACGTCGAGCGTCCACTCCAACGGATCCGGGATCACCGTCTTGTCGAAGTAAATCCGGTGGTTCTTGTTGCGCGGCCCGTAGTGGTAGTGCGGCTCCTCGCGGAAGCAGTCGAAGGCCAGGATCTCGGTCTCCTCGGCGTAAGCGTCGCCGGTCGTGCCGACCAGGTCCGACAGCACGTGGATCGCCAGGCCGCCGTCGCCATTGGCGAGGTCGCGCAGCTCCAGGCCGAAGCGGATGTTGCCGGCCTCGAAGATATCGGTGCCCCGGTTGTGCTTCACCGTCTGCCGCCCCTTGATGTAGGCCTCGCGGGCGGCGCCCTCGACCTCGTCCAGGACGGAGGCGATGGCGCGAGCGTCGAGGCCGTCGGCCACCGCCTCGTGGCCGGCGCGGCGCAGCATGGCGCCGAGCCGCTCCCGCATTTGGCGCACCGACCAGCCGACGGGGTTGCCGTCGACGATCGGGTCCATGCGACAGATCTTGTTCTCGCCCTCGGGATCGTAGACGTAGCTCCGCTCGACGTCGCAGCAGTTGAAGCGCAGCAGCGCCACCTCGCGCCCGTCGAGGGGCCCGGTCACCTCGATGATGGCGCCCTGGTCGGCGTGGCTGTGAATGTTGGCGTCCCACTGCTCGTGACGCACGATGAAGGCGACCCCGCCCGCCTCAAAACGCGATTCCTCGATGCGCATACCCCATGTTCCTCCGGTTGCCGCCGAGGGCGGCGTGAAGCTCAGGAATAACACTATCAATTTGTCGACCCGGCGATCAACATAACCGCGTCGGACGAGACCACGCTTCGGGAGGGAAGGACGAATGATCTACGAACTGCGCGTTTACCACTGCGTGCCGGGACGGCTGCCGGCGCTGCTCAATCGTTTCGACACCATCACGCTCGGAATCTGGGAACGCCACGGCATCCGCCAGGCCGGCTTCTGGACCGTCGGCATCGGCGAGAGCAATCAGGACCTCTATTACCTGCTCGCCTGGGTTTCGCTCGCCGAGCGGGACGAAAAGTGGACCGCCTTCATGGCCGACCCGGAATGGCAGGAGAAGCGGGCCGAGACGGAGAAGGACGGCGCCATCGTCGCCTCCGTCGCCAACCAGATCCTGCTGCCGACCAGCTTCTCCTCCGTGACCTGACGGTCCGACTCGAAAACCCCCGAGGCCGGCGCGCGGGACGGTGCCTCAGCCGCCCCGCGCCGCCGCCTTGATCAGATCGGCGCCACGCTCGGCGATCATCATGGTCGGCGCGTGGGTGTTGCCGTTGGTTATGGTCGGCATCACCGAGGCGTCGATCACCCGCAGCCCGTCCAGCCCGCGCACCCGAAGCTGGTCGTCGACCACCGCCATCGGGTCGGAGCCCATCTTGCAGGTGCCGACGGGATGGTAGACCGCCATGCCCACCCGGCGGCAATAGTCGAGGATCTCGTCGTCGCTCCGGACCTCGGGCCCGGGCGTCACCTCATGCTCGACGTAGCCGCGCATCGCCACCGTTTCCATCACCGCGCGGGCGAGCCGAACGCCCGCCACGGTCACCTGCCGGTCGTAGTCGAGCGATAGATAATTGCCGACGATGACGGGCTGGGTCCGGGGGTCGGGCGAGGCGATGTGCATCGAGCCCTTGCTTTCCGGCCGGGTCTGGTAGACGCCGATGGTCAGGCCAGGCTGGTTTTCGAAATCCCGCAGAATCGGATCGCCGTAGCTCGCGTGCGCGATGTGGAACTGGACGTCGGGGGCTTCCAACTCGGGCCGGCTCTTGACGAAGCCGGCGATCAGCGCCGTCGGCACCGTCAGCAGGCCCTTGCGGGCGAAGGCATAGCGCAACGCCTCCTTCAGCAGGGGCAAGGGGCGGCGGACTTCGTTCAGGGTGATGGGCCGATTGATCCGCCAGCTCGGCCGGACCATGTAGTGGTCGATATAGTTTTCGCCGACCCCCGCCAGCTCATGCTTCGGCGTGATGCCGATCGCCGACAGCCGCGCCGGATCACCGATGCCGGAGAGTTCCAGCAACTGCGGCGACTGCACCGCGCCGGCGCAGACGATCACCTCGCGCCGCGCCGTGGCGATCTCGATGGCACCACCCCGCTCGAAGACGACAGCGCTGGCGCGGCCTTCCGCCAGCACCACGCGGAGCGCCATGGCATTGGTCACGAGCTCGATATTGCCGCGCTCGAGCGCCGGCTTCAGGAACGCTCGATAGGCGCTGTGCCGGACGCCGTTCTTCTGCGTCACCTGGTAGTAGGCGAAGCCCTCCTGGCGTTCGCCGTTGTAGTCGGGGTTGGCGGGATAGCCCAGTTCCTCGCCCGCCCGTAGCACGGCGTCCATCAGCTCGTAGCGTTCCGGAAACTCGGTGATGGCGAGCGGGCCCTCGCCGCCCCGGTAGGCGTCGGCGCCCTCCTTGCGCCGCTCGGTCTTCTTGAAATAGGGCAGCACGTCCTCGTAGGACCAGCCCTGGTTTCCCATCTGCGCCCAATCGTCGTAGTCGCGGGCGTTGCCCCGGACATAGAGCATGCCGTTGATCGAGCTGGAGCCGCCCAGGACCTTGCCGCGCGCCAGAAACATCGTCCGCTCGCCGGTATAGGCCTCGGGCGCGATTTCGAAGCCCCAATTGACCCGCTTGCTGTTGAGCGTCTTGACGAAGCCGACGGGGATATGGATCCAAGGGTCGAGATCCTTGCCGCCCGCCTCCAGCACCAGGATTGTGGCGTCGCGCAACTCGGCGAGGCGGGCCGCCACCACGGACCCGGCCGAGCCGGTGCCGACGACGATGTAATCGAATTCCATGGCCAGCTTCGCCCCCCACGTGCCGTCGCATGCTACCGCGTTCGCCGACACTATACATTTGCGCGCGTGGCGTGCTGTTGGCGGCGAGCGCCCCATAAAGTCGCCGATGGCGACATTTCGGCCAGACATATAGACTCGCCCACCCGCGCTTCGGGGCATGACGGTGACCGGTGGGGGCATGGAAGACGAGATCCTGGCGCGGATCGATGCGCGGGCGGGTGAGCAAGTGGCGTTCCTGGCCGAATTGGTGCGCGTGGCGTCCGACAACCCGCCGGGCGACTGTGCCCGGCACGGCGCACGCACGGCCGAGCTGATCGCGGCGCTGGGCCTCGAGGTCGAAAGCCACCCGGTGCCGGCGGCGCTCTGCCGCGCCCATGGCATGGAGAGCGCCACCAACCTCATCGTCCGCCGGCGCTTCGGCGACGGGCCGACGGTGGCGCTCAACGCCCATGGCGACGTCGTGCCGCCGGGCGAGGGCTGGAGCCTGGATCCCTACGGCGCCGAGGTCGTCGAGGGCGAGATGTACGGCCGTGGCGTCGCGGTCTCCAAGTCCGATATCGCGACCTACGTCTTCGCCCTCCTGGCGCTGGAGGGGGTGGCCGAACGGCTCGGCGGCGGAATTGAGATCCACGTCACCTACGACGAAGAGGCGGGCGGCGCGATCGGGCCGAAATGGTTGCTTGACGAAGCGATCAGCGCCCCGGACCTGGCGCTCTGCGCCGGTTTCTCCTATGCCGTCGTCTCCGCCCACAACGGCTGTCTTCATCTCGAGGTCGAGCTTCGCGGCCGCTCCGCCCACGCCGCCGATCCGTCCTCCGGCGTCGACGCGCTGGAAGCCGCCAGCGCCGTCCTCGGTGCCCTATACGCGGAACGACGCGGCTATGGCGAACGGGCTTCCGCCGTCCCCGGGATCGGGCAACCCAATCTCGTCGTCGGGCTGATCGAGGGCGGCATCAACACCAACGTGGTGCCGGACAAGGTGACCTTGCGGCTCGACCGACGGATCATCCCCGAGGAGGACGCGGAGGCCGTCGAGGCCGAACTCCAGCGCCTCATCGAGGCCGCGGCGCGTGGGGTCCCGGGCGTGGAGACGACGATCCGCCGGGTGATGCTGGCCCGGCCGCTGACGCCGCTTCCCGGTCACGAACGGCTGGTCGACCCCCTGGCGGCGCGGGCCCGGGAAATTCTCGGCCTCGAGGTCCGAACCTGCGGCGTGCCGCTCTACAGCGATGCCCGCCACTACGCCGAGCGCGGCATCCCCACCGTGCTCTACGGGGCCGGGCCGCGCAGCTTGCTCGAGGCCAACGCCCACCGGGCGGACGAAAAGCTGTCGCTGGCCGATCTCGACGCGGCGACCCGGGTGGTGGCGCTCGCGCTTTGCGATCTCCTGCGCGGCGAGTGACGGGCGAGGGGCTCGGGGACCGATCGAAACGTGGCCATCTCCGGCTTTTGGCGCCATCGCCGGCCCTCTCTCCCGCCCTTAAGCCCTTCTTAACCGCGCGCCCGTAGCTTCGGGCATGGTTAACCGGCTTCGCGGGGCGGAGATGCGGATCGGCGTCGATTTCGACAATACGCTCGCTCGCTACGATGTGCTCTTCGGCGAGCTCGCCGTGGAGCAAGGGCTGCTGGGCGTGCCGCCGGCGGGCGGCAAGCGGGGCGTGTGCGAGGCGGTTCGCGCGTTGCCGGAGGGCGAGATGTCGTGGCGCCGGCTGCAGGCGCTGGCTTACGGCCGACATATGCGCCGCGCCACCCTCTTCGACGGCGCCGCCGAGGTGCTGGGCGTCTGGCGGCGGGCCGGCGCGGATATCTTCGTCGCCAGCCACAAGACCCGGATCTCGCCCGACGATCCGCTCGCCGTCGATCTACGCCGGACGGCCCGCGACTGGCTTTCCGCCAGCGGTCTCGTCGGCGGCGAGGGCGCCCCGCTGCGGCCCTCCGACATTCACTTCAACGACACCCGCGACGAGAACTCGCCTGCATCCGGCGCCTCGACTGCGACGTCTTCATCGACGATTTGGAGGAAGTCTTCCTGGAGCCCGGTTTCCCGACGGAGACGACGGCAATCCTATTCGACCCTCACGGCATCGGTGGCCAGCGCCCTTGGCGCCGGGTGCGCGGATGGCGCGAGATCGCGGACTTGGAGCTTTTCGATGCCGCCGCTTGAGGGCGAGGACTTGAGACGCCGGGCCGAGGCGCTGCTCGGCGCCGAGGTTCGCGGCCTGACCCGGATCGGCGCCGGCGGCAACAATCGGCTCTATTCGCTGCACGCCGGCGACGGCCGGCGCTATGCCCTCAAGACCTATCTCCGGGAGGCCGCCGACCGACGCGACCGCCTGGGGGTCGAGTTCGGCGGCCTGGATTTCCTCTGGCGCCACGGCGTCAGGCAGGTCCCACGCCCCGTCGCCGCCGACGCCGGCGAGGGAGCGGCGATCTACGACTGGATCGACGGCGAGACGGTCGCCGCGCCGAGCGAACGGGACTTCCGCGCGGTGATCGGCTTCATCCGGGCGCTTCGAAGGGTGGGCGGTGAAGCGGGCGCGCTGGACCTACCGCTCGCCTCGGAAGCCTGCCTGTCCGGGGCCGAGATCGTGTGCCAGATCGATCGACGACGCAGGCGCTTTGAGGCCGTCGGCGACCGCGACCTCGACGCCTTCCTCCAGCACCGCCTAGGGCCCGCGCGCGACGACCTGGTGGCCCAGGCCCGGCGCTGGCTGGAGCGCGCCGGCATCGACTTCGATGGCGAAATCGCCCTGGGGGACCGCGTTCTCTCGCCCTCCGATTTCGGTTTTCACAACGCGCTCCGCCGCCCCGACCGGAGCCTGGTGTTCCTCGATTTCGAATATTTCGGCTGGGACGATCCGGTGAAGCTGATCGCCGACTTCGAACTGCATCCGGCGATGCGCCTGGCGCCGCCGCTCCGGGCACGTTTCCGCGCCGACGCCTTGGCGCTGTTCGAGGATCAGCCCGGGCTCGCCAGCCGGCTGGAGGCGCTGCTGCCGCTGTTCGCGCTTCGTTGGTGCCTGATCATGCTGAACCCGTTCCTGCCCGAGGGCCGACGGCGGCTCGTCCATGTCCGTTCTGCCGAGGTCGCCGACGGCATCGCGCGGCGACGTCTGGAAGACGCGGGCCGGATGCTCGACCGTTTCGCCCTTCTGCTCGAAGGCCATGACCATGATTCCCGAACCGCTTCGTATGTATGACGCGCTGGAGGCGCGCCTGGCACTGCCGCCGCTCGATGCGCGCTCCCGCGCGCTCCGCCGCCTCGCGGTGCGGGGCCTCGTCGGCGGCGGGCGCGGACACCTCGGTTCCGCCTTTTCGGCGATCGAGATCCTGCGCGTGCTCTATGACGAGGTGATGGCGCACCGGCCGGGCGAGCCCGGCTGGGCGGCGCGCGATCGATTTCTGCTCTCCAAGGGGCACGGCTGCCTCGCGCTCTATGCCGTGCTCGCCGACAAGGGCTATTTCCCGAGCGAGGAACTGGACCGTTTCTGCCATCACGACGGCATCCTCGGCGGCCATCCCGACGCCAACAAAGTGCCGGGAGTGGAGGCCTCGACCGGCGCGCTGGGGCACGGCCCCTCGATCGGCGTGGGTCTCGCGCTCGCCGCCCGGATGAAAGGGGCACCATGGCGGGTCTTCGTCGTTACCGGCGACGGCGAGATCAACGAGGGCGCGGTCTGGGAAGCGGCGATGATGGCCGGCAAGCATCGGCTCGACAACCTCACGATCATCGTCGACTACAACAAGCAGCAGTCCTACGCCAGCACCGCCGAGGTGCAGGATCTGGAGCCGCTGGTCGACAAGTGGGAGAGCTTCGGCTTCGCGACGGCGGAGGTCGACGGCCACGACGTCGGGGGTTTGCACCGGACCCTGGCCGCGCTCCCCCTCGAGGCCGGGCGGCCCAGCGCGATCATCGCCCACACCGTCAAGGGCAAGGGCGTCAGATTCGCCGAGAACAATCCCGAATGGCATCACAAGTCACGGCTGCCGGCGGCGGAGCTCGATGCCCTGCTGGCGGAGCTCGGGAGTGAGGCAAATGCGTAGGACCTGCCTCGACAATGTCCATGAATTGGCCAAGCGCGACCCGCGCGTCGTCTTCGTCGGCTCCGACCTCGGCGTCGGCACGCTGGACGCGTTCCGCGAGGAGATGCCGGAGCGTTTCTTCATGGAAGGGGTGGCCGAGCAGAACCTGATCGGCATGGCGGCCGGCCTGGCGATGGAAGGCTATATCCCCTATGTCAATACCATCGCGACCTTCCTGACGCGGCGCTGCTACGAGCAGATCGCCGTCGACCTCTGCATGCATCGACTGCCGGTGCGCCTGATCGCCAACGGCGGCGGCCTGGTCTATGCGCCGCTCGGGCCCACCCACCTGGCGGTGGAAGACATCGCGCTGATGCGCGCGCTGCCGGGCATGACCGTCGTGGCACCCTGCGATGGGGACGAAATGACGCGCTTCATGGCCGCGACCCTGGAACTCGAGGGACCGTGCTACATCCGCCTCGCCAAGGGGGGCGACGAGATCGTCTCCGACGACGCGGCTGGCTTCGAGATCGGCCGGGCCATCTTGATGCGGCCCATGGGCGAGGTGCTGCTGGTGGCGACGGGGATCGCCACCACCCGCGCGCTCGCCGCCGCGCAACTGTTGGAAGCGCGTGGTGTTTCGGCCGGACTCCTGCACCTGCACACGGTGAAGCCGCTCGACGAGGCGGCCCTGCTGCGTCACGCGTCCGCCGCGCGGGCGATCGTCACCGTGGAGGAGCACACGCTCGTCGGCGGCCTCGGCAGCGCGGTCGGCGAGATCATGATCGATTCGCTGCCAGGCTCGGTGCCGCCGCTTTTGCGCCTCGGTCTGCCGGACCGCTTCGCCGCGCACTACGGCACTCAGGACGAACTCCTGGCCGACGCCGGCCTCACGCCTGCAGCCATCGCCGACAGCGTCTCCGGCTTCCTCATAGCCAGGCGGGCCGCCTGATGCTCGCGCTCGAAAGCGCCCCCACCGGCTACTTGTCGGCCCCGGAAGTCGATCTCCATCGCGATTTCCTGCGCGACGGCCACGTGATCCGGCCGGTCGCCGACAGGGCCGGACTCGACCGGCTGCGGGCGGCCGTCGCCGGGCTGGCGGCGGCCCATCTGGGCTGTCCCGCGCCGGGCGATCCGGACCGCTTCCTGAACGACATTCATCACCTCGTCGAGCCGGATGCGCTCAATGCCCTCAAACTCGCGGTCATCGAAGGATTGCAGGCGGACGACACGGTCCGGCGCGACTATTTCGAACTGGCGCGGCCTTGCCTCGAGCTCCTGGTCGGCAACGAGCTGGCAATGCAGCGCCGGCTCAATCTTTCGGTTCAGTTGCCGGACGACGACAGCGCCCTGCTGCCGGTCCACGCCGACGTCTGGGATGGGGATTCTCCCTTCGAGGTGGTGGTCTGGTTGCCGCTGGTCGACTGCCACAGGACCAAGAGCATGTATCTGCTGCCGCCCGCCGCCGCCCGGCGCGTCGAGGCGAGCTTCGAGCGCTTCGAGGGCGCCGGCACGGACGAGTTGTTCGAGGCGATCCAACCGGACGTGGTCTGGCTCGACGTGCCCTACGGCCGGGCGCTGCTATTTAGCCAGAACCTGATGCACGGCAACGTCGTCAACGCGGAGGCGGAGACGCGCTGGTCGATGAACTGCCGCTTCAAGAGCCTGTTCTCGCCCTATGCCGGCAAGCGGCTGGGCGAATTTTTCGAGCCGATCACCATCCGCGCCGCGACCCGGTTCGCCATGAGCCACCAATTGCCCGGAGACTTCGATGAATGAGGCGGTGAATTACCGGGTGCTGCCCGCGGCTCGCCGCGGACATCGCGGCTACATCGCCTCTCGCCCGGTGCGCGGGCAACTCTGGCCGCAGCACGTGCAGAACCTGGTGGTGCGGGAACACGCACGGCGGCACGGCCTCGACTATCGCCTGAGCGCCACCGAATACGCCATGGGCGGCTGCTACATGAATTTGGAGACGGTGCTGAACGAGCTCGACCGCTTGGCCGGCATCATCCTGTTCAGTGTCTTCATGCTGCCCGGGCGGGCGGAGCGGCGTTGGGAAATCTACGACCGGGTGCTTCGCGCGGGCGCCGAACTGCACGGTGCGCTGGAGGGGATGGCGATCCGCGACGCGCAAGATGTCCTACGTCTCGAGGACATCCTCGTGCTCGCTTCGCTGACCGCCGCGGCACCCCCGGTGGAGGTGGCGCTATGAGCTACGTCGATTTCGTCGGTCGTCTGCATACCTCGACAGCGCGCGATTATCTCGAGCGCGTGGTCGAATACGACAAGGCCGCCTGCGCCGAGATCGCCACCCGCTACGGCGAGGCCTATTGGGACGGCGAGCGACGGCACGGCTATGGCGGCTATCGCTATGATGGCCGCTGGCGCGTCGTGGCCGAGGCGATGGTGGCGCATTACGATCTGAAGCCGGGCGCGCGGATTCTGGACGTCGGCTGCGGCAAGGGCTTCCTGCTCTACGAGTTCACCCGAGTTTTGGACGAGGTCGAGGTCGCGGGGCTAGACATCTCCGACTATGCGCTCCGCCACGCCAAGCCGGAAATTCGCGATTCGCTCCACCTGGGCCATGCCAGCCGCTTGCCCTGGCCCGACGACACGTTCGACTTCGTCTACTCGATCAACGTGCTCCACAATCTCTACAACTTCGATCTGCACCAGGCGCTGGCCGAGATGCAGCGGGTCGCGCGGGGCCCGAAGCACGTCACCATCGAATCCTACCGGAACGAGCGCGAGAAGGTGAACCTGCTCTATTGGCAGCTCACCTGCCGCGCCTTCCTCGAGCCCGAGGAATGGGAGTTCGCCTTCACCCAGTCGGGCTACGACGGCGATTACGGTTGCATCTATTTCGAATGAGCGGCGGGGGGAAGGCGACATGAGCGCGCGGACCAAGGAGGTCCAATACGAGGACTGTCTGCGCCTCGCCGACGAGGTGGGGATCGCGCGGCTCGGCATGATGAGCAATCAGGTCTGGCACGAGGACCCCAAACGGCTCGGCTTCGTCCTGGCGCGCTACAAGTTCGTCGCCAAGATGCTGTCGGGCGCCGAGGCAGTGCTGGAAATCGGTTGCGCCGACGCCTTCGCCACCCGGATCGTGCAGCAAGAGGTCGGCGCGGTCACGGGAATCGACATGGACCCGATCTTCATCGAGGACGCCCGGGCCCGGCGCCACGCCGACTGGCCGCTCGAGCTCGAGGTGCACGATATGCTCGCCGCGCCCTATTCCGGCGGGTTCGACGCGGCCTACGGCCTCGACGTCCTGGAGCACATCGCGCCCGAGGACGAGGATCGCTTCCTCGCCAACCTCGCCGCTTCCCTCGATCCCGCCGGCGTCGCCATCATCGGCATGCCCTCGCTGGCGAGCCAGGCCCACGCCTCGCCGCAGAGCGTCGTCGGCCACGTGAACTGCAAGGAGGGCGCGGCGCTGAAGACGGTGCTCGGGCGCCACTTCCGCAACGTCTTCGTCTTCTCGATGAACGACGAGGTGGTGCACACCGGCTATTGGCCGATGGCGCACTACTATCTCGGACTCTGCTGCGGGCCGTTTCGGTCATGAGAGAGGCGCCACGCGTGCTGGTGGTCGGCGGCGACGGCTGGATCGGCCGCGCCCTGGTCGGCCATCTCCGCGGCCTCGGATGGTGGGTCCGGGCGACCACGCGACGCCTGGAGGCGGCGTCGGCCGCGCGACCGTTTCTCAACCTGGAACGCGTCGAGGATTGCCTCGAGGCCTTGCCCCGGATCGACGTCGCGGTGCTCGCCGCGGCGATCGCCCGGCTGCGCGATTGCGCAGCTGATCCGGCCGCCTCGTCCCGGGTCAACGTCGAGGGCACCGTGGCGCTGTCCCGGGCGTTTCAGGCCCGCGGCACCCGCGTGCTGCTGCTGTCGAGCGACAAGGTGTTCGACGGCACGGTGGCGCGGCGTGGGCATGGCGACGCGGTCTCGCCGATCACCGAATACGGCCGGCAGAAGGCGCTAGGCGAGGCGGGGCTCCGGGGGCTCGGCACCGCTGGCGCCATCTTGCGGCTGAGCAAGGTGATCGACCGCTCGGAATCGCTGATGCGGGACTGGCTCGACGCGCTCGCCCGGGGCCGCGCGATCCAGCCGTTCGTCGACATGTATCTGGCGCCGGTGCCGCTCTCGCTGGTCTGTCGTCTGATCGCCCGAATGATCGAGGCCGAGGCGGTCGGGATCCATCACGCGAGCGGCCTCCGCGATCTGAGCTATGCGGACTTCGCCCGCCGGCTCGCGCGGGCTTTCGGCGCCCCGGACGATCTGATCCGTTGCGTCGCCGCCGATCCCCAACGCCACCCGCCCGAGGTGCGCCCGCCGCATAGCAGCCTCGACATGGCAATGGAGTTTGAGCGCTACGGGATCCACCAGCCCGACGTCGACAGCGTGGTCGCCGACTTGGTGGCCGAGCCCGAGGTCTCCGCCGCCCGAGGCGCGTTCGGATAATTTCGCCAAGGCCGGGAATGGTCTAGGCTGCCGCCCGACATGGCCAAGGGCGGGAGGCGAGACATGGGCACGGTGTTGAATTCATCGACGATTCCGGAGACCACGGGCTCCTCCTATCCCGAGGCTTTCAGGTCGGTCTGCGAGGGGCGCCGCGTGCGCCGCCTCACCGATCCGCTGGGCCTCGTCAACTTCGCCGTCAACATCGTGACGCTCGACCCCGGCGCGGGCTCGTCCCAGCGCCACTGGCATACCAAGCAGGACGAGTTCGTCCAGGTGCTGGAGGGCCGGGCGACCCTGGTGAGCGATGCCGGCGCGCAAGAGCTCTCGCCCGGCATGGTCGCGGGCTTTCCGGCCGGCGACGGCGACGGCCATCATTTTCTCAACCGGACCGACGCGCCGGTGGTCTTGCTCGTCGTCGGCGACCGCGCGCCGGGCGATCAGTGTCATTACCCGGATATCGATCTGCACATGCGCGTCGGTACCGGCGCCAACGTCTTTTCCAACAAGCAGGGCGTCGCCTACTGAACGCCCGATAAGCAATGAACTTGAGGTGAGCCATGAGCGAGCAGCAGGTCGTCGCGACCGGGCTGCGCTTTCCCGAGGGGCCGATCGCGCTGCCCAACCGTGATGTCCTGCTGGTGGAAATCGAGCGGGGGACGCTCTCCCGGGTCACGCCCGGGGGCGAGATCACCGTGGTCGCCGAGACCGGCGGTGGGCCGAACGGCGCCGCCATGGGGCCGGACGGCAAGGTCTATACCTGCAACAACGGCGGCTTCCGCTGGCACGAGCGGGACGGCCGCCTGGTGCCGGGCCTTTCGGGCGAGGAATACGAAGGCGGCCGGATCGAGCGGGTGGACGTCGAGACCGGCCGGGTCGAGGTGCTCTACGCCGAGTGCGAGGGCGAGCCGCTGAAGGGGCCGAACGACATCGTCTTCGATTCCCGAGCCGGCTTCTGGTTCACCGACCACGGCAAGGCCCGCTGGCGGACTCGCGACCGGGGCAGCGTCTATTACGCCCGCGCCGACGGCTCGGGAATCGTCGAGATGGTGCATCCGATCGAGGATCCGAACGGCATCGGGCTTTCCGCCGACGAGCGCTTCCTCTATGTCGCCGAGACCCACGCGGGCCGGATGTGGGCTTTCGAGATCGAGGCGCCGGGCCGGATCGTCAAGGGCCGGGGCGAGCAGCGCTGGTGGCACGCCACGCTGCTGGCCGGCGTCGACGATTTCCGCTTCTTCGATTCGCTGGCGGTGGATTCGGCCGGCAACATCTGTGTGGGCACGCTCCTGAAGGGCGGCATCACCGTGATCTCGCCGGAAGGCGGGATCGTCGAATTCGTCGCCACGCCGATGGACGATCTCGCGACCAACATCTGCTTCGGCGGCCCCGACCTCCGCACCGCCTACATCACGCTATCGTCGAGCGGCACCCTCCTCGCCATGCCATGGCCCCGCCCGGGCCTGGCCCTCAACTACCTCAATCGTCGAGCGCCACCATCCTCGGCTCCGGTTGGCGTGGGCGGCGCTTAGAGCGTAATATCAACCGATGTCGGCGGGGCGCCGGCGAGAACCGGCGAGAAGGAGGCAGCGATGTTCGAGCGCGACCAATTCATCGAGGACTGCAAGCGGGCGATCGCCGCGGACGACAGTCACAAGGCCGCGCGCGAGGTTGTGGCCCGCGCCGTCTCGGAGCCCGCGGCGGTATTGGCGGGATTGGGCGAGCCGACCCGGGCCGAGGTCGGAGAAATTTATAGCTCCGACAGCCTCACCATCATCAACGTGGTCTGGGGCCCGGGCATGTCCATCATGCCGCACAATCACGAAATGTGGGCGGTGATCGGCATCTATACGGGCCGGGAAGACAACATCTTCTGGCGCCGCCTTGCGAATCGCGAGGACGGCCTGATCGAGGCGGCGGGCGCCCGCTCGCTCGGGCCCCGCGATTGCGCGCCGCTGGGGCGTGACATCATCCATTCGGTGACCAATCCGCTTCCCCGTCTGACCGGCGCGATCCATGTCTATGGCGGCCTGTTCTTCGACACGGCCCGGAGCGAATGGGACCACGAGACGTTGCGCGAGGGCGAGTATGACCTTGAGAAGAACATGCGCCTGTTCGAGGAATCGAACGCGCGAATTCAAGCCGCCTGACAAAGCGTAGTGCGCGGACATGGCGAACGCGATTGTGGATGCGGGCGAGATCGAGGCCTATCGGCGCGACGGCTTTCTGAAGCCGAAATACCGGCTGCCCGAGGCTACGCGCGCGCGCTTGCGGGAACTCACCGATCGCCTGATCGAGAGCAACCGACACCTCGAGGGCGACGAGCCCATGGCCTCGCCCCACGTGCCGGGCTCGGGCGTTCAGGGGCTCCGGTCCGAGGACGGCTGGTTGGATATCGCCGGCCATCCCGAGATCCTCGACATGGTCTCTCAGGTGATCGGCCCCGACGTCATCCTCTGGGGCTCCACGCTGTTCCATAAACCCCCCGGCACCGGCCGTATCGTGCCCTGGCATCGCGACGGCCGCTATTGGCCGATCAAGCCGCTGGCCACGACCTCGGTCTGGATCGCCGTCGAGGACACGACCCGGGAGAACGGCTGCCTGCGCATAATCCGGGGCTCGCACCGGGCACGGGAGATCGGCGAGCACTACCGGGACCATGGCGACACCGTCACCATCCCCGAGACCCTGCGCCAGGACCAGTACGACGAGGCGGACGCCGTGGACGTGTTGCTGGAGCCGGGAGAGATGGTGATCTTCGACATCTACACCGCGCACGGCTCCAACGCCAACGTCGGCGACACGCGCCGCGTCGGCTATGCGCTCAGGTTCATGCCGGCGACGAGCCACTACGACCACCACGATATCCCGATCGAGGATTCGCGGGGCTCCGGCCATCACACCCGGCCGTTGATCCTGATGCGCGGCGAGGACAGAAGCGACGGGCGAAACGACTTCACCATCGGCCATCCCACCGCCGCGCGAGGCTAGCGGAAGGCGACGTCGTCGCCGTCTTCGGGCCAGCCCTGGCGGCGCGGCGCGCTTCCGTCGCCGGCCTCGTAGTCCGCGGCACTTCCCTGGAAGATGTGCAAGGCCGTATTGAGACCGGTCGCGCCGTCGAGCGTGCCGACGCAGATCGAGACGATGTCGCGCCCGTGCATGTCGAATAATAGGCCCGCGCCGCACTGGCGGCAGAAGGCGCGGCGCGCGCTCTCCGAGGAGGCGTACCACCTCACCCCGCGTTCCTCGGTGAAGGCGAGATCGCTCCATTTCGTCGCCGTGTGGGCGCCGACATGGCCGTGGATGCGCCGGCAATCGGCGCAGTGGCAGATCATGACATCGCGGAGTGGACCCCTGATCTCGAAGCGGACGGCGCCGCAGTGACAGCCGCCCCTCGCTCTGATCTCGTCGCTGCTCATTTTCGGTTCTCCGACTCGCGCGGCGAGGCCTCACCGCTTCTCGATATTCCAGAACACCGGCACCGGCGCCTCGACCATGCCTGACAGGTTGCCGCGATAGGCACTCGGGCGACGGAACTCGCCCAAGGGCACGTAGGTTACCACCTCGTGCGCGCGGGCCTGGATACGCCGCGCGATGTCGACCCGTGCTTTTCCGTCCATCGTGCCCACGAAGCGCCGGCGCAGCGCCTCGATCTCGTCGTCGCACGGCCAGCCGAACCAGGCGCCCTCGGTGCAGCCGGCCCAGACGCCGACGTTGGTCTGCGGATCGGCGATGTTGGCGGCACTCCATAGCGTGTGGAAGAGGTGCCAGCCGCCGTTTTCCGGCGCCTCCCGGCTGTCGCGACGCCGGGCGAAGCGCTCCCAGCTCGCCGCCACGACCCGCACCTCGGCGCCGGCGCGCCTCAGCAGATCCTCGGTGATCTCCGAGAGTCGCGCAATGTCCGGAATACCGCTCGGCCGTAGCAGCACGATCTCCTCGCCCTCGTAGCCGGCGGCGCGGAGTAGGCGCCGCGCCCGGGAGAGATCATGCCCCAACACCGCCTCGCCCCCGCCGTCGTCCGCATAGGGCGTGCCGCATCCGAAGAACGCCGCGCAGCTTCGGAAGAACTGGGGGTGATCGCCGACGAGGGCGCGCATGTACAGCGCTTGGTCGACGAGGATTTGAAGCGACCGGCGCGCGCGTGGATCGTCGAAGGGGGGATAGAGGTGATTGACGCGGAGCCAAGCCTGGTGCCCCACCGGTTCCGTCGCCAGCAGGAAGACGTTCTGCCTTGCCGCTTTCGACAGGCGGGCCAGGAGCGAGAAGGGGACGCCGGCCATGAAGTCGTGGCGCCCCTCGACCAGCGCCTGGAAGGCGGCATCCTCGTCCTCGACGCGGTACCATTCCAGGCGGTCGATCCGAACCCGTTTGCCGCCCGCGGTGCCGCTCGCCGCCTCCTCGCGGGGGCGATAGTCAGGGTTGCGGCGATACGCGGCGGTGAGCGATGGCAGGTCGCTGGCCGTCTCGGCGATGAACGGGCCGGAGCCGATGGCGGTCTCGATCTCGACGAAGGGATCGGTCTCGGCCAGGCGCTCGGGCAGGATGAAGGGCACGGTCGCGTTGGTCTTGGCGAGCGCCGACAGCAGCAGGGCGAAGGGCTCCCTCAGCACGATGCGAAAGCGCCGCCGGTCGAGCGCTTTCAGCTCCAACACCCGGTCCATGATCGCCTGGCCGAGCGCGTCGCGCGCCGCCCAGCGAATAAGCGAGACGACGCAATCGGTCGCGGTCACCTCGGCGCCGTCGTGGAAGCGGAGGCCCGGGCGCAGCGTGAAGCTATAGGCGAGGCCGTCCTCGCTCACCTCCCAGCTCTCGACCATCTGCGGCTGGATACGATGCCGCGCGTTCCGCCCGAACAGCGTGTCGAAGACCAGGAAGCCGTGATCGCGGGTGATGTAGGAATTGCTCCAGAAGGGATCGATGCTGGCCAAACGGGCATGGACCTGGACCCTGAGCACACTCTCGCCCGACGCCGTCCAGGGGCCGAGACATAGCCATGGCAAGACGGCGGCGAGAAGGACGATGGCTCGATTCGATGCGGGCACGGGAATCGCCTTGCGGGAGCGGGAAGAGCGATGTCCGGCCGCCGATCCCGGAGGATTTCGCGGGCGGGCGAAATGGACCTTGCACCGGCGGGCGCGATCCGGCAATGGTCGAAATCTGGAGTGGCGCGAAGCGGCGCCGGGGAGCATGCGCCCATGGGACGGGAGCGACGAGCGCCGGTGGACGGCGACGCGGTGGCGAGCTTCCGCCGCGACGGCGCGGTCTGCCTGAGGCAGTGTTTCGAAGCACGCTGGATCGAGATGCTACGGGACGCGGTGGAGGTCGACAAGGCCGCGCCGGGGCCGATGGCGCGCCACAACACGGCCGAGGGCGAGCCGGGCGAGTTCTTCGTCGATTTCCAGCTCTGGCGGCGCTGGCCGGAATGCCGCCGCTTCGTCGAGGAGAGCCCGGCGGCGGAGATCGCCGCGGCACTGCTGGGTGCCAGCCGAATCTCCTTCTATCACGACCATCTCCTGGTCAAGGAGCCCGGCACCGAGGCGCCGACGCCCTGGCATCACGACCAGCCCTATTACCCGATCGACGGCGAGATGATCGGCTCCATCTGGCTGCCGTTGGACCCGATTTCGCTCGACGTCTCGGTCGAGTTCATCGCCGGCTCCCACCGCTGGGGCCGGCGCTTCCGGCCGCGCTACTTCGATCCCGACCATACCTCGCTCGACGTGCCGGAGGACGGTTTCGAGGAGATCCCCGATTTCGACGCGGAACGCGACGCGCATCGGATCCTGAAATGGGAGATGGCGCCCGGCGACTGCATCTTCTTCCATGCGCTGACCGTGCACGGCGCGCCCGGCAACGGCTCCGCGACGCGGCGGCGGCGCGCCTACGCCACGCGCTGGCTCGGCGAGGACACGCGCTATGCCGAGCGGCCGGGGCGAATTTCGCCACCGATCGAGGGGCATGGGCTCCGGCCCGGCGATTCCATGACCTGCGCGCTCTTCCCCGAGGTCTGGCCGCGCGGGGGGCATGCGACATGAAGCTCTATACCTATTGGCGCTCCTCGGCCGCCTATCGGGTGCGGATCGCCCTCAATCTGAAAGGACTGAGCGCGAACGAGGCCTATATCCACCTGCGCCAGGGGGATCAACGGGCGGGGGACTATCTCGCCGTCAATCCCCAGGGCGTGGTGCCGACGCTGATCGACGGCGAGGCCGCGATCGGCCAGTCGCTGGCGATCCTGGAATATCTGGAGGAGACCCGGCCGGCGCCGCCGCTGCTGCCCGCCGATTCCATGGGGCGGGCGCGGGTGCGGCAGATCTGCCTGGCGATCGCCTGCGAGATCCATCCCTTGAACAACCTCAAGGTCCAGAGCTATCTGCGCGATCGGATCGGCGCCGACCCGGCGGCGATCCGTGCCTGGTATCACCATTGGGTGCACGAGACCTTCGCTGCCCTGGAGGCGATGCTGGGCGCCGACGGCGGCGGTTTCTGCCACGGCGAGGTGCCGACCCTGGCCGACGTCTGCCTGGTGCCGCAGGTCTACAACGCGCGGCGCTTCGAGACTGACCTCCAGGCCTATCCCAATATCCTGCGCATCGAGCAAACTTGCCTCGCGATCGCCGCCTTCGCCGACGCGGCGCCGGAAGCGCAGGGGGACGCGGAAACCACGGCTTGAGGCGCGCGGCCTCGTAGCAGGAGCGACCGTTCATGCTCAATTTGGCGGATCTCGAGGCGGTGTCGCGCGGCATCGAGACGGCGCGCGGACTGCCGAACGCCTGCTACGTCGATGCCGAGACCTTCCAGCGGGAGCGGGAGCGAATTTTCGCGCGGACCTGGTCGGCGATCGCCTTCGGCCAGGACGTGCCGGTGCCGGGGGACGCCAAGCCGATCGAATTCCTCGGCATGCCGCTGCTGCTGTTGCGCGATTGCGGGGGGGGGGGGGGGGGCGGTTCGGGTATTCCAGAACACCTGCCGCCATAGGGGCATGATCCTGGTGCGGGAGCCGGGCAATCTGGGCCGCACCATCCGCTGCCCCTACCACTCCTGGTGCTACGACCTGGACGGCGGGCTTCGCTCGACACCGCATGTGGGGGGCCCGGGGGTGCATGAGCATGAGGCGGTGGAACGCGGCGAGCTCTCGCTTCATGGGGTGCGCAGTCATCTCTGGCGCGACGTGGTCTTCGTCGATCTGTCGGGCACGGCGCCGGCCTTCGAGGATCATGCCGGTGGCCTGATCGCGCGCTGGCGGGAATTCGACCAGCCGCTCTTCGCCGGCGGGGTGGAATGCGTAATGGAGCTGGAGGTCGGCGCCAACTGGAAGCTCGCGGTCGAGAATTATTGCGAGGCCTACCACCTGCCGTCGATCCATCCGGGCCTCAACAGCTATTCGCGGCTGGAGGATCACTACGCCATCGTCGAGCCCGGCGCCTTTTCCGGCCAGGGGACGGAGGTCTACAGCCCGACGCTCGACGGCGCCGGTCGAGGGTTCGCGAACTTCGCTGCCCTGTCGGACCGCTGGGACAGCGCGGCGGAATACATCGCCCTCTATCCGAACGTGCTGTTCGGCGTGCACCGCGATCATGGCTTCGCCATGCTGCTGGCCCCGCTTGGGCCCGAGGCGACGGTCGAGCGGCTGGGGCTCTATTTCGCTACCGAGGAGATGCGGGGCGAGGCCCATGGCGAGATGCGCCGCGCCTTGGCCGCGCTTTGGCGCGGCGTCTTCGTGGAGGATGTCGGCGTGGTCGAGGGCATGCAGCGGGGCCGCCACGGTCCCGCCTTCGACGGCGGCCGCTTCTCGCCGGCGATGGACGCGGCCACCCACTGTTTCCACCGCTGGGTGGCGGAGCGTCTCGCGCTGCGTTGACGGGCCGTGCCGCCGGCGTCACCCTGGGGCCGCGCGAGGAGAGCAAGGGGTGGGCCCGATGAGCGCTGGGCGCGAGGCGGAAATCGAGCGGTTGGCGGAGCTGTTGAACGGTGCTCGCCGGGTCGTCGTCTTCACCGGCGCCGGGATCAGCACGGAATCGGGTATTCCCGACTTTCGCAGCCCCGGCGGGCTCTGGGCCAAAAATCGGCCGATCGAATTCCAGGACTTCATGACCTCGGAAGAGATGCGGCGCGAGGCCTGGCGGCGCAAGTTCGCCATGGAAGAGACGATGAAGCAGGCCAAGCCCAACCGCGGCCATCGCGCCATCGCCGTGCTGGCCGACCGCGGCAAGCTCACCAGCGTCATCACCCAGAACATCGACGGGCTGCACCAGGCCTCCGGAGTGCCCGACGAGAAGGTGATCGAGTTGCACGGCAACACGACCTACGCCCGCTGTCTCGACTGCCACGAGCGCTACGAGCTGGCGCCGATCAAGCAGGCCTTCCTCGTGGACGAGACCCTGCCGGAATGCGCCAAGTGCGACGGGATCGTCAAGACCGCGACGATTTCCTTCGGCCAGGCGATGCCGGAGGTGGCGATGGCCCGCGCCCAGGAGGCGGCGGTGAGCTGCGAACTGTTGCTGGCGATCGGCTCCTCGCTGGTGGTCTATCCCGCCGCCGGCTTCCCGATCATGGCCAAGCGCGGCGGCGCTGCCCTGGTGATCTTGAACCGCGAGCCGACCGACCTCGACGCCATCGCCGACCTGGTGATCAACGCCGAAATCGGCGACACGCTGGGCACGGTGGTCGGCAACAACTGAGCGGGTGGCGAGGTCCGGCGTTTTCGCGAACGATGTTGCCCTATATCCTTCCGCCCACAGTACACGACTCGTTCATGCTGGCTTTGGCCTGGGCACCTGGACTGGTGGTTTTCCGGGGACGAGGAAACGAATCAGCTCAATGGCTTGACGCCTGTCGATAGGATTGACGAGCTGTCGCCTTATCCACTCGAAACCGTATCGGAAGATGGATTTTGCCATCCTTTTGTGGGTTTTGAGGCGGATCGGCTCGGCCTCGTGGAGCCAATCGCCGACTTTGTGCGCCCAGCAGAAGGTGATGGAAAGGACGGCGGTGAGCTTGGAGATGCGCTCCGGGTCGGTCATGTGGGTGTCTTCGAGGTTGAAGCCACGGGTTTTCAAGGCGGCGAAGAGGGTCTTGATTTGCCAGCGCTGGGCGTAGATGGCCAAGGCCTCCTCGGGCGCGTCGTTGGTCACGACGATCAACAGTTCGCCGGTCTTGAGATGGAGCGCGGCGACGAAGACGGGCCTGGCCTTGGGTTTTCTGGCCTCCGAGAGGCGCCTGGCGTTGGAGAGGATGCGGCTTTCCCCGGGTTTGAGGTCGCGAAACAGCTCCCTCGCCTTGACCATGCGACCACGCGTGTTGGCGATCTTGATGTTGGATCGGATGCGGATGTGAAAGGGGATGGCCTTTTCCTGCAACCATGCCAGCCAGGCGTCGCCGATGAATTCCCGGTCGGCCAGGAGGCTGGCGATCTTGTCGACCCCGAAGAGCCGGAGGACGTGTTCGAGGATCGCGATCCGCTCCTTGGTATTGGAATTGCCCGCCTTGTCGAGCACCCGCCAGCACACGGGAATGGCGATGGCGCGGTTGACGATGCCGATCATCAAGATGTTGACGTCGCGGCGACCCAGCCGCCAGTTGGTCCGGTCCATGGTCAGCCGCCACGGCCCCGCCTGGAGCCCCATCATCGCGACCAGGAACTCGGCGAGGCGATCGTAATCGAAATCGACTTGCTCGAAAAACCGTTGCAGGCGCCGATAGTTGGAGCTGGATCGCGCGCGCCCCGGAAAGTGGCAGGCCAAGTGAGAGAGGTTCACCGTCCGGGCGACGAACACGCCGAAGACCAAGACGCAAAGGCTCTCCAGACGGCTCTTGCGAAAGGCGAAGCCGCATCGTAGCGTCTCACGCAGGGCGTTGATCGGGTTGTCTCGCATGATTTCCCTCTTGACTCGTCGTGGAGTGAATCGGGAATCCTACAACCTTTTCAACGTCCTACGTAAATGCCGTCGTGTACCATGCCTTCCGCCTACATTAGAAAGGTTGTTTCTCGAGCCGGAGTTCGACGTAAAGCGCGCGCGTGTCTCGGTCGCGGTGCCGGAAGCCCGAAAAGATTTCGTAGGTCGCCATGCCCGAGAGATCGAGATGCAGGGCGCCGTCGACGATCGGTCCCTCGAAAGGGATGGAAACGGCATTCCATCGCGCGCCGGGATCGACGGCCATTTGGCCCTTTGCCCGGCCGCCGGCGAAGTCGAGGGTCATCGCAACTTCCAGACGCCCCTCGCGAAAGCTGGATTTGAGCCGGCCGCCGGCCACTTCGACCGTTCGCGCGATATGCCCGAGGTGCCCGTCGAAAAAACTTTCGACGGTGATATCGACATACCAGAGGCCGTCCGCCGGTGACGTGGCCGGCGCCGTGACCGGTTTCGTCGACGCATTCGCCGTTGACGCCCGGTGATGATCCACGGGCGCACAGCCGGAAAACACCATTACGGCAAACACCATCGGCAGGCAAAGTCGTGCCGAGAAGCTCATGTCGGGGCGAGACCTCCCGAGGGCACGGCGCGGAGCCGCAGATCCTCAGCCGTCGGCGCCATCGGCGCGCGGATACAGATCTGCTTGGAATATTCGTGGATCTCGCCGCATCTCGGGCCACATCCTAGCACACCAGCGCGCGCCGGACTCACCCTCAATAGCGCAGCGCGCGGCGCGTGAAGAGCAGACCGAAGGCGCCCAGCAGCACATAGGTGAAGAGCGAATAGAGTAGGCCCGCCGCCAGCGCGTCCGGCGCGGCGACCTGGCCGGCGAGCAACGCCACCAGCGCCGCCTCTCGCGTGCCCAGGCCGCCCAGCGTCACCGGCAGCATGGCGACGTCCAACAGCCGCTCGCCCACCACCAAGCCGATGCCCGTCGCCGTGTCCGCCACATGGCGGAGTGCCACGACGCGGAACCCGTCGCCGAGACGCGCCGGAGAGACCACGTTCAAGGGATGGATCCCGAGGACGATGCAAGCGCGGCGCTTCCAGACCGGCTCGATCTGGTGGCCGCCCGACGGGTGGACGAGCTCAGGCGTCGTAGTCGATCGGCGTCGCGTATTCGGGGTCGTCGTGCTTGGCCCAGTAGAGGTCGCGCAGCCTCGTCGTCAAGGGACCGACGTGGCCGTCTCCGATCGGGCGACCGTCGACCTTGGTGACCGGAATGATGCCGCCGGCGGTACTGGTGATCATCGCTTCGTCGGCGCCCCGAAGCTGGTCCGCCGTGAAGTCCCCGGCCTCCGCCTTGACGTTGGTCTCCTCGCAGAGTTCGAGCACGGTCTTTCGCGTGATCCCCTCCAGCACACCCTGGGCCGGAGTCATCAAGGTACCGCCACAAAGGGCGAAGATGTTGTAACCGTGGCCTTCCGTGACATGACCGTCCGCATCCAGCAGCAGCGCCCGATCGGCCCCCCTCTCCTTGGTCTCGAACTCGGCGGTGATGAAGTCGAGCCGGCTGTAGTTCTTGATCGTGGGGTCGATCGACTTCGGCGAGGTCCGCTCGACGGAGCTGACGAAGAGGTGCATGCCGCGGTCTTCGATCTCGGGCGTCGCCAAGTTGATGTAGGGGACGGCGAAGGCGACGAACTTGTTCGTAAAGGCGCCGAGATCGCGAGTACCGGGGGTGGCGACACCGCGGGTGCAGGCCATCTCCACGAAGGCGTCCTTCAATCCGCCGCGCCGCACGCATTCCGTCAGGATCCCGGCGATCCCCGCCCGATCGTAGGGCAACTTCAGGCGCAGCTTGGCCATGCTCCGCTCGAACCGCTCGAGATGGTCTTCGAGACGGAAGAAGCTGCCATTGCAGACGCCGACCACGTCATAGGTGGCGTCCGACATCATGACGGCTTGGTCGAAGAAGGAAATCTTGGCGTCCGCGACGGGCACGTATTCGCCATCGACGAAGGCGACGCCGTCGCCCATTTCAGAAGCGGTCCTCATGTTCGCGTGCCTCCCGGTAAAGCTTCCGCCAGGCAGCCACCTCGTTCTTGCCGCCGGCACCTACAAGGATAACACAATCTCGCGGCGAGGCACGATTCGGTCGCAGTGCCGTTTTGACTTCATGTCGCGCGCGACGTAGGCTAACATGGACGCGATCGACTGGACGTTCGCTGCCGTCGCGCGTAAGGGCGCATCGGGGGAGCGGTGGCGCTGTACAACTTGTCGAAGGCGCTATCGAAAGCCGAGCGATGGTTCGCTTGGCTGCAGCGGGCCGCCATCATCACTGTCGCACTGGCGCTGGCGTTTCTCATGGTCGTGCAGATCGTCCTGCGCTACGGTCTGGAGATGCCGTTTCTCGGCATCGAGGAGACCTCGGTGCTGTTGGGGCTTTGGCTCTATTTCCTGGGCGCCGTCTACGTCACGCGCGAGGAGGCCCATATCAAGGGCGGCATCGCCAGCTTGGTGATTCGGAACCCGATCAAACTGGCGTGGCTCCGGCTTGTCGGAACGCTGCTCTGCCTAGTATCGACTTGCGTCTTTTCCTATTACGCCTACAAGTATGCCGCGTTCACGTTCAACATCGGGCGCAAGAGCAGCTATTTGAGCTGGCCGACCATCCTTTGGGTCGCCAGCATGCTGTTCGGCTTCGTGATGATGCTCCTGTATTTCACCCTGCAGGGAATACGTCAGTGGCGCGCAATTAGAAGCCGAAATCTTGGGGACTGATTTGGCATGTTGACCCTCGGCATCATTCTCGTCCTTATTGTGGTGCTCTTGTTGGCGGAGGTCCCGGTAGCCTTTTCCTTCGGCATTGGCGCCCTCATATTCTCCGTCGTCTCAGGCCGCGACGTCTCCTACCTGCTGCCGCATGCCTTCTGGCTGGCCGGCGGCTTCGCCCTGCTGGCGCTGCCACTCTTCATCATCGCCGGCACCTTGATGGGCGCGAGCGGCATTTCCGACCGTCTGATTCAATTCGTCAATTCGCTGGTCGGACGCGTCAAGGGCGGCCTCGGCGCGGTCACGATCATCAGCTGCGCGCTGTTCGGCGCGATCTCCGGCAGCGGCGCTTCCGCGATCGCCGCCATCGGCTCGATCATGATCCCGAAGATGGTCGACGAGGGCTACCCGCGCGAGCACGCGACGGCGTTGGTCGGTTGCTCCTCGGTGTTGGCGCTGATGATCCCGCCGAGCATTCCAATGATCATATTCGCGCTCACCGGCGGGCTGTCGGTCGCGGCCTGTTTCCTGTCCACGATCATTCCCGGAATCATGATCGCGTTCATATATTGCGTCCTGAACTTCATCTATCTGCGCAACGTGGCGACGATCCGGGTGGCGCCTAAGATTTCCGTCTCGGCTCAGGTGCGCGACATCGGGGTCTCGACCGGTCGGGCCGTTTTCGCCTTGCTGATGCCGCTGATCATGCTCGGCGGGATCTACAGCGGCATGTTCACGCCGACGGAAGCGGCGGCCGTGGCCCTGGTCTACACCCTGCCGGTGGGATTCTTCATCTACCGCGGCCTGACCCTCCCGAAGACGGCCGAGGCGCTGGTTCAAGGCACCATCAATACCGGCGCGATCATCATGGTCCTGTTCTTCCTGTTCATCATGAGCCGGTCCATGGTGATGGAACAGGTGCCGACGGCGCTCGCCGACTTCCTGCTCTCGATTTCCGACAACAAGTTCGTGATCCTGGCGATGATCAACGTTCTGCTGCTGCTGATCGGGATGCTGGTCGACGACGTCTCGGGCGGCATTTTGGCGGCCATCATCTTGATGCCGGTAATCCAGGAGATCGGCGTCCACCCCATTCACTTCGCCGCGATCGTCGGCACGAACCTCGGTCTCGGCAACATCACGCCGCCATGCGCGCCTCTCCTCTACATGGCGGGCGCGGTCGGCAAGCTGTCGCTCGACCGCTATATCGTACCGACCATGAAATTCATCCTGTTCGGCCACCTGCCCATGGTGTTCGTGGTGACCTACATCCCCGAGCTCGGCCTCTATCTGCCGCGCCTGCTGATGGGTATCGAATGAGCCGGCGGCCGCGGCTTTCGATGTGTAGCTTTCGATGTGGCGACGTGTCCACGACATGCTATGCTTCTCGGCCTAGCCTGGCGCCGGGGTGCAGAGGGGCTTCGATTTTCGCCAGGGAGACCATACGACGCGAACCGGTCGGGAACGGATCATCGAAGGGTCCGATGGGGCCGCCCTGGCGGGCCCATGCATCCGCCGACTCCGCGTCGACAGCAAGGGAGGATGGAGCAACATGACCAAGTTTTCACTGACCGGGGCGGTGCGCTCGGGGCTGGCGATGGCGGCCGTCGTTGTCCTCGCATTGGCGGCGCTGCCGGCGGCCAAACCGGCTTACGCCGCCAAAAAGTTCATCCTGGCTCACCCCATGACCACGGATCACATCAACCACGTCACCGCCGAGGATTTCATCGCCAAGCTGAAGGAGCTTTCCGGCGGCGAACTCGAGGTCGAGTACCACCCGGGCGGCGATCTCGGCGACTGGGTCGTCCAGTTCGAGCAGGTGATGCAAGGCGCGATTCCGATGTCGATGACCTGGCTGGCATCCGACTTCGACAAGCGGCTCGACATCGCCTACTTGGCTTACGTGGTCGACAACTGGAAGGACGGCACGCGGATCTATGGCCCCGGCGGCCCCATGATCGATGTGTACGACGAGCTGCTGGACCCCTTGAACGTAAAGCTGCTGGTGACCCTGCCGACCGACTTCGGCAGCATCGCCATCCGCAAGGGCGTGGGCAAACGGCCGAGGATGTTCCCGGGCGACGCCAAGGGCATCAAGATCCGGGTGCCGCCACTACCAATCGGCGTGAAGCGCTTCGAGGCCTGGGGCTTCTCGCCCGTGCCGATCCCGTTCTCCGAGCTCTATACCGCCCTGCAACTGGGCACGGTCGATGCTCGCTCCTTCGGCCCGCCGGTCGAGATCTGGCAGATGCGTGACGTGCTGGAGGCCTATATCCTGACCCGGGACTACTTCGAGCATGCCTTCTGGATCGTCAACAAGGATTGGTGGGATGGTCTCTCCGGGGACGAGCAGAAGTGGATCAAGTCGGCCGCCGATGCTGCGGCGGCGAAGGCCTGGCAGGACGCCGAGGCCCTCGGCCAGTCCTTCATTCAAAAGGTGAAGGACTATGGCATCGAGGTGATCGAGCTCACGCCGGAGCAGCGTGCCCAGGCGAAGAAGCTGGTCTATGAGCAGGAATGGCCCTGGATGGAAAAGCAGGTCGGCAAGGAGTTGATGGACAAGATCCGGTCCGCGGCCGGCATGTAGACCAATTAGACGCGCCGCCGCCGGGCCGTGCGCGGCGCGGCGAACCGGTCCCGTTCGTCGATGGTCCGCCGGCCCGAGGCCGGCAACGGCATTCGTCGGGGCCATCGGCGACGGGCCAGGTAGGGGAAGTTCGGCCCGAGCCGGCCCGCCCCTCAATAGCGTAGCGCGCGGCGCGTGAAGAGCAGACCGAAGGCGCCCAGCAGCACATAGGTGAAGAGCGAATAGAGCAGGCCCGCCGCCAGCGCGTCGGGTGCCGCGACCTGGCCGGCGAGCAACGCCACCAGCGCCGCCTCCCGCGTGCCCAGGCCGCCCAGCGTCACCGGCAGCATGCCGGCGAATATCGCCAGCGGCATCACCGTCGCCACGGTGAGCGGATCGAGGGCGGAGCCGACGGCCGTGAACAGCACGCTCACCAGGGTCATCGTCAACGACCAATGCAAGAGCGTCAGCACAAACGCACCCAGGAGGTGAGGGGGCGAGCGGCGCAGCGCCAGCAGGCCGCTCGCCAGCCGTGACGCCATCGGCGCGAGCCGCTTCGGCAAGGACAGCCGGTTCGAGAGGGCGGCGAGCGCCACAATTCCGCCGGCGAGGAGCAGCAGCGCAACGGCGATCGCCGCCAGTTCGGGGCGCCCACCGATCAGGCCCGCGAGCGTCGCGATTCCCGCCAGCATGGCAACATCCAACAGGCGCTCGCCCACCACCAGGCCGATGACCGTCGCCGTGTCCGCCACGTGGCGGAGCGCCACGATGCGCAAGCCGTCGCCGAGCCTAGCCGGCGAGACCACGTTCATGGGATGGATGCCGAGCACGATACAGGTACAGCGCCTCCAGCCCGGGTCGATCTCGTGGCTACGGAGGATCAGGCGCAGGCGGAGGCCCAGGACCGGCGGCAAACACGCCGTGATCAGGCCGGCGGCGAGGAGATAATGCCAAGTGAGGCGGCCGAACGCGGCGCCGAGCGCGCCGAGGTCCACGACATGGGCGAGCCAGGCGAGAATGCCCGTCGCCGTCAGGACCAGCAACAGGCCCCGGGTGCGCGAGTTAGGGTAGGCCCAGCCGCTGAATTCGCCGAAGCTGCTCGGCGGCCGGGCCCGGTTGGTCTGGGATGCCTCGCCGGTCTCGTCGATCGGGTCAGCCGACGTGGACGTCGATCGGCGAGTTCGGCACGATGTCACGGGCTTTCTCGCGCAGGCTCTTGCCGAAGACCTTCTGGTTCGGCGTCATGGTCAGCACCGAGAGGCCGGCCCGGACCTTGCGCTTGAGTTCGCCGGCGCCCCGGATCCGCGCCATGTTGCGCATCACGTAGCCGGGGCGCAGGTAGAAGCCCTTGTAACACTTCACCAGCATCTCGCGGAGCTCCTGGCGGGTGAAGATCTCTTCCCAGACCGGCAGCTCGTAGCCCTGTTTCGGGTCGTTGGCGAAGGCGCGCCAGACGTCCTCCTTGATCACGCCGGTCTCCAGCCCCTTCATGTAGATCTCGGTCCCCGGATAGGGGCAGAAGATCGTGAAGTGGACATAGGTGGGATCGAGCTCGCGAGCGAGCCGCACGGAATCCTGGATGTCCTCGGCCGTCTCCGTCTGCTGGCCGATGATGAAATAGGCCAGCACCTCCATGTCCGCGTTCTTGGTCCATTGGAACGCGTTCTTCACCCGCTCGACGTTGGTGTTCTTGCGGATCACCTTCATCATCCGGTCGTTGCCGCACTCGACGCCGTAGTGGATCCGGTCGCAGCCGGCCTCGGCCATGTGGTTCAGCAAGTCCTGGTTGACCGTGTTGACGTGGGCCCTGACGTCCCAGCGAAAATTCAAGCCGCGCTTGATGATCTCGTCGCAGAGCTCGTGCACCCGGTCCTTCCGGACGGTGAAGGTATCGTCGTAGATGAAGGCTTCCCTGATGCCGAGGCGCAGACACTCCTCCATCTCGTCCGCCACGTGTTGGGGCGAGCGCCAGCGGAAGCCGGAAAGCACCGGCGAGAACGGCCGATCGCAGAAGGTGCAGCGGAAGGGGCAGCCCCGGCTGGTGAACATCGTGGTGATGGTGTTGTCCCGACCGAGAAGCGAGGTGTACATGTTGACGTCGAGCAGATGGCGCGCCGGCAGGCCCAGGGAGTCGAGATCGCTGGTGGCGGGCGCGATGCCCTTGTTGACGACGCCGCCGTCGTCCTCGGCATAGACCAGGCCCGGCAGGTCCGCGACCGAACGCTCGGCGTCGAGCGCGTCGAGGAAGTCCTTGAAGGCGATCTCGCCCTCGCCTTGGATCAGGTAATCGACCTCCGGCAGCGCGATGGTCTCGTCGGGGAAGAGGTGGACGTGCGGGCCGCCGAGCACGATCTTGGCGCTGGGCGCCACGTTCCTAACCACGCGGCAGGTCAGGATGACGTCGATCAGGGTGAAGGTCATCGCCGTGATGCCGCAGACGTCGAAGCTCTTAGCCGCGATCACCCGGCGCAATTCGTCGTAAGTCCAACCCAAAGGCTGGGCGTCCAGCACCTCGACTTGATGGTGGCTGTGGGTTTCCAAATATCCGGCGAGCGAGAGAATGCCGAGCGGCGGATTGAAGCCGCGATGCTTCTCCACGATGGCCGGATTCTTGCCGATCAGCTCGTTGAAGCGCGGCGGGTTTATCAGGAGTACCTTGGCCATGTTCTACTCTCGTTTTGCCAGCGGAAGCGTCGCGCGACGGGTGCCTCGAAGGTCTGTTCGGCCCCTCGCCCAGCCGTGGTTCTCCTAGCGAGCCGCAGCCTGAGTATCATATCGTCACGCGCGGCGAAAATCAAAGTGGCAATCGTCACACTTCGCCCCAGCGGAGCCGTGCGCCACGGCGCATCGGTCTTGCGAAAGGTCCTAAAATTCGCCGTTTTCAGCGTTTTCGCGCCAGCACCTCGATAGGCCGGTCGGTGCGCGGCGATTGCGCCCGCATCACCCGCTCGTAGCCGTGTGCGAGGTAATAGTCCACCACGCGACGGTGAAGATTCCGATAATTGATGGTCGTGTGCGTCTTGAACCAACAAGAGCCCCGGCTTTCGCGCCACGATACCTTCCGTCAGTTCCGCTATCTGATCATCCAAGAACGAAATTCCGTGATCGAACCAGAGCGGGAGGCCGGTTGGCGGCGGCCGGTCGAAATCGGCGTAGATGAACCCCTAAGAGGTGAAGGCGACGAACGAGCCGCCCCGTTCGTGGATCAGCGCGCGGATGCGGCCGAGGTCGCGGACCGCCGCCGCCCGCATCAGCACGCCCCGATAGGCGCCCGCCTCGATCCGCGCGTCCGCGTCGCCGACGCCGGAGAGCGAAGGGCGGTCGAGCAATTGCGCCACATTGATGTCGATGGAAACCAAAAGCCCTGGAATTCCGCCGATTTCAGCGCTTTCGCACAAAGACGTCGATAGGCCGATCGGCGCGCGGTGACGCCGCCCGCATCACCCGCTCGTAGCCGTGCGCGAGAAAATAGTCGCGCAGGCGCCCGTGCACTTTCCGGTCGTGATGATTGTGCGCGTCCTGAAGCAACAACACCTCGGGCTTTCGCGCCACGAGGCCTTCCGTCAGCGCCGGCAACTGGGCGTCGAAGAAGGTGATTCCATGGTCGAACCAGAGGGGGAGGCCCCTCGGTGGGGCCAGATCGAAGTCGGCGTAAATGAAGGCGTATGAAATCAGGTTGACGACCCGTGCGCCACGTTCTCGTATCAGCGCCCGGATCCGGTCCAGATCTCGGGCCGCCGCCTCGCGCAGCAATACGCCTCGATAGGCGCCCTCGTCGATCCGGACGTCTCCGTCACCGACGCCGGAAAGCGACGGTCGGCCCAAGTGATGGGCCAGGTTGACGTCGAGGGAGACCAGGAGGGCGACCGGCGTCACGAGAACCAGCAGCGCCCCGACCAGCGCCGTCTTAGCCAGGTGTGTCAGCGTCCGTCGTCGAATTCCGC
Source organism: Alphaproteobacteria bacterium (assembly GCA_965225945.1). Lineage (GTDB taxonomy): Bacteria > Pseudomonadota > Alphaproteobacteria > JASLMY01. Next base: position 17,753 of record CBDDBZ010000038.1, on the reverse strand, counting down.
TTCGTTTCCCAAGCTCCGCCAGGCGCTCGCTCGTGGTCGCGAGGCGATAAAGCACCAGCAACAGCAACGGGATGCCCTGAAGGCGGGTTTGTTCCTCGAGCCCCGAGGTCTCGGCGAGGACGAGGGGCGGCAGCGCGAGCAACAGGACGGCCAGCAACCCGGAACGCTGCCGGCCCGCCGGCCCTCGACGCCAGAGAAGCGCCGCGATGGCCCCCAGCGCGATCCAAAACCGCCAATCGCTGGCGATTGCCCCGATCAGATCCCCCGGCACCGGCAAGCGCGATTGGTGCGGGGCCTGCCCATGGTGGAACCAGTAGAGGAAATCACCCTGGAGCTGGAACAGGGCGGCCGTGGCGAGGAGCATTATCGCCAGGGGGGCGAGATAGGCGAGCAGCACCGTCCGCGCGTCCGCCGCGCCTGAGAGCCAGAGGTAGAGCGCCACCAGCGGCACCGTCACCAAGAGATCCTGCTTGCTCAAGATGGCGAGAGCGCTGAGCACCGCCAGAATTGCGGCGAAGCCCGGCGAGACCGGCCGCTCGAACCGCCGGAGCAGCAGCAGGCAGACCACGTTGAAGAAGAAATAGGCGACGAAGCCGTAGTGGGGGCTTCCGAAGATTCCATTCAATGACAGCACCATGAATGCGCTCGCCGTCAGCGAGAGCGCTGGTCCCAGATCCTCGCGGGCCAAGCGGTAGGTCATCAGGGCGACGATCGCCGCCAACAGACCCGCATGCGCCGGCATCGAAAGGGCGCTCGCGCCGAAGATCCAAATCGCCAACGCCTGCATGTAAAATCGCCAACGCCTGCATGTAGAAGAAGACGACGCCGCCGGGGATGTAGAAATCGCGGAAGGGAACCTGTCCGCCCGCGATTCTGTAGCCGCCCTCGAAGACGATCACCATGTCGCGGAAAAACGAGGTGCCGTAGAACAGCGAGAAGGTGATGGCGACCGCGACCAAGCTCGCCAGGATGACGAACGGCCATTCCCGGCTCGCTCGTCCCGGGCTCGTCTCGCTCGCCATCGCCGCCGGCTCAGCCTAGGCGCTTGCGATAGCCGAACGAGGCCTCGATGCGGCCGAGGATGTGATCGCCGGCGGTCGTCGCTTCCCCGTGGGCCTCCCCGCGCGCCGCCGCGTGGTCGCCGGCGCCGATCTCGCGGGGGTCGACCACGGCGCGGAAGCTCGGGTCGTAGAAGGTTGCGATCGACAACCGCTCCCGGCCCGAACGGTTGATCACCCGATGCGGGGTCGAGCGGTAATGGCCGTCGGTCCAGCGGCCCAGCAGGTCGCCGATATTGAAGACCAGTGTTCCCGGTATCGGCGGCGCCTGGATCCAGACGCCCTCCGGGGTCTCGACCTCGAGGCCGCCGTTGTCGTCCTGCCAAAGCAGGGTGATGCAGCCGAAGTCGGTGTGCGGCGCGACGCCGAACTGGTCGGGACCGAGCTCCGGCGGTTGCGGTGGGTAGTAGACCGCCTGGGTCCGTTGCAGGGGTTTCTCGTATTTATCTTGGAAGAAGTCCCGCTTCAGCCCGAGGCTGAGCGCCACGCCCTCCAACACCTTGCGGCCGCAGGCCGCCACGGCGTCGAAATAGGCGGTCATGTCGGCCTGCATTTCCGGCATGAAATCCGGCCACAGGTTGGGACCACGCAACGGCTCGCCGGCCACGACGTCCGGATCGCCCGCCCCCAGCTCCAGGCCGACCTGATAGAACTCCTTCAGGTCAGGACGTTTGGCGCCCCGCATCAACGCATCGCCCAGCCCATGCCAGCCCCGGTGGTTGGCGTTCGCCTTGACGGATTGCTTCAGGTGCGGGCTCGCGCGGAAAAACCGCAGCATGGTCCCGGCGGCCCGGCGGATGGTGTCCTCCGCCACGCCGTGGTTCAGGGCGTAGAAGAAGCCGATCTCGACGCAGGCCTCGCCGATCGCCGCCGCGACTCCGTCCCTCGCCTGCTCGTCGCCGGCGCTGAGCGGCGCGATATCGACGACCGGCACCCGTTGCGTTTGGTTCATGCCTGCCTCCCGAAGCCGCATCGAGGGTAGCCGATTTACCGCCCCGAGCGAACCACGCTGGCGCCCGGCGTGCTCGATCCTCTAGACTTGGGCTCCGGGCGGCGAGGGGAGGGAACACGAATGGCGATCGGACCGCATAAGTTCGAATACGAGGTCCTCGAGGGTTGGGAGAGGCTGCCGGAGGGTTGGTCCTTCGTCGAGGTGGCGGGCGTCGCCGTCGATTCTCGAGATCGCGTCTACGTCTTCAACCGGGGCGATCATCCGGTGATGGTGTTCGATCGGGAAGGCCGGTTCCTAGATGCCTGGGGCGAGGACATCTTCACCAACGCCCATGGCATCTTCATCGACCGTGACGACCACCTCTGGGCTTGCGACAACTTCGACCACACGGTGCGCAAGTTCACCACCTCGGGCGAGCTGCTGATGACGCTGGGCGATAGCGAGAACCCGGCCGATACCGGCTTCAAGCTCGGGGAAAGTCCGGTGAAGAGGGCGGGCGGTCCCTTCAACATGGTGACCAACGTCGCCATCGGCTCCAAGGGCGAGCTCTTCATCTCGGATGGTTACGGCAATGCCCGGGTCCACCGGTTCTCGGCCGAGGGCGAGCTCGAGACCTCGTGGGGCGGGCCGGGCAGCGCCATCGGCGAATTTAACCTGCCGCACGCCATCGCCGTCGATCGCTCGGGCCGGGTCTTCGTCGCCGACCGGGAAAATTCCCGCATTCAGATCTTCTCCGCCGACGGCGAGTTCCTGGACCTCTGGGATTGGGTCAACCGGCCGGACGACCTCTTTATCGACGAGCAGGAGAACCTCTATATCGCCGAATTGGGCTGGATGGTGCCGCCGTCCGACGTGCCGCACTACAACCTGATGCAGTTGCCGCCGGTGGGCCACGCGCCGATCGCCCGGGTGACGATCTGCGATCTCGACGGCAACATCCAGGCGCAGATCGGCGGCTGGAACCCCCTGCTGCCGGGAAACTTCATCGTGCCGCACGGGATCTGGGCGGACAGCCGCGGCGACTTATACGTCGGCGAAGTGGTCAAGGCCTCCGGTGCCATCGACCATTTCGCGCCGCTGACCTGCCACGCCTTCCAGAAATTCATTCGCGCCGGCTGAGGCCACCAAGGAGGAGGAGAGAGATCATGCGCGCCGTCGTTTTCATGGGGGACCGCGAGCTCGCGTTCATGGACTTCGAGGATCCCTCGCCCGGCCCGGGCGAGGTGGTGATCGAGATGAAGGCCTCCGGCATGTGCGGCAGCGACCTCAAGTTCTACCGCGCGCCCAAGGGCGGCGGCACCGCCGCGCTGGGGCTCGGCGATATCGACGGCCCGATCATCGCCGGACACGAGCCCTCCGGCATCGTCGCCGAGATCGGCGAGGGCGTCTCGCAAGCCCAGATCCAGGTCGGCCAGCGGGTGATGGTGCATCACTACAAGGGCTGCGGCCATTGCAAGCACTGCCGCGTCGGCTGGCAGCAGCTCTGCCGGGAAGGCGTCGTGGTCTACGGCGCCACCGGACACGGCGCGCATGCGAAATACATGGTGATCCCGGCGAGCACGCTGGTGGCGCTGCCGGGCGAGCTCAGCTTTGCCACCGGCGCCGCGATTTCCTGCGGCACCGGCACCGCCTATGGCGCGCTTCGGCGGATCAACCTCTCGGGCCGCGACACCATCGCCATCTTCGGCCAGGGACCGGTGGGGCTGAGCGCGACGCAGCTCGCCGCTTCCATGGGAGCGCGGGTGATCGCGCTGGACATCGGCTCGGAGCGCCGCGAATTGGCAGTTGAGTTCGGCGCCGACGCGGTGATCGATCCGAGCGCCAACGACGTCGATTCCGTCGCGGCGATCCAGGACTTGACCCATGGCGAGGGCGCCGACCTGACCCTCGATTGCACCGGCATCGCGGAGGCCCGGATCAACGCCGTTCGCGCCGCCAAGACCTGGGGCACGGTCTGCTTCGTCGGCGAGGGCAACGACGTCACCATCAACGTCAGCCCCGACATGATCCGCAAGCAGCTCACCATCGTCGCCTCGTGGACCTTCTCGGCGATCGGCCAGGGCGAATGCGCGCGCTATATCGCCGATCGCGGCATCGACGTCGACCACCTGTTCAGCCATCACTATGTGCTGGATCAGGCGGAGGAGGCCTATTCGCTGTTCGATACCCAAACGACGGGCAAGGGGGTGTTCCTCTTCGATTAGCCGCATTCCTTACCGTCATCGCGAGCGAAGCGTCGCGATCCAGGGTGGCGCCCCGGATATCGACGTTGGCGATAGGCATCGACGCCCACTGGATCGCCGCGCTCGCTTCGCTCGCTCGCGATGACGATTCTCATCATATGGTAAGCATTCGGCGCGGCACCGGTGGCACGGCCTAGTGGATGAAATCCAACATATGGCACCCCTACGACGGTTTCCCGAGTTCGTCCGGAAAGGCGCCCGGTGCGCCATGATGCGGGCGCATCACAAGCGCCGGGCAACGCGTCCGGCGGGCTCGGGAAGCCGCCCTTCGGGTCCCATATCCTGGCTTCTCCCATATCCTGGCTTCTCCCAAATCCTGGCTTCTCCCAAATCCTGGCTTCTCGCTGCGTCGGGCACCCTTGACGATGTGCCGGCATCGCCGGCGGGCGCCCTCCTGGCGAGAAACCAGGATATGGGATCGTAAGGGTACCATATGTTGGATTTCATCCACTAGGGAGGGTTTCGACATGGAAGCGAGAATGGACGGCCGCAAGGCGCTGGTTACCGGCGGCAGCGCCGGCCTCGGCAAGGCGATGGCGCGCGCTTTCGCCGCCTCGGGCGCGGAGGTCGCGATTGTGGCCCGGCGGCCGGAGGTACTGGAAAGCGCCAAGGCCGAGATCGAGGCGGCGACGGGCGGGCGGGTGGTCGCAATATCCTGCGACGTCGCCGATGCGGGCGCGGTTGCCGACACCTTTGCGAAAGCAATCGCCGAGCTGGGCCGGATCGACATCCTGGTCAACAACGCCGGGACCTCGCGGACCGGCGCCTTCGTCGAAATCACCGACGAAATGTGGCAAGACGACCTCGAGCTCAAGCTCTTCGGCGCCATTCGCTTCGCCCGCCTCGCCTTTCCGGCCATGGCGGAACGGCAATGGGGACGTATCATCAACGTCCTCAACATCGGCGCCAAGGCGCCGCCTGGTGGCGGCGCGCCGACGGCGGTCAGCCGCGCCGCCGGCATGGCGCTCACCAAGGTCCTGAGCCAGGAAGGTGCCGCCCACAACGTGCTGGTGAACGCGCTCCTGGTTGGCTTCATCGAGAGCGACCAGTGGGTCCGCTGGCACGAAAAGGTCGCCGACCAAATGACTTACGAGGAGTTCCTCGACGATATGGCGAAGCAGCGCGGCGTGCCGCTCGGCCGCGTCGGCACGGCGGAAGAGTTCGCCAACATCGCCTGCTTCCTCGCCTCCGACGCCGGCTCCTACATCACCGGCACCGCCATCAACGTCGATGGCGGCCGCTCGCCGGTGGTCTGAGGGCGGGCGTCATGTCCCCTTGACTTCGGGCCCGCGCTTCTCGATGAAGGCCCGCCTCGCCTCGTCCCGATCGGCGGTGGCGTCGGGCGCCGCGTGGGTCCGCCGCTCGAAATCGAAGCCGTGGGCATGCTCGAGCGGCGGCGCGACGAGGACGGCGGGCGCGATGGGCCCGACCCGGGCGCAAGAAACATTACTGTTCGCGTTGATTCATTACGTTTTCGTGCGTCGGGAGCCGAGAATCGGGCCTTGCGAGGCGAAAAGACGTGCTCATTCTGGCCTCATTTTTTTCCAAATCGCTCCGAATCGGCCCAAAAAGAAGGTTTCTGAACATGCCGTTGTAAAATCACTTCCTCCGAGCTGTGGTTCGCGCGGGCCTGGCGACCCGGTTCTCGGGTGTCGCCGGCGGCGGGGGCCGAGGGGCCGGCGGCGTGACCGGGGTCCGCCGAGAACCGCCCCTGGCCCCCCGGGTCGCCCTCCGGATCGCCCTCCCGGGTTGCCCCCCGGGTCGCGACGTCGCCGATTCGAGACCGTGGGAACGTCCCCGAGAGGCGCGGCGCGGGAGGCGCCAATAAGCGAACACTTCTTCGAGGGGGTAGAGCCGCTTTATCTCTCCCCTCGGCATCGCCGGAAGCGATTTTCTTCCGGGCGGATGAGTCTTTAGCGGCAGCTACCGGGGCAGGCGTTCTTGATCTCGCTGTCAATCGGCGTTGAACATTGACCCCCTATCGGCGTGCAATGTTGACCCCTTTGGGGATGCACGGCGGAGGTCGTACAGGTAGTCCATAGGAGGGGCCCGCGCGCGGGCCGACGCGCCCACCACGCGGCTGGCGGCGGACCGCGCGTGGGAGGTTCCTGTGGGCCCACCTGGGCGACCGGGCGGCAGGTGGATCGGTTGCCTTTAGGACCGATTCTTGAAGCGCCAGGAGTCGTTTCCGGTCTCGATGATCTCGCAGTGGTGCGTCAGACGATCGAGGAGCGCGGTGGTCATCTTGGCGTCGCCGAAGACGGACGGCCATTCGCCGAAGGTCAGGTTGGTGGTGACGATGATCGAGGTGCGCTCGTAGAGCCGGCTGACGAGGTGGAACAGCAGCTGGCCTCCGGTTTGGGCGAAGGGCAGGTAGCCGAGCTCGTCGAGGATGACGAGGTCGCGCCGGGCCAGCTGATCGGCGAGCCGGCCCTGGCGGCCGGCGCGGGCTTCGGCCTCGAGCCGGTTGACCAGGTCGACGACGTTGAAGAAGCGGCCCCGGGCGCCATCGCGGATGCAGGCCCGCGCGATGGCGACGGCGAGATGGCTCTTGCCGGTGCCGGTGCCGCCGATCAGCACGGCGTTGCGCTGGTTGGCCAGGAAGCCGCCGACCGCCAACTCGCGGACCAGCGGCTCGTTGACCGGGGTGTCGGTGAAGTCGAAGTCGGCCAGCTCCTTGGCCAGCGGCAGCTTGGCGCCACTCATCTGGTACTTGATGGATCGCGCCTGCTTGTCGGCGATCTCGGCCTTCAACAGCTCGCCGATGATTCGCTGCATCGGATGCTGGCGCTTGAGGCCGTCGGCGAGCACCTCGTCGAACGCGTCGCGCATGCCGGCGAGCTTGAGTGCGGCCATCATCTCCAGGACCTCATGGCGCTCCATGGCCGACCCCCCTCAAGCGGTCGTAGCGGGTGCAATCGGCCACCGGCTCAAAGCGAAGACGCAGGTTCGCGGGCGTCGGGATCGGCGCCGTCTCGGACGGCTGGCGCCGACGATTGAGGATGTTGAGCACGACGTCGGCGCTGCACACGCCGCCAGCGAGCGCCTCGGCACAGGCGGCCTCCACCGCCGCCAGCCCATCCGCCAGCACGGCGGTGAGGATCTCGACCATCTGCCTGTCGCCGTCGTCGTGGCCGGCGAGCCGGACGCGCACGCGACCCAGGGCGCCGGGCAGCGCCCAGTCCTTGAACGGCGCGCCGTTACGAAGCGCACCGGGCTTCCTCGCCAGCACGGGCACGTAGTGCCACGGGTCATAGACGGTCTGGTCGCGGCCGAAGCGCCGGGCATGCTCGGCGACGATCTCGCCGTCCTGGCGGATGACGATGCGATCGGCGTAGGCATGGACCTCGACCGGACGGCCGACGGCGCGCGCCGCCACGCTGTACTTGTTGCTGTCGAAGCGCACCAGGCAGGTCTTCGACACCGACGCCGGGACCGCGTGGAAGCCGTCGAACGGCCCGCGATAGCCGACCAGGGACGGACGCTCGTCCTCGAACACCTGCCAGACAGTCCTGTCCTTGAACACCGGGTGGGGATGACGCCGGGCGTAGGCGACGCACTGGTCCAAGAGCCAGGCGTTGAGCTCGTCGTAGGTCTTGAAGCGCAGCCGCGGGGTGAAGAACCGACCGCGGATGATCCCGACCTGGTTCTCGACCTGCCCCTTCTCCCATCCCGCTCCCGGCGTGCATGCTGTCGGTTCGACCAGGTAGTGGCCACACATCTGCACGAAGCGCCGGTTGAACGCGCGCTCCTTGCCGATGAGGACGGTCTGCACCGCCGTCTTCATGTTGTCGTAGATGCCTCGCCGGCAGGCACCCTGGAACAGCCGGAATGCCCGGTCGTGGGCGTCGAACACCATCTCCTGGCTCTCGCGCGGATAAGCGCGGACGAAGAACATTCGGCTGTGGCACAGCCGGACGTGCGCGACCTTGACCTTGGTCGTCACCCCCGCCAGCACCACGTACTCGTGGCTCCAGTCGAACTGATAGGCCTCGCCCGGCGAGAACACCAACGGCACATAGGTCTGCGCCGTCGATGCCGAACGGCGCCACCGCCACGCCTTGGCGTAGCGCCGCACCGCGTCGTAGCCGCCGCCATAGCCCAGACCCTCGAGGGCTTCGGAGATCCGTAGCAGCGTCAGCCGCTCCCGCTTCGACTTGGTCTCGTTGGCCTCCAGCATCCGCTCCAGCTCGGCCGTCCACGGCCCCAGCTTCGGCATCGGCTGGACCCGCCGGTCGTAGGTGAACGCCGTCGCCTGCGAACGGATCACCTTGCGCACCGTGTTGCCCGAGACCTTCACGTCCCGCACGATCTCCTTGATCGGCTTCCCCTTGACGAAATACTCCCGCCGGATCCGCGCTATCGTCTCCACGACCAACATCCCCCACCACCTCGTCCGCCCAAAAACGAGGTGACTTGGACTAGCCAGGCTCAGGGGGTCAAATTTGGACGCCGATCACCCCTCAACAGGGGTCAACTTTGCACGCCGTTCCACCGCTCCGGGGCGACTCCGGCTTGCTGTTCCCGTCGCCGACCCGGGCGGGGGCAACGCTCTGTGAGACGACAATGGGTAAGCTGCTCCGTTCGACCGGCCTTGTCGAGAAGACCACGATTCACGGATTCCGCTCGAGCTTCAGGGACTGGTGCGCCGAGACCGGGAAGCCGCGCGAGCTCGCCGAGGCCGCGCTGGCGCATACCGTCGGCGGCGTCGAAGGGGCCTATTTCCGTTCCGACCTGCTCGACCGGCGGCGGGCGCTGATGGCCGAATGGGCGAGGTATCTGGCGGGCGACACGGCGACGGTGGTGAAGCTCCGTGCCTGACAGTCAAGAGATGGGCACTGGGAACTGAAGGGGTGGCTCCCGCCGAAAAGGAAAGAGTTTCACCACCGGGCGCTGAATGCGGAAGTGAATGAAGTCGATATCGCGACTGGGGGCGAGTCGCCCGTCCGACACAGATTGCATTAGCGTCACGCTCAACCTGTGACCCAACTTCAAGAGTACGATTCTAACGTATCCGCCGTGTTGCCGGGCATCGCCATCGTTGCCGTCATCGTGCCGTCTCCATCCTGCCGGTGATGATGAGCGGCGGGCGGATGCCCTCCCCCTGAGATCCGGCCGCCGGCCCCTTCCCAGCCGGGCTCCCCTCCTGGCGGCGGGGACCGTTGCGCCAGGGCCGTTCCGAACGGCCACCGTCGGGTTGGCCGCGCCGCAGGTCTTGCGGGAGAGGGGCCATCACCGACGAGGCCGGCCGCGGGCGCTTCGGAACGGCGCATCGGGTCGATTGCGAGGCTGGATCGTCAAGAGGAACACGGCACCGGGCAGCGTCCGCCTGCCTGGGAGTACCGGTCGGCCCGTGCTATGGATACAGTTCGAGCGTGGAAGCCGGTCTCCATCCTCCCCGGGATAGTGGTGCGTCAAGCGATCGGGGTCCGAATGGCACTGGGGGATCATTCTTGCCCGAAACCCGCATATACGACGGCAGGCTCGTGTCGCCGGTGGAGTCCCTGGAACGCTATTTCCAGAACGGCGGTACGACGATCCTCCAGGCGGCGTTCGAGCATTCCTATTTCGTCCACCCGGACAGGGTCCGGCAGAACACGCCCCTGTATCCGGATCGGGCGAGACTCAGCCGCGAGCACTACCCCAAGCTCGACAGGGGTGCCCACGCCATGTGGCAGGGACGAGAAGTTAAGCTAGGCGACAACTCGAAGGCCCAACAGGCTTGGGCGCGCTATACCGGACGCCGGATCGAGCGCGCTTTGGGCTACGGCGTTCGCCACGTCTGGGGGCATCCTTGGGATCCGGACGCGTTCACCGCCGGATGGAACCTCTGCTACATGCCGTTCTGGGCCGGCATGCTGACGGAACGGCAGCATCCACATCCGGAACTGGAGAGGGCGGTTCGCCAGGCGGCGTGGGACCTCCATTTCCGCGCCGATCCGGTCTGCGATCCGCCGAACTTCGTCACCGACCCCGGTGTCGACCTCGACGCGATCCTGGACGATCAACTGGACGATCCTGCTTCTGGTCGGGGGTAGCGAGCCCACTGGCCGCGGACCATTGCCCGCCGCCGCATCCAGCGACGAAATCGACGCCCAAATCCGCGAAATCAGGAAAACGACCAACCAGAGTTGGTCAAACCTCCGGAAAGCGGTGTTGTCGCTTCAGGGCAAGCCGCACGAGCCGTTCGGAACGCGCAACGTCGAGGCGACCGCCCGGAGCGTTGTTCGGCGCATCGGACGGGAAACAGGGCTGGATTTGGCCGTACTCGAACTGCGATTGATGGGGTGCGAGTCTCGCATGGCAGTGATGGCTGCGGCTTGGTTCGTTGAGTTCAGGCAGCGATTGCCATGGCTGCTGCACGTGGGCTGATGTTGTCGTTGGCCGGTGTGTCGGTTGCGCTGATCAGGGCCTTCCATGCCCGCTCGAAGCGGCCGGATTTGATCAGGGCGCGGAAGGTCAGAACAGCCTGTCCGCCGACGATCCGCCAGCGCATGCCGGAGCGCTTCATGCGCTGTGTCACCAGGGTCTTGTTGGCAGCCTCGACCACGCCTGAGCCGATGGCGATGCCCTCTTCCTTCAGGGCGTGGTAGCGCATGCGATGGCGATGCTTGCGGAAGAAGGCGAGTTCCCGCTCGGTCTCGGCCCGGTCCGGCGCAGCGGCGGCATCGCGAAGGTGGCGCAGCGCCCGGATCACCTTGGCGACGCCACGGGGATCGTGACGGAGGATCTCGCGGTACTTCTCGAACCAGCCGGGCGCCACGGCATGGTCGGACGCGGTTTGCAGATGTTCGCAAGCATGCCAGAAGTCGATCACCTCGGTTTCGGGCGACAGGGTCTCCAGGAAGGTCCAGTTGTCGGCGGCGCCATCGGCGACAGCGACGATCCCGATCTCGGGGCGCGCTCGCCTGATGTGTGCGACTTCGCTTGCAAGCTGCGCCTTCAGCGTGAGCTTGCCGCTCTCCGGCATGCGTCCGAGATAGAGGGTCTTCAGGCGCTTGCCCTCGGCGTCGTGGAAGGAGACCGTGCCGCAGGCGGCCTCGCGCCAGGAGGCCTTGGCGCGACCGTCCTCGCCGGGTCTCAGCGGCACCATGACGCCGTCGAGGGAGACCGAGGCGGTGGTCGCGTCCTGCGGTATGCCCTCGGCCTCACGGATGCTGCCCAGCGTCTCCGGGCCGAGGCTCTCCCAGCATTCGTGCATGCTCAGGGTCAGGCGCTGCAGGGTGCTCACCGACGGCGTCATGGCGGCGGTCTTCGCAAAGAACGCCGCCGCTTCCCGGGCCGTGCAGTGACCCATCATCAGCAGACCGAGCTCGGCCGCCGGCCGCGTCAGGTAATCGTCGACGAGGCCCAGGCTCTCGTCGACCGGCACCGGCGATGCCCCGCTCGCGCCGCTGCGGTAACGCGCTCGCCGGTAGGTCACCGGACCGAGCGAGGTCATGATCGTCTTCGGCGTCGCCGCAACCCGGAACCAGCTCTGCCCGTCCCGCTCGATCCGGGAAGCGTCATCGTCCCGGTTCTCGATGACGGCGCCCATGACATCGCGAGCGAACTCGTTCGTGGCCTCACGCACCCGCAACTCGACCTCCTCGGGCGCCTCGGGGCGCGGCTCGGGACGAAGCTCCTCGCGACACAGTGCGAGCACCCGGGCGGCCGCCTCGACGACCCGAGGAGGCAGGCCGGAAAGATCGATGGACGAAGGCGCCGGAGGCGGGGATACTGCCATGGGAATGCTCCCGATGTTGGGTTTCGAGACACGGCATCGTACCGCTTCTGGCGGTGCGGAGCGTTCCCACCTTCCCCTGCTCGACCCTGCCGTCGTGACAATATCCTGCCTTGGAGCGGCCCATTGTCACGAATAGCCGTTTTCGGCCGTCCGTCTCGACACCAAAATCGCACTAAATCAATGACTTAGATTTTCCATACCAGACCCACACCCGATTGATGGCTGCACGGCTCTGAAGAGGCAATACCGCCTAGTGTCCCGGTCGCGAAGTTCGCATGTTTTAGGCATTGCCGGGTTCTCACCTCGGTCGGGCAACGTCTGGCCTCGGCGGCGTCAGGGTAGGCGCGGAGCGCACATTTGGATCAACTCTCCAGAGTTGGGCATCTAGTCCAAGAGCATACGAATTGCGAAAACGGGACACTAGGCGGTGTCGGATTTCGTCCATGAGATAGAAACGGTTGCATGTCCCCGGATGTGCGATTGGGCGAGGGAAAACAGTCGCTGATTCAAATGGATAAAGCCGGCAATGCGTACGCACGGGGTGGCATATCCGACCCGATATTGCGACGGGGATGTCCCGGGCTCTGTTGAAAAGCTGAAGTAGGCGTCGTCCGCCTGGAGCCGCTAGGCTCTGGGTGCTGATTCCATCAAGGAGAACGACGCCATGACCAAGACTACACGCAACGACCGTTCCTCGGAACCATCCTGTCGGCTCTTGCCATCGATGCCGGAGGCCTTCGACGATCTGCGCATGAGCGTCGATCGCTTCTGCCTTTTGGCGGGCCTCGAGTCTTTGAACGAGATGATGTCGGCGGACGCGGAAGCCTTGTGCGGTTCGCGCCACGCCCGCTCGGGCGAGCGCAAGGGCCATCGATGGGGCACGACCCGGAGCGAGATCGCCTACCACGGCGGCAAAGTGAAGGTCGAGCGCCCTCGGGTGCGGGACTTCGCGGGTCGGGAGATGAGCCTGCCGAGTTGGGAGCTGCTGTCGGAACCCGAACTCTTGCAAGCCTGGGCGATGAATCTGATGGTGATCAACGTCTCGACCCGCAAGTATGCCCGCGCGGTGCGCCTGCCGGACGATGCGGGCGGCGATCTGCCGGCGGCATCGGGTGACGCAACCTCGAAGTCGGCGGTCTCGCGCCGTTTCGTGGCGTTGACGCGAAGCAAGCTGAAGGCCTGGCTGGCGAGCCCGCTCGACGATCTCGATCTCGTGGTGCTCCAGATCGACGGGCTCCATGTCGGCGATCACCTGATGGTGGCGGCGATCGGCATCGACACCGGCGGCGCGAAGCACGTGCTGGGCCTGGCCGAGGGCGCGACGGAGAACGCGGCCACGGTGCAAGCCATGCTCGACAACCTGATCGAGCGCGGTCTCGATCCCGAACGGCCTCGGCTCTACATCGTCGACGGCGCCAAGGCGCTCTCGAAGGCGATCCGGCGGACCTTCGGGCGGGCGGCGGCCCTCCAGCGCTGCCAGGTGCACAAGGGGCGCAACATCACGGACCGGCTGGACGAGAGCCTCCATGCCGGCGTCAGGAAGGTCTTGCGGCAGGCCTGGCAGCAGGACGACGCGGCCAAGGCCGAACGGCTCTTGCGCAACCTCGCCCGCCGTCTGGAGCATGACGCACCCGGCGTCTCGGGCTCGATCCTGGAGGGCCTGGACGAGATCCTGACCGTGATCCGGCTCGGCCTCCCGCCGCAACTTCGACGCTCGCTGGCTTGCACCAACGCCATCGAGAACGCGATCGGCACCGTCCAGACGGTGCAGCGGAACGTCAAGCGCTGGCGCAACGCCGAGATGGCGCTGCGTTGGACCGCCGCCGGCCTCTTGGAGGCGCAAAAGACCTTCCGCCGCCTCAAGGCCTACCGCCAGCTCCCCGTCCTTGACGCCGCCCTGCGGGAGGCGGTGAGAAAGGCCGGAGCAAAGTCCGTCATTGAAGACATCGAGGTGGCCGCGTAGCCTCTCGATCAGACGATGCCTATCTCGCACTTTTCAACATTGGGCGGGACATCGCCATTGCGACTACCCCAATGGCATGACAGGTTATGGCTCGGGCGCCCACCGCTTCTGCGAACGCACTTTCTTCTAGGACTTCGGACCCGTGACCATCGAGATGACGATATCCGAACGCGCGCTGGAAAGCATGGTACTGGCCGCATGCGAAGCTTACGCATTCGGCAACGACGACGGCCGCGAAGCGGTAGAGACCTACGCTCACCTGTGGGGGTTCCGCCGGTCCGGCCCGGACGGCGGGACCGAACATGTGCATGTCGACCGGATAAGTGTATGCGTGTCGGCGCAGGTCGCCAACGATCGCGCGGACGTGTTCTCCGACGTGATCGCTCTGCAGGACGATATCGTCAAGCACTGGTCGCCGCACCTTTCCTTGCTGGGCGATTTCCATACCCATCCATACGGCTCTCGCCGGGAGCTGATTGACAACGACGGCTGGCAGTTCTCCAACTGCGACAGAACCTCGTTCCTGGGTGACGATAATCTGTGGCGGCGGGCGGACGGCAACCCTGTTTCCCTGGTCATGGCGATAGCCGAGCTGCAAGCCGTTCATGCGGGTTGGGCTACACCGAAAACAGCCTACCGTTGGAGGTTTGATGTCGGGCAGTATCGTTTCTATCTCTCTGCCGCGGCAGGAAGGCGAGATGAAGGTGGGGAGAGAAAATTCATCCAGCGTGGAGTAAACCTCGTGCTGGGCCAGTATTTCTTCAACGAATCAGGGAACCGAGTGGGAAACGAGTGATTCCCGTGTCGGAGCACCTGCATGTTTCAGGACTTCGAGCACCAGCCGAAATGACCGGGAGCTCTGTGTGGCGGCAGGGTGGTGGCATGCCTTGGACAAGGACGGTGGGAGTCCTCCCAGGCGGGTTTTGCTTGTTGTCGGAACTAGTGATGTCGTGACGGTCAAACGGACCGGGCTCGTCGCGCACGAGTTACGGCTACAGCTTGGGACTCCCTCACTGAACTGACACGGGGGACGCACGTGAACCAGAGCGTTGAGTGGCACGGCTTCCTTGCGGACACGATCACCACGCCCTTCCAAGCCGGGTTGACCGTCCTGGAAGGCCGGGGACAGTGGCTCCCGCCTACAGGTGCCTTGCAGCTGGAACCGGTAAGGGTGGTGATGGGTGCCGTCGCGGGCGACACCGGTGAGAGCATGAAGCTGGTGGACGACATTTTCGCCGCGTTCCAGAGGCGATTCGGGCAAAGTCCCGTATTTCGCATGTGGAACCCCGTCTGAGCCAGGATCTACCGGCGCTAGCTGCTTTGGGCGGTTCCCGCGACAGGGACCGGGCAGGCGGAGACGGGTCAGACTCCCTTGGCTATTCCTAGACGCACGGGAAGCCATGTCGTGCAGCTCCACTTATAGAAAGGGAAAAGATATGGAGGAAAGCTACGATGACGCGTTGGACCATATGGATCGAACGTTATCGCTTCTTCTCCTCATGTTGCCCCACCCGGTGCAGAGGAACAGAAAAATTGGAGACGAGGAATCTATAGCGTATCGATTCGAGGACCAACTATCCAGCAGGCGATTGTTCAGAAACTGGTTCGAATAATAAGTGGTCTTCGTGCCGCGAGGTTGCTTGTTGAACATGGATTCGTGCAGGAACAGGCGTCCTTACATCGAATGCTTTATGAATTTAACGAAGATGTGATGTTTTTGTCGTTAGCGATCATCCACGATGGCATTTCTGAGCTGCATGAGAGATATCTGGTTGCGTTCTATGAAGAGGAATTCGACGCCGAAACCGCAATGTCTTCTACCCAAAAACGTCCAGTGATTCCCAGAAAAAAGATTCGATCCTATTTGGACGGCAAGATATCTGACGACAAATCGGGAAGCGGTCCAGAGGCGGCAAGAACGGTCAGCAAAATGTATTCGGGATACTTGCACGGTGCATCTGACCAAATCATGGATATCTATTTTGGGAATCCGCCCAGATTTCACACAAATGGCATTCTTGGAACGAGTCGCCATAAGGAATACAGGGATGATTTTTGGAACTACATGTATCGAGGACTCTTGAGCTTTGGTATTGCACTTAAGGCGTTCGGGAAAGAGGAGGAATTTGAGGAAAATAGGAGAGCGGCATGGGAGTTTGGACGAAAGTCAGGCAGGGATTATGGGCTATACGGATCCTAGTGGCGGGGCTAAGCGATCCCGGTTTCAGCCACTCATTGCGAGATCTGCGGCGACATCGACAGCCGGCGCGAGTTGGGGCGTATGCTGGCGGCGATGGAACATGCCGGCTGGATAAAGCTGCTGGTGGCGGAGGGATCGCCTAACACGCGCGGCGAGTTTGGGCGGCCTTGCGCCAGCCGCCTCAACCTGCGGTTGTCACCGAGGAAACCACGCTCAACAGAATGACCATCGCAGCGGTTCTTGAATTTTCGGACCTCGTGGCGATTTAGACCTCCACCGAGAATTTGCACAAGGCGACGGCGGTGCTTGTTAACGATGGCGTAGAAGCGCGCTTATTCGCTGAAGTTCCGGCGCGGGGCGTTGTCTTGGGCTGACGGTTGCGCGCCGCCGCCGTAAGGACGGTGACGAGGGCAGGATTTTGTAGTTTGTTTCGGCCGTGATCGGGCGGCAGCGGATCAGCTTATCCGCCGATCATCGGTCTCCAACGGTTCGCCGAGGTGGTCTCGCATGAGCGTGTCGTTCCAGTCGTCGCCGTCGAGGGCGGGCCGGACGCGGACGACCCTGTTGTCCCTTCGGAGTAGCCGTTGCGCGGCGTCATCGCCGTCGCGCGTGGCGTCGTAGGCACAGTAGATTCGGCGGGGGTTCCAGGCCTCGATCCAGATGGGGATGGTTGCCGGGACGGCAGCGGTGGAGACCACGGCACATCCCTTGCGCGTGGCCGGCACGAGCTGGAGGGATAGGACCGACAGAGCGTCGATGGCGTTCTTTGCGATGAGCACGGTGAGCGGCCACTCGGTCCCCCAGGACATCCAGAAGCTTCCCGGCGTGAGCGGGGAAGGCGCCAGTTTTCTGGCAGTGCCCGACCCTGAACGCTGAGCGCCGGTGGGGAGGATCTGGGTGCCGGTTTCCTCACCGGCGGCATTTCGGCAGAGGAACACGGCGTTGGCCTGGTGGTCGGCGTAGAGGAGGCCGAGGTCTCGGCACAAGGCGACGAGCACGGGCGAGAGGCCGCGCTGGTCGACGAGGTAGCGTTGCACCTGCGGCCATTGACGCTGCGATCGCGCCGGCTTGAGCGGGCTCGGCGCCCGTGGGCAGAGACGATGTGCCGTGCGGCGGGAGTGGCCCTGCAGTTCCGAGAGGAAGGCCAGCGCGTCCGGCACGGAGCATCGGTGCACATGGACCACCAGGTCGACGGCTCCGGCACCCCACTCCCCGCACAGATGGTCGTAGAACATGAAGCCGTTGATGCTGACGACCGATCCGAGACGCCTCCAGCGACCCGCTCTGCGGTGGCGGCGATCCGACTTCTGATGCTGACGGGCTGCCGGTTGTCGAAGATTCAGAAGCTGCGGTGGGAGCATGTCGACCTGGATGCGGGCGAACTCCGGCTTCCCGACACCAAGACTGGGGGCGCGCGGTGCCGCTGGCGCCCTCTGCGGCGCGGCTGCTGGAGGGCCTGCCCCGCGACGAGGACAACCCGTGGGTGATCGCGGGCCGGAAGCCGGGCAGCCATCTGACCGACCTTCAGCACCCCTGGCGGCGCATCCGGGCGCGGGCCGAGCTCGCCGACGTGCGGATCCATGATTTGAGACACAGCTTTGCGTCGCGTGC